>CAVSFV010000008.1:0-26433 GCA_963727325.1 uncultured Alphaproteobacteria bacterium
TCACATCCTCGCGGGAGCGCGCTGCTTTGAAGAACTTGTGCGTGAAGCCACCCGAGCCGGTATCGGTCGGAGCCGTCAGCACCTCCTTGGTCTTCTCGTCGTGCAACGCGTCGTAGAGGAGGGCGATTGAAGCGGCCGAATTGCGGAAGCCCGGATGCGTGGTGATGTCCTTAACGCGCTCGCCGTAAATGTAGACTTCGCGTCCGTCAGGATCCCAGAAATTCAGCTCCGGTAAACGGGCGCTTTTTGCCCGCGACGATCGCTTCGGGATGCTGCGACATTAACTGCTCCGCTTTCGTTTCTCATTTCAAATCAAACCTGCCGCTCGCGCCGAACAGACCAGAGCGTAAGTGCGCCGACAATTACGACAGCGAGCGGGGCGCCGGCCAGTCCCGCCTTCGCATAGCTGATGGCGCCGAAAACGGCCCCGAGCACAAAACCTATGGCAATAGTCAGAACAGTGAGCAACCGCGAGCGTACCGCCGCAAATTCCCGCTCATTCTCGCGATCGTTCGGGTCGCGCGCGCGCCGGCGCCAGGCCAGTAGCAGCGCGGTGGTCTCGACGCCGAGTTGGGTCATGTTGCCGGTCATCACGTTGGTCTGCGGGAAGCCGCGCATCAGGAGCCACACGATGGCCTCTGCGTTCCCATCGCCATCGCGCCGAACAGGCCTGCAAAGATACCGTGCCCGTCTTGCACGCCGCTGATCGGGGGGCCGATCAAAAGCAAGACCGTAAATGCCGCCAGAAGCACCGTTTCGAACGCGAGCATCCATGGCAGCGGAGCACGTCCGCGATCGCGGACCATGCCGATCAAGCCCGCCGTCAACGCCGCCGCAAACAGAAAGGCAACGATCGCGAGTACCTTGCCGGCGATGCCAAGGTCGTGGGTGACGAGCTCGGCGCCGGCGGTCACGAAGCTTCCCGTCACCTGGGCAACGAACAGCCCGAACAAAGCAAGGAACGTGTAGATGTCGACATAGCCGGCCACGAAGCTCAGCAGGGCCGGCACCAGCCGCGGCAGCGAAATCTCGGCGGCCGATGCGGCTTCCGTCATGAGTGCCTCCGCCCGCCGGGCCGGGCTTTTATCGACGATGCAAGGTACGGCGGTCGCATATCTCGCTGCCCCGGATTTCGTGCTTAACTGTAGTTCGGAGCAGCACTCGTGCAAATCAGCCACTACCATTATCTGCCACTCACGCCCGGCTTTTTCTCCATCCTGGTCGGTCTTTCCGTCATTCTGTTGGTTGTTGTTTTGGTGTTACGCGCACTGCGTCACGCCTATCTCAGCCTTGGGATCAGCTCGTCAACCGCCATGCTGCTGCTTTTCGGCTCTCTGATCGGCAGCTATTTCAATATTCCGATCGCGTCGCTGCCGCATGAGAGTGTCATGTCTGATCAGGTCATCAATTTTTTCGGCATGCAATACAACGTGCCGTTGGTCGAGGACTGGGCGGGCACGGTGATCGCGGTCAATGTCGGCGGCGCCGTTATTCCGACGCTGATGTCGGTCTATCTCCTCTTTGTACGCGGGTTATGGATCAACGGCGCCATCGCCACCGCCGCCGTCGCGCTCGCCATGCATTGGCTTGCCGATCCGGTCCCCGGGATCGGCATTGCGGTGCCGGTATTCTGGCCGGCGCTGATTACCGCGGTTGTTGCGCTGCTGCTGTCGCGTGAGAACGCCGCGCCTTTGGCCTACATCGCGGGCAGTTTGGGTACGCTGATCGGCGCCGACCTGACCAATCTCGACAAGGTGCGCGGGCTGGGCGCTCCGGTTGCCTCGATCGGCGGTGCCGGGACTTTCGACGGCATTTTCCTCACCGGCATTCTGGCCGTGCTGCTGGCAAGTCTTTTTCCGTCCCCGCGGCCGGTGCCGCGGCCTTGGGGATAGGCATCGGGGATGACAAGGCTGAAGGGTTCTGCCACAGCCGCCTGACCGCAAACTCAGTGCAGTATGGCGGAAATCAGAAAACGCGGCTCGCGACGAAGGCGGCAAGCACAACGAACATCAATAGATCGGAGATCATCGCCGTCTGCCCGTCAAAGTTTCTGCCCCCGCGCCATAAATGGCCCGCTCCGGCGAGGCCATAGTAGAGGCCGCCGACAACGGCCGCCGGCACCAGAAACTCCGATTTCGCCAGGCTTGCCAATCCCAGCGTTCCAATCGACAAATTGGCGAAGCCCACCTCGCGGACGATCGCGAACGCTGCACGATCTTTAATCTCGAAGATGCCCTCGGACGTGAATTGCGGCTGTACGACTTGCCGAAGGCCGGCAATAAAAAGCCGGACGCCGCCAGCCCAGAACACGAACCACTTGCCGATCAACAACAGCAGGTCGGCGCTGCCGACCCGGAGCGCCTCGACGATCACGCATCCCGCCGGCAGAACAAACAGCAGCAGGACAACGGTAACGAGATACATCACGGCCTCCGATTGGCGACCAGCAGCCGAGATTGCTAACTCGTCAAAGAACTTGCAAGATCGGCGTGGCGCCGCCAATGCGGCGTCGAATAAAGGAGCGTAAATCGTGCCCTGGTATTACTATCTCGCGCATTTCTTTGCCGGTGCGTTCTTCGCCAACGGCGTACCGCATTTCGTGCAGGGCATTTGCGGTAACAAGTTTCAGACGCCGTTTGCTTCTCCGCGGGGGGTTGGCGAGTCCTCGGCGATCGTCAATGTGGTTTGGGGATTTTTCAACTTCCTTATCGCTGCTGCGTTGATGCGCACCTTTTTTGCGGCGCTGCCGCGGCCGCTCGGCCTCGCTGTAGCCACTGCGCTTGGCGTGCTGCTCATGGCATTGTTTCTGGCCAATCATTTCGGCAAGGTGCGCAACAGCGCGCCGCATCCGTGAGGATTTTCATGCATTCGCATGGCGTAGGCATGCTGGCTTTTCTCGCGTTCGGAATGGTCGGTGACGCTGCCGCCGGTCAGGAAGCCAGAGACATGAAGCTCGAGGATGTAGGCTTCGTGATGCGTCCCGCTAACACGCCTCAGCAAATGGAACGCTTGCGATTGTTGCCGCCGCGCACCTTTGTCGCGCGCACCAAGGCCGGCAGGCGATACTACATCTACGCCGATCCCGATTATTGCCAGTGCGTTTTTCTTGGCGGCGACAGCGCGATGCGCAACTATCGCGATCTGGTGAACCCCCCGCCGTTGCCGCCGATGCCTTCCGGTCCGACGAGCGTTCCGTCGCCCGGCCCGCTGGCCATCGATATCGCGCCCGACGTCGATCTCACGATCGGCGACGGCGATATCCTCGATTACTCGTATTGACGGGGCGCGTCACCGATGCCCGAGCAACGCGCCACGGCGCCAGCTTCGATCGCCTCTTATCACGCCCATGTCTATTACGACCCTAGGAACACGCGCGATCGGGCGGAGCATTTGCGCCGCCGCATCGCCGAGGATTTTCCGGCCGCCAAGCTGGGCCGCTGGCATGACGAACTGGTCGGGCCTCATACCCAATCGATGTATCAGATTGCCTTTCCGGCCAATCTTGTCGGCTCCTTCCTGCCGTGGCTGATGCTCAACCGTGACGGGCTCACGGTGCTCCTTCATCCCGAGACCGGTGACGATTACGCCGACCACACCGCGCACGCCTGCTGGTTCGGCGCGGTGTTGCCGTTGCGCGTCGAAGTGTTGCGAAAAGGCGCCAGGCAGTGAAACGGTCGACAACTCCGGCGCGAACTTGTGGAACCGGACCGGATTAGCTTAGTTGTTCCGCTTGAGGAACCAGGAGGTATCCATGCGAAAGACGTTAGCTGCCTTGACCTTTGCCGCCGGCATCGGGCTTGTTTGTTGCCAAAGCGCCGGCGCCGCGCCGGCCAGCGGAACCGCGGTACAGGATGCCGCGCTCGCGAACTCGCCCCTGCAGCAGGCGCAATACGCTGAGCGCAAAACCCGTCATGGCATCGTGAAGTGCTATCGCACTCTCGTCATCGGCCCGTATCGCTGCCACTACTATCCCGGTCCTCTCTAAGGTCGGCGGGGCAAACCCGCCAAGGTGCATTCGCCGAGCCTGTCCCGGAAGTGATCCGGGACGGGCACGACTTAAAAAGCTTCGCCGAAGAGTTGAAGCTGAGAGACCGAACCGGCAAGTCTGGTAAAACTGGGAGCGGTTTTACTTTCGCCGCTCTAAGCGCTGTCCTCGACGTCGGTTTCGGGCCGATCGTCGCCACGGGCGGTTTCAGAGTGCCACTCGCCTTTTTCGTCTTCGTATTCGATCGCCTCGGTCCGTCCGGGAGTGCGTTGCTCGGCGGCGGCGCGCCGTGCCGCATCGAGCGCTTCGGCGTGCGTGGGAAAGCTCTCGGAGAAGACGCCGTTGGCGGTATAGGCCCAGCCGTCTTCGTGGCGAACGACCTTGTAAGTGACGTGGACCATGGCTTTGCTCTTCGCTTCGTCGCCGGTGGCGACGTGCGCTACCGTGATAGCAAAGTAAATTGACGGCGTGAAGTTCCGCCACGCCGGGGTACGCGCTTGGTCCAATGGTGGCGGGTAGATTAGGTCGTGCGGCGAACCTGCCGGCGGGCGCTTCTGACGCCTCAGGCGCTTTTGAGCAGGTCGCCGTCCTCACATGCCGTCAGCAATTCGACCGCACCGGTCCTGTCGAGGTCCTTCAGAGTCAGATTGTCATTGACGCGCACGAAGCCCTTGAGGATGGCGGCGGCGCCGCTGAAATCAGCGAAGCCCATCGACCATTCGCCGAACACGCGCTGTTCCGGTCCGGCTCCGCGATGCAGGACGGTGAAATCGCCGTGCCGCGGATCGTTCCGGATACTGGCGAAGATTTCGTTGACGGCGCGGTTTTCGCCTTCGAGCGCCTGTAGGAACGTGCCGTCGTGGAACACCAGCATGCCGGTGACGCCGACCGCGTTGTTGCGCATGCGCGCGCCGACAAGCAGCTTTTTCAGGTCAGACGTGGAAAATTCCTGTCTGGCACTGCTGATATAAACGATCTGATGCATGGCCCCTCGCGCGTTAAGCTTGGCGGCGAGGCGTTAATGAATGACCAAGCAGATCAGACAAGTTTGCAAGCAAGCGGATCGGCAAAAACAGCAAGCGGCAGAATTGGCTTAATAACGCTGCAACCGACGATGCTGCATTTGTCGCAAAAGCCGGCGAACGCCCAGAGTCCTTTCCCGCAATCGGTTTTGATCCGCATCAAAGCGCCGCCATGCCGGGAGAGCGACAATAGATTTGGAGATCGAGATGTCGTTTGGTGCTGCCTGCAAACTCTTTATCCTGAGCTTGGTCGTTTTTGCGGCGGCCTTTGCGTTGCGCCGCATCTTTCTGTGGGATGTGATGCCGGTGTCCTGGGATCAGGAGCCGCAATCCCTTTGGGCGCTGGGAACGGCGTTTTTACTGCGCTCGGTCGAGAACATCGCAAGCGTCGTCGCGGCGATCGTGCTCGCTTTTGTTTGCACGCTCGGTCTCGATCGCTGGCGCGGTCATGCTCCCCGGAAATGTTGAATAGCGATTAGCACGCTCGTTTCCCCCGTTCCTCGGAGGAAGGGGAGAAACGAGGCTTGGCGCGAAAGCGTCTACTTCCAGCCAGCTTCTTTATCGCAAGCTTTGCGTTCGGCGACGTGAGTCTTTTCCCATTGGGTGATCGACTGGGTTTCGTTGTCGCTCATCTTGTTGTTCATGCAAGTGCAATACTTGCGCACGATATCGTCGGCCGCGTCGCCTTTGTTGTCTGTCAGGCACTGATTGATCCATTTGATATCGTCGGCGGTTGCCGCCTTAGCTTGTCCCCAGGTGAGCGCGGATCCTGCGCAACCGGCGGCGATCAGCAAAGCAGTCGTAAGCTTCATGAGTCGTTTCCTCAGCATTATGCCGCCGCACAGGATGGGCGGCAGGCGCGCGTACTCATAACGCGGCGCCCACCCATGACAAGGCGTGAAATGCGTCATCGTTAAAGCCCACGACGGCTGGATGACCCGAGGACGACGGGCTAAGTTCGCTCGATCCGGGCGGCATAGCAGCCGGGGGCGGCGAAGTGCACGTGCAGATAAGCGGCGCGCGGATCGGAGAACAGGCGCGTGATTGTGTCTTCCAGCTGAGTGCCGTCGACGAGCTCCCAACCGGCCATCATCGCATCAGCGTCAAAGGAACGGACCGCGAGGGTTCGCTTGCGCAATTGCTCCGGCACCGTGTTTACCTTGTCGAATGTTTCCTCGCCTTGGCGCACGTAGACGGCAAAGCGCATCCGATAGGGTGAGTGGACGGCGTGGTGCTCGTAGTTGACGAGGATTAATTCGTCGCCCGGCTTTGCATCGGTAAGGCTGATGCGGCAGGGGCGGGCCCCGTCGGCAATCCGCCGCACCGCTCCTTGTGCCGCGAGTTCATCGTCCGGTAGCGCGAACAGTGGAGCAAAGTGTTCGGCCGGCAGGCCGCGAATGCGGAAGTCCATGATCTCCTCCTTCGTGAGCAGAACGACCGATGCGCTCACGCGAGGCGCAAACCCACCCGATTTCTGCGGGGTCGCGCGCTTTTGCGCTGCGTTGGGCCGATGTATCTTCACGAGGCGTGGATGAAGAGGGCAGTGTGGCGGCAAAGATCGACGCCGGCAGGATAGGCGCGGCCAGCACGTTCGGTCTTGTCGCGGTGCTGGTATTAGCGAGCGCGGCGCGGGAAGCCGTTGCCGACAGCGCCTACGAGACCTGCATCAACAACGCGACCGCCGTCCACGATGCTTCACACACGGCCGAGTGCAAACGCCTCGCCGAACAGACCGAGCGAGATCGCGCTGATTGCCTCGGCGTGCTGAAATTGCCACCCACTTACTGTGATGTTTCCTATCCGCCGCGCGACGGTTCGCCGAATTGTACGTTGCCCGCGGAAAACGCCACCACGATCGATGCGACGTTGGAGCGAACGCGCTATCGCTGCGCGCGAGAGGACGGGGCAGGGCCGTGATTATCTTGAATGGCGTATTTTGAAAGCCGCATCCCGCCAGAAGCAACCTCCGCGACGCGAGAAAAAGCGGGATGGATCTTGCTTGCGCTCGATCCATCCTGCCTCCCCCGACACCTAGCTCGTCGTCGGCTTCGTACGGTGCACGCGGTGGTAGGCGTGCCGTACCCCGTGGTGCATCGAGCCCCGCGGCTGGCCCTCCGAATAGGAGGCGTTGACCGGGTGGATGCCGAACATTCCTTCAAAGCCGCCGACCACCCCGCCGACGGCACCGCCGACAACCGCTCCAATCGGTCCCGCCGTGTTCATGCCGACTGAACCGCCGTGCGCGATGCCTTCTGGAATGCTTTGCGCCTGCGCCGCGATTGGCAATGCGAGCGTCGCTGCGACAAAAGCGGCCGCCAAAATGTGAGACTTCATACTCAGACCCTTTCCTTCGTTACAAGACCGTCAGGTTGCGACCAATCAAGGCGTCGGCGTGGCGATAACGCGCCAAAAAGCGACGATGCGTCGCAGCCGCGGCGATTAAGAGCGAGTGAGGCAAAGCGGCCACACTTGGCCGGGTTATATCCACGCGGTTCTTCGATGACGCGTGACATCCGGTACGCTTTGCAGTCGAGCCGGTCATCTCTGGCCGGCTCGTTTGTCGAAGCCCGGCGCTATTTCCTACTTCGCTATTGCATTCGCGTACGGATAGATCGCCTCGCCGCTTTTGAACTGCGGGGGATAGACGATCACTTCCGTTTTGGTGTCGCGGAACTCGTCGATGCTGTTGCCTTTGATGTTCTGGAATTGGGCAGCGAGCGTCCGTTCCTCCGTCCATTCGCCCGACGGGCCGAATTTCACCTCGCCGACCACGGTGCTGAATGTGTGCTCGTGCATATAGGTCGCGAGCACGTCGTCTTTCAGACTCTTGGTCGCGGCGATCGCCTGACCAAGGACCTGAAGATCGGCATAGGCCCACACCGGCATGTAGTAGCCGAGCGGATCGGTGCCGGCGGCGCCGGCGCGCTCTTGATATTTCTTGAGCAGTTCCATCGAACCTGGGAACTCCATCGATTTGACCGGCAGCCAGGTCTCGAAGTTGACGACGCCGTTGAGCATCGGCCCAAGCTGGGTCTTGAACGCGGTTGCCTGCAGGCCGACCATTGCGCCGCCCCACATTTTCGGCCTGAAGCCGATTTCGTTGATCGTTTTGATCATGCCGACGGTGTCCAGGGGATACGAACAGATGACCAGCAAGTCCGGATTTCTGGCCTGGATCGCGCGCACGATCGGCGAGAAATCGACGGTCGACGGCGGATAGCTCTTGTCGTAGACGATTTTGAATCCCGATGCCTTCGCGTTTTCGCGCGCGCCTTCGCAGGCGTTCTGTCCGAATTCAGCATCGGCATAAGCGAGCGCGATCGTCTCCGGTTTGGGATTTTGCGCTTCGGCGACCTTGAAGAAACCGCGGGTGAAGGCCGGCTTCGGCGTCGGGCCGTTCGGGATCATCGCGAAATATTTGTCGTACTTGAACGTGTCGTTGACGCCGGTCCCGAACAGGCTCACGAACAGCTTGTTTCTGCCGATCGCGATCGGCATGGCTGCGGCGATCTGCGTCGAGGCGTAACCGCTGACGATCAGATCAACCTTGTCGATGTCGAGCAGCTTTGAATAGATCGCGGGGACTTCGGCGGGTTTACTCTGATCGTCGTAATAGACAAGCTTGACCGGGCGTCCGAGCAGGCCGCCTTGCGCGTTGATGTCGGCTTCCCAAACCTGCATCGCCACCAGAGACATTTTGCCGTTGGCGGCCAGCGGACCGGTGAGCGACATGCCAAGACCGATTTTGATCGGCTCTTCAGCTTTGGCCGGTACGGCGGCAACGAGCAGCGACAAGGCGGCCGCCGCTATGCACGCCAGACGGGCCGGTTTTGGCGTTGGTGATTTCACGGACATTTCACATTCCCTTTTTTGGTTGAGTGACCCGCGGGCAAGAACGGAGGCGCGCTGGGACGGACAAATAAGCCGGCGCTCTCCAAAGCGGGGAATATTTGATTTGTGTCAAACAAGCCCAGTTTACCGCGCAAGGCACGCATGCAGGAAGCGCACAATGGGCAGCTGCAGGGAGGCACTGGATTTTCTTCGCGCGCTGCCGATTTCGCCTGCTATAGTTTCACCTATGCCACGTCGTCCGATCGATACGCGCACCGCGGCCGAAAAAGCCTTTAAGACGGTAACCGCAAAGCCGGTGGAAGGCCCACCAAAGGCGCCGCCCTCGCCACCCGGGGTGAGGGAGGCGGTGACACTCCGCATCGACCGCGATGTGCTCGATTTTTTTCAGGAGGACGGTCCGGGCTGGCAGGACCGTATCAATGCGGCACTGCGCAAGGCAGCCGGCAAGTAACCTTCAGACCTTTTGCAGCGGCAGCCTTGCCCTAAAGTCGCGGCGCCGCTTCCCAAATTGACGATGGAGCCGGCCGCGCCCCCGTTTGCGGTTCGCTCCATTCGCGCTACCTTCGCGCAAGGGAGGACACTGAACAATGACGAATGCCGTGCCTGACTATAAATGGGATCATATTCACCTGCGCAGCTCCGATCCGGAAGCGACCGCCGCGTGGTTCGAGCGCATGCTGGGCGCCGAGGTGATCCGCTCCATGCAGCAGGGCAAGCCGCGCGTCGACCTGAGGCTGGGCGGGGCCGACATCTTCATCATGCCGGTCGGCGAGGGCGACAAAGTCAATCCGGCGCCGGTGACGCCTTACCAGGGGCTCGATCATTTCGGACTTCATGTGAACGACATCGACACGGTCGCGGCTGCACTGAAAGCCAAAGGCGCCGAATTCACCATGCAGCCGACCACTGTTCGTCCCGGTATCCGCGTCTGCTTTCTGCGCGGGCCGCAGGGCATCTCGATCGAACTTCTGGAGCGCGACGAAAAATTTGTTTGATCGGCGGCCTTGGTGGCTGCTGCAGCAATGCCGCGATCGGCGATGTGCTTGACATCGCAACGGGTGCCACGCGGTCCTCGACTTCCTCAAGCAGCACTTTATCGCTGGCTGGCTGGGCCGGCTAATCCCCTGGTCGCCGGGGAAGGAGCAGATCGTCGAGGGATTGGGTGTGTTAACGGGTCCGACGGAATCCTCCTGACCTGGCCGCGCTGGCTGGAGGATATGGTGCGCTTCCGGGACGAGGTTATGCCGCTGTTGGAGCAGGCTGGACTGCGCTAGGGGGGCCCAAACGATGCAAGGGGCCCCAAACGATCAAACTTTCGCCCGATACTTGCGCTTTCTATCCCCCCAGGGCGAGGCAATTTAACAAGTGATTCCAGGGCAGTTTTGGGGATGGCAGAGCCGGCCGTGACGGGGTTCTTCAAGCGCTTCGCCGTGAAGTTCGTCGAGGTCATTGGCGCCGGCGTTGCCACGGCGCTGAGCGGGTACTTGCTCGCGCATTTCAGCGGCTATTGGTCCTCACCGGCTTCCACGCCTCCCACGGTGCAGGTCGCCCCCAATATCGGCGCCGGCGCCAATACCAGCACAAGCATCGTGCCGAAGAGCCAGCGTATCCAGCCGGCTCATGCCGCTTCGACCGATGCCAAGGATCAGCACGTCACCACGGCCAATCGTTCGATCGTTCGGCCGGCGCGGGCCGTTGTCAGTACCAAAGAGGTCAATGGCAAAGAGGCCAGTGCCAAAGAGGCCAGTGCCAAAGAGAGCCAGTGCCAAAGAGGCCAGTGCCAAAGAGGCCAGTGCCAAAGAAGTCAGCGCCAAAGAAGTCAGTTCTAAAGAAGCCAGTTCGAAAGAGGCCAGTGCCAAAGAGGACGGTCCCAAAGAGCTCAGTCCCAAAGAAGTCAGCGCCAGCGAGCCCGCGGCTTCGCGCAAACCGTTGCCGCCGGAAGTCCCTGTCGTTGACAGTAAACCGAGCGAAGAAAAAGCGATTGAGGCCGAGGTTCGTGCCGCCCTCGCCAACGTCGATGCAAGCCGCCCGGCGCCGGCCGAGGTCATGCCGCGACCAATCGGTGCGTCACCGTTACCGCCGGCTGCCGCAGCTCAACCGAAGCCTGCCGACGGTGCGCCCACACCGGCGACCGTCGCGGCCGTTCCGCCCGTTGCTGAAACAGCGCCTGCGCCGGCGGAGAAGGCCCGGATGGAGCCCGAACCGCTTGCTCCGGTCGAGATCAAATCACATCCGGTCGCAGCGGTTGACGCATCGGCGCCGGTAGCGCCGGCGAAAGAAGAGGGCCAGGACATTTTGTCCATGATCAAGAAGATCCCGGACTTCTTGCGCCCCAAGCCGTCAGCAGCTGACGGCGATGCACCGCGTCCTCCGTTACCGGTCGGCAACTAGCGCCGAACCGCGGCGGCGCTTCGCTAACCGGCTGCCCGCAATTCGGTCTGCTCGTTGGCAGGCGATGCCGCCGCTTGAGAAACGACTTGCGCGTCTGGTGGCGTAAGCGACGTTAATCGGTTCCAGACCCACTGCCATAACCCGCGTATTTCGTCCGCCGACTTGCCGCCGTGGGCGTATTCGGTCACTGCGAGACCCTTGCCCAGCGCGTCCTGTTGGTCGTTCCGCAAGACGATCGTCGGTAGCGCCAGCAGACCCGTGAGATGCAGTGACGCGGCTGTTTCGCTGAGCGACGCTGCCGCCCCTTCTGGGCGGGCGCTGCGGGCTGGCGTCTGATTGAGCACGAAAGCAAACGGCTTGTTACGCTCGCGGATCGCGGCGAGCGTCGGTGCCGCAGCTTCAATATCGGCCGGGCTCGGGCGCACCGGGATCAGGCACAGATCCGCCGCGCCGATCGCCGCCGTTGCGGTGTCGCTCCAGCCGCCGGCGGTATCGATGATTGTCAGCGTCACGCCGCACTGCTCGAGAAAAGGGACGCGGAGGGTAAGCTCGTAACCGTCGTGGACGGTCTCGACTGTCGGCTCCGCTTTCGTGCGGCGACGGCGCCAGTTTGAAATAGTGCCGAGAGGGTCAGCTTCGAGCAGGCAGACTTTGTGGCCATCGGCCACAGCCGCAATCGCCATTCCGATCGCGAGCGTGCTCTTGCCCGTCCCGCCCTTGCGCGAAACCAGAGCGATGGTGTGCATGAAGTATCTCTTTGCCTGTGTTGCGGGACGCGCGAATCAACAAGCGGCACACGATCGCCTGCATGCCCCCAGACCGCCGACCCGGCTATTGCGTAGAACTACCTACGAGGGAGTGGCATGATGCGGGGGTCGGGGACGTTCGCGGTCGGCGCGGCGAAAGTTGGCAATCCGGGAGAGGCACGTGAGCACGCAATTGCGGGACAAGGTCGCGATCATCACAGGCGCAAGTAACGGTATTGGCCGGGCCATTGCCGAAACGTTCGCTGCGGAAGGTGCAATTGCCGTACTGGTTGCGCGCCGCGCGCCGCTGCTCGAGGAGGTCGCGGCGGGAATCAAGTCGCGCGGCGGTCAGGCACTGCCGGCGCCGACCGACGTGACCCAGGAAGACGCAGTCGTAGCGCTGTTCGCGATGGTGCAGAAAACCTTCGGCCGCCTCGACGTGCTGGTGAACAACGCCGGCATCGCGACCCACAAAAACACCGAGGAGATCACGCTCGCCTACTGGCGCGAAGCGCTCGACATCAACATCACGGCGCCGTTCCTGTGCAGCCGCGAAGCGATCCGGGTGATGAAAGCCCAAGTCCCCGCGGGCGGGCGCATCATCAACATGGGTAGCATCTCGTCGAAGACACCGCGGCCGGACTCGCTGCCTTATACGACGACCAAATTCGCCATGCAGGGCATGACGCATCAGCTGACGATGGACGGACGCAAACACAATATCGTCGCCTCGATCATCCATCCGGGCGCGACGCTGTCCTCGTTCACGACGCGTACCGGCCGCACCAAAGCCGGCGCCGGCGAGAAGCCCGAGGATTACGTCATGAGCGCCGAAGAAGTGGCGAAGGTCGCCGTGCTCATGGCGTCGCTGCCTCCGGAAGTGAATTTGTACGAAGCAACGATTTTGCCGAACCACCAGCGATCGTTTATCGGCCGGGGTTAGCGGGCCGCGCGTGGTTGTCCCTTCGTCGGTGTCGGTTACTTGCCCGCATAGGCCAGGCACTCGACTTCCACCTGGGCATTGCGCGCCAGTCCATTGGCGCCAAAGGCGGAGCGCGCCGGCAGGCGGCCGGGCTTGAAATAGGTGACATAGACTTTGTTGAAGTCGCCCCACTTGGCCATGTCGGCGAGCATCACGGTGCATTTGACGACGTTGTCGAAGCTCAGATCGTTGGCTTTGAGCACCGCACCGATGTTCTCCATGGCCTGTTTGGTCTCGCCCTCGATGCCGCCGGGAGCAAGGTCACGGGTGCCGGGAACGATCCCGATGGAGCCGGACATAAAGAGAATATCGCCGACGCGCACCGCCTGGCTGAGCGGCGGTTTCATCGCAGCCAGCGCCGGTGAATTATAGAACCGCGGGCCGCTCTCCTGCGCTTGCGCAGAACCCGTGGCCGCAGCCATTGCGGCGAGTAAGCCGCTGAAAACGCCGGCGCCAATCACTCGAAAATACCCGCGCATGTGTGTCTCCTGTTGCATCACCGCATCACCGTTTCATGGATCGCCGCGCAATGGCGCACCAGATTTTGCTGCGATACCACAAATTGTTTCAACGGCGTGTCGATGGCATAGAAATAAATGTTGGCGATAAAGCCATAAATGCCGGCATCGAGGCTGGTCGGGCTTTCACCGTGCACATAGCCATTGGCGGGAATGAGATCGGCGAGGACGGCGAGATCGGCGAGCCCGCGCGCGTAGGCCGCATCCGGCGCGAAGCGGCCGATGCCCTGGAAGTGGTAGCGCTGAAAATTGAATTCGCGCGCCTTGTGCAGGCCTTCCTCGGTCAGGGTCGGATGCTCGCGCAGCAGTGCGGCACGGAACGCAGGCCAAAAGCGATCATCCTTCCAGCGCGAATATGACATCACCCAATAGAGATCGTCGAGCAGGCGGGTGACGAGCAGGTTCAAGCCGCGCTGGCGCGCGTCGAGGTTTGCGTCAATCGTCAGCCGGTATTTGCGGATCAGATGCGCGATGATGGTTTCACTGTCGCCGATCGTCTGGCCGTCATCGACGATGTAGGGCAGCTGCCCGCGCGGCGCCGCCGACGCGTCGAAAATGTGCTCATGGGTGAAGGGGACTTTAGTCAGCCGAAGGAAGGCAAACACCTTTAGCCCGTAACCGTTGTTGTCGGCGACGCCGAACAGCTCCGGATAAGAGTACAGCGTAATCATCGCGCCTCATGGTCCGCAATTCAGTGCGGCGGATAATTGTACCGCTACACCAGGCGAATTGCGATTACAGTACCGATCGCACAAGGAATCGAGAAAGGCGATCATGCCGCAATCAAAGCCAGCGATTATCGGCACGGCGGTGATAGCTTGGACAGACGCCTTCCGGGTGATCGCCGCGATGCCGCTTGTGGCCGGCGTCGCGTTCTTGATCTTGTTCCTGCTATCGTTCACCTTGTGGATCATTCCCGATCCGCTTGTCTTCGTCACCAGCCCCTGGTTTCCGGTATACACCGTCATTTCGAGCATCGTACGCGGCGTACTGCTCGCGCCGCTCGCCATCGCGGTGCACCGCTATGTGCTGCTGGGCGAGCTGACGGACCGCTACCCGCTGGATCCTTTCAATGCACGTTACGTGCGATTTGCCGGCTTTGCCGTGCTGGTCAACCTCCTCTGGTCTCTGCCAGGCGTCATCGGAGCCTACGTTCCGAACGTGCAGCAGACACCGGGCATCGGGGCATCGCTTGAGATCGTGGGCACTGCGCTGTTCGTCACGATCATCATCGTGGTGGTTAGGCGTGTCATCCTGTTTCCGGCCGTCGCCGTCGATGCGCCGGGTGCGACCTGGAGTAACGCCCGGCGCGACACCAAGGGCAGCTCCTGGCGTGTGGCTTTCATTCTGTTTCTTGTCGCGCTGCCGGCTGTGATCGTTGTCGTGGCGCTGTTTTACTTCCTGGGAGCAGGATTTGCAGGCGCCAATCAGCTGACGTTCACGCTGCTGCGCTCGCTGATCGCGGTTCCGACTTTGTGCGCTTTCGCGGCGGCGGCGTCGCATATCTTTCGGGCGCGGGCCGACAACCTGGCGCGGCCGGTCCCGGGAACGATTTAGGCTGCAATGACGACACGCTAACCAGGTCGGGGCGATACGGTCAATTTTCCGTTGATCAAACACCATCAAATTTTCCGATAACCAAGAAAGGCGGGTTTAGAAATTTATGAGCAAATACCCTGATGGCCGCCGGAGAATTTTGCCTCTGCATCCGGCGGTATTAGAATAATCGGTATGCAGAAGCCTTTGTGATGGTTGAAATGCAGGAGCACAGAAGGTTTCAACGTGTCAGGCCTGGCGGGATGATGTCCACCACCGGCACGATTTTTATCGACGTGAAAAGCCCGGCGACGGTGTGCAAGATCATTGACGTGAGCGCCGGCGGCGCCTGCATCGAGGTACAGGGCAGCGCCGCCATCCCGCCGCGGTTCGTACTAAACCACGGCGGCGTCAAAAAGACCTGTCACATCGTCTGGCAAAAAGGCCGGCGGGTCGGCGTGGCGTTTTGATCTGACGCCACCTCGCCATTGCGAGCGGAGCGAAGCAATCCAGTCAGCGTCAGCGTTCTGCATTGCGTTGTCGCATCGCTCCTCGCAATGACGAGGGGCACTCCCTTCGCCATCATTTCCTCAGCAGCACCTCGCGCTGCTTCAGTAGACGTTCCAGCTCCTCGTTTTGTTGAGCGATCCGGTCGGTGCTGAGCTCTTCGTCCTTGGCGCCCGAGAACGCCGCGGCCTGTTCGATCAGCTGGCGGATATTGTCGCGCGTGATGGCGATGCGGTCGTCGAGCTCCTTAAGTGAAAGTAGAGGGCCGTTGCTCATGATCCCTTCTGATCCCTTCTGTTTCCTTTTTTGCGTGTGGCACGGCGCAATCCCGCCGGGGGTTTCAACGAGACCGGGACTTTGTCGGCTTCGTGCGCGTTCGTCCACACATATGTGCAGCGTGCCGCGCCGCCGCCGTTTTGGCGCGGATCATTAAAACCGCGGGCCATTCGCCCGTCATCGTGCCCCGAATTACCTCGCCAACAGGTCCCGCGGCCTGTATGCCTTTATACAAACTGACGATTCAACAACGAGAAGGATGGCGAAATGGCCGAAAAATCCAAGAAATACGACGGCAATGCACAGTTCGCCAAATTGCAGCGCGCCGACGACGCTAAAAAGGCGGCATCCGAATATGAGTCCAACGCCGCGGCGGTGCGCGCCAAGACGGAGCGGCTTAAGGCGCTGCGCCTCGCCCGGGATGCTGCCGCACCCGTGCCGGTGCCCGCCGCGCCGAAGAGCAGAAGCAAGAAGAAAGGCAGCGGGAGCAGCCTGTCGGACTTTTTGGACGGCCAAGCCAAAGAGGGCCGCAACGGTTGAGCCGCCAGGTTTTAGTTTTCCGGTTTCACGCTGCGGTGACAGGCCGCAGCATCCGCTGCAGGACGTTATTTCGCTTGATGAAATGATGCCGCAGCGCGCCGACGACATGCACGACAATGATGATCAGCAGGATGTAGGCCAGGATCCTGTGGCGGTCTTCCAGAAGCTCGTGGACCGCCCGATCGTGATTGGCGTAAATCGGCGGAAATGAAATGCCGAACAGATCTTTGGTCAGCGGCGTACGCAGCGTTCCGGCCAGCGCCCAGCCGACCAGCGTGGCCGCGAAGGTAGAAACATAAAGCAGAATGTGGCCAACATGGGCCGCCACTCGCTCCCAGCGCTTGGTGTCACCAGGAAGCGCCGGGACGCCGGCAAACCACCGCCACAGCATCCGCAGAACCATGAGCACGAAAAGATCGTAGCCCAACGCCCCGTGCCACGAAAAATTTGTGAAGCGATCGGGCGACGCCGCTATCATGTGCGTCATCCACCAGCCGTGGCCGAGCAACACCACAATCATTGCCGCCAACAGCCAATGCAGCAGCCGCGCCGGCCAGCCCCAATTATCGGCAGTGTTGCGAACCAAGGCATATCTCCTTGAACAAATAATCCGCGCCGAAAAATCAATTCCGATGCGACAGACCTGTCAGCTTTTACTGCAACCGCGGCAACTTACATTTCTGTAAAGAACAGCGTCCGCTCAAAAACCTGATTGAAGTTTGCAGCGCGCGCGAGGCGATGGCCGTAACCCGCCGTGTCAAGATCAAAAGGGTGGTGGCCTGCGCTTTGCTGATCTGCCCACGGGCCTCATCGCTCAAACAAGCTGATCGTAAGCCAACCCGTTCAACTGCTCCAGCCGACGGCCGCCTGCCAGCGCCGGGTCAGGCGCTCGATCATCGGCCAGCGCGGCTTACGCGCGGAATGCGGCTTGGCGCCGGCGGGCGGCGCTTCGCCGGCGAGCGGTTGTGCCGATACTTTCACCGGCGGTTTGATCGGCGTCCGTTTGAGCGTGCGCCGGACGGCGTGGCGGCCGATGTGGCTTAGAAAGAATTGCTCGTGCGACAAGCTCAATCGATCGATCGCCGCGGATGGCGGCAGCCATTCGACGGCTTTGATGTCGGCTGCCGGCTTGCCGATCGGATCGCCGATCGCCTGCATGCGCCAGAAGTGCGCGATCTTCGGCCCGCTGCCGCCGATATAGGAAATCACGCCGAGAAATTCGTGCACGCGCACTTCGCAGCCGGTCTCCTCGGTCGCTTCGCGTCTCGCGGCGGCGATCGGTCGCTCATTCGGCTTGAGCTTGCCCTTCGGCAGCACCCAGGCGTTGTCGCGGCGGCGCTGAACGATTGCGATCCGCGGCTTGCGGCCGCCGCTGATAACAATACCGCCCGCGGCCAGCACCGGCATCCGTGTCGATTTTCCCATGTCGCTTCATAACTGATTCGAGGTAATGCGCGCACGGTGGAACGCGACGTCATTGTGCCAAGCTTTGCGACGAAGCAATCCAGACCTCGCCGCCGCAACGGTCTCCTGATCATCATGCTCTAAATCCCGCGCCGGCGCCGTAGCTGATCGATGTATTCGTCGATCTCCGGCGGCAAGGATTGCAGCCCTTTTTGTCCGGCCGCCGACAGATAGGGCCGCAGCCGGGAGTCGGCGAGGAATCGCGGCTGGCGGTCGGCCGGGATGACGCGGTCGAAGATAACGACGATCAGCACGGCGATCAGGCCGATGCGCACGGCGCCGAGCGCGGCGCCGGCCAGGCGGTCAAACAGACCGATATCGTGACCGACGAATTCGCCGATCGCGGCCCGCAGCAGCGCGCTGATGATGATTCCGGCCGCGATAAACGTGACGCACAGCACCAGCCAAATCTGGCCGGACCACAACTGGCCGGACGACAGCTGGCTGGACGACAAAGCATCGGACGGCATAATGTGTTGGCCGGAGATGAGGGTGGTCAGCGGCGGGGCGATCGCAACGGCAAGCGGTGCGGCAATCAAATAGCCAAGAATGGTCGCCAGACTGCGCAACAGCCCCGCACTAAAGCCCATGACGATAACAACAACCGCCACGGCAACGATGACGAGATCGAAGGCGTTCATGGGCTCCCGTCAATACAGCGTCCTTCGCCATTCTACCCCGCGCCCCTTAAAACTCTGAGGCGTAAGGCTCACCGGCCAACCGCACGCAAATGCGCCGGTAAATTGGCCGAAGCCACAGCGGTGGATTTCGCCGCCGCTCGGTTCGCGCTACGCTTTGCTTGCCGGGAGCGCGACGAAACAAATCGCGAGAAGCTGCAAACCGGCAGGGAGAGACACGCATGCCCAATACCGCATCCAGTCCTGCTGCGGCGACCCAAGCCCGACCAAGACCCAGATCCAAGCCTCGACCATAGCCCATACCCACGCCGAAGGCCGCGGACGGATTTACGCGTCGATCGCTGACACCATCGGCGCGACGCCGCTGGTGCGGCTCAACCGCTTGCCGAAACAGCATGGCGTCAAAGCGAACATTCTGGCGAAACTCGAATTCTTCAATCCCATCGGCAGCGTCAAGGACCGTATCGGCGTGTCCATGATCGATGCGCTGGAGGCGCAAGGCCGCCTCGGCCCCGGTGCGGTGCTGATCGAGCCGACGTCGGGCAACACCGGCATCGCGCTCGCCTTCGTCGCCGCCGCGCGCGGCTACCGGCTCATTCTGGTCATGCCGGAATCGATGTCGATCGAGCGCCGCAAGATGCTGGCGCTGCTCGGCGCCGAGCTGGTGCTGACGCCGGCGGCGGAAGGCATGAAAGGCGCCATCGCGCGGGCCGAGGAACTTGTGCGTGCAACGCCGGACGCGATCATGCCGCAGCAGTTCAAAAATCCCGCCAACCCCGACATCCACCGCCGCACCACGGCAGAAGAAATCTGGCGCGACACCGAAGGCGCCATCGACGTGTTCGTCGCCGGCGTCGGCACCGGCGGCACCATCACCGGCGTCGGCGAGGTGCTCAAGCCAAGAAAGCCGACGCTGCATGTTGTCGCCGTCGAGCCGGAAGACAGCCCGGTGCTGTCCGGCGGCAAGGCCGGACCGCACAAGATCCAGGGCATCGGCGCGGGCTTCGTCCCCGACATCCTCGACCGCGCCATTATCGACGAGGTGGTGCGCGTGTCCAACCAATCGGCCTTCGACACGGCCCGCGCGCTCGCCCGCCACGAAGGAATCCCCTGCGGCATTTCATCGGGCGCCGCCGTTGCGGCCGCGCTCGCCGTCGGTGCGCGCGCCGAGTTCGCCGGCAAGAACATCGTCGTCATCGCGCCCGACTTTGCCGAGCGCTATCTGTCGACGGCGCTGTTCGAGGGACTGTAAGCGGGAGGTGCGCAGCCGGTTTCGTCATTGCCCGACAAAACCCGCGCGTCGAAGCAGCGGGCGGCGGCCGGCTCGGCCTGATCGAATGTGGACGATGCCCGCGTCCGGTCCCAAAAGATGAGGAGGGACCGCGCGTTTGCCGCTTGCTGACGAAGAGTCAGCGCTGCTCGTCTTCCTCATCTTCGAGGGCATCTTCCTCGGCGTTTTCCACGCCCTCCACATCCACCAGGTCCGGCACCGGCTTGACGTCTTCGGTCTGCTCGGCGTGGGCCTTGCGCTCCGCGGCCTCCTCGATCGCGCCGATCATGAATGCGGTGAGATCGTCGATCGCCTCACCGATCTCGTTCGCGGTGATGCCGTGTGTGGCCGCAGCGGCGCGACAGCGATCGGCGAGCGCCTTGGCGCGCGCCGGTTCGTCGCCCGACTTATCTTCGGCGCGGACGTGGTCGGACACCCATTCTTCGACAAAGGCCAGTGCGCGCTCGCTCATTGTTCCGGCTCCCGGTTTTGGGGAAGTGTATCACAGCGGCGAAGCGCGAAGAACGCGCGACGGGTTCGCGCCATGGCGTTTCTTTCGTCAGTGCCGGACATTGGCAATTACAATTACGGTCAATTACGGTGACAGTGCATTTAATAGGTTGGGTTGCTTCTCGTCCGCTGTCGCCTGCGGCTTGGGCCCGCGCTTTCCGGGTCGCAGCGTCCGCGCGGTCAGTCGCTCGATGCGGGCGAGAAAGCGATTGTCGCCGAGCGGCCGGCCGATGCTTTCGGCGGCGCGCAGACGATCGAACAAGTCCTCCTCCCGCGCGTCGTCGAGCAGGTCGGCGAAGCGGGGAAAGCGCTCGCGGACCGGCGCGAGCGCGGTGATGCCGTCGCCCTTGCCGGAAAGATGTGCGCGCGTGCTCGACCAGCGCCAGTCCCGCGCCCGCTCGACCAATCGCGCCCGCACCGGATTGAGCGAGACGTAGCGCAGCGCCGCGGCGAGATGCGTCTCGTCCATCACCACGGCGCCGAAACGGCCTTGCCAGAAATGTCCGGTGCGTTTGCGCCGCGCGTGGATAATGCCCGCATAGCGGCGATGTACGGCGGCGAGCGCCCGGCGCAGACCGTCGGCATCGGACGGCACGAGGATGAGATGCACGTGGTTGGGCATCAGGCACCAAGCCCATAATTGCACGTTGGCGGCGCCACAGTGCTGCGCGAGCAAGTCGCGATAGAGCGCGTAGTCGGCGTCGGTGAAGAAGGTTCGCGCGCGGCCGTTGCCGCGCTGGGTGACATGATGCGGCAGGCCGGGAATGACGACGCGGGCAAGACGGGCCATGCGCCATGATGGCGTGGGTTCATGCCGGCGTCAATTGAGTGCACTGTCACCGTAATTTTGTCACCGTAATTTAATTCTAAATGCACTGTCACCGTAATGTCTGTCACCGGAATGTCCCGAGATGTGGCCGGCAATGCGCTCGCGGCACAATTGAAAGTTGACTGCAAATCAGTATGCTACCCGAGTGCCATGGCCGCAGCCGCTGCGCCATCACTACCAGGGGAGGATCGTCATGAAGCAACCGAGGAGGCGCGCGCCGGCGCGCACCACCGTCGCGGTGAACGATGAGGTGTTCAAGCAGGTCTACGACGCGCCCAACGCGCTGCCCGGAAAATATCGCTGGCTCACCTCTGATGCTGATATCCGCGCGATCGAAAAGCTGCTCGGCCTCGACCCCGAGGCGATCGGCGCGCCACTCTGGGTGAGCGGCAACACCCGCAATTGCGGCAAGTGCGGGCGCGAGACCAACTGGCTCGACATCGTCTCCTCAGCGCTCGCCAAGGTCCACAACAACGCCATGATCGCGAAGGTGATCCTTGGCAAGCAGAAGTTCGTCAACGTTGAAGCGCCGCGCGCGATCGCCGACCTCGTCTGCTACAAATGCAAGACGCCGATCACCGACCTGCGCAGCTTCAAGTGCCACAACTGGGCCTACGCCTTCGGCGACCTCAAGCGCGTCTTGAAGAAGGCGGGGCTGCAGGAATAAGTAAGTAGCAACAATTACGGTGACAGTGCATTTAATCAGGTTGGTTTGCTTCTCGTCCGCTGCCGCCTGCGGCTTAGAATTACGGTGGCAACGCTATGATGGCGCTGGTCCGTCGGCGAGTCAATTTAGTGCACTGTCACCGTAATTGAATTGAATGCACTGTCACCGTAATTTCGTAATTTCGGATTTCGTTTCACTCCATCCGGGCTTCGCTTGCTACGCTGCTACAGCGGCTTATGAATTGTGAGCCCCTCGGCACCAAATAATCGAACATAGAATTCTATCGCGTATCGGTCCGTCATGCCGGCGATAAAGTCGGTTATCGTGCGGAGATGCTGCGCCCTCGTGGCGCCATCGCACACCGCTTGGAAATCGTCTGGCAAAAGTAGTAGTCCGTTTGGTCCCGAAAGCGCATCGAATATCTTTTTAACAATATCCTTGCCGCGGAATTCGACAACTTGCACTCGAGGCGACCTGATTACTGCGTGATAAGTGATATTCTTCAAAACTTCCACTTCTAGAAAGATGGGGAACGTCAACCGTACCTGATGCAATTGTGGAAATTTATTGGGTATCACTTCAATACCTTGGATAAATCTTTGAACTAAGCCAGAAGTAAATGACGTTCTGTAGTAGCCATTTTGAACAAGCTTTTCTGACCATTGCTCCATCGAAAACGAAAGCAACATTTTCTTCTCAGGATTGGCAATCCTCCTGGAACGTAAAATTCCCTCCTCATCACCATCGACTGCAAACATGGACCCGAAGAGCTCGCTTAAAATTCGTAGGTGTCGACTGGATCAAAGGTGTAATCCTCATCCACAACGTCCCTGTAAGACTTGCGGGCGCGTTTGGTAATGTCTTCTGCAACCGATTCGAGCACTAAGTCTGGAAGAGAAAATAATTTAAGTGGCGTAAGGAACTCTCCCTTGAAATTGTCTTCTAAGTCATATGTTGAATAGGCTACGTCATCCGCGATATCCATGATCCAACATTCGATCGTCTTAAAATCCTTAATTTCTGCATCGCCGACGACATTCTTCTTGATCTGGCGGACAAGCTTCTTGTCCTCTTCGTAATATCCCTTTTGTACCCCGGCCGATGTTCGATTCGCGCCTGTAACCGGGATCGGATTGTCGTACTTTAATACAGAAGCCAAAGATCGAGATGTTAAGTTTAGCCCGACTCTCTGATCTAAACCCGTTGAAGATATTGGGGCATAACCTCCTGTTTCGGAATCTTTTAGTTCTTTCTTTTCGAAGTCTGGGACAGTATCCGAAGGGTTTGGGCGTTGCCCTCAAAACCCCCACAGTCTCGCATACACTCGTCGAGAGCTGCTTCTCCATTATGACCAAAAGGTGGATGACCAAGATCATGGGCGAGACCTGCGAGCTCGGCTATGTCCGGATTTACATTGTTTTCTTCACCACGAAAAAACTTTGAACGATGGTTCAATCGTATTGCAATAGACTTGGCGATTTGCGCGACTTCCAAAGAATGAGTAAGCCGATTGCGGAAGAAATCGGACTCTCTACCTGGAAAGACTTGTGTCTTACCTTGCAGTCGTCGAAAGCTGGGGCAATGTATAAGCCGAGCATAATCGCGCCGCCACGGCATTCGATAAGACTCGTTAGCGCCAGTTTTTCAAACTGAGATTTGGCGACGCCAGTCGGCTCTCGAATAGAGCGGCATCTCGAAATTTGTCTCACTTCTTGCGAGACATCTTCCTATATAGTGCCTTTGTAGATTTGGCCTTCTTCTTACTGGAAGAATGTTCCTCGGTGGCGTCGCGCAACCTCGACACTATACGCCAAACATCTTTGCGCAATCCGGTATCATATTCCCACTTGAGAGCATTGCTTGAGCGTTTCGCAGCCATGTGCACCGCTCTTGAATTTCCTGATTCGTTCATAGCATCCTTTCTCGTCTCGGTCACGCCTCTTCAATGGGCTGTTGACAGGTCGCGCTCAGTATTTCAGCCACGCTGTGTAACTGCGATGCTTTATTACTCTCCTTCGCCTTCTTCCATCTTCGCGCTACACGTTTCGCGGACAAGCCGCCTCCGTCGGCACCGGTTCAGATTGCTTTGTTGCTTTCTTTCACCGCCGCGGTCTTATCGACATAAACCTGCGCGCCCATGTCCAAGAACTTCTTCGACATGTCGGCCATGCCGCGTTCGGCTTCGGCCTTCGAGAGGGCATCCTTCGAGGGCCGCTGCGCGGCCACCTCAGGATGAGACGTCAGAGTGCCCACGCCCGCAGGATCATTCAGCGTCGCGGCATAATCCCGCACGTCCTGCGTGATCTTCATCGAGCAGAATTTCGGGCCGCACATGGAGCAGAAATGCGCCACCTTGTGCGCCTCCTTGGGCAGCGTCTCGTCGTGGTAGGTGCGCGCGGTGTCGGGGTCGAGCGAGAGGTTGAACTGGTCGACCCAGCGGAATTCGAACCGCGCGCGGCTAAGCGCGTCGTCACGGAGCTGCGCCGCCGGGTGGCCCTTCGCCAAATCCGCGGCATGCGCCGCGATCTTGTAGGCGATGACGCCGTCTTTGACGTCGTTGCGGTCAGGCAATCCGAGATGCTCCTTCGGCGTGACGTAGCAGAGCATGGCGGTGCCGAACCAGCCGATCATGGCGGCGCCGATCGCCGAGGTGATGTGGTCGTAGCCCGGCGCGATGTCGGTCACCAGCGGGCCCAGCGTATAGAACGGCGCCTCGCCGCATTCCTTGAGCTGCTTGTCGACGTTGATCTTGATCTTGTGCAGCGGCACGTGGCCGGGGCCTTCGATCATCACCTGGCAGCCCTTGGCCCAGGCGACTTTGGTGAGTTCGCCGAGCGTTTCCAGCTCGGCGAATTGGGCGCGATCGTTGGCGTCGCGGATCGAGCCGGGGCGAAGCCCGTCGCCCAGTGAAAACGACACGTCGTATTTGCGCATCAGGTCGCAAATCTCGTCGAAGCGCTCGTAGAGGAAGCTCTCCTTGTGGTGCGCCAGGCACCACTTGGCCATGATCGAGCCGCCGCGCGAGACGATTCCTGTGACTCTGTTAGCGGTGAGGTGGATGTAGGCGAGCCGCACGCCGGCGTGGATGGTGAAATAATCGACGCCCTGCTCGCACTGCTCGATCAACGTGTCCTTGTAGCACTCCCAGTCGAGCTTGACCGGATCGCCGTCGACCTTCTCCAGCGCCTGATAGATCGGCACGGTGCCGATCGGGACCGGCGCATTGCGCAGGATCCATTCGCGGGTGTTGTGAATGTTGCGCCCGGTGGAGAGGTCCATCACGGTGTCGGCGCCCCAGCGGATCGCCCACACCATCTTTTCCACTTCCTCCTCGACCGACGAGGTGACAGCGGAATTGCCGATGTTGGCGTTGATCTTGGTGAGGAAGTTCCTGCCGATGATCATCGGCTCGAGTTCGCCGTGATTGATGTTGGCGGGAATGATGGCGCGGCCGCGCGCGACTTCCGAACGCACGAATTCCGGCGTGATGAACAGCGTCGCCGCATAGTCGCGCACGTCCTGGGTGATCTTCATCGAGCAGAATTTCGGGCCGCACATGGAGCAGAAATGCGCCACCTTGTGCGCCTCCTCGGGCAGCGTCTCGTCGTGGTAGTCGCGCGCGGTGTCGGGGTCGAGCGAGAGGTTGAACTGGTCGTCCCAGCGGAACTCGAAGCGCGCGCGGGACAGCGCGTCGTCGCGGAGCTGCGCCGCCGGGTGGCCCTTGGCGAGGTCGGCGGCGTGGGCGGCGATCTTGTAGGCGATGACGCCGTCTTTGACGTCGTCGCGGTCGGGCAGGCCGAGATGCTCCTTCGGCGTGACGTAGCAGAGCATGGCGGTGCCGAACCAGCCGATCATGGCGGCGCCGATCGCCGAGGTGATGTGGTCGTAGGCCGGCGCGATGTCGGTGACCAGCGGGCCGAGCGTATAGAACGGCGCCTCGCCGCATTCCTTGAGCTGCTTGTCGACATTGATCTTGATCTTGTGCAGCGGCACGTGGCCGGGGCCTTCGATCATCACCTGGCAGCCCTTGGCCCAGGCGATCTTGGTCAGTTCGCCCAGCGTCTCCAGCTCGGCGAATTGCGCGCGGTCGTTGGCGTCGCGGATCGAGCCGGGGCGCAGGCCGTCGCCTAATGAAAACGACACGTCGTATTTGCGCATCAGGTCGCAGATGTCGTCGAAGTGCTCGTAGAGGAAGTTCTCCTTGTGATGCGCAGGCACCACTTCGCCATGATCGAGCCGCCGCGCGAGACAATGCCGGTGACGCGGTTGGCGGTCAGCGGGATGTAGGCGAGCCGCACGCCGGCGTGGATGGTGAAATAATCGACGCCCTGCTCGCACTGCTCGATCAGCGTGTCCCTGTAGTACTCCAGTCAGCTTGGCGGGTGCCGTCGACCTTCTCCAGCGCCTGGTAGATCGGCACGGTGCCGATGGGGACCGGGTGTTGCGGATGATCCATTCGCGGGTGTTGTGGATGTTGCGCCCGGTGGACAGGTCCATCACCGTGTCGGCGCCCCAGCGGATCGCCCACACCATCTTCTCCACTTCCTCGCCGACCGAGGAGGTCACCGCCGAATTGCCGATATTGGCGTTGATCTTGGTCAGGAAGTTGCGGCCGATGATCATCGGCTCGGTTTCGGGGTGGTTGATGTTGGCGGGCATGATGGCCCGGCCGCGGGCGATCTCGTCGCGCACGAATTCCG
>CAVSFV010000009.1:0-91092 GCA_963727325.1 uncultured Alphaproteobacteria bacterium
TGGGCGGCTGCGCCGAGTATCATTACTTCCCGCCCGGCGGCACGCTCATTCGCGTGCCGGAGACGGTGGCGCCGGAACTCGCCGCATCGGCGGCATGCGCGCTGCGGACCATGATGCACAGCTTCGAGCAGCTCGGCGGCATTGCGAGCCACGAGTCGATGCTGATCCAGGGCTGCGGGCCGCTCGGCCTCTACGCGCTGGCCATCGCCAAGGATCGCGGCGTCAAGAACGTGATGATGCTCGGCGCGCCGTCCGCGCGCCTTGCCGTCGCCAAGGAATGGGGCGCCGATCACGTGCTCGATCTCACCACCAACGAAAAGTCCGCCGAGCGCGTCGCCTGGGTCCGCGAGCTGACGTCGGGACGCGGCGCCGACATCGTCATGAACTGCGCCAACTCGCACGCGCTGCCGGAGGGGCTTCGCATGGTGCGGCCCGGCGGCCGGCTGGTCCAGGTCGGCGTCTCCGGCGGCGCCGACGTCGCCGTGCCGCCGATGCTGTTCTTCCGCGGCGTGCAGATCATCTCGACGGTGATGGCGGAAGCGCGGCATTTCTATCAGGCCGTTGAATTCATCGCGACGCGCGGCAAACAATTCGACTTCAAGAAGCTGATCTCGAACACCTACACGCTCGACAAGCTGACCGACGCGCTCAAAGCCATGAGCGAATTCCGCGAAGTAAAGCCCCTGATCCTCCCCCGCGCGGCGTAAGCCGCACTTCATCCTGCCCCGCGAAGCGGGGAAGGGGGACTGCGCGTAGCGCGGTGGAAGGGGCAACGGCATCAACGCTGGCACCCACCTCACAGATCAAACCTCATCGCTGCACGCCCCCTCCACCGCGCAAGTGCGCGGTCCCCCTCCCCCGCTCCGTTTCACTACGCGGGGGCGGAGAGCGCGGTCGCCATCCGCACAATTGCATCCGCGGCCTGATCGATCTCGCGAAGCTCGGTCACGGGAATGCGCAGCACCCTAATTCCCCGCTCCCGAAGCCATGCATCGCGGCGACTATCGCGCTGCGGCCGATTGCCGAGATCATGACTTGCACCATCAAGCTCGATCGCCAGCCGGGCCTTCGCGCAATAGAAATCCAACACGTACCTGCCGATCGGATGCTGACGCCGGAACACCGGCTTGCCCGGCTCCCGTTGACGCAAGCAACTCCACAACCTTACCTCCGGCACCGACAACGCGCGCCGAAGGCGACGCGCATTTCCAATCGTCTTTCGCGGCGCCCGCATGCATTAAACTTATCCTGCCCCGCGAAGCGGGGAAGGGGGACCGCGCGCAGCGCGGTGGAAGGGGCTTCGGCGGTGCCGCTCGCTTCATCCTGCCCCGCGAAGCGGGGAAGGGGGACCATGCGAACGGGTCCGGCCCGAAGTGGCCGGCCCGATGACAAGCTCGCATGGTGGAAGGGGCTTCGGCATCAACGCTGGCACAAGCTTCCAGACAAACCTCATCGCTGCACGCCCCCTCCACCGCGCAAGTGCGCGGTCCCCCTCCCCCGCTGCGCGGGGGCGGATAAGCGTCAGCACTCTCGCGGCGCGCCCTCGCGCCCGAGTCATGCCAGCCACCACGCGCAAGAAAAAAGACCGAGGGAGGCGGAGCGCCGAAAGGCGCATGCCATCCATTGTCCGCGCTTTCGCAAACAAGTGTACGCAGTATGCGCCACTCGTCTGCTGCGCGGACGCGCGCCAAACGGGGCGCGCTCGCCTTCCGGCGCTTCGCCGCGGACTCGCCACGCCAGTCGCAACCAGCATTGGCTCAGCCCCAGGCCGTGTTTCCTGGGACCCGGCTCCGGCGGGTGTCACCCGCCTTCGCCTGTCCCAGTCCAGCGCGCTCCGCGCAGACCGGTCATTTTGCCGGACCAACGGTGTCCAGGGCCGCCCGGGAGCGGAGTGCAAATCCGCGCGCGGGCACCGCATCCCGCTCCGCTTCAGGCTGCCTCGCGAAAGCGACCCTCGGATGAGCGGGACTTTTCCACCTAACACAAACGGTGACGATAGTCAATGAAAAAGCGACGCGCCTCTTTGCAATGCTCATCCGCGGCGTGCGGGGCAGTCTATCCCCCGCACGCTGGAAGCGTTAACCTTCGCCATTCCTAGAAGCGACACCCACGTGGGGATTGGCCGTAATTTTATGCTGAGGTTTGGGGTAGCTAATTTACGCCGACTTAAGCTTGTCCCGCCGATCGAGCTTAAGCCAATAACGATTCTTGTCGGACGCAATAGTAGCGGGAAGAGCTCTTTCCTTAGGGCCTTTCCCCTCTTGCGCCAGTCTCTGATGACTCGCACGAGTTCGCCGATCCTCTGGTACGGCGACTTGGTAGATTTTGGTTCGTTCGACACGTCTGTGTCGGATGACGCCACGAATGAACCGATAAGCTTTTCTTTTGTGGTGGACCAGCTGTCTCCCGAAGAAGCGCGCATTTTCCTGCGTCCTTATGGAGGGCGCTACTACCGACCTCACTTGCCCGAATATCGCGACGTGCATTTTACCGTAAGCATCATAGCGACCGGGGGTCAGACGAGGATTTCACGTATCAACATTAGGATCGGCCGCCCTAAACTCTCCTACGAGATACTCATAGGGGAAGGCATTCAAATCAGCTCAATCAAGGTCGACAACGTCGAGGCTTATGAGTCCATTCAATCCATCAAGCTACAAATTACTCCCGGCTCCATTTTTCCCGAGTTGACAGTTGTTCGCGCCGAAAAGAAAGAACGCGTTCGGGATCAAACGGTCTTCTACCATGAAATCAATGAATTCTCTGAACCGATTTAAAACTTCTTGAAGGCCAACCTAAAGCGCCTCAGCGACCGCTGGGTAAATAGCATTTCCCACGCACTGTTTTCCATGGGAGCTCAAGATAGACGAGAGATAGTGCGGGAGCTTGGTGCCGTGGGGCCAAAGATATGGCAAACTTTTATCGCTGACGTTTGCGGCCCTGACAAACGCGACTTGTACACAAAATTTCACAGCGTTTTGTCGCTAACCGCATTGCCGTCGATTCTCTCACGCATACGGGCACATCTCCGAGCAGTAATTACGGAAACCCTCTATATAGGTCCGGCGCGGGCGCGAAGCGAAAGATACTATCGATACCAGGACTTGGCCGTTTCGGAGATTGATCCTGACGGTAAAAACTTCCCAATGTTTCTGAACTCGCTGGCGTCGTACCAAATTAACAACTTGTCTCGATGGATTCAGGATTTATTTGGCTACGGCCTTTCGGTCGAGCGGCAAATTGGCGGCGGCCACATGAGCATTAATTTGGTAGCCCGAGGAGTTACATCAAATATCGTCGACACTGGTTACGGTATTTCGCAAATCTTGCCGGTTCTGGGCCAAATTTGGTGGGCGCGAAATCGACCTGCGAGAGACCGCGACGAAACGCCATTATCGTTGTTGGCGATCGAGCAACCCGAACTTCATCTTCACCCCGCCCATCAAGCCCTTTTAGCAGACGCGCTCGTTGGCGAGATCGTCGGAACACCTAACACCTCCGTAACCTCCGGAAACCGTATCAATTTCTTGATAGAAACTCACAGTGAGACTCTTCTGAACCGGTTAGGAGAGCTGGTGGCTCAACGTAAAATCAAACACGACGATATACAGATAGTAATCTTCGAAGCGCTTGACGACGAATTGCGACAGACCGACGTACGGACGTCGTCTTTTTCTGAGTCAGGTGAGTTGATCAACTGGCCCTACGGCTTCTTTCAGCCCACAGTGAAATGATGCTCTTTCACTTTGACGAGAGCGAAAGGGACCTCGCAGCCGCGGGGCCGACAGATTTAGCTGCCGTCACTGTTGAACTTTTGCGCGCGCGGCGGTTGGGACATCACTTAATTGTAATTAGTCGGCGCACCGCCAGATGGCTTCGAGATCATCTCGACCTGACCGGCCGCGACCGGGCCATGCTTGAACGGGTGGAGCAAGAATTTGCTCAGACGGGTGCGCTACACAACTTAGCGGGAGTGTTCATCCGACTTTCATTGAATTCAGCGCATCATCTCAGAGTCAATGGGAACGCGATAATGGTATCCGTTGATCAGTCAGGCATTGTCGTTTGCTGGATCAATCTATTCTCGTGATTGAAGATCTTGAGTTCGGACGGTCGCCTTTATGAGTTCTTGCTGCATAACCATTGTATTTTGCATGGCTGCCGGCAGATCTCTTACGATTTGCGGCACGGAGGAGGCACGAGTTTCCCGAAGATTTTTGCTCATGAAATCAACGAGCGAAGAATTGTGTGTGGGATAGTTGATTCGGATAGAAACAGCCCATTGTCTGGCAACACAAAACTGGCGGCCCTCATCTCTGCGAGAGACGCGCTTTCTTGGCCATTTGGTTTTGCATCCTCCCCGCCATGCCGCGAGGCCGAGAATATCGTCCCTTTTTCGCTGATAATGACCCTCCCGTCTGGTCAGGGAAACGCCTCAAACAGTAAATTGTTGCAAATCAACCAGGCAGAAGTTTCAGCTCGCCAAGCGATAGAAACTTATTTCTGGTTGTTTTTCGATTTCAAGGAGGGCGTCAAGACAGAGAAATTCAAAAAATTGAATGAGACCGATAGAGCGTGGATAGAATTGAAGCTGCGGCTGGCAAGGATCGATCCTTACTCGCAGGAACTACTTGGGTACGGTGACAAAATTGTAAGCCAACTGTGGAATGAAAACAGATTTCTAAGCGAATTGAGGCGATTGACCCATCACGATTTATGGCGAAGAGTGTTTGCCCTGTTCATTGACGAAATACTTTGGCCGTTTGCCGCCAGTGCCAAAATAATCACTTAGCCGGCGTGTCTCCCGCGAGGGAGAGGGAAAGATCACCCCGCCGCCTTCGGCTCCGCCGCCTCATCCGCCGGCTTGTCCGACACGCCCGCCTCCGCGAATGTCGCCATGCCGGTGTGGCAGGCGAGCGCGGCGCGCAGAAGCGGCAGCGCCACCGCGGCGCCGGAGGCTTCGCCGAGGCGCATGTTGAGGTCGAGGAGCGGTTTCAGTTTCAGCTCGTCGAGCAGCGCGCGGTGGCCTGATTCGGCGGAGACGTGGCCGGCGAGCGCGTGCGCGAGCGTGTCGGTGCGAAGCTTATAGAGCGGCGCGACCGCGGCGGTGCAGACGAAGCCGTCGAGCAGAACCGGAATGCCGTAGCGCCGCGCCGCCAAGCGCCGCGCCCAGAATGGCGGCAAGCTCGCGGCCGCCGAAGCGCTGCGGCAATGCGGAGCGGATCGTTGAGGATCGCGGTGTGACGGGCGAGCGCGCGGTCGATGACGCTGCGCTTTCTTTGCAGGCCGTCGTCGTCGATGCCGGTGCCGCGGCCGGCCCAGCGCGCGCCGCCGCCGCCGAACAAGGCCGCCGCGAGCGCCGCGGCCGCACTGGTGTTGCCGATGCCCATTTCGCCGAGACAGATCAGATCGCTTTGCCTCGACACCGCGTCGAATCCGGTCTGCACCGCGGCGAGGAATTCGGCTTCGGTGAGCGCGGGGTTTTCCGTGAAGTCTTGCGTCGGCCGGTCGAGCTCGAGCGGAATGACGTTGAGGCTCGCGCCGGCATGGCGCGCGAGCTGGTTGATGGCGGCGCCGCCTGAGGCAAAGTTCGCCACCATCTGCACCGTGACTTCGGACGGATAGGCCGAGACGCCCTGCCGGGTGACGCCGTGATTGCCGGCGAACACCAGAATGTCGACGCGATCGAGTTTGGGCGGCGCGTGGCCCTGCCAGTGGGCGAGGAAGGCGACCAGCTCCTCCAGCCGGCCGAGGCTTTTCGGCGGCTTGGTCAGCGTGTCTTCGCGCTGCGCGACCGCTGCGCTCGCGGCCGGATGTCCGCTCGGCAGATCGAGGCAGACGGCGCGCAGTTCGGCGAAGGAGGTGAAGCTGGTCATACTGTGTACCCCGACGTCACATTGTCCGCTCGTCCCCGCGAACGCGGGGACCCGGCACTGGATTCCCGCTTTCGCGGGAATGAGCGGAAAACTTCCGGCAATCCGTAGCAAATCCCCGTACTGCCGGAAACCGGTTGCACCGGCCGGCCTCTGGACGCGACGTCAGCCGGTCAAAGGCTACTGCGCGGCCCCCTCGACGATGAAGGAAAGCGAGTCCGTCGATTTGGTGCGGATTGCATCGACTTCCTTCTGAGCCGCCGAATTGTGCCACGCCATGGCTTTCTCGGGGCTGTCAAACTTGAGAAGGACAAAGCGCGCCGGCGGCGTTCCGTCGAGACTGGTTATCTTGTCGGTGCCGACGAGGAACGCCGCGCCGGCCGCTTTGGCCGACGCCGGCCCTTTGACGAGAACCGGCTTATAGGCGTCGGCGTCGGTTATTTTCCGAATGGCAATGACAACATAAGTCGGCGGCTTCATTTGAGCATGAAGCCCCTCGATGACAGCGCCTCCCAGCGCAACACCTGCTAGGAGCGTGAATGCCAGTTTGTAATTCGTTCTCATGGCTTTCCCTTCCTGTTTGGTTGCAGTTTTGGGTTGCAACAGCGCTTTACCACACCTTACGCGCCAGTTACATGACGCGGAACGAGCGTCGCCCTACCCCGAGAACGCGATAGGCTGGAGCAAGCGTGCGATGGTGAACCCAAGGGCGCCGGAAATCTTCGTGCTCGCGCTTGCTGCTTCTGCCGGGGCCGCGCAATCTGCGGTGCGGAGTTTTGGATAAGACAATGATTCCCCGGCACGCGTGACGACTGGACGCAGTGGCTCGCGGAGCGCGGGCGCGAGATCGTGGCCGCGATCGCGTTCTCGACGCGGCTGCCGCTGGCGCGGGTCGTTCCGGCTGAAACTTCATCCGCGGATCTGGCGCAATCGATCTGGGCGCTGCCGCTCGCCGGCCTCCTCGTCGGCGCCGCCGGCGCTTTGGTCTATGCGATCGCGCACCGGCTCGGCGTGCCGGCGTGGCCGGCGGCGGCGCTCACCATCGCCGCGACGCTGGCGCTGACCGGCTGCCTGCACGAAGACGGGCTCGCCGATACCGCCGACGGTTTTGGCGGCGGGGCGACGCGCGAGCGCAAGCTCGACATCATGCGCGACAGCCGCATCGGCGCTTACGGCGTCTGCGCGCTCGTGGTGTCGATCCTGATCCGCGCCGGCGTGCTCGCAAGCCTTGCCGAGCCGGGATGGGTGGCCTGGGCGCTTCTCGCCGCGCACGGCGCCGGCCGCGCCACGCTGCCGGTGTTGATGTTTCTGGTGCCGCCGGCGCGCGCCGACGGCCTGTCAGTCACCGCCGGCCAGCCGCCCCGCGAGCAGGCGGTCGCCGGCGCGGTGCTGGGCGTTCTCATTCTGATTATTTGTCTCGGCTTTGAGTCCGCGCTGATCGCCGCGATCGTGCTCGCGATGGCGGTGGCGCTGATGGCGCGCTTGAGCACGGCGCAAATCGGCGGCCAGACCGGCGACGTGCTGGGCGCGCTGGAGCAGGTGAGCGAGATGATCGTCTTGTTGGTCGCGGCGGCTTAATTTCCGCCCCCGCGAAGCGGGGAGGGGGACCATGCGAAGCATGGTGGAGGGGGCGTGCTGAGTGGCCGCTTGCGCAATGCACCTCGTCTTTGCCGATGCCCCTCCCACCGCCCTTCGGGCGGTCCCCCCTCCCCGCTGCGCGGGGCGGGAAGTTATTGTTTCCGCGGGCTCAGATAACGCGTGCCGCCGAGCAGCACGAGCGTCAACAGCGCCGGCGCCAGCGCGAGCCAGAGACTGACGGCGGCGACCGCGGCGGTGGCGGCCCAGCCGATCGAGGAGAACGCCTCGGCAAAGGTTGCAATGCGCGAGGAAACCTGGCGGCGGCGGAATTGGCTCCGTTTGGCCTGGGTGCGGAACCAGAGCTGAATGGCGGTCGCCGACGCTGCCGCCATGGCAACGCCCGCGCCGGTGACCAACGCGTGCCATGGCGAGACGACACTCAGGACCACGACCAGCGGCGCGAAGATCAGCGCGATGATGCCGAGCACCGCCTCGACCTTGGCGCGCAGCACGAAGCCCGCGGGCACCGGCGCGGTGGCGACCAGATCGGGCGCGTCTTCGCCGGAGATCGTGAGCCAGGCGAGACCGCCGGAGAGCTGGCCCGCCGCCATCACCAGCACCGGAACCAGCAGGTTCACGGCGCCGCCGCCGGCCTCGAAACTTCGCCACAGCAGGACCGCCGGCGGCACCAGATAAAGCATCTGCATCAGCGTCTGCGAAACCAGCCACGGATCGCGGCGCAGCAGGATCCACTCTTTGCGGCGCAGCGCGCGGCGCGGCGAGGTGATGCGGAAGGTGGTGCGCCGCTGGGCGCGGATCGCCGGTGCATTGTCGGCGCCGGCGGCGGCCACCGCATAATCGCCGAAGTGCGGCGCGACCAGCGCGACCGCGACGGCCAGCAGGACAAAACTGACAATGAGAACGCCGGCGAGCGGCACGGCTTCGCCAAGCACGGCGCGCGCCGGCCACCACAGAACGTTGCCGGCATCGGGCGCAAGCGCAAACAAGGCGTCGGACTGCAGCACGCTCGCCTGCGACAAGGTGCCGTGGGACAGGATCGCCGCCACCTGCAGGCCGATGATGAAGGCAGCGCCGATCACCGCGGCGACCACCTGGGCAACGAGGCGGGTGCGCTTCGGGCCGATGGCGCGGAACAGCGCCACCGTCATCGCCACCGCCAGCGCGGCAGCCGCCGTGCCCATGGCGATGATGACACCGTACCCACCGAGCCAGCGGATGCCGCCGCGCAGGATCAGCATGTCGATGAACGGCCCGGCAAGCGGCACCGCCATCGCCGCGACCGTGAGCGCCACGGTCGAAATGCGGATGGCGAACAGCTTATGCGCCGCCGTCGGCGACGCGAGGATGAGATCGAGATCGGCGCGGGCGTAAAACGCGCGCGTCATCGATTCCATCGCCTGCGAGATCATCAACAGCCACGCCAGCAACAGCGTCGCCGTGATGGTGATCATGGTGTGCTTGTCGGGCGTGGCCGTCGCGGACGGGCCGACGACGAAATAGGCAATCGCGTGCATGAAGATGATGAAGGCGGCAAAGCCGATCGCCACGCCGCGCGCCCGCGCGCGGCGGCCAGCGGTCATCATCGAAATCCAGTCGCGCCAGGCAAGCCGCGACTCGTGTCGCGCGAACCAGATCGCGGTGCCGGCTTGGATCATGGCAAGTCACCCACGCCGTCATTCCGGGGCGCGCGAAGCGCGAGCCCGGAATCCATAACCACGACACGCGCCGATCCTGCACCGACTGTGGTTATGGATTCCGGACAACCGCTACGCGGTTTCCGGAATGACGTATGAGGATATCTACGAGTCACGCCGCTTGCGCCGGCTTGGCAACGAGCGCGAGGAAGGTGTCTTCCAGACTCGCGACTCCCGCTGCGTCGTCATCGCCGATGGCATCGCCCGCACCGTCGCCGACCTGTTGGCGCAACTCGTCGAGCGTGCCCTCGGCGACCAGCCTGCCGTGGGCGATGACGCCGATGCGGTCGGCCATGCGTTCGGCGACTTCAAGAATGTGCGTGGTCATGATGATGGTGCCGCCGGCGCGGGCGCGTTCGCGCAGCACGCTTTTGACCTGCCGGGCGGAGCCGGCATCGAGGCCGGTGAGCGGCTCGTCGAGAATGATCAGGCGCGGGTCGTGCACCAGCGCGCCGGCGAGCGCCACTTTCTGACGCATGCCCTTGGAGAAGGTCTCGCAGCGTTCGCGCGCATGCGCCGCAAGCCCAAGCCATTCCAGGAGTTCCTGCGCGCGCGCCTGCGCCAGCGCCGGCTCGACGCTCCACAGCCCGGCGACGAATTCGAGATATTCTTCCGGCGTCAGCTTGTCGTAGATCATCGGCTCGTCGGAGATCCACGCCACCACGCGCTTGGCGGCCACCGGATCGGCGAGCGCGTCGATGCCGGTCACATGAATCGAGCCCGCGTCGGGGCGAAGCAGCCCCGCAATCATCCGCAGCGTCGTCGTCTTGCCGGCGCCGTTCGGGCCGAGCAGCGCGTAAAACTCGCCGCTGCGTACCGCGAGATCGAGGCCGTCCACGGCCGGACGATCAAAGCGCTTCACGAGACCGCGAACTTCGAGGGCGGGGAGCGGAACTGGAATCACTGTGCAGAATCCTCATCCTGAGGTGCGAGCGCAAACGAGCCTCGAAGGATGCGGCTGAGGCACTGGGCCCTTCGAGGCCCGCGCTGCGCACGCGGGCACCTCAGGGTGGGAAAAGGCTAACAGAAAGTGGTTTCGCGCCGGTGAATCCAGCGCCGCATTTTTTGCGAAATCGCTTAAGCAGTGATGCGATCGATTTCCGCGAGATCGGCCGGCGACAGCGTCCAGCCGATGGCGGCGACGCCTTGGCGATGACGCGGCGCGAGGCCTCCAGATCGATCAAAACTTGCTGGGTCCCCGCCTTCGCGGGGACGAGCGGCTGAGATGAGGCTCTGATCAACATTTCAGCCGCTGACATTATAGGCGGCGAGCGCCGCCATGTTGACGATCTGCGCATCGTTGGCGGAGAGCGGCACGATCTGCACCGAGCGATCGAGCCCGACCAACAGCGGGCCGATCACGGTGGCGCCGCCAAGCTCCATCAACATTTTGGTCGAGATCGACGCCGAATGAAACGCCGGCATGATCAGCACGTTGGCGGGACCGGAAAGCCGGCAGAACGGATAGGCCTCGCGCAATTCCATGTTCAGCGCCACATCGGCCGCCATCTCGCCGTCATACTCGAAATCGACGCGGCGCTTGTCGAGCAGCCGCACCGCTTCCTGTACCCGCTGCGAACGCTCGCCCGGCGGATGGCCGAAGGTCGAGAACGCCAGCAGCGCCAGCCGCGGCTCGTAGCCGAGCGCGCGGGCAACGCGCGCCGCTTCGACCGCGATGTCGGCGATGTCGGCGGCGTCCGGCATCTCGGTAACCGCGGTGTCGGCCACCAGCACGGTGCGGCCGCGCGCCAGCACCATCGAAACGCCGATGACGCGATGGCCGGGTTTCGGATCGATGCAACGCCGCACGTCCTCGAGCGCCACGGAGAAATTGCGGGTCACGCCGGTGAGCATGGCGTCGGCATCGCCCAGCGCGACCATGCAGGAGGCGAAATGATTGCGATCCTGGTTGACCAGCCGCTGGCAGTCGCGCTGCAGGAAGCCGTGACGCTGCAGCCGCTCGTACAGATACGCCGCATAGGTCGCGTTGCGCGACGACAGCCGCGCATTGATGATCTCGATGCCGCCGCCAAGCTCGACGCCAAGCGCGTTCGCGGTCTCCTTCACCCGTTCCTCGCGGCCAACCAGCAGCGCGGTGCCGAGCCCTTGCTGCACGAACGAAGCAGCGGCGCGGATCACCTGCTCCTCTTCGCCCTCGGCAAACACCACGCGCCGCGGCTGCCGGCGCAACACTTCGAATACGCGCTGCAACACGCCGGCGATCGGATCGCGCCGGGTGCGCAATTGCTGCCGGTAGGCATCCATATCGACGATCGGCCGCCGCGCGACCTTCGAATCCATCGCCGCCTGCGCCACCGCCGGCGGGATCGACGAGATCAGGCGCGGATCGAACGGCACCGGGATAATATAATCGGGTCCGTATTTCGGCCGGGCCCCATAGGCGACGGCGACTTCGTCCGGCACGTCCTCACGCGCGAGCGCGGCGAGCGCATGCGCGGCGGCGATCTTCATTTCCATGTTGATCGCGCGCGCCCGCACGTCGAGCGCACCGCGGAAGATGTAGGGAAAGCCGAGCACGTTGTTGATCTGGTTTGGATAGTCGGATCGGCCGGTCGCCATGATGGCGTCCGAGCGCACCGCGGCAACCTCCTCGACGGTGATCTCAGGATCCGGGTTGGCCATGGCGAAGATGATCGGCTTCTCCGCCATCACCTTCACCATGTCCTGCGTCACCGCGCCCTTGGCCGACAGGCCGAACAATACGTCGGCGCCGACCAAGGCGTCAGCGAGCGTGCGCGCGTCGGTTTTGGCCGCAAAGCCCGACTTCCACTGGTTCATGCCGTCGGTGCGGCCTTCGTAGATCACGCCCTTGGTGTCGCAGAGGATCAGATTCTCCGGGCGAAAGCCGATGGCGCGCAACAGCTCGAGGCAGGCAATGCCGGCGGAGCCGGCGCCATTGCAAACGACCTTGGTTGTTTTGATCTCGCGACCGGTGAGTTCGAGGGCGTTGATCAGTCCGGCCGCGGCGATGATGGCGGTGCCGTGCTGGTCGTCGTGGAACACTGGAATATCGAGCAACTCACGCAGTCTTTGCTCGATGATGAAGCATTCGGGCGCCTTGATGTCTTCCAGATTGATGCCGCCCCAGCTCTTGCCCAGCACCTTGACGCAATTGATGAACTCATCCGGGTCTTCGGTCGACACTTCGAGATCGATGGAGTCGACATCGGCAAAGCGCTTGAACAGCACCGCCTTGCCTTCCATCACCGGCTTGGCGGCAAGCGCACCGCGATTGCCGAGACCAAGAATGGCGGTGCCGTTGGTGATCACGGCGACGAAATTTCCCTTGGTGGTGTAATCGTAGGCGCGGCTCTCATCCTCGGCGATCGCGAGGACCGGAACCGCGACACCCGGCGAATAGGCAAGCGACAAATCGCGCTGCGTCGCCATCGGCTTGGTCGCCACCACTTCGAGCTTGCCGGGCCGGCCCTGGCTATGAAACAGCAGGGCTTCCTGGTCGGTAAACGTCGGCCGGCGCGTCGGGGTGCCGGGTTTCGATCCGGGTTTCGAAGCCATTTCAATTCCTTGCTGCTGGCGCGCCGATCGAACGAGGCGGCAGGCTTGACGTTAGCGGAACCGACCGCCTGTGCTCAAGGGAGCGGCAGATCACGATCCGTCGTCCGTGTTACAAAAAGCGGCACTTCGTCGTCGCATTGAATAAGCCGGTGCGAGGTAGTATTGGCTGCGTGCAGTCCGGGCTGAACAGGAGCTTGCGGGCGACGCTATGCTCAGATTTCTGCTGCGTCTTATTGGTCTTGGCACGCTGGCTCTGGCCTTTTTCTTTCTTGTCTATGACGGCAGCCAATGGATCACCAATCAGCGTGTGGCCTGGACGGATCTGGCCCAGGCGTGGGCCATTGTCGATCAGAGCGGCCTCAATTCGGTGCAAAATTGGGTCAGGCAGAATGCGACGTGGGCGGACCCCTCGGTCCAGTTGGCATTTAAAGCACCAATTTCCGCGATCCTTGCCGTGGTGGCGATGATCCTGATGGCGCTTGGACGCAAGAAAAGGCCGCTCATCGGCTATGCGCGCAACTGAGCGCGCACCACGCGCGACTTCTGTTCCGCCGGTTTTGCGCCATTTATCCTACGCCTTGGCAATTTTCGTCCTCGTTCTCCTGGCTCTGCCCTATTTGATCGCCCCGCTGTATCGGTTCGTGCAGCCGGTTTCGACGCCGATGCTGTGGCGCTGGATGGCCGGCAAGCGGGTCGAGCGCATTGTCGTTCCGATCGGGCGCATCGCACCCGCGCTGCCGATGGCCGTCATCGTCGCCGAAGATGGCACGTTCTGCCGTAATCGCGGCATCGACCTCGGCGCCCTGCGCGAGGCCATGGAAGAGGCCGACGACCTCGGCGACGCGCGTGGCGGCTCCACCATTACCCAGCAAACCGCGAAGAACCTGTTCCTCTGGAACGGTCGCAGCTTTGTACGCAAAGCGCTCGAAATCCCGCTGGCGGTGTGGATGAACCTGGTACTGCCGAAACGCCGGGTGCTCGAAATTTACCTCAATATCGCCGAGTGGGGCCCGAACGGCGAGTTTGGCGCCGAAGCCGGCGCCCGGTGGGCATTCGGTAAGTCCGCGCACGATCTAACGGCCCGCGAAGCCGCGGAGCTTGCGGCCATCCTGCCGAACCCGGTACGGCGCAGCGCGCGGACGCCGAACGCGCTGGTTCGCAGGCTTGCCGGCCTCTACGAGCACCGTGCCGAGGCGCACCCGGCACTCGGTGCCTGCATCGGCCCCCGCGGCCCCTAGCTTCTCGCCGGCCGTTCTTCTATAAGCGCGCGTTCCGTCATTCCGGGGCGCGCTAAAAGCGCGAGCCCGGAATCCATAACCCCAAGACAGGGAGTATGGATTCCGGGTCCTTCACTTCGCTCAACCCCGGAATGACAAGAAGACAGGAGATAACGATCATGGCTGTTCCGAAGCGAAAAACATCACCGTCGCGGCGCGGCATGCGCCGATCCGCCGACGCGCTCAAGCGTCCGAGCTATGTCGAGGACAAGGATTCCGGTGAGCTGCGCCGTCCGCACCACATCGACCTCAAGACCGGCATGTATCGGGGCCGGCAGGTGCTCAAGAAGAAGGCCGAGGCATAGCGCTCGGAAGCGCCATGTTTGTTCTTGGTTTTCCGCTGCTTCTTGTTCCTTTCGCTCTTTACAACATCATCGCTTTCATTACCCCGGGCGTCGGCTGGACCACCCCGGTGACGACCGTCCACATGATGTCCGGTCAGGATTGGGTCCTGACCTGGGAAGATCTGCTCCTCGCCTTCGCCATCCTTCTGCTGGCGGTCGAGATCGTCAAATCGACACGCATGGGAATGCGGTCGATCGTCGATCACGTGCTGGCAATGGCGATTTTCATTGGGATGCTGGTTGAGTTTCTGCTGGTGCAGCGCGCCGGCACGTCGACGTTTTTCCTGCTGACGATGATCGGGCTGGTCGACGTGCTGGTCGGCTTTATCGTCAGTATCCGCGGCGCGCAGCGCCAGGTCGAAGTCGAAACCGGACGGGCGATCTGAGGCCGCGCTTCCGGAGAACGATCACTATCGAAGACGCCGGTGGCTGTGAGTTTGGGTTGCACCTCGGTTGTGAGTATGTGCTCCGTCCGCCGGCAGATAGACCACCTGGCCATGGTGCACGCCTCGCTCGGCGATGATGTGGTCAGCAAACTCCTTTACGTCAGAGCCGCGTCCTTTGAGTACGGTGACCTCCATGCAGCTGTCGTGATCAAGATGCACGTGCAGCGTCGCCTGCGCGAGGTCGTGACGCTCGTGGTAATCGCGCGTGAGGCGTTTCGGCAATTCACGCTTCTCGTGTTCATAGAGGTAGACGAGCGCGGCAACGCAGGGCCTCGCGCTGTCGACTTGCATTGCAGCCTGCTGCAGGCCCGAGCGGGCGAGATCACGTATAGCCTCCGAGCGGTTAGCGGAACCGCGCGTGGCAATGTACTGATCGAGCTCGGCGGCAAGCTCGTCATCGACGGTGATGGTAACGCGCTGCATCGCACTCTCCCCGATGTGGCGGCGCGACGTTATCACCGCGCGCGCTTTTTTGCGGCACTTTTCACCGGCCATCAGCGGCCGCGGATCGCCTGCACGCCTTGAATTTTTCGCGTCAGGCGAATTTAGTTTGACTTGAAACCAAGCCCAATCAGGCGAGATCGACCCCGCAGTTCAGTTCCAGCAGCGATTGCATGATCGAACCTCAACGCATTGGTCGTTACCTCTCCGTGGATAAATTTAGCCATATTCAACCGGATGTAGCCATCGATCTCATAGCCAACGCATGGAAACCGCTCGTCGAGTTTGTTGTTCGCTCCTTGATGAAAAGGCAAGGCGTTACTTCGGTTTACATTCGAGGATTGATCCCCCGCGGCCTCGCAATTGAAAACGTCTCTGATGTGGATTTCATTTATTTTTCAGAGGTCAACTTCGACACGGCAGCCATCGATTTGGAGAGAGACACCAAAACGGAGTTTCCCTTTGTGAAGGATCTTGAGCTTTTTCGCCTCACTCGTACCGTGTTCGGCAAAATTCGCCATCCGCAGCGCCGGCCGTATTTTCACGTGCTGCTAAAAACACAGGGTCTCTTGCTCGCTGGAACTGATGTCACGACAAATATTGCGCCGTTCCGAAATCGGCCGCGACTTGGTCAGCCACGTTTTCTCACTCGGCAAACGAATTTTCAATGTTGCCGAGCTGATTGGAAGCGAGCCGGAAAAGAGGCGTCGAACAATCTGCGCGCCAATGGTTTTCCAGAAGAATCGTTCGCTCCGGGGGTTTGAAGTGACAATGGACCGAAGCGCTTGTTTTACGCGCGATCTTTATCTTTGTTACGAACAATTCGCGCAGCTTTATCCCGAATGGTCAAAGCCAATGTATCAAGTTCTGGCAAATTGCTTGAACGGAGAAGACAGCCCGGTTCGATACGAACAGTTCGTGGCCCTTCTGGCCAGGGAAAGCGCACGTCTTCTGGCTTTATAAAATCGCACGATTGATACGATTGTGACCCGGTTACGGGAGTATGCACATCTCTTGACAACGTCATACCGCCCGCAGCACGATACTGATTGTCGCCGGACAGCGCAGGAATCGCTGGCGGGCATGGGGGAACGTACTTGAACGTCGCCGATATTTTGCTGAAACACGAAGACTAGGCAGTCGTACAGGCGTTATCGGGTTTCGTCTCTCCCCGAAATACGGGGGGCGTTTGTGTCGTTGCGTCCGCGTTTGCTGGCGTCAACGTCTGTTTTGATTTCGTCGCTCAGTATGGGCGCTTGGGCGCAGACGCCAATGCCGCCAGCGCAGCCTTTGCCGACGGGCGAAGTCCCTGCGGCGATACCTGCTGGGCCGCAGACTCCGCCCGAAGGCGGAGCGCCGGCTCAGACCGCGCCCGTCCCGGCGCCAACACAATCAGGCACTACGCAGCTTCCGGCCATCGAGGTTGCCGCCACGCGCAAGCCGCCGTGGCCCGCCCCGACAAACGAAACAGCTCAGTCAACGACGCCGTCGCCTTACGAGACCGGCGCTCCGAACGTGGGGGGCGGCCCCGCCATAGCACCAAGCATGGCGAGCCAGATGACGGTGTCCGGCGAGGATCTCAACGCCCGGCCGGTTACGCGTCCCGGCGAAATTCTTGAAGCGGCTCCAGGACTGGCCACAGTGATGCACGCCGACGCCGGTAAGGCCAATCAGTATTACCTGCGCGGCTGGAATCTCGACCACGGCACCGACCTCGCCACATTCTGGGACGACATACCGATCAACCTGCCGACTCAGGCCCATGGCCAGGGTTACACCGATCTCAACTGGCTCATTCCGGAAACCGTCGGCGGACTGGAACTCCGCAAGGGGCCGTATTGGGCCGACGTCGGCGACTTCGAGAACGCCGGCAACCTGCACATTTTGGTGCGCGACAGCGTCGAGCAGAACATCCAGTCGGTCACCGGCGGCAGCTTCGACTACGCAAGATTTCTCAACCTGGGTTCAACCAAGATAGGCGATGGCACGCTCCTCTACGCCGGCGAAGTAACCAGCTACAACGGTCCGTGGACCAATCCCGACGAAATGAAAAAGTTCAGCGGCCTGTTGCGCTACACCCAGGGCACCGCCACCGACGGCTTTTCGCTGACCGGGATGGCTTACACCAACACCTGGAACTCGACCGATCAGAACGCGCTGCGCGACTATACGACCGGACAAATGGGCCTTTATGGCACTTTCGACCCGACCGACGGCGGCGACACTAGCCGATTCTCGGTATCGGGGCGGACAGCGCAAACCACCGATGACGGATCGTGGAAAGCCAACGCCTATCTCGTCAAATACACGATGGATCTGTGGAACAACTACACCTATGACACCGTAGACCCGATCTATGGCGATCAGTTCCATCAGCACGACAATCGCATTTACGGCGGCGGCGGCGCCTCGCGCACCTTCGTCGGCACGGTGGCAGGCTTTCCCATCGAGACGGTATTCGGCGCGCAGACGCGCTACGACGACATCACCAGCCAGCTGAACTATTCGTATCAGCGCCAGATTCTGTCACCCTATATCGATGACCACATCGGCGAAGGTAACGTCGGAATCTATACCGAGAGCACGCTGCATTGGACCGACTGGTTGCGGACCACTTTTGGCTGGCGCGGCGATTACTTCGCGGCCTCAGTCGATTCAATGCTGCAGCCGGCGAACTCGGGAAATTCCAAAGCGTCGCTCGGCAGCCCGAAATTTCGAATGACGATCGGACCGTTCGACAAAACCGAATTTTTTGTCGGCGCCGGTAGGGATTCCACAGCAACGATGCACGCAGCACCACGGTCACCCAGGTGCCCGGCGATCCGACGACACCGGAGGGTTCGTCGCCATTCCTGGTGCGCTCTGAGGGCGCCGAGGTCGGGATCCGCACCAAAGCCATCCCAAATCTTGACAGCTCGGTCAGCCTGTTCACCATCCATCAGGATTCCGAGCTGTTCTTCGACGGCGACACCGGTGACACTACGCCGGGACTGCCCAGCCAGCGCACTGGCGTCGAATTTACCAACGATTACCGTTTGGCCTCGTGGCTTCATGTCGATGCCAATCTTGCGCTCTCGCGCGCCCGGTTCATCGGCTACGACACGACGCAAGAGGCGCTCTACCAATCACTCGCCGGCTATCCGCAAGCACAGATCGGCAACGCGCCCGGCAATTACGTCTACAACGCGCCATGGATGGTGGCGACGGGAGGCATCACGCTCGGCGAAAAGACCGGCTGGTTCAGCGCGCTGCGCTGGCGCTACATAAGCTCGCGACCACTGACTGAGGACGGCGTTTTCCAATCGCCGCCACTCAATCTCATTAACGCCGGACTAGGCTACCGGTGGGGCAGCGGTTGGCGCATCGAGCTCGACGTGCTCAACGCCCTGAATTCCACCTCTGACTTGGCGACCTACGCCTACGGCTCGCTGCTCACTTCCGACGCCATGTACGCGCTATGCAACCCGGTGCAGAAGATTCCTGCGGCGGTCTGCGCCAACGGTGTGATGGATTATATCTACCATCCGATCGAGCCGTTGGCATTCCGGGTCACGCTATCCGGACCGTTGGATACGATCAGTACGATCAACATTCCGGCAATGGCGGCCGAGATGACGCGGTCATTTCCGGCCGCCAAGCTGCCCGCCGGCGATTACGATTGGACCGGGCTTCATGTCGGCGGTCATGTCGGCAATGCTTCGTTGGCGACCAGCGGCAGCACCGTCAACACTGTGACTGGCACCACATCGGGTTCGATCTACGCCAATCCACCGAATTGGTACGGCGGCGTTCAGTTCGGCTACGACTATATGCTGCCGTCCCGTGTGGTGCTCGGTGTGGAGGCTGATGTCTCGTCCGGCGGCATCAGACAAACCACAACCACCGAAGCCGCCGGCACCAGCACGAACCTGACCACCGTGTTCGACAGCGAAACCGTGCGCGCGCGCCTCGGTTACGCCCTCGACAATATCCTGCTCTACGGAACGGGTGGGTGGGCATGGTCGAACAATCAATACGTCCGAACCCAGCTCACCGGGACGCTGAACCTCGCGACAGCGGGCACCGACGAGGCGGTCAACACCTATCTCGGCGGCTGGACGGCGGGTGCCGGAGTGGCCGTCGCATTCGCGCAAAATTGGAATGCCTTCGCGGAATATCGCTATACGAGTTTTGGATCAGTCGGCCTCATGCTGCCGTTTTCGCAACTCTCCACGACCTTGGCGACCAAGGTCAGCGCGGTCGAGCTTGGGCTGAACTACAAGTTCAATTGGGGTGCACCGGCGAACGCAGGCCCAGTAGCGGCGCCCAATTTAAGACGCCCCGCGCCGGCATTGGCGTACAAGTCGCCTCCCGCTTCCGGCCCTTACACTTGGACCGGTTTCTACGTTGGCGGTGACGGCGGCTACGGATGGGAAACGGCACGCGGAGCTTTGACCACCACGGGGGGAGTTCCGCTGGCGGCTTACAGCGTCAGCGTGACTGGGCCGTTTGCCGGCGGCTTTCTCGGCGGCAATTATCAGTTCGGCCATTTGCTCACCGGCGTGGAAGCCGATTGGCAATGGGGCAACCTGACCGGCAACAATCAACAACAGGCGGCGATTGGCGCGGCCGGGACCTTCCCCGGGGGTCCATTCACGATCACCACGACGATCAAAGACTACGAGTCGATCCGCGGCCGGCTCGGCATCGCTCTTGATCGCTTCCTGGTGTTCGGTACGGGTGGCCGGGCGTGGGGCAACCCTTCGACTTCGTACGCTCTTCTCGGATCTGCTCCGTTCGTGACCAACGGCGGCAACCCCAATGGTTGGACTGTCGGTGCCGGGGTCGATTACGCCTTCACCAACAACGTCTTTGGGCGTATCGAATACCGATACACCAATCTCGGGACTTTGGGCTTCGTGAACGTCCCGACGAATTCCGCCGACGCCGGGAACAAACAACCGATCAGCGATGTCCGCGTCGGCATGGCATACAAGTTCGGAGGCGGTTAACTGTGCGCCAAATACCGACCGACGCGCCAAATACCGACCGACGCTGATCAAGGGCTCACGACAACGGACCATGAACGCATAAACATAGACACGCCTCGGGTGGCAAGCCTTGTGGCACGTCACCGCGAATGAGTGTCCCCGCACATCCAATAAGGATGATTGGTTCGCTCACCGCCGATACACCCCGACCGACAGCGCTCGCGTATGACCACGGCTGACGGCAGGTCTCCTGGCTCGCGGGCCTTACCCTTTCGTCGCCTTCCCGGGACCCGAGATCCCAGTGGACATATGACGAAAGATTCGCCGCTTACAGTTGCGGGGGCAGCTGCAGCATTGGGTGATGTTGCGCCCGCACTGCGTTCCCTTTTGATCCCCGACCGGGGGAACCGTCGACAATTAGTAAAGCGGGAACTCGCGGGCTCATCAAATCGCCCTTCTGGCAGCTAAGAGGTTTGCGGGCCGAAGCGGGGTTGGGAAGCACCAGACCGCCCTGCATGGTATGATGGACGCCGATCCGGTGTCGCACTTACTGTCGTCAAGGATTCCGCGGTTCTGCACAGCATCGTTTCGCGCCGCGAAACGCGTTCGGGAAGTTTCTCAGAGCGAGCGCTGCAACGCGCCACCTGCGGATGTCGGCGTTCGATCGCTCGAGCAATAAGCGGCGATCGCCACGTCCGGCTCGGCGCGGCGGCGCAGCCGCGTCTGCGGCGCCTTAACGGATGTGGCAATGAGCTGGGCGAGGAAATCGGCCCGCGGGCGGCTTCCGACCTGCATAACAGGCGCGCTGTCGGCGGCGGGCGTGAGGGCGACCAGGGCTGTGCTCATACGGCGCGCTTCCTGTCCCAAAATGGGACCGCAAACTTCCTTCAGCCCTACATCGCAAACCGCATGCCGCGGCGCCGGTTGCATCAACTCGGCGTGCTAATTTTCGAATTCTTTAAATTCTTCCGCTACTTTGCCGCGTACCGCCCGTCTGTTGTCGCCCCCGCGGACCGCAACACGTCAATGAGGCGACCGTGACCAAGAACAGCAGGCAAGACTTCAGCATTGATCGATCCGCTAACCATGGCGGCGACGAAGTGCGCCGGGCCGCAGCCGAATCGACGACCGTCGGCGCCGCTGAAGCCCATGACATTCTGGCCTCGGTGGGCGACACGCTTTATCGCTGGGACGTTGACAGCGACGCTCTGAGCTGGAGCGCGAACGCCGGCGACGTTCTCTCGATCCATGAACCCGAGGCACTCGCCACCGGCCGCGCTTACGCGCGGCTGCTCGACAAGAAAAACGCGCAGACGCGGTTCGCCGCGGTCACGCAATCCGAAGAGCGCGACGACGGCCGCGGCGTGGACTATCGGATCCAGTATTGCATCCGGCCGCAACCCGGCGCGGACAAAGCGCTTTGGGTCGAGGACACCGGCCGCTGGTTTGCCGGACGTGATGGAAAGCCGGCGAGAGCCCACGGCGTCGTGCGCGTCATCAACGAACGCTACGAAACCGAATGCCGGCTCAGCCACCTCGCCCGTTACGACAATCTCACCGGCGAGCTGAACCGGTCGCACCTGACCGAAGTCCTCGAAAAGACGCTGGACGAGGCCATTCGCTGCCGCTCTTCCTGCGGTTTTCTGTTGATCGCGATCGACAATCTGGCGCGGATCAACGAGTCGTACGGTTTCGAGCCCGCCGACCAGCTGATCGGCGCGGTCGCCAAGCGCATCCGCAAACTGATGCGCGGCAAAGACACGCTGGGCCGTTTTTCCGGCAACAAGTTCGGCATCGTCCTGCGCGACTGTACGCCTGACGACCTGGCGATCGCCGCCGAGCGCATGCTCACGGGCGTACGCGACGCGATGATGCCAACGGCTACCGGTACCATCGCGGTAACGGTGACGATCGGCGGGGTGACAGCGCCGCGCCATGCACGCTCCGTGGCTGAGGTTCTGGCCCGCGCCCAGGAGGCGCTCGACACCGCGAAGGACAAACGCCGCGGCTCGTTCTGCGCCTACCGGCCAAACGTCGAGCGCGAAATGCTGCGCCGGGAAAGTGTGCGCGCCACCGACGCGATCGTCGCCGCGCTCAACGAACGCCGGATTTTCCTTGCCTTCGAGACGGTCGTTACCGCCATCAGTCGGGCGCCCGCTTTTTACGAGTGTCTGATGCGCGTCCGCCATTCCGACGGCAGCCTGCTCGGGGCCAACGACGTAGTGCCGGTGGCCGAACGGCTCGGACTGGTGCGCTTGCTTGACCACCGGGTGGTCGAACTCGTTGTTGAAGAAATGGTGGCGGCGCCGTCGCTGCAAGCGAGCCTGAATGTATCGCCGGGCTCGACGACTGATCCGGATTGGTGGGCCGGTCTCGTCTCGCTGTTGCGCGCCAATGCCGGAGTGGCGGAGCGCCTGATCGTCGAAATTACCGAAAGTGCCGCGATCCACGACATCGACGAGACCCGCGGCTTCGTTGCCCGCGTCAAGGATCTCGGTTGCCGCATTGCGATCGACGACTTCGGCGCCGGCTACACGTCGTTTCGCAATTTGCGCAAGCTCGGCGTCGATATTCTGAAAATCGACGGCGCCTTCGTGCAGAACCTCAACCGTTCGGAAGACGACCGCGCCTTCGTGCGCACGCTCACCGATCTTGCCAAACGGCTCAAGCTCACAACCGTGGCCGAATGGGTCCAGGACGAGCAAGCCGCCAATACACTAGAGTCGTGGGGATGCGATCATCTGCAAGGCTCATTCGTCGGCCTCGCCTCGGTTGAGCGGCCGTGGCGTACCGCTCCACTCGCCCAGACGGTGTAGCATTCAAGTCGAGCCCCCCGGAATTTTCGTCATTGTGAGGAGCCAACGGGTCCGGCCCGAAGTGGCCGGCCCGATGACGAGCTCCGCGACGAAGCAATCCAGCACGGTGAGGCCGACTGGATTGCTTCGCTTCGCTCACGATGACGAGGACTTCTCGCGTTCGCGGGAACAAGCAGAGAGTTGAGGCTGCGGATACCTTACTGTGACGGTTCGCCGCCGGTCGGGCCTTTTTCAGACAGCCGATCGACTTTCCGCTGCATCTCATCGAGCTGACGCTTGAGATCGTCGATTTCGCCGGTCTTCGGCGGCATCTTTGCTGCTTCTGCCGCAGCTTCAGCCGCCTGACTCTCACGCCGCGCAAATGGCGCGAACATCGTGAAGGCGCGCTCGAACATTTCCATGTTTCGCCGCACCTGGTCCTCCAGCGAAGGAAAGCCCCCGACCCCGAAAGCCTGCGCCATCTGGTGCCGGAATTTTTCCTGCTCGCGTGTCAGCGATTCGATGGAGACTTCCAGGTAGCGTGGAACCAGCATCTGCATGCTGTCGCCATAGAAGCGGATCAGCTGGCGGAGAAAGGCGATCGGCAGAAGGTTCTGCCCTTCTTTGTTCTCTTGTTCGAAAATAATTTGAGCGAGCACCGAGCGGGTAATGTCTTCGCCGCTCTTGGCATCGTAAACGACGAAATCCTCGCCGATCTTGACCATGCCGGCCAAGTCCTCAAGCGTGACGTAAGCGCTCGTGCCGGTATTGTAGAGCCGGCGGTTCGCGTATTTTTTGATCGTGATCGGTTCTACGGTTTTTGTTGTCGTCGTCGCTGCAGGCATGGTTGCGGTCATGGTTGCGGCCGGGGGTTCTGATATGAGGCTGGCGCCGCCTGGCGTGTAAAGTAGGCGCTTTCCGGCGGCCGGGCTACCGTTTTGTGCGCGGTCTCCGGACTGGTTTGCAAGAACGTTAGCAAGAGCGTTAGCAAGACCGTTAGCGAGACTGGTCGCAAGACGGATTTAAGACAGGTTTCAAAACGGGGGGCGGGGGGCAGACAAGGCCCCGGCGGCATGGCAAGATGCCGCGTGTTCTCGCCTTGTCGATAGCGGTCACGTCCGTATGACATATATCAATGTCGGCGCGGCGCTGCCGCGTCATAGCTCCTGAGCAGACCCGAAAGGACATCGTATGAAGGACGACATCGTCATTGTCGGCGCGGTACGCACGCCGGTCGGCGCATTCAACGGGGCGTTCGGAACGACGCCTGCCCACGACCTTGGTAAGGTCGCGATCAAAGGAGCAATCGACCGCGCTGGCGTCGAACCGTCGCGCGTGTCCGAAGTGATATTGGGTCAAATTCTTCAGGCGGGACAGGGCCAGGGCCCGGCCCGGCAAGCCTCGATCAACGCCGGTATTCCGGTTGAGGTGCCGGCGTGGAGCGTCAACCAGCTTTGTGGCTCGGGTCTGCGCGCGGTGGCGCTGGGCTACCAGGGCATCGTTAACGGCGACTCCGAAATCGCGGTGGTCGGCGGCCAGGAGTCGATGAGCATGGCCCCGCACTGCGCCTATCTCCGCAGCGGTGTGAAGATGGGCAATTTCGACATGGTCGACACCATGATCAAGGACGGACTGTGGGACGCGTTCAACGGGTACCACATGGGCAACACCGCCGAGAACGTCGCGCGCCAATGGCAGATTACCCGCCAGCAGCAGGACGAATTTGCCGTCGCCTCCCAACAAAAAACCGAAGCAGCGCAAAAGGCCGGGAAGTTCAAAGACGAGATCGTGCCGGTCACCATCAAGAGCCGCAAGGGCGACATCGTCGTCGACACCGATGAATATCCGAAGCACGGCACCACGCTCGAAGGGATCGGCAAGCTGCGGCCGGCGTTCGACAAGGAAGGGACCGTCACCGCCGCCACCGCTTCGGGTATCAATGATGGCGCGGCAGCCATGGTGCTGATGAAAGCAAGCGAAGCCGCCAAACTCGGCAAGACGCCGATGGCGCGCATCGTGTCGTGGGCTCAGGCCGGCGTTGATCCAAAGATCATGGGCACTGGCCCGATCCCGGCTTCGCGCGCCGCGCTGAAGAAAGCCGGCTGGAGCGTCGGCGATCTTGACCTGATCGAGGCCAACGAGGCGTTCGCCGCACAAGCCTGCGCCGTCAACAAGGACCTCGGCTGGGACACCGGCAAGGTCAACGTCAATGGCGGCGCCATCGCGATCGGTCATCCGATCGGCGCGTCGGGTGCCCGCGTTCTGGTGACGCTGTTGCACGAAATGCAGCGGCGCAACGCGAAAAAAGGCCTCGCCACGCTGTGCATCGGCGGCGGCATGGGTATCGCCATGTGTGTGGAAAGATAAGCGACGGCGATCGATGAAATTGATCTTCGTCATGGCCGGGCTGTCCCGGCCATGTACGTCTTTAAGCTATCTTGAAACAGGGACGTGGATGCCCGGCGCAATGCCAGGCATGACGCGGAAGGACAGGGAGGATCATCATGCCACGCGTCGCACTGGTGACAGGCGGGACACGCGGTATCGGCGCAGCGATTGCCAAAGCGCTAAAAGCGGCGGGCTATAAAGTCGCCGCCGTTTATCACGGCAACGACGAAGCGGCGCAGAAATTCAAGGCCGAGACCGGCATCAACGTCTACAAATGGGACGTGTCCTCATTCGAGGCCTGCGCAACCGGCGTGAAGCAAATCGAAGCGGAGCTGGGCCCGGTCGACGTCCTCGTCAACAATGCCGGCATCACGCGCGACGCGCAGTTGCACCGCATGAAGCCCGAGCAGTGGACCGAGGTGATCAACACCAATCTCGGCTCGCTGTTCAACATGACCCGGCAAGTGATCGAAGGCATGCGCACGCGCAAGTTCGGCCGCATCATCAACATTTCCTCGATCAACGGACAAAAGGGCCAGTTCGGGCAAACCAACTATTCCGCCGCCAAAGCCGGCGAGATCGGCTTCACCAAAGCGCTGGCGCAAGAGGGTGCGCGGGTCGGTATTACGGTCAATGCGATCGCGCCGGGATACATCAACACCGAGATGGTGCAGGCGGTGCCGAAAGACGTCTTGGAGAAGAGCATCCTGCCGACCATTCCGATCGGCCGGCTTGGTGAGCCTGAGGAGATCGGGCGCTGCGTGGTGTTTCTTGCCTCGGACGATGCCGGCCTGATCACCGGCTCGACGCTCACGGCGAACGGCGGCCAATATATTACCTGAGCGTATCGCTCGGCAGGCGACGTGATCGGCGCGGGCTATCCGGCTTTTTTGCCGCGACTTCCAACTACAAATGGCCGTGCTCGCGATAGTATCGTTCGGCGCCCGCCGCCAACGGAATTGACGTCGCCGCGATTTTGCGCGGCTGCAGCGGATAGGTCACCGGACTGTCTTTGGGCGGGATGTGCCGGTATTGAGATTCAAGAATTTCCGGCGTTTCGCATAACAGCGCGGCAATGACATAGGCGACGTCGTCGGGGAAATCGTCGCGGCAAAGCAGCAAAAAATCCGAAAAATCAAGCGCCTGGAACGGACCCGTCAAACCGGGAAATCTGTCGGCGGCCACTTCCGCCCGGCGCCAGGCGAATTTGCTTTCGAGGTCACTGAGCGCTGAATCCTCGAACGGCAGAAAATTCATTTTCCGCGCGGCGCACATGTCCCGCCAATAGGGCGTCATCACCGCTTCAAACAAAACCGCATCGGCTTCACCGCGGGTGACGAGCGGAATGATATCCCACGGTGCCTCGCCGAGAACGAGCCTGCCGCCCCACGACGCGATTGTCGCCGCGGACACACCTGAGGCCTCAAGCAACCGGTGAGCGGCAAAACCCGCCATGTTGACGCCATCGTCGTAGGCGGTGGCGATGCGCAGCGCCGGACGCTTTGCCCGCAGCTCGGCGAAACTTGAAACACCGAAACTCGCATCGATCGCGAACACCATCCGGTCATCCTGCGGCAACGTGCCGAGCGCACGCAGCCGGCCAACATCGTCGCGCTGACAAATACCGAGACCTTTGAAAATCGTGCGCGCGAAACCGGCAGGCACGAACAACGCCGTCTGGACGTTGCCATCGAGCACCGCTGTGATCGCATCCGTGCCGCCGCGTCCTGCCCAGGTCGCGAACCGGGAGCCGGCCGGCGACCGCCGCCACAACTCGGCGCCGATCCAGCCGCAAATGCGATGCAGATTGGCAATCCCCCAATCACCCATCATGTGCAGCGTGATCGGATGGTCCAGCCGGGCTTCCATTTTTGGTCCTTTGACAGGGGTGGCCGTCGCGTCTAAACTGAGATTAGTAGATATCTACCGAAATGCCATCGCCTAATTTGCCCATGGGGAATGTTCGCCCAATACCTCGCGTGGCTGCGCCGGCTTCGGATGGCGTGCTCGTTCCGTTGGAGCGGAGCGTCGGCTATCACGTCCGCCAATTGGCCGAGACCTGGCAGGACACCATGGACCGGTGTGCGGCAGCCCACGGCGTTACCATCAGCCAGTGGCGCTATTTGCGCGAACTCTGGGAAGAAGACGGGCTTTCGACCGGCGAACTGACGCGGCGGGTTGGCCGTCAGGGGCCGACCACGGTCGTCGCGGTGCAGTTTCTTGAGAAGGCGGGGCTCGTGACCGTCGCCAAATCCGCCGAGGATCGCCGCAAAAGTTACATCCATCTGACGCGGCGCGGGCAAAAGCTCGCGGCAGCCATGTCGCCGCTGATCGCCGACGTCAACGATCAGGCGATGGGCGCGCTGAACGAGAGCGAAATCCTCGCGTTCAAGCGGCTGATTGTCCGCATCCAGCGAACGCTCGATGCGCAAAGCGTGAACCGCAACGATTGGTCCGAGCGGCGCACGCGGCGACTGGCCGAGGAGGTCGGACTGTAAGCAAGTCGAACGCGAGAAACTGAAGCAGGATTCCAGAACACTAACAGGGTGGAACAAACATGCCGCAATTCATCACCATTCACCGGGCGCCCGGATTAAAGAGTGACGAGCTGGCGCAGAATGCGCCTCACGTGCTCGGCGCCAAGATCGCGACGTTCAAGCAAATCTACGCCAACCTCGCGTCGGGATTGCTCGTCTCGGTGTTCGAGGCCGACTCCAAAGAAAAGCTTGAGGAACAGATGGAAGTGCTCGGCTTCCCCATCGACGAAACGCATGAGATACACTTCTCCGCGTCGCGCGCCGAAATGGAGCAGATGCTCAAACAACACAGCAAATGACTAAAGGGAGGCACGACCATGTCGAATGGCAAACTCGACATCCCGCCACCACGGCCCGACCGGCCGCCGCTGCACGCCAACGCGTTTGACGTGGCCCAAGGCAGTAATACCCAGCTTAAGCCGCTGTTCCCCTATCTGCATCCGGGCGCGATGGTGCCGGCCAGTGCATTGCTGATTGGCGGCCCCGACGCGGATTATGGCCATTTCTTCCATCACAACACGCAACACGAAATCGTCATAACGTTGGCGGCGAACGGCGCGATGCTGACAACCGGCCAGCTCTTCGTCGGTGCGCTGATCCATGGCGTCAATTCGTTTTTGAAAAACGAGAAAGACCCGAAGTCATTCGCCACTTTTGTTATTACGCAAGTGCAGTCGGAATCCGGCGTACAGACGGAAGCCTGCAGCCTGCGCTGCGAGAAGTGCCACGAACAAATCTTCTTCAAGGAATTTGATGCAACCCCGCGGCCCGATTCGACGGAGGCTAATTTCCCCTTTGTGTCGGTGGCGGTATTGCCCGGCCTTTTCGCGGAGTACAACAACGATCCTGAGAAACACGTTTGCGCGAAATGCGGCCATGTGAACCGTGATTTTCCCGTGGCCGCCTGGGGCTGGGACAAATACGCCGAGCAAAGCGCGGCGGCGATCACCGCCCGGCGGACTCTCCTCGACGCCGCACGCCCTGCTTAAGAGTCGGCGCGACGATGCGGAAAAAAACATTTCAAGCGTGGCGCGAAGCGGCGAAGCTCGGTCCGTACGACGAAATGCCGATGTTGCCGGACGACAAGCAGGTGCAGGTCCATCTCAGCAGAAACGACCGGCCGCAGCCGTTCTACCTCGTCTGCGGTAAGGATAGCCTGCTTTCACTCATGTCGGGCGCCGCGAAGGTCGAGTTCAAAGGCACGGCGATCGATCACTTTGCGCTGACGCCGGGAAGTTTTGTTTACGTGCCGGCCGGTGCCCCGCACCGCATCGTTCCCACCGAGACCAGTGTTACGTTACGCTATAAGCAGATGCATGCCGGGCTCGAGGGCATCGCATGGTACTGCGACAGCTGCGATGAGGAAATCTATCGAGAGGTATGGGATACCGCCTCATCGGTGTCGCAGCTGAAATACGACGAGGTGAGTTCCCGTTTTGCTGTCGACGCATCGCTGCGTACGTGCCGCCATTGCGGAGCGACCCATCCGGCGCCGGATCTGGAAGGCTTTCGTTGGGCCGAAGTGGGGCGCGGAATCGCAGCCGAGTCGTCCGCTGCCTGAGCGGCCACGGCCAGTCCGCGTGACGATACTTGCGCCGGCTGTCGCGCCGGGCCTGTCACCGGCGCCGCTCAGAACTTTCGGCGTCGCATGAAGGTACAAAACAAATGGCATCGTTCATGTACCGCTGTCCGAACACGGGAGCCATGGTCCAGGGCTTCATTGTCGCCGAAGAGATCCCGGAGAGCTTCAATTTTGAGCCCGAAGACGGTCCTTACGAGTCGATGTACTGCGAAATGTGCAAGCAGGCTCACATGGTGAACATCAGGACCGGCAAAGTGCTGGGCGAAGAGGACGATGACGTTGAGGCTGCCAATGCCGGCTGAGACGTAATCCTTCAGACCGGCTGCCAGTCCTTCGGCGCCAATTCGAATTTCGCAAACTCAAAACCCGGCGCTACCGTGCAGCCGACCAAAGTCCAGTCGCCGAGACTTTGCGCGGCCTGCCAGGCGTGAGCCGGCACGACGGCTTGCGGCCTTTCGCCCGCGGCAAGGTCGCAACCGAGTATGACGCGATCGCGCCGCCCGTCAGCCGGGGCGATCTCAAGTTCCAGTGCCGCACCAGCGTGCCAGTGCCAGACCTCGGCGGCGTCGACGCGATGCCAGTGCGAGCGCTCGCCGCGCGCCAGCAGGAAATAGATCGCGGTGGACGCGGCGCGGCCACTTTCGACGAGCGCCGCATCGCGGAACGTCTCGCGAAAATGTCCGCCTTCCGGATGCGGTTTAAGATCCAGCAACCTGATGACATCCGCGGCAGTAAGCGGCGTCTTCAAGTTATGAAGCGGTGACTCGGTCATGCTTTCGTCCGCTCGTCCCCGCGAAAGCGGGGACCCAGTCCTGGATGCCCGCTTGCGCGGGCATGAGCGGAATCCTGTCAGAACTTGTTTTTACGTTCGCGGATTTCCGCGAACACTTTCCAGGCCGGACTGCCGGCGAGACCGACCGACTTGGCAACGTCGGCCACGTCGGCGCGCAAGAATGGATTCTCCGTTTTCTCGGCGCCGATCGTCGTCGGGATCGTTGGCATGCCGGCGGCAAGCTGCTGCTTCACTTCTTCGCCGCGCGCGGCCAGTGCCTTGTTGTTCGGCTCGATGGTCTTGGCGAAGCGGATGTTGGCGTCGGTATATTCGTGGCCGCAGTAAAATTTGGTGTCGTCGGGAAGATTGCGGAGCTTCAGCAGCGACTGCCACATCATTTCCGGATTGCCCTCGATGACACGGCCACAGCCGATCGAGAACAAGGTGTCGCCGACAAACGCGAGCTTATCGGCCGGAAAGAAATAGGAGATATGACCTGCGGTGTGTCCGGGCGTTTCGATCACGCGCCCCTCAAGCCCGCCGACGCGGACCACGTCATTCTCGCCGACCGTTTCGTCGACATCGGCGATCCGCTGCGCTTCCCGGCGCGGCGCGATCACGCGGCATTTGTAGTGGCGCTTGAGTTCCGGAATCCCGGCGGTGTGATCGCCATGATGATGCGTGACCAGAATGTCGGTGAGACGCCAGCCGGTTTTCGCCAGCGCCGCCTCGACCGGGGCGGCTTCCGGCGCGTCGATGGTGGCGGTCGCTCCGGTTTCCGGATCGTGCAGGAGCACGCCGAAATTGTCCTTGAGACAGGGAAATAGATAGGTCTGCGCGGGCATGGGTCTATCTCGTTTCTTTGCCAGACAAATATCATCCGCCGTCGCGGATTGCGGTGCAACATGCATGGTTAACGCCGTGGCGCGACGGAAAGATAACCCATTCCATGCTATTGAGCCGGCATGGACGTCGTCGATCTGCGCAATTTCTACGCCCAGCGGCTGGGGACGGTGGCGCGCCGATTCATTGGCCGCGGCATCCGCGCCCGCTGGGGCGATACGTCGTCGCTGCGCGTTGTCGGTATCGGCTACGCGACGCCGTATCTCGGCCTGTTCCGCGAAGAGGCCGACCGCTGCCTGGCTTTGATGCCGGCGCCGCAAGGCGTGGTGCGCTGGCCCTCGAGCAAACCGGCGCTCGCCGCTTTGGTCGAAGAGGACGACCTGCCGCTGACCGATTCCGCGGTCGATCGGGTGCTGCTGGTCCACGCGCTGGAAAATTCGCCCGACCCGGTCAGCCTGCTGCGCGAAGTATGGCGCGTGCTGGCGGGTGGCGGGCGGTTACTGGCCGTCGTGCCCAATCGGCGCGGCCTTTGGGCCCGCATGGACACGACGCCATTCGGTCACGGCCGGCCGTATTCGCGCCCGCAGATTACGCACCTGTTGCGCGAGACCTGGTTCACCCCGACCGGCTGGGGCGAAGCCCTGTACGTGCCGCCGATTTCGCGCGGCTGGTTCCTGCGCTCGGCCGTGGCCTGGGAGCGCACCGGGGCGACGCTGTCGGCACCGTTCGCCGGGGTTCATATCGTCGAAGCGACCAAACAGGTCTATCGCGCCATTCCCGCCCGGCGCGAGCGGCGCCGTCTGATGCCGGCATTGCAGCCGGTGCTCGCGCCGGCGCCCGGAGCGGTCGCGCGGCGCTGACGCGAAGGGCTGGACAAGGAAACGCCAAGCCGCAGAATTACCCCCGTAGCGGAGTCCCATTCATTGGCCACCCCCGAAGCAGACGATAACGCGCCAATTGTCCCGCAACCGGTGGCGCAACCGCTGACGCGGGCTGCGATCTTTCTGGTCGTGACGATGAACGCGGGCGCCGCCAGCCGGAGCGCCGTCCGGTCCTTCTGTGGCGAGCTGCCGGCGCTGCTGCGCGCCGTTGGTTTTCGCAATATCGAGGAAAATCTTTCTTGCGTGATGGGGATTGGATCGGACGCGTGGGACAGGCTGTTCGGCGCGCCGCGGCCGGCCGAGCTGCATGCCTTCCGCGAAATCCAGGCCGGCACCCGCCAGGCGGTCTCCACGCCGGGCGACCTTCTCTTCCACATCCGCGCCAAGCGCATGGATCTCTGCTTCGAGCTGGCAATGCAGATCATGGCGCGTTGGGAGATGCGGTCTCGCCGGTCGACGAGGTGCATGGCTTTCGATATTTCGATGACCGCGATCTCCTCGGTTTCGTCGACGGAACCGAGAATCCGTCGGGTCAGGTCGCGGTCGACGCCGTGCTGGTGGGGCCGGAAGATGCCGCGTTCGCCGGCGGCAGCTACGTCATCGTGCAAAAATACCTGCACGATCTGGCCGGCTGGAATGCACTATCCACCGAAACCCAGGAACGCATCATCGGCCGCACCAAGCTTTCCGACATCGAACTTGACGACGCGGTCAAGCCGACATCGGCCCACAACGCGCTGACCACGATCGTGGAGAACGGCAAGGAGATAAAGATCCTCCGCGACAACATGCCGTTCGGCCGCGCCGCAGAGGGCGAATTCGGCACCTATTTCATTGGCTATGCGCGTTCGCCGCGAACCATCGAGCAGATGCTGCTCAACATGTTCGTCGGCCGGCCGCCTGGCAATTACGATCGCTTGCTTGATTTCAGCCGCGCTGTGACCGGCAATCTGTTCTTCGTGCCGTCATTGACGTTGCTGGAGAATGTCGGCGACGACGCGCCTGCGGCAACGGCAGCGCCTGCCACAGAGTCTGCCGCCGCCCCGGCGCGGCCGGAGACACCGGCGCGCGACGGCTCGCTCAACATCGGTTCCCTCAAAGGAGACCCTGTCTCATGAATAACCTTCACCGCGAACTTGCGCCGATATCCGACGCGGCATGGTCAGACATCGAAGAAGAAACCTCGCGCACGCTCAAGCGCTACCTTGCGGCGCGGCGCGTCGTCGACGTGACGGGACCGGGCGGCGTCGCCCTCTCAGCGGTTGGCACCGGTCACCTCCGCCCTATCAAGGCATCGGGCGACGACATACTCGCGCGGCAACGCGACGTGAAAGCGCTGGTCGAGCTGCGCGTGCCGTTCGATCTCGATCGCCAGCAGATCGACGACGTCGAGCGCGGCGCTGAAGACTTCGGACTGGCAGCCCGCCAAGGACGCCGCCCGCAGGCTTGCCTTCGCCGAAGATCGGGCCGTGTTCGACGGCTATGCCGCCGCCGGCATCCAGGGCATCCGCCAGGGCACCAGCAATCCGCAGATGACCCTTCCGGCCGACGTCACCGACTATCCCGACGCCATCGCCCAGGCGCTGAGCCAATTACGTCTCGTCGGCGTAAACGGCCCCTATTCGGTGTTGCTCAGTGCCGACGCCTACACCGCATTGAGCGAGACCAGCGACCATGGTTATCCGGTGCTGGAGCACATCAAGCGTCTGGTGGACGGCGAGATCATCTGGGCCCCGGCGATCGACGGCGCATTCGTGCTCACGACCCGCGGCGGTGATTTCGGCCTGCATATCGGCCAGGACATATCCATCGGTTATCTGAGCCATACCGACGCGATGGTCCGTCTGTACCTGCAGGAAACATTCACCTTCCTCTTGCTCACCACAGAGGCGTCTGTGGCGTTGGCTCCCGCCGCAAGTACGCGGTCAAATTCGCCGCGGCAACGTTAATGCGATAAGCGCGACGTTGCGCGCCGTGTGGCTCACTCCGGCCACGGCTCGGCGGTCATCGCCGCGGCGTCGACGCCGACAAGGTCGTTGAGATTGTCGAGGCGGTCGCGATCGAGCGCGGCGATGAGTGCGCGTTTTGATCTCGCCGACTAGACCGAGGCCGCGGAACACCAGTGCCGAGTAAAGCTGCACCAGGCTCGCGCCGGCGCGGAATTTGGCGAGCGCGGCGGCGCCGGAATCGATGCCGCCCGCCCCGATCAGCGGGAACACGCCTTCCACCCGCACATAGGTCTCGGCCAGCATGCGGGTCGCAAGGGGGAACAGCGGCCGGCCTGACAAGCCGCCGGCCTGTTTCGACATGGCGGTTTCGCGCAGCCGCGGCGGCCGCGACAGCGTGGTGTTGCTGACGATCATGCCGTCAACCCGCCGCGAGCGTGCAATGCCGACAATATCGTCCAGATCGGACAGCGAGAGATCGGGCGCGATCTTCAACAGGACCGGCGTCGGTCCGGCATTCTCCACCACGCGTTCGCGCGCATCGACCACGCGCGCCAGGAGATCGTCGAGCATCGCGGCCTGCTGCAAATCACGCAGGCCGGGCGTGTTGGGTGAAGACACGTTGACGGCGACATAGCTGGCGACCGAAGCAAAGCGCTCGATCAGCCGCACATAATCGGCAACGCGATCCGGCGTATCTTTGTTGGCTCCGACGTTGATGCCGACAATCCCGGCTCCCCACCCTTCCCCGCTGGCGAGAGCGGAGAGCGAAGGGGCTCCGGCCCGCGCGGCGAGCCGCTTGAGGACCGCATCGGCGCCCTGCGAATTAAAGCCGAGGCGATTGATCACCCCGCCGTCGGCTTCGAGCCGAAACACGCGCGGACGCGGGTTGCCCGGTTGCGGCAGCGGCGTGATGGTGCCGACTTCCACAAAGCCAAAGCCGAGGCGCAGCAAGGCGTCGGGCACCTCGGCATTCTTGTCGAAACCCGCCGCCATTCCGATCGGGTTGGGAAAATTCAGCGCGAACGCGCGCACCGCGAGCCTTTTGTCATCGCGAGGGGCGGCAAAAAGCGGAGCAAATTTCAGCATTTTGAGCGTCAGGCCGTGGGCGTCTTCCGGATCGAGCGTTCGCAACAGCGGCCGCAACAGCCCGTCGAACAAACCGATCACGGTTCGAGCTCCGGAAGCGCGCGGCGGCCTTCGACTTCGTCGGGCAGCGGGCGCGCCCATTTCACCGCCGCGAGCGGCAACACACCGTAGAGATGCGGGAAGAGCTCGCCGCCGCGCGAGCGCTCCCAGACCAATGTCATTCCCAGCGTATCGGCATCAACCGCGACCAGAACCAGTCCGGTCTTGTTGGCATAGTGCTTGGCTGCCGTCTCGGCGAGCTGCGTTGCGCTGGAAAAATGGATGAAGCCGTCGCGTTCGTCGGCCTCTGTTCCAAGAAATGACCCCGCGGCCTCGGCCTCACGCCACACCGCCCGTTCGCAGATTTTGTAGATCGTCGTCACCTAAAGCCTTCCGCCTAGACCCTATCGGCGCCGAATTGCCCGCACAACCGACGACGCCCGCCAATCGACCGCTGTCCACGAACAAAGCCAGCCGCGAACAAAGCAAGCGTGCACCCGGACTTGAGGAGGCAGGAATAATTCCCTACCATCGTTCGGCAGTTGAGGGCTACGGATGCTCACCCATGCGCAGGTCTGGTCGGCCATCGATCGTCTGGCGGCCCGTGCCGGCCTGTCGCCTTCGGGGCTTGCCAAGCGCGCCGGGCTTGACGCGACCACCTTCAACAAATCGAAGCGGGTTACACCGCAAGGCCGCGCCCGCTGGCCTTCGACGGAGTTGATCGCCAAAGCGCTGGCCGCCACCGGCATCTCCATTGAGGTCTTCGTCGAACTGATCGACACGGGCGGCGGGCCGGCGACCCGGCCGGTGCCGCTCCTTGGTTTCGCGGAAGCCGGCGCCGGCGGCTATTTCGACGACGGCGGCTATCCGGTCGGCGAAGGCTGGGACGAGATCGCCTTCCCGGCGGTCAGCGACGAACACGCCTACGCGCTCGAAGTGTCCGGCCAGTCCATGGAGCCGGCTTACCGCGACGGCGATGTCATCCTGATTTCACCGGCGGCGCCGATCCGCCGCGGCGATCGCGTCGTGGTGCGAACCCGAAACGGCGAAGTGATGGCGAAGGAACTCAAGCGCCGGACCGCGAAATCGATCGAACTGCGCTCGCTCAATCCCGAGCACGCCGACCGCACGCTTGCGGTGTCTGACGTGCTCTGGATCGCGCGGATCCTCTGGGCGAGCCAGTAAGTCGCCGGCATGTCGCCGCGCGCCCGAAACTTTCTTAAGAACGCGCGGGTCCTCCCATCGAAGATTAAATTTTAGCAAGGTAGCGCCGCAGCAAACAAAGTGGCGCCTGGAATCGCAACGATCTTTCTTGATCGCCGGTTGTGATCCTTGCCTGACATCTCATTGACGTCGTGGCGCCGCGCTAAATCCGCTTTGCAGTTCCGCCGCTTGTTTCAATACATCGTGTATTGGACTGCGCCGACGGCCCGGTTAATCTCGGCACCGACGCAATATGTGCGTCGCTGGATGAGCTTGCGTCACCTTACTCTGCGTCACCTTACTCTGAGGAGAGCCACGGTGATCACGATCGACGTCAATGGAACCCCCCGACAAATCGACATCGAGCCGGATACGCCGCTCTTGTGGGTGCTGCGCGACGTTATCGGCCTGACCGGCACGAAATTCGGCTGCGGCATCGCCCAGTGCGGCGCCTGCACGGTGCATATCGACGGCAAGCCGATGCGCTCCTGCTCGGTGCCGATCGGCGCGCTCGATGGCGCCAAGGTGACGACGATCGAAGGCCTTTCCCCGGACAACAGCCATGCGGTGCAGCGCGCGTGGATCGAGGAAGACGTTCCACAATGCGGCTACTGCCAGTCCGGGCAGATCATGGCCACGGTCGCTTTTCTGAAAGATTTTCCGAATCCGACCGATGCCGATATCGATGTGAATATCACCAACATCTGTCGTTGCGGAACGTATGAGCGTCTGCGCCGCGCCATTCATCGCGCCGCCGACATGATGAAGAGCTAGGTGGGAGGACGGGTATGCCGGAGCACCACAGCGTTCAAACCGATAGTCAAGACAATCGACAAGCTTCCGTCCGCCGTCGCGATGCAAGTCTGACGCGGCGCCACTTCATTGTCACGGCGGCGAGCGCCGCCGGCGGCCTCATGATCGGCATCGTCGCCGCGCCACACGCCGCCTTGGCTGCCACCGTCGAGGCGCAGCCCTGGAACGACGATAATGCCTATGCGGCGAACGAAATCGACGCGTGGATCGCGATCGATCCGGACGATTCCATCCTCATTCGCTATCAGCGATCGGAGATGGGCCAGGGCAGCATGACGGCGCTGCCGATGATGATCACCGAGGAGCTGCAGTGCGACTGGTCGAAAGTGCGCATCGAATATGCCTCACCCAACCGCAATCTGCGTGAGAAGAACGTCTACGGTCCGATGTTCTCGAACGGCAGCCGATCGGTGCGAGCATCGCAGAAGAAGGTGCAGCAGGTCGGCGCCAGCGCGCGCGAGCGCCTGATCGCCGCGGCCGCGGCGCGCTGGAACGTTCCCGCGACGGAATGCACGGCTGCCCTCAGCGTGGTCAGTCACCAACCGTCGGGCCGCACCCTGCGCTACGGCGAGGTCGCCGCCGACGCGGCGAAGATCACGTTGGCCAGCGAGCCGGCTATCAAAACACCGGCTCAGTTCACCTTCATCCCCCGATCGCTGCCGCGCGTCGACGTGACCCGCAAGACCGACGGCTCAGCCAAGTTCGGCATCGACGCACAAGTCCCGGGCATGGTGTTCGCCGCGATCACGGCCTGCCCGGTCCCCGGCGGCAAGCTCAAGAGCGTCGATGAGTCCGTGCTTGCCGGCGCGCCCGGCATCCTGCAGGTCGTAAAGCTCGAGCATGCGGTGGCCGTGGTCGCTACCGGAAGCTTCTGGCGCGCCAAGCGGGCGCTATCCCGGCTGCAGCCGGAATGGGATGTCGGCGCGGCCGGCAAGGTCGACAGCGAACAGCTTTCGAAGGAATTTCGCGCGGCGCTCAACGAGCCGATGCTGACGGCACGCAACGACGGCAATGTCGATCAAGTCATAGCGGGCGCGACCAAGACATTCGAGGCGATCTACGAAACGCCTTATCTGTCGCATTCACCGATGGAGCCGATGAATGCGACCGTGCATCTGCAGCCCGACCGGCTCGACGTCTGGGTCGGAACGCAGGCGGCGGACGAGGCGCTTGAGGCGGCGGCGCACTTCTCCGGCCTGAAGCCGGAGCAGGTTTATCTCCACAACGCCTTCCTTGGCGGCGGCTTCGGTCGCCGCGACGCCAGCGACGAGATCGCGCAGGCCATCGCCATCGCCAAGGTCGTCAAGCGCCCGGTCAAGCTGGTTTGGACGCGCGAGGAGGACACCCGACAGGACAAGTTCCGTCCGCATGCCGTGGTCGCCTTCAAGGCCGCCGCCGGCGCCGACGGACTGCCGACCGCCTGGTCGATGCGGGTCGTCACTTCATCGATCTGGGCGTCGGTCGGCCGACCGGTTCCGGGTGGCAAGGTGGAGTCGCAGACCGTCGCCGGACTGGACAACAACGGCTACCGGGTGCCCAACACGCGTGTTGAGTCATTGGTCAAGAACACGCATTTGCCGGTGTGGTTCTGGCGCGCGCCGGGCGCCAACCAGCATGTCTTCGCCATCGAGAGCTTCCTCGATGAGATCGCCTCAGCGAGCGGCCTCGATCCCTATCAGGTGCGGCGCAAGCTGCTTGCAGGGAAGCCCGACTGGCTGAAGGTGCTCGATACGGCCGCCGAGAAGGCCGATTGGGGCAAGCCGTTACCGCAAGGCAGCGGCCGCGGCATCGCCATCTGCACCGATACGGACAGTCTCTGCGCGCAGGTTGCCGAGGTCACCGTCAAGAACGGACAAGTGAAGGTCAATCGCGTCACTGTCGCGCTCGACACCCGTTACATGGTCAATCCGCAGACCATCGCCGAACAGGCCGAGGGCGGCGTGATCTTTGGCCTGAGCGCTGCGCTGTACGGCAAGATCACCATCAAGGACGGCGCCGCGGTGCAAGGCAACTTCGACACCTATCGCATGGTGCGCCTTGCCGAAGCGCCGAAGATCGACGTCCATCTGGTGCCGAGCGGCGGCAAGGTTTGGGGCGGCGCGGGCGAGGCCGCGACTCCGCCGATCGCCGCCGCCGTTGCTAACGCGATCTTCGCCGCCACCGGCAAGCGCATTCGTTCGCTGCCGATCATCGATCACGATCTGACCGGATCATCGGCATAGCCGGCGTATCTCACAACCAGCGCGATGGGGCGGCGGCGCGACAGCCGCCTCCCGCCAACCCACAAAAAGCCAAGGGGCGGCGCCTGCTGAGGGCGGAGGCAGAAGACGTGATGCTAATTTCCAGGATGGTCTTCTGCGGTCTGTTGATGCTGTTCGCCGTTTCGGCCGCACGGGCCGACGAGACCATCAGCCGTTCCGGCAGCCGCGGTGAATATCTGGCGCGGGCCGGCGACTGCGTCGCCTGCCACTCGGTTGCGGGCGGCAAGGCGTTTGCCGGCGGCCTCAAAATGGGCACGCCGCTGGGCGCGATTTATTCGACCAATATTACGCCCGATCCAGAGACCGGCGTCGGCAGTTATAGTCTTGAGGATTTCGATCGCGCGGTGCGTTATGGGATCGCCAAGGACGGCCACCGGCTCTATCCGGCGATGCCGTATCCGTCTTACGTCAAACTCACTGCTGAAGATGTAGCGGCCCTGTACAGCTTTTTCATGAAGGAAGTGCCGGCGGTCCATCAGTTGAATGTGCCGAACGAGCTTCCGTGGCCGCTCAGCTTTCGTTGGCCGCTTGCGATCTGGAGTTTTCTCTTCGCCCCGAGCGGCAGCTACGTCGCCGACAGCGATCACAATGCCGACTGGAATCGCGGTGCTTATTTGGTGCAGGGTCTCGGCCATTGCGGCGCCTGCCACACCCCGCGCGGCCTGGCCTGGCAGGAAAAGGCGCTCGACGAGCACGGCCAAGCCTATCTCTCCGGCGCATTGCTGGATGCCTGGTATGCACCGAGCCTGCGCGGCGACGTGCGCACCGGTCTTGGCAGCTGGTCCAAGGACGACGTCAGCGCATTTCTCAAGCTTGGCCACAACCGCGAAGCAACCGCGTTCGGATCGATGATCGACGTGGTCAACAACAGCACGCCCTATTTGTCGGACAGCGACCTCGACGCCGTCGCGGTTTATCTGAAATCGCTGCCGGCGAGCGCGGCGCAACCGGCTTTTGTCTATAACGATGCCACCAATGCGGCGTTGCGCGGGGGCCATCCGTCGCAACCCGGCGCGACCGTTTACATCAACACCTGCGCCACATGCCACGGGTTCGATGCCAAGGGCTTCGCTCCCTATATGCCGGCGCTTGCCGGCAATCCCATCGTGCTCGACACCGATCCATCGTCGCTGATCAATCTGGTGCTGAACGGCTCGAATCCGCTGGTCGTGAAAGGCGAACCCGACGCCTATCGGATGCCGCAATTCCGCTTACAGCTCTCCGACCAGGATATTGCCGACGCTGTCACTTTCATCCGCAACGGCTGGGGCAACCAGGCGCCGGCGGTCACTGCCGCGCAGGTCGCCAGTTTGCGCAAGACCACCGATCCGACCAGCGATCAGGTCATCATTCTCAAAATGCGTTAGGCGGCAGGTCGGTCTCGCCGACGGATGCGCGATCCTGATTTCACGACTTTGTCCCAATGTTCTGCTCGATTGTGAACCGGTCCGCCGATCCGTCGTGAGGATACAATCGCGGCAGCAAGTTGAGGAGAAATCGCAATGACGCGCGCTCTGGCGATCGCGGCGCTATTTGGCTTCTGTGCCGCGCTATTGACACCGACAACCGCATCGGCGGTGTGCGAGTGTTATCATAAGGGCCGCTATCTGAGATGCCACCCAAGCCTGCTGTCGTGCCGTTTCGCGGGAGGCGACCGCTGCTTTGATGGTTGCCGCAACAGCAGCGGACCCTAAAGATAGCGGTGCAATGTAGCGCGACTTGGTCAGCCGCTAGGCGCGCGTGCCGGAAAACGTAGCGCTGCCGAACGCCCCGAGAGTCACGCTGCCGCTGAGCTTATCGCCGTCGATGGTGCCGTTGAATTCGAGCGTCATCGGCATCGGGTCGGTGATCGAGACCTTCCACGCGACAGCGTTCCCGTCGACCGTGCCGTCGAAAATCTCGGCCGAATTTCCCTCGGCCATTTGGCTGCCCTTGAGGACCTTGCCATCCGTTTTCGCCGAAAGGGTCCCCTGCCGCTCGCCCATCGGCGTCGAAACGACGAGGTTCCAGTTTCCATCTGCGGTCATCTGACGCTCCTCTCAGCAGCGGCGAACGTACATGCGGGGACGGGGATATTCAAGCCGAGCGCGCCAGCGCGCCGTCGATCATATCGATGGTGTTTTGAATGCCGTAGGCGGCGACAAAGGAGCCGAAGCGTGGTCCCTTCTCCTGGCCGAGCAGCACTTGATAGAGCATGTTGAACCAGTCGAGCGAGACGCCCGGCTTGCCGTCCTTGGCTTTCTTTTTCTGATCGAGAAACGGTTCGCGGCGGCCCATCTCGTAGACCACGTTCTGGATCTCTTCGGCGGACGCGTCGGCGGGAAGTTGCGAAAGCGCGTCGCGCAGATCGATCAGCGCGGCACGTTCGCCTTCGCCCGGTTCGCGGAATTTTTTCGCCGGCAGCACGAAATCGCGGAAATAATGGATGGCGTAATCGACCATAGCGGCCAAGCGCGGATGGGTTTGGCGCGTGACGCCGGGCCGGTAGCGGCCGATGAAGCCCCATAAGGTGTCGGCGTTTTCGGCGTTCGACGCGGTCACGAGCGACAGCAGCATCGCAAACGTCACCGGGTTGTCGGGCTTCGGCGGCGCGCCGCCGTGAATGTGCCAGACCGGGTTGGCGAGTTGCTCCTTGGGCGCCTGCCGCCCATAGGCTTCGAGGAATTGTTGATAGTCGTCGACGTGCCGCGGGATGACGTCGAAATAGAGCCGCTTCGCTGCCTTCGGCTCGCGATACATAAAAAGCGAGAGGCTTTCCGGACTGGCGTAGCGCAGCCATTCCTCGATGGTCAGACCGTTACCCCTGGACTTGGAAATTTTCTGACCGTTCTCGTCGAGGAAGAGTTCGTAGTTGAAACCCTCCGGCGGCGCGCCGCCGAGCGCGCGGCAAATCTCGCTCGACAGCTTGACCGAGTTCGATCAGGTCCTTGCCGGCCATTTCATAGTCGACGCCAAGCGCCACCCATCGCATCGCCCAATCCGGCTTCCATTGCAGCTTGCAGCGGCCGCCGGTGACCAGCGTCGTCACGCGCTCGCCGCTGTCCGGGTCGTCGTAGGTGATGGTTCCCGCCTTGGCGTCGTGTGCGACCACGGGCACCTGCAGCACAATGCCGGTGCGCGGCGAGATCGGCAGGAACGGCGAATAGGTTTCGGCGCGTTCCTCGCGCAACGACGGCAGCATGATGTTCATGACGGCGTCGAAACGCTCCAGGACTTTCAGCAGCGCGGCATCGAAGCGGCCGGACGTGTAGCAGGCGGTGGACGACATGAATTCGTAGTCGAACCCGAACTGATCGAGGAAGGCGCGCAGCCGCGCATTATTGTGCGCGGCGAAGCTGTCGTGGGTGCCGAAAGGATCCGGTATCTGGGTCAGCGGCTTGCCGAGATGCTCCGCGACCATCACCTTGTTGGGGATGTTGTCGGGCACTTTGCGCAATCCGTCCATGTCGTCGGAGAACGCGATCAGGCGGGTCTTGATCTGATCGTCGGTGAGCACGCGGAAGGCGTGGCGCACCATCGTGGTGCGCGCGACTTCGCCGAAGGTGCCGATATGCGGCAGGCCCGACGGGCCGTAGCCGGTTTCGAAGATCACCTCCGGCTTCGGAGTTCGTTGCAGCCGCGCGACGATTTTGCGGGCCTCGTCGAACGGCCAGGCGTGCGACTGCTCGGCCAACGCGCGCAGGTCCGAAGCTTGTTCAATGGTGGCGGTCGTCATCGTTGTGTTCTTAAACGCTCGGGCTTTCGGATCAAATCAAAATGGACTGATCGGGAAATAGCGCAGCCACAAATCGGTGTAGGCGCCCCGTTCCCACAGTTGGAACAGCGCCCAGTTGATCGACAGGCGCAACAGATCGTTGCCGCGCCGGACCGCGACCCCGATCCCTTCACCGAAATAACGGCTCTCCAGAAACGGTCCGCCGCGAAAGGCGCAGCAACTCGCTGGAATCGGAACCATTGAGCCAGAACGCCAGCGAGATCCCGTCGCCGAACAGAAGATCGACGTCCTTGTTGCGCAACGCCTCGCGCGCGGCTTCGGCGTTCGGATAGGGCCGCACTTCGGCTTCGGTAAACATCGCCTTGAGAAAGGCCTCGTGCGCGGTGCCGGCGATCACGGCAATCTTCTTGCCTTCAAGCCGCTCCGGCAGCACGTCAGTGATCGGGCTGTCGACGCGCGCGACAAAGCGCGCCGGCGTGCGGTAATACGGGTCGGTGAAATCGGCGCGGCTGGCGGGTTTCGGCGGTCGGCGCGATCGAAGCGATCACGGCATCACCGCGGCCTTCATTGAGCGCATCGAGCAGACCGGCGAATGGCCGTGCCTGGATGGTGCAGGTGACTTTGATTTCATCGCAAATGAGCCGCGCGAGATCGACATTGAAACCGGCCGGATTGCCATCCGGGCCGGAGTAATCGAACGGCGGATAATCAAGCTCGGTGAGGAAGCGGATGGTGCCAAGGCGCGAGAGGTCCGGCCGTTCCGGCCGCCGGCGCGGATCCCAGAAGCCGGGAACCACGACAGCGCGCGGTTGCGCCACGGTTTCCCCGGCCGCGGCGGCTGGACGGGACCCAGGGACAATCGCAGAGAGCCCAAGGCCAAGAACGGCGATCAGCGGCAGCAAAATTGCCTTTCCAGACGGCATAAAATCTCCGCACGCTGCTGAAAGCACTCGCTCGCAGTGGCCCGATTAGCGGGAACGCACGAAAAAGTCGAGGCGATGCCCTTTCAGGGTGGCAGTCGGTGCACTGACGGTAAACCGGCGCGCGGCCGCATCGAATGAGGCAGCACAAATGGGCGGCCGGAGGCGGGAACCTGGCTGACCGCGGTATCAATCGCAAAAACGCGGGCGAGCGTTTCGTCGGTCACCGTTTCATCGGGCCGGCCGACACAATCGATCCTCCCATGATCGAGTACGGCGATCCGGTCCGCCGCCAGTGCCGCCAGATTCAGATCGTGAAGGATGGCAACAATCAGCACACCGCGCGCCGCGCGCCGCTTGATCGAGTTGAGCATCGCCAGCTGGTGGCGCAAATCGAGCCCGGTCGTTGGCTCATCGAGGAACAGAATGCCGGCGCCGTTCTGCTCCAGACCCCATTCGAGCTGCACCAGCACGCGGGCGAAATGCGCGCGCTGCTGTTCGCCGCCCGACAGCGTCGTGATCGCACGATCGGCAAGCCGGCTCAGATCGGTTTCGTCGAGCGCGGCGTCAACCAGCCGCTCGACTGTCGCGCCCCGTCCGTCGCCGCCCCCCATGCGGACGACCTCGGCAACGCTGAACGGGAAGGCAATGTGGATACGCTGTGACAAAACGGAACGGTTCTGGGCAAGTGCGAGCGGCGCGTAGGATCCAACCTCCCTGCCCGCCAAAAGTACGCGGCCGGATTGCGACCGAAGCTCTCCGGCGAGAACGCGCAGGAGCGTCGACTTTCCGGCGCCGTTCGGCCCGACCAGCACGACGGTCTGACCTGGCTGGAATGAAAGGCTTACCTCATCGAGCAGCAGCTTTGCGCCTGCACGCAACGACAAGGCCGTTGCCTCGACGATCGGCTTCACGAGACGAATAGCGCGCGCTGCTTGAGCAGCAGAACGAGAAAGAACGGCGCACCGATCGCCGCGGTGACGATTCCAATCGGCAGCTCAGCCGGTGCAGCCAGCGTCCGCGCGAAAGTGTCGGCGGTGAGCAACAGGATGGCGCCGCAACACGCCGAAGCCGGCAATAACAGGCGATGGCCGGGGCCGATCACCAGCCGCAACAGGTGCGGCACCATGATTCCGACGAAGCCGATCACGCCGGAAACCGAAACCGCAGCGCCGGCCGCGGCAGCGATCAGGACAATCAAAAATCGCTTGAGCCGTTCCACCGCGATGCCCATGTGGAACGCCTCGGTCTCGCCGAGCACCAGCAAATCGAGACCGCGACCGACGCCGCCAATCGAAACCAGAAGCACGAGAAGAAATGGCGCGATCACGGCAACCTTCGGCCAGGTAGCGCCGGCGAGCGATCCCAACAGCCAAAACGTAATGTCGCGCAGCTGCCGGTCGTCGGCGAGGAAGACCAGAAACCCGGTGCCGGCGCCGGCGAAGGCGCCGAGCGCGAGTCCGGCCAGGAGCATGGTCGCGATCGAGGTGCGGCCGCGCCACGTGGCGATACGGTAGAGCAGCGATGTGGTCGCCAGCGCCCCAAGGAACGCAGCGATCGGCAACACAAACGGCGCACTCATCGCGGCTGTGGGCAGCGCCTTGTCGCCGATCACAATCATCGCGGCGGCGGCAAGGCCGGCGCCTGCCGAAACGCCGACCAGTCCCGGATCGGCGAGCGGATTGCGAAACAGGCCCTGCATGAGCGCGCCCGACACCGCCAGCAAGGCGCCAACGATCGCGGCCATCGCAATGCGCGGCAATCTTATCGACAGCAGGATCAACTCATCACGGCCGGCTTGGCCGGAATCGGCGCCGGCCGACACCAGCGCAGCCACGATCCGGCCGAGCGAGATTTTCGCAGCGCCGATCGACGCCGAAACGGCGCCGACGATAACGAGCGCGGCGACAAGGGCCAGCATGACAGCAAGCGGCGACGACAGGAGGCGCGGCAAGCCGGACCGTCTCGGCGCGCCACCAACGCTCGCGGCGGTCATTGGCTGCATGCAAGCGGAGCGGAATTTCGCTCCGAGGGCAGATCGCCGCTGACGTCCGGATAAAGCTTCATGGCGAGGTCGCGCGCGGCGCGCGCAGCCCGCGGCCCGAACCCGAGCAGGTAAGCGCCATCCATCGAAACGAACATCTTGTGCTCGGCGGCGGGGGTCATCGCGAAACCCGGCTGGGAAAATACGGCGTCGGACGAGAGCGAGTGCTGTCCCCGCTCCATCACCAGCACGGCGTCAGGTTTGGCGGCGACAATGGCTTCGCTGTTGACGGCCTTGTAACCCTGGAAGTCGTCGAACGCGTTGTTCGCGCCCGCCATCCGGATAATGCCGTCGGCGGCGGTGCCGCGGCCGGACAGCATCGGTCGTTCGTTGACGAGCGACAAGACGAACGCGACCTTCAGGGGCTGACGGACCTTGGCACGAATAAGATCGAGCGCCGACAGATCGTCGCGCACCATCCTGGCGAGGCACTCGCCGCGGTCAGGCGAGCCGATGTCTGCCGCGATGCTGCGAACTTTGTCGACGATGCCGTCGCCGGTGAATTTGTCAGGCACGACAACGAATGGCACTTTGGCGCGCCCGAGCACGTCGATCGTCTCGTTCGGTCCCGAACCTTCGATCGCAAGGACAAGCGTCGGCGACAATCCGAGCACGCCTTCGGGCGACAGCTGGCGCATGTATCCGACGTTCGGTTTTTCCCGAAGTGCACTCGGCGGATAAAGGCTGGTCGTATCCACCGCGACGATCTTCTGTTGCGCGCCGAGCGCGTAAAGAATTTCCGTCACCGAACCGCCGATCGAAACGATGCGGCTGGTATCGTATCGGGGCATGGCGCCGTCGGCGCCGCGGCTCGATGCGCCGGTGACGACAAACATCACCAAAGCCGCGAACTGAAAGAACCTTGCCCGCGCGGGTACGTCACGCATGACACATCATTTCGTGAGGATGAGTTTGTTCTGCGCCGTGAGGCGAAGATGATAGGCCTCGGCGCCGTGGCCAATGACGATATCGCGCGTGCCGACGAACAGATCCCGGCTCTCGATGCGGTTACCCATTATCGTCAAATGGCGCTCGCCGGCCGCCGATCGTTTGTCGCCATCAATATTGCCCGCTGTCTTTGCTTCGTCGTCCGCCGCATTCATCTTGCCGCCGCCTATTTGCTTTTTGTGTATTCGTGAAGAATATCTGCAAGATTATAATCATTACAAAGTAGTAATCTTGATACCCGTCTAGTTTAGAGCCGATTTAAACTTGGTTTTTCCAGTATTGACACTCCTAATACAGCCGCCTAACGATAGCAACGTTAGCCCGCACGCAGAGGCGTTGCCGGGCAGGCCCAGCCAGCAAGCCCGCGCTCACGCGCTCGCCCGCCAGCCCCGGCCGAAGACGGGGAACGCGGGGCGAGCATGGTTCTTAAGTTTCGGCGCGCGTGCGCGCTTTTCGTCGGCAGTTCACTTGGTGCACTCATGGCGGCAGGTTTGACGGCCGGTTTGGCTTCACCGGCGGGCGCGCAGACGGCAACACAGACGCAGCAGCAATCGCTGCCGCCTGTCACGGTCGAGGCGCCGGTGCAGAAGCGGACAGCGACCGCGAAGCCGAAGCCGGCGCGCAAGCCGGTCCGTGCCGTGCAACACACCGCGCCGGCGCCGAAGCCGCCGGTTTCGACCGATCCGGTGAGCAGCGCGGCAACCATGAATGCCGAGCCGGTGATCAACACGCTGGCGGCGGTCAGTGTGGTGCGCCAGGAGCAAATCACTCAGGCCATGCCGGCGCGCGTGTCGGATATTTTCAACGGCATGCCGAGCGTGTGGTTTTCTGATCGGCCCGACGATCCCGGTTCGTCAATCAACGTACGCGGATTACAGGATTTCGGCCGCGTCGCCACGCTCGTTGATGGCGCGCTGCAGGATTTCCAGCGATCGGGCCACTTCGCCAACGGGCAGTTCTATCTCGATCCGGAGCTTTTAGCGGGAGCAGATGTCGTTCGCGGCCCTGTGGCCAATATCTATGGTTCCGGCGCGATCGGCGGCGTCGCTTCGCTTCGCACCAAGGATCTGGACGACATTCTGTTGCCCGGGGAAACGCAAGCGATCCAGAGCCACGCTATGTTCGGAACCAATGGCGATCAATGGCTCGCCTCGACTTTCGGCGGCGCGCGCGGCCCGCTCGGCGACATTTTTGTCGGCGGCGTCTATCGCGACAGTGGCAACTTCACCTCGGGAGCCGGCAATCTCACATCGCTCCAGTGTGTTTCTAACTGCGCCGGCTATCCCACCACTGTGGTACCCGGCAGTTCCGTTGTTCCCTACACCGGAAATCAAGCTGAATCCGGGATGGTAAAGATGACCGCCCGTCCCGGCGAGGGACAGGAGATTAAGCTCACGGCCATCACTTACAATACCAGCTATGACTTCGGAGATACGACCGGCGCGGGGACTACGGTCCCGGGGATTGGCGTCTATGGTGAGAACATCAGCAATCAGACCGTTACAGCCCAATACCGCTTCAAGAGTCCCGAGACCACGCTCTTCGACCTTAAGACCGACGTCTACTGGAATCAGACGGACGCTCGCGAGACCGTCAAAATCCCCTATGTGCAAGACGGCATCGACTTTTCCGGGCCGCCCGGGACTTCAACCAATTACCTGCTCAACACGACCGGGTTTAGAACCAATAACACGTCTCGCTTCGACACCGGACCTTTCCTGCAGACGGTGACCTATGGCGGCGATTTCAACAACGACAGGATAAATGTCGGCACCAGTTGCGGTGCCGATCAACTCATTAACGGAGCTTGCAACATCAACCTGACGCCGAATGGCGAGCGCAACACATACGGCGGTTTCGTCGAGTGGAAGATCAATTATTCCACCTGGTTCGAGATGATTAACGCCTTGCGCTACGACGGCTTCGATCTCAACGGCGACGACAGCAATGAATCCGGTCAGCACTTGTCGCCAAAGACGACGCTGGGCATTACGCCGATCCAGGGCCTGACGCCCTATTTCACGTACGCAGAAGGCTATCGCGCCCCATCGGTGACCGAAGCTTTCGTTTCCGGATTCCATCCCGGCGGGTTCTTCTTTTTCGAGCCGAATCCGAACCTGCAGCCCGAGATCGGTAGGACCAAGGAAATCGGCCTCAATATCAAATACGATGACGTCTGGTCACCCGGCGACAAAGTACGCGCGAAGGTGAACGCATTTAGAAATGACATCGCGAACTACATCGATATGGTGCCAGCCTTTGTCGATTTCACCGGTACGCTGCCGCCACCGGCGCCATGCGTACCGACGCCGCTGGGTTATACCGACTGCTTTCAATATCAGAATATCGGCAACGCCGTAATCCAGGGGATCGAGCTCGAGGCCAATTACGACGCGGGCAGATGGTTCGCCGGAGTCTCCGGCCAGCACCTGATAGGACAGAGCGTATCGACCAACCCGACGCTCGCGGCCGGCTGTCCCGCCGCACCAACTTCAGTCGGCTGTGTCGGCGCTCCGCTCGCAAGCATTCCGCCCGATCAAGTCAGCGTCCTGTTCGGCGTACGCCTTCTTGACCGAAAATTGAATCTTGCCGTGCGCTGGACGGCGGTGGCGGCAAAGCCGCTCAGTCAAATTCCGACAACGACCAGCGATGGCGGTAACATAGTTCCAATCTTCGATTCGACTCCACCTTACAGCCTGGTGAACCTTTACGCCGGCTACCAGCCGATTCCGAACGTGACCGCGGGCTTCTCGGTGGAAAACTTGTTGAACGTGAACTACACCAAATACATGTGCTGCAGCACCGAGGCGGGTTACGTGATACCGAGCCCGGGGATCACGTTTAAAGCTTCGCTGACGGTCCATTACGGCGTGAAGGGCAGCTAGCGAACGTTGATCGTCGTCGAAAACCTAAGGAGAGCAAGATGTTCATCGCCATGAATCGGTTTCAGGTGAAGAAGGGATCTGAGGACGCCTTTGAGAAAGTTTGGCTTACTCGGGAGACCTACCTTGATCGCGTGCCCGGATTTGTCGAGTTTCATCTGCTGAAGGGACCGGAGGCGGAGGATCATACGCTGTACGCCTCGCACACGGTTTGGCAGAGCAAAGGCGCGTTCGAGGCGTGGACCAAATCCGAGGAGTTTCGCGCCGCCCATGCCCGCGCCGGCAACGAGTTGACCGGACCGCTTTATCTCGGGCATCCGAAATTTGAGGGCTTCGAGGTTCGGCAGACGCTCGTGCGCAAGGCCGCGGTAGCGTAAGGACGTCGCTTGCAGCACGACTTGTCGCCATGGTCGATGTTTCTCGCCGCCGACGTGATCGTCAAGGCGGTGATGGTCGGCCTTGCCTTCGCGTCGCTGGTGACGTGGACCATTTTCTTCGCCAAGTCGGCGCAGCTCTCTCGTGCAGGAGCGCGGCTGCGGGCGGCGCTCGGTCAGATCGGTGAAACCCGGACACTGTCGGAAGCGCGCCTGGCACTGCGCGCCGCCGACACGGTGGTGTCCACACTGCTGACAGCCGCGATGCAGGAGGTGCGGTTGTCAGACGATAGTGCCAGCGACAAGGGCATCAAGGAGCGCGCCGTGTCGCGTTTTGCCGACATCGCGGTCGCCGAAGCGCGCACGATACGTCAGGGCATGGCGATCCTCGGCACTATCGGAGCCACGGCGCCGTTTGTCGGCCTGTTCGGCACGGTCTGGGGCATCATGAACAGCTTCATCGGCATATCGAAAGCGCAGACCACAAACCTCGCCGTGGTCGCGCCGGGCATTGCCGAGGCGCTGCTGGCAACCGCTATCGGGCTCATTGCCGCGATCCCGGCGGTCATCATCTACAATCATTTTTCGCGCGCGACGAAGAGTTATCTGGAACTCGTCGGCCGCGGGTCCGGCGCGGTCGGCCGGCTGCTCTCGCGCGATCTCGATCGCGTTCGCGGCCGCATCCTCTCACGCGCGGCCGAGTGAAATTATGGCTTTAGCGCTCGGCAACCTGCACGATGACGACGAATTCGGCGAAGTGCACGACATCAACGTCACGCCGTTCATCGACGTCATGCTCGTCCTCCTGATCATCTTCATGATCGCGGCGCCGCTTTCGACCGTGGACCTTCCCGTCGACCTGCCGACCTCGAGCGCCGCGCCGCAAAAGCGGCCCGACAAACCTACCTACGTCACCATCAAGGCCGACCTCGCGGTCGCGATCGGCGAAGCCGCGGTCAAACGGATCGACCTCGTGCATGCGCTCGACGAGATGGGAGACGAGGGCAAGGACCGCCGGATTTTTTTGCGCGCCGACCGCGGCGTGCCTTACGGCGAGCTGATGGACGTGCTGGAGCGGTTGCGCGCCGGCGGCTACAGCAAGATTGCGCTGGTGGCGCTCGAAGGCGTTACCGACGGCACCGCCGCTTCATCGGCGCCGGACACCAACCGCAACTGACGGCTTCCCGTCGATGTCCAACCTCGATGCGCCTCGAAGCCTGTCGCGAAACGTGTGGATTTTGGCCGCGGTCGGCGCGGTCGCTATCCACGCTGGGGGTATGGCGCTGGCGCTCACCGCCATGCAGCCCGATGACAGCGACGAAGACCTCGGCGCGCCGGCGATTGAAATCGGCATCGAACTGACCACGCCGCGCATCACGCCGACCGGCGTGCCAGTCGGCCCGGACACCGTCGCGTCGATTGCTTCTCCGGCGATGGTCGAGCAGGAGCAAGTGGTCGAGCAGACCGACTTGCCGAAGGCCAAGCCTACAGAAACCGACGATCCCGACCGCGTCGTCGCGCTCGACAATACGCCAAAGCCGAAGGATGACGATCCGAAGCCGCCGTCGCCCCAATCGAACGCGTCAAAAGAATCGGTCGCCGCCGAAGCGACGGCCATGCCGGCGCTCGACAACGCAGTGCAGGCGCCGCGCTCGGCTGCGCCGGCGCCCGGCACCGGCGAAAGCGCACGGCGCGAACGCGTGACCTGGCAGCAGGAACTCTTCGCCCATTTCAATAAACACAAGAGCTATCCGGCGGACCGGTCGATGCAGCGCGCCGAGGTCGTGGTGAGCTTCACGCTTGACCGGACCGGGCACATTCTTTCGGCCAACATCGTCAAAGGCTCGGGCGATCGCTCGTTCGACGACGCGGCGCTGGCGATGTTGCATCGCGCGGACCCGGTGCCGACGCCGCCGGCGCCGGTCGCCGACGAAGGCCTCACGTTTTCTTTGCCCGTGGTCTTTCAGGTCAAGGGTCTGAAATAGCCGCGCCGCGCGTCGGTATCAGCGGACGAGACTGACGAAAACCTGGCCATCGCGCACCGCGACCTTGACCGGCGTCAGCCGTACCGACGCATCGCCCGGATGACAGCCGGTCTCCAGATCGAATTCGTAGCCGTGCCACGGACAGACAATATGCCGCTCTTTGCCGAACCGCAGGCCCGCGCTCTTTTTGTCGGCGGTGATCAGTTCTTCGACCTGATGGAAGATCTTGCCCTGGCAGACCGGCCCGCCGGCATGCGGGCACACATTCTCATAGGCCACCACCCGATCGCCGAAGCGGAAAATACCGACCTCCAAAGCATCGAGCGCAAAGATGCGATAATCGCCATCGGGGACATCGGCGAGCTTGGCGACCGCGATTTCGTCCATTCACTGTCCCTTCGTCCATCGCTGTCCTTTCGTTCACGACTGTCCCGGTGCTTAACCCTGACGTCAGCCTTGCGTCGCCGGGCGATGAAACCACATCGCCACATCGAAGATGTTGAGATCGGCGGCGCGGATCATGGCACACGCCGCCACGACCGTTTCGGTCGCCGTGATCAGCCCTTCCGGATACGGTTGTAATCCGCCGCCGCGCCGTTCCGCTTTCGCCGCGTAACATTTCACCGCAGCCGCGAGAATCTTTTGCAGTTCCTGATCGGGAATCGCGTCCGGCTCACCGCGAGCGAGCGCTGATTGCACGCGTGCGGAAAAATCCACCCCGGGCTGGCTCGCGCGCGCGCGAACCGGCGCCCGATGCGCTTTCGTTTTTTTGGTCGCCTTGCGCGCTGGGGTTCGGGGCATACGCAAAGTCCTTCACTCGACAACTACGCCGTAACCGTTTCGCGCCGCACCGGCGTCTTCTTCACCTCTTTGTGCGCGGGGACCGGCAAGCCGAACAGCCGCGCCGCGTTCAGCCCGAGAATGTTGCGCTTGGCCTGTTCGCTGAGGAACGGCAACGTCGTGATCGCATTCGGCAAGTCGAAATCCCAATGCGGCCAGTCCGACGCGAACAGGAGTTGCGTCTCGGCCTTGATCGCGTCGAAGGTCGCCTCGGTGAGCTTCAGGTTCGACCGTTCCAGCGGCTGGCTGGTGAAGTACATATCGGCGATGTACTCGCTCGGCCGCCGGCGCAGCAACGGCGCCTCCGAAGACCGCATCATGTACTCGGAATCCAGTCGCTGCATCAGGAACGGCGCCCAGGCGAGCCCGCTCTCGATCCAGATCACTTTCAGCTTCGGAAAACGCTCCGGGATGCCGTTGATGATCCAGTTGGTGAGGTGCACCAGATTGAAATGCACGAACGAGATCGCGTGCATCGAGATGAATCGATTGCATTGCTGCATCGATTGATCGCCCCAATGAAAGCCGGAATGAAAACCGAGCGGCTTGCCGGTCGCCTGGATCGCGGCATAAAGCGGCATGTAGCTGTCGTGGTGAACCGGCCGGAATCGCGTCGAGGTGACGGTGAAGCCGATCACCGAGGGATTATCAGCGTATTCTTCGACGACTTTGACGCAGGCCTCCGGATGGTTGAAGGGCAGGTAGAGCATCGCCTTGATGCGCTCGTCCTGCGGCAGGATCTCTTCGACAAGCCAGCGATTGAACGCATTGCCGATCGCCACCTCCATATCGGCCTGCGGGTGCATGCCGAGCACGAGCATCGGCGTCGGAAATACGACCATGTAGTCGATCCCCATCGAATCCATGGCGCGCTGCACCAGCGTCACCTGCGCGTGGGTGCGTCCGCCGGGAACGGCCTCCGCGAGACGCTGCTGATGCGGGATGCGTCCGAAAACATCCTGGTACAACAGACCGGGCGTCGCGTTGAGAAGGCCGGGCGGCGAGCCGCCGCGATCCTTGAACGCGCCGGCCATCTGCCGGTAGACGTCGCTGTCCATGCGGTCGACGATTTCCGACCAGAACGCCGTCTCGGTGACATGAGCATCGACATCGACGATGAAATAATCGTCGAGGCGGGCTTCCTTGGCCGCGTGCGCAAGGATGTCGCGCGTATCGGTCTGGGTGGTTATCTTGGGCAGCTCGCGCACGTTCAAAGCGCGTTTGCCATTCTTGCCATTGCGCGATGCCGGCTTCGACATGGCTTTCCTCCGATCGCGGGGGCGGGCGCGTGGTCGCGCCTCGGCTACGCCGGCAAAATATCAGCAATCACACCACGGCGAAATGCTCGTCGCTGGGGGCCGTTCATCGCGCGTTTCGCATCGGGGTCGAGCAAACCGGCGCTGCGTTGACCGCCGGATTGCGCCAATGTTACGAAATGCCGGACGGAGTTTGCCGTCACGTTTCGAAGCGGACGTCTTGGCTATGAAATTGCCACCCTTCGAATATGCCTGCCCAACCACGCTGTCCGATGCCGTCGCGCTGCTCGCGGAGCATGGCGGCGAAGCAAAGCCGCTCGCCGGCGGCCAAAGCCTGGTGCCGATGCTGGCATTCCGGGTCGCCGGGCCCGCCATTGTTGTTGACCTGCGCAAGGTCGAAGAGCTGCGGCAGATTGAGATTTCCGACCAAGGCGTCACGCTCGGCGCCATGGTGCGCTGGCGCGATATTCTCAATGATGCGCGGTTGCGGTCGGCGCATCCGCTTCTGGTCGAAGCCATCTCGCACGTGGCGCATTATCAGATCCGCAATCGCGGCACGGTCGGCGGCAGTCTGGCGCATGCCGATCCCGCAGCCGAAATGCCGGGCATTGCGGTCGCCTGCGACGCCGAGATCGCCGTCGTCAGCAAAGCCGCGGCGCGAACGATCGCGGCAGGCGACTTTTTCCTTGGCCCGCTGATGACGGCGCTCAAACCCGACGAGATCATCACCGCAATTCGTCTGCCGCCATGGCCCAGGCAGCGCCGCTTCGGCTTTGCGGAATTCGCCCGCCGCCGCGGCGATTTCGCCACAGCGGGCGCGGCGCTGTTTTATGATCAGGACGGCGGCGGAAACGTCGAAGGCGCCCACATCGGCGTGATCGGTGTTGCCGACCGGCCGTTGCGCCTTGCCGCGGCGGAGCAGGTGCTTAACGGCAAGCGCCCCGACGACGCCACGATCGCGGCGGTTGCCGCAGCGGCGAGCGCCGCCGTCGACCCGCCCGACGACATTCACGGCAGCGGCGCCTATCGGCGCGCCCTCCTCGGCACCCTGGTCGAACGCGCGCTCAAAAGCGCAGCCTGATCGCCTGGCGCCCGCTGGCCTCGCTGGCGGTTGCCCTTGGGCCGGGCGATACACAAATTATCAAGTTGCGTTGTGGTCGTTCCATTGATCGGTTTGCGCGGGGTGACACCTCATGGACCAGATTTACGTCGAGCACCAACCTGCAGGCGCGGTGAAAGAGCCGCCCAAACTGCCCGGCCAGGTGGTGTTGGTATTTCAAGGCGGCGGCGCGCTCGGCGCCTATCAGGGCGGCGTCTATCAGGCGCTGCATGAAACCGGCATCGAACCGGACTGGGTCGTCGGCACGTCAATCGGCGCCATCAACGGCGCCATTATCGCCGGCAATGAAGTTGACACACGGCTCGAACGCCTGCGCGAATTCTGGGATCGGGTCGGGCGCAAGCCGCTTTGGGACGGCACGCCGTTCGGTCAGCTTGCCGGCAATGCTGCCTCCTATGTGATGGCGATGTTCAACGGAATTTCTGGATATTACGCGCCGAACCGCGCGCTCGCGTGGGGCGGATTGGGCGCGCTGGTCGGTGTCGAGCACGCCGCCTTCTATACCATCGAAGACTTGCGAAAGACGGTCAGCAACCTGGTCGATTTTACCCGCCTCAATGCCAAGCAGGTGCGTCTAACCGTCGGAGCGGTGAATGTGCGAACCGGCAAGATGCATTATTTCGACAGCCGCAATCTTCCGATTACGCTCGATCACGTGCTGGCGTCCGGCGCCTTGCCGCCCGGATTCCCGGCGATACGCATCGACGGCGATCCGTATTGGGACGGCGGGCTCTATTCCAACACGCCCATCGAAGTGGTGTTCGACGACAATCCGCGGCGCGATTCCGTGGTGTTCTCGGTGCAGATCTTCCCGATCGCGGGCCCCGAGCCGGAATCGGTCTGGCAGGTGTTGAGCCGGCAAATCGACATTCAATACGCCAGCCGCGCCGACAGCCACATTCCCCGGCAGGAGCATATTCATCAGCTGCGCCACATGGTGCGGGAATTGGTGCGGATGCTGCCGGAGAACCAGCGCAACACGCCCGCAGTGCGAGAGATGGCCGGTTATGGATGCGGCACCCTGATGCACATCCTGCGGATCAACGCCACCCCGAGCAAAAACGACGATTATCTGCGTGAGATCGATTTCTCGGCGGAAGGCATTCAAAGACGCTGGCGCGCCGGTTACGACGACACCATGCGCACGCTCGATCGCCGGCCGTGGCAAATCCCGATCGATCCGATGGTCGGCGTCGCGGTGCACGATTCCGATGCGCCGGATCTTCCCAACACTCTGGAGAAAGCCAGCTGAAAGTGCCCGAGTGAGGGCCGTTATCAGAACAAAGTAGCAGCGCGGCAATTTTCGCCATATCTGGCATGAGATTTTCAGATGGCTCCAGCAGCGGCCCGGCGCAAAACGACACGGCGGCGAAAAACCTCTCGCGGGAAGTCACCGGCGCGGAAACGCACGCACCGCGAAGCGACACATTATTGGTCGGGCCGGGTAACGAGAGAAAGCAACGCGCTTGATCTTGAGAGTGGCGTCTTCAGCGGCAAAGACCCGAAACGTATCGCCACCTCGTTGAAGCGTTCGGCGGAGCGCAGCAAACGGCGCAAGTCCGAACCCTACCGCTCGGCGCTGTCGATGCTGGTGTTCTACATCAATCGCGCCGGCAAGAACCTGCCCGCAAGCCGGCGGCGGGTGTTGGAGCGGGCGAAAGTCGAATTGCGCAAGCAGTTTGGGCGAGATTAGGCACCCGCAGGTCTTCGGTCAGCCGGGATGTTTCCTCGAAAAGGTCCCGTCAAGGATGATTATCATTCACGATCAAAGATTTTGGCCCGCGGCGATCCGCTGATTTTACTGCGAATTAACCACCGCGGTTAATGATGCCCTAATTGCCACAGGGCCCCTCGATGGCCAATTTCGATTTATCTATTCGCAACAAGCTTTCCCTTTTCGCCAGCGCCGGCGTGATCCTGGTTGCCGGTATGCTCATCAACGAGCAAATCGGCGATCAGCGGGCCGCGCGGCAACGCGCTGAAGCCGACAGCGAGCAGCTGGCCGCCGTCGAGGCGTTGCGCGCCGCCGACGACGCGCGCAGCATGCAGATCGAGACCCGTGAAATGCGCCTCGCCATCGTACCAAGCGAGGTCGATCGCGCCCTCTACAGACTTCAAGCTGACCAAGCGTCAGCGGCGGAGCATATCGAAACCGCGCTCAATATGACCAACGAGCCGGCCGACAAAGAACGTCTCCATCGGCTGGCCGAACTGGTCAAGGCTTATGCAGCCGTCGGCGGCCAACTCGCCAAGGCCGCAAAGGATCATAGCGATACCGCCGACACGGAAAAACGCACCGGCGGGTTGGGCGACGGGATGAATGCCCTGATCGAAAGGACGACGGCCGCGCTGATCGAAGCGGCGCAGGAGCGCAAGGAACAAGCCGATACGGAAAAGGCGTTTGTCAGCCGGCTCGACCTCGGCATCGGCCTGTTCATCACCGTTCTGCTTGGCCTCGTTTCCGTGTTTGGCGCCGTCGCGATTTCAAGGCCGATCCATCGTATCGGCGCGGTGCTGCGGCAGCTGGTCGCCGGCAACAAAGACATCGACGTTCCCTATACGGAGCGCCGCGACGAGGTCGGCGACGCGGCGCGCGGCGCGCAGGCCTTCAAGGAAAAACTCATCCGCATCGAACAACTGGAGGCGGCCGAGAAAGAGACGGCGCGCCGCTCGGCCGAACAGCGCCGCGCCGACATGCAGGCGCTCGCCAGCACCTTCGAGGAAACGGTCGCCACGATCGTGCGATCGGTGTCGTCGTCGTCGGTCGAGCTCGAAGCGGCGGCCGAAGCTTTGAGCGCGACCGCGGGAACGACGCGGGATCTATCCGGCAGAGTCCTGGCGGCGTCCACCCAAGCGTCGGAAAACGTGCATTCGGTCTCGGCGGCTACCGAGGAACTGATCGCATCGGTGGGCGAGATCTCCAGGCAGGTCCAGGAATCCGCCAGAATTGCGGTCGACGCCGTGGCGCAGGCGGAGCAGACCGACGGACGCATCGCCGAACTGACCCGCGCGGCCGGCCGCATCGGCGACGTGGTCAAACTGATCACCGACATTGCCGAGCAGACCAACCTGCTGGCGCTCAATGCCACGATCGAAGCAGCGCGCGCCGGCGAGGCCGGCCGGGGCTTTGCCGTAGTCGCGCAAGAGGTCAAAGCGCTGGCATCGCAGACCTCGAAGGCCACCGAAGAGATCGGCGTGCAGATCGCAGGCGTTCAGGCGGCGACGCGGGATTCGGTGGCGACCATCAAGGTCATCGGCACGACGATCGGACGCATTTCGGAAATCGCTGCCGTCATCACCACCGCGGTCGACGAGCAGGCGGCAACGACGCAGCACATCGCCGAAAACGTGAGCGCCGCCGCCGGCAGCGCCAAACATGTCGCCGCCAACATCGGCGAAGTAAACGAAAGCGCGACCGCCATCAGCTCCGCTGCAACCCAGCTCCTGGCGTCGGCACAGACGCTGTCGCAGGACGGCAGCCGGCTGGCGGCGGAAATGGAGAAATTCCTCGCCGCGGTCTGCGCCGCCTGAAGCGTCGGAGTGGCAGTAACCGCCGCCCGCCCAGATCATTTAACCAACGTATTCAATAGCCGCGAAATAACGGCACGGAGCGTCTTGACATTCTGCTCATATTTCGATATTCGTTGAAATATGGAAACGTCGAATGCCGTCGCGGCTTTGGCAGCGCTCGCTCAGGACAACCGCCTCGATATTTTCCGCTTGCTGGTTCAGGCCGGACCTGACGGTATGGCCGCCGGTCAAGTCGCGGAAAAGCTCGGCCTCGCCCCCAACACCCTGACATTTCATTTCGACCGGCTCCGTGTCGCCGGGCTGGTCACGGTGCGCCGCGACGGTCGCTCAATGATCTATGCGGCGCGCTTTGAGACGATGAACGGTCTTGTTGCCTTCCTCACTGAGAACTGTTGCCAAGGCGTGTCATCGAGCGCGCCTCTGGAATGCAAGCCGTCAAAGCCAACACGCAAAAAGGAGCGCGTTTCATGAGGCTCTATATGTTTGAGCACTGTTCACTTTGCTTCCGTGTGCGGATGACCGCTGCGCTCAAACGCTTGCATTTGCAGGAGACGGTCGTTCTCGACGACGATTTCGAGACGATGATCGGCCTAGTCGGCAAGCGCGTTATTCCAATTCTTGTCAAGGACTGCGGTGATCCGATGCTCGAAAGCATGGATATGGTCACCTATGTTGATGGTATCGGAGACCGCGTTTTGATGGGACCCGAGCGCAGCGAAGTCGGCGCATTGGCCGACAAAGTTGTTGCTAAAACCGGCCCGTTGACCATGCCGCGCTATCCACTACTCGGCTTGCCTGAGTTTGCCACGGTCGCCGCGCTCGACCACTACAATCTGCGAAAGCGCAAGACCTTCGGCGATTTCATCGAACTTCGCGCAAACACTCGGCACCACATCAACGAGTTGATGCCCGATCTTGAGGAGCTTGATCGATTGATAGAAAGTCCGACAGCGATCAACGGCAAGCTTTCGCTTGATGATGTGCGCGTGCTGCCGTTGCTTCGATCCGCCGCTATCGTGAAGGGCCTTCGCTTCCCGCATAAGGTCCGAGAATATTTTGAAACAATGATGGCCCGCATCGGCTATCAGCCTTTGCCTGCCGTATAGGAGCGCGCCCATCATGAAGCGAATGCATGTGCACGTCGCAGTCGCTGATCTAAAGCAGTCCATCGGGTTCTATTCGGCGCTGTTCGCTGCGGAGCCTGCCGTCATCAAGACCGACTACGCCAAGTGGATGCTTGATGATCCTCGCGTCAATTTCGCCATCTCGACGCGCGCTCGGCAACCCGGGCTCGACTCATCTCGGCATCCAAGCCGAGAGCGATAACGAACTAAAAGATATTTATGCCCGGCAGCACAAAGCGGGCGGCAACATCGTTGAACAGGGCCAAACCGTCTGCTGTTACGCCAAGTCGGAAAAGGCGTGGATTGACGATCCGGCCGGTATCTCCTGGGAAACGTTCCACACGACGGGCGAAAGCATCGACTACGGCGACGGCAGCGGTGAGAGCGTTGCCCGCGTTGCTCATGAGAGGTCATGTTGTGCGCCTGCGCCGAAGGACCGGGAGCCTGCCGCCGCGTGCGGTTGTTCAGCCGCGTGAGCGTGCCATGGTCAAACAATGTTGCAGTGGCGATATTGCCTACCTGCTGTTGCAGATTGGTGTGATCTGCTTGTTGCTGGGCTTGACCGGCTCGGCGGCCATCATAAAGCACCCCGCGTGGTTCGGCGGGGTGCCTGCACCGGTCATGCAAAACATCGCGCAGAGATAAGCCGTGGCCGATCAGCCCTTCAACGTGCTCTTTCTTTGCACCGGCAATTCGGCCCGCTCGATCATGGCGGAAGCGATCTTGAATAAGCTGGGCGCGGGAAGAGTTGCCGCCGAACATCGGCGCAGCATATGTCGGGTCGCAAATCGCTGGCGCAATCATCGGCGTATGAGACGACCGCGCGGGCGCTTTCCTACAGCTACGCAGGAATAGCCCCGGGTGGTAAGCTGCCTTCGTCGTCGCCCAAATTTTTGGAACACACGCCGCCGTCGCTCTCGGCCCTTGGCTATGGCCCGCCGATAAGTTGGGATAATAATTTCACCGCTGTCTTCCGGGTCTTAACGGCGGGACAACAGGATGCTGCGGACGATAAGCCCCGGAACATTGACGGTGCAGTCGGCTTACCCCGATCCGCCATTCGATCTGATGCGCAATGGCGTCGCGACCGGGTTTGACGTCGAACTGATGCATAAGGTCTGCGAGCGGCTTGGGTTCGAATTGCGGCCGCTGGCTTACGAAGGCGACAATTTCAACGACATTTTCAAAGGCCTGATTGCAGGAGCCTGTGACGCGGTCATTTCGGGAACGACGATTACTCCCGAGCGCTCCGCAATCGTGAAATTCTCGGAGCCCTATCTGGTGTTCAATCAAGGCATCGCGGTGAACCGGCGGCTCACACCCGACGTCAGGTCAATAGCAGACCTGCGCGGTCTGACCGCCGGCATCCAGTCGGGGAATACCTCGGATATTGTGGCGCAGCGCTTGTTGGCGCAGGGTGCCATCGCCAACATCCACTATTATCCCTATCATGGCATTATGACCGCGCTCGACGATCTGGAGGCCGGTCGTATCGGGCTCATCATCAAGCTGTTTCCGGTGATCTCCTGGCTGGTGCGGGACCGGACCGATCTGGCCGTGGTGATGCAACAGCCGACCCATGAACGCCTCGGGATCGCCTTTGCTCCAAACCGCGGCGATCTGTGCGATGCGGTTGACGATGCAATCCGTCAACTGCGCGCCAGCGGCAAATTTGCAGAGCTGCAGGCAAACTGGCCCGGCACCGAGGCCAGTCTGTGAATGATCAAGCCATGAATGCGTTCAAACTTTTCACCGGCTCCGACAATGCCTCGCATCTTCTCAGAGGAACGCTGACCCTCGGCCAGACCACCGACGTCGCGGCTTTGCACTTCGAGGAGTCGCCGCCGCGTTCGACGTTCAACTGGCATGAAGCGCCTGAGCGTCAATACGTCATCACACTTGCAGGGACACTCGAGTTTACAACGCGCGACGGCGAGACCTGCATCATTCATCCGGGCGAGGTCTTGGTGGCGACCGACACGGCGGGCACCGGACACAAATGGCGGCTGATCGACGATCAACCGTGGCGGCGTTGCTATGTCGTGTTAAAGCCCGCCGCGCCGGACTTGTTCATCCCGGATTAGTGCGCCGGCTCAAGCGCACGTTTGGACGGCCGAAACATCGCCAACGACTTAGTCCAGCGGCACCCGGATATCGACCGGACCGGACGGCGGAAATTCGCCGGCATAGGCGCGCCGGTGCAAATCCGCCGGCGAGGTCCCTTCGGCGCGCGCCTGCACCATCTTTGCCGGATCAACCATCATGCCGATCGGATTTTTGGCGAACTCCGGCGAGGTTCGCATCCACTCGGATGACGCCCGCCAGTCGCCGAAATTATCGTACTGCAGCTCGACGCTGTTGCCGTCGGGATCGACGTAATAGAACGACATCGTCATGCCGTGATCGAGCGACATATGCGGCACGATGCCTAGCGCCTTGAGGCGCGTGTAGGTGTCGAGCAGCTCGTCGCATGATTTGTATTCGAATGCGATGTGATGCATGCCCGTGTGCATTAGCTTGTCCGGGTCATCAGTCATTTTCGAGGACGTGAGCAACGCAATGCGGTGATTGGCGCCGTCATTGGTCAACCAGGCGCCCCCTGGAAACTGGAAAGTCGGCTTTGTTCCGATCACTGTTCCGTACCAATCGATCATCTCCTGAAGCCGCCTCGTCTTCAGATTGACGTGATGGAAAACCGGACCGTGGGCCTGACTGGCTTGGCTGTTCATTGTTTGCTCCTTTTGACTCCGCAACAGCGGTTTGTTCTGAGTGTCCTGCGCGTCGATGATCATCGCCAAAGCTGCTTGCTGGCCAGCCGCGCGCCTTCTTCAAGCGCCTTGAATTTTGACCACGCGATTTCGGGATGCACCCGCGCGTCGCTCCCCGTTTGCGACCGCGCCTCGCGAAGCGCGTCCGGCCGCGGCAGGCTGCCGGCGTGCGTCGTCAAGATGCGATCGGTGCTCCGCTGCATTCAGGATTCCTTTTTCATTCGCCACACACCGCCGCAGAGCCGTCTTGCTCAGGAAATTTTTGAACTTGCGGCGAGCGCGCCGAGGCCCTTGGCCCGGTCGGCATGGACGGTGAAAGCGAGGATGAACACAGCGGCGACGAACGGAGCGACGGCGGTCGCGAGGAAGATCTGTGTGGTTTGCCAACCTAATCCGAGCATCATGCTGATAATCAGCGGCGCGATGACCTGTCCGCCGCGTCCCAATCCCATCGCCCAGCCGACGCCGGTCGAGCGCATCGCTGTCGGATAATTCAGCGCGGCAAGGGCGATCGCTCCCGAGGCGCCCATGCCGACGAACACGCCGATCAGCGCCAGAACAATCGACATCGAGACCAGCGACGTCGCCGCAAAGCCGATCGTGGCGGTTGTCAGCGCCCCAAGGATGAGCGCCGGCACCAGCGTGGCGGTCGCTCCAAACGCTTCCATCAGCCGCCCGGCGCTGCCCATCCCGATCAGAGCGCCGATGCCGTGGAAGCCGAGAACGATGGCGGCCTGCGACGGCGCCATGCCGTTGGCGCGCAGCAAAGCCGGCGTCCACAACACCGTGATCGCCAGCGTGGCGAATGCCGTGATGAACGGGACCCACAGCAGCAGCGTGCCGACGGCGCGGCCCTCGCTGAACAAATGCTTGAGCGTGATGCCGGCAATGTGTTCCTCGTCGGCGGTGATCTGCGCGGTCGGCGAGATCGACGGCACGATCCGGCGGGCGATGGCGCGGGCCTTCGCGGGGTCGCGATTTTCGGCGAGAAGGAACCGGATCGATTCCGGCAGCCAGATCAACAACGCGCCAGCGACCACAAGCGGAAGCACGCCGCCGACCCAGAACACCACCGGCCAGCCGAAATTCGCGAGGATGTAAGCGTTGAGGAACCCGCCAGCGGTCCCGCCGAGCGGAAAGGCGGACCAGATCAGGCTTGCAATCATCGCGCGGCGGCGCTGTGGCGCGAATTCGGAGGCCAGCGCGATAAAGCACGGCGTCGCTCCGCCAAGTCCGATGCCGGAGACAAAGCGCACCACCAGCAACTCGTTGTAAGAGCCGGCGCGCGCCGTCAGGAGCGTACCGATCCCGAAGATGATGGCCGCCGCGATCAGGCAACGCTTGCGTCCGAAGCGATCGCCGAGCGGGCCGAAGGTCAACGCGCCGATCATGGCGCCGAGTAACGCCGCCGAGAAGATCGGTCCCAGCGCGGTTCTGGCGAGACTCAGCTTTTCCGCAATCAGCGGCGCTGCGACCGCGATCGACTGGCTGTCGAGGCCGTCGAGGAACGCAACGAGTGAGCAGAGAATGATCGCAAAGATCTGAAAGGCGGTGAACGGGCCGGCGTCGATCGCTTGCGAGATATTGATGACGTCGCGCTTTTCGCCGCTCATGCCGTTCGCTCCCGGAGTTCGCTGCCCGCCGCCGCGCGTAAGTGGGCCCCGCGCACGGTCGCCATGATGCGGTCGGGGTTCGCAACGCGCGCCCCGCGCCACGCCACGTACTGGTCCGGACGGATCAACGCGAGCGGCGCGCCGTACAGTTCGCGCAGGTGCGGGTTGCGGAAATTGAGCACGGTGAGCGGAACGCCGGCGCGCTTGGCGGCTGCCACCAAAGCGTCCGCCGGCGCCGCCTCGTCGAGAACGAGCAGCGTATAGCCGCGGCCGAAATGATCGTAGAGCGAGCTGCCGTCAGGCAGCCAGGCATGCGGCGCAAGACAGCCGGGGAAAGCCGAAGGCTCGTAATTGGCATGATGCTCGGCGGGCGGGGCGCCGCCGTCGTCCACGATGATCGGCGATTCCCGGTAGCGCGAGCCAAGCACGACACCAAGCGTCTTGAATTCGCGCGTCTTGGTGCGCTCGATCTCTTTGCCGACCGCGCGTCGGGCTTCCTCTCCCGCTGCGCTATCCTCATCGAGATTATCCTTGAGGAGCTGCGCGCTCAGCACCCGGTAGTTCTCGACGGCTTCGGCGATCGTGCGCTGATGCACGGCGCGGCGTTCCTGCTCGTAGGAATCGAGCAACTCCGCTCCGCCCCAGCCGGCCAGCGTCGCCGCGAGTTTCCAGCCGAGATCGACGCCGTCGGCGATGCCGAGATTCATGCCGTAGCCGCCGAACGGCGGATGCAGATGACAGGCATCTCCGGCGAGGAAGATGCGCCGGTTGCGATAATGATCGGCGATCAGGCGGTGCGCGGCCCAGATGTCGCGGGTGAGAATTTCAATGTCGAGCTCGCGGCCGGCCGCTTCACAGACCCGGCGGCGGATCGTGGCATCGTCGGGCTCATTGATGCCCGGCGGCAACGTCATGGCGAAATACCAGCGCCCTTCGCCGTCCATCGGGCCCATGACGGCCGGAGCTTCCTGGTTGATGAGCCAATACATGATGGCCCGCCGGCTGGGCGGAGCGTGTACGAGCTCCGGCACGCGCATGATGAGGCTGTAGTTGAGCCCGTAGGCGTGCTCGCCTTCCATCTTCGCGCCAATGATGGGGCGGACCGTACTGCGCGCGCCGTCGGCGCCGATCAGATACTTGGCGCTGACGATCCGCTCCTTGCCATCCGTCACGTCGCGGACGCGCGCGGTTACCTTACCGTCTGATTGATCGGCGGACACAAGCTCGGTGTTGAACGCGAGCTTGATCGATGGAAACGTCTCGACACGTTCACGCAACACCGCTTCGACCGTGTATTGCGGTACCCATTGCGCCGGCTCGGGAAAGCGCGGGTCGCGCCGCTTGGCGCCTTCAAACGCATTTTCGATCACGGCAAGGGTGCGGCCGAACAGCCTGGTCGCAAACACAATGTCGGTTGGATAGTCGGACGGCAGTGGCGCCGCGGCGCGCAGGGCCGGCGCAATGCCCCAGCGGCGAAAATGCTGCAGCGACCGGACATTTGTCGTTTTCGCCCGCGGCTGATTTCCCGTCCGCGAATGGCGCTCGATGACCATTGCGGCGACGCCACGAAGCCCAAGCTCGATCGCAAGCGAAAGTCCGGTCGGCCCGGCGCCAACAATCAGTACGTCGGTTTCGGCTTGGTCAGTCGGCATCAGCGTTTCCTTACCTGCAGCGTCTGCTGTCTTTTTCTTGGGTGAAGGACCATAGCCGGTCCATCCCGTTTCTGACCCCTAAGACTGGATAATGCATGAGTCAACAGATCATGCATATTTCTCTTTTTGTGCACGATCTGCTAGAGCTGCGGCAGAGGATCGCATGCCGGCCGGTTCCACGCTCACGCAGAACGTTTATCAGCGCTTGCGCGCTGACCTGCTCGCTTGCCGGCTGATGCCCGGCCAGAAACTGAAAATCGAGGAGCTGTGCGAGCGCTTTTCCGCCGGCTCAAGCGCGGTGCGCGAGGCCTTGTCACGGCTCGCCGCCGATGGGTTTGTGGTGGTTGAGCCGCAGCGCGGATTTCGCGTCACGCCGTTATCGTTCGCCGAGCTGCGCGATCTGACCAACGTGCGCTGCGAAGTCGAAGGAATGTGCATCCGCGACGCCATCGAGCACGGCGGTCTCGATTGGGAGACTGAGCTGATCGCGGCGCTGCATCGCCTGTCGCGAACGCCGGAGCGCGCGCCTGACGATGCAAAGCGTTACAACGACGACTTCGCGGTCGCCCATAAAGCGTTTCACGAAGCCGTCGTTGCTGCTTGCGCGAGCCCTTGGCTGCTTCGGATTCGGGCGCAGCTGTTTGCGCAGCACGAACGCTATCGTTGGCTGTCGAAACCGCTGGCGCAAATCGAACGCGACCTCAAGGCCGAACACAACGGCATTGTCGAATCGGCGATCGCGCGCCGTGCAGACGAAGCGGTCGAACGGATGAACGCCCACATGCAGCTGACCGCCGACATCATCCTGAACTCACCGCTGCTGTCGGAATCTTCCAGCGCACTTGGCGCCGAAACGCCGCCGCGAGGAAGGCAGAAAGTGCTGGTCGGTTAAATGATAAAAACATCGACCACATCCAGGCGGCACGTTTTCGAAGTCTATTGCGGCCACACGATCTGCTCGACTTGATCAAATTGGATCAGGCGGTAGTGTCGCGTTGCTTGCCGAGCGCGATCTTTTCAGATCAACGGCCCGAGCAACAAAGCTCGGATGTGTGACGGCAATCATATCCGTTACGGTAGCAATCGGCCAAGGTATCTGGCGTTGATGAACGGCTAGGGGTTTTCCACCATGCAAACGATCACAAAAGTATTGGCCGTGACTGCGGTGCTCTTGACCACGGGCGCGGTTTTGGGTCTCGCCGGTAGCCGGTCGGCGCAAGCGGAAGCGCCAGACCCATGTTTCCACTTGGATTTGTGTCAGTTTTAGCTGGGATCTGGCTTGTGTCGGCCAAGCGCTGAGGTGAGCCCTGCGCGCCGCTACCTACAAACAGTCGCAATCATTCTCATCGACGGAGGGACGCAATGAAAATCGCAATGATAATGGCTACTGTCACCGTTGGGTGCGCGCTCATGGTGCCGGCGAAGGCCGATGATCAGAATTGTTACAGAAATACCCAAACCGGCGATTACAAAACTTACAAGAACGGCGATATCGTTCCTGACAAGGCCCGCTGGCAAAAAGTCCACGCTGGCAAATGCATAAAGTGTGAAGGCAAGGATGTCCTGCACTGCCAGGAGCCCGGCGACTCCGACGCCAAGGGCCTTTCGCACAAGCACTAACCCGTAAGGACGGCTCGTCCCGGCAGATCGGGCGGCCGGGAAACGGGTCTTTACCGCACCAAATAGTAGTAGTTGCCGTTGCCCTTTGAGAGTAGCGTGCAACTGCCGCCTGCTACGACGTTTGGGCGCAGGCGTTTGGGAGACCATGATGTGCTCTTGCCCCTTTCTGAGGGAAAGAGCGATGACCTCCACCGCGAAACCGCGCAACCGGCTGCTCGCCGCGCTCTCACCGGCCGATCTCTTGCTTTTGCAGCCCCACCTGACGCCCGTCACGCTCAAGCTCCGTCAGGACTTGGAAAAGCCCCATCACCGGATTCCCGACGTTTATTTCATCGACGCCGGCATAGCGTCGGTCGTTGCGGTTCAACGCCAATTGCACCGTGTCGAAGTTGGCTTGATCGGCCATGAAGGCATGAGCGGCATCGCTATCGTACTCGGCACTCAGACTTCACCCAATTCGACTTACATGCAGGTCGCCGGCTCCGGGCAGCGAATTTCGGCCACGGCGCTCCGCGAGGGTATGGACGCGAGTAAAACCCTGCACGGCACGCTGCTCAAATACGTCCAGGTCTTTTTGGTGCAAACCTCGCATACCGCCATCGCCAACGCACGAGCCAAACTTGATCAGCGTCTGGCGCGCTGGATTTTGATGGCGCAGGACCGCATCGGGGGAAATACCCTTACGCTGACCCATGAGTTTCTTTCGTTGATGTTGGGCGTGCGCCGTGCCGGCGTGACGGAGGCGCTGCAGAGCCTTTCAAAAAAGCGGTTCGTGAAATCTGGCAGGGGGACGATACTCGTTCTCAATCGCAAAGGCATCGAGCACGCTGCCGGCGAGCTATACGGCGCACCCGAAGCCGAATATCGCCGGCTGATCTAGCGAGGCCATGAAGCGCCTGCGCGGGAAGGCCCGCGAAAAACTTTTTCAAATTTCTAGAATTTAGATTTCATCGAAACTGAGGTGCGGTTGATCGTGCAGAACGTAATTCAACAGCCCCTTTTGAACGGTCAGGGTTCCGTTGTAGTCGATCAGGCCCATTTTCCTGAATTTGTTCATGAATACATTCACCCGGCCCCGCGTGGTGCCAATCAACGCGGCTAGTGTTTCTTGATTCACTTTTACGGGCAGCGGTTCTCCGCCGACACCAGCGCCGTAATTCGCCAGGAGCAAAAGCGCGCGGGCCAGCCGCATCTCGCTGGAATTGAACAATTGATCGACGAGATCCGCCTCAACGCGCGCGGTTCGCGTCAAAAGATGATTGAGAAAATAATCACCAAACTGCGTATCCTGATGAAGCAGGCGCACGACGGCCTCCTTCTCCAATCGTATGACCTCGCACATGGACATGGCGATGAGCGTAGCCATACGCTTTGGCTTACCGGTCAACGCGCCCTCGCCGCAGAATTCATCCGGCCCCCGGATTGCGACGATGGCCTCCTTGCCCTGCTTGGACATCACGGCAACTTTGATTTTTCCTTTGTGAATGTAGAAAACGGAATCCGCCGGCTCTCCTTGGGCGTAGAGAGTCTGTCCCTCGTGATATTTCGCTACGGCTGATCCGAGGTTGTTTTGTTTGAGAAAGGCCCACACGTCAAAAAATGCGGGTTGTGAGTTTCGCGCCAACACCAACCTCCACCGACGTTGATTGCGTCAACCTCCGCCGACGTTGACCGCATCGTAGTTTATCGGGCATACCCCCTCATTAGCAATCTAGGGTTGCCGCGACCGAATGGCCCTTCAGACCCCCGGGATTCTCATCTCCGGTACGCACACGAAAGCGAACAGCCGCTGTTTACGACTGCCTGCCAACTATACGATATCGCGCAGAAATCCCGCTTTCTGTTCAAAACGAGACAGCTCAAAATCGATGATTTTGCCGTAGCTCTTTACAGCTCTGGGTCACGAACCAGCTATGCCCGGGTACTTTTTCATCGTCGAAGGTCCGGATCGCGGGGACAGCGTCGGGGACGATCCAACAGGGGCGATAATCCCGACCGACGAAACGGCCCTGGATGATGCGCAACGGATCATCCGAGAACTCAAGAATGCTGGCGCTTATAGCGATCGCGCGCTGATGATGGTCGCGAAGTCCGATACCCGCAGGACGGTTTTCGCCATTCCGTTTAATTTGAACCAGCCGGTCTAGCGCGTAGCAACGACGCCCTTGCGGCCCGCTGTCCCTTGGCTATGCTTAAACAAAGCGCGGGCGTAGTTCAGTGGTAGAACATCAGCTTCCCAAGCTGACTACGTGGGTTCGATTCCCATCGCCCGCTCCAATACGACCAGGATTTGAACCCGGGGGAGACACATGGATCAGCGCAGCGAGCGGCGAAGCGGCTGGAGCTGGTGGTACTTGCTGTTTGCGATCCAGTTCGTCGCGGTGCTGTGGCCGCCGTTCTACAACAAGGTCGAGCCGTCCTGGATCGGCGTTCCGTTTTTCTATTGGTATCAACTTGTCTGCGTCATCATCGCGGCCGCGCTCACCGCGATCGTGTACTTCGCCACCGACGATTAAAGCAGCGTTTGCGCAGCTCGTCGTCGATCAACAAATCAATAATCGGGGGAGATGCCGTGGGGGACGTGAACTGGACCGCGCTGGTCATATTCATCCTGCTGTTCGGCTTTATCACCTGGCTCGGTTTCGCCGCCGCCCATTGGCGCAAGGGCGACCTCGATCAATTGCACGAGTGGGGGCTTGGCGGGCGGCGCTTCGGCACCTTCATCAGCTGGTTCCTGATCGGCGGCGATCTCTACACGGCCTACACCTTCATCGCCGTCCCGGCGCTGGCGTTCGGCGCCGGCGCCATCGCCTTCTTTGCGGTCCCTTATACGATCGTCATCTACCCGATCCTGTTCATTTTCTTTCCGCGGCTGTGGCGGGTCTGCCACAAGCACAACTACATCACCGCGGCGGATTTCGTGCGCGGCCGCTTCGGCAACCGCTGGCTGGCGCTGGCGGTGACGATCACCGGCATCGTCGCCACCATGCCGTACATCGCTTTGCAACTGGTCGGCCTGCAGGTGGTCATTGGCGCAATGGGCGTCACCTCCTCCGGTTATACCGGCGATCTGCCGCTCATTATCGCCTTCATCATTCTGGCGGCCTTCACCTACTCGAGCGGTTTGCGCGCGCCCGCTTCGATCGCCGTCGTCAAAGATATCCTGATCTACATCACCGCATTCGCCGCCATCATCGTCGTCCCGATCCAGATGGGCGGCTTCGGCAAAATCTTCGCCGCGGTGCCGCCGCAAAAACTGCTTCTGGCGGTCCCAGGCGCCAATACCACCGGCTCCTACGGCGTGTACGCCACGCTGGCGCTGGGATCGGCGCTCGCGCTGTTCCTCTATCCGCACTCCATTACCGGGATATTGAGCGCGAGCAGCGGGCATGCCATCCGCCGCAATGCCGCGCTGCTGCCGGGTTATTCCTTCATGCTCGGTTTGCTGGCGCTGGTCGGCTTCTTCGCCATCGCCGCCGGCGTCGGCGCGCTGCCTGAATTCGCGGCTGGCTTCAAACAGTTCGGCAACAATTTCGCGGTGCCGGCGCTTTTCCTGCACAGCTTCCCGTCGTGGTTCGTCGGCGTCGCTTTCGCCGCGGTCGGCATCGGCGCGCTGGTGCCGGCCGCGATCATGTCGATTGCCGCCGCCAATCTCTACACCCGCAACATCCACCGCGAGTTCATCAATCCCAATCCGACCGGCAAACAAGAAGCGCAGATGGCGAAATGGGTGTCGCTGATCGTCAAGTTCGGTGCCCTAATCTTCATCGTGTTCGTGCCGACGCAGTTTGCAATCTATCTGCAGCTGCTCGGCGGCATCCTGATCATTCAGACGCTGCCGGCCATCTTGCTCGGCGTCTACACCCGCTGGTTCAATGATTGGGCGCTTTTGTTAGGCTGGCTGGTCGGCACCGTTGCCGGTTCGTGGATGTTTGTTGCGGCGAACCTGACGCCGAACTATCCGCTCGCCATCGCCGGCTACACTTTCCCCGGCTACACCGCGCTCTATACCGTTGTTCTTAACCTCGTCATCGCGATCGTGCTGACGCCGGTGTTCAACGCCATGCGCGGCGGAAAAGCGCCGATCGACGCCACCGCCGCTGCCGATTATTACGCGTAAATTTGAGGAACGATTTACGTCGGCGCAATTCAACGCCGTCATTGCGAGCGAAGCGAAGCAATCCAGTGCGGCAAAAAGGTCTGGATTGCTTCGTCGCGGAGCCTGTCATCGGGCCGGCCACTTCGGGCAGGACCCGTTGGCTCCTCGCAATGACGAGATAACAAGTCAGTCTGATTAATTGAACTACAGCCGCGTGACCGGTACGTGGAGCAACGCCGCACGGCCGCCGCGGACTTCCTTGGCGCAGCGCGCGATTGCGGCCGGCACGTCGGACGGGTCAGCAACCTTCTCGGCATAGGCGCCGAACGCTTCCGCGACTTTGGTGAACTCGACCTTGGGCGCGAGCACAGCCTCGAACTCGTTGGCCGCATTGGCTTCGCCTTCAGGAAACACCCGCAAGGTCGACGCCTTCACCGCACCCCAACCGGAATTGTCCAGCACGATTGACAGGATCGGCACCTTGTATTGCTGCGCTACCGCAAAGACCGAGGTCGGATTGTTGAAATAGAAACTGCCGTCGCCGGCGACCTGCACCATCATGCGGTTGGGCGCTGCAATCTTGGCGCCAAGCGCCATGCCGCCCGACCAGCCAAGTCCGGCGCCGTTGGTGTTGAAGGCGGTGTTGGGCAACCGGCGCGGAATCTGCAACAGCACGGCGCCGGTGTTGGTCACCGCTTCGTTGAAGATGATGTCCTCGTCGTCCAAAACCTTGGCGAGCTCCGCCATCAGATAATGCGGGTTGATCGCGCCGGGTTTGCCGGTGTCGGCGGCCAGTTTCGCGGCGCGCGCCTTGCGCTGCTCGCGGATGCCTTTCAGGCGGTCGAGCCGCGCCGCGGCGGCCGCCCGGAAGCGTGGCGTTGCTTTCGCTTTCAGCTCGGTCAGCAATTGATCGAGGATGCGGCCGCTATTGCCCTGCATGCGCAGATTGCCCGGGAACGTCCACATCGGCGAGCCCGCCTTGAGAACGTCCACGTCGATATGCGCCCAGAACGATTTTTCGCTCGGCTGCACTTCGGCGGGGAACCACGGCACTTCAACATCGACGAGCATGCCGACGTCGACGTCGGGCAGCGCGTCGTCGGCCGAAAAGCCGGCGAAGCACGGGCTCTCGTAGGAGATGTTGTTCTTCGAACTGGACTCGTAGACCGGAATGCCGGCGAATTCTCCGAGCTCGACGATCTTGTCAGCGGTCAGCGGATCAGTGCCGCCGTAGCAGGTGATCAGGATCGGATTCTCAGCCGTCAGCAAGCGCTCGGCCAGCGACGCGATGAGTGCCGGATCGGCACCGCCGCCGGCAAGCGGACCGAAACGGTCGGCGGGATAGCGGTTTACTTCGTCGACGTCCCAGTGCTCGGTCAGCGTCTCGCGCTGCATCATCAGGTAAACCGGGCCGCGCGGCTCGCTTTGCATGATCGAATGCGCGCGCCGCAGGACTTCCTTGACGACAACGCCGGACGGGAGCGTCCACTCCCATTTGGTGTAGGGGCGCACCAGGCTGCCCTGATCGAACGGTTCCTGGACGAAATGAACGTGGGTGTCGCGTGAGCCGACCAGTTCGCCGTGGGTCGTGTATGGCGCCTTGCCGGCCATCAACAGGACCGGCAGGCGGCTGCGATAGATGTTATGCATCCCGTTTGCGGCATTGGCGGTGCCGACATCGACGTGGACCAGCACGCCCTGGCCGCGGCCGGTGACGAGCGCATAGCCGGCCGCCATGTGCGCGGCGGTGTTTTCATGCGGACAGCGCACGACCTTCGGCATCACCTCGCCGCGCTGGCGGCGATGCGCCATCTCTTCGATGATCGGCGCGTGATCGGTGCCGAGATTACAGAACAGATACTCGATGCCGATCTCGTTTAAGCCTTCAAGAAAATAATAGGCGGTGGAGAATTCGGTAATGTTGGTGTTCCGTCCGACTGATGTATCCATTTGATGCGACCGATCACTTCTTTGGTTGGCGTTTTAGCACTATAGCATCGGCCCGCCGGCGCTTGCTCTGCGCGGCCGGGCTCCCCCGCAGTGACAGTATGGCATAGCCGTTAAGCACGGTCTGGTGCGAAGTTCCCCGCGCGGCGTGCGCTTACGACGCAGTTAAAATTCGTCTTTCCGAACTGTCGCCACAATGCCAAAACATGGTGCGGGACGGAACGGGGAAAGGGTCCACCATGAAATGGAAGGCGGCCGTGGTCGGCGCTTTGGCGTCGGCCCTTGTCATTAGTGCGGCTTCTGCCGAGGTCCGCGTCACCAACGATCCCGGCGGGGAAATATCCGCGTACATCACCAGGTTCCATGATTTGCGCCAGTCCGGAGAACGCCTTGTCATCGACGGGCCCTGTCTTTCGGCATGCACGTTGTTCATGGCGTTTCTGCCGCATAAGCAGGTTTGCGTGACACCGCGGGCAATCCTCGGCTTCCACGCCGCATCTTACTATGATGACGCCCGGCGTTCGCTGGTACCGACGAAAGCCGGCACCCGGCTGGTGATGCGACTCTATCCTCCGGCGATACGGAGCTGGATCGTCCGCCACGGCGGCTTGACGCCGCGGATCATCGCGATGCATGGCCGCGAACTTGCGGGACTTTTTAACACCTGCCAGTAAAGCGTTAAGTCCGAGCACGGCCGTCGCCGTGGCGCTTTCCGGTTTCCGGACGCGCGGGAGCGCGTGACCTCCCGGCCGCGTGACACTGCCGCATGATGCGTGATGTCGCGGCCCTGCTGCAGGCGGGCCTCAAGGTCTATAATCTTCAGACTTGAGGACTATATGCCGCTGCGTATTTCGGCAGGCGTATTCGGCAGGCTTATTTGTAAGGCTTGGCGCGGCCGTTCCCTCGAATCCGTTGACGCCGGCTTCCCGGGGGAGCGTCGGATCAGGAGGACATAGTGAGCGAACGCGTACGAAGTTCCCGCCTTTTGCCCATGCTGGGTGCCTTTATCTGCGGGCTCGTCCTGGTGTTCGGCGCCATCGTCTACGTCACCGGGCGCTATCCGTCGCCGATCGGCCAGGCTGTGGCGGCCGTTGGCGGTCCGTTTCATCTCGAGGACCAGAATGGCAAACCGTTCAGCGACGAAGACCTGAAAGGGCGCCCATCCCTGGTGTTCTTCGGTTTCACGCATTGCCCTGACATCTGCCCGACGACCCTGTTCGAGATTTCGCAGATCATGCAGAAGCTCGGCAGTGACGCCGACCGCGCCGGCGCGGTTTTCATCACGGTCGACCCCGAACGCGATACGCCGGCCGCACTCAAGGACTATCTGTCAAGCTTCGATCCGCACTTGCGCGGCCTGACCGGCGATCCGGCGGCGGTCAATGCAGCGATCAAGGCCTACCGCGTCTATGCCAAGAAAGTCCCGCTGGATAACGGCGACTACACCATGGATCACACCGCCATGGTCTACCTGATGGACAAGAACGGCCGTTTCATCGCGCCGTTCAACATGAAACAAACTGCCGACGAAGCCGCCGCGCAGCTTCGCCGCTATCTGTAAGCGCGCTCAGTCCGCGATCCGTCCAAGCGCGTAAACCGCCTGCAGAAGCAGCCCGGGGTGAGCCCCGAAAAACCATCGCTCGAACAGTGCAGCCGTTGCTCCGCCGCGGAAAACCTGGGAAAGCCCGGTGTTTACCGCGAGCCGCATGGCCCAGTCGCCGCGCGGAACCGCGATCGCGTATTGTTCGATCGACAGATCGTCCGGTAGCAACGCAAACAATTCCGGCTTTTTGATCTCCGCTCCGGCCAGCAACAGCTTGTCGCTGGCGAAGCCATCGACCCTTCCGGCCTCAAGCGCGTCGATGCCTTCGTCGCGGTCTTTCACCAGGACCAGCGTGACGTCGAGTTTTTGCTGGCGAACTTGATCCGCGACGGCGCGGGCGTTGGTGGTGCTGGAGACGACGGCGATTTTCTTTCCCGCCATTTCGGCAAACGAATGGATATTCGAGGCGCGCGTCACCAACACGCCCGTCGATTCCACAAAGATGAAAATGGAAAAGTCGACCTCCTTCATGCGCCCAAGCGTGACCGTCGAAGAACCGCACTCCATGTCGGCTTTGCCGCCGGCGACCGCGGAAAACCGCGTGTCCACCGTAACGGGCACCCATTCGATTTTCAGTTCCGGCAATCCGAACTGATGCCCGATCGAGTCGGTGACCTGCTTGCAGAGATCGATCGTATAGCCAAGCGGCTCGTTGGCATCGTTAACGAACGAAAACGGCCGCGCATCGGCGCGATAGGCGATCCGTATGAGCTTTTTAGCGATGATGGACTTCAGGCGGCTGTCCGACGGCACTTGCGACTGCGCCGACACTGTCGCCGCGGACATCAAAACAGCGCCGGCGACGATCGCCCAACGCAGCAATGTTCGCTTGCTCCGACCGCCAAAAGCTTCACCCAGCATGATCACACCATCACTTTTGTTGCTATGTCAGTTGAATTGATGACCCGCCTCGTAGAGGCGCGATGTGCGCGCCAGCCCGTGCTCGGTTTTCTCCCACCGCTGCGGCGCATAAATAAGCTGGAACAGCGCGCGCCAGGCGGCAAGCGAAAGCAGAAACCAATAGAGCGGCGTCAGCACCAGGACCCAAGCGTGAGCAAGCAGTCGCCGCCGCTTGAGCCCGATCAGATCAAGGACGATGGTCGAGATGTAGCCGCAAAGCAGCGTCGCGGCAAACACCGGCGCGGAGTCCATGGTGGCAAAGGTCTGCAGCGGTGTCAGGGCGAGGAGCGAATAGCAAAGCCCGGCCATGAAGATCGGATGGACCAGCGCCGCCAACACGTTGCAGGCAAGAAAAAGTTGAAAAGCGAGCGCGCCGCCAACGGTAAGCTCCCGCACCAGACGCACCGGGCTGCGCATGTGCACCAGCCACGTTTGCATCCAGCCTTTGTACCAGCGGGTGCGTTGCCGGAGCCACGGCCGAAAGCGGGCCGGCGCCTCCTCATAGGTAGCGGAAGACAACGCCGCGCAGCGATAGCCGAGACGATGAAGACGAATGCCGAGATCGGCGTCTTCGGTCACATTGTAGGGATCCCAGCCGCCGACCTGCCGCAGCACCGCGGTGCGAAAATGATTTGACGATCCGCCTAACGGGAACGGCAGATGCAGCGCCGCCAATCCGGGGAGGAGCGCATCGAACTGACCGGCGTAGCTCGCCGTGAACATACGCGCGAGCCAACTGTCGGCGGGGTTATCGATCGTCAAGGACGCCTGCAAGCAGGCGAGGCGATCACCCGCTGTCCGAAACGCCGCGAAAGCACGCCGGAGCTGATCAGGTTCCGGTACGTCTTCGGCGTCATAAACGACGGTGAATGAGCCGCGGGCAAAGGGCAGCGCCGCGTTGAGCGCTTTGGGCTTGGTCCGGGGCCCGAATGGAGGCGCAGTGATGATCGTGAAGGGTGGTCCCAGGTCGAGCCGCACAATCGCGCGTCTGGTCTCGTGATCGTCGGCTTCGAGGACCAGTTTCACATCGAGTTTTTCTGGCGGATAGTCGAGCGCGCGGATGGCAGCGACAAGATTTTCGACGATGCCGGTCTCGCGATAGAGCGGACAAATGATGGTGTAGACCGGAAGCGCATGATCGCCCATGCGCCTTGGGCGGTCGGGTTCGCGCGGAGCGAAGGCAACGCTCAAAAGCCGCAAAGCGGCCGCGGCCAGGAAGATCGTGCACAGCACCGCAGCAAAAAAGTCGATCGCCGAGGGTACAACGGCAAAAACGGCGATGAGTGCAAGCACGAACGCCACCGTCGCCAGTCGGCCGATGCCGAGGGGTCGCGGCGCATTTGATAATGACGGCCTGGAGCGTCGAAGCTCATCAACCGCCCGCCGCCCCAGTGCTTTTTGCGTGTGGCGCGCGACAAACTGCACAAGCCGCTCTGACGAGGTCAGGCGGAATGATCGCAGTGTGCTCGGCAAAGGCTGCCGTGGCCCGGCAAGGTAGCGGGCGGTCAAGTGACGCGGTGCGATGATCCAGACCAGCTCATTGCCTTCCCGCAACGGCAACAATCCGACGGCTGCCGCCTGGATCAGCTGATTGTCGTCCAGCGGGCATTGCCGCCGCGATATAGTCTCAAGAGGCTCGAAAGATGTGCCAAGAGAGACGGCGAGCGCGCTGAGGTAAGCCTGTTCGGTGATTGAATCGCTGTAAATCAGTGCCCCATCGGCACCTGAGCCCGTGGCTTCCGCGCGTTTTTCCGCAGCGGCAATGACCCAACGGGGCAAAACGTTGCGAACGCAATCGATTTCCGGGCAAAGGCGCGGCGGCGCCTTCGGCCGTGCGCGCTCCCGAAGACGCGCAACAAACGGCCCGGGGCTGGCCCTCCGCAGCCGGTCGTCCGCTTTCGGCCGGCGGACGGTCGCCTCTTTCACACTACTCAACGCCACCGCCGGCCCCCCGCCGCAACGGACAGCATCATATCGCCCCGATTTTGCATGCTAATCGGTTCTTAAGCGGCGATCTGAGCTACGGCATCGTGATCCATGCAGCCGGCATTGGCAATATCCTGGCGTTGACGGGAGCGTGCCGCGCCCCTATAAGCCCCCTTTCGCAAAACGCGCTGGAAACTTTCGCGCAAGGTCATGGCTAATACAAAATCTGCAAAGAAGGCTGCTCGCCAGATTGAACGTCGCACGGCGATCAATCGGACGCGCCGTACTCGTGTGCGTAGCGCCGTTCGCAAGGTCGAGGAAGCCATCGCTGCCGGCGATCGATCGGTCGCGCTTGCCGCTATGGCCGAAGCCGAGCCGGTTATTGTTCGTGCAGCGCAAAAAAATGTCGTGCACCGCAATGCAGCTCGTCGGAAGGTGTCGCGTCTCGCACACCGGATCGCTGCGCTCGGCAAATAGTCGCGTTCCCCACTAAGCTGCTCACGACTTCTTGTTGTTGAGGCCATCGTCCGGCAGTCGCTCGCCGTGACTTGATTGGGGATCGCGCGGTATCATTTCACCTCACGCGACCTCTACCGGCCTATGCCGGATTTCGTGCACTGCAACCAATCTGTTGCAGATTTGTCACGTCATTTTTAAAACATCGTAATTGCCCCGTTTCGCCGGACTTCACGTGTCAAGACTGTGAAGTTTTTGTTTGCTCCGCGTGACGCCAGGTGGGGCTACCCTTCAATGTCGATCAAAATAATCGACGTGCCGATAATGGGTTATTGCGCATGGCGAGCGCAGGGTTTCGAGTCGTATGAAATTCGTGGCCTGCAGATTTGTTTGTTCCGCTGGGCAATTTGGTCGATTCAAGGGCCTGCGCGATCATTCGCTGATCTTTGATTCAGCCCGTTGAGTCAAAGTCTTGCAGCCCGCGTCAGCGCCTTCATTACCGGGCTCGCTTTCGCGATCCCAACATCTCCCGCTGCGATTTTGCGGTTGCGGCCCGCAAATACCGTGCTAGCGTCAAAACTCCTTCGGTTTCCGAAGGTGTCTTTAAAAAACGTGAGTCTCGTCAAACTCATCGGGGATGGGTGCAGTGAAGGTGTGTCCAGTCAAGCGCTGGTCGGGTGAAGCAATGTTGCGCGTTCCAGGTCGAATTCCGATTGAGTGAAATGCACGAGGGGAAGGCCAGACAGTCTCGAAAAAAACATTCAGTGAGGCGTTGGCGATTTGCCATCGAATTTGGGAGCGATGGAGTGGGGCATGAAGGCGGCAATTCAGACAATCAAACGAACAACTAGCGTCTCTTCCTCCAGCGCGTCTTGGCCGGTTGCGCACGACGTCTCGTCGGCGCCGCGCCGTTATCGCGTCCCGGCTATTACCTCGAGCGGCTGAACGCTCGCCGATCGGCGTGCATTCGGTTTCCTGCACGCGCCGTCAAGTCTCTCAGTCAACGCGTGGGTAGCGTTTGCGCTGTGTTGGGCGTCGTGGATCGCCGCCTTGCGTAGCTCGCTTGAATCCTTTTTCGACAAAAAAAGCAGGCCCAAAAATGACGAGCCCGGATCAAGATTGCTGGCAGCGGGTCAAAAACCGGCTACGCGCCGAACTCGGTGAAGACGTATTTTCGAGCTGGTTTGCGCGGATGGAAATCGAAGCCGTCGACAAGGGTGCGGTGCGCCTGTCGGTGCCGACGCGCTTCCTGCGCAACTGGATCCAGTCGCACTACAGCGAACGTGTGCTGAGCTCCTGGCAGTCGGAAGAGCCCGCTGTCACGCGGCTGGAACTGAGCGTCCGTTCGGCCGCGATCCGACCCATTGTCGTCAAGCCCAAGGCGCTGGAGGCGCCTCCACCCTCGCGCGAAGCGCACAACGGAAGTCTGAACGGCGCCGACGCGCGCTCGAGCGTGCCCTTTATGACAGTGCACGAAGCTCTTGGCGGCTCTCCGCTCGACCCACGGCTGACGTTCGACAGCTTCATCGTTGGCCGGTCAAATACGCTTGCGCACGCTGCGGCGCGCCAGGTTGCAACAAGCCGCCGGGGCGACCCGCTGATGTTCAATCCGCTCTACATCCACGCCGGCGTAGGTCTCGGTAAGACGCATCTGCTGCAGGCACTCGCCTGGGCGGGCAATGGCAGCGAACGCAAAGTGCTGTATCTGACCGCCGAACGGTTCATGTATGGCTTTGTCTCGGCGCTGCGCACACAGACAACCATCGCCTTCAAAGAAGTGTTGCGCGCCTTTGACGTCCTCATCATCGACGACTTGCAATTCCTTCAGGGCCGGTCGACCCAGGCAGAGTTCTGCCACACGCTCAACGCGCTGATCGACGCCGGTCGACAGGTCGTGATTGCCAGCGACCGTCCGCCCTCAGACCTCGAAAGTCTCGACGACCGCGTCCGCTCGCGCCTCGCCGGCGGCCTCGTCGTTGAGATCGGTTCGCTCGGCGAAGAGTTGCGGCTCGAAATCCTCAAGAGCCGAATTGCCGCCGCGTGCGCCCATCATCCGGGCTTCGAAGTCCCTGCTCCGGTGCTCGGTTTTATCGCGAAGTCGGTGACCCATAACGGCCGTGACCTGGAAGGCGCCGTCAATCGCTTGTTGGCCCATAACAAGCTGACCGGTCAGCCCGTTACGCTTGAGATGGCCGAACGCGAAATGCGCGACCTCATCAGGCCGGCCGAACCGAAACGGGTCAGAATCGAAGACATTCAGCGCATTGTCGCCCGCCAATACAATGTCAGCCGCGCCGATCTGTTGTCTTCACGCCGCACCGCCAATGTGGTGCGGCCGCGCCAGGTGGCCATGTATCTCGCCAAGGTCCTGACATTGCGTTCGCTCCCCGAGATCGGCCGCCGGTTCGGGGGCCGCGATCACACCACGGTGCTGCACGCCGTGCGCAAGATCGAGACGCTGGTCGGCAACGATAACGCGCTCGCCGAGGAGATTGAGTCGCTCAAGCGGCAGCTCCAAGACTAGCGTGACTGTCAAAGACTGGCGTTCTCTTCCCGGCTCTACGAAACCCAGCCTTGTGAAACCCAGGGGAAAAGGCTGGTCCATCTGCCACCCGGCCTTGCCGAAGGCCGCGCGCCGCGCCACCTTTATGAACCCATCGGGCAATGGATTTCGCGATGAAGGTTACCGTAGAGCGCTCCGAATTGTTGAAATCGCTCGGCCACGTGCATCGCGCGGTGGAGCGGCGCAACACCATTCCGATCCTCGCCAATGTCCTTATTCGGGCCGACCGTTCAAAACTCAGCCTCAAGGCCACCGATCTTGATCTTGAAGTGACCGACACCATCGCGGCCGAGGCCGGACCCGGCGGGTCGACGACGGTACCGGCCCATATGTTCTACGACATCGTGCGCAAATTGCCCGAGGGCGCGCAGATCGTGCTTGAGTTCCTCCGGCGACCGGGCCGCGCTGTCGATCCGCGCCGGCCGATCGCGCTTTACGCTGCAGACGCTGCCGGAGAGCGACTTTCCCGATCTCGCACCGGGGGAAATGACCCACAAATTCACGCTCAAGGCGGCCGACCTGAAGCGGCTGATTGATAAGACGCAGTTTGCCATCTCGACCGAGGAGACCCGCTACTATCTCAACGGTATCTATCTCCACGTCGCCGGCACCGGGCAGACGCAAACCCTGCGTGCGGTCGCAACCGACGGCCACCGGCTCGCCCAAATGGAGCTGGAATTGCCGAAGGGCGCCGCCGGCATGCCCGGCATCATTGTGCCGCGCAAAACCGTCAACGAAGTGCAGCGGCTTCTTGAGGACGGCGAGGCCGAGGTCACTGTCGAGCTTTCCGCCGGGAAAATCCGGTTCTCGGTCGGCGAGGTGATCCTGACATCGAAGCTGATCGACGGAACATTTCCGGACTACGGGCGGGTCATTCCGGTCGGCAACGACAAGGAGCTGATCGTCGACAAGAAGGAATTCGAGGCTGCTGTCGACCGTGTTTCCACGGTCTCGAGCGAGCGCGGCCGGGCGGTCAAGCTGTCACTGTCGGGCGGAAAGCTGTTGTTGTCGGTCACCAACCCAGACTCCGGCAGCGCCACCGAAGAGCTCGAAGTAGAATACAGAATCTGATCCGATCGATATCGGCTTTAACTCTCGCTACCTGCTCGACATTGCGACACAGATCGAAAGCGAAGCTGCCGTGCTCAAGCTTGCCGATCCCGGTTCGCCGACGCTGATCCAGGATAAGGAGCAGCGCGGCGCATTGTATGTGCTGATGCCGATGAGGGTGTGACGCCGTAGCGTCGCCGACGAACGGGCCACGCGCGGTTATGGCCGTTCGGAGAACGGCCGTATGTACTGCGCTCGTCAATGTGCCGGGCATCCGCGTCTTCGGAACATTCAACCGAGACATAGAAGGCCCGGGCTGCGCCGGCCGGAGGATACAACGCACGCGTAGTGGCGCGGCAGCGTTCAGCCGCCAGCGCGACAGGCGCGGCAGTGACGCGTACAAACAATTCGCCATCAACGAATTGCCATAAGCTGTTTGCATGAGCGCCGCTCGCATCGTCCGTTTGACCCTGAGCAACTTCCGCAATTATCACGCCGCGACGCTTCAGGCCGGCGGTCGTGTCATCGTGCTTTACGGACCGAATGGCGCCGGCAAGACCAACCTGATCGAGGCAATTTCGTTTCTCGCTCCTGGTCGCGGCTTGCGCCGCGCCACCCTCGAAGAAGTGGCGTTCCAGGAAGGCGACGGTTCCTGGGCTGTGGCCGCCGAAGTCGAGGGTGCCCTCGGGCTCGCCACGCTCGGCACCGGCATCGAACGCAAGCCCGAAGACGGCGCGACCGGGAACCGCGCATGCCGCATCGATCGTGAACCGGTCGCTTCGGCCTCCGCGTTTGCCGATCATCTTCGTGTCGTCTGGCTGGTTCCGGCGATGGATACGCTGTTCGTTGGTCCACCGTCCGAGCGCCGCCGCTTCCTCGATCGCTTGGCCGCGGCAGTCGATGCCGAACACGCCGGCCGGGTCAATGCGCTTGACCGGGCGTTGCGCTCGCGCAATCGGCTGTTGGAGGAAGCGCGGCCCGATCCGCATTGGCTCGACGCGGTCGAGCACGAGACTGCAGAGATTGCGGTCGCGGTCGCCGGAATGCGAGCGGAGACCGTGAGGCGGCTCGCAGCCACCCTCGCAACCCGTCGGGGTTCAGCCTTCCCGATCGCGGAGATTGCACTCGAGGGCTGGATGGAAAAACTCATCCCCACCCACCCGGCAGTCGAAGTCGAGGAGCGCTATCGCGTGCTGCTGCGGGAGAATCGCGCCCGCGACGCCGCCGCCGGGCGCACCCTCGACGGACCGCACCTGAGCGACCTTTCAGTTGTCTACACGCAAAAAGGGATCGCTGCCGGCGACGCTTCGACCGGCGAACAGAAGGCGCTCCTCATCGGCCTTGTGCTCGCGCACGCGAACTTGATTGCCGAGATGACCGGTTCCGCTCCGGTCCTGCTGCTTGACGAGGTTGTCGCACATCTTGATCCGGGACGACGCGCTGCGCTGCACACGGAACTTGCTCAACTCGGCGCGCAGGTGTGGATGACGGGCGCCGACCCCGCGCTGTTTTCCGAGGTCAGCAATTCGGAAGCAACGATGGTCGAGGTCCGCGCCGGCGATTTGGAATTGAGAAACAGTTAAGACCGCGGCATCGCGGAAATAGTTCCGACACCGTTGCTGGATTCGCATCCGTGCAAACAAGAAACAGGGGAACAAGAGTGCGCAGAGCTTCTTAGTCTAACAGGAGTTGGACATGCCCTTTGCGGGATCGAGGCCTGATGAAGATGCCGGAATACGCGGCAGATATGATTGTTCGTAACCTCATCGAGGCGTTGAATCGTCTGCAGGATGATTTGGATCGTGTGGAACTGTGGACGGGCGCATTGTGCAGCTTTCAACACCCGCCGCCGGAATACCGTCCTGATAACGACCACATCCTGCCGGTCGGAACGCCGCTGCGTCCTGAGATTTAAGCGCGCTGATCACGAGCCTCTGCCTCTTTGGCGCCGGCCGCTCCCAGGGCCGTTTTGGACGGCTTCATAGAGCGAAAATTGGCCTTCGACAGGCGCTGGCTAAACGCTTCGAAAACAAGGCCCGAGGACGGCGCCGAAAGAGGCTTATTTTGGTCGCTCCAAACTATTGAAAAATCCAGTTTTGACAATATCTTACGCATAGTCACTTTGCCCTGTACCGGGCAACGTTTTCGTGTACAAGAAAATAGCGATTCACCGGCATTTTTTTCGCCGATTCGAAAGCCTCTTGCATGGCCGAGCCCGCTCGTAAACCGGCACCCGCAGCCGCCTCTGACTACGGTGCAGAATTCTATCAAGGTCCTCAAGGGACTCGACGCCGTGCGCAAGCGGCCTGGCATGTATATCGGCGACACCGATGACGGCTCGGGCCTGCATCACATGGTCTACGAGGTGGTCGATAACGCCATCGACGAAGCGCTTGCCGGCTTCGCCAAGGACGTCGTCGTAACGCTCAATCCCGATGGTTCCTGCACCGTGCGCGACGACGGTCGCGGCATCCCGACCGGTTTGCATGAGGGTGAAGGCGTATCCGCCGCCGAAGTCATCATGACGCAGCTGCACGCGGGCGGAAAATTCGACCAGAATTCCTACAAAGTTTCCGGCGGCCTGCATGGCGTCGGCGTGTCGGTGGTCAACGCGCTTTCAAGCTGGCTCAAGCTCACGATCTGGCGCGACGGCCATGAGCATTTCATGGAGTTCCATGACGGCGAAGCCGTCGCCCCACTTGCCGTCGTCGGCGCCGCATACGATCGGCGTGGCACCGAGGTCAGCTTCCTGCCGTCAACGAAAACCTTCACCATGACGGAGTTCGATTTCGCCACGCTGGAGCACCGGCTGCGTGAGCTCGCGTTCCTCAATTCCGGCGTCACCATCGTGCTCGCGGATTTGCGTCATGCCGTCGAGAAGCGCGAAGAGATGCGCTACGAGGGCGGCGTCGAGGCGTTCGTTAAATATCTCGACCGCAACAAGACGGCGCTGGTGCCGCAGCCGATCGTTATCAAGGCTGAACGTGACAACGTGGCGGTCGAATCCGCGCTGTGGTGGAATGACGGCTACCACGAGAACGTGCTGTGTTTCACCAACAACATCCCGCAGCGGGACGGCGGCACCCATCTGGCCGGGTTCCGCGGCGCCTTGACCCGCCAAGTCACCGGTTACGCTGAATCGGGCGGCGCCGCACGCAAGGAAAAGGTCGCGCTCACCGGCGATGATTGCCGCGAGGGCTTGACGGCCGTGCTGTCGGTCAAAGTGGCGGATCCGAAGTTCTCGTCGCAGACGAAAGACAAGCTGGTCTCTTCCGAAGTGCGTCCGGCGGTCGAAGGCATCGTCAACGACATGCTCAAGGCCTGGTTCGAAGAACATCCCACCGAAGCCAAAATCATCGTCGGCAAGGTTATTCAGGCAGCGGCGGCGCGCGAGGCCGCCCGCAAGGCGCGGGAGATGACGCGCAAGAGCGCGCTCGGCGTTACCTCACTGCCAGGCAAGCTCGCCGATTGCCAGGAGCGCGATCCGGCAAAATCCGAATTGTTCATCGTCGAGGGCGATTCCGCCGGCGGCAGCGCCAAGCAGGGCCGCAACCGCGCCTTTCAAGCCGTGCTCCCGCTGCGCGGAAAGATTCTCAATGTCGAGCGCGCGCGCATGGACAAGATGCTCTCGTCGGAGCAGATCGGCACGCTGATCACCGCGCTCGGGACTGGCATCGGCACCGACGAATTCGCGATCGACAAGCTGCGCTACCACAAGATCATTATCATGACTGACGCCGACGTCGACGGCGCCCACATTCGCACGCTGCTGCTGACGTTTTTTTACCGGCAGATGCGCGATATCATCGACCGCGGTCATCTCTTCATCGCGCAGCCGCCGCTCTACCGGGTGTCGCGCGGAAAATCCGAGCAATATCTCAAGGACGAGCGCGCGCTGGAAGATTATCTGATCGACACCGGCCTCGAAGAGACTTCACTGCGGCTGTCATCCGGCGAAGTCCGCGCCGGCAACGATCTGCGCAAGCTGGTCGAGGAAGCGCGTTCGATCCGTAATCTTCTGAACGGCCTGCACAGCCGCTATAACCGCAAGGTGATCGAGCAGGCTGCCATTGCCGGCGTCCTGCAGACGCGTGTCACCAGCGATCCCGCGACGGCCGCGGCCGCGGCGGAATATATCGCCAGACGTCTCGATGCTCTGACGGATGAAACCGAGCGCGGCTGGCATGGCCAGTTCACCGAAGGCGTTGGCTTTGAATTCGAGCGCACGTTGCGCGGCGTCAAGGAAGTCGCGGTGATCGACCAGGCGCTGCTCGGCTCGGCCGATGCCCGCAAGCTCGACGAATTCGCAGCCTCGCTGCAGCAGATCTATCCGAGGCCGACGCCGCCGGCGATGCTGCGAAGGAAGGACGAGGACACGCCGATCCATGGACCGGTCAGCCTGTTCGAAGCGGTAACCGCCGCCGGCCGCAAGGGCGTTGCGCTACAGCGCTATAAAGGCCTCGGCGAAATGAACCCAAGCCAGCTCTGGGAAACCACGCTCGATACCAACGCGCGGTCGCTGCTGTGCGTCAGCGTCAAGGAGATCGACGAGGCCAACACCATCTTCGACGAGCTGATGGGCGACAAGGTCGAACCGCGCCGCGTGTTCATCGAGGAACACGCGCTGACGGCGAGCGTGGACGTTTAAGCGATTATCCTTCACCAGCTTGCGGCCGTGGCGCCCTGCCCGCGGCTGAAAACTACTTTAACTGTGAAATTTTTTGACGCCGCGGGCACCCGCGGGATAACATCGGCATCCTTCCAGCGAACAGGGGTGCGGCGTTATGGAATTCAGCATTTATTCGGAGCTTCAGACTTGGCCGGGCAAGACCCAGCAGCAGGTTTACGCCGAAGCGCTTGAGCAGATCGTCAACGCCGAGCGACTCGGGTATTCGACCTATTCGATTATCGAGCACTTCTTTTTCGCAAAATTCGGCGCGTCGCCGAACCCGTTCGCATTCTTTGCCAAAGCCTCGGAGCGGACGCGAAACATCAAATTCCGCACCCTGGTGCACGTGCTGCCGTATCACAACCCGACGGTATTGGCCTCGCAGATCGCGCAGTTCGACATGCTGGTCGACGGCCGTTACGAGTTCGGCCTCGGTCGCGGCCACGGCTGGATTCCGCTGAAGGGCGGCATACCGGTTGAGGAATTGCGCGAGCGCTACGAAGAGTCGCTGAACATCCTGATCGATGCGCTCGAGAAGGAGCGCTTCTCGTGCGACGGCAAGTTTTACAAGATCGTCGACTCCCACATCGTGCCGCGGCCGACGCCCGGCCGGAAATTCCGCATCTTCCTCGGCGGCACCAGCGACTACACTTATGAACTGGCCGGCGAGCGCGGCTACTCCGTGGTCGTTCCGCCGCTATTGCCTTATGAGGCGCTGCGCGCGCAGCTCGACATCTACCGGGCGTCCTGCGCCAAGCACGGCAACAAGCCGGACATCGTCTGGATTCACGCCTGTCATCTCGACTTCGATCGCGACACCGCCAAGCGCGAGGCCGAGAAGATGATGCGCGGCTTCCTCAAGGGCAACGCCTCGGTGCTGCTGGAGAACAAGGACGAAATGGCGCCGAAGGAAGTGCTCGAAGCCGCCGGTTACGGCTTCTACGCCTCGGGCATCATGGAAAACTTCTCCGACATGCCGTACGACGAGATGATCAAGAACGACATCGTCTGGGTCGGCACGCCGCAGGACATCATCGAGCGGATCGAAGCGGTGCAGGAGTTGTGCGCGGGCCTCACCGAAGTGGCGATCACCGTCAATCCGGGCGGCGTCGAGCACTGGAAGACGATCAAGACCCAGGAGATGTTCGCCCACCACGTCATCCCGCATTTCACCGGCAAGAAACCGATGATTGGCGCGCGGGCTGCGTGACCGAACCGCTGCTTAAAATAGATCGAAATACTCGTTCTGCTCCCACGCGGTGACGTCGGCCTCTTTGCCGCCTTCGGTCATGAAGCGGGCAAGCTCGGCTTCTTTGATGTGGGCGTAATAGTCGACGAAGCCGTCGCCGAAGCCGGTGCGGAACACCTGGTCGGCGCGCAGCGCGGCGACCGCTTCGCCGAGATTCTTCGGCAGCGGCGGCGCATCGGTCTCGTAAGGTGTGTCGGCCGCGGGTCCGGGATCGCGTTTCTCCGCGATGCCGTCACAGCCTGCGTAAATTTGCGAGGCGATGTAGAGATACGGATTGGCCGCGGGTTCGCCAACGCGGTTTTCCAGCCGGGTCGCGGCATCGCCGGGTTCGCCGAGCACGCGCACCATCACGCCGCGATTATCGCGCGCCCAGATCGCGCGATCGGGTGCGAGCGTAAATGGCCGGTAACGCTTGTAGCCGTTGACGGTCGGCGTCGTGAACGCGGCCGCGGCGCGGGCATGCGCAAGGAGGCCGCCGAGAAAACTTCGGCCGGTGTCGGATAAGCCGCCGTCGCCTCTGCCGACGAACGCGTTATTCCCACGTTTGCGGTCGAGCAACGATTGGTGCAGATGCCAGCCGCTGGAAAAAAGATTGGGCAGTCCCGGCCGGCACATGAAGCTCGCCAGCAGACCATGACGCCGCGCGATCTGCTTGGTTGCCGCCCGGAACAGAATCATCGTGTCGGCAGCGGCAAGGCCGGGCAACGGGCGGAAGGTGAATTCGCACTGGCTCGGACCCAGCTCGATTTCCAGCGAGCGCAGCGGCATGCCGAGCGCTGCGATGCCGCGCCGGATCGGCTCCAGCGCGCGCATCCATCTGGTCGAACCGCGTTTCAGTCAAATACTGATAGCCCTGATTGAGCAGCGACACCTCGGGCGCCTGCGGCGGCCACGTTGCGTCCTCCAGCGCAAGGCGCGGATTTTCCAGCTTGAAGAGATGAAATTCGACTTCGAGCCCGGCGAGGAAATCGAAACCCCTCGCCGCGAGCGCTTTCAGCGCGTCGCGCAAGATCTGTCGCGTCGAGAACGGCACCGGCTTGCCATTCGTGAAAAAGATGTCGCAGAGCAACCAGCCGGTATTGGGCGTCCCGTTACTTTGAGTCCACGGCAGCACCCGAAACGTTGCCGGGTCGGCCACCATGACGAAATCGCCGCCGCCCTGCATTTCCGCCATGTCGAAGCCGCCGCCGGCGGTGAACACCGGATAGACGGTTTTGTGCGATGTGTCTTTGGCCAGGAGCGTTGTCGTCATGGTGACGCCGCTCGTCATTGCGCTCAGCGCATCGGCGGCCAGCAAAGTCTTGCCGCGCAACACCCCGTGCTGGTCGGCAAACGAGAAGCGCACCAGTTCGAGTTTGTCGCGCTTGATCTGTTGTGCGACGGCCTTCGCCTGGCGCGCCTGCTCGGCGGACCAGAGGCCGTGACGTTCGACAAAACTCGCTGGAATGGAGTGGCGGCGCGAGGCCATCACACGCAGTCATTCCCGAGCGCCGCGCAGCGGCGAGTTGGGAATCCATAATCACAGGCGGGGGTTATGGATTCCGGGCTCCTCGCTTCGCTCGGCCCTGGAATGACGAGAGTCGGACCGCCATTCGCTAATTCCAGCTTTTCGTGTCGTGCCGGTGCTTGCTGGTGCTCTGCCAATAGCCCTGCCAATCCGCGGCCGGGCCGATGCCGTCGACACAAGCCGGTCCCGTGATCTTCGCGGCGTGCGCCGCATCAAGTACCATCATGGGACGCTCACCTTTGCCGGATTGTTCGAGCGCCTGCCGCAGCAGCCGGCGATAGGCGCTGATCGCCTTGTCCGACGTGCCCAAGTGCTCCTCGGTGCGATCCTGAATGGCGCCCATCAACTCGCAAGCCCACTGGTCGTGCACGTTGATGTCGGTTCCCATCCCCGTATAGGTCGTGTGCTCCTGCTCGTGCGGATCGAAGCCGTAATCGTTGTCTTTGTTCCGGCGCGGCACATAGTCCGGCAATTCGTAGAGTTCGAGGCGCTGGCGGCGCATCTCATCCTTGTCGACCGGTGCGCCGAACGACGTGAAGATCGCGTACCAATAATGTTTTGCGTCGTCGATCGGCACATGCCATTGCGAGATCGTCATCTCGCGGCTCATCGGAATGATGAAGGCGTTGGGGAAGATCAGATTGGTCACGCGCACATGCGCCTTCTCGCCGCCGATCTCGCGCAGCGTAGCCAAGCGGAAGCCGTAATCGGTCGGCTCAATCTCCAGTCGCGGCCGCGGAAACTCGCGCATGATCCTGGTCATCGGCATGTCCGAGTCTTTCGAAATGTCCCGGAACATCTTGCCGTAGCCCTTGTCGGGATCCTCATCTTCGAAGAAGCGATGCAGGAACGAGGTGTGCACCGGATCGATGCCGACTTCGAGCGATTGCAGCCAATTGCAATCGATCATGCCCTTGAAGGCGAAGGTGTGGGTCGATGGCGCGATGAAGCAGTCGAAATCCGGGAATGCCGGCGGCTCGCCGGCGCCGAGATAGGCCCACAGGATGCCGCTCTTCTCGACCACCGGATAGGATTTCTGTTTCAGGTTGGCGCACAGATTGCTGTCGTCGGGCTCGGCCGGCGTCTGCAGGCACTTGCCGTTGACGTCGAACAGCCAGCCGTGAAACGCACAGCGCAACCCGCCGTCTTCGAGCCGGCCATAGGCGAGATCGGTGCCGCGATGCGGACAATGCCGGCCGATCAGCCCGTAGCGCCCCAGATCGTCCTTGAAGGCGACGAGGTCTTCGCCCAATAGGCGCACCGGCTTCACCGGCCGATTGCCTGACAATTCATCGACCAAAGCGGCCGGCTGCCAATAGCGCCGCATCAGCGTGCCGGCGGCGGTTTTCGGTCCGGTTCGAGTAATGAGATCGTTCTGTTCCGCGCTCAGCATTGTCAAAT
>CAVSFV010000010.1:0-387256 GCA_963727325.1 uncultured Alphaproteobacteria bacterium
AGTTTGTCTCACGCGACCTGGATCTGTGGGCCTACCAGCGCGGCGTGATGCTCGACTTCTCTCGTCCCGGCAAGCCAACGGACAACGCCTACATCGAAGCGTTTAATGGTCGCTTTCGGGCAGAGTGCTTGAACGCTCACTGGTTCATGAGCCTTGCAGACGCACGCGAAAAGTTGGAGGATTGGCGTAGGTACTACAACGAGGAACGGCCCCATGGGGCAATCGGCCAAAAGACGCCGATTATGTTGCTCAATCACGTTGGCGCCGCCAGCCCGCCATCGTGAAAAAGCCGGAAAACTCTAGCCTCCGGCGATCCAACGTTGGGTCTCACAGCATCACGCTCGATCGCTTGGTCGAGCCTTGATGCTGTTTGCGGAACCAGTACGAGACAGCATCCTCAGCGGGCGTAACGCCTAGAAATAAACTGGCTGTCCTGGTTTCTTGGCGTTGCTTCAATCGAGTGTTTGCAAGCCGGCTATCGGAAGGCCGGCTGTCAGAAGGGCATAGTGTTGCTCTATGGTACTCATTGACATCCCAACGCTACAGCCTTTGCACGCTGCGTGCGAAAAATCAGCATCATGCGAGATTTTTCAAAACGACGGGCGATCGAGGACCCGGCTCGACGATCCGTCATAAGGCTTTTGGGGCCGTTTACTTGCATAGGGCAAAAAATATCGCCGCCAGTTTGGCGGCCTCGGCAAGTCGTGAGGTGATCAATGAGAACTGCATCGATCGACCTGCCCTACGTTTGCGAGATCGTGCAGAAATGCGAAACCTGCCTCCTGCCGGTTAAGGAAGCGGAGATACTGCCCGCTGAGGCATATGTGAGCGAAGAATTTTGGGAGTTCGAAAAGCAGGCCATATTCTCCCGCGAATGGCTGGCGGTCGGGCATGTCAACGAGGTCCTCAAGTCTGGCGATCACATCCCGCTCGTGGTCAACGACGAGCCAATCATCGTTGTTCGGGATGACGCCGGTACAGTGCGAGTTTTATCGTCGATTTGTCAGCATCGCGGTCACCCCTTGATCGGCGGCGTCGTCGATCCGCCGCCTCCCGGCAAGTGCCTCAATGCCCGCCGTCTCGTTTGTCCCTACCACAACTGGGTATATGGATTGGACGGAAAGCTTGTCGGCGCGCCGTCGATGGGTGAAACAACACCCATCGCGGAATTGCGCCGCGACATTCGGCTCCCCGAAATCCGGTCGGAGATCTTCCATGGCTTGATCTTCGTCACCTTCAATCCCGAGGCTCCGCCAATTGCAAAATCTCTGGCCAAACTTGATCGCGAACTTGCTGCTTACGGATTGGCAAAACTGATTCCCGGCCACGTGTTTGCGCAGACCGATCAGCGATGGAACTGGAAGTTGCATCACGAGAACGCGCTGGAGCCTTACCACACCGACTATGTGCACAAGGGTTATCACAACGCGGTACCGTCCAATTTGACTCAGTTTCGGCAATTCGAGGTTGGTGACGGACAGATCATGCGAACCACCGGCTTTGAAAGTGCCGGCGGCGATCTGTTCGAAAAGTCGGGCTCCCGCCGGCTCCCGGAAATCGAAGGATTGAGCAACGAACAACGCAGCCGCGTGCTGTTCGTTTCCATCATGCCTAGTGTGGTGTTGGTGCTGCAGCCGTCTTTCATAACGATGACTCTCTTAAATCCGACTGCAGCCGGCCGGATAAACCTTCGTCGCCTGAATCTTTACACCAGGGCGGCAACCGAAACTGAGGATTTCGACCGAATCCGCAACGAGCAATTCGAGCGGATGAAAGTCATCATAATGCAGGACCAGATCACCCAGATCGCGCTGCAGGAGGCTTATCATTCTCGTTATACGCCGCGTGGGCGCCTTTCATATCTTGAGACGGCGATCACTCAGCTCAACCAGTGGGTGGTCGACAAGTATCGCCGTGGACTTCAACAGGGCATCGGAGCGGGCGCCTGACTCACTTTGTTAGTGATTGTCAGGAATAGATATCGCGCGGGCGGCCGTGGGGCTGGTCGCGCGCGGAAAAGTGACCGCGCGGCGTTTTTAACCCGCCTGATATCCAATGTTTGACCTCGTCATACGCGGTGGCACGGTCGTCACGGCCTTGGGGCTTAATCAAGCGACGCTTGGCGTAGCGGACGGTGTGATCAAGGCTGTCGCTCCGACCGATGAAGTGGCCTCTGGCCGGCTCGAAGTCGATGCCACCAGCCGTTTCATCCTGCCTGGCCTCGTCGACGCCCACGTTCACATTCCCGGCTATTTGCTGTCGAAACGCCTTGATGACTTTACGTCGGCGACGACAGCCGCGGCGCTCGGCGGTGTCACGACGGTCATGCTGATGCCGACGGACGATCCGCGCACCGCTACCGGCAGCTACTTCGCGCGAAAACGTACGATCGGTGAGGAGAAATCTTTTGTCGATTTCGCGATCCAGGCGTTGATCGGCCCACTTACCGAACGCCAAGATCTCGACGAGATGGCAGGTCTCGGCGCGATCTCATTCGAACTATTTTTGGCCTATGGCGGCAATCCCGGGTTCATCGTCGGCCATGATGACTTTGAATTGCATCGGCTGATGGAAGCCGTGGGCGAGGTCGGAGGCGTGGTCGGCGTCACACCACACTCGGCTTCGTTGATCGCTAAACTTACCGAACGGCAGAAGCTTTTCGAGGCGACGCGCAAACAGCGCGAGGTCCTCGAAAAAGACCCGGTTGCGCCGCCGGTTCAGATGTTTTCACTGACGCGACCGACTTTGTCAGAAGGCTTGGGTATCGCGCGCGCCTGCGTTGTCGCCGCCGAGACCGGCGCCAGAATACACTTGCGGGCAATATCGTCACGCCACAGCATCGCGATCGTGAACCGTTTTCGCGACATTGCTTCGCTGTCGACCGAGGTAATGTCGCACCATCTCATGTTTGCCGAGGAACAAGCTCACCGGCTCGGTCCATATGGCGTCATCGTTCCGCCCATTCGCACGGCGGAGGAACGCGACAGCTTGCGACGCGCCTTACGCGACGGCGAAATCGACATGGTCGTCAGCGATCATTCCCCCGTCCTGCGTGAAGACAAAGAACTCGGCTGGGCAGACATCTGGAGAACGCCTCCCGGAATGCCTGGCTTGCAGACGCTGCTTGCGTCGATGCTGATGCTTGTTGAGGAGGGCGTACTCTCACTTTCTGACGTGGCGCGCTGCTGTGCACAACGGCCGGCAGAAAAATTCGGCATTTATCCGAAGAAAGGCGCACTGCAAATTGGGTCGGACGCCGATTTGATCATTCTGGATCCGACGCGCTCAACCTTGATTGATGACACACAACAGCAGAGCCGCGCGAACTATACGACGTTGAAGGGCAGGGTGATTAACAGCCGAATTGAAAGTGTTTACCTGCGCGGGCGGTTGCTCGCTCACGAAGGCCAGCTCGTGTCAGGCCCAGCGGGCCGTTTTGTACGGCCCTGACAACCGGTTTTTCAGGACTGGACTGGAGGATCACATGGTAGCGAAACTGAAACTGGATGTCGTCACGCTCTGCGGCAGCGTGCGCAAGGAGTTCTTCAACGCCGCCCTGATACGCGCGCTACCGGACATCGCTCCTGGGGATTTGGTTTTCAAGGAGGGGCCCTCGGTAGCGGACATTCCGATTTATGACGGCGACCTGGAGCGCATGACGGGCTTTCCGGCAGTCGTCACTGCGCTGAGCGGGCTGATACGCGAGGCAGATGGCGTAATCATCGCCTCCCCTGAGTACAATTACTCGATTCCTGGCGGTCTGAAGAATTTGATCGATTGGGTCTCGCGGACACCGAACCAGCCGTTCGCGAAGAAGCCAGTCCTTATCCAGTCCGTTTCGGGAGGGCCATACGGTGGCGCCCGAATGCAGCATCACCTTCGGCAAACCATGGTTTTCCTGAATGCCAGGGTCATGGCGCGCCCCGAAGTCATGATCGGCCCGGCATCGGTCAAATTCAGCGCGAAGGGGGAGATCATCGATGCCCCGACGCGCGAGGCCGTGCGGGTCCAGCTTGCTGAATTTACGGCATTTATTCGCGAATCTGGCGTTTAGAGACATGCGATGTTTGATCTTGTAAGGATGATAACGCCTGTGGGTGCGGTCGCCGCTTAATGGCCCGTTTTTTGCTTTTCTCCTAAGTCTTGATTGGCGGCTGAGCCGTGCGATTTTGGGCTTAACGCGCGATGCGCGCATCGGGGAGCGCACCAAGATGAGCAAACTGGATTTCGTCTCTGAGCGCGGTGTCATTTTTGCGCGCAACGTGGACTGGAACCTATTCAAGATTTTCTATGAGATAGCGCGACGGGGCGGCATTGGTGCCGCGGCCCGCTCGGTGAACAAGCAGCAGCCAAGCGTCAGCGCCGCTTTGCAGCGGCTTGAAAGCCACGTTGGTGCGCCGCTTTGCATTCGAACGAGCCGGGGCATTGAGCTGACGATTCATGGCCATCAGCTTTTTGCGGCCTGTCGCGCCATGTATGAATCGGTACAAAATATGCCACGTGCCGCGTCGGCGGCGCGTGGCGATATCGCGGGCTCGGTGGTGCTTCGCGTCATTTCGAACTTGCATTTGCAACCCAAGCTGACACAGATTTTGGACCGGTTTCACGCTCAATTTCCGCATATAGAAATCAATCTCGACGTCGCGCCGTGGCGAGATGTGCTGCGATCGCTCAAAAATGGCGAAGTGGAACTCGGCATCGGGTTTGAAGACGAACCGGATGGCAAGGTTCTATATGTGCCGATCACCGATCAGATCCAGCAGCTTTATTGCGGGCCCAAGCATCCCCTGTTCGGTAAGCCAGTGGCGACGCCTGCGCAGCTTGAGGCCGATCCCTTCGTCGTAACCAAGGACGAACCCATTCCCTATATCCGCCACCGTGAACGCCATGGTCTCGGCCGGAAGATCGGAGGCTTCGCCGACAGCCTGCAGGAACGAATGTGGCTGATCCAGCTCGGCATGGGTATTGGCTTTCTGCCGAAAACGGTTGTCGAAGCGTCGGCTTTTGCCTCGAAGCTATGGCCGCTGCTTCCAGACTCGGACGTTCCGGTCTGTACCTTGTTTTTTATGGCGAATGCGTCGGGGATTCGCAGCGCACCTGCGCAGCTCCTGTTGGATACGGCGCTCGCTTATCTACAATCGGACAGCGGGCGCACGCCGGGAAGTCAGCCGCAGCTTGAATCATCGCGAATGGAATCGGCGCCAGCTCCCATCCGGCTCAGGCGCGCGGCCCGGGGTCGTTAGGGCACCAGGGCGAAAGGTGCGGCGCTTCGCCTCGTTATCGCCAAGCGTCCGCGTGTTTCATAGATTGAGTAAATGAGCGACATCGACGCTTTAACCCTATACGTTTGCTCCTATCCATGACGGTAATGGCCCGCTGTTTCAGGTAGAGAGCCGAGCCCATGAGCCGTTTCGACAAAGCCGTCAGCTTGGCAAAAGCGAACGCTCCGACGCGCCGCTCGGCGCTGAAACTCGCCGCCGGAGCAACGCTGGCGGGTGCAGCGATACTGTCTCCGCGTCGAGCCCGAGCAGCAACCAAGATACGCGTTCTCACCAATTTCTATCCCGAACCCGACCATGGCGGTTATTATCAGGCCCTCGCGACCGGCCTTTACGAGAAGGCCGGTCTCGATGTCGAGATCAAGCCCGGCGGCCCACAGGTTAACGGGCTGCAATTGCTCACCGGTGGCGAAACCGATGTTCTGATGGGATCATCAATTGGTGCGCTGGGTGCTTTGGAGCGCGGCGCTCCACTGGTTGTGATCATGTGCAACTTTCAGATCGACCCTCAGGTGGTCGTAACCCGAAAGGACATCAACAGTCTTGCCGATCTGAAAGGCCACAAGATTTTGGTGACGACGACGGGTCGGGCCAGTTATTGGCTGTGGCTCAAGAAAAAGTATGGATTCACCGACGATCAAGTCGCGGCTTACACCGGAAATTTTCAGCCCTTCGTGACTGATCCGACCGTTGCGCTAGGCGGCGTCGTTTGGTCAGAACCATTCCATATTCGCAAAGCGGGCGCCGACGTGAAATATTTCCTGTTGGCGAATGAAGGTTATCCTCCGTATGGGTACCCGATGATCACGATGCGGCCCTTCCTTGATGCCAACAGGGAGGCCGTAGCAAATTTCGTTCGTGCCAGCGTTGAGGGCTGGAAAAGCTTCTACTACGATCCTGCGCCGGCGCTGGCCGTCATCAAGAGGGAACGCCCTGACGCATCCGACGAGTGGCTCAGCTACGCCATTGGTGCGTTGAAGGAACTTAAGTTTCTCAACAGGGGTGATGCCGAAAAGGGCGGGATCGGCATCATGACTGACGAGCGTTGGAAGCAGTTGGCGGATTTTATGCTTTCCGCTGACATGCTGAAGCCTACGACCGATTGGAAGTCGGTCTACACCACCGAATTCGTCAAAGATCTCCGCATCACGCTGTAGCGGTCTAAGGCCGCGCCGCTGCACAGCGCCTTAGGAATGCTCGGTTATGGCACTTTCGTGCCAGTGACCAAGCAGCGCCTGCGTGAGCGCGGACATCAGCAGAAACATGAAGATGCCCAGGAGCGCAATCAGCGTAAGCGCCGCGAACATGAGAGGGATGTCGAGGCGAAAACCTGATTGCAGAATCTGGTAGGCAAGTCCGGCGTTGCGACCTCCGGTGCCCGCGACGAATTCAGCGACGACTGCGCCGATCAGCGATAACCCGCTTGATATTCGCAAGCCCGCCAGGAAAAATGGCAGCGCGCTTGGAATTCTCAACCTTAGAAGTGTCTTGAGGCGGCCAGCCCGCTTCATCTTAAAGTAGCTGAGCAATCCCGGGTCTACGCTGCGAAGGCCGGTTACCGTATTCGAAATAATCGGAAACAACGCCACCAGCGTCGCGCAGATCACGAGCGAGAGAGCGGTGCTCTTTACCAGGATGATAATCAGTGGCGCGATCGCCACGATCGGGGTGACTTGCAGAAGAACCACGTAAGGAAACAAGCCAATCTCGGCAAAACGGCTTTGAACAAACAAAAACGACATGCAGGTGCCAAGTAATACCGCAAGGCCGAACGCCTCGGCTGTTACGATCGCGGTGCTGGCCAGCGAGCTGAACAGCAAAGGCATGTTTTCCTGAAAGCTTTTCCCGATGTCGGTCGGAGACGGAAAAAGGTATGATGGAATGTGCAATCCGCGGCACAAGAGTTCCCAGGAAAACAGCAGCACTATTCCAACCAGAATGGGTGAGACAACTCGCCAGAACCATTCACTTGAGAATAACTTGCTCATCCGGTTTCCGTCGTGCTCGACGCCGCCACCAAAATCGCCGACAATTCGCGACAGAGTGTGGCAAAAGGTGCGCTGTTGCGGAACTCTTCGCTACGCGGTTGAGGCTCGTCTATTTTCAGTTCACTGAAAATGCGGCCAGGGTTGGAAGCCAGGATGACAATGCGTGTCGACAGAAAGACCGCCTCGTAAATGGAATGGGTGACGAATAGCGTGGTAAGCTGGCGTTCCCAGGACAGTTTAACCAAATCGAGATCGAGTTTGTTGCGAGTAAATTCGTCAAGAGCGCCGAACGGCTCATCCATCAGCAGCAGGTCGGGTTGGTCGACCAATGCGCGAGCGATGGAAACGCGCATACGCATGCCGCCCGACAGTTGCCGGGGGTAGCTGCGCGCGAAGCGCGCAAGGCCGACCTGATCAAGCGCCGCCGAGACCGTGGCGGCGGCGTCGTGCTTTTCCTGCGGTTCCAGATCGAGCGCCAGACGTACGTTCTTCTCGACGCGGGCCCATGGCATCAATGTCGGGTCCTGAAAAACAAACGCCAGGCGGCGGCCGGGGCGTCCGATCTGGCGGTGATCGCCGCCCCACCAGAGTATCTTCCCTTCGGTCGGTTCATAAAGATTGGCGATCATCTTTAGCAGGGTCGATTTCCCGCAGCCCGATGGACCAATGAAGGAGAGGAATTCGCCGTTCTTGATAGCGAGATCGATATGAGTGAGGGCGCGCGTTCCGTTCGGAAATATCTTGTTTGCTGATTGAACCAGGACGACGGGATTGTTCAACGGGTCCTCGATAAACGACAAATCGTCTAATTATAGCCGGTGGAACGCACTGCTTATTCATTCCGCGCCGAAGGTTACTAACATGGCCCGGCGCGGCATGAAAATGCTGGCTTCATAGAAGTGCGCGATGACTGGCATTGACGGACGAAGGTGTTATGCTCGCCATGGCCTTTGCGGAACGAACGGAGTGGTGGCGTTTGTCAGGGCCGCTGGCCCGGCGGTAGTGCAACCAGCTTCCCTAATATAGATCTTCGTCAATGGTAGGCCGGGATCCCATGCGATCTGCTTCTACTCGCGATCTGCCGCGACAGCGGTGCCGCAGTCAGACATTGACGAACGAGCGGTGATTAATACCTTAGGCGACACTGCACTTGTTCCGACCATCCGCCTGACCATCGAAAAGCTGAAACAGGACATGCCAAATAATCGCCTTCGGGTTGCCGTCGTTGGAGGAGGCATTGGCGGCCTCGCCGCCGCGAATGCGCTCGTTCAGCGAGGTGCTGACGTGACAGTACTGGAGCAGGCGGCGGCGCTGGGCGAGGTCGGAGCGGGCATTTTAATATATCCGAACAGTCTGCGGCAGCTGGAACGCATGGGTCTCGGCGAGCCTTTGGCGAAGGTCGGTGCGAAGGTCGGCGACGGCTCAGGATACTTCAGAATGGACGGAACAACCGTCGGCAAAATCCTCACAACCGACTCGAGCGGCTGGAACGGCGTCTACGGAATGCATCGAGCCGATTTATTGCGCGTGCTCGCGGACGCCATTCCGCAAGCCGCAATACGCACGGGTCATCGCTGTATCGCGTTTGAGCAAGATGCTTTTGGCGCGCACCTAAAGTTCGCGAATGGGGCGACGCTGGACGCGGACGTCGTCATTGCCGCCGATGGCATCCAGTCGAGCTTGCAGAAATATGTCGTTGAGCCTTCGGTTCCTGAATATTCCGGCTCACGCGCCTATCGGGGTTTGATCGCAAGCGACAAGATTCCCTGGTGGCGAAAAGAGGTTCACCAGGTCTGGATGGGGGACGGTAAACATTTCATGGTGTTTCCGGTTCGCAGCGGCCGGCTTCTCAACTACGTCGGCTTCGTCCCGACCAAAAGCGAGACGATCGAGTCCTGGTCCGCGGTTGGCGATCGTGACGAGCTTGCGGCGTCATTTGCAGGATGGGATCCGCGTGTGGTCGGCCTGATTGAGAAAGTGGAGAGCTGCTTCTGGTGGGGGCTGTATGATCGCAAGCCGCTTGCTTCATGGACCAACGGACGTCTCGCGCTGCTGGGAGATGCCGCCCATGCCATGCTCCCACACGTCGGCCAGGGCGCCAATCAGGCGGTTGAAGACGGCGTCGCGCTCGCGGTTTTTCTCGAGGAACGCAGCTCTGCAGAGGTTGCCGATGCGCTGCGGCGCTACGAAACTTTCCGTCGTGAGCGCACCGGGATCGTGCAGGCCGAAGCCCGGCAGAACGGTCTTCGTTACGATTCGCGGTACGAAAATCTGGAGCAGCGCGATCGCGAGGTCGCGAATGTCGCTGAATTCCGCAAATGGCTTTACGACTACGATGTCGAGCAATCCGCCATCGCTTATTTGGCGGAAAGTCAGGCATCCGTGCCGGCCTAATCGGGATGCCAGAGTTTTCCGAAGCGAGATGAGGCTGCGCTGGCGCGCCCACGGCAGCTCATTTCCATATACGCCGGCTGGCGATACGGGCTCCCTCAACCATTGCGGCCAGCTTTGCCCAGACAATCGACGGATGCATCTCATGCGATGCGGCAAACGAAGCGAAGCCGCAGTCTGCGCCGGCGATCACGTTTTCGGCGCCGACCACGTTCGCGAAGCGGATTAACCGCTCGGCTACCAGCTCGGGATGCTCGACCAGCACAGTGGTATGGGAGATCACTCCGGGTATCAGGATTTTTCCGGGAGGCAGCTTGATGTCTTCCCATATCGCCCATTCGTGTTCGTGGCGGGGATTGGCAAATTCAAATGAGTAGGCGCCGGCGCGCACGCGAAGCATGATGTCCACAAAATCTTTCAGCTCCATGTCAGTCGCGCGCGGCCCCATGTTGATGCTGTAACAAGTGTGGAAACGCACCTTGTCTTCCGGAATATTGCGTAGCGCGTGGTTTAACACCTCCACCCTGACAGTCGCCCAATCGCGAGTTTGTTCGATGCTTTCGGTCGTCATGGTGTATCGCGTCGCTAGCGCGGGATCGTCGACCTGAAGCAGAAATCCGGCCGCAACGATGGCTTCATACTCCTCACGCATCGCCTCCGCGATCGCCTCGAGATATTCGTCGTCGGTTTTGTAGTATTCGTTGCGCTGCCAGCGCTCCACGTTGGCCGGGGAGATCGATGGCACGAACGCCTCGACGACGCCGGCACGATCGGCAGCGGCTTTGAATACTTTAAGTTGCTCTTCCAGCAGCGCCCGACCCGAATAGCGCAGGCGATCGACACAGATCATCTGTCGCGCGCGGCCCGGTGCGCCGCTCGCATGTGCCTCGACTGCCGCGTAGAATTCAGGAAAGGCTTGGCCTTCGCGGGTATTTCTCCAAAGATTACCGCGCGGCTCGCCGGCCACAATGCCGCTCATGCGGTCATGGACGTAGGTGACAAAACTGACCTTGCCCTGCTCGCCGTCGTTTATGATGTCGATACCGAGGCTCGCTTGTTTGGCTACGACCTCATCGACGGCACGGGCCACGCGCGCAGAAAACGCAGCGCGGTCGATCTCGCGACCTTCTTCTCGATCGATCATCATTGCCAGCAGATCATCTGGCCGCGGCAGGCTGCCAACATGTGTGGTTAGAAATCTATCCGTACTGCGATGCACTCCGCACTCCCTGGCTGCTGCAATGGATCGCGCAAAGACGCCGTGAATTGCCTATCCGCGGGCTTTCGTCGCGAGGTAAATTCCGCGTTCGAACTGACCATAGACCCGCAACGCTCGCGCATCTGCAAACGGGAGCACCTGGGTCATGAACACGCCCGCGATACGTTTCGCAGGATCGATCCAGTAATAGCTGTTGAACAGGCCGCCCCATGTCAGGCTTCCGGCGCTGCGCCCATTTGGGACCGCTTCCATGTTGATCAGGTGACCAAAGCCCCATTTGCGGGTAATGTGCGGAAACAAGTCGACATCGTTCGAGAGCTCCGGTTGGGTCGTCCTGAGGACGCCGACTTGAATGTCTCCGATCTGGTTCTGCTCCATCAACGAGACGGTTTCGCGGCGAAGGATGCGGACGCCGTTAAGCGAACCGCCATGCATCAGCGAGCGTATAAACGTCAAGTAGTCCGGGGCTGTCGAATAAATCCCGCCGCCGCCGTGAAAGGTCTGGTGTGGCGTTTGCTTTTCCATCGGCAGCGGCAGCAGCGATCCATCGGGTTCACGCCGGTGCACACTGGCCTCTCGTAGCCGCTGCGGTGCGGATACAACGAACGCGGTGTCATTCATGCCGAGCGGATCAAAAATGTATTTGCGAAAATAGGCATCAAGCGGCACACCGCTAGTAAGTTCTACGATGCGGCCGACCCAATCGATGTTAGGGCCATACTGCCACCGTTCGCCGGGATCGAACATCAGCGGTGCGTGAGGCGCGTCGTTGCGGGCGGCTGACGGCAGCCGCTCGATCGCTTTGAAATACCGAACGGCCTTTGCATCCCAGAGGCGGTAGGTAAAGCCGGCGGTGTGGGTCAGGAGTTGCCGCAGCGAAATTGGCCGCTTGGCGGGGCGCAATTCTGGCAGTCCCGCAGCATTAAATCCCTCAACGACTTGCGGCGCGCCAACCGTTGGCTCGATGTCCGGGACGGGCGCATCGAGCGATAACTTGCGCTGTTCGACGAGCTGGAGCGCTGCAACAGTTGTAATCAGCTTAACCATCGAGGCGATGCGGAATACGGTATCCCGTGTCATCGGCGGGCCGCCGGCAAGCCGGCGCCAGCCGAACGCGCCTTCATATAAAATTCCGCCATCGCTTGCGGCTAACGCGACGACGCCCGGAATTTCACCGGTACTCGCGGCGGTGTGGAAAAACGAGTCGATCTGGGAAATCGCTTTCGTTGCGCTGGTCGCTTGCGTTTCGCTGCGCGCGAGTTCAGGCGCGGTCGTGCCGAAGCAACTGACGGCCACAGCTTTCGCCGTCGTCGCAAAGATCTCCCGGCGGGTGGGTTTGTGTATCATGCCTCTCCCGGATTTACGGCGATCTCCGGATCGGCGGCGCCGCGCGCGCTCAAGCAAGATTGGCCCATCGGTATTGAACTGTCACGGCATATATGCGCCGCCGTTCCCCCAAGGCGTATGGCCGGTCACATAAGCGCTCTGTGGGCCGAGCAGAATGCGCTCGACGCCGCGGCCAATGCCGCCCACAGCCTCCGAGTATGCAGAGCCCCATTTCCACTCAGGCGCGGCTCCCTACGGACAGGGGTCCGCCGGCCACGAATCGAAAAGGTTCCATTTCAAATCCTTAATTTCAATCACGTAGCCCGGGAGTTTGGCATCGCGCTGTGCGTCGAAGCAGGTATTGTCGCCGGTTACGCCGCTGAAGCGGGCAGTTTTGAGCGCATCACGGATTGCGGTCCGCTCCAGTGCGAGCTTGGCAGGATCGCCGGTCACTCCGATTTGCTCCATCACTTGTTTGAGCAAATAGACAATGTCGTAAGCGTTCGCGTCGGTATGATGCGGGATTTTCTTCGAAGTCAGGCCACGTTTGGCATTTTCTTCGGCGAATTTTTTGGTGAAGGCGCGGGTCGCGTCAGTGCGGTCCCACCAAAAGCCGGCGACGATCAAAAGCCCGTCGGCGTCGCGGCCGAACAAGTCCATCGAATTGGGGTCCGCAAAGATTTGCGAACCGATGACGCGGCCCTGAAACCCCTGGCGACGAAGTTCCTTAATGACTTTGCCAGCACTGTCGGGAGTAGCTGCCATCGCAATGACATCGGGCTTCCGCTCCAGCGCTTGGGATACCTGTGGTCCAACGTCGAAGCTGTTGTACTGAAACCCGATCGGCTCGCCGAACGAGATGCCATTGGCCTTGAGGATCGCCGGATAGAAACGCGTTCCGGAAATGTTGGAGACGCGTTCATCGGAAACGTAGATGATTTCAGCGCTGTCCGCTTTGATTGACTTTTTCTTCAGCGTTTTGAGAAGGCGGGTAAACTGTTTGCCTTCGTCGGTTATGAACCGCCATGCGTAACTGTAATTCGCGGTCAGGCCGGGTTGTGAAGACGAGTTCGAGATCTGGACGATCCCGAGCCGTTCGCCGACCGGAAACGCGACCGCCGCTTCGCCCGACGAGAAGGGCCCGATGATTGCAAGCGCCTTGTCGTCCTCCGCAAATTTTTGCGTGCCCGTTGCTGCCTGCTTCGGATCGCTCCCGGTGTCGTAGGTCAAGAGCTTGATCTTCTTGCCGGCTATGCCGCCCTTCGAGTTGATTTCATCAACGGCGATATTGACGGCGGTTTCGGTTGCTTCGCCGACGTTCTTGAGGACACCGGATTTGACCATATTCAGACCGATTACGACCTCTTCCGCTCGCGCGGGGTGCGTTCCGATAATGGAAAACGCGGCCGCGGCCGCTATCAGCATCGTCTGCAGTTTCGCCATCATCGATCTCCTTGAAGGATAGTGAGCGATTTAAACATGTCCCAGATACGCCTGAGCGAGCTGCTCGTTGTGGCGGAGCGTTTCGACCGGACCCTGCATGACGACACGCCCTAGTTCCATCACCAGCCCTCGTGATGCGACTTCGAGGGCCATTTGCGTATTTTGCTCGACGAGCAGAATCGCAAGGCCGTCGCCGCGGAGGCTGACGATGAGTTCGAACAAGCGCTCGACAAGAAGGGGCGACAATCCCAACGAGGGTTCATCGAGCATCATCAATTTGGGCTTAGCCAGCAATGCCCGTCCGATAGCGAGCATCTGCTGTTCCCCGCCAGACAGCACTGAAGCCGGCAGTTTGCGCCGAGCGGCGAGGTTCGGAAATCGATCATAAATTGCGCTCACATCACGCGCCGCGCCCGCATCCTTGCGGCAATACGTTCCCATCTGCAGGTTTTCGTGCACCGACAGGCCGAGCACAATTTGCCGACCCTCGGGTACGAGCGCGAGGTGTCGGCGGAGGCGCTGCGGTGGGGACAAGCCCGTGATATCTTCACCGTCGAAAAGAACACGTCCTTCCGTCGCCGGAACCAGCCCTTGCAGCGCGCGAAGGAGTGAAGTCTTGCCGGCACCGTTGGCTCCAAGGACCGTCACCAATTCGTCGCCGTCGACGCTTATCGACACGCCTTTGACTGCGTGGGTGCGGCCATAGCGAACGTCAAGATTATCAACTTCAAGAAGCAAAATGCGCTCCTTTGACTTCAACCCGCCGGCTACCGAGATAAGCGGCACGCACCTCTTCATCGTCCTGGACGCCGCGCGTCGGTCCTTCGTAGATGAGACGGCCGAAATTGAGCACGACCGTCCGCTCGCACAGATCATGCACAAAGGACATATCGTGCTCGACGACGAGTAAAGTCAGTCCGTCGCGTGCGATCGATTTGAGAAAAGCGGACAACTCCGCGGTTTCGCGCGGATTCAGTCCCGCAGCCGGCTCGTCGAGCATAAGTAGTCGCGGGCGGCTCATCAGCGCACGAACAACTTCGATTCGTTTGCGGACGCCGTACGACAGGGTCGATACGTCGGAGTCGGGATCGACGTCTATTCCAGCGTCACGCAAGCTCGCCTCAGCAAGCCGGCGCCATCGGCCGTTGCGCTGCCATGCCAGAGGACCGAACAGCTGGCCCAAGCTGTCGGCCCGGACATGTTGCCCCAGCATCACGTTTTCGATGACCGAGAGATGCGGCATCAGGCGAATATTTTGGAACGAGCGCGCGAGGCCGGCGCGCACGCGCAAACGCGGCGGCATTTCTTCAATCAGTGTGCCTTCGAGCGCGATAGTGCCGGAGTCGATCGGATAGACACCGGAAATTAGATTAAACAATGAGGTCTTGCCGGCGCCGTTCGGACCGATCAGCGCCATGCGTGCGCCCGCGGAGACTTCGAAGCTGACATCCTCGACTACGGTGAGCCCGCCGAAGCTTTTGGTTATGCCGTTGAGCGCCAATGCCGGTCTAGCGGCCATGCAACGCCCCTACTGCAGTGCGACGAAATGCCCAGCGGCGAGGTGACATTTGGTCGATCATCGCCCGCGTCACAATTCCTTGCGGGCGTAGCATCATCAGCAGCACGATCGCCGCGCCAAAGACGACATAGCGCCATGACCCACCGATCCGCATAAATTCGGGCAATAGCGTGAAGACCAGAGTGCCGGTCAAAGGTCCCCAGGCTGTTTGCACGCCGCCGATAAGCACGAACAACAACACGTAGATCGAGAGCAGCGAATTGAAATACTGCGCTTCGACGAAGCCGAAATTATGCGCATAGAGCGCGCCGGAGAGCCCGGCAAAGGCTCCTCCGATGGTGAACGCCGCAACCTGGACGGCGCGAACGTTGACTCCCATCAGGACCGCGACCGCCTCATCGTCGTTGATTGAGCGCATGGCGAGGCCGAACCGGGTCGCCATAAGATAAAATGTAAGCAAGGTCACAGCGAGCGCGCAGCACACGAGGATGGAAACCTCGATGTGCGCCGGGACGACCATGCCGATGGCACCGCCGAAGAACTGTGTGCGCAATAGGAAGCCCGCGACAGCCTCGCCGAAGGCGAAAGTCGCGAGCACCATGTACACGCCGCGCGTGCGCAAAACGGGGAACGAGATCAGGAAGCCGACCAGCCCAGCAATCAGCATCGCCGCTGGTATCGTCAGCCATACCGGTAGCATGCCGCTGCTCGACAGCCAGCCCGCCCCATACGCTCCGATCGCCTGGAAGCCGGCGCCGCCGAGATTGATCTGTCCGGCGGCCGCCGGAACGAAAATGCCGTAGGCAAAGATCAAATTGATGCAAAGGATCGCGAGGATGCCGGAAACATATCCGCTCATCGCCGTCGCGTCCCACTTCCGCTTCGGGGCCGGCCGGCTGAAGCGCACATCACATTTTTCCTCGTCCAGCCGAGACGGTCCCGAACAACCCTCGCGGTCGGAGAATGATGATGGCGAGCAAAAGTCCCCAGACCACCATCTGCACAGAGTCACCGCCGAACAGGTAGATCGAGAGCGTTTCGATCAATCCGACGATCAGACCGCCGGCGATAGCTCCCCAAATCGAGCCGATCCCCCCAAGCACCATGGCTGCAATCGCTTTGGTGCCGACGTTGTCGCCCATAAACGGGGACACATTCCCGTAGTTGACCGTGAAGAGCGCGCCGGCGACGCCTGCCAGCAATCCGGTCAAGATGAAGACGACCGGCACGATCTTGTCGACTTCGACACCGAGCAGAGAGGCAGTATCCGGGCTCTCGGCGATCGTTCGCAAAGCGCGGCCCGTCTTGGTGTTCTTCAAAATGAAGCTCAGAGCCATCACGACGGCAACAGCAAGCACGCAACTCACAATCTGCGGCAGGCCGATAACGAGCCCCGCGATGTGGACGTCAGCCTTGAACGGAACGGCAAAACGCTGCGATTCCGAGCCTAGAAAAATCAATACCAAGTGTTCAAAGATGAGCAGAAAACCCAGTGAAGAAACGAGAGGAATAGCATGTTCGGTGGCGTCGCCGTGTTTCATCTTGAGATAACGGAATGTGAAGCGCTCGACCAGCAATGATGCGACGACGGCCGCCGCCACACCGGCACCAAGTGCCACAAGCCAGGCCCAGCCGCCCGCGAATTTGACGAATCCGTTGCTCATCAATCCCCACGCCACCATTCCGGTCAGCATGAACAAGGTGGGTATCGTGAAATTGAGGAAGTTGAGAACCCCAATCGTCAGCGTGAAAGCGACGGCAACTGTCATATAGATCGAACCGAGCAACAGCCCGGACACGACCTGGCGCGCAACGATATATCCACCAAAAACAATGGCGGCGGCGACGAGCGCAACAATAAGTGCGGCTATGACGGCGGGTGTTTAAATCGCAGTGCGCGATCTGGTGATCGCCGATACGACCGTCATGACGAAAGATGTGCCTGGGGAGGAATATGGCTCGCGTGCTGGTCCCGATAGCACGCCTCGCCTGCCTTGCAATTGTGCGGGACTAGCTCGAAGCCATGTTCAAGCACACTGTCGATGACCGCACGTCGATCCAACGCCGTTTCCGTCTCGACGAAGTCGTCGTTTAGGCTCCAGTCGCCCATGCGTTGACCGTATTCGCGTCCAGCGAAACAGGTAAAATCTGGAATATTTCCGGGAAACAAATCCGGCAAGACCGCGGGGCCGCCGGCGTAGTCGAGCGCGGACGATTCCTTTAACAAATCCCAATATTCGAGATTGATCGTAACAATGGTCGCCAGTTGATTTCCCTGCGGCCAACGCATAGGGCCGCGCATCGGAAACGGCCCGAAAGGATAACGCATCAACCTGCCTTTCCGAACACTGCGCCCACCGATCGCTTGCCCATTATGATAAACCCCGCCATCTTTGTCCGGACAACTCAATGATGACCGGCTTGTGGCCTGAGTCAAGGAACGCGATGTCCAACGAAATAAGCCAAAAAGTTCTGATCGTCGGCGCCGGACCCGTAGGTCTCGTAACCGCTGCGCTGCTAGTCGCAGAGGGGATTCCGGTTGTTCTGATCGAGGCCTGCGCTGAGTTGCCGCATGATCTGCGGGCCTCGACGTTTCATCCTCCGACCCTCGACATGCTGGAGCGTTTCGGCGTTGTCGGCGGGATGATCGACCAGGGCCTGATCTGCCCGACCTGGCAATTCCGCGATCGGAAAGAAGGCGTCATTGCGACATTTGAGCTCTCGCGGCTTAAGGGCGACACCGATCATCCCTATCGCCTGCAATGTGAGCAGTGGCGCCTCGGCGAACTGCTATTTGCGCAGCTCAAGACCAATCCCCTCGCTACAATTCGGTTTGGAACCTCTGCGATCGCCGCGCGCCAGACGGGGGATGGCGTCGAGGTCGACGTGTCCCTGCCAGGCGGTGCAAACGAGACAATTTCCGGTTCGTTCGTCGTCGGCGCCGACGGTATCGGCAGTGTCGTGCGCAAGGCCATGGATGTCGTTTTTGACGGCATCACAATTCCTGAGATTTTTCTGACGCTTTCTACAACCTACGATTTTAGCGAAGCAATGCCGGATATCGCCAACATCGCTTATCTGTCTGATCCGGATGAATGGTTTGTGCTGATCCGCACGGTGCGGGTGTGGCGCGCGCTGTTTCCGGTCGACTCTTCCCTGACGGATGCAGATGTGACGTCGGTGGAGCGCGCACAACATCTGCTCCAAGGCGCTGTGCCGCGCAACACGCCCTACGAGGTGACTCATCGCACCGCGTACCGCGTGCATGAGAGGGTCGCTTCGACGTATGTGAATGGGCGGATGCTGATCGCCGGCGACGCCGCACATGTGAATAATCCGCTCGGCGGAATGGGACTGAATGGCGGCATCCACGATGCATTCAATCTGAGCCGCGCACTCACCGAAGTGATCCGCGGCGCGCCGATCGGCACGCTCGAACGGTACAGCCGCCAGCGCAGGAAGGTTGCGCTCGATGTCGTACAACAGACCACGTTACGCAACCGCTCGATTCTCAACACACGCGAGCCGGCGGCGCGATGCGCGTATTATGACGATCTGCGCAGCATCGTCGCAGATCCGGTCAAGCACCGCGACTACGTGATGCGCACGTCAATGATTCAATCGCTGCGTGATTCGGAGAAGGTCGCTTGAGGTATTTTCGCGCTAAGATTCAATGACCGGCACGAAGCCGCCGTTCTTTTCCTCGATCCGCATGCTCGTTCCCCGCAGATGAGCAGGCATCAGTCGTAACCCTTCGCTGACGGCGCGTTCAAGTAGCGCTCGCCGCGTCCGCACGGCTTGTTCGCCGTCAAAGCAGAAATTGCTGAACAACTCCGGATGAAAGACCTGTACGGGGCTGTGGATGGCGTCGCCACAAAATATCAGCCTTGATCGCGCATCGGCCGCGAGATCAAGGCCGATTTGGCCGGGCGAATGGCCCGCCAAATCGATGATCTTCGCTCCGTCCGCGATCTCATCGCCTGCTTTCGCGACTTTGACGAGACCGGCATCGAGTACGGGCAAGACGCTGTCCTGATAGCTGCCGTGATTGGCCTGCGGCGATTGCGCGGCGTCCTGCGCCCGCTGATCGATCTCGCGCTGGGTCATAACGTAGCGCGCGTTGGGAAAAGTCGGCACCCACCGGCCTGATTCAAGACGCGTGTTCCAGCCCAAATGGTCAGCGTGCAGATGGGTGCACATTACGATGTCGATATCCTCGGGAGTGCATCCGGCAGCCGCCAGATTGGCGAGATACTGGGTGCCGGTGCGAAGGTTCCAGTCCGGCCGCAACGGCCGCGATTTGTGCTCGCCGACGCAGGCATCGATCAGAATCGTCCTGCCGGCGAAACGCACAAGGTGACTTTGGATCACCAGCAAAACCTTACCGGCCGTAAAGTCGATGTGCTGGTCAGCCAGCATTTGCGCAGCGGGGTTGAGCTGCGCGAGCGTTGCTTGCGGGAATATGTTTGCGATTGGAATTGCAAACGGGTCGAGATCGATTATCCGGTGAACGGTGGTCTGCCCGAGCGTTAGTGCCGCGTTCGTCGCCATTGTGAAATCTCAAAATTCTGCCAGTAGCCGGCCAAAGCCTTCCATACGATCGTCGATGTTATTGGCGCGAAGCGCGTGCCAGTAAGTCGCCGTGTTGATCGCAACGATCGGTTTGCCCAGCCACATTTCCGCGGCAGCCGCGAGTCGAACCATCGAGAGGTTGGTGCCGACCTGAACGATGGCGTCGACGTCGTCGCCGTCGAGCTTTAAGAGCGCATTTCGCAAAGTCTCTGTGGATTGCTCGGCAATCTGGATCCACGAGCGGCATTGCAGGCAAATGTCGCGCACCACTTCGAAGCCCATGTCGGTAAAGTAGCGAATGACCTCGGTATTCATCACTGGCCAGTAGGGCGAGAGGATGGCGATTCGCCGCACGCCGCCATAGCGCTGCAGCGCTGCAGCGCTGGCATGGCTGCCGATGCTGATCTTGACGCCGGAGGCTTCCTCGACTTGCCGCGTGAATGTATCGGCGCCCTTTGCCCCGTTGATGAATGTCACCGCAGACATTCCCATCACCAGATAATGCGGTCCGCAGGTCATGACGCTGCGAACAGCATCGATCACGTTCCCGGCAATCACTTCTGTCGCCGCCCTGAAACTCTCATTACTCACGGCGTCCGCGTTCGGCGTAAAAATGCGGCTGTAGTGGTTAGTCACGCCAATGGGGCGCATGTCGTCGAAGTCGGGCTGGACGATTGTGTTGGTCGATGGTCCCAGTACCCCGAATTTGCGCCGCCAGCCTAAAGCGTCGGTCATTGTTATTACCTTCTCCATCGTTGGCCTCTGGGCGGCTGTGCCTGAGGGCATTCTGTCTGTACACATTTGGGCTATAGTCCGGCAATATGTCCGGACAAATCGGCTGGGATCCGGGTATTTCGGGGGAAGGGAAGGTCGGCGGCATGACCATGGAACAGCCGCGCTATATGCAAATATTGAGCGTTCTAAGCGAGCGGGTGGAAACCGGGCAATACCCGGTTGAAGAGCGTCTGCCGACCGAAAGCGAACTGTGCGACGAGTTTGGAGCCAGCCGTTTCACGGTCCGTGAGGCGCTGCGCCGCCTGGTTGATCACGGAATGGTACAGCGGCGGCAAGGCGCCGGCAGTGTCGTGGTCGCCGCAAGCCCGCAAGCGCGCTACGTGCATTCGCTATCATCGCTTGCCGATTTGTCGCAGTTCGCCCTCGATACCCATTACGAATTGCTCTCGAGTGCGCAAACCAAGCTTTCCGCAGACGTTGCGGCGGAGATCGGTGGCAAACCCGGTACGCGATGGTGGCTCATAAAGGGACTGCGCTGTGGCGAACCGGGAGGGAGCGTCATCTGCTATGTGCATACTTACGTACCAGACCGATTGTCCCGCTACGTGCGCGAACTGGCCCGGTGCGTTGGGCCGTTTCATGCGCATCTGAGCAAGCGAACCGGCGAGGAAATTGTGGAGATCGAGCAGGATTTGCGTGGCGAGCCGATGAACAAGGACGTCGCCGGCCGTCTGCGGCAGACTGCAGGTACGATCAGCGTGTGCGCACTACGCCGCTACGTGACCCGCAAAGGCACACTGGTTGCCTCATACAATTGGCACGTCGCGGAAGACTTCCACTACCGTATGAAGTTGTCGCGGGACGCCTGATCAAGGCAGCGCATCGGTTGCTGCTTTAAAGGGACCTCTGAGGTCGCTACAATGAAGAGCTTTTTCACGTTCAAAAGGCCGTCAGACCATGATTATTCAAACTGCACCCGCCGGCTCGCCCAGGCTGGCGATTATGATGTACGAACACACCGCTCTCTGCGGGCAGTTTGCGCGGGCCTTCGGTAATGACGAGTTCGAGCCGCTGTCGCCGCTCGACCCGATGGTCTACATTATTTCCCACCATGACGCCGGTTGGATCGAGTTCGACCGCGATCCAGTGATCGATGAAAAGACGGGCCTTCCCTACAACCTCATCGAAACGCCGGCGGAATTCATTACCGTGACCAGCAAGCAGTCGCCCGACTTCAACGAGCGGCAGAACCCGTTTTGCGGCCTTATTTCAAGCATGCATAGCTGGGGCCTTTACAATGGACGTTATGGTCTTTCCCAACACGTGCTGATCAAGCAGTTTCCCGAGAAGGAGCGGCCAATCGCCGAGCGCATGCTCGATGGTGAGTTGGCGCGGCAGAAGCGGCTGAAGGCTGAAGTCGCCAAGGATCCCCGGCTTGCCGACCGGCTCGAAGAAAATAAACTGTTCCAGAATTACAAACAGCTGCAATTCATGGACACCCTTGCCCTCTATTTCAACAGGATCCACCCGAGCGAACGCGGCGTACAAACCTTCGAGCACGTGCCGCGCAGTGCTGACGAAGATGCGTCAGTGACGATTAGGCCGCAGGAGACCGGTACCTATTCGCTGTCACCGTTTCCCTTCGCGTCGAACAGCGAGTTTGCTTTCGCCGGCCGTCGCATCAGCCGACGCGGGCCCAACAACAATGACAGCTGGCGAGAAGTGTTGCGACGGACGCCGACCGAGTGGGAGAACTTTCGCCTCGTCCCGGCTTAGCCGGCGCGCCGCGCGGCTATTGCCGCTGGTAGGTCTCGTCGAATTTGGCGATTTCGCCGAAGCCCATCAACTCGCTGAACTCGCCGAACTTATAGAGCGGGATGTTGCTGCCGACGCTTGAACCGTTCTCTTTCAGGTGACGATAAACGTTGTGCAACGCCTCGCCTGCGGCGAGAAAACCGAACGCCGGAAAGATAGCGAGCGAATAGCCGATTTCTTCCAGCGTCTTCTTGTCCACCAGCGGCGTACGTCCTCCCTCGACCATGTTGGCCATCAGGGGCTGATCAAAACTTCGTCCGATCGTGCGCATCTCCTCGAGACTTTCAGGGCTCTCGACGAAGAGAATGTCGGCACCCGCTTTGCCGTAGGCCTCGGCACGACGCAAAGCCTCATCAAGGCCCAGCGTCGTTCGTGCATCGGTCCGCGCTATAATTAGAAATTCGCTCGATTCCCGGCTTCCCACGGCAACTTTGATTTTGTCGACCATGTCGTCGATTGGCACCACGCGGCGGCCAAGCATATGGCCGCACTTCTTGGGAAATTCCTGATCCTCAAGTTGGATGGCGACAGCGCCGGCCGCCTCATAGCCTCTCACCGAATACTGAACGTTGAGCAACCCTCCGTAGCCGGTATCGCCGTCAGCAATGAGCGGCGTTTTTGTTCCCTTGGCGATGACTGCGACGCGTCCGACCATGTCGCTGAAGGTGGCGATTCCGGCGTCGGGCAATCCAAGGTGCGAAGCCACCGTCCCATAGCCGGTCATGTAGAGGGCCTCGAAGCCCATCTGATCGGCAATCTTCGATGAAATTCCATCGAACACGCCCGGAGCGACCAGGAGCTCCTTGCTTGCGAGCCGCGCACGCAGGCTTGGCCGCTGTCGTTCAGTCATCCTCGTCCTCCTTGAGCTAATGGAATGCGTCCTGCAGAAAACTGTCGTTGAGTGTGCTACGCGAAGAAAATTGTGTACAGTTTATCGAAGCGGAGACCATCAACATGAGCGTGCCGGCGGGTGGCGCGGCGAATAGGGCGGCGCTGGAAAAGGTCATCGCCGACAGCGGCGTGAACGTCAATGCGGATGATGTGGATGCGGTCGCGCGTTCCCTTGATCGCATTCAAATCGCTGCGGCCACCCTCTTGCAATCGTTATCCTTCGACGAGACCAGTGAGCGGTACTACCGTCTGCTCGAGGCGGACGTTCTCAATGAGGCTGGCTTGTGAGCGATCTCACGGCGCTGACGCTGCGCGAAGCAGCGGCGGCAATTTCACAAGGGCGAGTACGGTCGGAGGCCCTGGTTGAAGCCTGCCTCGACCGCATCGAGCGATTGCAGCCGGCGCTCAATTGCTTCATTCGCGTGACCGCCGCGGATGCCCGCACGAAAGGTCGTCTGGCCGATCAAGCCGTCAAGTCAGGGCGTTCGCTTGGTCCGCTGCACGGTGTGCCGCTGGCGCATAAGGACATGTTCTATCGTGCCGGCGAAGTCTGCACCTGCGGCTCGAAAATCCGCGCTGACTTTGTCCCCGATCACACCGCGACCGTTCTCAGCAAGCTCGACGCCGCCGGCGCCATCGAGGTCGGGCGGCTCAACATGGCAGAATTCGCCATGGGACCGACCGGGCACAACGATCATTTTGGCCGTTGCCGCAATCCGTGGAACACCGACCATATCACTGGCGGCTCGTCGTCGGGCTCTGGGGCCGCGGTGGCTGCGGGTCTTGCGTTCGGTGCATTAGGTTCGGACACCGGAGGATCGGTCAGGTTGCCGGCGGCGGCATGTGGGATCGTCGGCATCAAGCCGACACTTGGCCGTGTCAGCCGATACGGAACGATGCCGCTGTCGCACTCGCTCGATTGCATCGGTGTTTTGGTGCGCAATGTCGGCGACTGTGCACGGATGCTGTCCGTGATTGCCGGGACCGACGCTCGCGACGGCATGTCGAGCCGGCTTTCGGTGCCGGATTACGAGCGGACCGTCGACGACGCAGCAAGCGCGGGTTCACTCGCCGGCCTGAGGATTGGCATCCCTGTTCGGTACTACTATGACGGCATCGATCACGAAGTGGCGGAATTGCTGGCGGCCAGCCGTGCTGTGCTTGAGAAGCAGGGCGCAAAAGTCGTCGACGTACCGGTCGGCGATCACGGCGCGCTCAACGACTTGTCCAACGCCATACTCTGGCCGGAAGCTGCGGGATTGCATCTGCAGTGGCTGCGCGAACGTCCGCAAGATTACGCACAGCAGACAAGGGCGCGACTGTTGGTCGGCTTGGGCGTACCCGCCACACTGTATGAGGAGGCGGTGCGGGGGCGCGCGCGGCTGCTCGAAGACTTTTTGCGCGAGACGTTCTCCGCCTGCGACGTGCTGCACGTCCCGGTATTGAAGCGGCCGGTGCCGACGGCGGCTGAAACGGATGTCGGTGGCTCGGCGGCAATGTCACAGGTGCTCGGTCAGATCGTTGCCAACACCCGCCCGTTCAATCTCCTTGGCTTGCCGGGTTTGTCGGTGCCGATCGGATTTACGGACAACCGGTTGCCGCAGGCCATGCAACTCGTCGCGCGGCCCTTTCGTGAAGATCTGCTGTTTCGTGTTGGTGCCGCATACGAGGCAGGATCGGGCGGCTATGCGGAGCGGCCGCCACTTTAGCCCTCCGGCCGGCAAATTTGTGTAGCCCATCGCCGTCGTGCACTACCTTGAAAAAGGAAATAAGAAATCATGCCGTTACTCGCCGATTTTGTTAGCGATATCGTCAGCGGCCGCGTGCAGGTGATCGATTTGACCCATACGCTATCGCCTGAATTTCCCACTATTGTTTTGCCGCCGCAATTCGGCCAGTGCGCTCCGTTCAGCATCGAGGAAATCTCGCACTACGACGAGCATGGCGCCAATCATTACTGGAACAATTTCAGCTGCGGCGAGCACTCGGGAACGCACTTCGACGCGCCGATCCATTGGATCTCCGGCAAGGACCTGCCAAACAATTCGGTCGACACCATCAAGGCGGCGAATTTCATCGCCGCGGCTTGCGTCATTGATTGCTCTCGAGAGGCGGCGGCCGATGACGATTTCCTTCTGACCGTGCCGCGCATCGAAGAGTGGGAACGTGCGCACGGCCGCATTCCACCGCGAAATTGGGTCTTGTTCCGCACGGATTGGGGCAAGCATCGGCAGGGCGATGCCTTCGCCAATCGTCGCGACGACGGTGCGCACACACCAGGGCCAACGCCCGAAGCTGTGCGCTTTCTCGTCGATGAGCGCGATGTGCTCGGCTTTGGCGTTGAGACGATCAACACCGATGCTGGTCAGTCGCGCAAGTTTACGCCGCCTAATCCCGCGCATTTCTACATGCATGGCAAGGGTCGCTACGGGCTGCAGTGTCTCTGCAATCTCGACAAGTTGCCGCCGACCGGCGCGGTGATCATCGCCGCGCCGCTAAAGATCAAGACCGGGTCCGGCAGCCCGTTGCGCGTCCTGGCGTTGGTGCAGGGCTGATGGTTTCTCAATCCGTGTGGAAGACGTTGAGCTGGGGAGGCGTGTTGTCGAAGCCCAACTCGGCCCAGCGGCTGCGCACCCGATCGTAGGTCTCTTTCCGCAGCAGTGTCGAACGCGGAAACTCCTTGATATAACGGTGCTGCTTGCAGGCGTTGATCAGTACCTTCGAGCCGTATGGCCGCGCTTCGGGCGGATGCTGGCTGGGATCGAGGCCGGTTGACCACGTGTTGCGCAGGATATCGAGATCGTCATTCGGGTTGCAGCGCGTGCTCAAAGCCCACATCACCTGGTCGAAGTCAGTAGGATCGACGTCTTCATCAACAGCAATAATCCACTTGGTGTAGTAACTCGCCGCCGGACATTGCGCCGTCAAAGCCAGCACCTGTGCCGCGTGTCCGGCGTATTGCTGCTTCAGCGACACGATCACCATGCCCCAGCCGGAAGCCGCCGCCGGATGTGAATAGGCTGACACTACTCCCGGCACGCCGATGCGCTGCAGATCGTCGAGAATGCGCGCCGAGCGCATGATCGCGTAATAGGCGCCGATTTCGCACGATGGATAGGTCGCCATCAGCGCAGCAGTAATGATCGGCGATTTCCTGCTGTGAACGGCCTTCACTTCGATAACTGGCTGTGGTCCGCGGACATTGCCGTAATAGCCGGTGAATTCGCCGAGCGGTCCTTCCATCTCGGTGTCGCCGGCGTGCAGCACGCCTTCGATAACGAGTTCAGCATGCGCAGGAATGGGGAGGCTCACATACTCGGCTTCGGTCAGCTCGATCGGTCTACCCATGATGCCGCCGGCAACGTCCAGTTCCGATTCGTCGGCACTGAAAACTTGCGCGCCAACCATGAACAGGACCGGATCGATGCCGTAGGCGGCGACAACTTCGCACGGCTTGTCCTGCGCCCACCACGCGTCACGGTCGAGGCGCCCGTGCTTGCCCGGCGAACAATAAAGCCCGATGCGGTTCGGCCCATGCAGCATTTGGCGATAGACGCCGACATTGATGCGCCCGGTATCCGGTGAGCGTGTGAACGTGATGTCACCGGTACCGATGTAACGTCCGCCGTCGCCCGGCCAGAATTTGGGACTGGGGTACGTGGTCATGTCGATGTCGGAGCCTTTAAGTACGATCTCGTTGACCGGAGCCTCGCCTTTGGGAATGAATGCCGGTTGTAGACGCCTTTTCATGAGATCGCGCGACGCGAAAATCATTTCAGAAGTGCTGAGCTTCGGATCGAGCCCAACGGCTATCGCATAGCGTTCCTTGCTGGCGCCAAGCATGTTCGACAGGACACGCGCGTCGCCATGATTGCCGAAAAATTGGTTGAACATAAGCGCCGGCGATGCCGGCGTTCGTGCGGCCATGAAGGTTATTGCACCGAGCTCTTCGTCGAGATCGACCGCAGCATCGATGTGCTTGATCTGGCCGGCCGCCTCAATCAGCCGCAGCCAGCCGCGCAAATCGCTCCATCCGACCGGTTTGATGCTTTTGGCACCGGCGAGTGCCGCGCTGTGACCAAAGGCGACTTCTTCCATATTGAATCTCGCGGCTGGGGTTCATCGTCAAAAACGCGACAACGCCGATGACTATTAGGAAGGCAAAGAGACGTGTCAACGCTTATGCTATAGATGCATGGCGGCTATTTTGTTGCAGCTTCGCGATGATCTGAAAGAACCAAAGGTCGGCAATGGCGATTTGGAAGATAGGCAACGTTAGCGTGACCCGGGTTGGAGAACTACTTGGGGACACCAGCCTCCCGCCCGAACAATTTCTGGTTGGATTTGATCGCGGAATGCTCGAACGCCATCGTCATTGGCTTGTTCCAAACCACTACTCGCCGGACCGCGATCGCCTGATCACCAGCGTGCATTCCTGGCTCATCCGCACCGAACGGCACACGATCCTGCTCGATTGCTGCGCCGGAAATCATAAAAACCGACCGGGTGCCCCGCGCTTTCATCAACTCGACACGCGCTATCTCGAACATCTGCGTGAAGCCGGGGCGGCACCCGAGGAGATCGATATCGTGCTCTGCACGCACCTGCACACCGATCACGTCGGCTGGAACACAATGCTGCGGGATGGCCGCTGGGTGCCGACTTTTCCGAACGCCAAATATCTGATCTCGCGCACCGAGAACGAATGGGGCGATCCGCGCCGCAATCCGGTCGCCGACGCCGACCCGCAACGGACCTATTCCTACCGTGACAGTGTGCTTCCGGTCATCGAAGCTGGCCAGGTGGAGCTAGTCGACGGCGCGCATGAAATCGACGACACGATGCTGATCGAGCCGGCGCCTGGACACACGCCGGGTCACATCGTGCTCAAGCTCCATGACGGAAGCGAGAACGCACTCTTCTCCGGTGACGCCATCCACCATCCGTTACAGGCCTATGCGCCGCACTGGAATTCGGGCTTTTGCGAGCTGGCGGCGGAAGCGCGCGTGACCCGCCGCCGGCTGTTGGAGCATTGCGTGGAGGAGCGCGCCTTGCTCTTCCCGGCGCATTTTGCCGCCCCGCACGTCGCCGCCATTACCGGCGCCGGAGAAGCCTTCACACTCCGATTTGTCGACTGCGGTTAGCCACGGTTCAGTGGCGCTGCTGCTGCGTGTAGCCGTAGTGCCATGCGAGCAGCCGGTTCTCTATGGCGACGAACAGTCGATTCAGCACGTAGCCGACGATCGCTAAGGTTAGCACGCCGGCAAACATTTCGCGGATCTGGAAACCGCGCTGTGCGCTGAGAATGAAATAGCCGATGCCACTTGATGCCGCCACCATCTCGCTGATCACCATGACAATCAGCGCGACGGCCAGGCTCACGCGCATGCCGGTGAAGATATAGGGCGACGCTGCCGGCAGCACGATCTGCCAGATTAGCTTTCGGCCGGTGACGCCGAATGTGCGGGCGGTCTGAAGCTGAATCGGGTCGACGCTGCGCACTCCGCTATAGGTATTGATCAGGACCGGAAACAGCGACGCGAATGCGATCATGAAAACCTTCATCTCGTCGTCGATGCCGAGAAACAGGATCACGATCGGCAAATAGGCCGGACTAGGGATCGGTCGCAGCACCTCGGTGATCGGCTCGAGAAGATTGTAGAAGAAGCGGAAATAACCCATCAGTAGTCCGAGCAGAACGCCCAGCAATGCGCCGATGAAATAGCCGGCAAACATCCGCCAAAGGCTGTCGGCGAGTTCACGCGGCAACTCGCCTGACAATATGAGGCGCCACCATGTGGAGAGAACGTCGCTCATGCGTGGAAAGCTCAGCGACGGCATCCTGCCGGTTGACGCGGCCAGTTCCCAGAGCAGCAGCAAGACCAGGATCAAACCGACGCCAAGCCAGCGGGTGTTCCACGGCAGCGCAGGTCGTCGCACCGGCTTCGCTGCGACCTCGGAGAGAGGCGGGGCACCTGGGACAGCGCTGTCCGTCATGCGACGCCTTTGGCGACAAGACCTTCGTCGGCGAAGAGTTGCGCCAGTAGTCGGGCGCGGTAGTCGAGATATTGAGGTAATGCCCGCGTGGCGATCTGGTCGCGTGGATGCGGCAGGTCAATCGTCAAATCTGCTGCGACGGTACCGGGGGCTCGCGTGAGTGCCACGACACGGGTCGAAAGATAGACGCCTTCGTCCACATCGTGCGTGACAAAGATGACGGTGAGGCCAAGTTCGCGCCAAAGACTACGGAGCAGCTCCTGCAAACCCGCTCGCGTCAACGCATCAACCGCGCTAAACGGCTCATCCATCAAAAGCACTTCCGGCCGACACGCGAGTGCGCGAGCGATAGCCACCCGCTGCTGCATGCCCCCCGAGAGTTGCCACGGATAGTGGCGTTCGAAACCGGTGAGTTTCACGAGACGAATGATTTCTCGCGTGCGCGCAGCAACCTCGGTGCGGGAAAGCGTTTCGCGGTTTTCCAGGCCGAATGCGACATTGCGCTCCACGGTCTTCCACGGAAACAGAGAGCGCGTGTATTGCTGAAAGACGTAAAGTGCGCCAGGCGGAGGACCTTTCACCTCGAGATCATCTAAGAAAACTGTTCCCGAGGTGGGGTCGATCAGGCCGGCGATAATCTGCAACAGCGTCGACTTGCCGCATCCTGACGGACCGACGATGGAGACGAAGCTGCCCTTTGTAATCTCAAGATCGACGCCATTGAGCGCAACTGTCGCCCCTCCTGCAGCGCCAAATATCTTGCGTACACTACAGGCGCGCAGAAACCGCGGCGAAGCGTCGGTCATAGACCGCCGCTCAAGGTAGCTTCAGAACACGCGCCGAAAGGTCGACCGGCTTCTGCAGCATCCCGTACTTTTGCATGAGCTCCATCGTACGGTTCATTCCAGCGACATTCACTGCGGTTCCTAGCTCCGGCAAAAGGACTTTATCCTTAAAAGCCGGGTTGAGCTTGGTAAAAGCGGCATTGACCTCGCGAGCGGCCGCGTCATTGGCTTTGGCGAACTCAGCGCCTCTGATCACTGCACGGGCAAATTTGACTGCGGCGTCGTGGTTGTTCTCTACCCACGAGGTGAGCGCAAGATATTGCGTAATATCCGACTTCGGCGCGGTTTCGACATACGTCCAACTGATGATCTCCGCTTTGCCGGTCGCCATCAATGCTGAACGAAACGGCTCGACCTGTACCACAGCATCGATTTGGCCGTTCAGCAGGGGATCATTCATCTGCGGAAACGGCACCTCGGTAAACCTGACCTTGTGATAGTCGACGCCATGCAACTCTAAGGCTGCAACCGCGTGCAGCCACGCGGTGCTGTTGATGACGTTGACGGCAATGCGCTTGCCCTCGAGCTCCTTTATCGATTTCACGTCGTCTTTGCGTACGATGAGAGCGGTCGTGGTATCGGGTGGTGCGCTGCGAACCACGGCTGCCGGCGCCAGCACAACCGCATCGAGACCTTGCCCGATCGCCTGTAATGTCGCGACCGTATTGCTGATGGCGATATCGATGCGTCCGGATTGCAAAACCGGCAGAGCCATCGCACCGCTTTGAAATTGCGTGGTCTCGATTTCAAGCCCTTCAGCTTTGAAATATCCCTCTTTATCGGCGATAACCGCTGCCAGAGACTCCGAGAAGGGCAGCAGGCCGACTTTGAGCTTGGTCTGCGCCGTTGCGGCAATTGGGACTGTCAGCGCAGTGGCCAGAACGAACAACCCGCATAACGCGCGGCCGACAGCACCCATGACGAACCCCTTTTTAGCTTGTAAAAATGAAAACTACTGGGCGCTCCGAGCGTCGTCAACGAAACCGGATCTTGGAGCTACCGACAGCCGGTTCGCGGGCGTCGAGAGAGGCGTGATGCTTTTTTAGCCGTTGACGGGTGCGGAACTGAAAAATAACGTTGAATTCCTCATCTTCGAGCCAATCGACCCGCCGCCGCAAGGAGATATTGTTCATGTCGAACCGCTGCAACGCGACTCGATCCGTTTTGCTGGCGCTCACCCTGGCGGTGATGATGGCGCTACCTGCAAATGCGGAGGTGGCTATCGGGGTGCTCGTTCCTTCCTCAGGAAAAGGAGCGTCGTACGGCCTGCAACAGCAGAACGCGATCAAGATGTTTATGGACAAATATCCCGATGCTGATGCCGCCGGAAAGATGAAGCTCGTCATATACGACACGCGTGGCGACAATACCGAGGCAATCAATCTGACGCGGAAGCTTATCGACTCTGATCAGGTAAGCGCCATCATCGGCCCCCAGTTCAGCGCAGAAGCCGAAGTCGCTTTCCCGCTCGCGGTTCGCGGCGAAACGCCGATGGTCACGCCAATGGCGGCGAAAGCCGGCATAGCGTCTGCAAACCGGCCGTGGGCGTTTCGTTTCGCGTTGACCACGCAAAATGTTTATCGGCCGCTGCTCGATGCGTGGCTCAAAAAGCAAACAAAGCCCATCAAATCCGTTGTCATCTTTATGGATGCAAAAGACGCGGTATCGAGTTTTGACGGCAAATCGATATTTCCGGCGCTGTTGAAGGAACGGGGCGTCGAGGTTCTTGACACCGTGTCGTTCCAGACCGGCGACATAGACTATTCGGCTCAGGTCACGCGGGCCAAGGCCGCCAACCCGGACGCAATCGTCGTGTCGGCGCTTTACAACGAGGCGGCGCACGCCGTCAGTGAAATACGAAAGCAGGGCATGACCCAGCCGATCGTCGGCGGCGTCGGCATAGATGATCCCCGCTTTATACAAATCGGTGGCGCGGCTACCGAGGGAGTGTATGCCGCGTTCGATTTTTTCACCGAGAATCCCAAGCCAAGCGTCGCGGAGTGGGTTGCGGACTACGTCAAGCGATTTAATGCCAAACCGAGTAATGCGGCGGGCGAGATGTACGATACGTTGTACTTGATGCGCGAATGCATCAAGACTACCGGCGTGACGGGCAAAGACATCAAAGGCGACCGCGTCAAGCTGCGCGACTGCTGGGCCAACATGAAAAATCGGGAAGCCCCACTGACCGGGATAACAAGCATCGACAAAGACGGCGACGGAACCCGTATTCCCACCGTGCTCGAGGTCCGTAACGGCAGTTTCGTTCTTGCCCAATAACCGGAGCCGGTGATCGCCCTAAGCCGGACCGAGCCTGATGTTTGCGCAACAGCTCGCTAACGGGGTGATGCTCGGGAGCACCTACGCACTCGTTGCAATCGGGTACACGCTGATTTTTGGAGTGCTGCGCCTTTTGCATCTGGCGCACGGCGAAGTATTCATGGTGGGCGCATTCGCCGGACTCCAACTGGCGCTGTTGTGGCATTTTGGGCCGCTGCTTGCCCTGATTGGCGGACTGTTGGGATCGGCGTTGGTCGGGATTGTGATCGAACTCGTGGCCTTCCGCCCGATCCGACGGCGTGGCAACTCACATTTGGCGCCCATCGTGAGTACTATCGGTGCTGGTTTGGTGCTTCAGGAAGTCATGACCAAAATATTTGGCGCCGAACAGACAGCCTTCCCATCAGAATTGCAGAAGGAAGTGTACAATTTTGGAGTTGTCACGATCACGGGATCGCAATTGTTCATACTGGTTACAGCGGCGGTGTCGATGCTGATCTTGCAGCAATTCGTTTCGCGAACGCGTTACGGAATGGCGATGCGGGCGGCATCGGAGAACATCGAGGTCGCCAGGCTTCTCGGCATCAATGTGGACTCGGTGGTTCTTGTCACGTTCGGCGTGGCATCGGCGCTGGCTGGGATCGCGGGTGTTCTGGTGGGTTTGAACTTCAATGCCATCTCTCCGTTCATGGGCTTCGACATGGGCATCAAAGGGATGGCCGTGATGGTGATCGGCGGCCTTGGCAGCATCTACGGCGCGATGGCGGGGGGCATGATCCTGGGTGTCGCCGAAGTGCTCAGTGTCGCCTATCTCGATTCATCTCTGCGCGACGGCTTTGCATTCGGCCTGATGATCTTGATTCTTATAGTTCGACCTCGCGGACTTTTCAGCACCGGGATCGGACCGGGACGCTGACAATGTTGGGCGGCTATTGGGAGTCCGTGGCTATCTTCATGGGGATCAACTGCCTCATGGGCGTCAGCCTGTACATTCCGATGACCGCCGGATTGATTTCGTTAGGGCAGGGCGGGTTCATGGCGATCGGCGCTTATGTTTGTGCCGTTCTGACCAAGGCGGACTTTCCTTTTGTTGTCGCGCTTGGTGCGGGCGGCTGTGCCGCGGCGGCGGCCGGCGCCCTTGTCGGTACGCCCGCGCTGCGCATCCGCGGAATCTATGTGATGATTTTGACGCTCGGATTCGGCGAAATCGTACGCGTATTCTTTCTAAATTTCGAACCGACCGGTGGCGCATCCGGCATGGGTGGTATCCGTCCACTGACCACGCTGTCGCAAGTGGTACTTGCAAACGTCATTGCCTTTCTGATGATTTGGCGCATCCGTCAACTGAGATTCGGCCGCGCAATGGTCGCCATCCATGAGGATGACGTCGCAGCGGAGGCGATGGGTATCAACCTTACGCGCACCAAGCTGCTTTCGTTTTCGCTCGGCGCCGCGATCGCGGGAATCGCCGGCGGTTTTTATGCGCACCAGGCCTTGTTCATCGACGCCAACCAATTCGATTTCTCGCGGTCGGCAGTCGTGTTTCTTTTTGTGGTCTTGGGCGGCGTGGCCAATCCGTTCGGGCCGTTTGTCGGAGCGGCGATCGTCACCCTGCTGCCCGAAATGCTGCGCTTCGTTCAGGATTGGCGCATGACGGTTTTTGGAGTCGTGTTGATGGTCATCGCGGTTTGGCGGCCCGACGGATTGCTCCCGGCTGCGCGTCTTCGTCACCTATGAAGCCTATTTTGCGCGTTGATGACGTGAGTCGTCGCTTTGGCGGCTATCTCGCGCTGAAAAATGTCTCGTGTGAAATCCTGCCCGGACAAGTCCACGCGTTGATCGGTCCAAATGGTGCGGGCAAGACAACGCTGTTCAACATCATCAGTGGGACGCTGCGACCGACCGGCGGGCGTCTCATCTTTCGGGATAGTGTCTATACTGACCGGCGCCCGGATCAAATCGCCACAATGGGCATCGCGCGCAATTTCCAGCAGGTGCGTCTGGTTCGTGGCCTCTCCATCGTCGAGAACGTCATGATCGGTTGTCATGCAGGCATCAATCGCGGAGTGGTCGGCAATTTGGCTGAATTCTTCGGCGTTGGGCACGCCGAGGCAGGCGCCCGCAGCAAGGCGCGCGAGATGCTGGACTTTGTGGGCTTGTCCACGAAACTGCAGGCGCAGCCTGACGCACTGACGCTTGCCGATCAGCGCCGCTGCGAGATCGCACGCGCACTTGCAAGTGAGCCGAGTCTCCTGTTGCTGGACGAGCCGGCCGCGGGCATGAACCCGGCGGAAATTATGGAAATTACCGCTCTCCTGGAAAGAATTAGGCTGCTCGGCATGACCACACTGCTGGTCGAGCACCACATGCAGCTCATCATGAAGATAGCGGACCATATCACCGTGCTCAGTGCCGGAAGCGTGATTGCCGATGGCCCGCCGAGCGTGATCCGGCGCAGCCCCGAGGTTATTGCCGCCTATTTGGGACAGAGCGATGAGCTTGCTCACAGTCCATAACGTTAGCGCAGCCTACGGCAAGATAGCCGTGCTCAACGGAGTTTCGCTTCACGTCGACAGTGGCGAACTCGTCACACTTATTGGCGCGAACGGCGCGGGCAAGAGCACCTTGATGAAAGTCATTATGGGGCTTGTTCCGGCCGTGGCCGGGAAGGTTGAATTCGCCGGACAACAATTGCGAGGGTTGCGTACGCACGACGTCGCCCGCCTTGGCATCGCCTACGTTCCGGAGGGCCGCGGGACACTTCGGCAGTTAAGCGTTCGCGAAAATCTGCGACTCGGTGCTTTTTCGCGTTCATGGAATGCTGAGGCTCGAAGTGACCTTGATCGGGTACTCGAGCGCTTTCCCATCCTGGCCGAACGCATCGAGCAAGCCGCCGGAACGCTGTCTGGCGGCGAGCAGCAAATGCTCGTCATTGGCCGCGCATTGATGTCCCGGCCTCGTTTACTCCTTCTTGACGAACCCTCGCTTGGACTTGCGCCATTGATTGCGGCGCGCATATTTGAGATTATCGCTTTGTTGAACAAACAAGGCGTACCAGTTCTTCTGGTGGAACAGAATGCGCGAGCGGCGCTGAAGCTCGCCAAGCGCGGGTACGTCATCGAGATCGGCCGCATCGTTCAAGAGGGTGCGGATTTGGCGGGAAGCCAGCGTGTTCAAGAAGCCTATCTCGGCACTGCGGTTAGCCCATGAATAGGAGCAGGCGGCTATGAAGCCGGTGAGGACAACAAGCCGATGCTAAGGCACGAAGACAACATGGCGCTGACGCAGGTCGGGCCGGGCACGCCCATGGGGCGCTTTATGCGTCGCTACTGGCTGCCGGCTGCGAAGCGTGAGCAGATCGGCGAAGCAGGCGGCGCTCCTGCGCGGGTAAAGTTGCTGGGCGAATCGCTGGTGGCGTTTCGCGATCCGGCCGGTAAACCGGGACTTATTGGCGAGTTCTGTCCGCATCGTGGCGCATCGCTCGCGTACGGGCGCAACGAGGAAGGTGGACTACGTTGTCTCTATCACGGCTGGAAGATGGGTTGCGGCGGATACGTCCTCGAGTCGCCTCCCGAACCGCCGGCCCGGACGTTTGCCAAGAAACTCGCGCACGTCTCCTATCCGGTCCGCGAGGCCGGTGGTCTGCTCTGGACCTATATGGGGCCGAGCGAGCTTGAGCCGCCGTTCCCGCGATTTCCCTGGCTCGATCTTCCCGCGGACCATTTATTGGTCGTCAAAATGCATCAGGCGACCAATTATTTGCAGGGTGTCGAAGGCGATCTCGATCCGGCTCATCCCAACTATTTGCACCGTGATTTCACCACGGACGACGATGAAAGCTGGGCCGGCGCCGGCTGGCGGTCCATTGCCGCTCTGATGGCGGACGGCTCGCCCGAGATTGAATGCGAGGAAACTCCCTATTTGATGCGCATCGGGGCGATCCGCAAAGCCGCGGACGCCAGCGTGCAGTTTGTCCGCTCGTACGAGTGGATCGCACCATTTTATTGCTACATCCCGACCGGGCCGCACGAATCGCTCCTGTTCAAAGCGTGGCATCCGATCGACGATTTTAGCTGCTACACTTTTTATATCCATTTCGACCCGCGCCGCCCGCTCGATGTCGAGGCGATCTATGCCAATTGGGGACACCGGACCGCGCCGCCCGACTACATGACCGCGCACAACCTGGCGAACATGCACCTGCAGGATCGGGCGCGCATGGCGCACGAAAATTTTTCGGGCATATCGGGCGCGTCAATCCAGGACCGCGCCATGCAAGAGGGTATGGGCCCAATCGTCGACCGCAGCAAAGAGCATCTCGGCACCAGCGATAAGGCCGTCATCTTCTATCGCCGCTTGCTGTTGCGGAAGCTTCAGGAGATGGATGAAGGCAAACCGCTGCCGGCGCACGCTCCTTCGCTCGATTACAATCAGCGTGCCGGTTCGTTCAACGTCCCCGTGGGCCGCCCTTGGCAAGAGGTCGTCAAGTGGCAGGAGGAGCACGAGCAGGAACATCCGCTTCTGGCCGCGGAGTAGCGCTGCCATGTGAGCTGCGCGGGCGATTTTCTGCCGGAGCGGGGTTGGGGAATGGAAGAACTGCTGTTGGACGGGTCGCTGGGTTCCATTCACCGGGCGATCGTTGCGAAAAAAGCCTCGGTCAGTGAAATCGCAAAGTGGTATCTGGCCCGCATCGAGGAGTTGGACCGTTCCGGCACCAAGCTCAACGCCATCCGCACCATTGCACCAGATGCGCTCCACGTGGCGCGCCAACTCGACGATGAGATTGCGTCCGGCCGCATTCGCGGACCTTTGCACGGCATCCCAATCGTTCTGAAAGACAACATTCTGACCGGCGAGGGAATGACGGCCGCGGCCGGAGCTGCAGCCCTCGCTGGGTTTAAGCCGGCAAACGATGCAACACTGGTGCGCCGGCTTCGGCAGGCTGGCGCGCTGATCCTCGGCAAGACGAACCTTACCGAGTTTGCCGATTACGTTTCCGATGTGATGCCATCGGGCTTCAGCGGCGCCGGCGGCATGGTGAAAAATCCGCACAACCTTACCGACTACGGGCGCGGCCTGGGCTCGAGCGTGGGATCAGCGGCAGCAGTTGCGGCCTCGCTGGCGCCGATCGCGATCGGAAGCGAGACACAGAACTCGATCCAAACTCCCGCATGCGTGTCTTCAGTTTTCGGTTTCAAGCCAAGTGTCGGCATGGTCAGCCGGGCCGGCGTCGTTCCACTGGTACCCAGTCAGGATTCGCCGGGTCCGCTTGCGCGTTCGGTGGAGGATGCAGCGGTGCTCATATCGGCGATTGCCGGCGCGGATTGCCGCGATACCCTGAGCCTGGTCACCGCACTCGACCGGCCTGGTGAACTGCGGCAACGAAGTCCAACGACTATTCGCCTTGGCGTTCCACGGCGCTGCATCGCCGATCGCCCCGATCTGGAAAATTTCATGCCGTCATTCGACGCCGCGCTCCATGAGTTAAGGAAGGCCGGCGTGATCGTCGTCGATCCGTGCGATCTGCCCGCGGCTGAGCAGTTGCAGGATGTGCGCTCGTCGGTGTTTCGCACCGAGTTCAAAGCTGCATTGAATGCGTTTCTGAAGCAGAACAACAATCCGTGCGGAATCAACTCGATCGATTCGCTTATTCGATGGAACGAACAGCATCCGGAAAACATACCATACGGACAATCGCTGTTGATCGCGGCGGCGGAGACCGCTGGTCTCGACGACCCGCGCTACCGCGCCGATCGCAAGCGTGATGTTGTCCTCAGCCGTCATGCCGGCATCGACGCCGCGCTTGGTTTTTCCGGCGTTGACGCGCTGATTGCCCCGATGAGCGCCGCTGCCAAGTGTACCGGCAAAGCTGGCGCACCGGTCCTTGCCATTCCGGTCGGACACGATTCGAAAGGCGCGCCGTTCGGCGTCACTCTGTTCGCGTCACTGGGCGCTGATGCTGCGCTACTCGAGATCGGAGCCGCGGTGGCGGCAATCATCGGGCAGCGGATGGTGCCAAAGCTTTAGAAGTGTTCAGGATAGCGGCTTGGTTTGCGAAGTCGGCTCGGACTGGCTCAGATAAAAATCCGCTATTTCTCCCGTTGTCGTAATCCATAAATCGCTGCGGCCCGCCGCATCTGCGAGCACTTCCTCGACGTAGCCGATGCGATGTGGATGGCCGGTCAGCCAGGGATGCAGCGTGAGCACGAGTTGCCGGCCGCCGGTGTCACCATCCGCTATCAGCTGATCGATTGCTTCAGCGACCGCCTGGCGCCACCGGGCCAAACCAACCCGCCGATGATAATGGGTAATCACGTCGTCCAGCTCTAGCGCCATCGGAATTGACACGATCGAGCCTGAAGGCGTGTTCATGAGATAGGGCTGTTCATCGTTAGGCCAGTCGAGAACATATCTTACGCCAAACTCGGCAAGTAGCGCCGGCGTCCGTTCTGACTCTCCGTATTCCGGGCCGTGCCAGCCACTCGGTCTCGTCCCGCATGCCCTTTCGACCGCGTCGAGTGACGCGCGGATGTAATCTCGCTCCTGCTTTTCGGACATTCGATTGGAGATGACTCGCGTCAAACTGTAGCCGTGCCCGGCGATTTCCCAATTTCTGCGTTGAAATTGCTCGATCAGATAAGGGTATCGTGCAGCAATCACCGCATCGGCCGCGACCGTCGCGCGTATCTGATGGTTGTCGAGGGCCTCCATCACGCGGAAAATTCCAACGCGATTGCCGTATTCGCGTTGCGAGAATGCCCGGACGTCCGGATAGGGTGCGCGGCCAAATCCGCCGGGGACGTTCGGCGGAATAAACGCATCGTCCGGTGGCTGGAGTTCATAATATTCGGCGCAGACCACGACCGAAAAGGCTGCGCGACGGCCGCCGGGCCACACGAGCGGCGGCCGTTTCACGATCATCGAATCGTCGTGGTAAACCCGATTGTGTTCGTTCGTCGCGCTGCTCATCGCCATGTCCTGAGTTTTTCGACGACGGCGTCGTAATGACTGACCATGTAATGCTCGGCAATCTGTCGGCCGGTTGCGAACCAGACATCCGGAAACGATCTGACGTATTGCAACGCGAGGTCGACGTATTTGGCCCGCTGCGCTTGTCCGATAACAGCCGGATGAACCGTGATGCACATGACGCGTCCGCCTTCGGCATAGAGCCGATCGAACTGTCGCCGCACGATCTCGACAAACGCCTCGCCTTCGTAGGCGGTGGAAAAAATTGGTACATCGTTGATCTCGACTGAATAGGGCATTGAGATCAGCTTTCCTGACTTTACGTTTATCGGAAACGGCTGATCGTCGTGAAAAAAATCCGCGTAATAAAGGAACCCGGTCTCGGCGAGCAAATCTGGTGTGTTCTCGGTGGCGGCTTGCGGACCCGGCCCGCCCATGCCTTTCATCTCGATACCGGTGAGTTCGCGAGTGATACGCAGCATTTCCAGGTAATAGGCGCGCTCTTCCTCTTCGCTGAGGCCGCAAATAAATCGCGTATTGTACATACCATGGCCCAGCAGGTCCCATTTGCGCTCCACGATAGCTGCCCGGATGTCGGGAAATTTCGCGAGCGCAGCTACGTTCAGCACCGCCGTACACGGCACGTGGTGTTTGTCGAGTATGTCAAGGAGACGCCAGAAGCCGACCCGGCTGCCGAATTCTTGCCGACCATACATCATGACATCCGGAGTCATGCGCGCCCAAGGATTGATCCAGGGATCCGACGGCGGCATGAACTCATAATAAAGCACATTCGGGCAAACCATGACGGCGAGCCGCGCATTACCGGGCCATGCGAGAGCTGGCCGCTCAGTGATCGGCAGGTAGTCGATCCAGCTTTGATCGACGTCGCTTGGCGTCCGTTGAGTTGGCGGAAATTGCGGACGATAGCTGTACTGCAACATCTCTATTCTCGCTTTAGGTTTCGCGGCGGCTGTTTGGATTCATGCAGCACTCGTCGGCCGTCGCGCAAGTTTTCATTCGGTTGCCATCCGGATCGGTCTTTGCTGTAAGATGACAGACCAACGTTCGGAAAGAACGCGGGGCGTCGCGGACCGCTTCGCAATCCTCGGGGAGAAACGTTCTATGAATGTCTATGATCTAAAGGACCGGGTCGCGATCGTGACCGGGGCCGCGCAAGGCATCGGCCTTGCGGTGGCCAACCGCATCCTTGCCTCCGGCGGGCGTGTTGCGATCTGGGATCGCGACGGCGCGCTGCTGGACAAGACAGTAGCGAGTATCGGCAAACCCGACGGCGTCCATGGACTGACCGTCGACATTGCCGACCTTGCGGCTGTCGAAGCTGCCACCAAAGCGACGATCGCGCATTTCGGCAAGATCGACATTCTCGTGAACAATGCAGCGATCGTCGGGCCGAACGCTCCGACATGGGAGTATCCCCCCGAAGCGTTTCGCGACGTGGTCAATGTCGGACTGATCGGCACTTTCTACTGCTGCCGGACGGTCGTTCCCCACATGATCGCGGCGAATTACGGCCGCATCGTTAATCTCAGCTCGGTGGCCGGCAAGGAGGGCAACCCGCAGGCGCCGGCCTACAGCTCGATGAAGGCCGCGGTTATTGGGCTGACCAAATCGCTCGGCAAGGAGCTTGCGACATACAACATCGCCGTCAATTGCGTGACGCCGGCGGTCGCCAAGACGACGCTGGCTCTAAGTCAGGCGCCGGATTTTTTGGCGATGATCGTTTCAAAGATTCCTCGCGGCCGCATGCTTGAGCTCGAGGAAGCAGCCTCGATGATCTGCTGGCTCGCCAGCGGTGAAAATTCGTTTACGACCGGCGCCGTGTTCGACCTGTCTGGCGGTCGGGCGACTTATTGATAGGGCCTGCGGCGAAAAGTGGAGTGGGCCTGATGAGACTTTACTATACGCCGGGTGCGTGCTCGCTGGCGCCTCACATTGTGCTCGAAGAGATCAGGCGCTCCGTTTGAACTGTCTCGCGTCGACCTTGCGGCCAATCAACAAAACAGCACTGAATATTTGCGTATTAATCCGAAGGCGCGTGTGCCGGCGCTCACCGATGGCGACTGGGTGCTGACTGAGGCACCAGCGATTTTACGTTACATTGCGGCGCGGCATCCCGCGGCCGGGCTCTGGCCCTGGGATCCGCGTGAAGAGGCGCGTTGCGCCGAATGGCTCAATTGGCTCTCATCGACCATTCAGGTCGCTTTCACGCATGTCCGGCGTGCGGCGCGTTACGCCTCCGATGCACGTGCAGTCGAGGATGTCGCGGCTACTGGTAAAAAGACATGCCGCGAACTCTGGCAGGCGGTGGACGAAAAGATAGGCGAGGGGCCTTGGGCGATCGGCGAGCGCTACAGCGTCGCCGACCCGCTTATGCTTGTTTACTGGACGTGGGGACGCGGGCCGGTTCTCGGCTTCGACATGGAACGCGAATTCCCGCGCTGGACGGCACACGCGCGCCGGATCGCAACCCGCGCTGCGGTGCGACGGGCGTTTGCCAGCGAAGGGACTTACGCTGCCGGGTTAGCCGAGCGCTGCGATAACGTCACTTGCTTTTGTGACCGCCGCGACGTTTTGCATCGCGTACTGGATTGATGCACGATGCCAGTCGGCGTTCATGGTCGAGCAGCAATCCTCCGGCACGACGACGAAATAGCCCTTATCCGCTGCCGTGCGAGCCGTGTGCTCGATCGACATGTTGGTCCATGCACCAGTGTCGATAATGGTGTCGCGGCCGCCGGAACGGAGCACGATCTCCAGGTGACTGCCCTCGAAGGCGCTCATCCGGATTTTTTCCACGATGTGATCGCCCGGCTGCGGTTCAAGACCGGCGGCCGGTGCGGCGCCCCATGTTCCCCGCACCATGGCCTTCGAATCGACCAGCCCTTCGAACAGCGGCGCGTTAAGCGTAACGCCGGGCGCGCCCGGTTCGACCACAAACCAGACATGAATGATCATCACGCCGCGGGCGCGGCAAGCATCTGCCAGGCGGCGTATGTTTTCGACCACATTCTGCTCGCGGGCATGTTGCGGCGCGCCAGACGATGCAAACGCGCCACCATCCATCATGACATCGTTTTGCATATCCTGGATAATAAGCGCGCAGCGCGAGGGATCCAGCGAGAGACCGCTCTGTGTGTTGGCCCGCTCTGGCGTCGCTGCCGGAGCGGCGGCCGACGCTGTGCTTGCGCTCGCAAGCGCGCTCGCGCGCATGAAGGGCTCGGTGTGGGGGCCGATCTTCGTCCGCACCGCGTAGAGCGAATGCGTCGCACACATGAAGAGCGTTCGCCAATCCGATTTGCCCCAATGCAGGTTCGCGACCAATTCCGGGACTTTGACTTTGCCGATCAAAGCACCCGATCGCGAATAGACCCACACGCCTCCCGGCGCCGTTACCCAAACGTTGCCGGCGCTGTCGCATTTCATGCCGTCGGGTACGCCGGGCTCCAGCTCGGAGCGGATACCGGACGCGAAAATCCGATCCGGGCCAAGCGAGCCGTCGGCGTTGACGTCAAACACGCGGATCAGTGCCCGAACCGTATCGTTGACATAAAGCTGGCGCTCATCGGGTGAAAAGCACAATCCATTTGGTTGCTCGAACAGATTGCGATCGACGAGAAGCTGCGGCTGTCCGCCGCCCGGCGGTACGCGATACACCCCCTGAAAGCCCAATTGGCGCTGCCGCTCGACGCCATACACTGGCATGCGTCCATACCAGGGATCGGAGAAATAGATCGAGCCGTCTGAGCGTATGCACACATCGTTTGGGCTGTTGAGCTCCTTGCCGTCGAAGTGCGAAGCGAGAACCTCGCGACGCCCGTTATGCTCGCGAATGAGACTTGATGTTGCGTGCTCGCAGACCACGAGGCCCAAATTGGCGTCGTAGGTCATGCCGTTGCACTTGTTGGAAGGCTTCATCACCTCACGGACGCCGCTGCGCTCGTCGTAGCGGCGACGCACGTCCGCAGGCATGTCGGAGAACAGCAGAAACTGATCGCGTGGGTGCCAGATTGGTCCTTCGGTAAAGGTGAAGCCGCCGGCCAGTCGATCCACCGGTGCATCGAGGTCGATCAGATCGGAAAACTCGCGACGGAGCGCGGAATGACTCATCGCATGCCTCCCGCGGTCAGGCCGCAAACCAATTGCGGCGCGGCATTGATTGGATCACCGGGCCGGGAACGACGTCCTGCAAGCGGCCGATGACTTGTCCGGCTTCGATGATGGCTGGCCGGTCGTGCACCGGCAGCACGAAGCGCGAGCTGGCGACCACCTTTTTGATCGCCGCTTTTTCCTCGCGTTTGCTGACCCCATGGTTGCCGGTGACGCGCGGCTCCATGTCGCTGATCTCGCGGAAGGGTTCGACGAGTTGGTCGTTGATGTCGTAGAGCACGTCGCCGCAAATGGTCGCCACGCCCTCGGCTGTTCTCACGATCACGTTCATCGAGCCTTCGGTATGACCGCCGGCCGCTTCGCAAATAACGCCCGGCATGAGCTCGGTCGGCCCGGATATTTCAAGGTCGAGAAAGCGCAGCGCGCCCTTGGTATGGAGCCGATCGATCAGATGCTTGATGTCGATCGCCGGATACTGCGGATGCATCAAACCCGAAACCGAATATTCCAGCTCGCGGCGGTTGAGCACCACGGCTGTGTTCATCGGAAAGAGGTCGTCCTTGCCGGCGTGGTCGATATGCAAGTGAGTGTGCAGAACGTAGCGCACGTCGCCGAGCTTCAGCCCGTGTTTCTTGAGTTGATTCTCGATCATATTCTCGTGCGACTGCATCCCCCGCATGCCCAGCGTTTCCATGATCTGGTTGGAGCGGTAGCCGGTGTCGACGAGGATCGGCCAGGTGCCGCCGAGAATGAGAAAGCCGAGCGTCGGCACCCGGCGCGTGCGGCCGCAATCGCGACCGAGCACCAAGAAACTCGATTCAAGCTCGATGTCGCCGTAGTCGAGAATTTTGATTTCCAACGCCATTACTTTCCTCCCCAATCGGGCCGCACTCTTGCGCTTGCGCGCGGTTTCTTAAGTCTTCAGGCCGTCAAAAGATCGCCGTCATGCTGCCCTCGTATCCGCCAACTGCAATACACGCGCGCAGATCTGATCGATCGAACCGCCGTCGCCCAGCACGTCAAGAAACGGCTTGGCCGCAACAAGGCCGGCGGTGCGCGGCTCGAATCCCGGGTCGGCTGCCAGCGGTGTCAGCCAAATGATCCGCCATGCGATGCGCGAAAAGCGGGCGACCGCGTCAGCCATCGCAGTTGGGTCGCCGCGCTCGAGTCCATCGGACAGCACGATTAACGCGGCGCCGCGCGCCAACGCGGAAAAACGCGGGACCGCGAGAAAGGCATTAAGCGCCTCGCCGATGCGGGTGCCGCCATCCCAATCGGCAACCAAGAGCGAGGCGGTGGCGAGCGCTTGTTCGCGGTTCCTCAGACGCAACGGCCGCGTAATGCGTGTGAGGCGCGTGCCGATCGTGAAAACCTCCACCGAATCAGCGGCCCGAACCAGCGCATGCGCAAAAGCCAGATGTGCTTGCGTGCGCTCCTTCATCGATCCGGAAACGTCGACAAGAACAACGATGCGGCGCTGGCGCTGATGACGCTTTCGCTGACGCAGGCTGAAAATCTCACCGGCGTGACGCATGGCGTCGCGGAACATACGGCGGGCGTCCGTGCCCGGTCCGCCGCGGGCCGACCGCCAGCGATAGCCCCGCCGGCGCGGTATGCGGGCCGGAAGCGCGCGCGCAAAACGCCGCAACGTCTCGCCCTCCTGCCCGGGAGCGAAGCGGCGGGCCGCAAGTCGTTCGGCTGTGGTCGCTTGCGCCCCCGATTCATGGGTCTCGTCGCTGAAAATCGGTTCAGGTCCTACCGACGAATCTTCGGCTGCCCGGATCGGTTCGTCCTCGCTCGGCTCTGACTCCACCTGCGAACCGAACATGCCGAGGAAATGCGCGTTGAACAGCGCATCGAATTCCGCGAACCGTTCCGGCGGCGGCGCCAACGTGGCGCGTGCGGCGCGCCGAATGTCGCCGATTTCCTGCGGTCCCAGAAGTTCGATGGCGGCGAGCCAACTCACCGTCTGTTCCGGTGCGACAGCAAATCCGGCGCGTCGCAATAGCCCGGTAAAGCCGACAAAATGAGCGATCGGGCCGGACGGACCGTTCACGCTTGCGCCTCTTCGAGGATGGCTTCGATTTTCGGTGCGATATGGACGAAATCGTCTTCGTCCTTGAGAACGACGCCAAGCGAACGACGAAACGCGTCGGGCCAGCGTGCTCCTTGTTGGTTGAGGAGCGTTGCGGCTTCTGCCCATTCGACCGCCTCGGCGATGCCGGGAAGTTTGGCTAGCGGTTCGCGGCGCAAGCGGCCGACCGCGGCAACGACCGCTCGTGCCGCGCGTTCGCTAACGCCCGAGGCGCGCATCATGATGATGCGCATCTCGCGTTCCGGCGTCGGATACTCGATCCAGTGATAGACGCAGCGACGGCGCAACGCTTCGTGTAATTCGCGCGTGCGGTTGGAGGTCAGAATGACGACCGGCCGTTCATAAGCGCGGATGGTACCTCGCTCCGGGATGGAAATCTGGAAGTCGGAAAGAAACTCAAGCAGGAAGGCCTCGAACTCGTGATCCGAGCGGTCGATCTCGTCGATAAGCAGCATGGTGTCTTGCGGACGCCGCAGGCAGGCGAGCATTGGCCGTTCGATCAGAAATTCATCGCCGTAAATGTCCGCATGTGCGCCGGCTTCACCTTCCTGGCGCAGTGCCAGCATTTGCCGCGGAAAATTCCACTCGTAGAGCGCTGCCGCCGCGTCAATGCCCTCGTAGCATTGGAGGCGAAGAAGCGTGCGGCCAAGCACGCCGGCGATTGCCTTGGCGGCTTCGGTCTTGCCGACGCCGGGCGCGCCTTCGAGCAACAACGGCTTACCCAGCGCCAGCGCGAGGTATGCAGCGGTCGAAAGTTCATCGTCGGCGAGATAATATGCGGCGCGCAGTGCTTCTTCGAGCTCGCGCGGACTGCCAATGCCGACGATTTTTGGACGCACCGTCATGAGATTTACCGCGCGCGTCCGCCAGTTGCTGTGCTGCCGCCGCGCGCCTTCAGCGCTCGCAGAACTTTTTCAGGGGTGATCGGCAGGTCGTTGATCCGTACGCCGACGGCGTTGAAGACCGCATTCGCGACGGCCGGCAGCACCGGATTAGCGCACATCTCGCCCGGCCCCTTGGCGCCAAACGGCCCGTCCGGGGCGGGTCTTTCGAGCACGATAATGTCGTGCGGACAGATATCGCCCGGACCCGGCATCAAGTATTCGTTGAAATCGCGCGGACCGTTTCGCGGATCCGGATAGTACGGTTCCGGCGTCTCATAGAGCGCGTGGCTCATGCCCATCCAGGAGCCGCCAACAAGTTGCTGCTCGACCAGCTTGGGATTGATCGCGCGCCCGATCTCATAGGTGCTCGTCATTTTCAGAACCGTGATTTCGCCGGTCTCATCGTCGACTTCAATTTCAGTGATGAGACAGGCGTGGGCATAGCAAGTTGCCGGCGACATTTCTCCGGTCTCCGGGTCGACATCGGATAGCGGCACCAGGAAAATGCCGCGGCCGGAAATCGTCTTGCCCTGACGAAACTGGGCAGCAACGGCGACATCGCGCACAGAGATTGAGCGGTGCGGCGCGCCTTTCACGCGAATAGAGCCTTTGCCATCGGTTTCAAGGTCGCCCGGATCGACTTCAAGCTCTTCCGCGGCTGCTTCCAGCATGACTGCACGCGCCTCTCGCGCTGCCGTCATGACCGCGTTGCCGACACGATGCGTGCCGCGCGAGGCGAACGAACCCATGCAATGCGGCCCGGTATCCAAATCCGCGGTATCGACGTAAACATCCTCGACCGGTACGCCGAGAGTCTCGGCGCAGATTTGCCGCGTTACCGACTTCATCCCCTGTCCGAGATCGATTGAAGACAAAGCGACGGTAAATTTTCCGCTCGGATTGGAATGAACGAGTGCCTGGCTCGGATCGCCGCCCAAATTCATGCCGATCGGATAATTGATGGTTGCGACGCCGCGCCCGCGATGCTTGGCCATGATCAGCGCCTCCTTGTTCCGAAGACCGACGAAAAGCGGGGTGCGCCGTGGGTTGATCCGGCTGGCGTTGGAGCCGGCGCTGTTGGCGTGCTGCGCGGTGGCGGTGCGGATGGCGAAGCCGGCGCTGGCGACGCCGGTGTCGGCCGCTCGTAAGCGACGCGCTGCGGCAATGTCGGCGCCGGCTTAGCCGCCGGTGCGAGCGTCGGTGTGCGCGTTCGATCTGCAACGCCGCCGGCCCGATCGGCGCCTCCGCCCAGCCGCGATGACATCCGGCGGAATTCATCGCGCAACGGCCAGTTGGCTTTTTCGGCGGTAACCTGAGCGCATTCGATCAGCGCGCAGTTCTTTGCTTCGCGCCGATGCGCCTTCATGTCGCCGTCGCGGTAGGCATTAAGAATGCGGAATTCCAAGGGGTCCATCCCTACGGCGACCGCCAGCTTGTCCATCTGGCATTCCAGTGCGAAGTCGAGCGCTGTGACGCCAAAGCCGCGCATCGCGGTTGCCGGCGTTCGATTCGTGAAGACGCAAAAGACGTCGGCGTGGACGTTGGGGATGGTGTAGGGCCCGGGAATGTGGGCTACACATTTGACCACTGCGTAACTCGACAGCCGCGTGTAGGCGCCTGAATCGAAGTAAGCCCGCACCTGGCGAGCAACAATGCGCCCGTTTTTCATGACGCCATCCTTCACGTAGATGCGCTCGCCCCCGCGCGGGGAGCCAAACTGCATCTCTTCGTGACGGCTGAAACGATAGCGAACGGGGGCGCCGGTCAATCGTGCTGCCAGAATACAAAGCGGTTCGGTCATGGTGTCGACTTTGCCGCCAAAGCCGCCGCCGACGGTGCCGCCGATGAAATGCAATTGGTTCGACTGCATGGCGTTGATCTTGGCGGACGTGTCGAGCGAGAAGAACAGTGCTTGTGTCGAGGTGTAGACAATGAAGCGCCCGTTGGTGTCGGGCACCGTGATCGAGCCGTTAGTCTCGGTCGGTGCGTGCTCAATTGGCGACATCTGGTAGCGATCTTCGAGGACGATATCGGCTTGCTTGAAAGCCTGCTCGACTTCACCGAAGCGGAGCTTCTGGTGATCGTATTTGCCGTAATATTCGAATGTGTTCTTCGGATAAGTGGCGTTGACCGATGGCGCGCCAGGTTTCAGCGCTTCCTCGACATCAAATACCGCCGGCAGCTGATCGTAGGAGATACGCACCAGCGACATCGCCTCCAGCGCCGCGCGCTCGCTGGTCGCGACAATGCCAAGGATCGGCTCGCCCTTGTAGCGCACCACGTCGGATGCAAGCGAAGGTTCGTCGTCTTTGCCGAACTGGATGAGGCTAAGGAGTGTATTGAGATTGACCGGCACGTCGGCCGCGCGGATGATCCGTTTGACGCCGGGTGCGCGTGCTGCCGCCGAGTCGTCGATTGACCGGATGCGCGCGTGGGCATGCGGGCTGCGCAGAATTTTCAGATGCAGCAAATTGGCGAAGCGGTGATCGTCGTAATACGGCGAAGTGCCGGTAACGTGCCCGAGGATGTCCTGGCGCGCCGTCGGCTGACCGATCTCGAGCAGATTATCGTCGCGCTCGTCGGCGAATATGTCTTTGCGAAATTCAAGCATGTTGGTCCCTTCAGGCGCGCCGACGATTGTCGCTGCGAGCGGCGTCGAGCACCGCCTCGATGATCGGCTCGTATCCGGTGCAGCGGCAAATGTTGCCGCAGAGAGCGTCGACTACGTCGGCCCGGGTCGGGTTCGGATTGCGGTCGAGCAGTGCCTTGGCGGCCATCAGCATGCCTGGCGTGCAATAGCCGCATTGGGCGGCAAAGCGTTCCATAAACGCGTTCTGCAGTGGATGCAGATCGGCGCCGCGACGAAGCCCGGCTACAGTCTCAACTGATTTTCCAGCGCAGGTCTCCGCGAGCGTCACGCAGGAGACTCGCGGCACGCCGTCGATCAGGACCGTGCAGGTTCCGCAGGTTCCCTGCCAGCAGCCGCCCTTCACGGACAGGTCGCCGACGGACTCACGCAGCGTGTCGAGCAGATTTGCACCGCTTTCGACGAAGGCGGCGACCTCCTCGCCATTCAGGTGGAACTGAATAGGGGTCTTCATTAACGCCTCACGTTTGCGCTGTGCCGAGCAACAGCCGGCGAAGATACACGGGTAGAATTTCACGCCGCCACCAGGCGCTTGCGATCGCGTCATCAGTGGGGGCGGTGCCATCGGTGGCGACCGCGAGAGCAGGCGCAATACCGGCGGCATCAAGTGTGCGGCCTTCAAGTGCTCGCTCGGCCGTTTTAGCGCGCACCGGCGTTTGACCCATTGCACCGTAAGCGATCCGTGCGCCCGCAATGCGGCCGCTGGCGAGCGGCAATTGGGCGGCGATTGAAAGAACTGAGATGCTCTTCGGATGGACGCGGGTGACTTTGACAAACCTGAATGAATTGCCCGCCGGCCGCTTGAAAGCGAGGCCCGATATGAGCGTCGACCCGCGTTCGCGACGGGCGAGAAGCTCTTCGACCGGCAATTCGCGTTGGCCGAACCCGCCGGCCAGTGTCGCAGTCGCATCCAGCGCAAGCAACGCCGCTGCAAAGTCTCCATACGGCGACGGCGCGAACAGGTTACCGCCGACCGTTGCCGCTTCGCGCACGGCAGGCCCGCCGACTGCGCGCGCGACCGGGTGCAGAAAAGCAAGCTCGCGCTCGGCAAGAATAGCGGCCATGGTCACGCCGGCGCCAAGCTCAACGCGGCCCGATGAGATCGCGATATGCAGCAAACTCGGATCAGTCGAACGGACGATCGTTTCAATCGTCGGGTCAGCTTCGTTGACCGCGCGCATAACGAGCGTACCGCCGCCGAGAAAACGAGCGTTACGCTCGCTCGACAGCGCGCCTGCAGCGTCAGCCAAACGGGCGAAGGTCTTGACAGTGACGCTCATGCGCTGCCCTCCAACCCGGAGGACGCGGCGAGGCGATCACGAATCGCGGCAAATCCAGCGTCGTAAATATCCTCGCCGACCATGCGTGTCATCTCCGCTTCCTGGCCCGCCCGGGTCGTGAACGAACAGCGCCAGTCCCAAAATGTGCGGTCGCCGTCGGTAACCGGTACGAGCCGCACATGGGCGACGTAGTTGAACAGCGGAACCGGTGTATCGAGCAAACAATAGCTGAAAGTCTGTTCAAGATCGGAAAGCGTCAGCAACCGCTCGCGCAGCTCGGAGCCGTCGCGCAGGAAGAAATGCCGCACGCAGCCGAGCTTGTCGGAGCTTTGGCCGCGCTCGATCGCGCTCTTCGCAACCGCGGGATGCCAGATATCGTGCCCGTTGAAGTCACGCAGCAACGCCCAGACGCGGTCACATGGCGCGTCGATGATCGTCGAGCGGACGATGCGGATCATCGGCTTCAGCCTCCAAATTGCCGCTTCAAGGCATCGAAGCCGCCTTGGAAGACGCCGCCGCCGATGTTTGAGATCAACTCGGTCTCGCGTTCCGGCGGGCAGTCGAATTCCGCCGTCCATTCCGCGAAAGTCCGGTCGCCGTCGGTGACGGGAGTGAGACGCAGCGTCGCCACGTAATTTTCAACGCCCATCGGAGATTCAAGAATCGAATAAGTGCAGAACAGGTCGAAGTCCGAGAGGCCAAGGAGTTTCTCGCGGATGCGATCGCCGTTGCGCAACCGGAAATCCCGCACACAGCCAATTTTGTCCGACGGTTCGCCGTTTTCAATCCGGCTTTCCGCGATGCCCGGATGCCAGGCGGGCAGGCCGTTGAAATCGCGCACCCGAGCCCAAACGCGGTCGGAACGGCCGTTGATGACACTCGAAATATAGACGCGGGCCATGTGGCTCTTTTCCTCCCTTCTTTGTTACTTCGCCGTGCGCTCTACCCGGACGATCCGCCGCTGCCGCCTTCGGGCGGCTTCTTCGGCGCGGTCTCTTTCCGGATGCCCTGCATGTCACGCGCCTCGCGAATGAGGCCCGGCATGCGCGAGAGGCTGCCGCCCTCGATGCCGATCTCGGCGAGGATCTGATCGATCATCGGCGCCTGCACGCGGTAGCGCAGCGCCGAATCGATCACCTCGTCGGTAGCGCTGCGCCCGCCGTTGCCACCACCGTTGCCGCTGCCATTGAGGCCGTCGACATGGAGAATGCGGATGCCTTCGATCTTCTCCATCGGCTTGACGCTCTCGCGCACGATGCCTTCGATGCGTTCGAGCAGCCGGCGACGGAACAGCGAAGTGCGGGCTGCATCGGTAAGGACGTTCTCGGCTTCGTTGAGGAGTTTCTGCGCTTCGGCTTCGACGGCGGCACGCACTTGCTGCGCAGCCGCTGCGATCCGTACTTCTTCGGCCTCCTTTTCCGCAATGAGCACTTCGACCGCACGCCGGCGGCGCGCCACTTCACTTTCACGTACAGTCTTTACCCGTTCCTCTGCTTCGACGGCCTGGGCGCGAGCCGCTTCGGCCTCGGTCTGGGCGGCGGATTGTTCGAGCGATTTCCTCTGGATCTCGATATCGCTTTCCATGCGGGCGGTTTCTACCGCCGTCTCACGGCCAATTTCGAGCTGACGCAGTTCGCGCTCGCGGATGATACGGGCCTCGTCGAGGCCTCGTTCCGAAGCGATACGTGCGCGTTCGACCTCTTCGCGGGCCGCGATCTCGGACTCCTGCAGCGCTTGCACGCGAGAGACCTCGAACTGCTCCACGGCTCGCCGGCGCTCGAGACGGGCAAGCTCGATGGCCTGTTCGCGCATGACGTCGGTGCGCTCGACGTGCTGTGTTGCGACGATATTGGCTTCCTTCACCCGGCGATCGGCTTCCGCGCGCTCGGCGAGCTTGGCCGCGACTTCAATCGAACGGTTCTGATCCGCGATCTCAATGATCTTGCGCCGCTCGGTGTCGAGGATCTCGCGCGACTGCGATGAAGTGATGCGCTCGCGTTCCAGCGCCAGCTCCGTCGCGATACGCGCGGTTTCGATTGCCTCGCGGCGCTTGATCTCGGCGTCCTCGATCGCTTCCTCGCGCGCGATGTCGCGCGAACGGGTTTCCTGATCGGCAGCGATGCGCTCGGCGGCTATCGCCTTTTCCTGTGCGATGCGAGCGGCTTCGACGGCCTCGCGCGCCGCGATTTCCGCCGTGTCGACCGCGCGATTGCGAGCGATTTCCAGTGACCGCACTTCCTCGTCGCGTGATATGCGCTCGCCGGCAAGCTTTCGATCTTGCAGAATGCGAACTGACTCCACCAGCTGACGGGAGGTGATCTCGGCAGATTCGACGGCTTCATTGCGGGCAATCTCTCGCCCCCGCGTGTCCCGTTCGGCTTCGATGCGTTCCGCCGCGATTTTCTTGTCGAGTTCGATCCGCGCCGTTTCTGTCGATTCACGCGCGGCGATTTCGGCAACTTCAATGGCCTGGATTCGCTCGATCTCGCGGCTGCGCGTCTCCTCCTCGGATTCGATCCGATCGACCGCGATCTTCTTTTCTTGCGCGATGCGGGAGGCTTCAACCGCCTCGCGCGCCGCGATTTCCGCCTCTTCAATCGAGCGGTTGCGGGCGATGTCGAGCGACCGGACGCGCTCCTCCTGCTGGATGCGCGCTGCGGCAGTTACCTCTCGGGCGGCGATGTCGGCTTCTTCCAGCGTTTTCGTTCGCCCGATTTCGAGCGTCCGCGTGGCGAGTTCGGAGGCAATGCGTTCGGCGGCGAGCGCCTTTTCCCGCGAGATGCGTGCCGTCTCGGTCGCTTTCGCCGCGGCAATCTCCTCTTCTTCGACCGTGCGATTGCGGGCAATCTCGCGACGGCGGATCTCCTCCTCGAGCGCAATGCGTTCGTCGGTGACGATGCGCTCCTGCGCTATCCGCGCGCGTTCGGTGGTTTCGCGCGCGGCAATCTCGGCCTGCTCAAGATTGCGTGTCCGCTCAATCTCAAGCCGTCGGTTCTCCTCGTCCATGGCGATGCGCGCCGTGGAGACCGAAAGCTCCTGTGCGATGCGGGCCTTTTCGGTCTCCTCGCGCGCCGCGATCTCGGCTTGCTCGACGTTTCGCGTCCGTTCGATCTCGCGCCGTTGATCATCCTCCTCGCGGGCGATCCTTGCCTCGGTCACGACACGTTCTTGAGCGATCCGGGCGCGCTCGACCCGTTCGCGCGCCGCGATTTCCGCTTCGTCGATCTGGCGGCCGCGTTCGATTTCGCGTTCGCGGATGTCGCGTTCGGAAACAATCCGCGCCTCCGCGAGCGTGCGTTCGTGGGCGATACGTGTTTTCTCAACCTCTTCGCGGCCGGAAATCTGGGCCTGTTCAGCCTCGGTATCGCGCAACGATCGTTCGCGGGCGAGTTCAGCGCGCTGCACCGCGCGACGCACCTCAATGTCGCGTTCCTGATTAAGCCGCGCGGTCTCGCTTTCGCGATCGATTTCCAGCGCCTGTTTTTCGGCTTCGAGATTGCGACTGCGGATCAGGATCATCGAATCCTGTTCGATGTCGTTGCGCAGTTTGCGCCGCGCCTCGATGTCCTCGATGAGCTTGGTCAAGCCTTCGGCGTCGAACCAATTCGACGGATTGAAGAACTCGAGATCGGTCTGGTCGAGATCGGTGATTGCGACCGATTCAAGTTCCAGGCCGTTCTGTTTGAGACTCTCAAGCGCCGATTCCTTGACCCGGGCTACGTACTCGCCGCGCCGCTCATGCATCTCGATCATGGTCATTTCGGAGGCGACCGAGCGCAACGCAGAAACGAATTTGCCGGAGAGCAGCGCATCGAGCTCGGCAACGTTCATCGTCCGCCGGCCAAGCGTCGCAGCGGCAATCGTCACCGCCTCCCGCGTCGGCGGCACGCGGATGTAAAACTCAGACTCGATGTCGACGCGCATGCGGTCCTTGGTGATGAGTGCATCGTCGCGATTACGCACGACCTGCATGCGCAACACGTTCATGTTGACCGGCGTGATGTCGTGAATGAACGGGAGCACAAAGGCGCCGCTGTTAATGACGACTTTTTCGCCAAACAGGCCGGTGCGCACGAAGGAGACTTCCTTCGAGGAACGGTGATAGAGCCAGTTGACGAAATAAACGACGATCGCGATAACGATGACCGCGACGATCAGCCAGATAATCAGACTGCCGAGGATGGCGACGGACATCTTACTTTCCTCCCTCCCGCCCGAGCATTAGCCGGTGCGGTCTATCTTCACTCTACACTTAGGCCCGCTTGATCATTTTGAACTTTGCCACTTGCTCGTGAAGCGCGCGCTCGACGGGAAGCCGCTCCATCGATGAAGCACCGTAAAAACCGTGACAATGGCGTGCGCGCTTCAGCACATATTCCGCATCGGCCGGCTCGGCGATTGGACCGCCGTGAACAAGAATCAAGGCGTCGCGATTGATCGCCAGCGCGGCTTCCGCCATCGCATCGGTCAGCGCCGGACAATCCTCTAGTTTGATTGCGGTCGCAGCACCGATCGTGCCCCCAACCGTCAGACCAAAGTGACAGACCAGGACGTCAGCGCCGGCGCGTGCCATTGCTGCGGCTTCTGACGGGTCAAATACGTACGGCGTGGTCAAGAGGTCGCGCGCACGGGCTTTCGCGATCATTTCGACTTCGCGGCCGTAGCCCATGCCGGTTTCTTCAAGGCCCGCGCGGAACCGGCCATCAATCAGACCGACCGTGGGAAAATTTTGCACGCCGCTGAAGCCAAGCCGTGCGATTTCGTCCAGAAATACATCCATCTGGCGGAACGGATCTGTACCGCAGACGCCGGCGAGCACCGGGGTGTCACCGACAACCGGCAACACCTCGCGCGCCATGTCGAGCACGATGCCATTGGCGTCGCCGAACGGCATCATGCCGGCGAGCGATCCGCGGCCGGCCATGCGATAGCGCCCGGAATTGTAGATCACAATCAGATCCGCGCCGCCCTTCTCCTCGCCCTTTGCCGACAATCCGGTCCCGGCGCCGGCCCCGATGATCGGTTCGCCTCGTTTTTTCATGGCGTGGAAGCGCGCCAGGATGTCGGAACGCGGGATGCGGGCCATGTTCTTATCGCCTCGCGCGCCTGCGGGTGAGACGGCCGCCAAACAAACGGCGGAATTCAGCAACGATCTCGGCGGAGAAGTGCGGATCGTTGATATGCGTTGGCATCCGGATGAGACGCCGCGTCGCGGTTTGTCGAACGGTCGTTTCCAGGGCGCGAAACAGCTCTTCGTCTGCGCTTGGATCTGAAAACGGCCGCCCCGGCGCATCGAGCGCTGAAACACCGCCTTCCGGAAGAAAGAAGCGAACCGGGCCGTCCATGCGATTAAGCCGCTCGCCGATCCAGCGGCCGATCCGCGCGTTCTCGTCCGGCGTCGTGCGCATCAGCGTTACCGTAGGGTTGTGGACCTCGAGCGTGCGGCCGCGATAGCGCTCGGGCACGCTGGCGATCGGCCCAAAGTTCACCATGTCGAGAGCACCGCAGGCGCCGATGTAGGGCACGCGGGTACGTATAATCGCTCCGAACCGGTCTTCGGTGGCCGGCAGCACGCCGCCGCATAACAGGTCGCAGACTTCCGTTGTGGTGATGTCGATAACGCCGGTGAGGTCACCGGAATCGACCAGTTTCTCCATCGATTGCCCGCCGACGCCGGTGGCATGAAAAACCAGACATTCGAAGTCGTCTTCGAGCGCATCGACGACCGCGTCGACGCAAGGAGTGGTCACGCCGAACATGGTCAACCCGATCGCCGGCTTGGTTTCGCCGCGGCGCGCCGACGCGTGCTCGGCGCTCGCCGCGCGCGCCTTCACCATGCCAACCATGGCTGCGGCGCCGTTGGCGAGGACCTGACGCGAAACCGCGTTGAGACCAGCGACGTCGGTGACGGAGTACAGCATCATAATGTCCGACGGGCCCACGTATGGCGCAACGTTGCCGGAAGCGACGGATGAGATGAGAACTTTGGGGACGCCGATCGGCAGTGCCCGCATCGCCGGTGCCACCAGTGAGGAACCGCCCGATCCGCCCGCCGAGATCAAGCCGCCGATCCGTTCCTGGCGCTTGATCCAGGCCTCGAATGCTTCGGCCATCGCTGTGATCGCGGCGCCGCGTTGGCCCGTGAAGACGGCGTTGGGACCGCCGCGGAAATAGGCCGCGATGTGATGCGGCGGGACGTCAGCTGGCGACGGCCCGCCAGAGGTCGATAGATCAACCAAAACAACACGCACGCCGGCAGCAGCGATCTGGTCGCGAAGAAAGCGAAGTTCGGCGCCCTTGGTGTCGAGCGTTCCGGCGATGATTACCGGTGCCGCACCGCTACGGTGGATCGGACGCAGTTCAACCGCGGGGGTTATTGTCGACGCAGCCGGCTCCGGCGCGATGGTGCGCGTGCGCGCCGAGGTCTCGATCTGGGCGGCGGGTACCGGCTGAGACCAGCGCGTTGGCGGGTTTGGATTTGAATTGTAGACGCGGATTGGGCCGCGCGACCTTGCGGGTCGGGCATTCCCTTCCACGCCAGGCGCTTCCACCGTCTCTTCCACCGGCTCTGCCTCGCCGTGCTGGCCTACTCCCAAAAGTCTTTGTTGGAGTTCGCGGTCCGCTTCGAGCCGCGCGGCCTCCATGATCCGGTTGACCCGGCCGTTGATCATGATCGCTACTTTTTCTGCAACGGCGGTCGCGACTCCGATGTTCTGCTCGACCACGAACACGCCGATTTCGCCCTGTTCGCCGAGGCCCACCAAAATCTCCTCGACCTGCTCTACGATCACCGGCGCGAGACCCTCGGTCGGCTCGTCCATGATCAAAAGCTGCGGGTTGAGCAGGAGTGCGCGCGAAATGGCGAGCATCTGCTGCTCGCCTCCGGACAACTGGTTGCCACGGTTGTTGCGCCTCTCGGCGAGCCGAGGAAAGGTTTCGTAGATGCGCGGGATCGTCCATTGCCCCCGGTTACCGCCCGCGAGCCGCAGATGCTCGTCGACCGTCACCGATGGCCACAACCGACGGCCCTGCGGAACGTAACCGACCCCCAGCCGGGCGATCTCGGCCGGGGTGCGGCCGATGAGTTCCTCGCCCATAAAGCGGATCGAGCCGCTCGCCACCGGGATGAGACCGACGATCGCCTTGCATAGCGTCGTCTTGCCCATGCCATTGCGGCCGACGAGCGACAGCACGCCATGTTCGATCCGCAGATCGACGCCCTGCAAAGCGTGGCTCCGGCCGTAAAAGACGTTGAGCCCTTTAATCTCAAGAAGGTCGGCGGGGCGGCGCTCAGGCATGGCCGCCTCCCAAATACAATTGCTGCACTTCGGGATCAGCTTCGATCTCGTGCGGGGCGCCCTCCTTGAAGATGCGGCCGTTGTGCATCATCGTTACGCTCTCCACGACACGGAGCGCCACGTCCATGTCGTGCTCGATGATGATGTAGCCGATGTGCGCGGGAAGCGCCGTGAGGATCGCGACCAGATCACCGCGCTCGTTTGGCGAAAGTCCCGCGGCCGGTTCGTCAAACAGTATAAACCGCGGCGCACCGGCGAGCGCCAGCGCGATTTCCAGCTGCCGCTGCTGGCCGTGCGCCAACTCGCCGACCAGCCGATCGGTCACCGACTCGAGATGCGCCAGCGAGATGAGATCGCTGACCGATTGCATGATCCCGTCGCGCGCGCTGGTCCGGATAAAGGAAAATCGGCCACGAGAGACGCCGCGGCAGGCGAGATAGACGTTTTCGCGCACGGTCAGCTGCGAGAAGAGCAGAGAAATCTGGTAGGTGCGGCGCAAGCCCCGGCGAATGCGCTCGTGCGGCGGCAGCGTGGTCACATCCTCGCCGAAGAAGCGCACGGTTCCGGACGTCGGTGGAAAATCACCGGTCACGCAATTGAGCAAAGTCGTTTTGCCCGCACCGTTCGAGCCAAGCACGGCGCGGCGCTCACCAGGGCGCACACTGAGTGTAATATCGGTCAACGCCGCGAGCGCACCGAACGTGCGGCTAACGCCGCGTAACTCAATCGCGTTGCCGGTGCCGGTGGCGGCCAGCCTTTCTGCGATCGAGCTCACACGCTGCTCCTTCCGCCGGGGCCGCGGGTTCGCGCCGCCCATCGACGCCAAAGGCCGATCACGCCGTCAGGCGAAAACAAAACAATAATGAGAAAGACAAGGCCGATCAGGGTCTGAAAGCGGCGCCCGTCGAGACCGACCGCGACCAACGAATCAAGCGCAAAGGTGCGCATGACCACGTAAATGATGGCGCCGACAAACGCGCCGATCGGATGGCCGAGGCCTCCGACTACGGCAATGATTAACAGGTCGATACTGGCCTCAACTCCGGTCGAGCCCGGCGAAATCTGATTATTGAGCCACACCATCAGGATACCGCCAATCGATGCGAGCAGCGCGGCGAAAGCATAGGCCGCGACGCGGTGGGCAGTGACGTTGTAGCCGATCGCCTCCATCCGTCGGGGATTGTCGCGGACACCTTGCAAGGCGAGGCCGAACGGCGCGCGCGAGATGTAGACGACCACGGCGTAACTCAGCGCGGCGAAAAACAGGATCAGATAGTAAAGAGGGATCGGGTGCTTCCAATTGATACCGAAAGCAATCGGCGCGGGAATTGTGGTGAACCCGGCGAAGCCGTTGAAGATTGGCCAGTTCTGCAAGGTCAGATAGAAGAAAGCCGCTGCGATCGCGAGTGTGATCATGATCGTGTAGATGCCCTCGGTTCGCGACGAGAGCACACCGGTGAGCGTTCCGAATGCGACGGCAATGCCGATCGCGATCGGCGCGGCGACCCACCACGGCCAGAACAGACTGATTGCCGGCAGCGAACTCGCGCCGAACACGGTGATCATGTAGCCGGAGACGCCGGCGACAGTCATTTGGGCTAAACTCACCATGCCGCCATAGCCGGCAAGGAACATCAGCGACAGCGCGATGATGCCGAGGATCATCGCCCAGCCGACCACCTGTACGAGAATAAAATCGCCGGCCATGGCTGGTAGGAGCGCAAGCAGCGCGCCCAGGATCAAAATCGGGGCGTGCCGTGAGGCCCAGCGTGACAGGGCGCCGTTGCGCTGCAGATCCTGGGTGCCGAGTGGAGCAACGCCTGTCGTCTGCACCAGCGCCATCAGGCTCTCCCCATCAATCCCTGCGGACGGATCGCCAGCACGAGGACCATGATCAGAAAGGTGAGAACCGTGGCGTAGTTCTGGAAGTAAACGAGGCCGAACTGTTCGGCACAGCCGATGATGATAGCGCCGAGCGCGGCGCCGGGTATGGATCCCATTCCCCCGACGATCACAACTTGCAGCGAGGCCAGCAGAAAGTGCGAGTCCTCTCCAAGCGAGATCGATTGAAACGTCCCGCCAACGATGCCCGCCATCCCCGCAAGTCCGGCGCCGAAAGCAAATACCAGAATGAACAACAGTTGAACCCGGTATCCGAGGACCGACAGCATGTCGCGGTCGTCGACGCCGGCGCGGATCATCACCCCGACCCGCGTCCGGTTAAGCGCAATCCACATCGCGACGCCGATAATGACCGCCGCGACGAAGATAACCAGCCGCACTTTCGGATATTGAAGAAAGACTGCGTCACCGCTCGACTTGACGGCTACGACGATGGGAGTCGGTGTCGGCCCCATCAGGTAGTCCGGCGTGTCGATCTGGATCGCGTTGCCGCCCCAGACCCAGACCATCAGATCAGAGAAAATAATCGACAGTCCGAGAGTCACCAGTGTCTGGCGCAAGTCTTGGCCCTCCATCCGGCGAAAGATGAAGAACTGCATGGCGCTGCCGACAATGGCGCAGGCGATGAAGGCGATGATGTAGCTAAATAGCCACGAGCCGGTCAATTCGCCGGCTTCGTACCCCATGTAGCCCCCGAACAAATAAAGCGATCCGTGCGCAAGGTTGACGTTGCGCATAAGCCCGAAGATCAGCGTGAAACCGGTGGCGACCAGAAAATAAAGTCCGCCGAGCGTAATGCCATTGAACAGCGCGTTGATGAAAAGACGTTTCTTTCCGAAGATGTCCTCGAACCCGGGCGGCCATGGAGCCAGCACTAGCCAAACCGCAAAAATTACGACCACGGCGATAATCAGCGACCAAACCGGGTGCCGGCCGATCCAGCGGCCAAGCGCATCGCCGCGCCCCGCGCCACCCATTGACCCGTCATCGTTGAAAGTCGTCGTCACCGATCTCACTCCGACTCCGCTGCAAACTAGCCGAGACGGCGTGGCGATGCGTGTTTGACAGTCTGATTTTTGCGCCGCTGCGGCGAATTCCGCGGACCCTATTCGCTAACAACCCGCGCGATGGTCCGGTATAGCGTCGGAGCTATCCCTACATTGGCGGCGAAGAAATGCGTGAAATGGCTTTGCGACGAGAAGCCGAGCTCGTATCCGATATCGGTGATTGACGTCTGTGACGCCGTCAGCCGATCGAGCGCCCGCTCAATGCGCATGGTGTTGGCGTATAGCGCCGGCGTTACGCCGGTGTTTTCACGGAACAATTTATAAAAATGAGGGCGCGATAGCCCTGCATCGCGCGCAACGTTGTCGAGTTCGACGCCGTGGGTGAGCCCGTCGTCCAATAGCCGGAGCGACTTACGTACCCGAAAGTCGATTGGCGCACGCTGTCCGTCGGGCCGGTTAAGGCTGTTACTTCCGGCCCAGGATTCGTCAAAGCTCGCGTCGAACAGCTGATTCAAATATCGATTGACTATGCGATAGCTGGCATTCGTCACGAGCGTGTGGGCTAAACTGACTGCGATGGAACGAATTGTTGTTCCAACACGGATGCCGTTGGCGCCGAAACGCAGGTTCCCCCGGCCTTCATGATCCCGATCGAGCCAGTGATCGCTGATATACGCGACCAAATAGACCGATGGCTCGTCAGTAGAGCACGGCTGAAAATTGTGTGGCTGCCACGGGTTGATCGCTACTCCTGAAGTCGCATCGACCAGATGGGGAACGCCGCAGACGGTGACGAAGGCCGGTGCGCCGCTGAGCAAAAAGGTCAAATGACCTTCGCGGTGGGCGTGGGTGCGCATCGGTTTATCTAAACGGTACACGGTCACGCGGCCGAACGCCCCGTGACAGACGGCCAAGGCCGTGCTCATCGACTTCCTCCCAACGCGCACCTTATTGTTTTATATGCTGATTAAACGACGGCACGGCAGCGTTGACAAGTAGCTGGAATGGGTCCGGCGCAATGTGCGTTGCAACACGCGGGTCGCCTCAGTCCAACCGCGATGCCCGAAGAATCAGACTAGTAGACACGGCTTTGCACCCGGCTTGGGGCCGTCACGGCTTGTGGAATTGGGCAACTCGCTGGTACGCTTTAACGTCGGTCGGAGCTCGGGGCGACGGCCCCGAACATAACGCGCTTAAGCGCATTCGGCCGGCAAAAACGGGCGCTGTCTCATGCGCTCGGTCACAGGGAGGAGACCTCATGCGCAAGAGCTTGCTATTAGCGACCGCGGCCGGTTTTGCCGCGCTCGTCGGCACTGGGTCGGCCAACGCCGCCGACAAACTCAAGGTCGGCGTCACCGCGACACTCGAAGGCACCTATACCGTCCTCGGCGAAGACGGTATGCGCGGCTATGACCTCGCCGTGGAGGCCCGCGGCGGCAAAGTGGCTGGCAGAGAGATCGAAACCATCGTCGGTTCGACCGATGCGAGTCCGGATTCGGCGGTCCGCGCTGCTAAGAAACTGGTCGAGCAGGATAAGGTCGACATGCTGATCTCTCCGCTCTCCGGTTCAGAGGGCATTGCGATCCGCGATTACTCGAAAACTCAGCCGCAGATCACGGTTATGAACGCAGGGTCCGGCGCGCTGGAGACCACTTATGGAGATCCGTCCGCCGGCGTCTCTCCGTCGCCGACTTTCTACCGCACCAATCTGGATGGCGCGCAGTGGCAAGCAGGCCTCGGCGACTACGCCTACAACGTCAAGCACTACAAGAAGATTGCAACGGTCGGTGAAGATTATTCCTTCGTTTACACGCAGGTCATGGGACTGACGGTCGAGTTCTGCAAGGCCGGCGGCGAGATAAGCAAGCGCTTCTGGGTGCCGCTTGGCACCAAAGACTTCGCTTCGGTTATTTCATCGCTGCCCGATGATGTCGACGCGGTTTATCTCGGTCTTGGTGGCGCCGACGCCGTGAACTTTCTCAACCAGTATCAGCAGGCCGGTGGCCATGCCCATCTGCTCGGCGGTTCAATCATGGTCGATCAAACCGTGTTATCGTCGAAAGGCAAGGCCAAAGAAGCATTGATCGGCACTATTGCCGCAAGCGGCATGGCCGATAACGACCCGAGCCCGAAATGGCAGGCGTTCGTGAAGGCCTACCAGGCTCACGCGAAAACCGGCTACTTCAAAAACGCTTTCGCCAGCCCCTCGCTGCTCGCCATCAATTACTACAATTCGGCCGACGCGATGTTTAAGGCGCTCGACCAGGTCAAGGGCGATCTTTCGGACAACAACAAGAAATTCCGCCAGGCTCTGAACAAGATTGAGCTCGACGCGCCGAACGGCAAGATCACTCTCGACGAGAACCGTCAGGCGATCGGGACCAATTTCGTCACCGAAGTCGTCAAGGCCGACAATGGTGACCTGATCAGCAAGGTCGTCAAGGTCATTCCGAACGTGCAAGAGCGGCTCGGCTTCTCCAAGGCGGTCTTCGACAAGTTTGTCCCGCCAGGACGCGACAATCCGCCCTGCAAGAAGTCATACGACTAACTGGTCGCTGATAAAGTGCTCGGCCGCGCACAGGCGCGGCCGAGATTTTGACGTTAATGAGCCTCGCATCGGTGTACCGGCATCTGCCGATCACATCGTTGCGGGGTTTCGCCATTGTGAAGCGCTCTGAACCGTCTTAAGGCACGCTTCAAAGACGCTTGACAACAGCGTCCGGGGACAAGATCATTTGTATACAAATGATGCCGGGCTGCGCGATTGACATGAATGGCCGAGCCTGACGACAAGATCCGTTGCGACGCCTGCCCGGTCCTTTGCTACATCCGCCCGGGCATGACCGGTGCGTGCGACCGTTACGCCAACCATCGCGGCGAACTGGTGCGGGTCGATCCCCACGTGCTGCTCGAACGTACCGTGAAGGACGGTGGCGAGGTCGTTCCTTTCATGAGCCAGGTGCGGGAGTGGAGCGGCGATATTGTCAACGCGCCCACGCCCATTGTCACCGCGGTCGGCGCCGGTACGACCTATCCCGACTACAAGCCGGCGCCATTTATTGTCTCGTCCAGCGTCGAGGGCGTGGATATGGTGACGATAGTCACCGAAGGCATTTATTCGTACTGCGGCGTCAAGATAAAGATCGATACTGATCGCCACTTGGGCGCCGAATGCGCAACTGTGCGCGTGAAAGGCGAGCCGGTTGGCCATGTGACGACAGGCGAATACGGCTCGCAGATGCTGTCACTGGGTGGCGTCAATCATCTCACTCACGGCGGAAAGAAGGAAGGTCGGATCACATGCGAGACGCTGCTCGATCTGTGCAATCGAAAAGCTGTTGAGCTGAACGTCGACGGCGGCGCCAAGGTGATTGTTGAGGCGGGCAAGCCGCCGGTCGTCAACGGCCTAACTGAGGAACGTATGCGTGTCGGTTGTGGCTCGGCCGCGATCGGCATGTTCGCCAAACAATGGTACGGTAAGGTCGATGAGGTCGTTGTCGTTGATGATCACATCACCGGCGTGTTGTCAGAACACCAGGCAGGCAAACTGCTAGGCGCGGTCGACACCGGTATCAAGATGAAGGGTCGCCGTTCTACGCCCGGCCGGTATTTCCATGTTGCAGAACCGGGAGCGGGCTGGGGTGGCGCCGACATCTCCGATCCGCTCGACATCGTCGCTGGTTTTGATCCGAAAGTCGCGTGGCCCGGATTGACGATGTTGATGGTGTCGACCACCGGAGAGCAACACGCTTTCTACCGCCTCGATGATTCTTTAAAACCGGTCGAAGCGCCGCTACCGGAAAATCTGCGCGTGTCAGTGGAGCGCATTCGCGAGAATTGCGAGCCGGCATTGTGCTCTGTGTTGTTTATGGGCGGGGCAGGCGGCTCGCTGCGCGCTGGCGTCACGGAAAATCCGGTTCGCCTGACACGCTCGGTGCGCCAGGCGCTGACCACCGTGACTGCGGGTGGTGCGCCGGTGGTCATCTGGCCTGGCGGCGGGATCACATTCATGGTGGATGTTACGCTGCTTCCAGATAACGCTTTTGGCTACGTGCCTACGCCGGCGATCGTTGCGCCGATCGAATTCACGATGCGACTTGACGATTACGCGGCCCTCGGCGGGCATGTCGACCACGTCCGGCCGGTGAGCGAGGTTCTGGCGCAACGTGCCAAGGCGGCCGCCGCCCTTGGTGCAAGTTCAGCGCCGGCGCGGAGCGAAACATGAGAGCACCGCCGCAGCGAAGCTGCTTGCCCGACGGACGTCTGCATCTCCACGACGGTCCGATCGATTTGATTATCGAGGCATTCGGCGAACGAGCTGATGTCGAGAAAGCGTATGACGCTGCCTGGCGTCGGTTCGCCACCATCCTCGATGAGCTTTGCAGTGAACTGCCGCTGCTGCGCGCTCGCACAACTCCCATAAGCAGACGTCCCGCGGGCGTTGTAGCCAGGCGCATGACCGACGCCGTCGCACCTTTGTGCATCGAACGGTTCATTACGCCGATGGCTGCGGTAGCTGGTGCGGTCGCCGAGGAAGTATTGAGCGCAATAACAGCCGCTGTGCCGTTGCGCCGCGCCTATGTCAACAATGGCGGCGATATAGCGCTTCATCTTCTTCCGCAAGAAAGCTTCGTGATCGGCATGATCGATCGGCCGGATCGGCCGTGTCTGATTGGTAGCGCGAAGATAACCGGAAGCGATTCCGTCCGCGGCGTGGCTACCTCCGGCTGGCGCGGCCGCAGTTTTTCGTTGGGAATAGCGGACGCAGTGACGGTGCTCGCGCGTTCGGCGGCAGTAGCCGATGCGGCAGCTACACTGATCGCCAACGCGGTGGATCTTCCGGATCATCCAGCGATTAGCCGGGTCCCGGCAAACTCGCGCGATCCACAGTGCGATCTCGGTGAACGGCTGGTGACCTCAGATGTCGGCCGGCTGACACCGCAAGAAATCACCGAGGCATTAAACGCCGGACTCCAAGAAGCCAAGCGTCTGTGCCGCGCGGGCGCCTTGGAGGCCGCAGCGCTGCAACTTCGCGGCTACACACTGCTTTGCGGTCTGGATGGCTGTCGGAACATTGATGCTACTGTAAAGGGCGTCCGCGATGCGGCTCGCGAAGGCATCCCGGAGTTTAGCTGGTACACCGGTGATGGTCACTTCCCGGCGTCGAGGATGAATGGACTGGAAAGTCTTAGATGAAAGCTAAAGTCCGCAAGCTTCTCACCTTCGTCGAGGAGACCCGACTTGAGATGGGGCAAGCCGTCGAGCCCCCGACCCGTCGCGCCGCCGCAGTTGCAGTGATCGAGAATCCTTTTGCGGGCCGCTACGTTGAAGACCTTTCCGAACTCATTGATATCGGCGAGGAACTTGGCGACCTCTTGGCCAAGCGTGCCATTTCGGCGCTCGGCATTGAGGGGCCGCGGGCGGAAAGCTACGGCAAGGCGGCAGTAGTCGGCGAAAACGGCGAGCTTGAACACGCGGCGGCGATTTTGCACCCCAAACTAGGTGCGCCGGTGCGCAAAGTTCTGGGCAAAGGTGCGGCGCTGATCCCTTCGTCGAAAAAGCGGGGTGGGCCAGGTGTCACGCTCGATGTGCCACTTGGCCACAAGGACGCGGCTTTCGTCCGCAGTCATTTTGATGGCATGGAGGTGCGTGTCGCGGACGCGCCACGTGCCAACGAGATCGTGGTTGCGGTCGCAGTCACGGATTCCGGCAGGCCGCTGCCTCGGGTAGGCGGTCTGAAAAAGGACGAGATCAAGGGCATCGACGGGCTTCGATAGCGGCAAGGCACGGCGGAACCGCTGATGAACTTCTGGCAGGAGCAACGATCATGAAGGCTGTATCGGCACTGTTTGCGAGCTTGGTGGTGCTTGCGGGGCTTGGAAGCGCGGGCGTTCCCGCGGCGGCGCAAGAAACGATCAAAATCGGTGAGATCAATTCCTACTCGGGCCTGCCGGCATTCACGGAGCCCTACCGAAAAGGCTGGCAACTTGCACTCGAAGAAATCAATGCGGCTGGTGGCGTTAACGGCAGGAAGCTGGAGGTCATTTCGAAGGACGACGGCGGCAAGCCGGCCGATGCGGTAACCGCGGCGAACGAGCTTGTATCAAAGGACGGCGTTGTGATGCTGGCCGGGACATTCTTCTCGAACATTGGGCTTGCCGTCTCCGATTTCGCGAAGCAGAAAAAAGTCTTGTTTCTCGCCGCCGAACCTTTGACCGACGCGATTACATGGTCCAAAGGCAATCGCTACACGTTCCGCCTACGTCCGGCCAATTACGAACAGGCGGCGATGCTCGCCGAGGAAGCAGCCAAGCTGCCGGCCAAGAAGTGGGCTACGATTGCGCCTAACTACGAATACGGACAATCGGCAGTCGCAGTTTTCAAGAAGATACTTTCGGCGAAACGACCCGACATCGAATGGGTCGGCGAGCAATGGCCGCCGCAAGGCAAGATCGACGCCGGAGCCGTGGTTGAGGCAATCGCCAGAACCGAGCCGGATGCTATCCTCAACGTCACTTTCGGTGCCGACCTGGTCAAACTGGTGCGGGAAGGCAATACTCGCGGTTTGTTCAAGGGCCGGTCAGTCGTGAGTTTCTTGACCGGCGAACCCGAGTATCTTGATCCGCTCAAGGATGAGACGCCGGCGGGATGGATCGTGACCGGCTATCCCTGGAATGCTGTGACCATTCCTGAGCACGCCGCTTTCCTCAAAGCATATCAAGCGAAGTACAACGATTATCCGCGGCTCGGCTCGGTGGTAGGATATTCGACGCTCAAAGCCGCGGCAGCCATTCTCGCCAAGGCTAAATCGACGGATTCTGAGAAACTGGTTGATGCTGCCGAAGGAATCTTCGTCGACACGCCTTTCGGGAAGGTGACGTTCCGTAAGGCGGATCATCAATCCACGCTGGGAGCCTTCATTGGCAAGACAGCGATGAAAGACGGCAAAGGCGTCATGGTAGACGTCGCCTATCGCGACGGCGCGAAATACCTTCCGCCAGAAAGCGAAGTTAAATCGTTACGCCCGCAGGATTGACCGGACTGGAGCGATATCTGGGAATTATCGGCTCACTCCAGGATCAGGCCGGTGGCATTTCTCTTTAACGTCTTTGTCACCGGCCTGGCGAGCGCTTCTTCGCTGTTTCTTGCCGCCTGCGGTTTGTCGATCATCTTCGGCGTAACCCGCATCGTCAATTTTTCTCACGGCGCTTTCTATATGCTTGGCGCCTACATGGCCTTTACTCTGACCGAGCGCTTCTCCAGCGATTTCGGTTTTTGGGGCGGAATTGTTTTAGCGTCTCTGATCGTGGCGGGTCTTGGCGCCCTCGTCGAAGTGACGCTGCTTCGCCGTGTTTATGCGGCGCATGAACTCCTCCAGCTACTCCTCACCTTCGGCGTCACACTCGTTGTCGAAGATCTTGTGGTGATGATTTGGGGTCCGAGCGATCTTTTGGGACGCCGTGCACCCGGCTTCAAGGGCGCGGTGAACCTGTTTGGTCATCTCTTCCCAACATACGATTTACTGCTGATTGCGCTAGGCCCGTTAACTCTCATTGTTGTTCTTCTGTTACTGCGCCGTACCCGCTGGGGCGTCCTGGTGCGTGCCGCGACCCAGGACCGCGAAATGGTCGCGGCGCTTGGCGTCAATCAGCGTTGGTTGTTCACCAGCGTCTTTGCACTCGGAATTTTCCTGGCCGCATTTGGCGGCGCCCTCGAATTGCCGCGCGAGGCAGTGAGTCACACCATGGATCTGCAGATCATCACCGAAGTACTGGTGGTGGTCGTGATCGGTGGGCTCGGGAATGTCTTCGGTACGTTTCTCGCGGCGATCATCGTTTCGGAGCTGAACGCCTTTGGCATCTTGGTGTTTCCGAAAATATCGCTCGTTCTGGTGTTCTTGGTCATGGCACTGGTTCTTGTTGTGCGGCCCTGGGGCTTGCTTGGCCGCGCCGAAGCGGCGACGCGCGCGGCCAGTGGCCTCCAAGTCATCCGTTGGCGACCGCTTCGATCACGCGAGCGGCTTTTCGTTGTGATCGCGATCGCGGTCGCGGCGCTGTTGCCGCTGGTTGCCGGCGACTACTCTCTCGCCGTCGCCAGCGAAGTTCTTATTTTCGTATTGTTCGCGGCAAGTCTGCATTTGCTTGTCGGCGCAGGTGGCCTCGTCTCGTTCGGTCACGCCGCCTATTTCGGCCTGGGCGCTTACGGGGCGGCACTTGCGTTGAAGCAATTCAACTTGCCGATGGCGGCCGGGCTCGTGACCGGGCCACTCCTTGGCGCTTTCGGGGCTTTGGTGTTCGGCTGGTTTTGTGTACGTCTGTCGGGCGTCTATTTCGCCATGCTGACGCTGGCGTTTGCCCAAATCGTGTGGTCGGTCGTATTCCAGTGGACCGACGTGACAGGCGGCGACAATGGACTGATTGGAGTCTGGCCAAGCGCCTGGGCGGCCACGGCCTCGCATTTTTATTGGCTGACAATTGTGCTGGTCGCGATCGGTGTTGCGCTGCTACGCGTGATATTGTTTTCCCCCTTCGGCTATGCCCTGCGTGCGCTGCGCGACAGTGAACTGCGCGCCGAAGCGATCGGGTTGTCGCGGCATCGGATCCAGTGGATTGCCTTCGTTCTTGCCGGCGCCTTCGCCGCCCTTGCCGGCGCGCTTTATGCTTTTCTCAAGGGCAGCGTATTTCCCGATGATCTCGGCATTCCGTTGTCGATCGACGGGCTGGCCATGGTCCTGCTCGGCGGCGTTGGTACGGTTTCGGGCGGCATCGTGGGCGCCGCGATCTATAAATCGCTTTCTATATGGGTGATCAGCCAGACCGACTATTCGAAGCTCGTGCTTGGGTCGTTGATCATCGTTCTGGTTTCGCTGTTTCCCCAAGGCGTGCTTGGTGCGTTCGCCACTTTGCGGATCAGGCGCGTTGCGGACGCGAAAGCATGAGCATCCTGACTGTCGAAGATCTGGAAAAGTCATACTCCGGCTTTCAGGCGGTGAAGGGCGTCAGTTTCTCTCTGCAGGCCGGAGAGATGCTCGCGCTGATTGGCCCCAACGGAGCGGGCAAGAGCACCTGCTTCAACAGGATCGACGGCCAACTCTCGCCGAGCACGGGGCGGATCCGCATGTTCGCGAACGACGTTACCGGCCTGGGGGTTGATGCATCAGCCATGCCTGCCGGGAATCGACAATGAGCACGCGAAAAGCGACCGTCGAAGTTCGCGATAGCGACGATTACGCTCTCGATCGACAGGTGGGCTTCATGCTCCGTTTGGCGCAGCAACGCCACACGACGATTTTTGCATCACTGATGATTGAGGAATTGACGACGACGCAATGGGCGGCGATCGCCAAGTTGAAGGAGATCGGACCGTCTTCTCAGAATCTGCTCGGGCGGTTGACGGCGATGGACGGCGCAACGATCAAGGGTGTGATCGATCGACTGACCAGGCGCGGCTTCACCAGTACCAAACCCGATCCGGCCGATGGCCGCCGCCTTCTTGTCGAGCTTACCGGACAAGGTGACGCTGTCTATGAGCGAGCGAAGTCAATCGCTAAGGACATCACCACAAAGACACTGGCGCCGTTAAGCCCGGACGAACGGGCGGAGCTTTTATCTCTGCTGTCCAAAATGACCTAATTAGTCGGCAACGCTTCATTGCGGCCGGCGTTATCCAGCGACGACAGAGGGCACCTTTGTAGCCGGCGGCGTATTGCGGCTGCGGTGTGAGCGCACGACGCCGTCAATCACGGTCATGCCGACACCGGGAAGATCGCCGAGTTGGACGCTGTCCAGCAGTGTCTTGCCGGCAGAATGTTGGGCGCGGTCGAGGAAGACGAAATCCGCGGCGCGTCCGACTTCGATGAGGCCGCAGTCGAGCGCGCGCAGTTTGGCGGTGTTGCCGGTCGCAAAGCAGAATGCTGTCTCGGCTGAAATTTCGCCGAGCGAGGCGAGCATGGAGATCATCCGCAGAATGCCGAGCGGTTGCACGCCGGAGCCGGCCGGGGCATCGGTGCCGAGGATTATACGGTCGAGTTGGTTCAATTCCTTCGCCGCCCGTAACGTCACAAGTGCAGCGCGTTCGTTGCCATTGTGCACCAGCTCCAAACCCCGCTTGCACTGCTCGCACAGGCATCGAATCTGATCGTCCGGCAGTGCCGTATGGCCGCCGTTGAGGTGACCGATCACGTCGGTGTCGGCCTCCAATACGACGTCCTTATCAATGAGACCGGAGCCTGGAATGGAAGGGCCGCCGGTGTGGATGGTACTGTTGATGCCATATTTGCGCGCCCAGGCGACCATCTTGCGCGCGGTTGGGCCATCCTTCACGCCGCCAAGTCCGACCTCGCCGAGATAGCGGATGCCGGAATCGGCAAGCTCCGCAAAGTCTTTTTCCTCCATGCCGGGCTCGATAACTGGCGCGCCGGCGTGGACCTTCACGCCGCTGACGCGGAAGTTCGAAAAGCAGCGCTGCGCGGTGATTGCCATCGCCTTGAGGCCAACGATGTCGCGCGGGCGGCCGGGCGTGTGAACCTCGCCGGCGGAGATCATCGTCGTGATGCCGCCGTGCAAGCAGGAATCGATCCAGCCCAACTGGTTTTGGCGCGGCGTCCAATCGCCGGCCACAGGATGAACGTGGCTGTCGATGAGACCCGGTGTCAACGTCGTGCCATTTGCATCGATTGTGGTGGTGGCGCCGGCCAGATCGAGGTCGGCGGCGCGGCCGAACGCAGTGATGCGGCCGTCGACCGCCACGACGGCATCAGCGTCGAGGATCGGCCTGCTGAGATCTCCACTTAGCATAAGGCCCACGTTCTTGACGACCAGTTTGCTCGGGCTAGTGGTCGCCGTTTCCTCGTGCGCCATGTCTTAAAATCTCCAAATCTTGAAGCTGCTGGAAGCTCGCGCCAGGGGCCGTTCGGGCTTACATCGGCACTAAGAATAAACGACGCGATCCCGCGTGTACGGGATCGAGCATAAGGCCGGCGGTAGAGCAAGAGGCTCAGGCGATGTCGGTCGACTCGATCTTTTTGACACCAGCCGCCGTCATGTCCTTCCACGCCGCTGCTACCGATCCATTGATGTCGATGCCGCGACAGGCGTCGTCCACGACGTAAACGTTGAGGCCCGCGTTGCGCGCGTCGATCGCGGTCCAGGCGACGCAAAAATCGGTAGCGAGACCAGTAACAAAGACCGTGTCGATCTTGCGCTCCTTGAGGTAGCCCGCCAAACCGGTGCGAGTTTCTTTGTCTGCTTCCAGGAAAGCCGAGTAGCTGTCGACATCGTTGTGGAAGCCTTTGCGAATGATCAGTTCGGCCTGCGGAATATTGATATCCTTGGCAATTGCCGCACCTTCGGTGCCCTGAACGCAATGATCCGGCCACAGCACCTGATTGCCATAGGCGAGCTTGATCATTTCGAAGGGTTTCTTGCCTTCGTGGCTGGATGCGAACGAAACGTGATGTGCGGTGTGCCAATCCTGCGTCATCACCACGTTTTCGAAACTCTTGGCGATGCGGTTGATGACCGGGATTACCTGATCGCCGTCTTTGACCGCCAGACTGCCGCCAGGCAGGAAACAATTCTGCACGTCGACAACGATCAGCGCACTTGACGGGCCGGGTTTGATCTTCTCTGCGGCGAACACCGCGCCGGCTCGTCCGAATATCACCTGCGCCAGTGCCACGCCGGCAACACCGAATATCATTTCGCGCCTTCGCAACTGGGCCATGTTTACCTCCATCGGATTGATGCCCCGGTTCACCGCGATTGAAGCGCACATTCCGGTCGAACCGCAATAGTGCTCACTTTCCGCTGGAAGCGGCGATCGTCAGATGGCTGAGCCAAAAGTTCTTCAGTCCGGGAGAGCTTGTGATCGATTGAGGAACGACTTTGGCTTCATCGCCCGCAGCCGGCAAAGGAGCGCGCGAGGAAGATGGAGTTTAGTTTTTAGGTTAGTAAACCTGACCTAAATGGGCTCTATCAGCCGCCGCCACACGCCAGTCGTTCTTCAGGGGTGGATGATAATCATTGCGGGCGTTAGCCTTGATGCCTTTGGAATCGTCGCTTTAAGTCAATAAAACCGGGAAAAACGAGGTTTCGCAAAGGTATAGACGTTCTGCGGCAGTTAGGCGGACTGCTTGCGCAGCCCGCTCAAAACGCGTCTCTTGACGGGACGCCAAAAATTCGTATCGTGTTTAGTAATAAGCAAAACTGAACATCGCGCCTGGAGGCAATGGCAAGGAGAAGGTTCGGCGGCCTGAAGTGCCCGACCGCATCCCATCCTTGAACAAATGCCTTTAGCCCGCTTGGGCTTCGATGCCTGCATCGTCTCCGGCCGATGGCGCTCCGGGAACGATCGTTCAAGGGAGGAAAGCACATGCGAAAATCCGATACTGCGCGATGGTCAAAGTGGGTAGGCGGGGCGCTTGCCCTCTTCGCCGGCGTGGCTTTAAGCGGTCTAACCAGTCAGCCGGCCTCTGCTCAAAGCAAGCAACTGACTTTGTGCTGGGCTGCGTGGGACCCGGCGAATGCACTGGTCGAACTGGGCAAGGATTTTACCAAAGAGTCCGGCATCGAAATGAAATATGAGTTCGTTCCGTGGACGAGCTATGCGGACCGTTTCCTCAACGAACTTAATTCGCACGGCAAACTGTGCGACCTGATCATCGGCGACAGCCAATGGATCGGCGGCGCGGCGGAAAATCATTGGTACGTCAAGCTGAACGACTTCTTCGCCAAAGAGCACATCACCATGGCCGACTTCGTCCCGGCGACCGTGCTCGGCTATTCGGAGTGGCCCAAAAACTCGCCGAACTACTGGGCGCTCCCTGCCATGGCCGATGCCGTTGGCTGGACATATCGTAAGGACTGGTTTTCACGGCCGGAGATTCAGGCTGAGTTCAAGAAAAAGTATGGACGCGACCTCGCGCCGCCGAAGACCTATGAGGAACTCAAGCAGATTGCCGAATTCTTCCAGGGCCGCGAGATCGACGGCAAAAAGGTCTATGGCGCTTACATTTTCACCGAGCGTGGCTCGGAAGGCATCACCATGGGCGTCACCAACGTTCTGTATAACTACGGCTTTGAGTACGACAATCCCAAGAAGCCTTATCAGATGGCCGGCTTCGTCAACTCGCCCGACGCGGTCAAAGGCCTCGAATTCTACAAATCGCTCTATAAGTGCTGCACCGCTCCGGGCATGACCAACGCCTACATGCAGGAAGGCCTGGATGCGTTCAAATCGGGCCAGGTGGCGATGCAGATGAACTGGTTCGCCTTCTTCCCCGGCCTCTACAAGGATCCCAATGTCGGCGGCGACAAGATCGGCTTCTTCGTCAATCCAGCCGGTCCGAACGGCCACTTCACGCAACTGGGCGGTCAGGGCATCTCGGTGGTGGCCACCTCTGACCATCAGGACGATGCCCTTAAGTACATCAAGTGGTTTGCCCAACCGAAAGTCCAGCAGAAGTGGTGGGAAATCGGTGGTTATTCGGCGCTGAAGGCCGTCGTTGATGCGCCCGGTTTCCCCAAAAGCGCGCCGTTCGCTCCGCAATTCCTGGAGTCGATGGCGATCGTGAAGGATTTCTGGGCAGAACCGTCTTACGCTCAGCTTCTGCTCGACATGCAGAAGCGGGTGCATGACTACGTCGTCGCCGACAAAGGCACGGCCCAGCAAGCTCTCGATTCACTGGTCAAGGATTGGACCAAGGTCTTTAAGGAGCAAGGCAAAATGGTTGCTGCCGAATAGTCCCGCGCCTTGCTAGATCGACGTTCCGAACAAAGTCTCCCCGGGCTATGGTCCGGGGAGACCCGTCCGTGCAGCAGTGTCCAACAGCACGCTATGACTGCAATCATCAGTTCCGACCCCTCTGTTGATCGCGTTGGCGCGCAGACAAGCTTTCACGTCGCCAAGCGTGTCCGGGGTTTGTCCGATCGCAGCATTGCGTGGCTGTTCGTCACGCCGACAATTGCGCTTCTTCTCGCGATCAACATTTTTCCGTTGATCTGGATGATCCGACTGTCCTTCACCAGCCTCAATTTGAGTATGTCTTATCTCCCGTTGCGGTTTGTCGGCGTCGACAATTACTCCGATATTCTGACCGACGAGGACATGTGGCTTCGGCTGCAAACGACGGCTCAATTTGTAATTTCGACCGTCGTATTACAGGTCGTAATCGGGTTCGGCCTTGCGCTGTTGATCAACCGTCAATTCCGCTCGCACAGTTTCTGGACCACGATCATCCTGTTGCCGATGATGTTGTCGCCGGCCGTGGTCGGCAATTTCTGGACGCTACTGCTTCAGCCTCAGATCGGCCCCTTCAACTATTTGATCAGCTTGTTGACGGGCATTCCGCCGAGCTCGTTCAGCATGACCGGCGAGGTCGCGCTGGCGCCGTGGACGATTGTGCTTGTCGACACCTGGATGTGGGCGCCGTACGTCATGCTGATCTGTCTCGCCGGGCTGCGTTCGATTCCGGACTACATCTACGAGGCTGCCGAAGTCGACCGCGCCTCTGCGTGGCGCCAGTTCTGGTCGATCACGCTGCCGATGGCGATGCCGTTTTTGATGTTGGCGGTTCTGTTTCGCGCTATCGAGAATTTCAAAATGTTTGATATGGTCAATCTCCTCACTTCGGGTGGCCCCGGCTCCACGACTGAACTGGTCTCGATCACGTTGAAACGCGCCGCCTTTGAGAAATGGCGTACCGGCTATTCGTCGGCGCTCGCCATCATTCTCTTCGTCACCGTCTTTGGTGCGGCGAACATCTACGTCAAGGCGCTCAATCGGGTGAAGCAGCGATGAGCGCCATTGCAAAATCCACCGCGCACTCCATCGTCGAGGCTTCGCCCCGGGTGAAGACTTTCGCCGGCGCGATCGTCATTCTCTACGCCATCGTCGCGATTTTGCCGTTGTTGTGGATTGCGGCGACGGCGTTTAAATCGCAGAGCGATGCAATCGCCTACCCGCCAAAGGTGATCTTCGAGCCGACGCTCGAGGGATACGTCAATCTGTTCACTGTGCGCACGCGGCAAACGCCGGATTTCATCGCTCATCTGCCGTCGGCGACCACCTGGTACGACAAGCTTGTGCGCAAGCACGACATGGTGATTGCCGGTCCCTCCAAAGTAGTGCCGCGCTTCATCAATTCGCTGGTCATTGGCTTTGGGTCGACCTTTCTTGCGGTTGCGTTGGGCACACTTGCCGCTTACGCCTTTTCGCGGTTTCGCATTCCGCTGGCCGACGATCTGCTGTTCTTCATTCTGTCAACGCGAATGATGCCGCCGGTAGCCGTCGCCATTCCGATTTATCTGATGTATCGGCAGCTCAATCTCACCGATACCTGGACCGGCATGATTCTCCTCTACACCGCGGTCAATGTTTCGCTTGCGGTGTGGCTGCTCAAGGGATTTATCGACGAGATTCCGCGTGAATATGAGGAAGCGGCGCTGGTTGACGGCTACACGAGGCTGCAGGCGTTGCGGAAAGTCGTGTTGCCACAAGCAGTGACCGGCATCGCCGCGACGGCGATCTTCTGTCTGATCTTCTCTTGGAACGAATATGCCTTCGCCGTTCTCCTCACCAGCGGCGATGCGCAGACCATGCCGCCCTTCATTCCGTTCATTATTGGTGAGGGCGGTCAGGATTGGCCCGCGGTCGCAGCCGCCACCACGCTGTTCGTCATCCCCATCGTTCTCTTCACGATCCTGCTTCGTCGTCACTTGTTGCGTGGCATCACCTTCGGGGCGGTGCGGAAATGAGCGACGGCACAATCACCGGCGCGCGCGTAGTTGCTCGTTGGTTTCGCCGCGGACCTTGGGAAAACGCGGCAATGTCGCTCATCGCCGCCGGCATTTTCATGCTGGTGCAGCCCTGGTCGATCGATCTTTACGGCTATTCATTCGTGACCATTCTGGCCGGCACGTTCGGATATGTCGCGGTGAGCCACTTTCCGGAATAGGGCGGGGCGCACATGGCACAAATTCGGGTGGAAGGTCTGCGCAAGTCGTTCGACCAGTTTACGGCGGTTAGGGATTCGAATTTCACAATTGAAGACGGGACTTTCTTTGCGTTGCTCGGACCTTCAGGTTGCGGCAAGACGACGACGCTTCGGATGATCGCTGGTCTCGAGTTGCCGACGGATGGGCGCATATTGCTTGACGGCGAGGACGTCACCTTCCGCCGTGCCGCAGAGCGCGACATCGCTTTCGTATTTCAACTATTTGCTCTCTATCCGCATATGAACGTTGAGCAAAACATCGGCTTTCCGCTCAAATGCCAGGGCATGTCGCCTCGCGAGGCGCGTGAGCGGATCTTGGAAACTGCGCGGCTTCTCCGCATTGAGCACCTGCTACCGAGCAGGACGTCGAAACTATCCGGCGGCGACCGGCAACGTGTTGCGCTGGGGCGCGCGATGGTGCGGCGCCCAAAGGCGTTCCTGATGGACGAGCCGCTGGGAGCGCTTGATGCCGAGTTTCGCCAGCTCATGTGCGGCGAGTTGCGCGATTTGCACGAGCGTATCTCGGCCACGACCGTCTACGTCACGCACGATCAGCATGAAGCGATGTCGATGGCCGACCGCATCGTGGTGATGAATACCGGCAGGATCGAGCAGATCGGATCGCCGCAGGAGATTTACGATCGGCCCGCCAGCATGTTCGTCGCCGACTTTATCGGTTCGCCACCAATGAACTTCCTCCACTTCAAGGGCAGTCTGCAAACGGGGGCCCGCTCGATCATGCTCGGCGATGCCAGCGTTGCGGTGCCTGAGATTCGAGAAGCGCGGACCTCAAGTCCACTCGTGCTGGGCGTGCGTCCGGAGCATGTCTGGTTCTCGGACGCTGCTCCTATCCGCGGCCGCGTTTTCGGCGCTGAGTATCTTGGCACGACGCAGATCGTCACCGTTGATACCGAGCAGGGGCAAGTCAAGGCGCGGCTGCCGTCGAGCACGTCCGTAAGGGTGGGTGAGACCGTGGGCCTCGCCTTCCGATCCGACTTATTGGCTTTGTTCGACGTGCAAAGCGGCTCGGCGATCCAGACCGCAAGCTATGGGGGCGCCGGCCATGGCTAGTGTCACTCTGCGGGATGTCAGCAAGCGCTTCGGGCGCATTGATGCGGTCCGCGACCTCTCACTTGCGATCAATGACGGTGAGTTTGTTGTGCTGCTGGGGCCGAGCGGGGCCGGTAAGACCACGACGCTCCGGCTGATTACAGGTCTCGAGCGTCCAGACGCAGGTACAGTGTCAATCAACGGCCGTGACGTCACGCGCGATCCGCCCGGTACGCGCGATATCGCATTCGTCTTTCAGCAATATTCACTTTATCCGCACCTCACGGTTTACGACAATCTCGCGTTTCCGCTGCGCTCACCGGCACGCCGCGTTCCCGAAGAAGCGATCCGCAAACGCGTTCAACAAACGGCTGAACTTCTGCATATTGCTGCAAAGCTTGGTAACCGGGCGACACGCCTGTCCGGCGGTGAAATGCAGCGGGTGGCGATCGGCCGTGCACTGGTGCGCGATCCTTCAATCTATCTTATGGACGAGCCGTTGTCTTCGCTGGACGCGAAATTGCGTGCCGAACTGCGTTTGGAGCTGAAACGAATTCAGGTCGAGTTGGGCGCGACGATCCTTTACGTGACCCACGATCAGGTGGAGGCCATGACGATGGCCTCTCGTATCGGAGTGATCAGGGACGGCGAACTTCTTCAGCTCGGAACACCACGCGAAATATATGAAAATCCAAGTGACCGTTACGTCGCCAGCCGGCTGGGCACGCCGCAAATCAATTTTCTTCCTGCGCTCCTTATTCCCGGGGTCGCCATGCCTGCGGGCACCGAGTCCGATTGGCATTCGCACCGAGCATCTTCAGATCGCGGCGGCGAACGGCGGCGGAGATTGTCGGCCGGGTACATAGGATCGAGCACCTCGGCGACCAGAATCATGTTCACATCGAATTCCGCGGCCAGATGTTGGTGACGCTTGCGGACCCGCATCGTCCGCTCAAAGCCGGGCAGGACGTCGAATCTCGAACTTATCGACCCGCTTTACTTCGATGCGGCCGGGCGCCGCATCGCGGCTACCGTTCATTGAGGATGAGCCAGATGTCGGTGCAGCCAGAAACACTCAAGTCCCTAGTGAAAGCCGCGGCCGAGCAGGTGATCGCCTGCGCCGCCGAACTGACCGCGCTCGACCAGGCCATCGGCGACGGCGATCACGGAGCCAACATGAGGCGCGGGTTCGAAGCCGTGTTGGGTAAGCTTGACGCCATCGGCGCGCAACCACTCGACGAGGCGCTCAAAACCATTGGCAAGACACTGGTGATGACCGTCGGCGGCGCCTCGGGGCCGCTCTATGGCACCTTTTTCATGGCCGCCGGCGATGCATTGTCGCAAAAGCGCAGTCTTCCCGATGACGTAGCGGAAGTTTTTGCCTGCGCGGTGGGCGCTGTGAGCGCGCGGGGCCGTTCCCGGGCCGGCGAGAAAACCATGCTCGACGTTCTGTTCCCGGTGCTGGAGACATTGAAGACTGCAGCCGGAAATCCTGATTTGCTTGATCGCGTTCGCGCGACTGCGAGTGAGGCGGTCGAGCGAACGGTGCCAATGCAGGCCACCAAGGGGCGAGCGGCGTTTCTCGGTGCAAGAAGTGTCGGGCACGTCGATCCCGGCGCGCGATCAAGCTGCGTCCTCCTCCATGCCGTTTGCAACACTTTGGAGGCGCGACAGTGAACGACACCGTAGGGATCGTCATTGTTTCGCATTCCCAGGACATCGCCAAAGGCACCGCCGACATGGTTCGCCAGATGGTCGGTAGCGAGGTCAGGGTGGCGTTCTGCGGGGGAAATCCCGATGGCGGCCTTGGCACGAACGTCTCCTTAATCATCGACGCCATCAATAATGCATGGTCGCCGAAAGGCGTCGCCATCCTGGTCGATCTCGGTGGCGCCGAGACCAACAGCGAGATGGCCGTCGAGATGTTGCAACCGGATCGGCGGAATTTGGTCGTCGTGTGCAATGCGCCGATCGTCGAGGGAGCCGTCATGGCGGCAACCGAGGCCGCCGGCGGCAGTTCGCTCGATGAGGTGAGGGCCGTGGCGGAGGAGCTGTCAGCCAGTTGACAGCGAGGACTGGTCGACAAAGAGGAATGGAATGATGTTGGAAACCCGTAAGGCGAATGGCGATGTCATCTCCGGCAGCGTACGTCTGATTCACGCTGCGGGGATGCATGCGCGCCCTGCGGTGAAGCTGACCAAGCTCGCCAAGAAATTTCAGGCCCAGATTTCGATCCGTGCGTCGGCCGCCGCGGAATGGATCAACGCCAAGAGCGTCAGCAAGATTATGACGCTGCGCGCCGCGCGCGACAGCATCATCGAGATCAAGGCGTCGGGAGAAGACGCAGAAGCCGCGGTGGCGGCCTTGGTAGCGCTTGTCAGCGCCGATTTTCCGGATACCGATCAGTGAACATGCGAGCCGACATTGGAGCACGGGCGTACAACGGAAGAACCGCCTCGATCGGTTTTGCTCACGGGCCTTTTGTGCGTGTCGATCCGGCGCCGAACTGGGGTGCGCGCGGTCGGTGCGCCCGACCGGTGAGGAAGGCGCACTCCGCGCGGCGGTTCTTTCGGCCAGTCAGCAGATAACGACTCTGGCACACACCTCCGGCGGCGAAGCGGCACAAATTCTCGAATTTCAGGTGGCTCTCCTCGACGATGATGAGTTCCTCAATCCGATCTTTGCGGCCATTCTCGGTGGAACGCCGGCGGATGCGGCCTGGAAGGCGGTGCTCGATGAACAGATTGCGGAATATAATTCTGCGCCGGACGAGCATCTGCAGGCGCGCTCGTCCGATCTCGCGGACCTCCGCGATCGGGTCCTACGGACACTTGGTGGGAGCGAAGGCAAGGTCTTAGAAATTCCCAGCGGTGCTGTAGTCTGCGCCGAAGATCTGCCGCCGTCGCAATTTCTGGAGGTCAACTGGTCCGGCGGCGGGGGGCTCGCGCTCCTTCGCGGCAGTCCAACAAGCCACGTCGCCATGCTCGCCCGCGCCCAAGGCATTCCGATGGTCGTGCAACTCGGCTCGATATCCGCTGACGCCGAGACCGCACTTCTGGATGGCGAGGGCGCGACGCTCGAACTCGACCCGACCTCCGAGCAGGTCGGTTCATTCCACAGGCGGCTGGAGATACATCGGAACAACCGAGATTCTGCGCGGGCGATCTTGCGACGGCCGGCGCCATCATGGGCCGGCGAAAAAATAGGGCTGCTGATTAATATCCAACGCCTTGAGGATCTCGATCACCCGGATGCGCAATACGCCGATGGCATTGGCCTGATGCGCACCGAGTTTCTGCTCACCGGGCAAGCAGGATTGCCGGACGAGGAGACGCAATACCTGGCCTATGACAACGTGCTTCGTTGGGCTGGCGACCGTCCGGTGACGATACGGACTTTCGACGCCGGCGGTGACAAACCTGTTCCGGGATTTACCGAAGATGATGAAGCCAACCCGTTCCTCGGGGTTCGCGGTCTCCGACTTTGCTTGAAGCGTCCCGATATCTTCGGCATTCAATTGCGGGCTCTTGCCGCGGGCGGCGGTCCGCGGAAACCTGAAAGTCATGTTTCCGATGGTGACGATGCCGGAAGAGTTGGAGGCAGCGCGATCCTTGTTTGCCGAGGAGGCGGATAAGCTGAAATCGGACGGCATTCCCGCGACGCTTCCGCCAATCGGCATCATGGTCGAGGTCCCGGCGGCGGCTTTAACGATCGAGCGATTCAAAGCGTCGTTCTTTTCCATCGGCTCGAACGATCTTGCGCAATACGTCACCGCTTGTGATCGGTCGAATGGATCGCTTGCCGGGTTGGCCGATCCAATGCATCCGGCAGTTCTTGAACTTGTCGGGCGAACCGTTGAATACGGCAAGCGCGCGGGAGTCGGCGTCAGTCTATGCGGTGATATGGCCGGCGATCCGCGCTGCATACCCGCACTTCTGTCATGCGGTTTGCGCGAATTTTCGGTCAATCCGTCGGCGCTCGCCACAGATCAAGCAGGCCATTGACGGGCTGAGCAGCGCGGGGGCGCGCGTGACTGACGCGGCCGTCGATGAGGCCGGTGAACTCACCGCCGTCGCGGAATACAAGCGCATATTCAAAGAGGTCTTGGACTCAAGGCCATCCGGCATGCGCATCCGTTTGGCGCACGCGATGGGGAAAAATCGGAGCTTTGTCAGCCAAATTTCCAATCCGGCGTACCCAGTCCCGATTCCAATCCAGCATCTCAACAAGATCTTCGACCTTTGTCATTTCCCGCCGCACGCTAAGGCTGCGTTCCTGCAAGCCTATGCCCGCGCGCATCCGCGTCGCGTTGCCCGGCTGGCCGAAATTCCGCGCGAGCGGGCAATAACACTGCATCTGCCGGATCTCGGCAACAGCAAGCGGAACGGTCAGGTCGACGCATTGATGCAGGAGTTTGCCCGCCGTTTGGCGGCCATCCTGCAAGATGAGAAATAGCCGCCGTCACTTTGCTCCGCCGGGAGGAACGCGTGAAGAAATTTCTTAACAACGTCGACACGATGTTGGCGGAGAGCCTCGATGGGTTCGCAGCCGCGCACGCCGACATCGTTGCGCTCGGACCGGAACGCAAATTCGTGCGGCGTCGCTCTCCGAACGTGAACAAAGTGGCTCTGATCTCCGGCGGTGGCAGCGGTCACGAGCCGCTGCACGCCGGGCTGGTCGGCGTCGGAATGCTCGATGCCGCATGCCCGGGACAAATTTTCACGTCGCCGACGCCCGATCAGATTGTCGAGGCGGCGACGGCTGTCGGCGGCAGCGCCGGTGTTCTGTTCATCGTCAAGAATTATGCCGGCGATTGCATGAATTTCGAGATGGCAGCGGAAGTTTTTGCAGGGCCGGCGGCCACCATAGTGACCAATGACGACGTGGCGGTCGAGAAATCAACCTATCAGCACCGGTCGCCGCGGGGTGGCCGGTACGCTGGTCGTCGAGAAAATTGTTGGCGCCGCCGCGGAGAAAGGGATGGACCTCAAATCGTGTGCGGAACTCGGCGCCGAGGTTAACGCCAAGACGCGTTCACTCGGTGTCGCATTGACGAGCTGCACCGTGCCGGCGGCAGGGACGCCCACGTTTGTGCTTGGCGCCGATGAGATGGAAATGGGAGTGGGTATTCACGGCGAGCCGGGCCGCCGGCGGGTCAAAATGGCGGCAGCAGATGCTATTGCCGACGAGATGGTTGGTGCGATCGTTACCGATTTCGAACAGTCCATCTTCGGGCGACGTATTGCTTTTCGTCAATGGATACGGCGGCACGCCGGCGCTCGAGCTTTATTTGATGTACAACGCGGCGCGACGCATCCTGGAAAAGCGCGGGCTCGCCGTCGAGCCGCTCACTTGTCGGCTCGTACGTCACCTCGCTCGAAATGGCGGGTTGTTCGATCACCGTGACGCAGCTTGACAGTAAGCTGACAGCATTGTGGGACGATCATGTGCACACGGCGGCTCTTCCGGTGGTGATGCCGGGCCCGCGTTACCGGACGCGGTCACAAGCTGATCGTAATTGATGGCCCTCCCGTATCGGCGCGACCAATGATGCGGGCTTGTGGATACCCGCGGTCGACAATCATTGACGTAATTTCCGCGGCACGGTCGGGTTCGCAGGCAATCAAGAGGCCGCCGGAGGTCTGGGGATCGGTGAGCAAATCGCGCCGCCAATCGGGAAAGTCTCTCGGCAGCGAGATGCTATCGGCGTAGCTCGCCCAATTCCGCGCCGAAGCGCCGGTGACAAAACCCTGCTGCGACAGATCAGCCGCCGCCGAGAGAAACGGCAAGTCGCCAAAACGTAGAGTGAGCGCAACATTCGAGCCGCGCGCCATTCCGAGCGCATGCCCCAACAGACCAAAGCCCGTCACGTCGGTTATGGCGTGAACCGAAGGGTTTTTGGCGAGATCTGCACCGATCCGGTTCAGCAGCGTCATTGAAGTCACCATCTCGGCGTAGACCGCAGACGACAAGGCACCCTTCTTGAAAGCCGCCGAATAAATGCCAACGCCGATTGCTTTCGTAAGAATGAGCGCATCGCCAGCTTGCACTCCGGTGTTGCGGCGAATATCCTGCGGGCGGGCGATTCCGATAACAGCGAGGCCGTAGATCGGCTCAGGCGAATCGATGGAGTGGCCGCCAGCAACCGGAATTCCCGCGCTTGCACAAACTTGCGCGCCACCTTTGAGAATTTCCCGCACCGTTGCCGGCGGAATCTTGTCGACGGGCATGCCGAGTATGGCCAAAGCCATGATCGGTCTGCCGCCCATCGCGTAGACGTCGGAGATAGCGTTGGTCGCCGCGATGCGCCCGAAATCGAACGGGTCATCGACCATCGGCATGAAAAAATCTGTGGTGGCGATGATGCAGGTCTCATCGTCCAGCTGCCACACCGCCGCGTCGTCACCTGTTTCGGTGCCGACCAGGAGTTCGCGATAGGGCTGAACTAAAGGCTGATCCGCAAGCAGCTGCTGCAACACCGAGGGTGCGAGCTTGCACCCGCAGCCGCCGCCGTGGGCGAGACTAGTCGAGCCGGATAATCGGTACGTTCATGACGGCGAACTGGCGTCACGCAGCGGTAACTTCCTTCGCGCTTATCGTATATCTGCAATTGTCGGGATTCGAGGCAATCGAGCCGCGCGCCCGCGGTTTCCACCTGCGGATACATCAAGAAGCCGAGTTTCGGGCCACTCGATCCGGGTAACGCAATATCGTGGCCGAAATTGTAGGCGAGCCAGTTGCCTTCCCATGCACCGAACAACGCCTTGCGTGCGGCAACGACTGCCGGAGCGTTCATCGCAAGGTGCGTCGGTGGCTCTTCGAGTACGACCTTTCGCACATCGGCCGGATCAACCGGCACCCAGCCGAAACCGGCCAGAAGGACTTCCGAGCGGCAGTGTTGTGCCGTGGTTATGATTTCGGAGCCGGCTCCCAGACTTTTGTAGCCGAATTTCGACGGCGCGACGCGAACGCCGTAGATATCACGCGAAGGCAGGCCGGCTGCTCGCGCCAAGCCGACATATAGCGCATTGAGGTCGGCGCATTTGCCGCCAAGGTTGCCGCTCTTGAGCATGGCCGCGATATCGCCGATACCGCAACCGCGCAACTTTGGCGTCGCGGAATGTATTGTCGACGACCCATTCGTAGATGGCGCGCGCTTTCTCGACATCGGTCTTGGCGCCGGCAACGATTTGTCAGAGGTGTCCTTGACGATGCCGTCAACCGGAATGAGCTCGGTGCCGCGGAGGTTGAATTCGCGCTCTGCGGCGGAGAGGGAGTCCGCGTGGCCGGGCCTGTCGAAGTTCGTGGCGCGATCGCGGGTCGCGACCCTCGTTCGTCACCTCGACGACTGGGTTTGTCTCCCCGTCCGGCCATTCGACGTGAAGCATCTCGGCGCCGAATTGGGTTTCGCGCACCAGTGATGCTCGCCCGTTCGTGGTCCAGTTGTTGCTGAGTGATTTGAACCAGTCCGGCTCATTGACCGCCGGGACCGGAATCCAAGCTTGGGTCTTGCCGACCGCCCTGCCAATTTCTATACGCGTCACAACTTGAAAAGTGCGCCAAGCGCCCGGTTGCGGGTCGAAGTCGATGTCGGCACGTGCGACAGGTGCCAAGGTGACAGCGGCCGATGCGGCCAGTGTTGCTTTGAGAAGTTCACGTCGATCAAGGGACATCGTCTTCCTGCCTTCGCTTTCACCGCTCAGACTGCAAATCTGCGGCCCAAAGCAGGCCGGCGTCAATATGCTTCGGCGCTGATCTGCTCGGCGCGTTTCGATGCGCCGAACCGCAAACCGCCGCGGTGGCGGTTCCCGGCAGGGGTTTTGGTGGTTTCCAGCAGGGGTTTATGTACAGTGGGGGGCTGCAAATGGGCGTCGGCCCCAATATGGCACGTGACCCGGAGGGTTCGTGGACAATGAGCAAAGTTGGTCGTTTCCCGGCATGCCGAACCTGATGCGCGTTTGCGCGCTTTGCCGTCCGTTGACGACGTTCTCAAGCTCAATACCGCTACGCTCGCCGTCGCCAAATTTGGGCGAGCATCTACCGTCGCGGCAATCCGGCGGGCGCTTGAGACGACACGCACCGCTATGCGCACTGGTAAAACGCCGGCGAACGAGCCTGAGGCCATCGTCAACATGGCGCTGGCTAGTCTCACGGCGGATGCGCGGCCGAAACTCCGTTCCGGTTTTCAATCTCACCGGCACGGTACTGCACACCAATCTCGGCCGTGCGCTTATTGCCGAGGCAGCGGTCGAGGCTGCTGTCGCCGCGATGCGGTCGGCTGTTGCACTTGAGTTCGATCTTGCTACCGGCAAGCGCGGCGAGCGTGATGATCATCTGCGCGGATTGATTTGCGAGCTCACCGGCGCAGAGGATGCAACCTTCGTTAACAACAACGCCGCCGCCGTCTTGCTTGTGCTGAATTCCCTCGCCAAGGGCCGCGAGGCCGTGGTGTCGCGCGGCGAATTGATCGAGATTGGCGGCGCTTTCCGCATGCCGGATATCATGGCCCGCGCCGGCGCCAAGATTAAGGAAATCGGTACGACCAATCGTACGCACGCCAAGGACTATGCCGAGGCGATCGGTGCGAAAACCGGACTAGTGCTTAAAGTGCACACTTCCAACTATCGGATCAACGGATTCACCAAAGAAGTGAGCGCCCGCGAACTTGCCGGGTTGACGCGCGAACGCGGCGTGCCGCTGGTCAATGACCTCGGCTCCGGCACACTCGTCGATTTGTCCCGCTGGGGATTGGCCCACGAACCGACTGTCGCCGAGGCGATCGCCGATGGCGCCGATGTCGTCACCTTTTCCGGCGACAAGCTTTTGGGTGGACCGCAGGCGGGCTTCGTTGTCGGCCGCAAGGAATTGATCGCGAAGATCAACCGTAATCCTATGAAACGGGCTTTGCGGGTCGACAAGATCAGGCTTGCGGCCTTGGAGGCGACCCTGCGCCTCTACCGCAATCCGGACCGGCTCATGAGCAATTGCCAACAATCAAGACCTTGGCTCGTTCACAGCTGGCGATCAAAGAAACGGCTGAACGGCTTCTGCCGGTTGTCACTGATAGGCTAGGCGGCCAGCTTCAAGGTCGAGGTCATTAGCGTGCGCCAGCCAGATCGGCTCAGGTGCGCTGCCGCTTGAGACCGTGCCAAGCGCCGGGGTTGCAATCAGGCCAAGCGCAGAGCGAGGCGCGGGACGCGTACTCGAACGATTGGCCGGCGCCCTTCGGCGCCTCCAAATCCCGGTTGTCGGACGAGTCGAGCACGGCGCTCTTATCCTGGATTTGCGCTGTCTGGAAGACGAAGCCGCATTTGCAGCAAATTTTGCCGCGCTCGATTTCGACAGACGACCTTCCGGAACTGAGCGCAATGATCGTCGGTACCGCAGGTCACGTCGATCACGGTAAAACCGCGCTGGTGCGCGCATTGACCGGCGTCGATACTGATCGGCTCAAGGAGGAGAAAGAGCGCGGTATCACGATCGATCTCGGTTTCGCCTATCTGCCCACGCCGAATGCGCGACGATACTGGGTTTCGTCGACGTTCCCGGCCATGAAAAGTTCGTCCACAACATGCTGGCCGGCGCGGGCGGCATCGACTTTGTCTTGCTGGTCGTTGCCGCCGACGATGGCGTCATGCCGCAAACGCGCGAGCATCTCGCCATCGTCGATCTGCTCGGCGTCGATCGCGGCATCGTGGCGCTGACCAAAATCGATCTCGTATCGGTCGAGCGGCGCGAAGCGATCGCTACCGAGGTTCGGCAAAGTACTCGAAGGCACTGGCCTTGCCGGATCGGAAATCGTGCCTGTCTCATCAATCAGCGGCGAAGGCGTCGATGCACTCCGCACACGGCTGTTTGCTGCGGCGCAAGCCATCGAGCGGCGCACGGCGAACGGGCGCTTCCGCCTGGCAGTCGATCGCTCGTTCTCGCTCGTCGGCGTCGGCACGGTCGTTACAGGCACGGTATTATCCGGCGCGGTCAGCGTTGGCGATGAAGTCAAGATCAGCCCGTCAGGAACTTCGGCGCGTGTTCGGTCAATACACGCTCAGAATCGTCCGGCCGATCGCGGCCAGGCAGGCGAGCGGTGCGCGCTCAATCTTGCCGGCGACGGCATCGCCAAAGACGCTGTGCGCCGCGGCGATGTGGTGCTCGATCCGAAGTTGCATGCCCCGACCGATCGGATCGATGCGTCGCTGCGCGTGCTCCGCTCCGAGTTAAAGCCGATTACGCAATGGATGCCGGTCCGATTGCACCACATTGCGGCCGAGGTGGGCGCGCGCGCTTGCTTTGTTGAGCGATGGCCCGATCATTCCGGGCGACGAGGCGCGCATTCAACTCGTGCTCGATCGCCCGATAGCCGCAGCGGCGGGTGACCGCTTCGTTCTGCGGGACGCGTCGGCACAGCGCACCATCGGCGGCGGCCGATTTATCGACTTGCGCGCACCGGCGCGGAAGCGCCGGACAGTCGAGCGGATGGCTCAGCTCGATGCGCACACCATCGAGGACCCTGCGCGCGCACTTACCGCGCTACTTAACTGCGCTCCGGGATACGTCGATCTAACGGGCTTTGCCCGGGATCGCGCCCTCGGTGAGGCTGACGTTGAGAGCATAGCGAAAGAACTCGCCGCTGATCCGCATTCCCGCGGCAGGCAAGATCGTAGCGTTGTCGCCGGCAAGATGGCTGGAGCTCAAACGCGGCATCTCAGAGCGTCTCACCGCGTTTCACGCGGACAATCCGGACTATGGCCGGCATGGGGGCCGAAGCGCTGCGTCGGCAGCTTGAACTCCGGTTACCGGTGCCGGCGTTCTCCGCGGCTCTGCAGGCTTTGGCGGGGGTCAAAGAGGTTGTGCTGGATGGCGCCTCGGTTCGGCTGCCAAATCACACGGCGCGACTGACGCCCGCCGATGAAAAGCTATGGCGTGCTATCAGACCTTTGCTCGCTGGTGACGAGCGTTTTCGTCCGCCCCGCGTGCGCGACGTCTGCGCAATGATCGGCAGGTCGGAGGGTGACGCGCGCAGGCTCTGCAAGCTGCTCGGCCGTCTGGGCGAAGTTGATGAAGTCGCTCCGGATCACTTCTTTCTCCACGATACTGTGCTCGAAATGGCGGAGATTGCGGGAGATATCGCCGCCAAAGCGCCCGACGGGCAATTCGCCGCTGCAGCGTTTCGAGACCGGCTCAATAACGGCCGCAAAGTCGCCATCCAGATACTCGAATTTTTTGATCGGCATGGCGTGACACTGCGGCGAGGCGATCTGCGCCGCATCGACAGTCATCGTTTCGAGTTGTTTCGCGGCTCGGCCGGACGAGCAGTCAGCGGACAAATAATGGAAGGGAAGCGTCCCCGGTGGGGCGTCCGGACTTCAAATCCGGGAGGGGCCGCCAGCCGGTCTTTGGTGGGTTCGACTCCCACTCTCTTCCGCCAAAATCGCGAACTGCGAAATAATCGACGTATGCTCGCTGACTTGCCGAAGTGCCGAACGGCAATCTAGAGAGCGCTCGATTGGCGGACCGGCGCAAATTCCTTCACTTCCCGCGTTCGCGGTCGCGAAGGCCAGCGCGACAGCGTCGATAAATTTTCGAGTTCTGCGTGTGGCTGCGCTATCGCCCCGCAGGGCGGTCAGGAACTCCCGCTGCCACCGATCTACGTCGTAGTCGGTAACGACGGCAAGCAGCGCCTGATGTCGAGCGCGCCTCTCCTCAAGCGGCATCGCCAGTGCCTGGGCGATCGCGTTGGCCACCGATTCGGCATCGTACGGATTCACCAGGAGCGCGCGTCGAAAATCCACGGCAGCGCCGGTAAATCGCGACAAGACAAGCACGCCCGGATCGTCGGGATCCTGAGCCGCGACATATTCCTTGGCCACGAGATTCATGCCGTCGCGTAACGGCGTCACCAGGCCCACGCGCGCGGTTCGATACAGTCCCGCCAGAACCGATCGGCTGTAAACGCGGTTGACGTAACGGATCGGCGTCCAAGAAACTTCGCCGTACTTGCCGTTGATGCGGCCGGCAGCGGTATTGGCAGCTTGTTCAAGGTCCGCGTATTCGGGAATACCTGATCGGTTTTTCGGCGCTATCTGCAGGTAAGTAACTTTGCCGATCCAGTCCGCGTGATTGGTAAGGAACAGATCGAATGCGTCGAGGCGCTGCAGCAGACCCTTGGAATAGTCCAGCCGATCTACTCCAATCATAAGAGCACGATCGCCGAGACTTGCCACGAGCTCTTTCACCAACGGCGATCGCACGTTACGACGCGCGAGGCGCTCGAATGAACGCGGCTCAATGCCGACCGGAAAACTGCCGATCTGCGTCTGTTTTCCGTTTACGTTGAAGGTAATCTGGCGTCCTGCGGTTTCGAACACACGCATCTCATGCGCCGCGCTGCACTCGGAAATCACGTAACGAACAAAATTTCCCGCATCGCTTTCAGTTTGAAAACCCACGACATCGTGGTCGAGTAGCAACGGAATGAGCTGCTCGTGGTTCGGCAGCGAGGTCAAAATCTCGGGAGGCGGGAAGGGGACATGGAGAAAGAACCCCATGCGGTTGGCATGCCCCCGCCGCCGCAGCACGGACGCAATCGGAATCAGATGGTAGTCGTGGATCCAAATCAGATCGTCTTCCCTGATGATCTTCTCGAGCTCAGTCGCGAAGTGCTCGTTGACCCGGAAGTAGCCACTCAGATCGCGGCGCGCGAATTCCGCAAGGTCGAGCCGATAGTGCAGGATGGGCCAAAGCACGCGATTGGCAAAGCCATTGTAGTATTCCTGAAAGTCGTCGCTTGCGAGATCCGTAACGACATACTCGACGTTGTTGTGCTTGACGGATCGGGTCTCCCGCGCGCCTGTGGCGACTTTGCCGCTCCAGCCCAGCCAGACGCCGCCATTTTGCTGCAACGTTGGCCGCAGGGCGACCTCAAGTCCGCCGGCGCGTTTTGCGCCGTCGCCTGATGGAACCGAAACTCTGTTTGAAACGACCACTAGTCGTGCCAATACCGATCCTCCCAACTCCGCGACAAGCGCATCGCCGTCAAGATCAATCCAGCCATCGAATAAGTTTGAGGAAAATTTCCGCAAAGCTGACCGCTTTGCAGATGAACATCCTCCGCGAGAAGTCCGTAGCGGTTGCGATAGCGCAGCGCATCGTTGAACATATCGATGGCTTCCTCGCGGCGACCGAGCTTCCACCACACGTCGATCAGCCAGAACCGACAAATCAAAAATGCGGACTCCGGCAGGCCGAAATCGTCTTCCCCGGCGTAACGCATAACGTGCTTACCGCGCAAAAGTTCCGTTCCAATCGCGTCGACCGTCCGCACAAACCTCGGGTCGTCGACCTCAACCAAGCCGATTTCGGGCAAAAGCAGAACGCTGGCGTCAAGATCGTCCACCCCCACGGCGGCGGTGAAAGCGCCCCGCTTCTCGTTCCAGGCTTCCTCGATCAGCCGCGACTGAATTCCGTCAGCGACGCTTTTCCACTCGCTGGCTCGGTCCTTCAATCCAAGATGTGTGGCGATCGCAGCGAGCCGGTTGCATCCGGCCCAGCACATCGAAACCGAATGCGTGTGCACCCGCATGCGCCCGCGATATTCCCATATTCCGGCATCGGGATCGAAGGCGGCACGCTTGGCGATGACGCCAACGCGCTCCAGCAGATGAAACAAGCCGGCGTCGCCTGGTCTCGGCAGGCGGCGATCGAAAAACATCGGCATCGCAGCAAGGATGATGCTGCCGTAGGTGTCGTGCTGCAGCATCCCGTTGGCGGCATTGCCGACGCGTACCGGACCGTCGCCGCGATAACCCTGCAGATTTTGGGCGATTTCCTCGTCCATATTGTCGGTCGGCACAATACTGTAAACCGGCCGAATGATTTCTTCCGAGGCAATGCCAAGGATGAAGGAGATAAAATCCTCCATGGTCTGCGTGGCGCCGAGGCGATTGAGAGCCTTGACGACAAAATACGCGTCACGTAGCCAGCAAAATCGATAGTCCCAGGTACGCCCCGAATGTGGCGCCTCCGGAATGGAGGTCGTGTGAGCGGCTATGAGTGCGCCGGTCTCTTCGAAATTGCTAAGCTTGAGGGTGATGGCGGCGCGGATGATGACGTCCTGCCAGTCATAGGCGATCGACAGGCGGCGCACCCACTCGGTCCAATAATCGCGCGTGCGATCGACAAACTCGCGGCACGTCGTTGACAGATCGGCAGGGAAGGGCTCGTCCGGTCCCATCACCAGATACATCGGTCTGGTTAAGACGAACGGTGCTTCCCGATCGATGTAGGATAGCGGCGCGTCGGTCGTCAGCCTGATGACGGAATCGGAGCCGCGCAACGTAATGTGATTGCTCCCGATCGATTTGGACTGCATCGGCTTGCCGTAGTGGTACGTCGGGCGGAAGCGGATGGTAATCCGCGGCATTCCGGCAATCGGCTCAATGATGCGAAACAGCTGTGGCGGCCGGAAAATGCGATCATAGGCGCGAAAGCGCGGCGCGAAGTCGGTGATCTTGACCGAGCCGCCATCGTTGTCGGTCAGTATTGTCGAGACGACAGCGGTGTTGCGCACGTATTCGGAGCTGTAATCGACCATTCCTTCGAGTACGACATCCGAGAAGCCTTTTTCTTCATCGCCAGCCAAGAGGCGGCAAAACACCGGATCGCCGTCAAACCGCGGGTAACACCACCATACCAGCCGCGATGAGGGTTCCAGCAAAGCGGCCGTTCGGCCGTTGCCGATGACGGCCAGATCGAGACCGAAATCGTTCATCCGTGATTGGTTCCCTCGTGCTCGCAAAGACTGGCAAGCCAGCTGCGAACCTCATGGGGCGAGCCGAAGATGCCGTTTGCGCCCGGCATGAAGCGTTCGACCGAATAGCCGATGCCGCCGAGCGCCGGCAGCATTTTGAAAACGGAAACGTCGGTCGTGTCGTCGCCGACGAACATTGGCTTACGACTCAGGAAAGGAGGGCTCTTCATCAGCTCCTGGACGGCAGTGCCCTTGCTGAAATGGCTCGACTTGATCTCGATAACCGCTTTGCCGTGCATCACTTCCAGAGATTGAGCCCCAAGGCGCGAAATGATCGCCGCAATTTTGGTCTTTAGCGGATCCCCCATGTTGGGGGCCAAACGGTAGTGCACCGCGAGGGATGTCGTCTTGTCCTCGACGATGACCCGCGGATCGGCCGACGCGGCAGCCTCAACGAGCTTGCGCAGCGAAGCACCGATTGCATCGGCGTGCCGAGCGTTGGTGGCGGTTTCTGCGGATAGTCTGATTTCGGCGCCGTGCCCGCCAATCGCAGGCAGTCGGAGGGGGGCAAACAAAGTGTCAATATCGTGGATCAACCGGCCGCTCACCAACGCCAGCGCGCCACCGCACCGGGCGTGCAATTCTTTGAGCGACGCGCGCAAAGCGTCCGACACAACAACACTTCCGGGTGTAATCGCTACGTCGAGGATGGTGCCGTCGATGTCGAGCAAAAGCGCGACTGTTTCAAGATCGTCCGAACGCGGAAGGGCAAAATTACTGGACGGAGAACGGATAGCCATATCTGCGGGCATCACTGGACCTGAAAATGTGGGTGGTTGTTCGAAAGGGACCGAACCGTCGGCCACCGGACACAAGATGCGACGAATTAAACCGACACCATCAACGCAACATTCTCCACGACAACTATGTCGAAGCAATGTTCATCGCTGGTAAAACGTTAGTGATTTCCGTGATTTAACAATGGCCCGTTGAGGCTAACGCGTCGGCGGGGAAATAGTTCCACCGATGCGGTGGAGTGCAGAAAACCTCAACTCGCGCTTGGCCGGACCGCTAATTCCGCGGCTGCGCGCCGCGGCGGCGGGGCGCCGCGCGGTGGCGAGGCATCGGCGCAGCGCCCGCACGAATCAACGCGACTTTGCTTCGATCGCCCATGGCGACCATGTCGGCAAGGGTCACGCGGTCAAGAACGTCGGACATGGCGTCGCGGACTTTCGTCATCATCAGCCGAACAGTGCAATTCTTTACATCCTTGCAGTCGCTGCATGGCCGGTAGGCAGTGCGGCTCGCGCATGCGATCGGCGCCAGCGGACCGTCGATCGTGCGAATTACATGGCCGATTTTAACGTCACGTGCCGGGCGCGCGAGCATGTAGCCGCCGCCCGGGCCTTTTCTGCTGAATACTATGCCCGCGTTACGAAGATCACCGAGAATTGCATCGAGAAATTTCTTTGGAATGTTGTTGGTCTCGGCGATTTCGATAGCCTGCGTCGTCTCTCCCGGCTCGAGTGCGGCGAGATGGGTGAGCGCTTTGAGGCTGTACTTGCCTTTGGCAGTGAGCATTTTTTGACGACTTGGGCGGCCAGCGGCTCGACCTATAACCTATAAATACTATCAATCATAGAAATTTCGGCGGAATGCACGTGGGCAAGCGATGCGTTGCCCGAGGCGCGGTCTCCTATTGGCTTGGCGCATCTTCGGCTGGGGCGAGACCAAGCCGCCGGCTGACCGGGAACAGCTGCAAGTCAAAGCGGTTGATGACCCAGCCCCAAACACCCATCGGTGCCCGGAGCATCACCAGGATGGCGATCGCTCCCATCAGCATCAGATAAATGGTGCCGTAATCGGCCAACAGTTCGCGCAATATGATGTAGATCAACATACCGATAAAGGGACCTTCCAATGTACCAATGCCGCCGATAACGACCATGAAAATTACGACAACGGTCCAATCGTTGATGCTGAATCCGGCTTCCGGCGAAATGCGCAGCTTTTGCAGGAAGATCAGGCCGCCGATCAAGCCGGTGCAGGCGGCGGTCGCGATGTAGACAATAAATTTGGTGCGAAAGGTATTGACGCCGAGGCTTGCAGACGCCGGTTCGGAGTCGCGGATTGCCGTCAACGCCAAGCCATGGCGCGAGCGCAACAGAAAGTAGACGATCCCGAAGACCAACAACGATATTGCCAGCGACATGAAATAGAGAATCATATTGCGGGTGTCTCGGCCCGATGAGATCTCGCGTAAAATGGCGGGAGTGAGCGAGAGTCCGGATCCCGCGCCAAGCACTGCGATCAGACTGGCGAACAACATGAATACTTCGGAAACAACCCAGGTGCCGATCGCAAAATAGGCGCCTCGCAAACGGAAAACAGCAAACGAGACTGGAATTGACATTAACGCCGCGAAAGGTCCGGCGAGCAACAGCGCCAGATACACATTCATGTTCCAGACGCCGGTTAAATAGAACAGGGCATAACCACCGAGGCCGACATAAGCCTGCTGACCGACCGACGGCAGGCCGGCATAACCGGCAAGCAGATTCCAGAGATGCGCCAGTGCGACGTAATAGGCCATCTCACCGACGAGCCGCATCTGACCGGCGTCGCCCCACCATGGCATGGTGACGAGCGCCGCAAGCAGCGCCACCGCGAAAAAAGCGAAGATGCGACTGGCCTTTGTTGCACGCTCGACGCGGACGGGTTCCATGTCAGTCCCTCGTCCGTGGGAACAGCCCGCTTGGGCGGACGATCAGAATGGCGAGGAAGGCGAGATGTCCGGCCAAAATCTGCCACGTGGGATCCAGTGCCGCACCGATGGCTTGCGCTACGCCGAGTATCACGCCGCCGATGAGCGTGCCCCACATGCTGCCAAGCCCACCAATGATGACTGCTTCGAAGGCGAGGATAAGCCGGATCGGCCCCGACAATGGTGCGAAAATGGTTCGGACGCCAAACAGGACGCCGGCCAGAGCTGTGAAGATCATCGCGATACCCAGCGCCAGCGCATAGAGTTTCAGATTATCGATGCCCATCAGCTCTGCGGTAGCAGCGTCATCGGACACCGCGCGGAAAGCGCGGCCGAGACGCGTGCGGTAAAGCAGGAGCTGCAAGCCGGCGATGGCCAGGCTTGCCACGGCGAAAACCACGAGTGGATAGACCCCGATGAACAGGCCATCCGGCAAATGCAAGCTCGCGGTTTCGATCGCGCCTTCCTGAAGCCGATGATCGTAAGCGCCAAAGACCTGTAACAGTCCGTTCTGGATGATGATCGAAATACCGAATGTTACCAGAAGCGGCGGCAACAACCCGCCACTGAGCGTCTGGTTCAACAGCCCGCGTTGCAGCGCATAGCCCAGCACGAACATGACCGGCACGACGAGAAGCAAGACTCAAGAATGGATCGAGATGGGTCGTCTCCGTGACCACCAGGGCTATATAGGCCGAGAGCACAATCAGGTCGCCGTGCGCGATGTTGACCAGCCGCATGATGCCAAACGACATCGAAAGACCGACCGCGAACAGGGCGTAGAAACCGCCGAGCAGGGCGCCCTGGATAAGGATGTTGATCCAATCCATCGAAGCCCGCCTTACATCCCGAAATAGGCCGCAGTGATGGCGGCGCGGTCGAAATCCTTGGTCGGCGCGGTCAGGGCGAGACGGCCTTCCTGAAAGCAATAGAAACGCACCGAGGCATTGAGCGCGCGATTGATGTCCTGCTCGACCAGCACGACGGTCGTACCCTCCGACGTGATCGCCGCCAGGCACTCATAAATATCGTTGATGATGACCGGGGCGAGACCCAATGAAAGCTCATCGCACAGCAATAGCCGGGGATTGGACATCAAGCCGCGGCCGATCGCCGCCATCTGCTGCTGTCCGCCAGAGAGTGACGGCGCCGGCAAATGGCGAAGCTCATGCAGGCGTGGAAATAGTTCATAGACACGTTTGAGATTCCAAGGTCCGGCGCGCTCGCTGTGCGTGCCGAGCAAAAGATTTTCTTCGACAGAAAGGCTGGGAAACAGCCGCCGGCCCTCAGGCACCATGGCGATTCCCAGGCGCACAATTTCATGCGGCGTCTTGTGTCCGATCGGCTGGCCGTCGAACAGCACGGTGTCGGGCGCGGTCTCCAAAGCGCCGGCGACGGTGCGGAGAAAGGTGGTTTTGCCTGCGCCGTTGGCGCCAATGATGGCTACGGTCTCGCCCTGTTCGACTGTCACATTGATGCCGAACAGCGCCTGGAAGTCGCCGTAGAAAGCCGAGAGATTTTGCGTCTGCAGCAGCGTCATGACACCGGAATGCCCATGTAGACTTCACGCACGCGGGCATCACCCATGACTTCGTGCGGATCGCCCTGGGCCAGGAGTTGGCCGAAGTTCATCACGATCAGCCGGCCCGCGACCGAAACCAGCGCATGGACGATGTGTTCGATCCAGACGATGGTCGTGCCGCGAGCGTGAATTTCTTTGATGGTTTTGACCAATTCCGCGCATTCGTATTCAGTCAGTCCTCCGGCAATTTCATCGAGCAACAGCAGTTTGGGTTGCGTCGCGAGCGCACGAGCCATTTCGAGCCGCTTGCGCTGAAGCAACGTCAATGTGCGCGCCGGCGCATTGGCCTTATCATAAAGTCCAGTCAGCCGCAGCACATCGCTGCAACGCTGGTAGCTCTGACGTTCGCTGATGCCACCGCCGAAGATCGCGCCGACCAACAGGTTTTCAAACACGCTCATGTTCGCAAACGGATGTGGAATTTGATAGGAGCGGCCTATCCCAAGTCGTGAACGCGTGTGGGGTGGCATCGCGGTCACGTCGGATCCATCGAACAACATGCGTCCTGCTGTCGGCGCAACGTCGCCCGTTATCAAATTGAACAGCGTCGTTTTGCCGGCGCCGTTGGGGCCAATGACGGCAAGAGCTTCGCCATCTTCCACAGTCAAGCTCACGGTATCCACGGCTTTGAGAGCGCCGTAGGACTTGCTCACTTGATTAAGTTCCAAAAGGACGGCCATGGACAGCTTTTTATAGAAAGCCGCCGCGCGTGTTGCGCGCGGCGGCGGTATTTCCCTTTTTTAACGACGGCTCAGGAATATTGAATCGCCGAGAACGGCTTATCGAGCGGGATATTCGGAGCAGTCTTGTTGAAGACGATGTCCAGGTCGTACTTGAACTTCGTGCCCTTTACCCACTGCCCGCCGACGAGCGGCGTTATGCAGACGTTCGGTACCGGATTGGTCGGGCCGCCTTTCCAGGTGATTGGGCCAACGATCGACTGGTAGTCGGTCTGTGCGATGGCGTCGCGGATAGCAGTCGGATCAAGCTTCTTGGATCGCTTTAACGCGTCAATCGCGACTTCGAGATTGGCGTGCTTGAAGCCAAGTGGCTGCGTCCATTGCTTGCCGCTCGCCTTCTCATAGGCGTCGCAGTATTGCAACGCCGTTTGGCCGGTGAGGCTTGATTTGAACGGGTGGTGATGCGACCACCACACCTCGGTGGACATTCCGGCGCCGCGGTCGCCCAGCGCCTCGACGGCAGTGGGGAACAACAGCGCCTTTGGCGGCGTCACGATCTTTGGTTTGTAGCCTTGCTGTGCGCATTGGGTCCAGAAGATCGCAAATTGTGGCGGATTGAAAATTCCGCAGACGATTTCCGCGTTGAGATTCTTCAACTGGGTGATTTGCGCCGTGAAGTCGTCCGACAGCGGCGGATAAAGACCCAGGAAGTGCACGTCAAAGCCGTGACTCTTGATCGTCGCCGGGAGCCCGTGCACCGGATCGCTGGCCGCGACGCCGTCCGGATCGTTGGTCAGCATCACGCCGACGATTTTGTTGGTCGGCAGCGTTAGCCACATTTCGGCGAACATGTTGGCGACCATGTCGAAGCCCCAGAAGAAGTGGTAGGTCCACTCGAAACCCTTCTTCGGGTCGCCCTTGCGGCCAAAGAACCATGCCTGCCATGGATCGTCCGAGGTGATGCAGGGCACGCCGGCAAGCTCGCACTGATCGGCCACCGGATTGGTTGTGTCGGAGGTCGACGAGGCGACCATGATGTCGATCTTGTCATTATTGATGAGCTGGGTCGCGACCTCCGATGCGCGGTTCGGATTCGATTGGCTATCCCTGTTAAGAATCTCGTACGGGGTACTTTTGGCCAGCGACCATGATGCCGTCGCCCAAAGCCTTGCTGACGCCCTCGGCAACCCATTTCGACGGTTCGCCGAATGCCGCGATCGGGCCGGTCTCCGGCGTGATCATGCCGATCTTGATGGTCTTGCTCGCCGCGCGCGACGATTGAAACGTCCAAGGTGATGCGATGGCGCTAGCGCCACCGGCTGCGGCGAGTTTAAGGATCTTGCGACGTTCGCGGTCGACCTTGTCGTTCCGCTGGTCCTTCGCTCCCCATTTCATTTTCATCACTTCCCTCCCTTTACTCATTTTGGCGTGAGGTCGCATCCTCAGGTAAACGGATGGGACCGACCCCACAGAAATCCCATCATCGCAGACGTTGGGCTATTGTGCCACGGGCATGGCTGTCGCAGTCGCGCAAAAAGTTAACCCGCTGAAATCGGTGCCGAACGCGACGGGCGATCGGGCAGACGCGCAACCATCGCCGTATTGCGCGACGGCGTTCCTACTTCCAGCATTTGTTTGCTTGAAGCGCCAGCGTACCGCTTGTTCGAGAAGCCAGCTTCTCCCTCCGCTCCTAATCACGAAAGTTTTGAATTTTCTTGTTCCACGATGTAGAGCATATGGCCCACAATGTGGTCAAGCGCAGGCCTGTTTTCGGCGTGAATTTATCGATCGTTGCAGGATCGTGTCTGGGCAGGAGGGGTGCGGTTTGGCGCGGCATATAGTGCGCGAAGATGACGGCTCCGGCGGCCGCGGCGTCCAGGTGATTGCGCGCGCCGCGAACATATTGCGCGTACTGGAAGAGCGACCTGAGGGTCTTACTCTCGCGGAAATTGCGCGCAAGGTTGACCTGGCGCGATCAACCGTACAGCGAATACTCACAGCGCTCGCTGCGGAAGATTTTGTTATTGAGGCGCAGCCCGGTCGCGGCACGCGTATCGGTCCAGGGCTTGCTCGCATTGCCGCGTCGCTCGCTTCAAACCTCACCGAACTCTTGCATTCCCGATTGGTTGCGCTGAGCGACCGGGTCGGTGAGACGGTCGATTTGTCTATCATGTCAGGCGGGTCGGCGGTGTTCATCGATCAGATTCCCGGCAAGCAGCGGCTGGTCGCGCTCTCGGCAGTCGGACAGCGCTTTCCCCTCCATTGCACCGCAAACGGCAAAGCCATGTTGGCTTGCCTTCCGCAGAAGGAGGCAACGGCGCTTGTTGATAAGAGTGCCGGGTCGCACCTGGATCACGCGCTGGCCGATCGCGGCAAGCTTTTGAAGGAAATTGAGACCGCTCGCCGCAAGTACCTTGCGTTCGACTTGGGTGAGCACGATCCGGGCATCGGCGCCATCGGCGTAGCAGTCCTGGATTCCTTTGGACGCCCGATTGCAGTGTCGATACCGGTACCCTGGTCTCGTTTCGCGCAACGCCGGAAAGATCTGACAAAAACGCTCTTAGGTTTTCGTCAGGAGATGCAAGCACTCGTGGCCGGCACCGCAAATTATCGCGCTGGCAAGCAGCGCTGAGAGATCGCTTCGGCGATGCTAAGTTCAAGTTTCATAATTGTGGACAAAATCATCCGGAACGTTCGGTCCCCAAGCGTAGAAAGAATCGTCTGGCGGGTGATCTCCGGCCGGCCAATCGCATGTCGCCGGCACATAGTCGATGTCCGCGGAGTATTCGCTGAAACTGCCCCAAGGGTCCTGAACGTAGTGGAAGAAATTGGAGCCGAGGACGTGGCGGCCTAGACCCCACCCTTTAGCGAAGCCTTTTTCCAGCATATGCATGGCGCCTGCGCCGATCTCGTCCACCGAGCCAACGTCCCAACTGAAATGATGATGGCCCGGTGCGTTCGAGCGCGCGAACGCGATCATGTGGTGATCGCTGCCGTGGATCCCGTGCATGAACGCAATGTTGTCGCCGGAGTGGTCGGACAAGCGCAGGCCGAGCACTCGCGTATAAAATTCGATAGCCTTGCGAACGTCGCTGGTGAACATGAGGACATGAGACAGACGACGTGGTCGCGTGCGCGGCATGGCGCTGCGAAACGGTGCACCGCGCTGGCCAGGGCCGACTGATTTGAACGAGAAATGAGTTTTTTCATCGGGCGAGGATTTCGCTGCAGCTTTGATCTCCACCAAAACGCCGTCGTGATCGCGGAACCATAGCCCATTGGAATCGACACCGGGCGGCGGATCGAGGCGTTCAATTTGCATGGCCTGCAGCCGATCGGAGAAACGCTCGATGTCGTCTTCGAACGCACCGAACGACACATAGCCGTACTTTTTGCGAAGGCCTTCGCCGATCGTTCCCCAGAGGTGCGGCTGTTCAAAGGTTTTGAGGGTGAGAGTGTTGTCCCGCTCGCCGACGTCGAGACCGAATTCGCCGTAGAAATTTTTCGCCACGCCGAGGTCCGGCACCACGAAGTGAAAATGATCGACCGAATGAATGCCAAGCTCGCCGGGCCGGCGGTTGGGTGCAATGAACCCTTGGATCGCAGTCATCGCTTGTCCTCTACTGTGGCGGGGCCTCTTCGCTCTAGTCAGCATCGCCGTTACCAAGCTCCTCAATCTAATTGCCTGTAAAATATTTTTGTCAATTGAAAATAATTTTTCCTTGCGCCTATAGTTCTGCTTCGGCATCATACCGCCATGAATAGGCCGGAGACCTTCGATCGCGCATCGACGCAGGCAGATCAGGCCTATGAAGCCTTGCTCGCAGAAATTCTGGATTGCCGGCTCGCTCCAGGCGCGAAAATAACAATCAGCGATGTCGCAATACGGCTGAGCTTCAGCCCGGGCGCAATCCGGGAGGCGCTGTCTCGGCTGTCGGCCGAGAAGTGGACAGTTGCGACGGCCCAAAAGGGTTACTCCGTCACGACTGTCTCTGCCGATGAACTGCGGGACCTGACGCGAACGCGCATCACCATCGAGCAGCTTTGCCTGCGGTCAGCTATCGCGAACGGGGACGTGGAATGGGAGACTTCAGCGGTCGCGGCCTATCACCGGCTGCACCGCGTTCCGATGGTTTTGCCGGAAGTTGCTTCGCGGTTGAATCCGGCCTGGGTAACCGCCCATACGACATTTCACGCGGCACTCGTGGGCGGTTGTAACAGTCCGTGGATGCTTAATCTGCGCACGATGCTATATGCGCAGAGTGAGCGCTACCGCTACCTTTCCTTCGCACTGGCGAAAGAGAATCGCGATGTCGATGCCGAACATGAGCGCATCCTCAAAACCTGTCTTGACCGCGACGCAGACAGCGCCTGCGCGCTGATCGAAGATCACCTCAAACGTACGTCGCAGATCTTGCTAACCTCGCCGCTGCTGGAGCGAGAGCGATATTCACAGGTTGCGGCGAAGAGCCAATGACCTTTGCGACGCCGATATAAAGATAACGCGGGAGGAAGTAAGCGATGACCAAAACTGCAAGCGTCCACAATATCGCTGCGCCAACGGTAGCGGAGCTGGTCGACCGCGCGCGCGAACTAGCGCCTTTGCTGAGGAAGAACGCGGCGGCGAGCGAAGCAAATCGGCGGGTCGAGGAGGAGACTATCCAGGCGGTGCGCAAGGCCGGCCTGATGCGGGTATGCACGCCGAAGCGCTACGGCGGTTGGGAGATGAACACCCGCGCCATGCTCGACGTCAGTTCCGCGCTTGCCGAAGCCGACGGCGCCACGGCGTGGGTGGTCAATCTCAACAACATCTGTTGCTGGCTGACGAGCTTATATCCCGTGAAAGCGCAGGATGAGGTGTTTGGCCGCGATCCGGATACGTGCGTTTCCGGTGTGCTCAACCCGACGGCTTCCGTGAAAAAAGAGGGCGACGGGTACCGCATCGTTTCCGGCACCTGGCACTACAATTCCGGCGGCTGGCATGCTCAGTGGGCGGTCCTCGGCTTTCCAATCGTCAATGATGCCGGAGAGATGATCGACCAGGGAAACGCGCTGATCCCCATGGCCGATCTTACGCGCGAGGACACCTGGTTCGTGGCGGGCATGAAAGCGACCGGCAGCATTTGTTTGAAGGCGAACGACATCTTCATTCCCGCCCACCGCATCATGTCAGTGCCCCAGGCGATCGAAGGCAAGTATCCGACGGAGATGCGCGACGAAGCGTTCTATCGATCTCCGTTCGTTGCGATCCTTTCCATCATCCTGGTCGGGCCGATTCTGGGATTGGGCCGCGCTGCCTTGGACTTTGTTCGGCAAAAAGCTTCGTCGCGGACTATCGCATATACGTTCTTTGAGAAGCAGGCGGACTCGGTCGCATTCCAGTTGCAGCTCGCCGATGCCGCATTGATGATTGATACAGCCCATTTTCACGCCTATCGCGCCGCCGCCGATGTGGATGACGCAGCGGCTCGGGGTGTCTATCCGGACATGCTGACCCGCGCACGCGTACGGGCGGACACCGGCTATGTCGTCGAGAAGATCACGCAGGCCATCGACAAACTGCTGTTCGCGCACGGTTCAGCGGGCTTTGCCGAAGCAAGTCCGCTGCAGCGCATCTGGCGCGATGCCGCGGTGGCATCACGCCATGCGGTGGTCTTGCCGCCAGTCGGGTACGAACTATACGGCAAAGCGCTACTCGGCGTGGAAAATACCGTCACGCCGCTTATCTGATCGAACAGCGAACCTTCAAAAGTCGATCTTGCGCTTGTTGAAGAAAGCGTCGATGCCGGCGCGGGCGTCTTCAGAGGTCATGCTGACGGCTTGTGCAATGCTTTCGGTCCACAGGCCGTCGGCAGCCGACATATCCTCGATACGCGGTAGGGCCTGCACGATCAGATAGTTGGGAATGCGCGCGTTCTTGGCGATGTTCTCGGCAAGCTCGATCGCTTTTTCCAGCGTCTTGCCCGGCTCGACCACGTAGTGCGACAGGCCAAGCCGCTCGCCGGCCGCGGAATCGAGCGTGCGTCCGGTCAGCATCATTTCCACCATCCGGCCGGACCCGATGATGCGGGCGACGCGTACACTCGCACCGCCACCGACATAGAAGCCGCGGCGGCCTTCCGGCAACTGATAGAAGGTCGTCGAGTCGGACACGCGCACATGGGTTGCCGTCGCGACCTCGAGCCCGCCGCCGATCACCGCGCCTTGCATTGCGGCCACGACGGGTCGTCCGCCAAACTGAATGGCGTCAAGCGTCGCGTGGGCAAAGCGCGACATGAAAATGCTTTCGAACGCTTCGCGATGGCGATGCTCCGACAGGTCGAGGCCGGCGCAGAAATGCTTGCCGGCGCCGGCAAGCACCACGCAACGCACGTCCGGTCCGAAATTCTCGAACGTCTTTTTCAGTTCGCCCCACAAAGCCTCGTTCAACGCATTGCGCTTGTCGGCGCGGTTGAGGGTGACGATCGCAATAGCTCCCCGCCGCTCGGTCAATAAAATCGGCTCGCTCTCACTCATTTTCTTCCTGTGGCTTGCGTTGTGATGGTTTCGGCGTCGGCGTCGGCCCGAGGCTTGCGCAGCGCGTCTTCACGAAGTACGCGCCGCAGCACCTTGTTGCTGGACGTGCGCGGCAGCTCGGCAACAAAGTGATACACGCGCGGCCGCTGGTAGGGCGAGAGATCGCTGGCGCGGACATGCCGCTCAATGGATTGCGAGTCGAGATTGGGATCGCGCCGGACGACGAACGCCTGTACCTCTTCGCCCCATTCCGGATGCGGCACGCCGACCACCGCGCATTCGGCGATTCCGGGATGAGCAAGCAGGATATCCTCCACCCGTGCCGGCATGATGTTGATGCCGCCGGAGATGATCATATCGTCGCGGCGTCCTTCGAGATAGAGATAGCCGTCGGCGTCGAGGCGGCCGAGGTCGCGTGAGCGCCACCAGCGCCGCTCGCCATCGGTGATGAAAGAGGCAGCGGTTGCGTCGGGGTCGCGCCAGATACCGGCCGCAAGCGACGGACTAGTAATTATCGACCTCGCCGATTTCGCCCGGCGCTACCTCTTCGTCCGGCCTGCCGCCAGGCACGACCACGCGCAGGTCACCATTGACCAGCGGCCGGCCGACACTGACGAGCCGCTCGCCGACCATCTCATCGGCCGTGATGCAGGTTGCGGCGGCGCCCATTTCGGTTGAGCCGTAGATTTGCACAACGTCCGGGCTGATCCGTTCGCGCAGGCGTTTGAGCGTGGTGGCGTCCATCGGTTCGGCAGCAAATCCGATAAGGCGAACCGAGCGGAAATTGGCGTCGGCATCCTCGGCATTAAGAATGCGCCGCCACAGCGTCGGCGTGAGGAAAACATGCGTGGCCCGTTCGGCACTCGCCCGGCGGGGCAGTTCATCGATGTCGAAGTGCTCCATGAAAATCGTGGACGCGCCGGCATTCAGGAACGGAAACCAGCCGTTGTAGCAGCCGATGAATGCCGTGCTGAGCGGCACCAGTGAGCGATCGCGCGGCAGGATGCCCTGATACATGTACAGGTTGGTGCGCGCGTTCTCGATGAAGCCGCGATGGGTGTGGATGACGCCCTTGGGGATTGAGGTGGTCCCGGAAGAAAGAACGATGAGCGCGGGATCGTCCTCGGCCGGTGAAGCAAGCCGGACGTCCGGCGACGCGCCACGCAGATCGGCCGGTATGGAAGCGGCAGGCCGAAGGCTACCGCCGCGCTTTGGCGGCAACGCCGAGCTGGCTTCGACCAACGCACGCAAGTCATTGTAATTTGCCGCAATACCGGCCGCCAAAGCTTCCATGGAGGCGTCGTAGACGAGAAGGCTTGCCTCCATCTTGCGGCAGATGGCGCCGAGTGTTGGAGCGGATTCGCGCGTGTGCAAAGCCATCGGCAATGCGCCCATACGGACCGCTCCGAGCCACGCAACCAAATAGATTGCGCTCGGCACACAGAGGAGCGCGAGCGGCTTTCCGGGCTCTGCACCAAGCGCCGCGAACAAGGCGGCCGCGCGTAGCGAAAGAGCGTCAAGTTCGGCGTAAGTCAGACGCGTTGCCGAATCCACCACGGCTTCGCCGCTGGCGCACCAGCGGGCGTTACGCGCAAACGCATTGGGAATGGTGAGCGGCAGGCCCACGCTCATAGCAGCATCCGACTTTCTTTATTGAACCTTGAGGCCCATCTGGCCGGCGATCAGATTGCGCTGCAATTCCGAAGTGCCGGCGGCGATGGTTGCTGCACGGGCGTCGCGGTAATGCCGCTGCATGTCGAATTCCATATTGTAGCCGAAGCCGCCCATCACCTGCATGCCGACGTTGGACGCTTTTACATAGGCTTCGGCGGCAAGGAGCTTCGCCATGGTGATTTCTTTCAGCGCGTTCTCATTGCGGCTCACGCGCCAGGCGGCTTTTTGCGTCACCGCCCAAGCGGCTTCGACCTCGGCTTCCATATTGGCGAGCATATGGGCGATCGCCTGAAAACTTCCGATCGGCCGGCCGAACTGATGACGCTCTTTGGCATAACTCACGGCGAGATCGAGTGCGCCACGGGCACTGCCGCAGTCGCAGGCCGCAGCAACCACGCGTTCGGCCTGCAGGCCGGAAAGGATGCAGTCCCAGCCCTTGTTCTCGCCGCCGATCAGGCGGTCGGGCGGTATCCGCGTCTCGTTGAAATTGAGTTCAAAGGTGCCGACGGAACGGCGGCCGAGCATATCGAGCCGGCGGATTTCAAGACCCGGGGTGTCGTTGTCGACCAGAAACAGCGACATGCCCTGCCGATAATGTGCTTTGGGATCGGTCTTCACGTAGACGTTGATGACGTTGTCTTTGGCGCCAGCGCCGGTGGCCCAGATCTTTTGACCGGTGATCACGTATTCATTGCCGTCGCGCCGCGCCTGCGTGCGCATGGCGCCAACGTCAGAGCCGGCATCCGGCTCGGACATCGAGATCGACATGCGGATTTCGCCGGAAATGAGCTTCGGCAGCCAGTAGCGCTTCTGCTCTTCCGAACCTTTGCGCGCGACGTTGAGAGCGCAAAAAGTGCTGCCGCCAAAGGCCATGGCGACGTCGGCGCTGTAGCGGCCAATCTCCTCGGCGACGATGGCGAGGTCGAGCACGCTGCCGCCGAGGCCGCCATATTCCTCCGCAAAGGGCAGGGCGAACACGCCGGCTTCCACCCACGCATCATAGAGTTCGTAGGGATAGAGCCGCTCGCGATCGAGCCGGCGCAGATAATCGGGCGTGGCCACCCGCTGCATCAACTTCCGCACGGTTTCCCAAAGTTGCTTCTGCTCGGACGTGTACTCGAAATCCATGCATCCCCCTGCGACGGCAGGCTTTCCGCGACGCGCTGCTATGCTAGCTGTAGCGCCACACGATGGGCTATACGACGCTGTGCCCGGCTTGCCTAGAACCGGCCGCGGTCCGAGGGAGGAAGTCTGAGTGACCACGATGCTAGCCGCCCGGCTCCACAAAGTGGGCGAGCCGATGAAACTCGAGCATGTCCCGGTGCCGGAGCCGCGTCCGACGGATGTTCTCGTCGCGGTGAAGGCCTGCGGCGTGGTGCCGAACCTTATCAACGTGCTCACCCATTGGCAGACCTGGTTTCCGGAGCTGCCGTTGCCGGAATTGCCTGCCATTTTCGGGCTGGACGTCGCCGGTGTGATCGCCGGCGTTGGCGATCAGGTGCAGAACTTTCGTAACGGCGATCGGGTGTATGTCACGCCCGGGCTGTTCTGCGGGTCGTGTCCGGCCTGCCGTGCCGACGACACCATGAACTGCACCAACTACACCTTCCGCGGGTATTTCGGCTTTGGCCCGGATTCGCAACGGCAGTTCGACGCGTATCCCTACGGCGGTATGTGCGAATACATAACAGCGCCGCAGCACAATCTCGTGCCGATTCCAAATAACGTTTCGTTCGAGGAGGCCGCGAGGTTTGGCTACATCGGTACGGCCTATGCGGCGCTGCGCAAGGCGCAAGCGGGGCCGGGAAAAACTATCTTCATCAACGGTCTCACCGGAACCCTCGGACTGGGCGCGACGCTGACAGCGCTCGGCCGTGGCGTCACCCGTATCCTCGGCACAGCGCGCGACCACAAGCGTCTCGCCCGCGTCAAAGCGCTCGCCCCGGACCGGATCGAAGTGCTGGCGCAAGATGAAGGCCGCTCCGTCGCCGAATGGGCTCGCTCGTTTACCGGAGGTCACGGCGTCGACGCGACCATCGACTGTCTTGGTCCCGGCACATCGGGCACGCTGTTGATGGACGCGATCTACGCGCTACGGCGCGGCGGCAAGGCGATCAATATTGGCGGCGTCGGCGAAAAGACCGTGATGGACATTCACTGGATGATGGACAACCAGATTGAATTCATCGGCAGCAATTGGTTCACCGTCGAGGACGGCGAGGCGCTCGCGGCAATGGCGGCAGCGGGAACGCTTGATCTTTCGATATTCCAGCATGTGCGGGTGCCTCTTTCGGAGGTCAATCGCGCGCTCGACGGTTCGCAATTCCGCGACGGCGGCTTCACCAATCTGGTAATCGTGCCTTAAACGGCGCGACGAGGAGAACGGAATGGCGGAGGTCGCGTCGCTTGATTGTCACCGGCACTAACAAGGCGGGCAAATCCGTTGTCGTGGAGGAAGCTCACACCACGATGGTCGGGCCGGGGAATTTTGATTTCTGGCAGACCAAGGCTGGTCAATCGCCGCATGATCTCGCTTTTGGCCGCTCGGCGATGAAGTTTTTCCCGGCGGCGGGTGGTTCTATGTTTCGCCTGTTCACAATTCCGCCGGCTGATCCGAACATGACGCCGGCCGATATCGCGAAAATGCAGGAATGGTTTTTCAAGGAAGTCGGCGACCCGGAGGCGCGCGGCGATACCAGCCGTCACCCCATGATGCACAAGACGCCGACGGTCGATTACATCGTTCTTTTGTCGGGCGAGATTTCCCTCGTGCTCGATGAGGGCGATCCGGTCGAACTCAAACCATTCGACGCTGTCGTACAGCGGGGTGTCGGTCATTCCTGGCTTAACACCGGACGAGAACCGGCACTCCTGGTAGCCGTCATGGTCGGCGGCAAATGAAAGAAAGCGACACCCGCGCCGCGGAAGAGTTTTTCCCGTCCGGCCACCAGCCGCCGTCCGGATATCAGCGGCCGCCGCAACACGAACGGATCGCTTGCGACAAGGATGTCGCGGTCGTGATGCGAGACGGCGTCCGGGTCGTTGTCGACGTCTATCGGCCGGACGCGCCGGGCCGGTTTCCGGTGCTCTTTGCCTTCGGCGTTCACTCCAAGGAGCTGCAGGGCAACGAGCTGCCGCAGAATTTTCCGCCGCAACCTTCATGGTCGACACTGTGGCTCGGCCACGCGGAAGCCGGTGATACCGAGTTCTTTGTGTCGCGCGGCTATGTGCACGTGATCGGTTCGCCCCGCGGCTACCTCAAATCGGGCGACGGCGGCTCGCGCGAATGGGACAGCTACGACGTCATCGAGTGGATCGCAAAACAACCGTGGTGCGACGGCAATATCGGCATGGTGGGCATTGGGGCGTTTGCGTCCGAGCAGTTTCACGCTGCACGCCAACAGCCACCTTTCCTGAAAGCGATCTTCCCGTACGATCCACGCGGCGCCTACGGCAAGTTCGGCGGGTTCCGCGAAGAATATCCGGGCGGTGTGCTGCATGCCTTCCGTTATCTGATGGATCATTTCTCCTCGGTGCACACGGCGCGCAACGCGCCGGGCGAGCTGCCGTCCGGGAAGGAGGCAAACTGGCGCGAAGCAATGGCGGACCCTGATATCGGCATGTATCCGCATCTGCACAATGTGGTCCTGCAGAAGGGCCAGCACATGCCGCGCATTTTTGACGTGCTGATCGATCCTTTCGATCATGAGGAAACGATCGCCGAGGCGGACGCGGAATTCCTGAAGATCACCGTACCGACTTATACCGGCGCTGGCTGGTACGGATACACCTACAAAACCCACCTTGCAGGAGCCCAAACCTATTTCAGCAAGATCCCGGCGCAGAAAAAAATGGTGCTGACCGGCCCGGCACATCCCGACCGCCCACTCCGGGCGCTACGCAGCGAGATGTTGCGCTGGTACGACCATTGGCTCAAGGGCATCGACAGCGGGGTGATGCAGGCGCCGCCGGTCACATATTGGGTCATGGGCGCGAACCAATGGCGACACGGTGCCGATTGGCCGCTGCCCGAAACGCAATGGACGAAGCTCTACCTGGCGAGCTGGGAACGGTTGACCGCGGAGCCTTACCTGAAATCGAGCGTCGACGAATATATTCCCCCGGATGTGTTCGCACAGATGCCGCCGACGCAGACCAACCGGATCGCGAAGCTTCGCTTCCTCACCGATCCGTTGTCGCGTGATACGCTCGTTGCCGGTCCGAGCGTGCTCAATCTGTTTGCCGCGATCGACCAGGATGACACCAACTGGATTGTCATCCTCAAGGATGTCGGTCCCGATCCGTCAGTGCGAACGGCCCGCGAAGGCGAACGGGAAATCGCAACTGATCTGCCCGAGCGTGAGCTGACGCGCGGTTGGCTCAAGGCCTCGAACCGGGCGCTTGATCCGAAGCGATCGAAGCCGTGGAAGCCCTGGCACAAACTGACCAGGGAGGCGCGCCAAAAAGTGACGCCGGGAAAGGTCGAAGAATATTCGATCGAGATCTTTGCAATGGCCAATCTGTTCCGCAAAGGTCATCGGATCTGCGTCGAGATTACCAATCTCGATCTCTCGACCGGGGTTCTGGGCGCCACCAATGTGGAATACATCCCGTACCATGTCTGCTCGAGCCGCACGGTGGTACACAGCATCTATCACGACGTCGCGCATCCCTCGCACCTGTTGCTGCCGGTCATTCCGTTAGCTGAGTAAAGGTAAGCTCGCATGGACCTCAATCTCGGCGGCAAACGGGCGTTGATCACCGGAGGATCAAAGGGTTTGGGCCTGGCGATAGCACATCGGTTTGCGGCTGAAGGCTGTGATCTTCATCTCGCCTCCCGCACGCGGACCGCACTCGAACATGCCGCTGATGCGGATCCGGCGACAATATCCGGTGAAGGTCAGCGTGCTCGCCATCGATCTCGCGACGCCCGGCTTCGCGGGTCGTGTCGCGGCGGCGTGCGGCGACGTCGATATACTGGTCAACAATGCGGGCGACGTTCCGTCCGGCTCATTGGAAATGGTAGATGAGGAGCGTTGGCGCGCGGGTTGGGATTCCAAAGGTCTTCAACTACATCAATCTCAGCCGGGAATATTTTCGCCGCATGAAGGCACGCGGCGCTGGTGTGATCGTCAATGTGACCGGCATCGCCGGCGACCTTTTGGACGCTAGTTACATCGCCGGCAGCGTTGGCAATGCTGCGATGGCCGCCTTCACCAAGGCGCTCGGCTCGACCAGCCACAAATTCGGTGTGCGCGTCGTCGGCATCAATCCTGGACCGTGCGCCACCGAACGCTTTGAAAAACTGGCGCGCGCCAAAGCGCAGGAGCGATTTGGTGATGCCGAGCGCTGGCGCGAGGGCGCCGGCGCGTTGCCGTTCGGCCGCGCCGCTTCTCCCGATGAGATCGCGGCGGCGGTGGTTTTTCTAGCCTCGCCGCTTTCCGCCTATACCACCGGTTCGATCCTGACGATTGATGGCGGATTGACCGGCGGGCGAGAGGTCGCGCGGTGAGCCAAGCGTCATGCCGATCATCGAGAGCCGCATAGATCCAAGCTCGGAACGCTTTCGCGCCAACCGTGAGCAGATGTTGGCGCTGATCGGCGAATTCCGCGCGCTGGAACAAAAGGTGCGTGATTTTTCCAATTCCCGGCGCGAGCGCTTTCGCGCGCGGAAGCAATTGTTGCCGCGTGAACGGGTCGCGCTGCTGATCGACGCGGGCGCGCCTTGGCTCGAACTGTCCACGCTGGCCGGCTTTCGTATGCATGATGATGACGGCGCGGAAGGCATCCAGGGCGGCGGAGGAATTGCCGGCATCGGCTACGTGTCCGGCATTCGCTGTATTGTTTCAGCGAACGACAGTGCGATTAAGGGGGGAACCTCGACGCCGATGGGCGTGAAGAAAAATCTGCGCATCCAGCAGATTGCGCTGGAGAACAAGCTGCCGATGGTTCGTCTTGTCGAATCCGGCGGAGCCAATCTTCTCTACCAGGCGGAGATGTTCGTCGAAGGGGGACGCAGCTTTCGCCAATCAGGCGCGCATGTCGGCGGCCGGGATACCGCAGGTTACTGTCGTACACGGCTCCTCCACGGCGGGTGGCGCCTATCTGCCGGGTTTGTCGGATTACGTGATCCTGGTGCGCGGCCGGGCAAAGGTGTTCCTCGCTGGACCGCCGCTCTTGCGCGCCGCAACTGGAGAAATCGCAACCGACGAAGAACTTGGCGGCGCCGAGATGCACGCTACCGTCTCTGGGCTCGGCGAATATTTGGCCGAAGACGATGCCGAGGGTATCCGGATCGCGCGCGAGGTCATGGCTAAGCTCCCCTGGAATGAACAGCTTGCGGTGCGGCCGCAGAAAACCTTCAAGGAGCCGCGCTACGCGGCGGAGGAACTCGCCGGTGTTGTCCCGACTGACTACCGGAAGCCGTACGATGTGCGAGAAATCATCGCTCGCGTCGCCGACGATTCAGATTTCCTCGATTTCAAGGCGCTCTATGGCGTCCATACCGTATGCGGTCATGCCGATATTGAAGGGATCGCAGTCGGCGTCATCGGCAATAATGGGCCGATCGACGCCGACGGCGCGAGCAAGGCGGCGCAGTTCATTCAGCTATGCTGCCAGGCAAACATGCCGATCGTCTATCTGCAAAACACCACCGGCTACATGGTCGGGCGTGAGGCCGAACAGGCCGGCATCATCAAGCACGGCTCGAAAATGATTCAGGCGGTCGCCAACGCTACCGTGCCGCAACTCACCATTCACATCGGCGCCTCGTTCGGCGCTGGCAATTACGGCATGTGCGGGCGCGCTTATGATCCGCGTTTCATCTTCGCATGGCCGAGCAACCGGATCGCCGTCATGGGCGGCGAGCAGGCCGCCAAGGTCATGTCCATCGTTACCGAGGAGAAACTCAAGCGCGAGGGTAAGCCTGTCGACAAAGCGAAACTTGAGGCGATGGAGAAGGCGATCGTGGCTCGCATGGAAGGCGAATCGACCGCGCTCTACGCGACGGCTCGGTTGTGGGACGACGGTTTGATCGATCCCCGCGACACCCGCAAAGTGCTAGGTTTCTGTCTGTCGATCTGCCGCGAAGCAGAATACCGCCCGCTCAAAACCAATACATTCGGCATCGGGCGCATGTAACGGGAAGGAAACGTCATGCTGTTCACGCCCGAGCACGAGGAGTTGCGGCGGAGCCTGCAGAAATTCATCGCAGCGGAGGTTAACCCGCATGTCGATGAATGGGAGGAAGCCGGCATCTTTCCCGCCCATGATTTGTTCAAAAAAATGGGCGGTCTTGGTTTTCTCGGCCTCAACAAGCCGGAAGCTTATGGCGGGCAGGGGCTCGATTATTCCTACGCCATGGTGATGGCCGAAGAGCTTGGCAACATTGCGTGCGGCAGCGTACCGATGGCGATTGGTGTGCAGACTGACATGGCAACACCCGCGCTCGCCCGGTTCGGCTCGGACGAAATAAAGCGCGAGTTTCTGGCGCCCTCCATTTCCGGCGATTTTGTCGCCTGTCTGGGCGTATCAGAAGTCGGCGCCGGGTCGGATGTCGCGTCGATCAAGACCACTGCACGCAAGGACGGCGGCGATTACGTTATCAACGGCGGCAAGATGTGGACCACGAACGGCACGCAGGCCGACTGGATGTGTCTTCTTGCCAACACTTCTGACGGCGCGGCGCACAAGAACAAATCGCTGATCTGTCTGCCGATGAAGACCAGGGGCGTTCAGATTGCCCGCAAGCTCGATAAGATGGGCATGCGTTCTTCCGACACCGCGCAGATTTTCTTCGACGATGTACGAGTCCCGCGGCGCTATCTGATCGGCGAAGAGGGCAAGGGCTTCACGTATCAGATGATGCAATTCCAGGAAGAGCGGCTATGGGCCGCCGCCGCCAATCTTAAATCGATGGAGCGGCTAATTCAGGAAACGATCGACTACACGCGCAATCGTAAAGCGTTCGGCAAGTCGATCCTGGACAATCAGGTGGTGCATTTCCGGCTGGCCGAGCTTGCCACCGAAATCGAGCTTCTGCGCGCGCTGGTCTATCGCGCCTGCGAACTCTATCTCGCCGGCACCGACGTTACGCGGCTCGCCTCCATGACCAAGCTCAAGGCCGGACGGTTGCGCCGCGAGGTTGCCGATTCATGCCTGCAATATTGGGGCGGCATGGGTTTCATGAACGAGACGCCGGTCAGTCGGGCGTACCGCGACGGACGTCTTGGTTCGATCGGCGGCGGCGCCGACGAGATCATGCTGACAATCATCTGCAAGCTGATGGGAACGCTGCCGGGAACGTCGAACGCGCCGGAGCAAAAGGCCGAGCCATGCCTGATCTGCCGCAGACCTCGGATATCCGGCTCGTTCTGCGTGGTCCGGTGCTGCATTTGTGGCTCGATCGGCCCGAAATCCGCAATGCCATGAGTTCGCAGATGGTGCGCGAGATTGCCGCGACGTTCGCAGCGATTGCCGAGGATCGTTCGGTGCGTGTCGTCGTGCTCCGCGGCTCAGGCGGCACATTTTGCGCCGGCGGTGATATCAAGAGCATGTCGGCCGCGCACGAGGCGCCTCCTGCCGGCGCATCTGACGAACTCAAGGAAAACAACCGGCGTTTCGGCGCCATGCTTGAAGCGGTGAACGCTGCGCCACAGGTGGTGATCGCGGCCGTCGAAGGCTACGCCATGGGCGGCGGTTTTGGCTTGGCATGCGTCGCCGACATCACAATTGCCACCGCAGATGCACGCTTTGCCATGAGTGAAGTGATGATCGGCGTCGTCGCGGCTGCGATCTCGCCGTTCGTGGTGCAACGCATTGGGCTTACCGCCTCCCGGCGCCTCGCCGTAACTGGCTTGCGCCTCGACGGCGTCGAGGCCGCGAAGGTTGGGATCGCGCATCTCTCGGTCGCCGACGCCGCTGCGCTCGACGACGCCGTGCGTGACGCCTGCAACCAGGTGCTCAAATGCGGTCCCGCGGCGATCGCCGCCAGCAAACAGCTGATGCTGCGCGCGGCCGGTCCGAACGGAATGCCGGAATTGCTTAGCGCGGCCGCTGATGCTTTCGCGGCGGCGGTTCGGAGTCCGGAAGGGCGTGAAGGCACCAAGGCATTTGTCGAGAAGCGGAAGCCATCCTGGGTCGCGCAGGTGGATTGACCGATGAGCGTCTTCCACGCACCGTTGGCTCGCTCCTTAGCCTTCGATGATGACCGCGTTCAGCAAAATCCTGATCGCTAATCGCGGCGAGATCGCTTGCCGCATAATGCGCACGGCTAAGGCTCTGGGGTACCGCACCGTCGCAGTCTTCAGCGATGCGGATGCCGGCGCGCCGCACGTGCGGCAAGCCGATGAAGCGGTCCGCATTGGGCCGCCGCCGGTGCAGGACAGCTATCTGAACGTCGAGGCGCTGCTCACAGCCGCGAAAGTTGCGGGCGCTGACGCGCTTCATCCCGGCTATGGCTTTCTTTCTGAGAACGCCGCGTTCGCCCGCGCTTGCTTGGAAGCGGGCCTCGTCTTCATCGGTCCGCCGGCTGCGGCGATCGAGGTCATGGGCAACAAGGCGCGCGCCAAAGCGTTGATGAACGCTGCCGGCGTTCCTTGCGTGCCGGGATATCAGGGCTCCGGTCAGTCCGACGAGACGCTTACGGCGGAAGCCGCGCGCATCGGCTTTCCGCTGATGGTCAAGGCCGCGGCTGGCGGCGGTGGCCGCGGGATGCGGCTCGTGACCGCTCCGGAGGAGCTCGTGAACGCGCTTGCTCGCGCACGTTCCGAAGCGGCGCGTGCGTTCGGATCCGACGAGTTGATACTGGAACGGGCAATAGTGGACGCTCGACACGTCGAAATACAGGTGTTTGCCGATCAGTATGACAATATCATCCATCTTGGCGAGCGCGATTGCTCGATCCAACGCCGTCATCAAAAGGTGATCGAGGAAGCACCGTCCGCCTGTCAGTCACGGCCGAACTGCGAGCAAAGATGGGCGAGGCCGCAATCGCCGCCGCCCGCGCCGTCCGCTACGTCAACGCAGGCACCGTCGAGTTTTTGCTCGATCCGCTGGGAAAATTCTACTTTCTCGAAATGAACACGCGGCTGCAGGTTGAGCATCCGGTGACCGAGGCGGTTACCGGACTTGATCTGGTCGAATGGCAGCTGCGGATTGCAGCCGGCGAGCGACTGCCGCTTCAACAGCAGCGAGATTGCGCTTCGGCGGTCACGCCATCGAGGCACGCCTTTACGCCGAAGACCCCTATGAAAATTTCCTGCCGCAAAGCGGGACTCTGGTCGATTGGCGTCCGGCGTCGAGAGCAGGTGTGCGCATCGATCATGGAGTTGCCGCCGGCCAAAGGGTGACACCGTTCTACGATCCCATGCTGGCAAAGGTGATCGCACATGGCGCGACCCGGGAAGAGGCGAGGCGGCGGCTCGTCCTGGCGCTCGAAGACACGGTCGCGCTCGGCGTGACGACCAATCGCAGTTTTCTTGCAGCCGTGTTGCGGCACCCGGCGTTTGTAGCTGGCGATGCGACGACGAGTTTTATCGACCAACATTTTTCCGCGAACAGCGACGCGATGCGGCGTCCGCAACCGGACCAGCGCATGCTCGCGGTCGCGGCGGTGCTTTTGTTCGAGGCGCGCGCCATGGGGATAGCGAACGCGCCCGGTGCTCAGAGCTGGTCGTCGACCGGCATTGCTGTTTGGCCGCTGCGGCTCACGCTGGGCGACACACATCACCCGGCCACCGTGACGTCTCTAGGAGCCAATTATTATTCGGTCGCTCTCGGCAAGGGTACGGTCGAGATTTCGATCCGGGAGCGCGGCGAGGACGACGTCTCCTTCATTGCAATGGGATTGCAGCAGACCGCACGCTTTGCCTTCTGCGAAGACACGCTCTATCTCGAACTTAACGGCGTCACCATTAACGTGCGAGAGACCGCCCTTGAGGCGGGTCGGGCCGAGCGCAGGGATGGCTCCTCGCGTCTCGTCGCGCCGATGAACGGCGTTATTGTTGGTGTGCACGCCGAGCCGGGCGATCGCGTCACGCAGGGGGCAGCGCATTGTCGTGCTCGAGGCGATGAAGATGCAGCACGAGATTTGCGCGGAGCGCGACGGCATGATCGAGAAGGTCCTGGTCAAGCCCGGTGACCAGGTCGCGACTCGCCAGCTTCTCGTTGAGCTGACGCCCGCGGTGTCCGCGACGAAAGATCGGACGGAGGCGACGCCATGAACGACAAGGTCGTGATCACATGCGCGCTGACCGGTGTACTCACCGACCCAAAGCAGCACCCTGTTCCGGTCACCCCGGCTGAAATGGCGCGGGAGGCGCGAGCCGCGTTCGATGCCGGCGCGGCTGTCATGCATGTGCATTTTCGTCAGCAAGCGCCTGGGAAGGGTCACCTGCCGTCATGGGACCCGCAGCTGGCCGCGACCATCATGCAGGCGATCCGCGACGCGTGTCCGAACGTGATACTCAACGAGTCGACGGGCACGGTCGGATCGGACATTTCTGGCCCGCTCGCCTGCCTGCGCGCCGTCAAGCCCGAGATGGCGGCGTGCAACGCCGGTTCGCTGAATTATCTGAAAGTGCGTTCGGATGGCTCTTGGGCGTGGCCGCCGCATTTGTTCGACAATCCGGTCGAAAAGGTTAAAGCCTATCTCGATGTCATGAGAGAGACCTGCACCCAACCGGAGTTCGAATGCTTCGACGTCGGCATCGTGCGGTGCGTCGGCATGTATGCAAAGAATGGCATGTTCAGCGGGCGGCCGAAATATAATTTCGTCATGGGTGTGGAATCCGGCATGCCGGCCGATCCGGATCTGTTGCCGATCCTCAAGAAGCTTACCTTGGCCGATGCGCCGTGGCAGGTCACCGCCGTCGGCCGCGAGAATATCTGGCCGCTGCATCGGCGCGCTGCCGAGCTCGGCGGTCATTTGCGCACCGGTCTAGAAGATACTTTCTATTTGCCTGATGGCAGCAAGGTCGGCTCGAATGGAGCGCTGGTGGAAATGCTGGCGCGCTACGCGCGGGAAACAGGCCGCGCTATCGCAAGCCCGGCAGAGGCCCGCAGCCTCATGGGGCTTGTGGCGATCTAGTTAGGGGCCGCCTTGCCCTTTAGCCTCACCTAGATACTCTGCATTGAACAGATGCTCCGGCTACAAGGGACGGGTCATGTCTGATTTGTTTAAGCAGACCGGAACATGTCCTCGTCTGCAAGTAGAGGCGCATGTGCGCCGCACGCAGGATCGTCAGTGGCACAGCGGGACTGCGCACCATGCGCCGAGAGGTTTCATCGGATCGCTTTTATCGCTGGCGCGCTGGCGGTTTTCGGGGCGTGGCCGGTGTGTGCGCAGGAGACCGTAAAAATCGGCTTCTCGGCGCCGATAACAGGACCATTCGCCGAGAATGGCAAACAAATGTCGGCCAGTCTGAAGCTCTTTGCGGAGCGTTACGGCACCGAGGTCGCAGGCAAGAAGATCGAAATGATACTCCGCGACGATGGCGGGGTGGCAGACCAAGCCAGGCGCATCGCGCAAGAATTCGTCGTTGGGAAGAAAGTTGCAGTCCTCGCCGGCTATAATCCAACCCCGACGGCACTCGCCGTAGCGCCGATTTCCGCGGAAGCAAAAATTCCGGAAATCGTTGTCGGGTCATCGGCGTCGATCACCACTGAGCGATCGCCGTATATCGTTCGGACCTTCGGGACGCAGGCCCAGATCACGGAGCCAATGGCCCAATGGGCTCTTAAAAATGGGATCAAACGGGTCGTCACCGTTGTTGCTGATTATTCGCCGGGCCTGGAAACCGAGAAAGCTTTCGTCAACGCGTTCAAGGCAAGGGGCGGGGAGATCATCGAATCTGTCCGTGTCCCGCTGCAGAACCCGGATTTCGCTCCCTTCTTGCAACGCGCTCGCGATGCCAAACCGGAAGCGCTGTTCGTTTGGGTTCCTGGCGGCCTTGCTGCTCCTTTCCTGCGGCAGTACGTAGAACGCGGCTTGCAGTCATCCGGCATCAAACTGATCGGACCCGGCGATATCACCGACGACGACGTACTCAATCAAATGGGTGACGCCATGCTCGGAATTACGACGTCGCTCCAGTATTCGGCCGCGCATCCGTCCGCCAAAAACAAAGCTTTTGTCGAGGGTTTCGAGCGTGTGGCTAACGGCTTGCGTCCGGACCATGTGGGGGTTGCGGCCTACGACTGCATGAATCTTATTTACGAGGCGCTCAAAAAGACCGGTGGGGATACCAACGGCGATGCCCTCATCGCGGCCATGAAAGGCATGGCTTGGGAAAGCCCGCGCGGGCCAATATCCATCGATCCCGACACGCGCGATATCATCCAAGATGTCTACATCCGTCGCGTCGAGCGCGTTCGTGGCGAACTGTATAATGTCGAATTCGAAAAATACGAAGGCGTCAAAGACCCGGTCAAAGCGTCGCCGACAAAATAGTAGTAGTTGATGAGTAGAATTCGGCGCCACGACCGTGTCGACCGACGGCGCCGGGCGCCAACGTCCGAAGGTAGTGGAAATGATTTCGAATTCTGATGTCCTCGATACAAGCTTTCGTTCGTCGCTGGAACGCATGATCAGCAACGGCCGTTTGCAGGCCTATACCGCGCCAATCGATCCAAATCTCTCCGTGGCCGGCGTTCTCAAAAAGCAGGACGGTGGTCCAGCGCTGTTGTTCACGTCGGTCAATGGCTACGATGTTCCGGTTATCGGCAACCTGCTCTGTTGTCAGCTTAATTGCGAGGCCGCGTTCGGTCTTGATTTTCGCGGAATTCGCGATGCTGTCGGTCGCGCGCTTGCCACGCAGATCCCGCCCGTCGTGGTTGAAAGGGGGAACGCCCAAGAAAACATACATACCGATAAGATCGACCTGCAACGTATGCTGCCGATTCTGTTTCATACCGCGGAGGATGCCGGACGGTTTATCACCGCGGGCGTCGTCATCGTTCGTGATCCTGAAACCGGGATCTACAACGCCTCATATCATCGGCTGCAGGTCATCGGCCCGAACCGAACCGCAATCAAACTGGATTACGGGCGACACCTTCGGCTCGCATTTGAGCGGGCAAAGCGGATGAAGATGCCGTTGCCAATCGTCGTGTGCATCGGAGCCGATTTGGCGCTCCAATACACGGCCGCGACCATGGGCTCTCAAATGCCGGAGCGGGCGGACGAGATCGCCGCTGCCGGCGGATTCTGTGGTCGGCCATTGTCGGTGGTGAAAGCCGTCACGCAGGATCTTGTGGTCCCCGCTGACACTGAGATCGTGCTCGAGGGCTGCATACTCCCCGATCAAACCATCGAGGAGGGACCGTTCGGCGAATTCGTAGGCTATCTTTCGCCGGGCGGCAGCGCCCCGATATTTGAAATCAGCGCCGTGACCCACCGGAACAGGCCGCTTTACCAGGTCATTAACGGCTACAGCTTTGAAACTACCATGCTGCGCAAATATGTGCTCGAGGCGAGCCTGCTGAAGGTGCTCCAGGCCGCGGTGCCGATCGTCATTGATGCGGAAATGACTGCGGGCGGTTTGCATCGGTTCCATGCGGTTCTACAAGTCCGAAAAGCGACAGCCCAACATGAAGGATTGCAACGTAATGCCATCCTCGCAGCGTTCGGTGCGCTAAAGGATCTCGACCTGATCATTGTCGTCGATGATGACATCGACATACGTAACCCGCACGACGTCGAGTACGCCTTGGCAACCCGCATGGAGGCCTCGCGCGATATTTTCGTCGTTCCGGGTGCACGCGGGCATGAATATGTTCGGGTCAGTCAGAACGGCGTTCGCGCCAAGACCGGAATTGACGCGACCGTCCCGTTCGAAGAAAAAGCGCGTTTTCGACGATGCGAATTTGCCGACGTCAACGTCGACACGGCTTGCTTGGTATCCGACGCCGCCTTTCTCAGAGAGTATGCCGGCCGGTAATGCGCGTCTTGGCCTTTACCGCTCTGGCAGTCGGAGTGTTCCTGTGTCCGGCCTAGTGTACCTGCCGCTCCTGGCCGACCCAGAACGGTTTGCGCAGCTCTCGCTTGAGAATTTTGCCGGTCGGCGTGCGCGGCAGCGCGTCGACGAAGTCGATCGAGCGCGGCACCTTGTAGCCTGCGATGCGCTGGCGGGCGAAGGCGGTCAATTCCTCCGGCGTAACCTGAGTGGCCGGTTTTTTGACGACGATTGCTTTAACCGCCTCACCCCACTTGTCGTCGGGAACGCCGATCACCGCCACGTCGGCGACCGCGGGGTGACCGAACAGGGCGCTTTCGACCTCGGCCGGATAAATGTTTTCGCCGCCCGAGATGATCATGTCCTTCACACGGTCGTAGATGTAAATGTAGCCGTCCTTGTCGAGGTACCCGGCGTCTCCGGTATGGAACCAGTCTTGGCGGATCGCCCGGCGGGTCGCCTCAGGCTGATTCCAGTAGCCGAGCATATTTTGCGGTGAGCGGGTGACGATCTCGCCGACTTCGCCGGCAGCGACTTCTTTGCCGGCAGCTGTCAACCACGCGTATCTCGATGCCGTTCATCGCCTTCCCGCATGACTTGAGCCGGTCTGGCGCTGTCTCATCGTGATCCTCGGGCGGCAGGTAGGTGATGGCGCCGGTGGTCTCGGTCAATCCGTAGACCTGCGCCAAGCCGCAGCCAAACACCTTCAGCGCATTGCGGACCAGGTCGACCGGCGCGGGCGAGGCGCCATAGACAATTAATTCCAGCGACGAGAAATCCGTGTTCCGGCACTGCGGATGCTGCAACAAGAAGAGCAGAAGCGCCGGCACCATGAACGCCTTGGTAACGCGATATTCCGGCGATCATGCGCAGAATGGCGCCCGGATCGGCGTCCCGCATCAGCACGGTATCGATGCCGCGATAGAAGCCGATCAATGCCCAGCCGCTGCCGCCGATATGAAACAGCGGCATGCAGACAAGGTTGACGTCGTTCTCGTGCCAGTTGCCCAAGTGGCGCAGGCCGCCCTGCGCCAGCGGCAGAAGGTTGGCGTGGCTGAGCTGTGCCCCCTTCGGGTTGCCGGTGGTGCCGCTGGTATACATCTGAATAGCGCAATGCTCTTGCGGGATCGGCAGGGCAGGATCGTGCGACAACTGCCCCGCAAGCCAAGTCGCGTAATCGGGCCAGGAACTATGCCCGCCGTCGAGGGCAATGATGCGGCGAACCGATTTCATTTCATGCGCCACCTTTTCGACGAGCGAATAAAAATCGGCGCCGACAAACAGCACTTCAGCGGCCGCGTCCGCTATGACGTAAGCCACCTCGGGGGGCGCCAGCCGGAAGTTGACCGGGACTAAAACGACGTCGGCTTTGGCGCCGCCGAACCACAAGTCGAAAAAGGCCGGTACATTTTTGGATAAAATCGCAATCCGGGCTTGCGGTCGCAGGCCTTCGGCGATCAAGCCGTTAGCCACCTGATTGGCGTTGCGATCGAGTTCACCAAATGTGATGCGCCGCCCTTCAAAATGGATGGCCGCCCGGTCAGGTCGGTCCTTGGCTTGATGCCGTGTGATATCGCCGACGGTTTGAATATCGGCAAGGCTATCGACCTGCGGCATGGCAACCTCCCCATTTTGTTTCGTTGTTAGCCGCGATGCTTTTGCATCGCTGGTGATCGCGGAATGGTAGGCAGTTTCAGAACTGACTGGAAGCCCGAATACGACCGCCTCGCGGGCTCGCGAACGTCCTTGCTGTCTTCATTTCTTGTCGATGCGGGCAGCGGCAAGCTGGAAATCGAGTAGCCCGTCGGCGGCAATCCGCAATTCGAGGTCGGGACGCAATTTGGCGAACTCTGTTACCGCGGCATGGGGCATCAGCAACCAGGCCGGTGGGCTCAGTGTGGCCATGCTGCGCAGGTCGAGACATTGTAGCGGTACACGCAAATAGAAAAATACGTTGGTGTCGAGACGCAAACAGTAGGCCGGCGCCGGAGCTGCCCGTATGGCCTGCTCGATCGTTTTGGCGGCGAGCCGCGTTTCGCCGAAGCGGTCAGCAAACAGCGGCATGATCACGACGGTCAGAACGATTTGATAGATCACGAGCAGGCACAGCATCGTCCCCGTGACGCGCTTGACGATCGCAAACCGGGATTTTTCCAGCGCATCCCAGGCCATGCCGGCGAGAACCGCGACCGACGGCGCGATCGGCATGGCATAGCGGGTGTTGACGCCGGGCCAAAGCAGGAGGATCGCTGTGCAGACGCCAGAATAAAGTATCATCGGCGCGATCACGACCGGAACATCAGCCGCGCTTCGGGCACGTTGCCAAGGCCAAGGAACAAACGGCAACATCAGCGATGCAGGCAACAACTCCAAAAACAGACTTCCGATGTTGTGAGTACTCCGTGCGGCGTAGTTCAAGAATGACGGGCGGTCCAGCAGTCGGGTGTACGCGAGCCATATCGCTTCGTCGCCGGGCTGATAGACGGCCGCGCCCCACGCGATGGTCGCCGCAGCCGGAATTATCATGCACAGGACGAAGCCCGGCAGATCCCGCCACCGCCGCCCTATCGCCAAATATGCGGATACACCCAGCGCGAAGAACGCCGTCGGCTGCGGTCCCTTGGCCATGGCCAACGCAGCCAGGAGAACACCACAGCCGAACCAGCGCAGGATCGTGACGCGGCCCGAAGTTTCGCCTTCCCACCACAGCACGAAGGCACCAAACGACAACGCCGTTATGAGAGTGTCGGGCTCGGCGATTGTCAATTTTTGCAGCAGCAGCGGACAAAACAGGAAGCAGAGTGCTGCGAACAACGATGCGGTCAAACTTGCGTAACGTCGCGTCGCCCGCTGCACCAGAAGCGCCGTGACCAGTACCGAAACCATCGCCGGCAATCGCGCTGACCATTCGCTCACCCCGCCGGTGAGGAAAGCAAAGCCGGCGATCAGCCAGCCCAGCAATGACGGTTTTTCGTGCCAGCGAATTCCGTAGACGAAAGGCTGGAGAAAGTGTCCGTTCGCGAGAACGTCGCGCGCGATTTCAGCGTTGGTTCCTTCTTCATAAATGAAAGATCGCACTGTTAGATTGGGCAATACCGCACAAGCCCAGAGGAGAATGATCAAAATAGGAAGGGCGCCAGGTCGACGAAGAAATCGCTCCAGCCGGTCGGCCACGTTGCCAACGGATTGATCAAAGCCCTTTAGAATTGCGCTGACTGCCATGTCGATCTGCAAGTGACAAAAACCGGCCGAGCTCTCGCCGTTGCGCCGGTCGATACGACGGATGTCAATTGAGCCGATAGACTCTCGCCGCGGTATCGTGGAGCGCGGCGCGAGACGCCGCTTCGCCAAGTGGCTCGAGTGCGGCTCGATAAGCCGCGATCAAATCGGAATATTGGGTCCACAATTTCTCGACCGGAAAGTTCGATCCGAACAAACAGCGGTCGGCACCGAATATCTCGATCGTCTCCTTTACGACTGCGGCGATGTGGGCGGGATCGTTCTTATGAATGAAGGTCCCGAGGGCGGACAGCTTGGAAACCATGTTTGGCCGTGACGCAAGGAGGCGCATTCCGCTGCGCCATCGTGTCCAGCCCTCCGGCGAAAGATCCTCCAGCATACCGGCATGCTGCAGGATAAAGCTGACTTTGGGAGCAGCGGCAGCAAGCTCCGCCGCCCCTTCCATCTGTCCGGCAAAAACCTGGAGGTCGAAAGACCAGCCGTAGTCGGCGAGATAGCCCACGTTTTTCTGCAATTTCGGGTCGCGGGCGAGGTCAGGACCCGCGGCGAACCGGTATTGCGGATTCTCATGCCATTGCAGTTGCATTCGCACGCCGCGCATACCGCGATATTTGGTAAGGCGGTCGAGCTGCGGACGCGCGTCATCGGCGAGAAAATCGGCATAACCGACGATGCCTTGTGGGAAACCGGTTTCGTCAGCGGCCCGTTGCACGTAGGCAACTTCATCCTCAAAACGTTCTTTAGCCCAGTTGGCTTGAACGTAAACGGATTGGGTCACTCCGGTGCCCGCGAGGTCGGACAGGAATTCGCTGATCGGATAGTCACGCCGGATCGCCTCGTAGGGCCCAAAGATGCGCGGCTGCATCGGGCCATCGAGCCAGGGAAGGTCGCGCCGCTGCCAAATGTGGTGATGTGCGTCAATGATCCCGGTCATGCCGCTCCTCGATTTCGACCGGATTTCTCATAGCCCTTTGCCGCGCTATTAGCCAAGCCGTCACTGGCGACAATGGCTGCGCGTTCGCATATGTAAGGCCAAACAAGCTGGTACATTGCCCCCGGGCCTGTTGGACTTCAGCCAATTCCAGGCTGACGATAGAGTAACCCTAAAGGCTAATCCTCGGCCCCCGCCGAAATGGACGGAGAAGACTATGCGCATTGTTTGCATCGGCGGCGGCCCGGCCGGGCTCTATTTCGGTCTCCTGATGAAAAAGGAGAATCCGGCCCATCAGGTTACGGTTGTGGAGCGCAACCGACCTTACGACACCTTCGGCTGGGGCGTGGTGTTCTCGGACGCGACGATGGAAAACATGCGCGCCTGGGACGCCGAGACCGCGAACGCCATTGAGACCGCGTTCAATCACTGGGACGACATTGAGGTACTGATCAAAGGCCGGCGGATGCGGACTACCGGCCACGGCTTCGTCGGTATCGGCCGCAAGAAGCTCCTCAACATTCTGCAAGCGCGTTGCGAGGAACTCGGCGTCGAACTGGTCTTCGAGCGTGAAGTCGATTCCGACCTCGAATTTCCGGATGCCGACCTCATCATCGCCTCGGACGGCATCAATTCCAAGATTCGCGATCGGTACCAGGACGAGTTCAAGCCCGACATGGTTATGCGGCCGAACCGCTTCGTCTGGCTTGGCACCAACAAGCTCTATGACGCATTTACCTTCGACTTTCGCCGCACCGAGCACGGCTGGTTCCAGGCCCACATCTACAGGTTCGACGACACTACTTCGACGTTCATCGTCGAAACGACGGAAGACATCTTCAAGGCGCATGGCCTCGATCAGGCTGACGAGGCGCGTTCGATCGCCTTTTGCGAGGAGTTGTTCAGCGGAGGTGCTCGACGGCGGCAAGCTGATGAGCAACGCCCGTCATTTGCGCGGCTCGGCGTGGCTCAATTTCGGCAGGCTGACCTGCGGCAAGTGGAGCCATTTCAACGGGCAGAGCCACGTCGTGCTGATGGGTGACGCCGCGCACACGGCGCATTTCGCCATCGGCTCCGGGACCAAGCTCGCGCTCGAGGACGCCATCGAGCTTACGAAGCAATTCCGGGCGCTCGGCGACACGCCGGACAAAATTCCCGCGGTGCTCGCCGCATATGAAGAGGTCCGCGCGGTCGACGTGGCGCGCATTCAGAATGCGGCCCGCAACGCCATGGAATGGTTCGAAGTGGTCGGCAGCCGCTACGCCGATACGCTCGAGCCCGAACAGTTCATGTACTCGCTGCTGACGCGCTCGCAGCGCATCAGTCACGAAAATCTGCGGCTTCGCGACAAGAAGTGGCTGGAAGATTACGAGCGCTGGTTTGCGGCGCGCGCGGGCATCAATATCGATCCCGACGGACCGCCGGTGCCGCCGATGTTTACGCCGTATCGGGTGCGCGGGCTCACGCTGGCAAACCGCATCGTGATGTCGCCGATGGCTATGTATTCGGCCAAGGACGGCGTGCCGAACGACTTTCATCTCGTGCATTTCGGCAGTCGTGCCCTCGGCGGGGCTGGCTTGCTGTTCGGCGAGATGACTTGCGTCTCGCCGGACGCGCGCATCACGCCGGGCTGCCTCGGCTTGTGGAACGACGAGCAGACGGCGGCCTGGAAGCGCATTGTCGATTTCGTCCATACGACGACGTCGGCAAAATTCGGCCTGCAGCTCGGCCATGCCGGCCGCAAAGGTTCGACGCGGCTCGCCTGGGAGGGGATTGACCAGCCGCTCGACGAGGGCAACTGGCCGCTGATTTCCGCCTCCGCACTGCCTTACATGGCGAACGGCCAGGTGCCGCGCGCCATGACGAAGGCGGACATGGATCGGGTGAAGGCGGACTTTGTCGCGGCCACCAAACGCGCCATCGAGGCTGGTTTCGATATCCTCGAACTGCACTGCGCCCACGGCTATCTGCTGTCTTGTTTCCTTTCGCCGCTGACGAACCGCCGGACCGATGAATACGGCGGTTCTCACGAAAACAATGCCCGTTATCCGCTGGAAGTTTTCCGCGCTATCCGCGAGATATGGCCGCAAGACAAGCCGATTTCGGTTCGGCTGTCGTGTCATGACTGGACCGATGGCGGCAACACGCCCGCCGATGCGGCGATCTACGCCAAAATGTTCAAGGACGCCGGCGCCGATCTCGTCGATTGCTCTTCCGGGCAAGTTTCCAAGGAGGAGAAGCCGGTTTATGGGCGCCTGTTCCAGACTCCGTTTGCGGACAAGCTCCGCAATGAAGTTGGCATTGCGACCGTGGCGGTCGGTGCAATTTCGGAAGCCGACCACGCGAATTCGATCATCGCGGCAGGCCGCGCCGACCTTTGCGCCATCGCGCGACCGCATCTCGCCGATACCGCTTGGACTTTGCACGAAGCGGCTAAAATCGGCCTGAAATCGGTTGCTTGGCCGAAGCAATATCTTTCGGCCAAGCTGCAATATGAAACCAATCTTGCCCGTGCCGCTGCTGGTCCGCGGCCCAGTTGAGCGGCCGGCATGACCGTGACGGAGAATTCGCTCAACGATCGGCATGTGCTTGTCACCGGCGCCGGTACGGGCATAGGCGCGGCCATCGCGCGTGCTTGCGCCGGAGCTGGGGCGCGCGTCACCCTTGCCGGCCGGCGTCGTGATCCGCTCTTTGCGTTGCAAGCCAAACTCGGCGATCGCGCTCACGCCATTGCCGATTTCGATGTGACCGACGAGGAAAAAGTCCGCGCCGGAGTCGCGGCTGCGCGTGCCGCGTTCGGACCGATCGATATTCTCGTCAACAATGCCGGTGAGGCGCCGAGCGCGCCATTGACGAAAACCGATTTGGCGACCTGGAACAACGTGCTTGCCGTAAACCTCACCGGCACGTTCCTTGTGACCAGAGAGGTTGTGCCCGACATGATCGCCAAGCGCGCCGGGCGGGTGATCAACGTCGCTTCGACCGCCGGCCTCGTCGGCTACGCGTATGTGTCGGCCTACGTATCGGCCAAACATGGTGTGGTAGGGCTCACGCGCAGTCTCGCGCTCGAATTCGCCCGCACGGGCATCACCGTCAACGCGGTTTGTCCGGGGTATGTCGATACGCCACTGCTCGAACGCGCCGTGGACAATATCGTTGCCAAGACGAAGCGCGGCCGCGAAGACACGCGCGCGACGCTCGCGTCTTCGAACCCGCAGGGTCGTCTGGTGACGCCGGACGAGGTGGCGAATGCCGTGCTCTGGCTCGCCTCAGACTCAGCAAGTTCCATCAACGGTCAAGCGATTGCCATTGCGGGCGGCGAGGTCATGGTCGGCTAGACCGCAATTGCCCCAACTTTAGTCGATTGCATCCATGCATCGGGGCTACTTGAAGCCTATAAATTTGAACCTTAAAGTGATTTTCACCGGGAAAGGGTTGCGACTAGACCGCGCAATGCTATCCAACTGACACAAGAGGCATCGCGTGCAGGAAACGACGAGCGTCCCGTTAGACGCTGAAACCAAGGTCTCCGAGCGTCCAGGCGACCATGAGAGCGAGTTACGGCTCTGGCTGCGGCTGTTAACCTGCACGACCTTGATCGAAGGCGAGGTTCGCCGCCGGCTTCGGCAGGAATTCGACGTGACCCTGCCGAGATTTGATCTGATGGCACAACTCGACAAAGCGCCGGGCGGCATGACGCTCGGGGAATTGTCGCAGCGCATGATGGTTTCCAACGGGAACGTTACCGGTCTTTCGGAGCGGCTGGTAGCGCTTGGCTTGCTGGATCGCCGCCAATCCCGGAGCGATCGCAGAGCGCAGATCGTGAGCCTCACGTCCGAAGGCCGCCGCGTGTTCCGCGCCATGGCGCGCGCCCATGAAGGCTGGATCGCGGAAATATTTGCTGATCTCGCGCCGGCGGATATCGAGACATTGATGCGGCTTCTGGCCAGAACGAAAACATCCGCCCGCACCGCGATAGCGGGAGAGCCGCGGCAATGATCGCCGCCAATCCCGTAACTCTTCCGCTGACCGGCTACGCCGCGCAGCACGTACAGCTCGCGGTCTCCGGTGCGGTCGTAACGCTCACGCTTAATCGTCCGGAACGCAAAAATCCGCTGACGTTCGAGAGCTACGCGGAGCTTGCGAATATCTTTCGTGCGGCGGCCCGCGACAAAGCCATCAAGGCGATCGTCCTCACCGGCGCCGGCGGCAATTTCTGTTCCGGCGGCGACGTGTTTGAAATTATCAAACCGCTGACCGAGATGGATGCGAGCGAGTTTGCTCGATTTCACCCGCATGACCGGCGAGCTTGTCAAAGCGATGCGCGCCGCCCCACAGCCGATCATCGCCGCCATCGACGGCGTTTGCGCCGGCGCTGGCGCGATCATGGCCATGGCCTCCGACATTCGTATCGGCACGGCGAGCGCCAAAGTCGCGTTTCTGTTCAACCGCGTCGGTCTCGGCGGTTGCGACATGGGAGCGTGCGCCATCCTGCCGCGCATCATCGGCCAGGGCCGCGCGGCGGAGCTTTTGTTCACCGGTCGCGCACTCGGCGGCGAGGATGCCGAACGATGGGGCTTCTTCAACCGGCTCGCGACCTCCGCCACTGTTCTTACCGAGGCGCAAACGCTTGCGGCGGAACTTGCCGCCGGACCTACCTTCGGCAACGCCATGACCAAGCGCATGTTGGAGATGGAATGGGCCATGTCGGTTGAGACCGCGATTGAAGCCGAGGCCGTGGCACAGGCTTTGTGCATGGAGACCGAGGACTTCGTTCGCGCCTACCGCGCGTTCGCGGATAAGCGCAAACCGGTGTTTGAAGGGAACTGAAGTTTGCCGGGGCACTCGTCTTGATCATGCAGAACGGGGATGATGCACCATGATCCGCTCGGCACATGTCGACACCTTCGCGCGCGACATTTGCCGGCGCCCGAGCAATGGCCCGACTTTTTGTTCAACCTGCCCGAAGTGCAGTATCCGGACCGGCTGAATTGCGTCAGTGCTTTCATCGATGACTGGCTTGCTGCAGGCCATGGCGATCGCGAGTGCCTGATTTCGCCGACGGAAACCGTGTCGTATGCCGGCCTTGCCGGGCGAGTGAACCGGATCGCCAACGTATTGACGCGCGACCTCGGCGTCGTGCCCGGAAATCGGGTGCTGCTGCGCGGGCCGAACAGTCCGATGATGGTCGCGGCATATTTCGCGGTCATCAAAGCGGGCGGTGTCGTGGTGGCGACCATGCCGCTGCTGCGCGCCAAGGAGATCGCGTTCCCTATTACCAAGGCCGAAATCCGGCTCGCGCTTTGCGACGTGCGGCTTGCCGACGAAATGGAAAAGACACGGCCGCTCGCGCCGGTCCTTGAGCGCGTCGTTTATTGGGGCAGCGGCAAAGCAGACAGCCTCGAAACCTTGATGGCAACGCCGGGTTACGAGCGATTTGAGGCGTGTGACACGGCGAGCGATGACGTTTGCCTGATCGCCTTCACCTCTGGCACGACCGGTGTGCCCAAGGGGACCATGCATTTCCACCGCGACATGCTGGCGATTTGCGATACGTTCGGAAAATACGTGCTGCGGGCCACTCGCGACGATCGCTTCATCGGCTCGCCGCCGATCGCCTTCACCTTCGGGCTGGGCGGTCTCGTGCTGTTTCCGTTGCGCATCGGCGCCGCGGCTATCCTGTTGGAGAAAGCGTCGCCCGACGATCTTCTTCCCGCATTCGCAAAATTGCGCGCGACCGTCTGCTTCACCGCGCCAACTGCTTATCGCTACATGCTCGGCAAGTTGTCGGGCCACGATCTGTCGTCGCTCCGCAAATGTGTCTCGGCCGGCGAGACCTTGCCGGCTGCCACGTTTGAGGCTTGGCTCGCGGCGACCGGCATCCGGATTATCGACGGCCTTGGCTCAACCGAAATGCTGCACGTGTTCGTCGGTTCGCGCGGAAGAGGAGATGCGAGCCGGGCGCGACCGGCAAGCCGGTGCCCGGCTACGAAGCGCGCGTTGTCGATGAGAACGGACGCGAAGTGCCGTCCGGCACGCCGGGACGCTTGGCTGTGCGCGGCCCGACCGGATGCCGCTATCTTGGCGACAAGCGGCAGGCGGAGTACGTACAACACGGGTGGAATATCACCGGCGACACCTACATCAAGGACGCCGAGGGCTATTTCCGATATCAGGCACGCTCCGACGACATGATCATATCTGCGGGCTACAACATTGCCGGTCCGGAAGTGGAAACCGTTTTGCTTGCGCATCCTGCGGTCGCCGAATGCGGCGTCGTTGGCCAGCCGGACGACGAGCGGGGCCAGATCGTGAAGGCTTATGTGATCCTGCGTCAGGGTTTCGCCGCCGACATGGCGATGACTCAAGCGCTCCAGGAGCACGTCAAAGCGACGGTCGCGCCGTTTAAATATCCGCGCGCGATCGAATACGTGACGAGTTTGCCGCGCACCGAAACCGGCAAATTGCAGCGCTTCGAATTGCGACGCCAGGCAGCGGAAAGCGTCGCCAGCAAGCTCGCCTCTTAAGGGAGATTGAAATTGTCACACGGCCCGACCGACACCTTGCCGCCGCGTGCGCGGTCGAATGTTGTGTTGAATCCAGCCGGATGGCCGCGGCCCAGAGGTTATGCCAATGGCATCAAGGCGCGCGGCGATCTGGTTTTCGTCGGCGGTTTGGTGGGCTCCGATGAGCATGGCCGTTTTCCGTCCGATTTTGTCGGGCAGACGCGGCAGCTTCTTGCGAACGTCGTTGCGGTGCTGGCCGAGGGTGGCGCGGCGCCGCAGCATGTTGTGCGCATGACTTGGTACGTCCGCGACATGGATGAGTATTTGAAGGCACGACCGGCGCTCGGCGAAGTCTATCGGGAAATGATGGGTGATCATTATCCGGCCATGGCGCTGGTGGCGGTCACGCGATTGACCGAGCCGGAAGCACGGGTCGAGATCGAAACAACTGCGGTCGTGCCGGATTGATCGTCGCCGTTGCCGCTTGGAAGCAAACAACCCAACACCCGGTTGTTTCGCAATACCGATCAGACCTGTAAGTAGCGCTGGCGCACGGTAGGGTCGCTCGCCAGTGCAGCCGAAGAGCCGGCCCAGACAACGTGGCCTCTCTCGATCACGACGTGGCGGTCTGCGAGCTTGAGCAGCGCGTCGATGTGCTTGTCGACCAAAAGAATGGCTTGACCTTCGGCTTTGAGCCGCTTGAGGCTTGCCCAGATCTCGTTGCGGATGAGCGGGGCTAGTCCCTCGGTTGCTTCGTCGAGGATGAGAAGTTTTGGGTTGGTCATCAGGCTGCGTCCGATCGCCAGCATTTGTTGCTCGCCGCCGGAAAGCTCGTTGCCCATGTTGCGGCGCCGTTCGGCGAGAACGGGAAACATCTGATAGACGTCGTCAAGTTGCCAGCGCGGCGCGCCGCGGCGCGAGGCAGCGGTCGCGATCAGGTTTTCCTCGACGCTAAGGGTTGGAAATATTTGACGGCCTTCCGGCACAAGGCCGAGGCCGGCCTGGGCGATGCGGTAGGGGGGCAGGCCATCGAGCCGCACGTCTTCGAATTTGATTCGTCCGCCGGCAGCCGGTAACAGCCCCATGATGGTCGAGATGGTCGTGGTCTTGCCCATGCCGTTGCGGCCAAGGAGCGTCACCATTTCGCCCGCGCCGACGGTGAAGCTCACATCGAACAACACCTGGGCGGCGCCGTAGGCGGCCTGAAGCGTTTCGACGGAAGCACGATCACTCCATCTGCTCGCCGAGATAAGCGGCCACGACCTGCGGATCGGTGCGCACCTGCTGCGGCGATCCGGTGGTCAGCAGGCGGCCGCGGATCAGCACTGAGATCCGATCGGCGAGCGCGAACACCGCCGCCATGTCGTGCTCCACGAGAATCATGGTGAATTGCCCCTTGAGACCGAGCAGCAGGGCCACCAGCCGCTCGGTTTCTTCACGCCCGATTCCAGCCATTGGTTCGTCGAGAAGAAGCAGCTTCGGCTTCATGGCGAGCGCGATGGCGAGCTCCAGCGCGCGTTTCTCACCGTGGGAAAGTTCGCCGGCCCGCAGATGCGCCCGATCGGCAATGCCGGTCTGTTCGAGCGCAGCCATGGCGGGGATGTTGAGCGCCGCCTCATCGGCGGCGCGTCCGAAAAAGCGCAAACTCGAGCCGTCGCGCGCCTGAACGGCGAGCGCAACATTCTCCAGCACCGGAAAGCCCGGCAGGATCGAGGTGATCTGGAAGCTCCGCGATAGCCCGCGCATGGCCCGCATCTCCGGCGGAAAAGTGGTCACATCCGTTCCGGCAAACAGGATCTCGCCGCCGTCCGGTGGGATGAGGCCGGATATCTGATTGATGAGTGTGGTCTTTCCGGCGCCGTTCGGTCCGATAATGGCGTGCATTTCGCCGGGAACGATGTCAAGCGTCACGTCGTCGGTCACCACGAGACTGCCGAAGTTCTTACGCAGGCCCTCTCAGGCGAAGCACCGGCTCAGTCATGGCCGAGCCGCCAAAGTCGCGAGCTCACGCCGAGAAGACCGCCGCGCGCGAACAAAACCACCAGAACCAGAACCGGTCCAAAGATGACCTGCCAGTCTTCTATCACTCCCGATAGCCATTCGCCGGCGACAAGATAAACGACGCTGCCGATAATCGCGCCGTCGAGCGATCCGGCTCCGCCAAGGATGACCATGACCAGCAAGTCGCCGGACTGCTGCCACGACATATAGGTCGGCGCGACGAACTCGGTGAGATTTGCCAGGAGAAATCCGGAGAAGCCGCCCAGGGCACCGGCGATGATATAGGCGACGAGCTGGAACTGGCGAACATTGAATCCGATCAGCCGCGGTACGGGTGGCATTTTCCTTGGCGCCGCGCAGCACGCGTCCGAAGCGCGATGCAACAAGCCTGCGGCACAGCAAATAAGTCGCCAGCAGACAGACCAGCGTGAAGTAGTAGAAGGCGCGGTCGCTCTTCAGAAGCGGCAATCCGGCGATGGTGCTGCGCGCCGCGATCGTCAGGCCGTCATCACCACCATAGGGCGCCAGCGACGTCGCGATGAAATACACCATTTGCCCGAACGCGAGGGTAATCATGATGAAGTAGGCGCCCTTGGTCCGCAGGCACACGATGCCGGTAAGCCAGGCGAACAGGACCGATACCGCAATCGCGACCGGCAGAGCTATCAGCCCTTCGGTGATGCCATGAGCCGATAAGATACCAACGGCGTAAGCACCAAGCCCGATGAACGCAGCGTGGCCGAATGAAATGAGCCCGCCGTATCCGACCAAAAGATCGAGCGCAACAGCGGCAACGGCGAAACACCATGATACGGGCGCCAACGTCGAGCAGATACTTTTCGGCGCCAAGCCAGGCGATCAACGGCAGCAACGCGAAAGCTGAGAAAATCAGGGCCGGGCGCAGCGTGCTGCGCGTCAGGCGAAGCGGGCGCGCAGCATTTGAAATGGCGATTGCGGCGCCGGTCATTTCAACGGCCCCGCGCTGGAAACAGGCCTGTGGGCCGCAGATACAGCACAACCGCCATCAGCAGATAGATCAGCATCGAGGCTAGCGCCGGCCCGACCACGCGGGCAGGCGAGGGGCCCATGATCAGACGGAGTACGTCGACGGAAAACGAGCGGCCAAGCGTATCAACAAGGCCGATCAGCAAAGCGGCGAGGAATGCGCCGCGGATCGAGCCGATGCCGCCGATGACGATGACCACAAGCGCGAGGATCAGGATGTTGGTTCCCATGTTCGGTTCGACCGAAATGATCGGTGCAATCATGATGCCGGCGAAACCCGCCAGCATCGTCCCGAAACCGAATACGATCATGAACAGCCGCTCGATGTTGACGCCGAGCGCCGAGACCATCCGTGCATTCGTCGCGCCGGCCCGCACCAGCATGCCGGTGCGGGTGAATGTCACCAGCGCGTAAAGTACACCGGCTACCGCAAGGCCGGAGCCAATAATGACAAGACGCCAGACGGGATACAGCAATCCGCCCATCAGCACGACCGACCCGGTGAAATATTCCGGCACTGGCAGTGTCAGTGGAGCGGCGCCCCAGATCAGCTTCACGGCGTGATTGAGAAACAGAATAATGCCGAAGGTGGCAATGACCTGATCGATGTGGTCGCGGTCGTAGAGATGGCGGAAGACCATAAACTCAAGCAACAGACCGAACGCGAGAGAGGCGAGCAAGCCAAGCACCAGCGCGGCCAGGAAATTGCCGATGACGCCGTAAAACATCACCGCAAGGTACGCGCCGAGCATGTACTGAACGCCGTGCGCGAGATTGATGAAATCCATAACGCCGAACACCAGCGTCAAGCCGGCTGCGACCAGGAACAACAGGACCCCGAGCTGCAATCCGTTCAGGATCTGGATGAGGAAAAGGGTGCCTGACATGGATCCGAATTGATATCGGGACAATTACGCGGTTGCGCCGCCGCGTCGAGTAGCGGCGGCGTTTTCCGGCAGCCCGATCGACCGCGCCGCGGCGATAGCAAAAGCAGCGCGGCTGACGTTCACTTCATCGGACAGTCTTTCGCAAACGGATCGGCATAGTTCGAGAATACCTTCTTGGCGATCTCGGTCTGGTATCTGCCGTCCGGCCGCTTGGCCACTTTGACCAGATAGAAGTCCTCGATCGGGTAGTGGTTGTTGTTGAACTTGAAACCGCCGCGCAGCGACTGAAAATCCGCCTTCTTGAGCGCGGCACGCAGCGCGTCCTTGTCGGTAAGATTGCCTTTCAGTTCGCGCACCGCGCTGTCGATGAGCAACGCCGTGTCGTAGGCTTGGAACCCGTAAGTTCCGGGGATGCCGTCGTATTCTTTCAAATATGCGTCGACGAAGGCTTTGTTCTGCGGATTGTCCAGGTTCGGCGCCCAGTTGGCGGCGCCATACATGCCAAGGGCGGCGTCTTTCTCTGCTGTAAGCACCGCCTCGTCGACCGTGAAGGCCGACAGGAACGTGATCTTGTCGGCAAGACCGGCTTGCCGGAACTGCTTGACAAAGTTCACGCCCATGCCGCCCGGAAGGAAGGCGTAAATCGCTTCGGGGTTTGCCGCGGCGATCTTGGATGTTTCCGCCGAGTAGTCGAGCTGTCCGAGCGGCACATAGATCTCGTCAACGACGTCGCCGGTGAATTTGTTCTTGAAGCCCTGGGCGGCGTCCTTACCGGCCTGATAGTTCGCGACGATGATGATCACCTTCTTGATGCCGGTGTCCTTTGCATACTGACCCGACACCTCATGGACCTGATCGTTCTGGTAAGAGGTGACGAAGAAATTCGGGTTGCAAGCCTTGCCGGCGAAAGAGGACGAACCGGCATTCGGACTGATGAGAATGACGTTTGCTTCGGTGACGGGTTTCATGATCGCGGCGAGCACGTTCGAGAATACCGGTCCGACCACGAAGTCGACCTTGTCGCGGTCGACGAAGGCCTTGACCTTGCCGACGGCGACGTCGGGCTTGCCCTCATCGTCGGCAACGATGACTTCGGCGGTCGCGGCCGCCGAGCTTGCCGCCCAGCGTCTTTACCCCGAGCGCAAAGCCATTGCGGACTTGCTGGCCGATCACCGCGGCCGGACCCGAGAGGGTCGCGATGACGCCGATCTTGAGAGGTTCCTCCGCCTGGGCGGCGGACGCGCACAGGCCGAATGCGGCCGCAATAACAACCGTCAGCATTAACTTGATCATATCACCGCTCCTGAGGACGCTCGGGTCTGGAGATATTTTAAGTTTAAATTACCAGGCTTGTGAAGCGCCTTCCGCCGAATAATAATGCGCGGCGTGAGGCAAATTTACGCTTTTAGCCGATTGCGCGAGCAAACGTTGGCAGTTCAAAGAAGCGCATGCTTGAATAGCTTGATTGGGCAAATGAACAACGAGTGAGGGTGCAATGAGTGCAATGACGGGGGGTGTCACGAAGGCCGGGACCGGCATCGATGGCATCGTTTGGAATATTCTGGGCCAAACCTACGTGCCGAAGCAGCTTTCCGAGAACTCGTTCTCCTGGCACGCGACCTTTCCACCCGGCACGTTCGTCCCGCCGCACATTCATCCGACCCAAGATGAATTCATCTACATGCTCGAGGGAAAGATGGACCTCGTGCTCGAAGGTCACGAATACGTCGCCACCGCTGGCGACGTGATCCGGCTGCCGATGAACGTTCCGCATGGTCTGTTCAACAAGTCAGACCAGACGCTGAAATGCTTCTTCTGGGTGTCGCCGACCCGCAAGCTCTACGACCTGTTCTGGGCCATTCACAGCATGAAAGAGCAGAACCCGCCCGACGTGATTGCGCTCTCGGCCAAGTACGAGGTCATGTTCCTGCCGCCGCCGGCGTAGGACGCAAAACGTCCGGAGGCGCGTCGCTCTTCGAGAGCGCTGCGCGAGCGGCCCGCGAGCCCCACCTCAATCTTCCCCCTTTCAGGGGGAGGAAGGCGAAAACGGCTCACTCCCTGGCAAATCTCTAACTGTCGACGAAGGTCTCCACGCGGGCGGTTCGCGCTTCTCTCCCCCTGCAAGGGGGAGAGACAGAGTGCTGGTCTTGCTGGCTTCGCGCACGCCAAGCGCACAAAAAACGTTCTCGCATTCGCTTTTTTTACTAGAGGCTGGGCATGTTCAAAAATTCAACTCCGATTTGATCGCCGGTGCGCCATATAACGCTGCAACATTTGCGATCGCCACTCCTGCGTAAGCGAAGAATAAAAGTATCCGGTATCCGATCCTGGGATTTAACGGCGAGCTTTGCTCCGCCGCCGGAAATGTCCAACATCTCGCACTCACACAAAAGGTTGTTGGTTGCGTCCGAGATCGTTGCGCGAAACAAGACCGTTCGGCGCGGCGATTTGCGCTGTTCCACCCGGTTCGGGTTAGCGTCTCCAGCGGCCATCGTCTTAAGCCTGAAAAAAGACGAAAAAGTCGGCAGCTCACCCTATGCGGATGGTAGTTACTAAACCCTATGCCCAGGATTGGCCGCCGTTTAGTATCCGGGGCGTCGCCGCAGCGGGTGCCGACCGATAGATAACAAAGAAGCGCGGCCCGCCCACTCGGTTAAGAAACAGGTGATGAACCGCATATTTAGGCTCTTCACCGTGATTGCTTCTGTCGGGCATGTATTCAGTTGCAAGCCGCGTCGCCGGAACGCGGCTGACTTTCGTTAGACCGGCCGGGACGGCCGAGAATCGCCAGTTTCAGATATTCCGGCGAGCAGCGGACCTGCCCGTGCTACTTTTTGGATCGGCTTCTGGACGCGGAGGTTCGACCGATCTCCATGGTCCAGAAACAACGGCCATCCTTGTTACAGGCGTGAGCCACGCCCTTGCAACCCGACAAAGCCATGTTTGCGGCGTGTGCCGGTGACGCCCGCCAAGCGGCTAACGCTTCGCGTTCGGTTTTAACGCCAGCCATCACATTCTCGGCCCTGGCGCCGCGAGGGACCCGATGCTCAAAGAAGCCGTCGTGATCCATTGAATTACGTCGCGCCATGTCGGCGGAATGTTCTTGAGCCAATGCTTTCATGGTGGCGCAGGAGGCCGCCGCGGCCGCGTTGGCCGCCAGCAGATAAACCGCCAAGGCGGTGGGGAACCAAAGCCAGCGTTTTCGCTGCGAATAGACACTACGCTTTGTCACGACGCTTTGTCATGGGTTTGTTCGGTTACAGGTCGGAGGACCAATCGTCCCAGATTCATGCTCTTCGGGCTTCAGGGGCAAGGCCGACTGACACCTTCACGGCGAATTTAGCGCGACGTTGCGAATGTCCGGCTCGGTGCCAAAGGCAAACTCATGCCGCGCAGCGAACGGGCATGATCACTTGATCACCCCGTCAGCGGCAGCGGGAAGTGAGGGACGGTGAGCCTGAGCGCCTTGGCAATCTTTAGATTGATGATGCGCTAGCGATGCAGGCGCCTTGTTCACACCGCGTCTTTTGCGGCTTTCACCGGACGAGCCCTGACAATCTTTCGGGCCGGCTTTGCCTTGAACACGGTCGGCTCTTTCGTGAATGGATTGATGCCGGCGCGTTCTTTGGTGGCAGGCTTTTTGATCACGACAAACTTTGCAAATCCCGGCAACAGGAATGCGCCGTTCTTCTTCAATTCCTTGTAACCCACAGCTGCCAGTGACTCGATGACGCTCTTAACGTCTTTTTTTGGTAGTGAATGTTGATCGGCAACCTTTTGAATTAGCTCGGACTTCGACATCAGCTTGGTCATGGGATTTTGTTTCCTAAAAGATGCGCTGGGGAGAACTGCTCGGGCGGGAAATCGCCGCCCGAGCTAATGGCCTATTTCTTTTTGGCCTTTTTGACCTTTTTCACCTTCTTCGCCTTTTTTGCCTTCTTAGCCATAGTGTCCTCTTCGTTTGCTGAGCGGCCGCCTCGGATGGCCGGCTGCGCCCCATGCAACGCCAAGATCAACTGATTCGGCGTGGTTTGTCTGCAAACGAGTCAATAATTCTTGTTGGCAGCGGTTCGAAAAAGCGACCGACCAAGGTCGCTTTTGGGGTCAAAAGCGTCGTTTTTGCCTTGTCCACAGAGGGTCTGCTTCCGCTCTGACAGCGCCAGAAAGCGGATGTGCCGACACTTCCTGCACGTGCCACCAGCAGACTCGGGCCCCGTGTGAGGTTACATCCGCCGCCAGCAACGAAATCGTGGACGGATCGGCAGTTCGGTTTAGGGCCAACCCGACATGGCGCAAGCCACCGCCGAAAAGCCAGACGTAATTACCATGATATGCTCGCCGCAGACGCTTTGATGCGCATCAACGCGCGGACTGGAGAACGGCCCCCCCTATGGGAAGGCGGAACTGCGGAGGTATTATATGAACGGGAATGTGAAATTTCCGCTTCGCGCCGCGTGGCTCATCGTGGCCGCGGCCGCCGGCGTCTTTCTGATCGCGACGCCACCGGCCTTCGCCGTTGACGAGGTGCACGACGAAATTCAGGTTTACAATGCCGAGATCGCCGAGATCGGGCAATGGACATATGAGCAGCATCTGAATTACGCGGTCGTGGGACAGACACAGCCCGAAGTGCCCGGCGGCTTCTATTCCAACCGTAGCCTGCAGGGCACACCGGAGTTTGCCTACGGCATAACCAAGTGGTGGGAAGGCGGCTTCTATTTGCCGTTCGCCGTCAACGGCAACGGCGAATTTCTCTCGGACGGCGCCAAGGTTCGAAGCTTGTTCGTAGTTCCGGACGCCGGCAAGCGTGACTTCTTCTACGGCGTCAATTTCGAGCTCGGTTACGAACTGCCGCAATTCTCGCAAACGCAGTGGAACCTGGAGATACGTCCGATCATCGGAGTCCGGAACGCACAGTGGGAATTCATCGCCAATCCGATCGTCGACGTTGGCTTTGGCCCCGCGGGCGAAGCAGATTTTGCACCGGCATTGCGCCTTGCCCGCAATCTCGGTGAAGACCGCTTCATTGGTCTCGAATATTATTCGGATTTCGGCAAGATCTGCAATTTCCTGCCGCTGCGCGAGCAGTATCAGGAACTGTACACCGTTACCGACTTCAAGGTGAAAACGGTGGATGTCGAACTCGGCGTTGGCTACGGCTTCACGCCCGGGTCCGACCGCCTGATGGTCAAGGCCATCATCGGCTACGCCTTCCCAGTCCCCGGCAAGATCGATAGTGACGCAAGCGCGCCCACCACGCCGCTCGCGATGGGCACACCTGCGCGGGCAACGCCTGTGCTGATGAAATAGACTTCGCAAGAACGCCGCATTTCAGTGACGTGACGCCGCGTCGCGCCCTGATGCCAGAACGTGTCAATCGGACATTGTCATCCGTGGGTTAAAAGCTCGCCCCTGCCCGAAATGATAGTGGGAACGCCGGAAGTCATCCGCGTTGCGCTTTGCTGCACACTTCAGATCTAACTCGAGCATCGCGCAGTGACCGGTCCGTGTCATTGGCGGAAGTAAGTCACCATTGTCCACCGCCCGCCGGGAAGCCGCTCATCTTCTATTCCCCGCGACTCTCAAGAACGGCCTGACACGCGACACTGATTTTCTTTCTGTTCCTCTGCAGGCACTTCAAAATAGCTGCGGTATCCGACGCGTCGACGTCCAGCTCATGGTTGCAAAATTTAACGACTTCTGGCGCGCACGCCTCGCGCTCCTCCTTCGTCCCGTTATTGAGCGGAGCCGCGTTTGATATCGACCCCACAGACAGCAGCAAAGCCACCAATACCGCAGACTTCCACACCATCGTCACTCCATTTTACTGCTTCCGACCCTGCAAGAGTTTAACTCAGATCGACATCGCTGGTGAAATAGAACTTCGCCATTCCGGAACCGGAGAGGGACTGCGAATTCAATTCTTCGCAAATTGCCAACTTGCTGCGTCCGCATCAGCTCGCAGAAGTAGATAATGTGGCTTTCATCGCTGGAAGCCCGAAATTTGTGTCGAGTATTCTTGCAGACAGTCACTGCCCGCCAATGACCGCTGTGGGTCATGAACGCCCGCGAGGCATGTTCACTTTTAGTCGGCTAATTCCTTAAGTGCAGACATTCGATTTCGGCTCGCACCGTCAACGGCGACCGCTTCGGTACTGTTGTTGCAAACTTATTAACGCTTTCGAGGCAAAAATCGAGCCTGGATCTTGGAAGTGGCAACATGCTTCCACGCCGTCAGGAGCAACGAAAAAAACCGCGATACCCGAGGCGTCGCGCCGCACAAGTCGTGTTTGGCGCGCTCGAACCTCCGGTCCCCTGTGTGATCTGGGATATTTCGGACGGCGGCGCGCGCCTTGCGGTTGCCCGTCCATTGGCGGACTTGCCTCGCATTTTTACCCTGTCGTTTTTCAAAGACGCCAGCCTGCAGCGCAAGTGCGAAGTCGTGTGGACCGACAGCCGTTTCGTGGGTGTCAAATTTATTTAGGAGCGGACTGCCAGGGAGCGCCCCAATCTCTCCCACTGAGAGACAACGACACCCTCACGCGGCCTTGTTGACCTGCTCGCGGGCAAATCCCGCGGCGGAGGCGTAGCCGCGCACGATTGCCTTGCGTTGCTCGAAAGTCAGCACGTCGTCGATGTTGCTGAAACCCTCAGGAGCGCGGGCTTCGACCGCGTCGATGACGCCTTCCGGCCCGCCGGTACGGTTCATGCGGACCACATCGGCCGTCACCGGCAGCCGGGTCTGTTCGTAGAGCCACAGCGCGTGCACCGGATTGTCGGCGTCTTTCAAGCGGTCGGCCAGGAATCTGGCGTCAAGGATCGCCTGCGAAGCACCGTTCGAGCCGACCGGATACATGGGGTGCGCGGCATCGCCGAGCAGGGTGACGCGGCCGTGACTCCAGCGCGGCAGCGGATCGCGGTCGCACATTGGATATTCCCAGAACTCGGTGGTGGCCTCGATCAGGGCTCGGGCGTCCAGATAGGGGATGCGGAAACGCTGCACGTGCGGCATCAGATCTTCGTAGCGGCCGGGCCGTGACCAATCCTGCTTGTGCGGCGTCGGCATCGATGGATCGCCGACGTGTCCTGAGACCGCCCAGTTGGTCAGCCTTTTGTCAGGCCGTGAGCCTTCGGCAATTGGATAGATGACCATTTTCGCGGTTAGCCCGCCGGCGATCACCATCGAGCGCCCGGTCAGGAACGCCGGCCAGTCGCTCGCGCCGCGCCACAGGATGACGCCGTTCCAGCGCGGCGCGCCTTCGTTTGGAAACAGCTTCTCGCGCACCACCGAATGGATGCCGTCGGCCCCGATCAGCACGTCGCCGCGAGCGGTGTGCTGGTGCGCACCGTTGCGGTCGAAGAAATAAGCCGTGACCCCGCCGTCGTCCTGCGTGAACGCGCCGAGGCGGCAATTCATGTGGATGCGCGACTCGCCAAGCCTGGCGCGAACCGCCTGAAAGATGACTCCCTGGAGCCGACCGCGATGGATGGAGAATTGCGGAACGTCGTAGCCGGCATCGAGCCCGCGCGGCTCGCGCCAGATCTCCTGCCCGAACCGATTGGTGTAGAACAATTCGTAGGTGCGGATGGCGACCGCGTCCAGGCGATCAAGCAGACCGAGTTCGGCCAATTCCTTGATGGCGTGCGGCAGCGTATTGATGCCGACACCGAGTTCGCGAATAGCGTCGGCCTGCTCGAAGATTTCGCAGTCGATCCCGCGCGCGTGCAGCATCAGCGCTGTTACCAGGCCGCCCACGCCGCCACCGGCGATGATCACCTTCATATCGCTACTCCCCGCAACTACGCCCGTTAACCGGCCCGTCAGTGTGCCGCGAACCGTAAAAAATGCAATGATTTGCCGTCGGGATGGTTATGACCTTGCTTGCATGCAAAGTTAAGAGCTTACGACCCGCCGGGAGAACCAGCATGAGCCGCACCGCGCATCTGCGCATTCCTTTTTTTGACGCGCAGCACCGTGCCTTTGCCGAGGAGCTCGACCACTGGGCCTATCAGGCGGTGGCCGATGTGGAAGGCGGCGAGGGCGGCCACGACGACGTCGACGCGGCATGCCGGCATTGGGTCCGCGCGCTCGGCACGGCAGGATGGCTTCGGCATTGCGTCCCGGCGGGCTTCGGCGGGGCCCACGATCCGCTGCAGTCGCTGTATCTCGTGATCGCCCGCGAGACCCTGGCCCGTCATAGCGGGCTCGCCGATTTCGCCTTTACGATGCAGGGACTGGGCAGCGCTCCGATCACGCTCGCCGGAACGGCCGAACTCAAGAACACCTACCTGCCGCGCGTTGCGAAGGGCGAGGCGATTGCCGCCTTCGCGCTGACCGAGCCCGACGCCGGCTCTGACGTTGCCGCCATGTCATTGTCGGCGCGGCAGATGGGCGACCATTATGTGTTGGATGGCGAGAAGACTTTCATTTCGAACGGCGGCATTGCCGATTTCTATGTGGTTTTCGCCCGCACCGGCGAGGCCCCAGGCGCCCGCGGGCTCTCGGCATTCGTGGTCGATGCCGGAACGCCCGGCTTTGAGATCGCGGAGCGGATCGACGTTACCGCGCCCCATCCGTTGGCGCGGTTGCGATTTCAATCCTGCCGCGTTCCGCTCTCGCGTCTTGTTGGAACGCCGGGCGAGGGGTTCAAGATCGCGATGCGCAGCCTCGATATCTTCCGCGCCGGTGTCGCTGCCGCCGCGCTTGGCTTTGCCCGCCGCGCGCTTGACGAGGCGCTCGCGCGCGTGACGACGCGAAAAATGTTCGGCCAGATGCTGGCGGACTTTCAGTTGACGCAGGCCGGGCTCGCCGACATGGCGACCGAGATCGATGGCGCCGCGTTGCTGACTTACCGCGCCGCGTGGCTGCGCGACGTCGAGGGCGTCACCACGACGCGGGAAGCCGCGATGGCCAAGATGGCCGCGACCGAAGGCGCACAGCGTGTGATCGATCGCGCGGTGCAGATATTTGGCGGACTTGGCGTCGGCGTCGGCTCAGTGGTCGAAAGGCTGTACCGGGAAATTCGTCCGCTGCGGATCTACGAAGGCGCGACCGAGGTGCAAAAACTCATCATCGGCCGCGACTTGCTGAAGGCGCGTAACTAGGGATCGGGCACATGAGCCGGTAGGCAAGTCCGGCTCGACGCGGCTCCGAAGGAGTATGGTTTACGGATATCGACTGTCCGCGGATATTGACTGTTCAGGCGGTGAGCTTACGCTGCCTCCGGCAGCCGATTACGTCTTTCAGGGTCTGCAATTAGTTTGTGCTCAATTCACTGAGCGAAACGCAATGAGTGACGTCGAGCAGTTTTCCTCACTCGTAGCCGACATCTACGACACGGCGCTCGACCCGAAAACCTGGCCGCGGGTTCTTGAAAAAGTCTGCGAGTTTGTGGGCGGCTGCGCATCGAATGTTTTTTCGCAGGATACTTTGTGCGACCTCGCCCAGGTCCATTATTCCTGGGGCGACAATCCGCGCTACGTTCAGCTTTATTTGGACAAATACATCACGATGAATCCGTTCTTCCCCGCCATCGCTTTCGGCGAAGTCGGACGCGTCGGCGTGCAGTCGGACATCATTCCGTTTGACGAGTTTCATACGACCCGATTTTACCGGGAATGGGCGAAGCCGCAGGGCTATGTCGATTGTCTTTATTGTTTGCTCGAAAAATCAGAAACCGGCTGCGCGATGATCACAATTCGCCGCGATGTCAGCGATGGATTGGCGGACGACGAGGCGTGCCGCCGCATGGGCCTTGTTGTTCCGCACGTGCGGCGCGCCGTGCTGATCAGCCGGGCGCTGGAACACAGCCCGGCTGCCGCGGTCACGCTGACCGATATGCTGGATCGCATGTCGGCCGCGATATTTTTGATCGGCCGGGAACGCCGCATCGTCCATGTCAATCGCGCCGGCGATGCGATGCTGCGGCACAATGGTGTTTTGCAGCGGCGTGACGGCGTCCTGGTTGCGGCGGACCCGGAAATCGGCGCGGCGATTGCCCTCGCACTGGCTGCTGAGGAGACCGACAGCATTGCCGTGCCGCTGACGATGGCGGGCGAGTCCTATGTCGTGTACACGCTGCCGCTCTCCTCGGGTTTGCGGCAGCGCGTGGGGGCCGCACACGGTGCAGTCGCCGCATTGTTCATCCGCAAGGCTGGCGTCGCCTGGGCCTCTCCGGCGGAGCTGGTTGCTAATCTTTATAAGCTGACGCCAAGCGAAATCCGCGTGCTGCTTGCAGTCGTCGAGCACGCTGGGGTGCGCCAGGTGGCGAAGACGCTCGGCATTTCCGAAGAGACTGTCAGGTCTCACCTCAGGCACATTTTTCAGAAGACCGGCGCCAAGCGGCAGGCGGACCTTGTTAAATTGCTGGCCGCCTTCGCGTCGTCGCCAGTCTGACCATCGTCCCCGCAACCTAAACAAAAGCGTCACATTGGCGTTTTTGGTCAAACTTCACCCGATCGGGTGATGTGCTGCTCCGGTCTTTGCTCCTAAGCTCGAAACCCTGAGGGAAAGGCCCGGCCGACGTTTGATTTCTGGCAGGACTGCTTTGCCGTTGAGATTTCCGCTCCGAAGTGCTGCGGAGGAAGCTGAAATGACGGCCACTTTGAAGGTGCCGACGAACTGGAACGGCATCGGCCCTAAGGGCGCCTTGGTCCCGCATTCTCAGGGCGACCCGTTTGCTGGGTCGTCACGCGGCGGCGGCTCTAACAACAGCACGGTGCTCGGCAGCTCGATCCTGCCATTCACTCGATCGGTGATCCTCACCCGCCGAACCGTATTGCCATTGAAGGCAGCTTCCATCCCAGGGTGACGGAGATGCTCGTATGACGCCGACCCTGACTATTCTGGCGACCCTTGATGGGACAGACGGCGCAGAGCCGGAAGCCCCGCTCGTCATCGATGCCGATGGCGACCTCATCGGCACCGCGACGGTCGGCGGGGCGAATGGCGATGGGACGGTGTTCGAGTTGGCCAAGACCGCGACCGGCTACGCCAGCACGCCGACGACGCTGGTCAGCTTCGACATATCCGACGGCATGCAGCCGGACGGCAGCCTTATCTTTGACAGCAGCGGCGATCTGCTCACCACCACGGAGGAAGGTGGCGCTGGCGGCAATTACTATATCAGCGGGACGGTGATCGAGATTCCGCTCACCGCTGGCGTCTACGCCAGCACGGCGACGGTCTTGGCCAATTTTGATGTTGCCAATTTCGCCGACGGTGCTGATCCGGAAGGTGGTTTGTTAGCCGATGCAAGCGGCGACTTGTTCGGTACGACGATTTATGGCGGGACATCTCCCGCCTACGGTACGGTGTTCGAGCTTGCCAATACCCCTGGCAGCACTCCTGATCCTCTCGTCACGTTTGACGGGCTCGATGGCTCGGAACCTTATGGAACGCTGATCGCGGACGCGAATGGCGATCTGTTCGGCGTAACGGCGTTTGGCGGTTCAGGCTTCTCATCAGGCCATAATCTCTCTGGCTATGGAGTGGTGTTCGAGATCGTCAAGACTGCGGGCGGCTACGCCAGCACGCCGACGATTCTGGCCGACTTCACCAGCAGCAGCGGTGAATATCCGGGTGAGGGTCTGGTCGCTGACGCCAATGGCGACCTGTTCGGTGTGACTGAAAGTGGCGGCACCTATGGCGACGGCACCATTTTTGAAATTGCCAAGACAGCCGGCGGTTACTCGCCGCTGATCACGCTGGCCAGCTTTAATGGGACCGACGGTAAGCTTCCACAGAGCGCTCTGCTCATTGATGCCGACGGCAACCTGTTCGGCGCCACGGAAACCACGGTATTTGAACTCGCAAAAACCGCCACCAGCTATGCGACCACGCCAATTGTTCTGGCTAATGTCGCCGACGAAATCGGAGGCCTGACCGCCGACGCCGAAGGTGACCTGTTTGGCACCGAGGCCACCACGGGGCCCGGCGGCGACGGCTCCATTTTCGAGATCACCGACACCGGCTTTGTGACCAACAACATCTACTGGAACGGCGGCACCGGCTCGTGGGACGTCGCCACCAATTGGACGCCGCAGCAGGTCCCGAACAGTACCAATTTCGTTTATATCGTCGCCGCCGGCATCAACGTCGTCAATACGTCCGCGGCAGGCGGCGACGCTGCGGGCACGCTGACCATCTCCGCAAGCTCGACGCTGAACATTCCAACAAGCCTTACGGTCGAAACCGCGCTCACCAACAGCGGCAATGTCAATGTTGATGACGGCGCCGAGCTGCTCGTCGCCGGCACCTTGGACGACGCCGGCGCGGGAACAGTCGCGCTCGACAGCACGGGCGATCTGACGACGTTGCAGCTTGTCGGCGGGGTGACGTTTGAGGGCACCGGTACGGTCGCGCTGTCGAGCAACGCGAACAACCGCATCGCCAGCAACGGCTCCAGCGCCACTCTCAATAATACGAGCAATATTTCGGGCGCCGGCCAGATCGGCGACGGCGACACGACGCTGACGCTGATCAATGAGCAGGGCGGCATTATCGACGGCACCGGCGCAGCGCCGCTGATCATCGATACCGGTGCCAACACCATCACCAACGACGGTACGCTAGAGACCACCGTCGCCAACAGCGTGCTGCAGATCGAAAGCGATGTCGACAATCTGGGCGGCACCGTCGCGGCAATATGCACCGACGCGGCAACTAATTCGTTGGTCGTTTTGAACAGGATGACGATTGCGGGGGGCACCCTCACCACGTCAGGCACCGGCGATATCGACCCCGTTTATGCCACTCTCGACGGCGCGAGCCAAGGCACTTTGACTAATAGCGGCCCCTTGGAGGTAGTCGGTACGCTGACCCTCGAAGGCACCATCGACAACACGGGCTCCGTACGATTACTTTTTACTATTACTAATCCGTCACTGCTGATCGACGGCAACGTCCGTCTTGACGGCTCCGGCACCGTCACCCTTGGCGGGCCCAGCGCCGAGATCGTGAGCAACGGCGCAGCAGCGACCCTGACAAATTCCAACACCATCACCGGCGCAGGCACGATCGGCGATGCGTTTCTCACACTGAACAATCAAGGCGTGATCGATGCTACTGGAACCAATTCGCTGGTCATCAATACCGGCACCAACGTCATCACCAACGACGATACGCTAGAGACCACCGTCGCCAACAGCGTGCTGCAGATCGAAAGCGATGTCGACAATCTGGGCGGCACCGTCGCGGCAATATGCACCGACGCGGCAACTAATTCGTTGGTCGTTTTGAACAGGATGACGATTGCGGGGGGCACCCTCACCACGTCAGGCACCGGCGATATCGACCCCGTTTATGCCACTCTCGACGGCGCGAGCCAAGGCACTTTGACTAATAGCGGCCCCTTGGAGGTAGTCGGTACGCTGACCCTCGAAGGCACCATCGACAACACGGGCTCCGTACGATTACTTTTTACTATTACTAATCCGTCACTGCTGATCGACGGCAACGTCCGTCTTGACGGCTCCGGCACCGTCACCCTTGGCGGGCCCAGCGCCGAGATCGTGAGCAACGGCGCAGCAGCGACCCTGACAAATTCCAACACCATCACCGGCGCAGGCACGATCGGCGATGCGTTTCTCACACTGAACAATCAAGGCGTGATCGATGCTACTGGAACCAATTCGCTGGTCATCAATACCGGCACCAACGTCATCACCAACGACGGTACGCTAGGCGAGCAAGCCGGCGGAGTTCTCGATATCGCAAGCGCCGTCAACGGCAGCGGCAGCGCTGTAATCCAAATCGGGACCGTCGAGCTTGGCGGCAGCTTCGCGGAAGACACAAGCTTCACCGCAGGCGACGCCGGCACGCTGCAGATCGATCATTATGCGTTGTTCGACGGAACGATTTCCGGATTTACCGTCGGCGACACCATCGACCTTGGCGACGTCAAATACGATCCGGCCTGGACCGCAGGAATCGAACCCAATTCGAACAACGTGCTGCAATTCGTCGAGAATGGAGCGACCTACACGCTCAACCTCGATCCGGCTGACGATTTCGTCGGCCACGACTTTCTGCTGTCGTCAATCGACGGCGGCGCTGGCACTGCCATTACGGTCGGGCAGGTGCCGATCACCGGGACCGTCACGATCCCCGCCGGCGAAACGGCTTTGGACGTCGTCGTCGGCAATGGCGGCGAACTCATTGTCGCGCCGGGCGGCTCTGAGATGGGCGCGACCGTTACGAATGGCGGCACACTCAACGTCGAGAACGACGCCAGCGCCAGCGGCGGCACCGTCAGCAGCGGCGGCACATTGAACGTATCGAGCGGCGGCACCGCCAGCGGCATCACGGTCAGCGATGGCGGCCATCAATACGTCGAGTTTGGCGGCACGGCGGATGACACGGTTCTCACCGATCCCGGCATCCAGATTGTCGTCTCGGGTGGCACCGCCAGCAACACCGTCGACGGTGGCGAGCAGGACGTTTATGGCTCAGCGGTCTCCACGACTGTCATCAACGGCGGCCTCGAGATCGTCGAGACCGGCGGCTTCGCCACCGGAACAACTGTTTCAAGCACTGGCGATCTGACAGTGGATTCCGGCGGTATTGTTGCCGGCGACACATTAATGATCGCTGGCGGCGAGGTGATTCTTGATGCCGGCGCAGTCGTGTCGAGCGGCGCCTCGTTCTCGTTTTCAGGCGTCGGCAACACCCTGCAAATCGACGGGTCGGCTTTGCCGGCCGCCGTCATCAGCGGCTTTGTCACCGGCGACACCATCGCGTTGCCCGGAGCCGCCGGCGGTTCGATCGGTACCGTCGATGCGTCACCTGGTGCGACGTCCGTCGAAATTCTGGATTCGCAAGGCGATGACCTCGGCACGCTCGATCTCGATGGAAATTATCCGTTAGCGAACTTGGCGCTGGATGGGTCCGGGAGCCTCACCACCGACCAAGGGGTGCCGTGTTATTGCCCGGGCACGCTGATCAAGACGAAGCGCGGCCAGAAAAAAGTCGAAGAGCTCAGGATCGGCGACAGTGTGATGACTGCTTCCGGCGCGGCTCGCCCGATCAAATGGATCGGGCGAAGAAGCTATAGCGGCCGCCTCGTCATGGGCCGCAAGGACATTCTGCCGGTCTGCATTAAAGCTGGCGCGCTCGACGACGATGTCCCGAAGCGGGATCTTTGGATTTCGCCCAACCACGCGATGTACTTTGAGAATAATGGCGGCGTGCTGGTCGAGGCCAAGGACCTTGTCAATGGCGTTTCCATCGTGCAGGTCGCGGGTGTTGAGAAGGTTGAATATGTGCACATCGAACTCGACACCCACGACGTCATCATTGCGGAGGGCGCGCTGTCGGAGACCTTCATCGATGACGACAATCGCGGCATGTTCCACAACGCGCGCGACTATCGCGCGCTTTATCCCGCGGCGATAACATCACTCGCACGATATTGCGCGCCGCGGCTCGACGAAGGCTACGAGGTCGAGGTGATTCGGCAGCGTCTGGCGTCGCGCGCCGGACTAATCCTGGCCGAGACGCGAATGGGAAGCCTGCGCGGCTACATCGATCGCGTCAGCACCGATTGCGTCGCGGGTTGGGCGCAGAACATCGACCACCCCGAAGCGTCGGTCTGTCTGGACATTTACAGCGGCGGCGGCCTGATCGGGCAGGTCCTCGCCAATGGCTATCGCGAGGACCTGCAGCGTGCCGGCCTCGGTCATGGTCGCCACGGCTTCAAATTCGTTCCGCCAAAGGACGTTTGGCTCGACCGCATAGAAGTTCGCCGCTCCCTCGACGGCGCAGCCTTGCTGCTGACCGCTGAAGCGAAGCGAAAGCTGATATTAAGCGCGGCGTGAGCGATTGCCGGCGCCGTCGCGCTTTGTTGCGACGGGCGGTGAATTCTCACGCACCGGCAAGCATTTTCGCCAGCATAAAGCCCGAACCGGCGCCGGCGCCGCCGCCCGGCCAGGTCGCCGCCCCGACCATGAACAAACGATCGACCGGCGTGCGGTAGCGTGACCAGCCGAAGGCCGGACGAAAGAAAAAATTCTGATCGAGATGATGACTGCCGCCGATGCTGTCGCCGCCGACCAGATTAGGATTGTCGCGCTCGAGGTCGGCGGGAGAGTGCACGGTGCGGCTAAGGATTTTCGCGGCAAATCCCGGTGCGTAACGCTCGATGATGTTCACAACCCGGTCGGCGTAGCTTTCTTTGACGTCGTCCCATTGCGTGCCGGCGATGCTTCCGCCGGCGTCGCCGCCAATTCGCGACGGCAATACGCGCACCTGCACCCAGAGAATGTGCTGGCCGGCCGGCGCGCGCGACGGATCGATGGCGGTCGGCTGGCCGACCACAAGGGCGGGCTCGCCCGGCAACAGGCCATCCAGCGCCTCGGTGTAGGTCCTGGCCATGGCAGCCATGGAAGGGGCGAGATGGACATAGGCGAACTGCCGCAGATCGGCACCGGCGCTCCACGCCGGCAGATCGCTCAGCGCGAAGTGGATCATCATCGTTGCCGGTCCAAGCCGAAATTTTGCGAGCCGTTGCATCGCGGCAGACGATTCGGCAGACGATTCCCGCACCAGGCCGCCGAACAAAATCCGGGGATGAAGATTGGCGATGACCGCGCGGGTCGCTTCGATCCGCTCGCCGCCCGCGACCACAACGCCCTTGGCGGAACCGTTCTCCGTCACGATACTTTGCACCGGCGCGCCGAGGCGCACTTCGCCGCCGGTCGCCGTGATGGCGCGCGTTAATCCGGATATGATGACGTCGGCGCCGCCGCGGCCAAGCGCCATGCCGAAGGCCTGATCGGCCATGCATTCCAGATAAGGAAACAGCGCACCGCCCGCAGAGTCGGGGGAAAAATCGAGATGCATGCCCCAGATCGCCATCATGGTCTTGAGCTTGGCGCTTTCGAAATTCTCATCGAGCCACTCGCGCGGCGATGCAACGAGAAGCCGCGCGGTTTCAGCAACCCATCCGGTGCCGCGAGCCCGCCACGCGCCGTAAGCGACGCGAAGCGCCTGCCAAGACGGCATCGGCGCGCCGAGCAATCCAAAAATATGCGGCGCGTCCGCGCCGAACGCCGCCGTCATGGCGCGCCAGCGTTCAGCATCTGCCGAGCTCAACGCGGCAATGCGACCGGCATTGGCCTCGAGATTTTTTTCCACCCCGAGCCAGCTGCCATCGGGAAACGCCGTCGCAAAACAGCGCTCCGCGCCCACGAACGCGACGCCGTTTGCAATCAGGCGGTCCTTGTGGGCGGCGAAGAACGGCGAGCCTGCGAACAGGCCCAAATTCATCGCGTAGAGGTCGTGACGAAAGCCCGGCCTGGTAATTTCGGCGGTCTTGACCGCGCCGCCGGCCGTCGCGGCGCGCTCGACGACGATGACCTTCCAACCCTTGACGGCAAGATGCAGTGCGGTGGCCAGTCCGTTAATGCCCGCGCCAACCACGACCGCGTCATAAGGCATTTGCACGCTCCTGATCCGCGCCGCGCCCGGCCGCTTGCCAGCGCTGATATTTCATATCTAAAATGTTTGCGCTAGGCTCACAGCCGATCGCATAATCCCATTTAAGTTTCCGCAACGAGCGCCACGGAGAGACCGCATGACCAGCACGCAAGTTCTCAGTGATTTTGCCTCGGCGCTTGCTTCCGGCGCCGTTGAAGTCGTGGACCTCACCGCGCCGCTTGGCCCCGAAACGCCGCTGATCAAGCTGCCGCCGCAGATTGGCGCGAACACGCCGCCGATCGAAATTCATGCGATCTCGAACTACGACAAAACCGGGCCGTACTGGGCCTGGAATTGGCTCAAGCTCGGCGAGCATTCCGGCACCCATTTCGACGCCCCGGTGCACTGGATCAGCGGCCGCGATTACAAAGACGGCAGCACCGACACCATCCCGGTGAAAAATTTCGTGGCGCCGGTTTGCGTCATCGACTGCTCGGCAGAATCCGCCAAGAATCCGGACTTTCTCCTCACCGTCGATGGCGTGAAAGCCTGGGAAAAGACCCACGGCGATATCCCTGCCGGCTGTTGGGTGCTGATGCGCACCGACTGGTACAAGCGTAACGAGAGCGAAGCGACATTCCTCAACACTGACGACAAGGGACCGCATTCGCCGGGTCCGACAGCGGAGACAATTCATTATCTGGTCGCCAAGGGCGTCATCGGTTGGGGTTCCGAGTGCGTCGGCACCGACGCCGGGGCGGCGGGCGGAATGGATCCGCCATTTCCCGCGCACACGTTCATGCACAAGGCCAATCGTTATGGCCTCGCCAGCCTCTGCCAGCTCGACAAGCTGCCGCCGAAGGGCGCGATCCTGATTGCGGCACCGCTGAAGATCGTCAAAGGCACCGGCAGTCCGCTGCGCGTGCTTGCGATCGTGCCCAAGAAGTAAGACGGGTCAGTAGCAATGGCGGATGCCGACTACGTCATTGTCGGAAGCGGGATCAATGCGCTCGTGGCGGCGGCGCTCCTCGGCCGCAAAGGTCATAAGGTCCTTGTGCTCGAGCGCAATGACCAGATCGGCGGCTGCTTGCTCACCGAGGAGATCACGGCGCCGGGTTTCGTCCACGACGTGATGGCGACGACTTTCGTCCTGTTCATCACCTCGCCGGCCTATGCGGAGCTGGGGCCCGAACTCGAAAAGCGCGGGCTTGCGTTTGCGCATACGCCGGCCGCCACCGCGGTGCTGCTGCCGGACGGCCGGCATTTGATCTTGCAGATGGACCGCAAGGCAAACGTCGCCGCGTTCGACAGGCTCGCGGCGGGCGACGGCGCGCGTTTCGACGCCGACATCAACAAAGTCGGCGCCGATGCGCCTTTCATTTTCGCGCTTCTCGGCGGCTCGCTATGGTCGCGCGTGATGCTCAAGATCGTGGCGCGGGAAGCGTGGCGCCGCGGATTGCGCGGGCTCGCCAATTTCTTCGGGGAATCGCTCGGCACCGCGCGCGCCTGGCTGGAGACGCGTTTCCAATCGGACGTCGTCCGAGCGTTGTTCGCGCCGTGGGTGCTGCACACCGGCCTCGGGCCTGAAAGCGCTTACTCGGGCCAGATGGCCAAGGTCATCGCCTTTGCGATCGAAGTCGCCGGCTCGCCCATCGTCAAGGGCGGCGCCAAGAATGCGCTGACGGCGTTCGAGCGGCTGATCCGCGATCAAGGCGGCGATATCCTCGTTGGTGCGGATGTGGAACGCGTGCTGCTCGATACTGACGGCAGCGCGCGGGGCGTTCGGCTTGCCGGTGGCCGGGAGATCGTGGCCGCCAAGGGCGTGATTTGTTCGGTCACTCCCAATCAGCTTTACGGACGCCTGCTCGAAGGCGCCGCGCTGCCGGCCGAAATGACCGAAGCCGTGGCGCAATATCGCTACGGCAAAGGCAACATGCAGATTCACTACGCGCTCAAGTCGCCGCCGAAGTGGAAGGCGCCGGAACTGGGCACGGTTGCGCTCACCCATCTGACGCCGGGTCTCGACGGGGTATCCAAGGCGGTCAACGAAGCCGAACGCGGCATGCTTCCGGCAGTGCCGACTATCTGTGTCGGGCAGCCGGTTTCGTTTGATCCGTCGCGCTGTCCGCCGGGCGCGTCAATCCTGTGGCTGCAATTGCCCGAGGCGCCGCGCGTTATAAAAGGCGACTCCGCCGGAGAAATCGCGGTGCCGGCCGATGGCCGCTGGACCGAAGCGGTGCGGGAGCAATATGCCGACCGGGTCGAGGCTATTCTGGCCGCGCATCTCGAAGGCTTTCGCGAGACAATCATTGCCCGGAAGGCGTATTCGCCCGCCGATCTCGAAGCACTCAACATCAATCTCGTGGGCGGCGACCCCTACGGCGGCTTTTGCGGCATCGACCAGTTTTTTCTCTGGCGGCCGTTTCACTCTTCCGTCAATCACCGCACGCCGGTCGCGCGGCTCTACCACATCGGCGCCTCGACCCATCCGGGCCCAGGCCTCGCCGGCGGCTCGGGATTTCTGTTGGCGAAGGCGTTGGGTTGAGCGGCTCCGGATTTCTATGCCGCCGGCCGGCGTGTTAGCGTCCGGGTTGAAGCGGCTACATAGGACGCCCGATGGTCCTGACGTTTTTGCGGCATGGCTCCAACATCTGGCTCGCGCTTTTGCTGGCAGCGCTTGCTGTCGGGATTCGTTGCGGGCGTTTTCGCGTTTTCAATACTCTGGATCGTGATCGGCGCGCTGACGTTTTACGTCAGCGAATACGGTTTTCACCGTTTCGCGTTCCACGCCGAACCGTCGCGGTTTCCGTTTGTACGCAAATTGCAGCATCGGCTGCATTACGATCATCACACCGAGCCGGAGCGGCTCGATCTCCTGTTCTTGCCGGTCTGGTTTCTGATCCCCAATCTCGCCATAACGGCGCTCGGCTTTGCGCTGATTTTTGGTCGGGCCACTGTCGCTAGTGCCATGTTCGGTGTGACACTGGCGATCTTCCAGTACGAGTGGGTGCACTACGTCGCGCATGTGCCCTATCAACCGCGCACGCGCGTCGGCCGCTGGCTCAAGCAATATCACCTGCGTCATCACTTCATCAGCGAGAAATTCTGGTTTGGCGTCTCCAATCCGTCGATGGATTTCATCGGCCGCACCTACAAAGCCGCGCGCGACGTCGACTCGCAGCGCGACGACGCGGAAACTTTACGACTGAGACCCGCGCGTGACGGTAATCGCGCAGCGGCCTCCCCGGCATAAGGTGAAATACGGTTGAAGATTGGAGTGTGCAAAGGTGTGATCCTTGGCGGGAAATCATGATGGAAAAGACATTCAAAGTTGGCGATCACGTGAGCTGGAACTCTGAGGCCGGCCGGGTCAGCGGCACGATCGTGAAGGTGCACATCAAAGACGTGAACTACAAAGGCTATATCCATCATGCTGACAAGGATAATCCTCAGTATGAGATCAAGAGCGACAAAACGGATCACGTCGCCGTGCACAAGGGTGGTGCGTTGCAGCGTCTTCGACGTTAAGCGCCCGCACCTTCGGAGGGTTGGCGGCCAGCTTGCGCGACGTCGGCAAACGCTTTGAAGAAATGCGGGCGCTGCGGCGGACGCTCGCCGGGGCGATGAAACTTGCAAGGTTCGCGCGCTCCGCCGGCACCGGTCTTGATCCGTTTATGGAAGGAAGATGGCGAACCCGTTCTTTACGATTGGGCATTCGACGCGGCCGCTTGCCGTGTTCGTGGATCTGCTGAAAGGCGCCGACGTCCGCCTCGTTATCGATGTCAGGACCGTGCCGCGTTCACGCACCAATTCGCAATACGACCGCGATGCGCTCCCGGCGTCGCTGTCGTCGTTTCAGGTCGGATACGAACACATGCCTGCCCTCGGCGGCTTGCGCGGTAGGCAGCAGGACGTGTCGCCGACCATCAATGGGTACTGGCAGAACGAGAGTTTTCATAACTATGCCGACTATGCGATGGGCGAGGATTTTTATGCGGGTTTCCGCCGGCTGCGCGAATCGGGAGGAGGTGCGCGGTGCGCCATCATGTGTGCGGAGGCCTTGTGGTGGCGATGTCATCGGCGGATCATCTCCGACTATCTGATTGCCGCGGGTGAGATGGTGTTTCATATTCTTGGGCCAGGCCGCGTCGAGCAGGCGCGGATGACGGATGCGGCTAGGCCTGGACCAGCCGGAGCGCTGACCTATCCAGCCGATGTCTGAAAGCCTTAAGTCTGCCTCCGTCACAAACGCCCATATCACATGTGAGCTAACAGCCGCTTTTTGTCGCCGTTGTCGGGGGAGACGCGGACATTCCAAAAACGGTGAAATGTCGCGAATGATCCAAGCAGCGAAGCAAATCACGTCTCCTGCTTTGCGTGTGTATAAGGCGTCATCATCCCCCACTTGCTGACCAGTGGACGCAGCAGCAAATAGAATGCGACGACGTGCGTGATCATCAACAAGGGTACGAAAATGACCGGGATCGCGTAAGCGGCGCCAAATTCACCCGCGTGCGCCGGAAGACCGATCTGGATGGCGTGGTAATAGTTGAGGGTGAGGTCGGCCGCGCCCACGACATTGAACGCGACGACGAACAGCCAAAACAGCGGTCGTATTCGTCGCGGTGAAAAGCGCCAGTATTGCCAGCATGCCGGTAGCGAAGTCGCCGTAGGCGGCGAACGCGGCGAAACCAGCAGGCAAATTGGGTCCAACGACGCCTGGGAGGATGAAGACGAGTCCGAAGAAGCGAAAGCTGTGCAGCGTCGCGATGGCGCGGTGCGCTTCGAACTGTCCGGTCGACTTGAGCTTTGGCAGAACATATACGCTCAAGCAAAGCAGCCACACGACGTAACCCAAGACGAGATGTATCTGGAAGATGGTCTCCGTGGACATTGGGCCCTCCGTGCGCAAATGAGAGCAATACTGACATTTTGCGGCTCATCCTGGCCTGCAGACCCATATACCTGTATATGCAGCCATGTCAAGTTATCAGGGGCGCCTCATACAATGGATCTCCGCAGGAAGCCGTCTCCATGTACATTGACGCGGGAAATGCCCGCCAGCAGAAGAGGAAATGAGTGGACAAGAATCTTCAGGAAATCATGGGATGCACGTGCCTGCGCATCAGACGGACAAGTCGTCTGATAACGCAAGTCTACGATCGTGCGATTGAGGCCAGCGGTTTGACGATCAACCAGTTCGGACTGTTGGCCAATCTCTATGGCGTTGACCTCGTCCGGTCTGCAGGATTGTCCATCGGCGCACTCTCGGAACGGTTGGGAACGGATCCGACGACACTGAACCGAACTCTCAAACCGCTGGCAGGGAAGGGTTTGGTAAAGGATTCGACCAACCCTGCGGATGGTCGCGTACGCATCGTTCGCATCACCGAAAAAGGAAAGCGCGAGCTTCTCAAGGCAATTCCGCGGTGGCGTCAGGCGCAGGAGCAAGTCGAAAGCGCGCTCGGAACAAAGCCGATGGCCGCATTGAACGAGTTGCTCGATCTTACCGGCGATGCGCTTGCACGCGGTGACTGAGAGTCCGTCTCCCGTCAAGAATCCCTCTGATTCACCGTCCGCAGATGCGACGAAAATTATTCTAAACTCGGCTCCGAACTGCTTGCTGTCCAGGAGGACACAGCACCCCAAACATGAACGAAACAGCCGCGGTGAAAATGCCGCGAGATGTTTGTTCGCCGCGTTTGCTACTGCGTTAGAGCGTCGCGATGGTCTTTAAGGCGCCGTCGAGCGCGATGCCGTTTTCGTCCATCAGAGCGGCGTCGCGCAGGCGGCGCATCCAGTCGGCGGCGTCGGCGCGAGCGGCAAGAAGTGGCACGGCGGCGATGACGCGGTCGAACTTTGATTGGCCGCGCGCATGGGTGTCGGAATAGCCTTTGATCAAGCGGCGGGCGTTGATGACCTCGACGGCGAGATCGTAGTTCGCAGCGACCTGGGCAGCAGCAAGCGCCAGCCATTTATCCAGATGCGCCATCTCGCGCTTGTGGCGCAATGTGGTGCGGCGGATCGGCTTGAGTGCCGAGAGAACGTAGAGCATCAGAAACCAGTGCAGCGTTCCGGAGCGCACGCGGCGGCCCTTGCGGAACGCCCAACCAAACAAAATCGGACTTCCCTCAATGAAACGGCCAAGCGGGGCCGGCATGGTGCCGGCCACTTCCTCCAGCCGCGGATGCATGTATTCAGTGGTGTAAACGATCTGCCCGTCGCCCACCGCGTTGTCGCGCAGCACGCGGTCGTAACGGGTCCGGCGCGTCTTGAGATCGGCGACGCGGATCACGTCGTCATACGACATGGCAATCGCAATATATTTGGCGGCCGCGGCAGTCACCGCAAACGACTTGGCGGCGCCGCCATTGCTGCGATCAAGCTCGTAGATCTTCGCGACGCGATCGAGGTATTCGTTCGCGTAGGCCGGATCCTGGAAGTCAGTGAGCTGCTTGACGCCCGCGAACAGCATGTTGTGCACCGGCTCCGGGAATTCCCGGATGCGCCCTAACAGCCGATCGAGGTCGGCGCGTCCGGCTGAGGCCGGCAATGGCGCAAAACGCTTGGTGGCTTTTTTGACCACAGGCTCGGCCGTGGCCGGCTGCACGGCCCGGTCGTACGCGGCGCCAAATGCTTTGAGGCTCGTCTCGGCGCCGCGGCCGCCGGATTTGATGATGGCTTCAAACGCTTCGCGGCCAAAGGGGAGGGTGCCGGACGCCGCCAGGGTGCCAAACAAACAAGCGGAAATCATGCTGTTGTTTTTGTTTGCCAGGCTTTCCATGTCGAAGGCGATCACGCGCTTGGCGGCAACGCCCGCGGCCTCCACAACGACATTCGGATCTGCCGTGGCGTCGCCGGGCTTTTCTTTCTCGGCGGTCGAATACAAACGGTGAGTGGACGCTATCAATGTCGTGCGATCCGGCGTCACCAGTCCGCGCAGGATGGAACGGCCGGCCTCGATTAATTCGGCGGCAAGGACGATGTCGACTTCCCCCTGCGCCGGCATCAGCGAGAGGATCGGTGCGCGGCCCGCCTTCGGGGGCAGCATTTCGACGTAATAGATCGTCGCGCCGGTGCGCTGCGCAACGCCGGGAACTGACGTGGATTGGGCGTGCCAGCCCTGCAACTCGGCGAGTTCCACAATCCAGTCGGCGAGCACGCCGCCGCCTTGGCCGCCCATCGCCATCACGGCGATGCAGACCGGCCGCTCCGCCGTGAACCGCAGCGGCGTCGTCGTTGTTGGCGTTCCTGAGAGGTCGTTCATCGGCCGAACGTCTGCATCAATCCGCGAAGACCACGCGACGGGCTTCGCGGCGGTCTTGCAGGAAGCCGATCACCGAGCGGCGCAGCCCGGACATGAAGCGGTCGAACCAGGTCGGATTGTGAATGATGTCGGCGCGATAGAACGACGGACAGAGAACGGCAGCCTCCGACACTTCGCCGCAATTGCCGCATCCGACGCAATTGTTGTCGATGGCAGCGACGGGGTCGTCCTTGAGCGGATTGTCGGTGTGTTTGACCGACAGCGACGGACAGCCCGAGAGCCTGATGCAGGCGTGATCGCCGGTGCAGACATCCTCATCGACGCCGAACCGCTCGCGGACCATGCGTTGGCCGTCGCGCACCGATTTCTGAAACAGCGGCTTTACCCGCCGCTGCTTGTTGAGCATGCACTCGGAGGAGGCCACGATCACTTTCGGGCCGCTCTCTTTCGAGGTCAGCGCGTCGCGCAACGCTTCGCGCATCCACGCGACATTGTAAGTGCGGTCGGTGTGCCGCACCCATTTGACGCCAACACCCTTCACCGCATCGACGATGGTGTTGTTGGTGGCGCGCGCCGGATTGAGCGCGCGGGAGGAGGGAATGTCCTGGCCGCCGGTCGCCGCCGAGTAGAAATTATCGACGACCATGATCACGCCGTCCTGTTTGTTGTAGACGGCGTTGGCGATGCTGGTGGACAGCCCATTGTGCCAGAAGCCGCCATCGCCAATCACGGAGATCGGCTTCTTGTCGGCTTTGACGTTGAAGGCGGAGGACGACGCCGGGCCCAGTCCATAGCCCATCGTTGTGGCGCCGATGTTGAATGGCGGCAAGCTGGCAAACAAATGACAACCAATGTCGCCGGCGATCTGGTGTTCGCCAAGCTCTGCCTGAACGAGCTTCATCGCGGCGAAGATCGGCCGCTCGGGGCAGCCGATGCAGAAGCTCGGCGGCCGCGGCGGTACGGACTTCGCAAGCTCTTTGACCTTGGGGTCGGCAAGGACACTAGACGCATCGGGCGGCGGCGGAGAATTGCCGAGCAGAGTTCTGCCGTACAGTTCTAAAAAGGCCTTGATGCCTTTGGTGACGACCTGCGGCGTGTACTCGCCCGCCATTGGCAGCACGTCTTTGCCGGCAATCCTGGTCTGGATGTCACGGCGGCGGAGAATGGTGTTCAGCGCCTGTTCGATGAACTCCGGCTGACCCTCCTCAACCATGAGGATCGCCTTCTTGCTGGCGGCGAAAGCGGCGACTTCGTCATCGATCAGCGGGTAGGTGACGTTGAGGCAATAAATCGGCACCGCGGTTTCGCCGTAGACATCGGCGAGGCCGAGCTGTTGCAGCGACCGCACCACCGAGTTGTACATGCCGCCCTGGACGATAATGCCGACGTCGGCGGTCTCGGGGCCGAAAAATTCGTTGAGCTTGCGCTCCTTGATGAACTTCACCGCGGCCGGCCAGCGTTGCTCGACCTTTTCGCGCTCGTGCATATATGATGCCGGCGGCAGCACGACGCGGTTGGTGTCACGGCGCGGATTTTCCAGCGCCTCGCGCAACGTGAAGCTCGGCTTCTTGTTGGCCTTGGTGGTGAAGCGGCCGTGGACGTGACAGGCCCGGATGCGGACTTCCAGCATCACCGGCGTGTGCGAGACTTCGGAAAGTTCAAAGCCGTCTTCCACCGCTTTGACAATCGTGGGCAGGTTGGGGCGGGGATCGAGCAGCCAAACTTGCGATTTCATGGCGAAGGGATGCGAGCGTTCCTGCATGATCGAGGAGCCTTCGCCGTAGTCTTCGCCGATAATGATCAGTGTTCCGCCGGTGACGCCGCCGGACGCCAGATTGGCGATGGCATCGGAAGCAACGTTGATCCCGACCGGCGATTTGAACGTGACTGCGCCGCGGATCGGGTAATGCACTGATGCAGCGAGCGTCGCGGCGGCAGCGGCTTCCGAAGCAGAGTTCTCAAAATGCACGCCAAGCTCGTCAAGGACATCCTTGGCGTCGGCGAGCACATCCATCAGATGCGAAATCGGCGCGCCCTGATAGCCGCCGACATACGATACGCCGGATTGCAGCAGCGCCTTGGTAATCGCGAGAATACCTTCGCCGCGGAATTCCTCGCCTTCACCGAGTTTGAGATCTTGCACTTCGCGTGCAAACGAGCGTTCCGCCATCAATGCCTCCAGGCCTAATCGTCAATCACCAATCCAGGCCGGCCAACTCAGCATTTATGGGACCTTCTGATTGGCCTTGCAACGCCCGCGGCGGCTCATCATGCATGCGACAATCGCGCAGGCGGGTGGGGCTGCCGCGGCCTCGCCGCCCGCGATGCAGCGTCAACGACATGGTGCCTAAAATTGCGGAAAAAAGCCCAATGCGTCAGCTTGTCCCGCTGTTGCTTTAGGTTTAAAGTATCTTTTTTGCACGTATCCGCGGTCTAGACGCGCTGCACAGCGGTCGAACACAAAGTCCGCCCGCAGCGGTCTAATGGGGAGTGTCCAACCATGTTCAATGTCACACGCCGTCAGGCCCTCGCCGCGAGCGGCGGCCTTCTGACTACGTTGCTCGCGCCTCAGCGCTTTGCCTTTGCTGCTGGTAGTGGCACGCTCAACATCGCTTTCAACGTCAACCTGCCGTCCTTCGATCCGCAAACGGGGCCGTCGTCGGTCAATCCGACCATCCAGGCAATCTATCGCTCGGTCTTCGATCAGTACGTCGGCCAGAAGCCCAATCTTTCTTTCGAGCCCGGCCTCATCACCGCCTGGGGCTGGAACGACGACAAGAGCAAAGTCTGGATGGACGTGAGAGAAAACGTCGTGTGGCACGACGGCTCCAAATTCACGCCTGAGGACGTCGTCTGGTCGATCCAGCGCGAAGGCAAGGCGGACGGTGGCAACCCGGTCGCGTTCATCTGGGCCGGCATCGACAATTTCAAGATCGACGGCAAGCGCATCACCGCGGACGTGAAGCAATACGACCCGGTCCTCTTCAAGTGGATGGCGTTCCTGACCGGCTATGTGTTGCCCAAGGCCTACTTCGAAAAGGTTGGTCCCCAGGGCTTCGAGAAGGCTCCGATCGGCACCGGCCCGTACATGGTCGACGCGTATGAGGGCAACGCTTATCTGCGTCTGAAAGCCAATCCGAAATACTGGGGCGGCAAGCCCGCCTTCGAGACCGTCGTATTCAAGTTCGTTCCCGACGCGACCAGCCGCGTCGCCGAGATCGAGAGCGGCTCGTCCGACGTTACGCTTGAAGTGCCGTACGAAGAGTTCGACCGGCTCAAGGGCAAAGCCGGCTTGAAAGGTGAGATCACACCGATTTCGGATATCGGCATGATCTTCATCACCAACGGCGGAGTGATGGACGACAAAAATGTTCGTCTGGCGATGTGCCACGCCGTCGACAAGGACGCGATCATCAAGCGTCTGTTGCGCGGACATGGCGTGCGCATCGACACGCTCGAGGCGCCCGAATATGCCGCCTTTGACCCCTCGATCAAGGTGGCGCACGATCCTGCCCTGGCGAAGAAGCTCCTTGCTGCCAGCGGCTACTCGAAGGAGAAGCCGGTCAAGTTTACCATCCAGACGACGCGCGGCTTCAAGCCCAAGGATTATGAGATGATCCAGGCTGTCGTCGGGATGTGGCGCGATGTCGGCATCGACGCCAATATCGAAATCTACGAAATCGCCAAGCATTTCGAATTGCGCATGTCGCACAAGCTCGCCCCGGCGGCGTTCTACAACTGGGGCAATGCGATCGGCGATCCGACCACATCGACCGGCTTTGCGATGTTCTCGAAATCGCCGCACTGCGCGTTTCACGCCGAAGACCTCGACGCCAAGATTGGTCCGCTCTGGGGCGAGAAGGACGAGAAGAAGCGCATCCAGGGCTGGAAAGATGTCGATCGCTACATCGCCGAACAAGGCTACGTGTTGCCATTGCTGCAATACGCCCAGCCGGTGCTCTACAAATCCTCTCTCAAGGTGATTCCGAACGTTTCGGGGGCCTTGCAACCGACACTGGTCTCGAAGGCCTAAGATCACGCGTCGATGCGGTCCGCCGCCGCGCCGGGGCGCGGCGGCCATCGACGCGACTAGTTTTAAGGACCGTTGATGTTTCTTGCCGTCGTCGTCAATCGCATGGCCATGGCTCTGCTCACGCTTGCGGGCGTGGCAGTGATCGTGTTCGTGCTGCTGCGCGTCGTTCCCGGCGATCCCATCTCGATGATGATTTCGCCGGGTGCGAGCGAGGCCGATATTGCCGCACTGAAGGCGCATTATGGGTTGGACGCGCCACTGCTGACCCAGTTTTGGATCTGGGTGAAGGGCGCGGTGACCGGCGACTTCGGGACGTCGATCACGCTGCACCTCTACGTGACGGAAGTGCTGGCTTCTCGATTGCCGGCCACGCTCGAACTTGCCTTCGCGGCGCTGGTCGTCGCTGTGATTTTGGGCGGCAGCGTCGCGATCGGCGGGACCTTGATGCGGCGCACCGTCGGCGAGACCGCAATCGACAGCTTGAACTCTATCCTGCTTGCTGTGCCCGATTTCATCTGGGCGCTGGCGTTGGTGCTGCTCTTTGCCGTCGCCATTCCGGTCCTGCCGCTTACGGGACGCATCGATCCGGAACTGGCGGAAGGTTTTACGACGAGATTCTATCTGATCGAGAGCGTTCTGACCGGCCGTTTCGCCGTGGCCGGCAATATCGTCAGCCACATGACGATGCCGACGATTGCGCTCGCGCTTCCGCTCGCGGCGGTTATCGTTCGGTTGCTCAAACAGTCGCTGAAGGAAGCCATGACGCAGGACTACGTGTTGCTGGCGCGGATCAAAGGCTTCCGTGAGCTTCGCCTGGTTCTGCAGGAGGCGTTGCGCAACGCGGTCGGCCCGGCGCTGGCGCTGACCGGCGTTCAATTCACCTTCTTGATCGGCGGCACAGTGATCGTCGAGCGCATTTTTTCCTACCCGGGAATTGGCAACCTTGCGATCGATGCGGTGATCAATCGCGACTTTCCGCTGATCCAGGGCCTCGTCCTGTTGTTCGGATTGATCTTCATCCTCATCAACATCGGGGTCGATCTTACAGTTGCGACGCTCAATCCACGACTACGGCACGGCTGAGCCGGAACCGGCACGAAGTGGAACACTGGACACCAACAACTGCGACAGTAACGCCGGATAGCGGTCCGCGACCGCCCTCCGTTGTCGCCCGCCTCGCGCGGGACCCTAAAGTCGTTTGGGCGGGCGGCTTCATTGTTGTGTTGATCATTCTCGCGATCGCGGCGCCATTGATCGCTCCCCATGATCCGTTGGCCCAGAACCTGCTGATTGCCACTGTCCCGCCGGTCGGTTTTGCAGATGCCGAGCCCGGATATTGGCTCGGCACCGACGGGCTTGGGCGCGATGTACTTTCGCGGGTCATCTTCGGTGCACGCGTTTCGCTTACGGTTGCTTTCGTCGCGGCCGGGCTTGCGTGTCTGATCGGATCGTTGCTCGGCCTTTTTGCCGGTTTTCTCGGAGCATTCATTGATGCGCTGATTTCACGGCTGGTGGATATCTGGATGGCGTTTCCGCCGGTGCTGCTTTCCATTTTGCTGGTCGCGATTCTCGGCACCGGCCTGCACTCGGTGATCATCGCCATCGTGGTCATTGACTGGACGCGGTTCTGCCGCGTGGTGCGCACGGAAACCATGGGACAGGCGCAGATGGACTACGTGGTCGCCGCCCGCACCATCGGGTTCTCGAGTTCCCGCGATCCTGTTCCGGGAAATTCTACCGAATGTGTTTCCCGTACTCATCGCACTCCTGACCCTCGAAATGGGCATTGCCGTTGTGGTCGAGGCGATCCTGTCGTTCGTTGGTCTCTCGGTGTCTTCAGACACGCCGACCTGGGGCGGCATGATCGCGGAGGGCCGCCAGATCGTGCACGAGGCTTGGTGGGTGCTGGCGGTGCCTTTGGTGGCGTTGTTCGCCACCGTGGTCGCTTTCAATCAGCTCGGCGATGGGTTGGCTCGCAGCCTCGATCCGGTGCTCCGCCGATGAGCGAACCGAGGTTTTCCATTGAATCTCTCAGCGCGATCTCGTTGCGCGATGGCAACAAGCCGATCTTGCGACGCGTCTCGCTCACCGTCGGCACCGGCGAAGTGCATGGGCTGGTCGGTGAGAGTGGCGCGGGGAAGTCGACGATTGCCAAGGCGACGCTGGGCATCATTCCATCGCAGGTGCGAGTGACCGCCGGACAAATCAAATTTGAAGGCCGCGATCTGTTTGCACTGTCGCCGAGCGGGCTGCGCGCGGTACTTGGCCGCGACATCGCACTGGTTCCCCAAGACCCGTCCACCGCGCTCAATCCCGCCCGGCGGATCGATGCGCAAATGACCGACGGATTGCGGCTAAAGCGCGGGCTCTCTGCGAAGGAGGCCCGCCGGCGCGCCGGCGCATTGCTTGACGAGGTTCAAATTCGTGACCCGGAACGCGTGCTCAATTCTTACCCGCACCAGCTTTCCGGCGGGATGCGCCAGCGCGTGCTCATTGCCGCAGCGTTCGGACTGGAGCCGAAGCTCGTCATTGCCGATGAGCCGACGACTGCGCTCGACGTCACGGTGCAAAAACAAATTTTGCGGCTGATCCGTTCGTTGCAGGAGCGTCACGGCACCAGCGTGCTGTTTGTCTCGCATGATCTCGGAGTCGTGGCGAAGATTTGCGATCGCGTGACGGTGCTGTACATGGGCAAAGTCGTGGAGCAGGGCGCGACGGCCGACGTGCTGACCTCTCCCCGTCACGCCTACACCAAGGCGTTGCTGGCGGCCAATCCCCGGTACGATCGGCCGGATATCGGCCTCGAACCGACACCACCCGAGGTTATTGCGGCACTCCGCGCCGAGATCGCCGCCTTCGATGCGAGCAATCGGGGAGCGTCTCATGGCTGATCTCCTCGTCGCAACGGGCCTCGTGGTTTCTTACCATCAGACGCGTGGATTTCTATCATCGGCGCGGCCGGCCGCCACGGTGCTGCATGGCGTCGATATTCGCGTTGGTAAGGGCGAGACAGTCGGTATCGTCGGAGAATCCGGTTCTGGTAAGACAACGCTTGGACGCGCACTGCTTGGGCTGGTCGTCCCCTCTGCGGGTACGGTCCTATTTGATGGCACCAACATCACCGAGCTCGACCAACGCTCCCGGCAACCGTTCCGCCGGCGTATGCAGATGATCTTTCAGGATCCGATGTCTTCGCTCAATCCGCGCCACACCATCGGGCGGATTCTGATCGAGCCGATCCTGTTGCACGGACTGGCGAAGGACCACGCCGCGGCGCTGACGCTGGTGTACGGCGTTCTCGATCGTGTCGGACTGTCGCGCGGCACCGTCGAGCGCTACTCGTTCGAGCTTTCCGGCGGACAGCGGCAGCGCGTCGGCATCGCGCGCGCGGTCGTCCTGCAACCGGATTTTGTTCTTGCCGACGAGATCGTGTCCGGGCTCGACGTGTCGACGCAGGCGCAGGTGCTGCGCCTCCTCAAAGAGCTGACCAGCGAGATGCATCTCGCCCTTGCGTTCATCAGTCACGACCTTTCGGTCATCCGCTCGATCTGCCAACGAGTCGTCGTCATGCGGGAAGGCCGCGTCGTTGAAGAGGGACCTTGCGACCAGGTTTTTGCCGCGCCGCGTGCTGACTACACCCGCATGCTGATCGATGCCATTCCGCTACCCACGGTCGATCCCGGCTGGCTTGACCGTGGGGCCGCCGTGGAAATGGCTGCAACCGCCTGAAGCAAAATCGTGCCGCCGGCAACGGGGCTGCCCGGCGCGATCGTTACACCCGACCCCACCCAGGAGGTAATCGTGTTTCAATTAACCCGCCATCTCGCCATCGCAGCGGTCGGTGCTGCGCTGCTCGCCGGCATAACAGCGGCCCGCGCCGACGGAGTGCCCGGTCTGCGCGGACACGATCACACCGGCATCACGGTGCCGGATATGAAGCAGGCGACCGACTTCTTCATCAACGTGCTCGGCTGCAAAGAAGCGATGTCGTTCGGCCCGTTCGCCGACGAGAAGGGCGACTTCATGACGCAACTGGTCAACGTCAATCCGCGGGCGGTTATCCAAAACATAACGCTGGTGCGCTGTGGTTACGGCTCCAACATCGAACTGTTTCAGTACACGTCGCCCGATCAGAAAAATATGACGCCAAAGAACAGCGACATCGGCGGCTATCACATCGCCTTCTACGTCGACGACATCAAGGCCGCGAAGGAATATCTCGACGGTAAGGGAGTGAAGACCTTCTTCAATCTCCCGGTCGAGCAGGGACCGGCCGCGGGACAAAGCATCTTCTACTTTCTCACGCCCTGGGGTCTGCAAATGGAAGCGATCAGTTATCCGAAGGGCATGGCCTACGAGAAATCGTCGCCGATCATTCTGTGGTCACCAAAAGACCCGGCAAAGTAACCTGCTCTGCAAAAATGTCATGTCCGGTGCAAGCCGGACATGACATGCCGTTGGGTTACTCGCGCCGAGAGCGTGCGCGGACGAGATTGATGATTGCGGAGAAGTCGTCGCTGCTGTGGCCTTCTTGCGAGAAATGCTCGTATATCTCGGCGGCTTGTGTTCCCAACGCGGTGTTCGCCTTGGCCGATACCGCGGCTTCTTTCGCCAGCTTAAGATCCTTCAACATCAGCGCCGCGGCGAAGCCTGGCTTGTAGCCATTGTTCGCCGGACTAGCCGGTACGGGCCCTGGAACCGGACAATAACTGGTCAATGACCAGCATTGCCCTGACGAGGCGGAAGCGACATCGAACAAAGCCTGATGCGATAGACCAAGTTTTTCGCCCAGCACGAACGCCTCGCTGACGGCGATCATCGACACACCGAGAATCATGTTGTTGCAGATCTTCGCCGCTTGACCGTTCCCGGCCTCGCCACAGTGCACCACGCGCTTGCCCATCCGCTCCAGCACCGGTTTGCCATGCGCAAATGCGGCAGCCGATCCGCCAACCATAAAGGTGAGTGTCGCCGCCTTCGCGCCGCCAACGCCGCCGGAGACCGGGGCATCAAGCGTGGCAAGGCCGCTGGCGGCTGCGAGCACATGCGCCTTGCGGGCGCTCGCGACGTCGATCGTTGAGCAGTCGATGAATAATGTGCCCTGCCGTGCGTGGGGCACTACTTCGTTCCACACCGACAAGACGTGCTCGCCGGCCGGGAGCATGCTGATGACCACGTCGGCGTTTTCCACACAGGCGCTCGCATTGGCGACAATCTGCACGCCGTCACGGGCGGACGCGTCCCGCGACGCCGGTACAACGTCGAATCCTGAGACGCGTTCGCCGGATTTCACGAGATTGGCGGCCATGGGGCCGCCCATGTTTCCGAGCCCGATGAATCCGATGTGCGGCATGTGCGTTGGCCTTTTTCAACCTGCGAAGGTCAGTTCCAGCGGTCCGACCGACTTAAAGTGCCGATCGACGATTTCAGGCGTGACGTCTTCGATCTGATCAGGACGCCACTTCGGATTTCGGTCCTTGTCGACGATCGTCGCGCGAATGCCTTCGATAAAATCGTGTCCTGCGATGCAGGCAAGCGCAATCCGATAGTCTTGCTGAAAGCTTTCCTCCAGTCTTCCAAATGATACCGCCTCGCGAACATTGCGCAACGCGACCTTGAGGGAAGTCGGGGATGCTTTTTGCATTGTGGCGAGCGCCGAACGTGCCTCATCGGGTTTGACCGATGCCAGTCGATCGAAAATTATTTCGACATCGTCGGCATCGAAGCCGCTGTCGATCCATCGCTGCGCCGCGTGTAGCTTGCCCGGACCTGGCGTGGTGGACATCGCGCCAAGTCTGGCTCGCACGTCGTCCGCGGTGCGGCAATCAGCGAGAGCGGAAGGAAGCTCCGCAACTTTCGCCGCGGCAATGTGCACGTCGGCAAACCCGCAAAAAATCGCATCAGCTGCGTTCATACGATCGCCGGTCAGCGCCAGGTAGGTGCCGACGTAGCCCGACGCTCGCGCCAACAGAAAGGAGGCGCCGACGTCGGGAAAGAATCCAATCCCGACTTCGGGCATCGCCACCGCCGAGCGTTCGGTGACGATGCGGTGCGAGGCATGCGCCGAAACGCCAACGCCGCCACCCATCACCACGCCGTCCATAACCGCGATAATGGGTTTTGGATACCGCGCAATCAGAACGTTGAGGTGGTATTCGGTCGACCAGAACTGCTCGGGGAGGGGGCTGTTCGACTTCGCCGCATCGTACAGCGCGCGAATATCGCCGCCCGCGCACAGGCCGCGCTCGCCCGCTCCGTCAATGAGAACGGCGCCAACATCGGGATCGGTTCCCAGGCGCGCAGATATTTCGTCATGGTGACGGCCATGTCGAGCGTCAGCGCATTGAGCGCTTTCGGCCGGTTCAGTGTGATCCGCCGCAGCGCCCGTTCGGCGCGAACGATGACGTCACCCTCGTGAAGAACCATTGCGCTTATCGCCCGACCAGGCTTCTTGCCACGATGAGGCGCATGATCTCGTTGGTTCCTTCCAGGATCTGGTGCACGCGCAAATCGCGCACGATCTTCTCGATGCCGAATTCCGAAAGATAGCCATATCCGCCATGCAGTTGGAGTGCCTGGTTGGCGACCTCGAAGCAGGCGTCGGTGACAAATCGTTTGGCCATCGCGCAAAGCTGCGTTGCATCGGCATCGTGACGGTCGAGGGCGGCGGCTGCGCGCCACAACAGCGTGCGCGACGCTTCAAGCGCTGTCGCCATGTCGGCAAGGCGAAATTGCAGCGCCTGAAATTCGTCGAGGCGCTTACCGAATGCCTTGCGCTCCTTCATGTACGCCAACGTTTTGTCGAGCGCGCTCTGGGCGCCGCCGAGCGAACACGCCGCGATGTTCAGCCGCCCACCATCGAGTCCGGCCATGGCGATCTTAAAACCGATGCCTTCCTCGCCCAGCCGGTTCTCCACCGGCACGCGCGCGTCCTGAAAAACGACGGCGCGCGTCGGCTGCGCGTTCCAACCCATCTTGCGCTCATTGGCACCAAGCGAGATGCCGGCGGTATCTCCCGGCACCACCAACGTCGAAATCCCTGATGGCCCGGCGCCGCCGGTTCGGGTCATGACCACGTAAAGGTCGCCGGCGCCGGCGCCAGAGATGAATTGCTTCTGGCCGTTGAGCACATAATGATCGCCATCGCGGACGGCTCGGGTGGCAAGCGCCGCGGCATCCGAACCCGCGCCGGGCTCAGTCAAACAATAACTTGCCAGAAGCTCCATCGTGCACAGCCTTGGCAACCATTTCTGGCGCTGCGCTTCGGATCCGTAGGCATCAATCATCCACGCGGCCATGTTGTGAATCGACATATAGGCCGCGACTGTCGGGCAACCGGTGGCGAGCGCCTCGAAGATCAAAGCCGCATCGAGGCGCGAAAGCGCCGAACCGCCGACATCGGCGGCGATATAGACCCCGCCCATACCGAGCGCCGCAGCCTTGCGCATCTCGGCGACCGGAAAGTGTTTGGCTTCGTCCCAAGCCAACGCATGCGGCGCAAAGACCTCGGCGGCGAAGGCCCGCGCCATGTCGCCAACCGCGATTTGGTCTTCGCCAAGAGAGAACTGGGGTGCAGCGCCCAGGGCGGTATCGAGCATGAAGACGTTTCCGGGCCCGGCAGTCTATTCAGTTAGCGGTCGCAGCAGTTTTTGCGTCAAAATGCCTAGGCCTACGGCTCGAAATAGCATTGTCGTTTTCCTGCAGCAATGCGAGAATTTTGTGCTAAACGTGCTGATAACGTTCGCCGGTGACCATGGATTGGGGGATCTGAGGTTTCCGCGTCGCTATTCGCTTGGACTATTGGTCCCGGCGATCTGGCGGCGTTCAAGAACCGCAAAAGCGGCAGCAGTCCCCTGGTTGCGAGCGGCGCGCTTTTTGGTTAAGCGCGATGCAAAATACGGGGCGGAGGAACGCCGTGACGTCGATTGATCGCAGCCTGGATACGCTGCCAAAGTATTTGATGCATAATGCCGCAGCGATTGGCGCGCGGCCGGCCATGCGCCACAAGGATCTCGGTATCTGGCAGACGTGGACTTGGGCGCAAATGCTTGAGGAGATTCGCGCCTTTTCCGTCGGGCTATCTGAACTCGGCCTCAAGCGTGGCGACAAATTTGCCATCATCGGCAGCAATCGCCCGCGGCTGTATTGGGCGATGTGCGCCGGACAGGCTCTTGGCGCTGTGCCGGTGCCGGTCTACGCCGACGCCGTGGCTGACGAAATGTCTTACGTGCTGGCGCACGCCGAGGTGACGCTTGCCGTGGTCGAAGACCAGGAGCAGGTCGACAAAATCATCGCGGTGTCCGATCGGCTGCCGCAACTCGGCAAAGTCATTTACGATGAGCCGCGCGGACTGAAGGACTACGTCCAAAGCCGATTGATCTCATTTGCGGACGTTCAGGGTATCGGCCGCAACAAGCTTGCGAGCGATGCCGGGTGTCTGAAGCGATGGGAAGCCGGCGTCGCCGAGGGCAAGGGCAGCGATCTCAGCGTCATCCTCTACACATCAGGAACGACGGGTCGCTCCAAAGGCGTCATGCTCACCTTTGAGAACACCATTGTCTCTGCGCGCAATGCCAACGCTTTCGACCATCTCGATCAAAATGAAGAGGTAATCGCCTATCTGCCGCTGGCGTGGGTTGGCGATTATATTTTCTCGTACGTTCAGGCTTATGTCGCCGGCTATTGTGTCAATTGTCCGGAAGCAGCCGACACGGTGGTGCAAGATCGCCGCGAGATCGGTACGACCTACGCATTCGCGCCGCCGCGAGTCTATGAAAATGTCCTGACGCTCACCACGGTGCGTATGGCGGATGCAGGCGCCATCAAGCGCAAAGCGTTCGATTTTTTCATTGGCGTTGCCGGCCGCTGGGGCGAGAAAATTCTTGATGGCGAGAAAGTGCCGCTGACGGCGCGCCTGCTCTATGCCATCGGCAATTTTCTGGTCTACGCGCCGCTGATGAATCAGTTCGGGCTGTCGCGTGTCCGGGTCGCCTATACTGCAGGTGAGGCAATCGGTCCGGAGATCTTTCGTTTCTGGCGCGGGATCGGTCTCAACCTGAAACAACTTTATGGGCAGACCGAGGCGTCGGTCTACGTCACCGCCCAGCCGGACGGCGAAATTCACTGCGACACGGTTGGCAAGGCTTCGCCTGATGTCGAGATCAAAATCTCGGACGCCGGCGAAGTCCTGTTCCGTTCTCCCGGCGTGTTCGCCGGATATTACAAAGATCCGGACAAGACGGCGGAAGTGCTGATGCCTGACGGCTGGGTACGAACCGGCGATGCCGGCTTTTTCGATCCGAAGACCCACCAGCTGAAAATCATCGACCGCGCCAAAGACCTTGGTCATCTCAGCGACGGCACCGTATTCGCGCCGAAGTACATCGAGAACAAGCTCAAGTTTTTTCCGAACATCCGCGAGGCTGTGGCGGTTGGCGCCGGGCGCGATTTTGCCTGCGCCATGATCAACATCGACCTGACGGCGGTCGGCAGCTGGGCGGAGCGCAACAACGTCGTCTACGCCTCTTATCAGGAGCTCGCGGCCAATCCGCTGGTCTATGACATGATTGCGCGGCATGTCGACGAGGTGAACCGATCGCTGGCGGAAGAAGAAATAATGGCCGGCGCGCAAATCCGACGCTTCCTCATCCTGCACAAAGAGCTCGATCCGGACGACGGCGAACTCACACGCACGCAAAAACTCCGCCGCGGACACATCATCGATCGCTACGCGCCGCTGGTTGAGGCATTCTACAACGGTTCGACCGAGGCGCAGATCGCAACCGAGGTCACCTTCGAGGACGGGCACAAGGGTGTGCTGGCGGCGCGTGTAACGATCCGCGATATGAAGCCCTATCCGGTGCGCGCCGCGCAGATGGAGCGCGCGGCATGAGAGCGCCGTCCTCGCGTGAGGCGACGGTCGGCGAAGTCCTGCTCGCGGTCGAGGATGTCTCGCTCACCTTCGGCGGCGTGCGCGCGCTGAACGGCGTGTCGTTCGACATCCGCAAGGGTGAGATTCTTGCCATCATCGGCCCGAACGGCGCCGGCAAGACTTCCATGCTCAACGTCGTCAACGGGTTCTACCAACCGCAAACCGGGCGCATCACGTTCAAGGGTCAGGTCCGAAACAGCATGCGGCCGTATGCCGCGGCTCACGGCGGCATCGCGCGCACCTTCCAAAATCTCGCTCTGTTTCGCGGGATGACCACCCTCGATAATATTTTGGCCGGCCGCGCCCTGAAAATGCATTGCGGATTTTTTTGGCAGCTTATTCGGTTTGGTCCGGCGCTACGGGAAGAGGTCGAACATCGACGCCGGGTCGAGGAGATCATCGACTTCCTCGAAATCGCGGCGATCCGCAAAATTCCGGTCGGGCGTCTGCCCTATGGCTTGCAGAAGCGCGTCGAGCTTGGTCGCGCGCTCGCCATGGAGCCCGAACTTCTGCTGCTCGACGAGCCGATGGCCGGCATGAACCTCGAGGAGAAAGAGGACATGTCGCGCTTCATCATCGACGTGAATCAGCAGTACGGCACCACCATCGCGCTGATCGAGCACGACATGGGCGTCGTAATGGACCTTTCAGATCGGATTGTTGTGCTGGATTACGGCCGCAAGATCGCCGACGCCACGCCGGACGAAGTCAAGCGTGATGAGAAGGTGATCCGGGCCTATCTAGGCGAACCGCAATAAACGCTCATGCACATCCTCTATCAGGTCTTTGTTGATCCGTTTGTGCAAATGGGCGCGGCGCCGGATTTGTTGGTCCAGACATTGTGGGACGGACTTGTCGCCGGCGTGCTTTATGCCCTGATAGCTCTCGGCTTTGTTCTGATTTTCAAGGCATCCGGCGTTTTCAATTTCGCCCAAGGCATCATGGTCGTGTTCGCCGCGCTCACGCTGGTCGGACTGCACGAGCACGGCGTGCCGGCCTTTGTTGCGCTTGCTCTGACCGTCGGCGTTATGCTGGTGCTGGCGTTTGCGGTTGAGCGTCTGGTGTTGCGGCCGTTGGTCAATCAATCGGACGTCATTCTGTTCATGGCGACATTCGGCATCACCTATTTTCTTATCGGTTTGGGACAATTGGTCTTTGGCGGCAATCCAAAGGTGATGATTGCGCAGGAACTCTACCTGCCTAGCGGGGCGCTGCGATTTAAAGGCCTCGGCGGTTTCGTGTCGCTGCAGAAGATTGACATCGCCGCCGTCATTATCGGTTCGATCATGGTTGCCGGGCTCGCGATCTTCTTTCAACGCACTCGCATTGGCCGGGCCTTGCGCGCGGTTGCGGACAGCCATCAGGCGGCGCTGTCGGTCGGTATTTCGCTGGAGCAGATTTGGGTCATCGTGTGGTTTGCCGCGGGTATCGTGGCGCTGACCACCGGCATCATGTGGGGCGCTCGCTCGGAGGTCTCCTTCGCCCTGCAAATCATCGCATTAAAAGCGCTTCCGGTATTGATCCTCGGCGGCTTGACCTCAATTCCCGGCGCCATCGTCGGAGGCTTGATCATCGGGATCGGCGAGAAACTGGGCGAATTCTACTGGGGACCGCTGCTTGGCGGCGGGATCGAAACCTGGCTTGCCTATGTGATCGCGCTCGGATTTCTGGTGTTCCGGCCGCAAGGCTTGTTTGGCGAAAAGATCATCGAGCGGATATAGACGATGCTCTATCGTGAGGCTGGCCAGTACAAATCCAATTACGCCGCCGATATGGCGGTGTTTCCGATCCTGCAGGACCGGATTGGGATCGCGGTTATTCTCTTCGTCGCCTTCGTTGTCTTCCCGCTTGTCGGCAACGATTTCCTGCTCAACACGGTTTTAATACCGTTCCTCATCTTCGCGTTGGCGGCGATTGGACTCAATCTTCTCACCGGCTACACGGGGCTTCTTTCTCTCGGCACCGGCGGCTTCATGGGGGTCGGCGCGTACGCGTGCCTGAAGCTGACGACCTACTTCCCCCAGGTCGACATCATCGTTTGGATTTTAGCGTCGGGGTTCTTTTCGGCCGCCGTCGGCGTGCTGTTCGGGCTGCCGTCGTTGCGCATCAAGGGCTTCTATCTCGCGGTGGCGACGCTGGCCGCGCAGTTCTTTCTGGAATGGTGTTTCATCCGGATTCCCTGGCTCTATAACAACAGCGTCTCCGGCGCGATCGAAGTCCCGCTGCGCACCTTGATGGGCGTCCCGGTGACTGGCCCGACCGCGGTGCCGGTGACGCGTTACCTCGTTGTTTTGAGCATTGTCGTCTTTTTGACCTGGATCGCTTCGAATTTGGTCCACGGCCGCATTGGACGAATGTGGATGTCGGTCCGCGATATGGATCTTGCGGCCGAACTGATCGGAATCAGGCTGCTGCGGACCAAGCTGCTCGCCTTTGCGGTGTCCTCGTTCTATTGCGGCGTTGCCGGCGCGATGATGGTGTTTCTCTGGTACGGCGGTGCTGAGGCCGATGTTTTTGCCATCGATCAGAGTTTCCTTGTTCTGTTCATGGTGATCATCGGTGGACTGGGGACCCTGATCGGATCGTTTTTCGGCGCCGCGCTGATCTACATTCTGCCGATCGCGCTGCGGCTCGTCCCCACGGCGTTCGGCTTGCCGATTCGCCCCGCGGCGGCCGAGCAACTGACGTTTGTGATCGTTGGAGTCTTGATCATCGCGTTTTTAGTCATTGAGCCGAACGGGCTCGCGCGGCTCTGGCAGATCGGTAAACAAAAGTTGAGGGTGTGGCCCTTTCCTTATTGATAGGGCACACTCCGCCTCAATTCCCGCCTCGGCCCGCGGCCGGTCCGGGATGCCTCGTTTCCGTTGCGGAGAGCGAGGCCCATTCGCAGGCGCGGCCAAGAGCCGACGCCACATAAGGGAGAAACGGCTATGCGTCTGAAGCATCTCGCTTTCGGCCTGGCGGTGGCGACGGCGGTACCCGCTGCGGTCGCGACGGCGCAGGCGGAGGACGGAATATATGTTCCGTTCTTTACCTATCGAACCGGCCCGTTTTCCGGATCGGGAATCCCGGTCGCCAACGGCCTGTCAGATTACATGAAAATGCTTAACAATCGCGACGGCGGCATCGGCGGCGTCAAGGTTATCGTTGAGGAATGCGAGACCGGTTACGACACCAAGAAGGGCGTCGAGTGCTACGACACCGTCAAGGGCAAACACCCGGTTGTCATAACCCCATTTTCCACCGGCATCACGCTGCAAGTGATACCGAAAGCCACGGTCGACAAGATCCCGGTCTTCTCGTTCGCCTACGGTTTGTCTGCTTCTGCCGACGGCACTCTGTTCCCGTGGATCTTCAACGCGCCGGCGACCTATTGGGACGGCGCCTCGGCGTTCGTTCGTCATGCGGCCGATGTCGAGGGCGGCTTCGACAAGCTCAAGGGCAAGAAAATCGGCCTCGTTCATCTCGACGCGCCTTACGGCAAGGAGCCGATCGCACTTCTGCAGACACTTGCGCAGGACTACGGGTTCGAGCTGAAGCTCTATCCCGTGCCTCCATCGCAGATGCAGAACCAGACTTCGCTCTGGCTCGACGTGCGCCGCGACCGGCCAGATTGGATTTATATCCAGGGCTGGGGCGCCATGAATCCAACGGCAGTCAAGGAAGCGACCAAGATCGGCTACCCGATGGATCGGCTGGTCGGCGTGTGGTGGTCGGGCGGCGACGACGATGCGCGTCCCGCAGGTCCGGAAGCCAAGGGGTATAGTTCGCTCGACCTCAACGGCGTCGGCACGGACTATCCGGCAATCCAGGATATTCTCAAGTACGTCGTCGATAAGGGCCAGAGCCAGGTCGCCTCAAAGGATAAGGTCGGCGAGAACCTTTACAATCGCGCCGTCATGAATTCGGCGATGATTGCCGAAGCGATCCGGACGGCACAGCAACTGACCGGCAAGAAGCAAGTCGACGCCGACGACGTGCGCCGTGGCTTCGAAGCGCTCAACATCACTGACGCGCGGTGGAAAGAAATGGGCTTTCCGAACTTCGCGTCCCCGGTTCACTTGAGCTGCGCCGATCACAATGGTCATAGCGGCATCTCGCTGGTCCAATGGGATGGCACCAAGTGGAAAACAACAGTGCCTTCGATCCAACCGATCAAGGATAAGGTGCTGCCGTTGATCAACAGCGCGGCGGAAGAGTATGTGAAAGCGAACGCCGGCTGGCCGAAACGAACCGAACCCTGCGAAAAGTCCTCGTAGGCCAGACTGAAACTTTGAGTTTTCCGGACGCGCGGCGCGGCGTCAACACCACGCGCCGCGCTCCGGGACGCTTCACAGACCCGGCACATAATCATCGGAAAACCCGCCCAAGTCGTTGGCGGGGAAGGTAAGGGACAAAGGTCTTGATCGTCGCCGCACCCATGAAGTCCGAACCGGCGGCCGCCGCGGATTCCGCGCCGCCAATTCTTTCGCTCAACAATATCGAGGTGGTCTACGATCGGGTTATTCTCGTTCTTAAGGGCGTGTCGCTTGCGGTGCCGAGCGGCGGGATTGTCGCGCTTCTGGGAGCCAATGGCGCCGGCAAGACCACGACGCTTAAGGCGATCTCCAATCTTCTGCATTCCGAGCGCGGCGAAGTAACCAAGGGCGTGATCGAGTTCGACGGCGCCGAAGTGCAGGCACTCTCGCCAAACGATGTGGTACGGCGTGGTTGTATTCAGGTGATGCAGGGCCGGTTCTGTTTCGGCCATCTGACGATCGAGGAGAATCTTCTGACCGGCGCCTTCACCCGCCGCGACGGGTCGGCGGCGATCCGGGCTGGGCTCGAAAAGGTCTACAACTATTTCCCCCGGCTCCGCGAACGGCGGCAATCGCTGGCCGGATACACGTCCGGCGGCGAGCAGCAGATGTGCGCGATTGGGCGCGCGCTGATGTCCAGTCCGAAGATGATCCTGCTCGATGAGCCGTCCATGGGTTTGGCGCCGCAAATCGTGGAAGAGATTTTCACGATTATGAAGAGCCTCAATGAGAGCGAGGGCGTCTCGTTCCTGCTGGCGGAGCAGAACGCCAATCTGGCGCTCAAATATTCCAACTACGGTTACATCCTGGAGAATGGACGCGTGGTGCTGGACGGAGCGGCGGCGACGTTGTCCGAAAACGAGGACGTCAAGGAATTTTATCTTGGTGTCGCCGAAGGCAAGCGTAAGTCGTTTCGCGACGGCAAGCACTACAAGCGCCGCAAGCGCTGGCTGGCATAGGCGCGCGCATTGTAATCGACAGCGTCATTTTTTCGCCTCGCCTCTTGGGGGAGACGCCACATCTACGAGCGTTCGATGCGCGGCTCGGCCGGCTCAGTGAAAACCGGCCTCGAGGATGACACCCTTCGGCGCCGGGATATCATCGGGGACGAAGAAATCCTGTGCCAGCTTTTGCGTCGGGTCGGCGCGATACTTGTCGAAGTCGGTCACACCATTCTCGGCCAGAAACGTATCGTCGATCAAAAAACGGCCGGTGAATTCCCGCGCCGGGCGGGCGAAAATAGCGTAGGCCGCATCCGCCATGATGTCCGGCTTGCGCGACTGCCGCATCAAGGTGTCTCCGCCGAGCAGATTCTGAACCGCGGCGGTGGCAATCACGGTGCGCGGCCAAAGTGCGTTGGCGGCGATGCCTTTGGATCGCAACTCGCCGGCAAGTCCGAGCACGACCATGCTCATGCCGAACTTGGCGATGGTGTAGGCGGTGTGCGGCGCGAACCATTTTTCCTTCATGTCGAGCGGCGGCGAAATCATGAGGATATGCGGATTGGCGGCCTTCTGCAGATGCGGAATCGCCCATTTTGACACGACAAACGTGCCGCGGGTGTTGATCTGCTGCATGAGGTCGTAACGTTTCATGTCGGTCGCAACCGAAGGCGTCAGCGAAATGGCGCTTGCATTGTTGACGACGATGTCGATGCCGCCGAAATGCGCGGCCGCCTTGTCGAACGCCTCTTTCACAGTCAACTCGTCGCGAACATCGACGACCAGCGGCAAAGCCTTGCCGCCGGCGCGCTCGATGTCTTCCGCGGCGGTGTAGATGGTGCCCGGAAGTTTTGGATGCGGCGCGGCGGTCTTCGCGGCGATGACGATATTGGCGCCGTCACGCGCAGCGCGCAGTCCGATCGCCAGCCCAATGCCGCGCGAAGCGCCGGTGATAAAAAGGGTCTTTGCCTTTGAGGGACATGATTGAACTCACTTTTTGCGGGCGAAAAATGCCTGAAATGCAGCACGGGCTTCGTCGGATCGCAGAAGCTTTTTGAAAAGCTCCGCTTCGGCGTCGATCCGCTGCATCACTTCGTCGCTGCGGCAGCGCATCAGGGCGCGCGCCGCGGCCAGCGCTCCAGGCGGAAGAGCGGCGATCTCCTCCGCTGCTTTGGAGGCCGCGGCATCAACCGCGGCGCTGTCGACGACGGTGTTGACGAAGCCTGCATCTCTTGCTTCTGCGGCCGTGAGAGGTTTGCCCATGACCAGAAGCGAAAAGGCGCGCGCGTGACCCATGCGCATGGGCGCGAGCAGCGTTGAGGCTAATTCCGGAGCCAGCCCGAGTTTGAGAAAGGGAGTCGAGAACGTCGCATCGGCCGCGGCGACGACGTGATCGCAATGAAACAGCATAGTGGTGCCGATCCCGATGGCGACGCCCCCGACCGCGGCGACGAGCGGCTTTTTGTTCCTGCCCAGTTCGTACATGAAATCGATCGCCCTCGAACTCAAGGCCGCCGCCGAGCGCCGCGGCCAGGAAGTCGCCAATATCGTTGCCGGCGCAGAACGCGCCGGGTGAGCCGGCGAACATGACGCAGCGAATCGTGTCGGTTTGATTGGCTTCGTGTAGGGCCGCGGTCATGTCGGCATACATGGCGAGCGTCAACGCGTTCTTTTTCTCCGGGCGATTGAGCCGAATGGTGCGGATAGCGCCATCGTCCGTCACGAGGACCGGACTGCTCATTTGCTTCTCCTCGGGGTGCAGCGTGCGCCGGTGAGGACATCTCGCGCGTTGCGTCGAGATGCCGAATTGGACGTTCCCCCTGCGCGGATATTATTGAATGTGCGCGGCCACGCCACCAAAAATCGCTGGGGTAGGAGATAGCGGAGCGGAAAGCTAACCAGCGCCTTTGTCTTGGCGAATGAGCTTGCCGATAGCACGAAATTCGCCGCCCGCGGCCATCCGCGCCTGAGACTCGATAGAGCGATAAAGTCCCACGACCCGCTCGCCAACGGGAGTAATGATGGCGCCGCCACCGCCGGACCCGCCGGTCTCGGCTTTGACTGCGGGCTCACGCAGGGTCTTGTTGATCTCTTCGACCAAAAGCCAGGCGCGGCGATAGGACATCCCGATCGACCGTGCCGCGGCTGAAATCGACCCGGTCGAGCGGATCGCCTCCAGAAGCGCGATCTTGCCGGGACCGATGCGGTCGCCGGACGCGAGATCGATACGGATGGAAAGGTGCGTTCCCGGCATAGCTTCTGAGGTAAGGCCCCGCCGCCACGACATCAGCCAGATCGCCAGCGTTCGTCAAGTAGCACGTTTTCGCAAAAAAAGAGCGGCGGCCGTTGGGCCGCCGCTTTGCTGCGCAAATCGGTCCGTTTAATGGAACAGTTTGAGCGCGTTGGTGATCGTCTCGGCGACACCCCAAGCGAGCGGTATGCCAACGAAGCCCCAGGCGAGCACGAGATGCCAGATTTGCGTGCCGTCCTGTTCTACGTCTGCCATGTTGCGCTTCTCCCTTTTAGGCTTGCGCCGGTTTGCCGCCGAGCCGGGCAGCTGCGGCAGCCGCGCTTTCCGCAGCCACGGCCAATGCACCGTCGTCCTCAGCGTTCATGTGATATTTTGCGTGCACCGCCTTGATCAACAGATTGCAGAAGAAGCCGATCACCAGCAATGCCGCCATGACGTACATGGTGACGTTGTATGCTTGTGCCTTCGGCACGCCGTGATCGATTTGATACTGGCGGATATAGTTCACAAGCACGGGACCGAACACGCCGGCCGCCGACCAGGCCGTAATCAGCCAGCCGTGGATGGCGCCGACATAGCGGGTGCCGAACATGTCCTTGAGGTAGGCCGGCACGGTGGAAAAGCCCCCGCCATACATCGAGATGATCACAATGAAGCACAGCACAAATAGCGTGACGCTGCCGGTTCGTCCGGTCCACGGCACCAGCGCGTAAAGAATCGTGCCGATCACGAAGAAGCAGAAATAGGTGTTCTTGCGGCCGATGAAGTCCGAGGTGGAGGCCCAGAAAAAGCGGCCGAGCATGTTGAACAAACTCAGCAGCCCAACAAAGCCGGCCGCCGCGATGGCGGTTACCTTGCCCGGGAACATCTCCTGGCTCATGGCCGAGGCCTGGCCGAGGACGCCAATGCCGGCGGTGACGTTCAGGCAGAGCACCCACCAGATCAGCCAGAACTGCGGTGTCTTGATCGCGTCGTAAACATAGACGTCGTTTTTGGTGATCAGTTTTTGCGCGACGACTGGCGGCGTGTAGCCTTCCGGCTTCCACCCTGGCGCGGGAACGCGCACGATCGCTGCGCCGACCCACATGAAGATGAGATAGATGATGCCCAGCCCGATGAAGGCTTCGGCCACCCCGACATGGGTCGGGGAGGAGAATCTGCTGCATCAGCCAGACTGACAGCGGCGAGGCGATGAAGGCGCCACCGCCGAAGCCCATGATGGCCATTCCGGTCGACATGCCCGGCCGGTCCGGAAACCATTTGATCAGGGTCGAAACCGGCGAGATGTAGCCAAGGCCAAGGCCGATGCCGCCGAAAACTCCGTAACCGAGATATACGACCCAGAGATTATGGGCGTAGACGCCGGCAGCCGAAATGAAGAAACCGAGCGCCCAGCACAGGCCGGCAGTGAACATCGCGCGGCGAGGCCCGCCTTCCTCGACCCATCGGCCACAGGTTGCCGCCGACACGCCGAGGACAAAAATGGCGATCGAAAAGATCCAGCCCAGTTCGGTCAGCCGCCAGTCGTCTGGTGCCGACTGCGTGATTCCGATGAGCTTCGTCATCGGCAGATTGAATACGCTGAACGCATAAGCTTGGCCGATGCACAGATGAATGCACAAGGCCGCCGGCGGTACCATCCAGCGGCTAAAGCCCGGTCCGGCGATGGTTCGGCTGCGATTCAGAAAACCGGCCGGCGCCCCAACGGCCGGCGCTTGCGCTATGGTCGACATCGTCTCTCCCTGGCGTTTGTTATTTGTTTAAACAGTAACAGAATTACTGCGTGCCACACTTATGGCAAGTTGGTATTTGCGTCGTCGCGGCCGCCCGGTTGTTTCCGGCCCGATTACCACCGCCTTAAGCATGTCATTGACGCAAATCATAAAAGAGCACCGGCCGCCCGGCAGGGCGGCTAATGGTCACAGGCTCGCGGACGCGAATAGCTACTGAGCGGCGGCTTTGTGCACTGCAGCTTTTTCGGCCGCCGCAAGCTGTTCGATAGCTTCGCGAACAGGAGGATCGAGACCGGCGCCGCCTTGCTCCACATACGCGTAGATGGTTTTGCGCATCCGCGGGTCCCAGAATTTTCTGATGTGCTCGGCCGTTCCGGTCACAGCCTTTTCCTGCCCCTGGCTTTCAAAGAACGCGCCGATCTGATTGGCCATGTAGACGAGTTTCTCAGGCGACATTGGTGACGCCTTCCTCCGCGCTTTTTTTGATCCGCTGCGGATAACTGAATACTTCGAAACCGTCGCCGCGGGCAACGGCGGCAATTGTAATGCCGGCAGCTTCGGCGGTGCGCACGGCGAGCGCCGTAGGTGCCGATACCGCAACGAGCAGCGGAGCGCCGATCATGGCGGTCTTTTGCACCATCTCCACGGACACGCGGCTCGTCAGCAGGACAAAGCCATCACGCCCGTCGATCTGCGCGCGGGCCAGTGCGCCGGCGAGCTTGTCGAGCGCGTTGTGACGCCCGACGTCTTCGCGCACGGCAACGAGGCCTCGGCCGCGTTGCCAGAATGCCGCAGCGTGAACGGCGCGGGTCTGTCAATTGAGCTCTTGGCGCGCCGGCAGCGCTTCGAGCGCACCCATGATCTCGGCTGCGGTGAACGTTCGGCCATCTGCGCACGCGCGGCGGCGTCCGCATCGCTTCATCGAGGGTCTCGATGCCGCACAGCCCGCAGCCGGTCGGTCCAGCCAGATGCCGCCGCCGCTGGATTAACGCGGCCGCGCGGGGTTCATTGAGCCACATGCGCAACTCGATCCCGGCATCCTCCTCGACGATCTCAAGCTGGCGGATTTCCGCGGGCGTGCCGACGACGCGCTCGGTGAGACTGAAGCCGACCGCGAAATCTTCGAGATCACGCGGCGTTGCCATCATCACAGCGTAGGAACCGCCTTCATAGGTGAAGGCGACAGCGGTCTCTTCAGGAACGATGCGCTCGCCCGCCGTCGCGCTCTGATGGCGCCAGGCCGTGGAGGAGACGGCCTTGGTCGGCTCGACGCATCTACTCCGCGGCCTCGGCCGTCGCCGCTATGCGGCGGCTTTCGCGCGAGAATTTTTCGTACTCCTCCTGCCAGCGCGAGGGTCCGTTCGACGGCGTGACCTGCACCGCGGTTACCTTGTATTCGGGACAGTTGGTGGCCCAGTCCGAATACTCGGTGGTGATGACGTTCGCCTGGGTGTCCGGATGATGGAAGGTCGTATAAACGACACCCGGCGACACGCGGTCTGTGATTTCGATGCGCAGCGTCGTTTCGCCGGCGCGGCTCGCGAGCTTGACCCAGTCGCCGTCGCGGATGCCGCGCTGCTCTGCATCGTGCGGATGCATTTCGAGCAGATCTTCCTCGTGCCAAAGCGAATTGTCAGTGCGCCGCGTTTGCGCCCCGACATTGTATTGCGACAGGATTCGGCCAGTGGTGAGCAGCAACGGGAAGCGCGGTCCGGTCTTTTCGTCCGTCGCGATGTATTCGGTAACGATAAACTTGCCCTTGCCGCGAACGAAGCCGTTCACGTGCATGATCGGCGAGCCATCTGGTGCCTTATCGTTGCACGGCCATTGCACGGAGCCGCGTTTGTTGAGCATGTCGAAGGAGACGTTGGCAAAGCCGGGCGTCAGTCGGGCGATCTCGTCCATGATCTGCGACGGATGGTCGTAGTGCATGTCGTAACCCAGCGCCTTTGACAGCAGGATGGTGATTTCCCAGTCCTCGTAGCCGTTCTTCGGCGCCATGACTTTGCGGACGAGCTGAATGCGGCGCTCGGCATTGGTGAACGTGCCGTTCTTTTCCAAGAAGGTCGAACCCGGCAGGAACACGTGAGCGAAGCGCGCGGTTTCGTTGAGGAACAGGTCCTGAACGACCACGCATTCCATCGCCTCAAGTCCGGCGGACACGTGATGGGTGTCGGGATCGGACTGAAGAATGTCCTCGCCCTGGATGTAGATGCCTTTGAAAGTCCCGTCGACTGCGGCATCGAGCATGTTGGGAATACGCAAGCCCGGCTCGCTGTTGAGCGACACGCCCCAATCTTTCTCGAACAACTGCCGCGTCGCGTCGATGGAAATATGCCGATAGCCCGACAGCTCATGCGGGAACGAACCCATGTCGCAGGAGCCTTGCACGTTGTTCTGACCGCGCAGCGGATTCACGCCGACGCCAGGCCGGCCGATATTGCCGGTCGCCATGGCGAGATTGGCGATGGCCATGACGGTGGTCGAACCCTGGCTGTGCTCGGTGACGCCGAGTCCGTAGTAGATCGAACCGTTGCCGCCGGTCGCGTAGAGCCGCGCGGCGCCGCGGATCGTCTGCGCCGGCACGCCGGAAATCTTCGCCACTTCCTCGGGACTGTTGCGCGGCTGCGAAACGAAATCCGCCCAGTGCTGGAATTCGTCCCAGTCGCAACGCTCGCGGATGAACTTTTCGTCGTAGAGCTTCTCGGTGACGATGACATGCGCCAGCGACGGTCACGATCGCGACATTGGTGCCTGGTTTCAGCGCCAGGTGAAAATCCGCCTTGATGTGCGCGCTCTGGACCATTTCGGTGCGGCGCGGATCGATGACGATGAGTTTCGCGCCCTGACGCAGACGCTTCTTCAAGCGCGAGGCAAAAACCGGGTGCGCGGCGACGGGATTGGCGCCGATGACGATGGCGACGTCGGTTTCCTCGACGGAATCGAAATTCTGCGTGCCGGCCGACGTGCCGTAGGTCTGGCCGAGACCGTATCCGGTCGGCGAGTGGCAGACGCGGGCGCAGGTGTCGACGTTGTTGTTGCCGAACGCGGCGCGGATCAGTTTCTGCACCAGGAATGTTTCCTCGTTGGTGCAGCGCGACGACGTGATGCCGCCGACCGAATCCGGCCGTATTTGGCTTGAATGCGCTTGAATTCGGAGGCGGCGTGATTGATCGCTTCCTCCCAGCTGACTTCCCGCCATTCATCAGTGACCTTGGCGCGGATCATCGGCTTGAGAATTCGCTCCTTGTGGGTCGCGTAGCCCCAGGCGAACCGGCCTTTGACGCAGGAGTGGCCGCGATTGGCCTCGCCATCCTTGTACGGCACCATGCGCACGAGTTCTTCGCCGCGCATTTCCGCCTTGAACGAGCAGCCGACGCCGCAATAGGCGCACGTCGTCACCACCGAATGCTCGGGCTTGCCGATCTCGATGACCTTCTTCTCGTTCAGCGTCGCCGTCGGGCAGGCCTGGACGCAGGCGCCGCAGGACACGCATTCCGATGACATGAACGACTCTTCCATCCCGGCCGCCACGCGGCTGTCGAAACCGCGGCCGGCGATGGTGAGCGCGAACGTGCCTTGGGTCTCTTCACAGGCGCGCACGCAGCGCGAGCACACGATGCATTTCGACGGATCGTAGGTGAAGTAGGGGTTGGACTCGTCCTTCGGCAGCCATTTGTCGTTGGCGGCGCCTTCCGACGTCTTGGCGAAAACGTGATTGTCGCCGCTATAGCCGTAGCGCACGTCGCGCAAGCCGACCGCGCCGGCCATATCCTGAAGCTCACAATCGCCGTTGGCCGAACAGGTCAGGCAGTCGAGCGGGTGGTCGGAGATGTAGAGCTCCATCACGCCCTTGCGGATCGTTCTCAGCCGATCGGTCTGCGTCTTGACCACGATGCCGGGAGCGACTGGCGTCGTGCAGGACGCCGGCGTGCCGGGGCGGCCTTCGATTTCGACCAGGCACAGGCGGCAGGAGCCGAAGGCGTCAACCATGTCGGTCGCGCACAGCTTCGGTATCTGCGTGCCCATTTCCATCGCGGCGCGCATGATCGAAGTGCCTTCGGGCACGGTCACCGACTGGCCGTCGATGGTCAGCGTGACCATTTTTTGCGCCTTTGACTTCGGCGTGCCGTAGTCGATCTCGTGAACGAGCGACATAGCTTGGTCTCCTATTCCGCTGCCTGCAGGTGCGGCGCCGGCTTAAAGTCATCGCGAAAGTGCGTCATGGCGCTGACCACCGGATACGGCGTGAACCCGCCCAGCGCACAGAGCGATCCGAACTTCATGGTGTTGCAAAGGTCGGCAAGCACTTCGAGATTCTTCTCAGGCTCGATACCGGCAACGATCTTGTCGACGGTTTCGACGCCGCGCGTCGAGCCGATACGGCACGGCGTGCACTTGCCGCAGGATTCAATGGCGCAGAATTCCATGGCGAAGCGCGCCTGTTTGGCCATGTCGACGGTGTCGTCGAACACCACGACCCCGGCATGACCGATAAGGCCGTCGCGCTTGGCGAACGCCTCGTAGTCGAATGGCGTGTCGAACAGGGACGGGGGGAAATACGCGCCGAGCGGTCCGCCGACCTGCACGGCTTTTACCGGCCGGCCGGTGAAGCAGCCGCCGCCGATGTCGTTGACCAGTTCGCCGAGCGTGATGCCGAACGGCGTCTCGAACAGGCCGCCGTAATTGAGATTGCCGGCGAGCTGGATCGGCATGGTGCCGCGCGAACGGCCGACGCCGAAGTTCTTATAGAAGGCGGCGCCCTTGTCCATGATGATCGGCACGGTCGCCAGCGACAGCACGTTGTTGATGACTGTCGGTTTGCCAAACAGGCCCTTGTGCGCGGGGAGGGGAGGCTTGGCCCGCACAATGCCGCGTTTGCCCTCCAAACTTTCCAGTAGCGAGGTCTCCTCGCCGCAGACATAGGCCCCGGCGCCTTCGCGCACTTCAAGATTGAATTCGAAATCCGAACCCGCGACTTTCTTGCCGAGCATTCCGGCCCGCCGCGCGATATCGACCGCTTCCTTCATCACCGCGATCGCGTGCGGATATTCGGAGCGGATGTAGACGAAGCCCTTGACGGCGCCAACCGCAATGCCGGCGATCGTCATGCCTTCGATCAGGACGAACGGATCGCCTTCCATGATCATCCGGTCGGCGAAGGTGCCGCTGTCGCCTTCGTCGGCGTTGCAGACGATGTATTTGCGGTCGGCCTTGGTATCAGCAACTGTCTTCCACTTGATACCGGTCGGGAAGCCGGCGCCGCCGCGCCCGCGCAAGCCTGACTGCGTGATCTCTTCGACAATTCCGGCAGGATTGGCGAGCGCTTTGGCGAGCCCTTTGTAGCCGTCGTGAGCTTTGTAATCTTCGAGCGAACGCGGATCGACGATGCCGCAGCGCGCAAACGTCAGACGCGTCTGCCGTTTCATAAAGGGATGATCTTCCGGCACGCCGACGCGCAATTTGTGATCGCCGCCACCCGCAACCATCGCATCAAGCACGGTCGCGACGTCGGTAAGCTCGACCGGGCCGTAGGCAATCCGGCCACCACCGGTGACGACTTCGAGCATGGGCTCGAGCCAGTGCATCCCGCGCGATCCATTGCGCACGATTTCGATCTCAAGCCCGCGTTTGGCGGCAGTCGATGCGACCGCGGCTGCAATCTCGTCGGCGCCGCAGGCAACAGCCGCGGCGTCTCCCGGAACGTAGATGCGAAGCGCGCTCATCGGTCCGCCTCCGCAAGCAATGTGTCGAGTTTTTTCGGGTCGAGGCGGGCCACGACCTTGCCGTCGAGCATCGCCGACGGGGACACCGAGCAGAGGCCGAGGCAGTAGACTGGCTCGACGGTCATACGGCCGTCCGCGGTGGTGTTGCCGAGTGCGACACCGAACCGCGCCTCGACATGGGCGGCTAGCGCATCGCCACCGGCCGCCTGACAGGCCTCGGCGCGGCAGAGTTTAAGAACGTGCCGTCCCGCCGGTGCCCGCCGAAAATCGTGGTAGAAGGAAACGACGCCGTGCACTTCGGCCCGACTTATGTTCAGCTCTTCGGCAATCACCGGCTCGGCCGCCTCGTCGATATAGCCGAACTCCTCCTGCATAGCGTGCAGGATAGGCAACAGCGGGCCTTCAATGCCCTGATGCTCCCGAATGATTTGCGCGGTTCGTTCCGCGCTCCATGGTTCGTAACGTGGCACGTCAGCACCAGCTCCGTGCAACCGCCCCGCCGGTTGATCGCACTCAAGATATTGGAAGTATTATAAAATAAGCACTAAACGCGCCGGATCAATAAAGCTGGTCCGTGGTTCGATCAGGATTCCTGATCGAACGTCTTCAGCGCCGTCGCCTGGAACCGGCCACCTTGGTGCTCATCGCTTCTCCTCTTTTTGGCTAGTGGCTTGTTTTCGCTCTGGCTTTTCATCTCCGCCGTCTGGCCCAAGACCTTCTCCAATGCGCGGGCCTCGGTGACCAGCGCCGCGAGCAGCGGTGTCATCGGCTCGCGATGTGGGACAATAAGCCCCACCGCGTGCGTCGCCGCTGGCTCGACGATCGGGATGGAGCGGACGTTGTCGGTCAGGCCAAGCGTTTCGGCGAGTTTCGCCGGCATGATGCTTGCCCATTTGCCCGTACGTACATGCGCGAACAACACGATCATCGAATTCGATTCAAGCGTGGGTGACGGCTCTTGTCCGGCCGAGCGCAACAGGGCGTCGATGATCCGCCGGTTCTGCATGTCGGGCGTGAGCAGGCAGAGCGGCACTTGACCGACCTCCGCCCATGTCACGCTGTCGCGATCTCCCAATGCGGCGGCAGGCGATGTCAGCAGCCGGTACTCCTCATAATAAAGCGGTACCGCATTCACCCGGCCGACCGGCTCATTGTCGAGGTATGTGAGGCCGGCATCGACCTCGAGATCGTCAAGCAACCTCAGCACATCGATCGATGTCTTCGACACGATGCTGAACCGGACGTTGGGGTGCTTGGCGCGATAGGGCGTCGTGAGCATCGCCGTCATGGCGAGCGCGGTCGGAACCGCGGCGATCTTGACGTGGCCGACCAAGCCCCGTTTGAGGGCGTCGATATCCTGGCGCATCGCTCTCGCATCGCCAACAATCCGACGTGCCCATTCCAGCACCCTTTCGCCCTCGGGGGTGAACCCGTGGAATCGCGAGCCGCGCTGCACGAGCATTACGCCAAACATATCCTCCAGATATTTTATTCCGCCTGACAATGTCGGTTGGCTGACGCGGCAGGTCTCCGCCGCTCGCCCAAAGTGACCTTCACGCGCAAGCGCAATGATGAATTCGAGCCGATCAATCATCGGTAGTCCTCGGTTCCAGACAAACTTTGGCTCAGGTCAGACGGATTATCGCACAGTGAAGATGGTCCCCGATTGCCTCATCGTAAGCTTCGGGCAGGCGCCCGTAATGCGTTCCCCGTGATGGTGGCGATGACGTCGCAGTGATGCTTTAGTAAACGGTTGCAGAACAATTGGTTAGGCCAAACACTTAAGGTTCTCAGATCGCCAGTCTGCGCGTCTCCGCGCTGCTCCAAAACCCGCCTCGGATGGCTAATTCCTGGCCTTGACGCTTTGCCGATGCGCAGGGACAATTTCACGTCGCTCTACCACCGGCTCAGGATGGTAGGCGGCGGGGCGGACGGCATGGCGACCGTAATTCGCGACATCAGCGGCGGCGAGTTGCGCCTGTTTGGCGACATTGTTGCGCGCCTGGAGCGTCTCGGCCCCGAACGCGATGCGCGCGCCGTTATCTTCAACGACGTGCTGCGTCTGTTGCGCAGCCGATTTCGGCGCTTCCTACATTTGGGACCCGCGCAAGAACCGGTTCGACGAGGCGGTCAGTTTCAACATGGCGCCAGGCAATCTGCGCCGCTACGAAGATTGGTATCAGTTCCGCGATCCGATGACGTTTCAGCTTCGCGCCCGCCGTCGCGCCACCTTGGTCGATGAAGTGATTTCTCGCGAAAAGTTGCGACGCACCGAATTCTACAACGATTTCCTCGCCCGCGACGGACTGCACCACGGCGTCAACCTCTTCATCTTTGACCAAGAACGCGATCTCGGCGATTTGCGCATTTGGCGAGCCGCGGGACGTCCGGAGTTTTGCGAACGGGATACCGGTCTGCTCGATGCACTGGAGCCGCATCTGCGCCGCGCCTTGTTACGGTGCGCGCGCCAGGCCGGACTGACCCCGCGAGAGCAGGAGGTGGCCGGGCTTGTTGCGCGCGGCTGTACCGACCGCGACATCGCCCGCATCCTCGGCATCGGCTTCGGCACCGTCCGCACCCACCTGACCAATGCGATGCACAAAAGCGGTTGCGCCAACCGGGCGGAGTTGGCGGCAGCGATTTCGCGACAAAGCCTGGTTTAACGCTCTCCGCATTTATGCCGATGCCCATGTTGCGCGGCTGGCGATACACAAAGAGCGTGTGACCACGATTGGCCGCTGTTGCCATCGAGAGAGTGAGTGATGCCAGCGCTTCATGACCTTGGAGTTGGCGAAGCCGCCAAGGCGATTCGCACCGGCGAGATCACGGCCGAGACGCTTGCCGAGGCGCTGCTGGCGCAGGCGGCAGCCAACAAACATCTCGGGGCGTTCATAACGCTCAATCCCGACGGCGTACGCGAGGCTGCGCGAAAGGCCGACCAGCAACGCGCAGCCGGGGCTACGCTCGGTCGGCTTCATGGCGTGCCGCTGGCGCTGAAGGACAATCTCGACACCGCCGATCTGCCGACGACCGGAGGTACGCCAGGTCTTGCCGGCAACCGGCCAAAACGTAATGCGGCGATCGTCGATAAACTGTTCGCCGCCGGGGCGATCGCGCTTGGCAAAATGAATCTGCACGAACTCGCCTATGGGATTACCAACAATAACGCTACTTTCGGCCCAGCCCGCAATCCTTACGCGCCCGATCGCATCCCGGGCGCCTCGAGTGGCGGTACCGGCGTTGCGGTTGCCGCGCGGATCGCGCCTGGCGGGATCGGGACGGACACCGGCGGTTCGGTCCGTGTCCCCGCGGCGCTGTGCGGGATTGTTGGCCTTCGTCCGACAACAGGTCGGTGGTCGCAGGCCGGCATCGTGCCGATCTCGCATACGCGGGACACGGCGGGTCCTATGACCCGCAGCGTTGCCGACTGCGTGCTGCTTGATGGTGTTGTGACCGGAGGTCCGATCGAGGTCGCGCCTGCACAACTAAAGGGTCTGCGCATCGGTGTGCCGCGCAAACCTTTTTGGGAAAATCTCGATGCCGAGCTCGAAAAAATCTGCGAAGGCGCGCTGCGGCGGCTGACTGATGCGGGCGTCGTGTTGGTTGACGTCGACATGAGCGAAGAGGCTTCGCTTGATGCCGAAGCCGGCTTTCCCATCGCGCTCTACGAAACGGTCATCGACCTCAACAGCTATCTGGCCGAGCATGAAACCGGCCTCGACTTCGCCGGCCTCGTGGCGAAAGTGGCGAGCCCCGACGTCAAGGGAATCCTGCAGAGTCTGATCGGGGCCGGCGCTATGCCGGAGCCGGCTTACCGCAAAGCCTTGCAACAACGTGCCGCGCTCCAGGAAACCTACAGCCGTCATTTCCGCGAGCACGGGATCGCCGCGATCTTCTTCCCGACAACGCCGGCTCCGGCGGCGAAAATCGGCGAAGACGAGACATTTATGCTCAACGGCAAAGCGGCGCCGACGTTTGCCACGTTTATCCGCAACACCGGTCCCGGCAGCGTCGGTGGTATTCCGGGAATCAGTTTGCCGGCTGGAATAACAGCCGCGGGTTTGCCGATCGGCATGGAGCTGTCCGGTCCGGCTGGAAGCGATCAACAAATACTCGCCATTGCGGCGGCGATCGAGCCGCTATTGCCGAAACTGCCGGCGCCACCGGCACGAGCTTGACGTCGAAGTAATGACTGCGAACACCAGGGAGACTCACATGGCCATCCAGAAACAGGGACCCACGCGGCGAACGCTTCTCGGCGCAGCGGCAGCCGGCGCCGCATTTGGTACGTTACCCGGTCTGATCCGTCCGGCCGCGGCAGCGGACGAATTCAAGATCGGGCTGTTCATTGCGCTCAGCGGCCCGGCGTCGCTGTTCGGGCCGACGCAGCGCGCTTCTGCCGAGCTTGCCGCCGAGGAAGTAAACAAAGCCGGCGGTATTCTCGGGCGTCAGATCAAGCTCATTCCTACCGATGCGGGCGGTCCGCCGGCGGAATCGACAAAGTCCGCCATTCGCCTGATGCTCGAGGAAAAAGTCGATCTGTTTATCGGCTCGCACGACAGCGCCACGCGCGAGGCCCTGGTCGCGACCATCAAGGGCAAGGTGCCGTACATCTACACGCCGACTTACGAGGGCGGCGAATGTGCCTTCAACACCTATGTCATCGCCGACACGCCGGAGCAGCAGATCAGGCCCTCGCTGACCTGGATGATGAAAGAGAAGGCAGCAAAGTCCGTTTATATGATCGGCGACGATTACGTGTGGCCGCGCAAATGCAATGAATACGCCAAGAAGCTTATCTCCGAAAACGGCGGCAAGGTTGTCGCCGAGGAATACGTGCCGTTCGGCGCGCCCAACAAATTCGAAGAGATCGTAACCCGGATCAAATCTGCCAAGCCGGATACGGTCCTGATCACGCTGGTCGGCGCCGACAACGTCAATTTCAACCGCACGTTCGCCGGCTTCGGGCTCGACAAGGATATTTCGCGGTTGTCGCTTCTGCTGGAGGAAAACACGCTTCTCGGCGTCGGCGCTGAGAGCAGCGGCAATCTGTTTTCTTCGATGTCCTATTATGCCAACGCGCCCGGCGAAGCGAACGAGAAGTTCAAGCAGGCGTATTTCGCCAAGTTTGGCGACAAGGCACCGCAGCTCGGGTTGATCGGCGCTGATTGTTACGGCGGCGTCAATTGCGCCAAGGCGCTCGTCACCAAGGCGGGGGGCACCAACGCGCAGAAATGTATGGCGGCCTCCGAGGGGATCACCTTTGAATCGGCTGCAGGGCCGTGGACCATGCACGGTCGCCATGTCGACAAAACCATGTATCTTGCCGACTGCAAAGGCACTGAATTCGAGATCATCAAGACGTTCCCGAACGTTAAAAGCGGCGACGAGTGCAAGGCGTGATCAATCGGCTGACGAAGTCGCCGACGCCGATGCGGCGAGACTGAGGGGCTAGAAAATGGATCCGCTGATCGTCACCCAGGCGATCAACGTGCTCTATGCCGTCTCAACGCTCGCCGTCCTCGCTCTGGGGCTAGCCGTTATCTTCGGCCTGCTCGGTGTGCTCAACATCGCGCATGGCGAGTTCATCATGATCGGCGCTTATTGCGCCTACATTACGCAGTCTAACGGCTGGCCGTATCTCGCTGCCTTGCCGCTGACGCTTATTATCTGCGGGCTGCTCGGTGCTGCGGTCGAGTGGACGATGATCCGTCCGCTCTACCGCCGGCCGTTCGACACGCTGGTCGCGACCTGGGGCTTGAGTCTGTTGCTGCGCAAGATCGCCGAAGCCATCTTCGGTCTCGGCTTTCGCAGCTTGGCCATTCCGCTTCCGGGAACGGTGCAGTTTCTCGGCACGGAATATCCGATCTACCGTCTGGTGCTGATTGCGCTGTCTTCTGCGGTCGTCGCCGGCCTGGTGATCTGGTACGGCCGCAGCCGCACCGGCAGCCAGATTCGCGCCATGGTGAGCAATCCCGAACTCGCGCAAGCGTACGGCATTTCGGTGCGGCGGCTTGCGGCGGGTACTTTCATCACCGGCACATGCCTCGCCGGCCTCGGCGGCGTGATGGTCGCGCCGCTCGTGCCGGTGCAACCGTTCATGGGTCTCGATTATGTGCTGCGCACCTTCTTTGTTCTGATCGTCGGCGGGCTGGGCAGCGTGCCGGGATTGTTGTCCGGCGCGGCGGTCATCGGCGGCGTTGACAGCATCGTCTCCGCTGCCACCGACGCGACCAACGGCTACTTCGCCGTGCTGGTGCTTTCAATTCTGTTTCTTTGGCTGAGACCCCGAGGCATCGTTGCGCGCGGCTAGCCTCGTTGTCCTTGTCACGATTGTGCTGCCGCTGGTTCTCAGCCAGTTCTGGGCTTACCAGCTCGGCGTTTATGGCCTCTATGCGGTTGCCGCCGTCGGCGTCGGTCTTTGTTGGGGCCAGGCCGGATTCCTGCCGCTCGGCCAAGGGCTATTCTTTGGTCTTTCGGCGTATCTCTCCGGCCTCGCTTTCATTGCCTTTCAGAATCATCTGTTAATCGCCGTCGTCGCGCTGCCATTGGCGGTGATGGCCGCCGGCCTGTTGGCGTATTTGATCGGCGTCGTCGTGTTTCGGCGACCCGACCAGAGCGGCGCTTACTTCTCGATGATCACGCTGGCGCTTTGCCTGCTGGCGTTTCAGATCGCGACCAGCTGGAATTCGGTCACGGGCGGCTTTAACGGCCTCAAGGGAATTCCCGGCATTCCCGGTTTGGATGATTTCTCCGATGTCTATTACGTTTCCGCCGCCATCTTGCTGGCCGTGCTGGCGTTTGGGGGGTGGCTCTACACTGCGCCGATCGGCGTGCTGTGGCGCGCGCTGGCGCAGAATGAACGCCGCCTGCAGCTTTTCGGCTTCAACACCAATCAGCTCAAATCGGTGGCGTTCGGCGTGAGCGGTTTGATGGCTGGAATGGGCGGCGCGATCTACGCGCCGCAGCAAGGACTCGTCACGCCGCAAGTTGTCGGATTTGGGCTCTCCGCCGATCTGGTTATCTGGGCGGCGGTTGGCGGCCGGGCGAGCTTGCTCGGTCCGGTTATCGGCACGCTCGTGGTCGGATCTTTGACGGCGCAGCTCCGCGACACGTTGCCGTTCTGGGAAGTGCTGATGGCGTTATTCTTTATCGCCATCGTTTTGGTATTCCCAAAAGGCATTGCCGGCCTGGCGGAGCCGTTTGCGCGCTTCCTGAAGGCGCGAACCAGCCGCCCGTCTCTTACCGCACCAAAAAGTCCGACCGACAAGCCGCCGGCTCGACTCACCCTTGAGGCCGTCGGCGTCCATGTCGGCGAAGTCACCATTCTCGACCGGCTGTCGCTCGATTTCGACCAAGCCGGAATCTTTTGCGTGATTGGCCCAAATGGCGCCGGCAAGACATCAATGTTCAACGTGGTCAGTGGCGAGCTTGCGGCTGCGACTGGCCGGATCGGTTTGGGCGGCTCGAACATCGTTGGTCTCGCTTCGCACCGCGTCAGCAGCCTGGGCGTGGCGCGCAAGCTGCAAATCCCGAGTGTATTCCGCGAACTCTCGATCGCCGACAATCTGGCCATCGCTTTGTGGAGCGGCCGGGCGGCGAAGCTGCAATTGCTCGATCCGAGGCTTCGGCGCTGGACGAGCCCGATGCTGCGAGAACTGCAATCGCGCTATCCGTTTCTCGGTTCGGGGGTGCGCAAGGCGGCGGAGCTTTCGCACGGCGAGCAACAAATCCTCGAACTTTCGATGGCGCTTTTGACCGAGCCGCGGGTGTTGTTGCTCGACGAACCCTGTGCGGGTCTATCGCCCGCGGAAACGGCGGCGGTGATGGAGATCGTGCGCTGGGCCGCGCAACGGCTCGGCGGCGCCATCATCATCATCGAACACGACATGAGCCTGGTGAAGGAACTGGCTGAGGTCGTATATGTGCTCCACAACGGCACGCTCCTCGCCAAAGGCAGCGTTGCAGCGATCCAGGCCGACCCGAAAGTCCGGGCGGTCTATGTCGGGGCAGAAAAATGAGCGCTCCGCGCCTCGCCTTTGAGGGCCTGACGGGCGGTTACGGCAGCACGACCATCGTTCGTGATCTCAGCGGCACCGCCGAAGCGGGCGATGTTCTGTGTGTGCTTGGCCGCAACGGTGTCGGTAAAAGCACGCTGATGAAGTTGTTGTTCGGGTATTTGCCATGTCTCAGCGGGAAAGTGTTGCTGGACGGCAAGCCCATTCAAGGGCTCGATCCGTCCACACGTCGCCGTACCGGGATGACTTATTGTCCGCAGGAGCGTCCGGTGTTCGACGATCTGTCCGTGCGCGAAAATTTGACGTTGATGCGCGCCAACCGGCAACTGGCGCCGTTCCGCAAATATTTCGATCGCTTTCCAATCCTTGAGCGTCGCCTTGCTCAGCATGCCGGGACGTTGTCGGGCGGTGAGAAGAAGATGCTTTCATTCGTGCGGGGACTGGCCGAAGACCAGCCGATCGTGCTGCTCGATGAGCCGAGCGAAGGCGTGCAGTGGGAAAACATTCTGCACATGGAAGCGTGCATCGTCGAGAAAAGGCGTTCCGGCACCGCCTTTATCATCGTCGAGCAGAATCTCGCCTTCGCTGAACGCATCGCCGATCGGTATTTGGTTATGGACCAGGGCCGCGCGATGCTCAACGGCGCGTCGGGGGAGATCGATCGCGGCAAAATTCTTACCTATTTGCATGTGTGAAACGGACTTTTCCGCCGCCAAAATGTGCCGAGCGCCTGGTCTGAGGCACCTATATTTTTGCCGATGGCAGGAGTAGGCAGGTCGTTGTATGCAATGGCGAGGCGGCGCGGGTAGAAAAATCGCCGCCGTCAAAAACGGCACCATCGTGGTGGTGCTGATCGGGGAGGTTGTTGTGCAGAAGCTTGCTGTCCGTTCGGACCCGTCAGCCCCGGCCGAGCCGGTATTCGGTGCGTCGCTCCCGCGTGATGCGAAAGCTGCTACCGACTACTTCACGGCCGTCGAAGCCGCTCTGCAATCGCTGAAGACCGAACAGCAGCATGGGGAAGCAGCGGAGCTCAAAACCCGCAGCCGCGCCGTAAAGGAGCGCTTCTTCCGCCGTCATGCCGTCGCCATCTATGATGAAGTAACCGACAATGGCGCGCGGACGCTGCGCGTCTCAGAGCTGGTCGCAGCCGCGTCGGATCGCTATCCGGCGCTGCTGCCGACGCGCCAGCAGATCGACGCGGAGCGGGCGCTTAGGGAACAGAGCGCCAAGGAAGGCCGCGAGGTTGATCAGGGACTGTTCGTCGCCCAGGTTCTCGCCGACGAGCGCTGCGGCATGCATCTCATCCATTCGATGCTCAAGCCGCGGCGCGAGGCGCTGGAGCGGATCGCCGAATTTCGCCTCACCGGGTTTGCCGACCTTGGCGGCGCCAAGGTTGAGCGCAAAGGCAAGGTCGGTCATGTGACGCTGACCAACCTCAAATTCCTCAACGCCGAGGATGACCGCGCTACGGCGGCGCTGGAGACAGCGGTCGATCTCGTCCTCCTCGATGATGGCATCGAGGTTGGTGTCCTGCGCGGCGGCACCGTGGAGCATCCGAAGTATGCCGGCCGTCGCATCTTCAACGCCGGGATCAACCTCACGCACCTTTATTACGGCCAGATCTCGCTCGTCGAATTCTTCATCGAGCGTGAGTTGGGCTTGCTCCACAAAATGTTCCGCGGCCATTGGCGGTCGGAGTCCTATGATGAGCAGTTTGAGGATTACGTCGAAAAGCCCTGGATAGCGGCTGTCGAGGCATTTGCTATCGGCGGCGGGTGCCAGCTGCTTTGCATCATGGACCGCGTGATTGCGGAGCAGGGCGCCTACTTCAACCTGCCGGCCAGCAAGGAAGGCTTCATTCCCGGCGCGGCCAATCTCCGGTTCCCGCGGCTCGTCGGTATCAAGCTGGCGCGCGAAGGCATCTTTTTCGAGCGCGTTTTTCACGCCGACACGCCGGAGGGACGGCTCATTTGCGATGAGATCGTAGCCACAGGTGACATGGATGCGGCAATCGAGAGGAACGCGGCCCAACTGGTCCGCGCCGGTATGACCAGCGCGGTGGCGAATCGTAAGGCGCTGCGCGTCGGGGAGGAGCCGCTATCGGTTTTTCGCCGATATTACGCGACCTATTCGCGCCAGCAGAGCTTGTGCCTCTACGATCCGAAGCTGATCGACAACCTGAAGCACAGCTGGAATCCCGGCGCCCGCCGGATGTGAAGACTTTCGGCGGATCGGATTTGCAGCAGCAGGGATTAGCGATGAGTTCTCCGGAGACTAACGCCGCCTCGCCGATGGACTTGAGTTCGGTCACACGCGTCGTCGTCGCGGAGAAGGACACCGTTGGCGCGATGGTGCCGGGCATGCCATTTGTGGCAGCAACTCCCTATCTCGTAGCCGTCGCCGAGGGCGCGTGTAATCGGCTGGTCAAGGACTTGCTGGAGCCGGGCCAGATCACGGTCGGCAGCCGCGTGGTCATCGATCATCTGGGTCCAAGCAAAGTCGGCGCCGAGCTCGTGATCACGGCTACGCTCCTCAAGCGCGAGAAGAACCGCCTTAAATTCTCGGTCCGTATCGAGGATGGTAGTCGCACTGTTGCGGTCGTCGAGCACGAGCGCGCCGCGGTCTCGCTGCAGAAACTCATGAGTTCGTTGGGTTAGGGCGCGGCCGCGTCTTAAAAAGGATAGCATGCGGACGATCGCAGAAATGCTCCGTTGGCGTGCGCGCCGCCATCCTTCGCTGGAGGCGATCTGGTTCGAAGGCAAGACGCAAACCTACGCCGAGCTCGATCAATCAAGCTCGCAACTCGCCGCCGGATTCGTCGAAAAGCTCGGACTCAAATCGGGCGACCGCGTCGCCGTGGTCGACAAGAACTGCGCCGCCTATCTCGAACTGTTTTTTGCGCTCGACAAGGCGGGGCTTGTGATCGCGCCGCTCAACTGGCGCCTGACGCCGCGCGAGATCAGCGCGATCATCGACGATATCAAGCCGAAGCTGATCGTAATCGGGCCCGAATTCAAATCGCACGGCGCCGGCTCGGCCGTGCCGGTAATGACCTTCGCCGAATTGCCCCGCGGCGGTGCCGATCCGATGCGCGACGCCGACGGCGCCGTGAGCTGCCAGTTCTGCACGTCCGGGACGACGGGACTGCCGAAAGGCGCGATGCTCACCGGGTGGAACGTGCTCAATGTCGGGCTGTGCCTGGCGCTGGAAATTCCGGAGCTGCGCGAAGGCGGCCGCCACCTTGTTTGCCTGCCGTTGTTTCATATCGGCGGCGCCGGCTGGGCGATCTGGGCGATGCAGGAAGGCTCCGCCGCGATCATCGTGCGCGAGACCGTGCCCGAACAACTGCTCAAGACTATGGTGGAGCAAAAGGTCGAGACGGCGCTGTTGGCGCCAACACTGATGCTGTTCCTGACCGAGTTGCCGGCGTCGCGTGCCGCCGACTTCTCGGCGCTCAGGCACATAACCTATGGCACTGCGCCGATCTCCCCGGATTTGCTGCGCCGCTCGATCGAGACGTTCAAATGCCGCTTTTCGCAGCTCTACGGCCTGACCGAGACAACCGGTCCTATCACGGCGCTCCCGCACGAACATCATGTCGGTGAGAAATTGCTGTCCTGCGGCCGGCCGATGTTCGGTGGCCGTGCGCGCATCGTTGATTCCGAGGGCAATGACCTGCCGCCGCGTGAAGTAGGTGAGCTTCTGTATCAGGGCGAGAGCCTGATGGCGGGATATTGGCAGCGCGAAAAAGAAACGGCGCAGGCCATACGTGACGGCTGGCTGTACACGGGCGATGCCGCCTACATGGACGAGGACGGCTTCATCTTCCTCAAGGATCGCCTGAAGGACATGATCGTTTCCGGCGGCGAGAACGTCTATCCGGCCGAGGTCGAGGCCGTATTGATGGGCCACCCCGAGATTCTCGAATGCGCCGTGATTGGCGTGCCTGATCCGAGGTGGGGCGAGACGGTCAAAGCGGTCGTCGTGCGGCGCGCAGGGACCGATCTCGCCGAAGCTTCGTTGATCGAATGGAGCCGCGACAAGCTCGCTGGCTTTAAACGTCCCCGTTCGGTCGACTTTATCGACGCGCTGCCGCGCAACGCCAGCGGCAAGCTGCTCAAGCGCACGCTGCGCGAACCCTATTGGGCGGGCTATGGGCGGCGGGTCAACTAACGGGCGCGAAGAGAGGTCTCGGCGGCGTCGCGAACTTCCTTTATAATGGTTGTATGCCCGATGGGGTGAAGTAAGCCGTCCCGTACAGCGAAGGGATGACGGCATGCCGGTGACCTACGAGACATGGCTCGTCCTGCTTTCGATCGTTATGGCGATCCAGGGCGCCTATGTCGGCTTGAGCCTTGCCGTGCAGATCGCCGACGCCTCAGGCGTGCGGCGGCGCCTTCTGCTTGCCGGCGCTACCGCCTCGCTCGCGGTCGCGATCTGGACCATGCATTTCGTCGGGATGCTGGCGGTCCGGCTGCCTTTCCAGGTCGATTACTTGGTACTGCCGACGCTGCTCTCGTTCCTGATCTGCGCGATTGTGGTCGGGGCTGCCGTCTATGCCACGAGTTCAGGGCCGCTGACGCTGCTCCGATTGACGCTTTCCGCATGTCTGATGGGAGGCGGCATCTTCACGATGCACTACATCGGGATGAACGCGCTCGATGCCAGCGCCTATATGATCCACAATCGATTCTATGTCGCCGCAAGTATGGCGATCGCGATTGCGGCCTCAGGACTGGCGCTCTGGCTTGCCACCGGACGGGGAGGGCGGCCGCCGCTGATCCTGTCCGCCACGGCCTTCGGCATCGCCGTCTCGGGGATGCACTACACCGCGATGGCGGGCGAGACGCTTTATCCGTTTGCCACGAGCGTCTCCGGGGCGCCTGCGCTGTCCACCGACCTCCTCGCCATCGTCGTCGCGGTCGTCGCATTTTGCGTCTCGGGAATATTCCTCCTGTTGCTCTTGCCGGACGTTACCCGTTCGGAATCGCGGTCCCGTGTCGTTGAAGGCGGCGATCCCGTGAGAAGTGCCGTTGCGGAAGTCGTTGTGATGCCATCAACGATTCCGGTGGCCGGTGAGGGCGCCGGCAATCTCGAATTCGGACGTGGAACCTATGCACCGCTCGGCGGCGCCGGCGCGCCGCCCCGGCGCTTTGCCCGTCATCTCCCGATTGAGCGTGACGGCGGCACGCATTTCCTCGCCGTGGATGAGGTCGTCGCCATTCATGCCAACGCGCATTACACCCATCTGTTCGACGGCAAGGACAAACTGTTTTGTCCGCTCGCCATTGGCGACGTCGAATCGCGGCTCGACAAAAATCGCTTCGTGCGCGTTCATCGCAGCCACATCGTCAATATCGATCGCGTCATCGGTTACCGACGGTCCGGCGACAATGAATTGGTGGAGATGGCCGCGTCACATCACTATGTGGTGCCGGTCAGCAGAAGCCGAATAGGCTCGCTCAAGTCGCGCGTCGCAGCGCTAACGGGCATCGATCCCGCGGTTGCCTTACGCCGTCGACATCGTTTCGCATCGCAATAAATCCCGGCATTTTCGCACAATTGAGTCAGCACGGCTGACGCAATTCGTGCAAAGGCGACGTCATTCGTGCGCAATCCGGCCGTTTGGTGCTTTCGCCAGCTAGCTGGTGCACCAAACCTTGCCGCTGCGACGCACAACCGGCCACAATTGAGTTTAGAAACGGTATAGGGCGCAGTTCGGAACGCGGCCTTGGTGATGACCATGGTCCACGCGGACTTCGCCAGGGAGGATGCCCATGATACCTGGCGCTTTCGCCTATCATCGTCCGACATCCGTCAAAGAAGCGGTCGGGTTACTCACCCAGTTGGGTGACGACGGCCGCGCGCTTGCTGGCGGCCATAGCCTCATCCCCATGATGAAGCTGCGACTGGCTACGCCGGCGAACCTGGTCGATCTTGCCGGCATCGCCGAACTCAAGGGCGTGCGCACCGACGGCAACGACATCGTCATCGGCGCGATGACGACCCAGCACGATCTCATGGGCTCCGAACTGCTGGGCACCAAAATCCCGATCCTGCGCGAAACCTCGGATCAGATCGCCGATCCCCAGGTGCGCTATCTCGGCACGCTTGGCGGCAATGTCGCCAACGGCGATCCCGGCAACGACATGCCGGCAGTGATGATGTGCCTGAACGCCACCTACCACGTCATGGGCAAAAATGGCGAGCGTCGGATCGCGGCGCGTCAGTTCTACCAGGGCGCTTATTTCACCGCCCTTGAGCCGGGCGACGTGCTCACCGCGATCCGGATTCCGGTGCCTGCTGCCGGACACGGTTACGCTTACGAGAAACTCAAACGGAAAATCGGCGACTACGCGACTGCGGCGGCTGCTGTCGTTCTCACGATGGCCGGTGGCAAAGTTGGCACTTGCTCGATCGGTCTCACCAACGTCGCGGAGACGCCATTATGGGCGGAAGAAGCCGCCAAAATTTTAATTGGCTCCGCGCTTGATGCCGCAACGGTCAAAAAGGCCGTCGCCGCCGCGGAGGCGATTACAGCGCCCGCCACCGACGCCCGCGGGCCAGCGCAATACCGCACCAAGATGGCGGGCGTGATGCTCACCCGCGCGCTTGCCCGCGCCAAATCGCGCGCCCGCGGCTGACGGGAAGGAGCAACACAATGGCCAAGTCCCACGTCTCCATGAAAGTGAACGGCAAGACCATCGAAGCGCTGGTCGAGCCGCGGACCCTGCTCATCCACTTCCTGCGCGATCAGCAAAACATCACCGGCCCGCACATCGGCTGTGAAACCAGTCATTGCGGTGCTTGCACCGTCGACCTCGATGGCAAGTCGGTCAAGTCCTGTACGGTGTTCGCGGTGCAAGCCAACGGTGCTGACATCCGCACCATCGAGGGCATGGCAAACGCCGATGGCACGCTGCACGCGCTGCAAGAAGGCTTCCGCGAGATGCACGGACTGCAATGCGGTTTCTGCACGCCCGGAATGATCGTGCGGGCGTATCGGCTCCTTCAGGAAAACGCCAATCCGACCGAGCAGGAAATTCGCTACGGCATCTCGGGCAACCTCTGCCGTTGCACCGGCTATCAGAACATCGTCAAGGCCATTCAATTCGCCGCCGCCAAGATCAACGGCGTGCCGTTCCAGGAGGCCGCAGAATGAACGACATGACCCCCACCTCTGCTGAACGCGCCGTCAAGCTCGAAGGCATGGGTTGCAAAAGAAAGCGCGTCGAAGACATCCGTTTTGTTCAGGGTAAAGGCAATTACGTCGACGATCTAAAGCTGCCGGGCATGCTCTACGGCGACTTCAACCGCTCCCCGTATGCTCACGCCCGTATCAAGAAGATCGACACGACGAAGGCTGCGGCGGTGCCCGGCGTTGTCGCGGTGATTACCGCCGAGACGCTCAAGACCGTAAACCTCGCCTGGATGCCGACGCTTGCGGGTGACGTGCAGATGGTGCTGGCCGACGGCAAAGTGCTGTTCCAGAATCAGGAAGTCGCCTTCGTGATTGCGGAGGACCGCTATATCGCGGCCGATGCCGCCGATCTGGTCGAGGTCGAATACGAGGCGCTTCCGGTCAACGTCGACCCGCTCAAGGCGATGGCGCCGGACGCGCCGATGATCCGCGAGGATCTCAAAGACAAGACCGATGGCTCACACGGCAAACGCAAGCACTATAACCACATCTTCTCCTGGCAAGCCGGCGACAAAGCGGCGACCGACGCCGCCTTTGAGAAGGCCGATGTGAAGATCAGGGAGATGATCGTCTATCCACGCGTGCATCCGTGCCCGCTGGAGACCTGTCAATGCGTCGCCTCCTTCGACAAGATCAAGGGCGAGTTGACGCTATGGGGGACGTTCCAGGCCCCGCACGTTATTCGCACGGTAGGCTCGCTGATCTCAAAGATTCCGGAGCACAAGATCCACGTGATTGCCCCCGATATCGGCGGCGGCTTCGGCAACAAAGTTGGCGCCTATCCGGGGTACATCTGCGCGATCGTGGCTTCGATCGTTACCGGCGTTCCGGTGAAGTGGGTCGAGGACCGCATCGAGAACCTGTCGACCACGGCGTTCGCGCGCGACTTCTACATGGACATGGAAATCGCCGCGACCAAGGATGGCAAGGTGACGGCGATGCGCTGCTACACCATCGCCGATCACGGCGCGTTCGACGCTTGCGCCAACGCCACCAAATGGCCGGCCGGCCTGTTCAGCATCATCAGCGGCTCCTATGATTTTCCGGCGGCTCACGTCCTGGTCGACGGCGTTTATACCAACAAGGCGCCGGGCGGCGTTGCTTATCGCTGTTCGTTCCGTGTCACCGAAGCGGCTTACTGCATCGAGCGCGGCATGGACATCATGGCGCAAAAGCTCGGCATGGATCCGGCCGAGTTCCGCATCAAGAATCTGATCCGGCGCGAGCAATTTCCGTACACCTCCGCGTTCGGCTGGCAATACGATTCCGGCGATTATCAAACCGCCATGAACAAGGCCATGGAATCGGTCAACTACAAGAAGCTGCGTGAAGAGCAGAAGACGAAGCGCGAAGCCTTCAAGCGCGGCGAGACCCGCGAAGTGATGGGCATCGGCGTTGCCTTCTTTACGGAGATTGTCGGCGCCGGCCCGTCGCGCGCTTGCGACATTCTCGGCATCGCCATGTTCGACTCCGCCGAAATCCGCATCCATCCGACCGGCAGCGGCATTTGCCGGCTCGGCACCAAGTCGCAGGGCCAGGGTCACGAGACGACCTATGCGCAGATCATCGCCACCGAGCTTGGGATCGCCGCGGACAACATCATGGTCGAGGAGGGCAACACCGACACCGCGCCGTACGGTCTCGGCACCTATGGCTCGCGGTCGACGCCGGTGTCCGGCGCCGCCACGGCCATGGCCTGCCGCAAGATCAAAGCCAAGGCGCAGATGATCGCGGCCTACATGCTGGAAGTTCACGACGACGATCTCGAATGGGACGTGGATCGTTTCCGGGTGAGGGGGAACCCCGAGCGCTTCAAGACCATGACCGAGTTGGCCTGGGCCGCTTACCACGAAGTGCCGCCCGGCATGGAGCCGGGGCTGGAGGCGATCAACTACTACGATCCGCCGAATTTCACGTTCCCGTTCGGGGCCTACATTTGCGTTCTCGACGTCGATGTCGATACCGGTTCAGTCAAGGTCCGGCGCTTCTACGCCCTCGACGATTGCGGCACGCGCATCAATCCCATGATTATCGAGGGTCAGATTCACGGGGGTTTGACCGAAGCCTTTGGCATCGCCATGGGTCAGGAAATCCACTACGACGAAGATGGCAACGTCACCACGGCGTCGTTCATGGACTATTTCCTGCCGACGGCGGTCGAAACGCCGCACTGGGAAACCGACTGGACCACCACGCCATCGCCGCATCATCCGATCGGCGCCAAGGGCGTCGGTGAAAGCCCGAATGTCGGCGGTGTGCCGTGCTTCTCGAACGCGGTGAACGATGCGTTTGCGTTCTTGGGCTCGACCCACATCCAGATGCCGCACGACCATTGGCGCACCTGGACGGCCGCGGAAAAGCTCGGCTTGCATGGGTGAACGGCATCGTCATTCCGCGGCGCGGGCATCGCCTGCGAGCCCGGAAGCCGTGCCCACCGCTGCTTCAAGGTGGCATCGGCGGCGCAAGATTCTTACTTTCGTGGCCATGGATCCGGGCTCGCGCTTGCAGTGCGCCGCTGGAATGACGAAGTGTCATGATCCTCAAGCGCGAAGAAATATCTGACCGCCTTGCCGCCGTCGGCTACGTCGCCGACCGCGACATCGCGACCGCGCTGTGGCTGATGGAATTCCTCAAGCGCCCGCTGCTGCTCGAAGGCGAGGCCGGCGTCGGCAAGACCGAAGTAGGCAAGGCGCTCGCCGCTGTCTACGGCGCTGAACTTATTCGCCTGCAGTGCTACGAGGGTCTCGATCAGAACGCCGCGCTCTACGAGTGGAATTATCAGCGTCAGCTCCTGGCCATCAAAACCCGCGAAGGCGTCGGCGAAAGTGCCGATGCGATTGAGGACCATATTTTTTCCGAGCGGTATCTCCTCGAACGGCCGCTGTTGGCGGCCATACGCCGCGAAAAGCCGCCCGTGCTTCTGATCGATGAGGTGGATCGCGCGGACGAGGAGTTCGAAGCTTTTCTGCTCGAACTCCTTTCGGACTTTCAGGTCAGCATTCCCGAGCTTGGGACGATCAAAGCAACCACGATCCCGCGCGTCGTGCTGACGTCCAACGGCACGCGCGAATTGTCCGACGCACTGCGCCGGCGCTGCCTTTATCATTACATCGATTTTCCCGAGGTCGATCGGGAGGCGAAAATTATCCTGACGCGGACGCCCGGCATCGATACGACGTTGGCGCTGCAGGTCGCGCGCATGGTGGCGGCGGTGCGTAAGGAGGATTTGCGCAAGGTACCCGGCGTGGCGGAGACACTCGACTGGGCAGCGACGCTCGCCGGTCTTGAAGTGCACGATCTGCGGCAGGAGCCGGAAGCCGTCTACGAGACGATGATTTGTTTGCTCAAGACCCACGAAGATCGCTCCCGGGTGACGCGCGAGGTCAGCGAACGCCTGCTTGGCAAGGTGGCGTGATGAGCGGCGGCAGGCAAACATCCGCTCATTCCCGCGCAAGCGGGAATCCAGCGCTGGGTCCCCGCCTTCGCGGGGACGGGCGGAATGAAATGTCGGGTAGCCGCCGCCGGCTCGCCGGATTTGCGCGCACCCTCCGGGACAACGGCTTTAAGGTCGGTCTTGCCGAAACGAGTGACGCACTCGCCGTCCTTACGTCGTCCGCCGCCGGTCGCGCTTCATCCCTGAAGCCTGCGTTACGCGCGCTGTTTTGCGCAACGCATTCCGACTGGGAACGCTTCGACGAGATTTTTGACGCGTTTTGGCAAGGGCGCGATATGCGGCAGCGTCAAGTGCTGAAGGGATCGCCGGGCCAAAACTCGGCTTCGGCGCCGCGGCGGCTTGCCGAGGCTCATGTGCCCAAGGACGCACTCGGGCTTCCCGATCGCGTTGAACGGCGCAACGACGCTGATGGTGACAGCGCCGCTGAAGGGCGCGGCCGCCGCGAAGGCGCCTCACGCATTGAGTCGCTGGCAGCGACTGACTTGCGCCATATCGTCGACCCTGACGAGGTTGCCGCCACTCACGCGCTGGCGGCAAGGCTCGCCCGCACCATGCGGGCGCGGCTTGTTCGTCGCGAACAAGTCCGCCGCCAGGGCCGCCGCCTCGACTTGCGTCGCACCATTCATCGCAACGTGTCGCATGGTGGAACGCCGATCGAGCTTGCCTGGCGTCGGCGGAAGATCAAACCGCTGCGGCTGGTGGTGTTGCTCGATGCCTCCGGGTCCATGAGTCTCTACACCGCATTCTTCGTCCGTTTCCTGCACGGTGTCGTCGACAGCTTTCGGGAGGCCGAGGCCTTCGTCTTCCACACTCGACTTGCGCACGTCTCGCCGTCGCTGCGCGATCGCGATGTCACCCGCGCGGTCGACAAGCTCGCGCTGATGGCTCAAGGCATCGGCGGGGGCACCCGTATCGGTGAAAGTCTCGCGACCTTCAATCGGTGGCACGCGCGGCGCGTCATCAACTCGCGCACCGCGTTGATGATCGTTTCCGACGGCTATGACACCGGCGCGCCGGAGCGGCTCGGCGAAGAGATGCGGCGTCTCGCCCGTCGTTGCCGCAGGATCATCTGGCTCAATCCATTGATCGGCTGGCGTGACTATTCTCCGCAGGCCCGCGGCATGCAGGCGGCGTTGCCCTATGTCGATCTTTTTGCTCCCGCGCACAATCTCGAAAGCCTCGCCGCGCTCGAACCCTATCTCGCAAGGATTTGAGCCGTGGACCGCGCCGCCGACATTCTTGAGATCATTGCGACCCGAAAGTCGGCCGGCGAGCCGTTCGCGCTGGCGACCGTCGTACGAACAGTGGCGGCGACGGCGGCAAAAGCCGGAGCGAAGGCCGTAATCCTGCCCGACGGCAGCATTTCCGAAGGCTGGATCGGCGGTGGCTGCGCGCGCGCCGCAGTACTCAAGGCTGCCAAGGATGCCCTCGGCGACGGCCGCTCCCGACTTGTCTCGGTGCAGCCGCCGGACCTGCTCGCCGAGCATGGCGTTGCAGCGGGCGACGAGGAGGAGGGCGTGCGCTTTGCCAAGAACATGTGCCCAAGCGAAGGCACCATGGACATTTTTGTCGAGCCGGTTCTGCCACGGCCCCAGGTCGTGATCTGTGGATCGAGCCCGGTGGCTGTGGCGGTCGCCGATCTCGCCAGGCGGACGGGGTTCGCCGTCACCATCTGTGCGCCCGCGGCGGAGCAATCGGCCTTCGCGGATGCGGATCGCCGCATTGAAGGCTATGCGCTGCCGGTCGAGGAAACCAGCGCGCGCTATGTTGTGGTTTCGACGCAGGGTCGGGGCGACGAAGCGGCGCTCGCGGCGGCGCTCGCGGTTGATGTCGAGTACGTCGCTTTCGTCGGCAGCCGTAAAAAAGCCGATGCGCTGAAATCAAAGCTCGACGAGCGCGGCGTTGCTGCGGCGCGCATGGCGAAGCTTAAGGCTCCGGCCGGCCTCGATCTTGGTGCGATTACGCCCGACGAGATCGCAATCTCGATCGTTGCGGAAATCGTCGCGGCGCGGCGGAGCCGGGACTCCCGCGGTGCAGCGCAAATTTCGCCCTAAATCGACCGAAATGGACTGAGGCGAAATGCTCTCTAACCCGGGCCGATTAGAGAATCCCCTTTCGTCGTCTCGCTACCGTCTGCGAAGATTTGTTTTTGTTGTGACAAATACTTGACTGTATTTGTGGACTATCATCCCTGTGAGCCGCCGGGCTGCGGCTCATGGCATCACACTCGCGTTCAACCAGGAGATCGCGCCGATGTCTTCATCCTCATCATCCAAACATCCGGAAACCGTTTCGCTTCATGCTGGCTGGCGTGCGGATCCAGCGACCGGCGCCGTCGCGGTGCCGATCTACCAGACCACATCGTATCAGTTCCGTGACACCGAGCACGCCGCGAACCTGTTCGCTCTCAAGGAGCTCGGCAACATCTATACCCGCATCATGAATCCGACCAATGACGTACTAGAGAAGCGGGTGGCGGCACTTGAGGGCGGCGTTGCCGGATTGGCGCTGGCGTCGGGGCAGGCGGCTTCGGCGTACTCCCTGCAAAATCTCGCGCGTGCCGGCGACAACGTTGTCTCATCGACCGATCTCTATGGCGGCACTTGGAATCTGTTCGCCAATACGCTCAAGGACCAGGGCATCGAAGTACGCTTCGTCGATCCCGCCGATCCTGAAAACTTCCGCCGCGCGACCGACGATCGGACCCGCGCCTACTACGCCGAGACCTTGCCGAACCCGAAGCTCACGGTATTTCCCATTGCCGAGGTCGCCGCGATCGGCCGTTCGTTCGGCATTCCGTTGATCATGGACAATACGGCCGCGCCGATCCTCACGCGTCCGTTCGAGCATGGCGCGGCGGTCATTGTTTATTCGACCACCAAATATCTCGGTGGGCACGGCAATTCGATCGGCGGTCTTATTATCGATGGCGGCAATTTCGATTGGGCCGCGCATCCCAAGCGCCAGCCGGCGCTCAATACGCCGGACCCGAGCTATCACGGTGCGGTCTGGACCGAAGCGGTAAAGCCGCTCGGGCCGATCGCCTATATCATCAAGGCCCGCGTCACGCTGTTGCGCGACATCGGCTCGGCGATGTCGCCGTTCAATGCGTTTCTCACCCTGCAGGGTGTCGAGACCCTGACGTTGCGTATCGCAAAGCACTGCGAGAACACCCAGGCGGTGACAGACTTCCTGCGCAAGCGGCCGGAAGTAACCCGCGTCATTCATCCCTCGGTGCAGACCGGCGTTCACCGCGAGCGGGCGCAGCGTTATCTCAAAGGCGGACTGGGCGGTCTCGTCGGCTTCGAGTTGGCTGGCGGCAAGGACGCCGGCCGCCGCTTCATCGACGCGTTGGAGATGTTTTATCACGTTGCCAATATCGGCGACACGCGCAGCCTGGCGATACATCCCGCCACCACCACCCATTCGCAACTTTCTCCGCAAGAGTTGGATGCGACCGGTGTGTCTGATGGCTACGTGCGGCTCTCCGTTGGCATCGAGCACATCGACGACATCATCGCCGACATTGAGCGCGGACTATCGGCAGCGGGCAAACTTGCCAAGGCGGCTTAGTCAGCCGGCGCGGCGCAGGCGGGTCCGCTGAATGCGGCCCGCCAATGCTGCGCATTGTACTCGGATTTCCGGAACCGCAGTAATTTCCCAAAACGCCGCGCGGGCGATGGGGCCGATTGCGAACAGCCGCTCCGAGGGTATCCCGCCGCGTCCAACGATGGCGCCATTCGGCGCCACATCCAATCCAATACCCAAAGGATCGACGCGTGCTTGCCCACTGTCGAGGAGGCTGCGCACGACGGGGTTGGATGTTTGTGCGGGGTTGGTGACCACCCCGCGGCATTCGACGATGGCGTCGACCTCAAGCACTTCGATGGTGCTTGCGCCACGCCGCTGATAGCGGATCGTGCAGCTTTTTTCGCGTGGTTCGACGGCGCACAATCTGGCCGCCATCACGGCGAGACGGCCCGACGCGGTGGCGGCATCAATGCGCGCCGCTGCTTCTGGCGGCATCCGATGTCGATGCACGTTCCACCAAGCGCGCCCGTGCCGCAAAAAGCTGCGGCGCGCGGATTCGGGAAGCCGTTGCCAGATCTGCTGGTTGAATGGCCGAAGGCCGTCGACAACACTGCGCCAGTCATCGCCTGGGGCCGCTTGAGTTCTAACCAGATTTCGCAGCCAACGGGACAATTGCGCGATACCGGCGTCGAATGGAACGTCCGCTGCGTCGATGGAAATTGGCCGTTGCAAACGATCCACTCTTGGGAGCTGCCCACGGCGCGATATCGCGACGATCGGTCCGGTGTGACCGGCGGCCTCGAGCGAGAGGACATAGTCGACCATTGTCAGGCCGGTCCCAACGATGAGTATCCGGGAATCACCGGCCACGCCCGCGTCGGATGGTGCGGTCCAGGCGTCGACGTGGCAGCCTTCGGTCTTGCTGCGCGTATCGTGGCCGGTGGCGAGGATGGTGACATCGCCGAAATGATGAGAACCGTCCGCCAGCGTGACAGTGACGCCGGATCGGCTTTCATCGACCGAAAGGCATTCGCCGTGGACGATGTGAAGACGGCCCGGCCGGTTGCCCTGCGTCACGAATGGCGTGATCAAATCAGCGAGGTAGTCCCCGTAGATCATGCGAGGCGCGAAGCACGACGGATCGTTCCGGTGTCTCGAAGGCGAAGACGGCGTGTTGGCGTGCTCGCGCAGCCAAGACCAGAAATGGTCGGGTTCGTCGGGAAGCGCGCTCATGGACGCGGCGCGGACGTTGAGGAGATGCCCCGGGTGGGTTGTGCCGTAGGCCACGCCCCGTCCGACCCGCGGCGCTTTTTCGATCAAGGTGACGCGAATGTCCGCGGCGCGATCGCGCAGCAAGTGGAGCGCCATGAGCACGCCGCTTGCTCCACCGCCGACGACAACAACGTCGGCGCGCGTATTGGCGATCGGACGTTCAGCTGTCGGTGAGTTCATTCACTGCCGCCCGGTTTGTGCAAATCCTGACATCGGAGCGATTCTACGCGACGGAACCGCACCCTCGGTCACGAGGTTCAATCTGCCTATGGACTATAGAATTTATAGAGTAAATATAAATCTAACCCGCTGCGGCGGTAAAGTGTGATTTTCCCATTTGCGGGCGGCCGGCGGTAAGATTTTACGAGTAAGCGTTGCCGGGGCTGGCAGCAGCCGGTTCGGACCAAAGGGCAACCCGCCACCCCATCGTGCAAACACGCTCGCCGATGCCGGCGGCGTCAAGGATCGTGTGAAATGTGGGACTGGCGCCGCAGAAGCGCAATCAGACAATCAGCCGGACGATCGCAAGCCCTGCAAACAGCGCCAGGATAGCAAGAACGACCGATGCCACCACGTAGATCGCTGCGCCGATGAGTTCGCCGCGCTCGTAAAGCAAGGCCGCTTCCAGCGAGAACGCTGAAAACGTGGTGAAGCCGCCGAGAATTCCGGTGGTCAGGAACAGCCGCCAATGTTGCGGCAGGCCGCCCTTGAGCGCAAAAAACTCGGCTATCAGACCCATCGCCAGCGAGCCAGCGACATTGATGAGAATCGTTCCGTAAGGAAATCCCGTGCCGAGCATTCGCGCCGCAAGCAGATTGATGCCGTGGCGCGAGGCGGCGCCGATTCCGCCGCCAAGAAAGACAATAAGAAATCCCATCGCTGCCCTCCAGTCGGTTGTTCCTACCGACGCCAAAATGGTTGGTAGGAGTCATCAGCCAGGACGGCGGTTAATGGGGAACTCCATCCCCGAGCGCGGCGAAATTCTAACCAGCCGAACAACAATGGCAAGCAGGCTCGCGAGCGGTAGTCAGCGTAAGCAGCGCGGCGAGGCCAAAGCAATTCCGCCGCGTTCTCAGCAGCAATGCAGTGACGGAACTCTCGACGCTTCGCCGCGTTATCATTTACCCGACGAAACGAAATGGAGTTCACATGGATCGCGAACACATCAAGGGCGCAGCCGACAAGGCAAAGGGCGCCATCAAAGATACCGCCGGCAAGATGACCGGCGACAAGGAACTGCAGTCCGAAGGCAAGCTCGATAAGGCGAAAGGTGCGGCCCACGACGCGCTCGGCAATGTTAAAGACGCCGCTCGCGATCTGACGAAGTAGCTCGCACTTGACGCTGACCAGATTGTAAGAAGCCGCCCGAAAGGGCGGTTTCTTATTTGGTCCGCGTGTATTGGTGGATCAATTCAGCTCACTTGGCGCGTAGCTGTTGATTCTCGATCGGGAAAGAGCAGATCGGATTCGACGACATATTGCGCGGCGCTCTCGTTAAGCCTGGAATTATTGGCTTCGCGCAGCGCAGCGTCGGCCTCGCCGTACAGAAAAGCCAGGAACGCATAGCGCCGTCCACTGGTGATGGGCGTGACTTGATGCAGCGCGCCGCACGAAAACACTGCGGCTCCCGCTGCGGGTGCGCGATAGGAACGCCCGCCAAATTCGGGAAGCACGAGATCGCAGCCTTCGTAATCTTTGTTGAGGTTGATGGTGACGGCAAAGCGGCGATGCTGCGCGCCGACGTTGATATTATCGCGATGCCGATAAAAATGCCCGCCGACGGCGCTATCGTAACAAGCGATGATGTAGCGGTCCATCCGGGTGGCCTGGAACTGGAAAAACCGCTCGACGGCGGGCAGCAGCCGGCGAACGATCTGGCTGCGGATCGCTTCGCGCAATTGCGGGTGCGCAACGATCAGATCGTTGCGACGCTTGACCCGATAGTCGAGGACCTTCGACGTTTTGCCGTCCGCATCGAGCAGAAAACCGGAATCCTCGCCGCCAATCTTTTCATAAAACTGCATCAGCACGTCACAGAGCTGAAAGTCGAAGATTCGCGGCACGATCAGCACCGGGGCACTCAGCGGCACGCCCGCAAAGTCCTCGACCGGCGGCAGGCTCTTGAGCACTTCGCGTACGGTCTGCGCGTGCCCGGCGGCGTAATCCCACGGGATGTCGGCGATCGCGCGCAACATCGGATCGAGGATGATGGTACGCGGCATGGTGGCGGCGCCGAACAGGCGACTGATCTCGCCGTCATAGTCGGCCAGAAACGACATCGCCGATGTGCTGAGTTTGAGGTAAGGCGCCGGGTTCTGCGGAAGTGCGGTGAGAACGCCGTAAAAAACGAGCCGGTCTTCGTGAAACAGCCGGAACACTTCAAGCATCTCGGCCAATTCCCGCTCCGCGCGCGGGTCAGCCGGTGAGCCCAGGAAACTGAGAGCGATCCAGCGGCCGGCGGCAACCGAGAGGCTGAATGAGCCTCCCGAGATGACCGGTGCGGTGAACCAGGGAACAGGATCGCCCAGGACAATCTTGCGGGAATCGGCTTCGCTTTGTTCCATTGAAGGCGCCTTCGCGCGCAATGCCGCCGCGCGCCGCATTCTTCGCCGTCATGGTAAATTTTGTTCTAATATCGCGCAGCCCGATTCGGCATTCCGGGGTGTATCTTGGGCCAGATCAGCATGAATCTGCGGCCGGCCTCGCGCACCTTGCGGGTGCAAGCGCTTGATCGCGAGCTTGAGAAAAATCCGGACGCGCTCCAAGCCCGCTTCGAACGCGCCAGTCTGTTCCGTGAACAAGGCCAATTCGAAGAAGCCAAAGCCGACTATCTCGAATTGCTGCGGCGATCGCCGACCGATTTTGGCGCACTCAACGACTTCGGCACGCTGGTCCTGAACGCGGGATACAAGGAGGCTGCCCGCTCGCTGTTCAGTGAGGCCGTCCGACATCATCCGGACAATCCCGCCGGGCACGTCAATCTGGCGAACCTTTTATTTCTGATGGGTGAACTGGAGCCGGCCAGGCTGCATTTCGAAAGCGCGCTGCGGATCGATCCGGATCACATCCACGCCCACCGCGGCATGGGCAATCTTCTGGCGGAGACCGGCGACAGTGCGGGCGCGCGCGGACATCGGGACAAGGGGTTCAAGGGTCACTCCTTGACTCCGTTGCCGTATCGCGGCGACGGCCCGGCCATCGCGGTGCTGCTGTTGGTTTCGGCCGCCGGCGGCAACATACCGACGACTTACATTCTCGACGAGCGACACTTTCAGACCACTGTCCTGGTTACGGAGTATTACGATGCGAAGGTGCCGCTGCCGCGGCACGATCTGGTCTTCAACAGCATCGGCGATGCCGACTTGTGTCGCGAGGGTCTGGAATCCGCTTGCGCGGTGCTGGCGCGAACCAAGCAGCCCGTGATCAATCATCCGCACGCGGTTCTCAAGACCGGACGTGCCGCGAATGTAGAACGTCTGCGAGGCGAGCCCGGAATTGTCGTTCCGCGGATGGCCACATTGCCGCGGCAAGTGCTGGCTTCTTCCGAAGCAGCGGGGGCCGTTTCCAGCGCGGGGTTTTCATTTCCGTTTCTCGTCCGCGCGCTCGGGTTTCACACCGGCATTTTTTTCGAACGCGTCGACAATCTGCACGACTTGAAGTCTGCGGCAGCGAAATTTCCCGGCGATGATTTGTGCCTGATCGAGCAGCTCGATGCGCGCGACAGCGAGGGTTTCTTTCGCAAATGCCGCGTCATGATTATCGACCGCAAGATCTATCCGCTGCATCTGGCGATCTCGCGCAATTGGAAGGTGCACTACTTCCGCGCCGATATGGCTGAATCCGCCGAGCACCGTGCCAAGGACGCGGCATTTCTCACGGACCTTGGTAGTTTTGTCGGAGCGCGCGGCATGGCGGGGCTGCAGCGCATCAACGCGGCGCTTGATCTCGATTATTGCGGGGTCGATTTTGCGATCAACGCCGCCGGCGACATTTTGTTGTTCGAGGCGAACGCGACCATGGTCATGGTGCCGCTTTCGGCCGACCCCAAATGGGACTACCGGCGGCCGGCGTTCGACGACGTGTTCACTGCAATTCGTTCGATGCTGATCGAGCGCGCGCGCTCCTTGGATCTTTGGACCGCAGCGCAGGCGTAAACGTTCGGCGTCGGCTCCAACCCCCGCGACCCGCCGAAAAATTTGACGTCCGCACGCCATTGGAATTTTGCCTAGTTTTTAAGCAGACGCCAGCCTGGATTGCCACCGGTTTTGTGCCCAAATCCTAGCCCTTCGAGATTGCGCTGATATTTCAGATAGATCGGCCTGTGACATTAAATTCTCAACGCTGGCACGAGCCTTGCGAAGTCGCTGATCGGCAATTGAAGAATGCCCATCAGTCCTGATGGCCAGCCAAGCAGCGGCGCCTCCGGCGCTCGCCTGCATATCCAGGGAGCACGCAATGAATTTCGACAAACTTTCGCGCCGCCACGTTCTGCAAGGCACGGCTGCATTGGCCGTTGGCACTGCGTTGCCGTTGCGCCAAGCCTTCGCCGCGGACACCACCATTGGCTTCATCTACGTCGGATCGCGCGACGACTACGGCTACAACCAGGCCCATGCTGCCGGCGCGGCCGCCCTGAAAAAGGTGCCGGGCATCAAGGTCGTCGAAGAAGAGAAGGTGCCGGAGACCGACGCGGTCGAAAAGACTATGGAGTCGATGATCAATCTCGACGGTGCGACGCTCTTATTCCCGACCTCCTTCGGCTACTACAATCCCCACATGCTCAAGATGGCGGCGAAATACCCGAAGCTTCGCTTCGAGCACTGCGGTGGTCTGTGGTCCGAAAAGGATCCGAAGAACGCCGGCAGCTATTTCGGCTATATCGACGAGGCCCAGTACGTCAGCGGCGTCGTCGCCGGCCACATGACGAAGACCGGCAAGCTTGGCTTCGTCGCCGCCAAGCCGATCCCGCAAGTGCTGCGCAACATCAATGCCTTTACGATGGGCGCCAAGCTTGCCAATCCGAAGGTCACCTTGCAGGTGATCTTCACGGGTGACTGGTCGATGCCAGTCAAAGAGGCCGAGGCGACCAACAGCCTTATCGATCAGGGCGTCGACGTCGTCACCTGCCATGTCGACGGTCCGAAGACGGTGGTGGAAAACGCCGCGCGCCGCGGTGCCATGGTCGGCGGCTATCACGTCAATCAGGCGGTGCTCGCCCCAAAAGCGTATCTCACGGGCGCCGAGTGGAACTGGGAAGTGCTCTATCCGCGGTTTGCCAAGATGTTCACCTCCGGCGAAACCATTCCGAACTTCTACCGCGGCGGCCTGAAAGAGGGGCTGGTGAAAGTGTCGCCCTACGGCCCGATGGTGTCGGAGGCCGCGCGCAAACAGGCCGACGAGGTCAAGGCGGCACTGACCGCCGGCACGTACGTCATCTTCAAAGGGCCGATCGCCGATAACAAGGGCAAGACCGTCATCGCTTCCGGCGTCTCCCGCGGCCAGACCGATCCCGAGCTGGAGAAGATGGATTATCTGGTCGACGGTGTCATCGGAGCGACTTCGTGAAAGCTGATGTTGGCGCGCCAGTAGCTCCATCGGGGCTCGGCGCGCTTCTACATTTGCCGGCCTATGGCCAGAAAATCGGCGGCGCGGCGGAGTATATCGTCATCCCCGCGCTCGCCTTGGCGGGTTCGCTCGTTCTGTTTGGCATCTTTGTCGCGCTGTTCGGGAAGAACCCGCTCGACCTCTATTTCTATATGTATCAAGGCGCGTTCGGCACCTGGTTCTCCTGGCAGAACACCCTGACGCGCGCCGCTCCGCTCATCCTGACCGCGTTGTGCACGGCGCTGCCGGCGCAACTCGGCATGGTGATCATCGGCGGGGAGGGCGCGCTCTTGATCGGCGCGCTGACGGCGACAAGCGCGGCGCTCGCATTGCAAGGCGCGCCGCCGCTCGTCGTCGACGTCGCCATGGCGTGCGCCGGCATGATCGGCGGCGGACTCTGGATCATGCTATCCGGCGCGCTCCGTCAGTATCGCGGCGTCAACGAAACGATTTCGAGCTTGTTGCTCGTCTATATCGCGCTCGCGATCCTCAACTTTTTGGTCGAAGGGCCCGATGCGTGACCCGACCAGCCTCAATAAGCCCTCAACGCCGGAGATCGGCGCCGCCAACATGATTGGCAGCATTCCCGGCATGGATGTGCACTGGGGTTTTGTATTTGGCATCATCGCCGCCATTCTCTCCTACATCCTGATCTATCACACCGTGTTCGGCTTCGCGGCGCGCGTCGCCGGCGGCAACATCCGCGCTGCCAGGGTCGTGGGCCTGAGCGTCGGCAAGCTCATTCTCATCATCTGCTTTCTTGCCGGCGCCGCAGCCGGGCTGGCCGGCATGATGGAAGTTGCCGCCGTGCAAGGCCGCGTTAACGCCAATCTGGCTGCGGGCTACGGCTTCGCCGGCATTCTGGTCGCGTTCCTCGCCCGGCAGAATCCGCTGGCGATTATTCCGGTGGCGATCCTGCTCGGCGGCATCGGCGCCAGCGGCGGCCTGCTGCAGCGGCGGCTGGGATTGCCGGATGCGTCGGTCCTGGTGCTGGAGGGCATGATTTTCGTGATGGTGCTGGCGAGCGACACGCTCTACGGGCGCTGGTCCTTGTTCAAGGGAAAGGCCAACTGACCATGGCCGGTCCCGGGGATATCGGATTGTGGACGGTGCCGGTCGCTGTGCTTGGCGGCGCAATACGAGTCTCGACGCCGTTTATCTTCGTCAGCCTTGGCGAATGCATCACCGAGCGCAGCGGCCGCATCAATCTCGGCCTCGAGGGCACGCTCGTCATGGGCGCGATGGCCGGCTATGGGGTGTCGTATCTCACCGGTTCGCCGTGGCTCGGCGTGCTTGCCGCGGGCGTCACGGGTGCCGGCATGGGCGCGATCCACGCCGGCATCTGCGGGCTGCCGCGTGTCAACGATATTGCCGTCGGCATCGCCCTCATGCTGTTCGGTGTCGGGCTTGCCTTCTATCTCGGCAAGCCGCTGATCGAGCCGACCGCGCCGCGGCTGCCGTCGATCGATCTCGGCTGGTGGAGCGATATTCCGCAGCTTCGCGCTGCCTTGCGCATCAACGCGTTCTTTATCATCGGCGTCGTGCTGGCGCCGATTCTGGTCTGGGCGCTGCGCACGACACGGTGGGGCCTGATTATCCGCACCGCCGGCGAAAGCGCCGATGCGGCGTTGGCGATGGGCTACTCGGTTAATTTCATTCGCCTGCGCGCCACCATGTTTGGCGGCTTTCTCGGCGGCATCGGCGGTTCGTTCCTGTCGCTCTATTATCCCGGCAGCTGGAACGAGGGATTGTCCAGCGGCCAAGGCATCACCGCGGTGGCGCTCGTCATCTTCGCTCGCTGGAATCCGATGCTGTGCCTTGCGCGCCTCGATCCTGTTTGGCGGCGCCGCTGCGCTCGGACCGGCGCTGCAATCGGTCGGCTACAGCCACGGCTATCATTTGTTCAACGCCGCGCCTTACATTCTCACTCTGCTGATCATGATCGCAACCTGTTCGCCGAAGCGCACGCTGATCGGTGCACCCGCCGAGCTGTCGATTACGAGGTAAGTCATGCAACAAGTCGCGCGCAAAGAGAGCAGTACGGCGGAGCGCTACGTCGCCGCCGACCCCTATCTGTGGCCTTACAACGGCGATCTGCGGCCGGAAAACACCGCGCTCATCATTATCGATATGCAGACCGACTTCTGCGGCGTCGGCGGCTATGTCGACAAGATGGGTTACGATCTGTCGTTGACGCGCGCGCCGATCGAACCGATCAAGCGCACGCTCGCGGCGGCGCGGGCCAACGGCTTTCATGTCATCCACACGCGCGAGGGCCATCGTCCCGATCTTGCCGACTTGCCGGCCAACAAGCGCTGGCGCTCGCGTCAGATCGGCGCGGGCATCGGCGATCCGGGACCCTGCGGCCGTATTCTGGTCCGCGGCGAGCCTGGCTGGGACATCATCGCTGAATTGGCGCCACGCGAGGGCGAGCCGATCATCGACAAGCCGGGCAAAGGCTCGTTTTGCGCCACCGATCTCGAACTGATGTTGCGCCTGCAGGGCATCGAGAACATCGTTCTGACCGGAATCACCACCGACGTGTGCGTGCACACCACCATGCGCGAGGCCAACGATCGCGGCTTTGAATGTCTGCTGCTGGAGGATTGCTGCGGGGCTACCGACCGAAGCAACCATGAGCACGCCATCAAAATGATCAAGATGCAGGGCGGTGTGTTCGGCGCGGTGTCGGATTCGGCCAAGTTCATCGAGGTTATTGCGTGAGCGAACTGGCTACGCTGATCCCGCCCGGCGGGCTTCCGTCGCATACTGCCGGCAAAAAGACATTCGGGATCGAAGCGATCAACATGACCAAGCGCTTCGGCGAGTTCGCGGCGCTTGACCAGGTTTCGCTGAAAGTCAGATCCGGCACATTCCACGCGCTCCTGGGCGAGAACGGCGCCGGAAAGTCGACGCTCGTCAAATGCATCATGGGCTATTACCAGGCCGATGCCGGCGAGCTGATCATCGACGAGCGGCAGGAGGTCATCGGCAATCCGCGCGCCGCGCATGCGCTCGGCCTCGGCATGGTCTATCAGCACTTCACGTCGGTACCGGCGATGACTGTTGCGGAAAACTTTGTGCTGGCGCGCGACCATGTGCCGGCGGTGGTGGATTGGACGCGCGAGCGCAAAACGCTGGAAGAATTTCTGTCGCGGATGCCGTTTCGCGTCCCGCTTAACGCCAAAGTCTCGGCGATTTCCGCCGGCGAGCGGCAGAAGTGCGAAATCCTCAAGCAGCTTTATCTGCAGCGGCGATTTCTCATCCTCGACGAGCCGACCTCGGTTCTCACGCCCGGCGAAGCCGACGAAGTGCTCGGCATGCTGCGCGACATGGTAGCGGGCGGTGCCCTGACCATCCTGATGATCACGCACAAATTCCGTGAGGTCATGGCGTTCGCCGACGAAGTGACCATCCTGCGTCGCGGCAAACTGGCCGGGCACGGTCTGGTCAAGGATTTAAGCCCCGACGCCATGGCGCGCACCATGATCGGCGCCGAGGAATTGACGGTGCAGCCGCCGCGCACTGGCGAGTTCGGGAAAATGCGGCTCGACATACAGAAGTTGAACGCGCTCGACGACGGCGGCCAGCCGGCCGTGCGCGACGTATCGCTTTCGATCCGCGGCGGCGAGATTGTCGGCGTTGCCGGCGTTTCCGGCAACGGGCAGCGCCAGCTCATCGAAGTCCTCGCCGGCCAGCGCGAGGCCGAGAGTGGCAAGATTTATCTGCAGGGCGAGCTTTATCATGCCAGCCGCCGGGAGATGCGGCACAACCACCTGTCGGTGCTCCCCGAGGAGCCGCTCAAGAACGCCTGCGTTGCGCGCATGAGCGTGGCTGATAATCTCGCCTTTCGTGAGTTCGACCGCGCCCCGTTTGCTATCGGCGGCTGGTGGCTCAATCGCGCACAATTCCACGAAAATGCTTTGCGCAAGATCGAGCGCTACAAAATCAAGACGCGCTCCGACGATACTGCGATCGGCGAACTGTCCGGCGGCAACGTGCAGCGCACGGTGCTCGCGCGCGAGCTCGCCGGCGAAGTCGATATTCTGGTCGCTGCCAATCCTTGCTTTGGCCTCGACTTCGCCGCGGTGGCGCAAATCCACGCCGAGATCATGGCGGCGCGCAACCGCGGGGCGGCCGTGCTCTTGGTGAGCGAGGACCTCGACGAGCTTTTAGAACTTGCCGACCGGCTGGTCGTGATCTTCCACGGCGAAATCGTCTACGAGACACGCGCCAGTGAGGCCGACCTGACCGAGATCGGCCGTCACATGGCAGGGCACTAGGCGATCAGCGAAAGGTCGCCATCGGCGGCCAGACGGTTGCTTGCTGCCTGCGCGATCGTCAGCGTTGGCGCCGGAGAGCGGGCATTAGCAGCCTTGAAAACTCAACTGCCGGCTTCTTGCAATTGTCGTGCGGGCCAGCCAGAGTGCCCAAGTGGTAAGGACACATATACAAGGATCATCCATGCGTAGAATTTTTTGGCTTTCGCTTGCGATCGCCGCGGTCGTCGGCTTCGGCGGCAACAATCTGGCGAATGCAATTCCGGCGAGCCCGCAACCGATCGTCGGCGCCGCCGCTGACGTGTCCGACGTCCAGCAGGTGTATTGTTACCGTTGCGGCCGATGGCGCTACGGTGGCTATTATCACGGCGGTTACTGGTACGGCGCTGGCCGGCACTATTGGCACGGCCGCTGGTATGCTTACGGCGTCGGCGAATGCTGGCGGCCGTCGCCCATTGGCTACGTCTGGGTTTGCCGGTAACAAGCTTCGCCGGCGATTGAAGCGCTGACGCTGCGGCGCGCGGTCGTTGCGACGACCGCGCGGGCGGTCAGCCGTCGTGGATGTTTGCCTTTAAAGCATGGCTCGGCGCTTTCGCGGCAGGCTCAGTGCATTTGCGCCGGGGAACGGCGCCGGAGAGTCGCATACACTGGCTCCCACATCAGGGACGTCACTGCATCGGTGAGATCCTGATCCAAGCCGGGTTGCGCAAGCCCCTCACTTTGGGCTTGCCTGGCGACCGAAATCGCCACCGCAAGCGAGACTTTCCTGATTTCGGCGAGCGGCGGCAAAAGGTTGGCACGCGGATCTTTTTTAGCCGGTGAGAGGTCGGCGATCGTGCGCGCGGCGGCGAGAAACATACCGTCTGAAATCCGCCGCGCCTTTACGGCGATGGCGCCCAAGCCCAATGCCCGGATAGACGTAGGCGTTGTTTGTTTGGTCGATCCGGAACGTGCGGCCGTCGCGCGTCATTGGCGGAAACGGGCTGCCGGTACCAATGACGGCGCGTCCTTCCGTCCAGGCCAATAATTCCGCGGGTGTTGCCTCGCTCCGTTCTGTCGGATTCGACAGTGGAAAAATCACCGGTCGCTGCAACATGGGCGGCCATTGTCCGGACCACCTGCTCTGAAAAGGAATGAGCTTGTCCGGACGTGCCGATCAGCACGGTCGGGTGCCCATTGGCGACGACTTCGTCCAGTCCGATCCGATTTGTGGATTTCAGCGGCCACGAGGCGATGCGATCACGGCTCTGAGCGAACTTGCGCCTGAAACGGCTGCAAGCCGTTCATGCCCTCCATCAGCAGGCCTTCCCGATCAACCAGATAAAAGCGGCCGCGCGCGTCATTCTCCGTCGCGCCCGCCTCGACCATCGCGCGCAGCAACAGCGCGCAAATCCCGGTGCCTGCCGAGCCGGCGCCAAGCACCGCAATGCGCTGGTCGGTGAGCGGGCACGCCGGTGACGTTAATGGCGCTCAGGATGGTGCCGACGGCGATGGCGGCTGTGCCCTGAATGTCGTCGTTATAGCTGCATAGACGGTCACGATATTTTGCGAGCAGGCGGTTGGCGTTGCCAAAGGCGAAATCCTCCCAGTGCAGCAGCACGTGCGGCCATCGTGCGCTCACCGCGTCCACGAACGCCGCGACGAATTCGTCGTAGGCTGGACCGCGCACGCGTTCATGCCGCCAGCCGATGTAAAGCGGATCGGCGAGTAGCGCACGATTGTCGGTGCCGACATCGAGCAGGACGGGCAGTGTCGTCGAGGGATGAAGACCGGCGCAAGCGGTGTATAGCGCGAGCTTGCCGATCGGAATGCCCATCCCGCCGGCGCCTTGATCGCCAAGGCCGAGGATGCGCTCACCATCGCTGACGACGATGGCTTCGACGCCATCGAAGCGCGGATTGGCGAGGATGCGGCCGATGCGGTCCTTGAGCGGGAAACTCAGGAACAAACCGCGGGGCTTGCGAAAGATGCGACTGAACTGCTGACAACCGAGGCCTACGGTCGGCGTATAGACCGTCGGCATCAGTTCTTCGATGTGTCGGGTCAGCAACGCGTAGAACAGCGTTTCATTGGTGTCCTGCGTGCCGCGCAGAAAGACGTACTTCTGCAGGTCGGTGCCGGGCCCGCGAAAGGCGTCGAGCCGCCGCTCGACCTGCAAATCGAGCGAGGTCACATAGGGCGGCAGGAGACCATGCAGGTCGAACAGGTCGCGTTCGCTATCGGTGAACGCCGTGCCCTTATTCAGGAGCGGATCGTTCAAAAGCTCGTAGCCGCTCAGCGCGGTTTCGATGATTCTCGGTGATGGGGCACTCATTGGCGCGGTGCCTTCGGCGTCAGCCCGACGAACGCATCGGATTTGCGGCGGCAGTTCCGAACGCCACGCCTTTGGCTTCCGTTCCGAAAGCGGTGAGAATAACGATTGCAATCGCCACCACGCCGGCCACGACCGCGAAGCGCGAAGGCATAACTGCCGCCGTAATACGCCGCGATTGCCGCTTGCAGCGTGGCGTTGGCCGACGCGATCAAATTACCAATCTGGTAGGTAACCCCCGGAAACGTTCCGCGCGCTTCATCCGGCGACAATTCGTTCAAATGCACCGGGATCACGCCGGAATTCCTTGGCGACATCGCGAAGCACGAATACCATGAGGAAGAAGTCGAAGGCATCGAGCGTCCATCCCAGGAAGCCGGCCGCGACCACATGTTTTTGTTCGCTGGTCCAGCCGGACAGTGCCGCAATGCGCATTCGTGTTTCTCCCCGAAGCCAGCCCGCCTCGTTCAATCCGGAATGTCGGCATCCTACACCTCTTCGACTTTCGACCGTCGCGGCACCATAGCGTAGGCGACAAGTTCTTGCACCGCTTCGTCGTTCTGGTTGAGCGTACGCGTTCGCAACTTCATCGACTCCGCGATCGGGCCGCGACTTCGATGCCCGCATCTCGAGAACTTCGGTTTCGATTCGCAACTCGTCGCCGGGGTAGACTGGAGCCGGCCAGCGCATGTCCTCAAAGCCCATGCCTATGGTGCCGCCGGCGGACCTGTATTCACTGCGCGCAACAAGACTCATGGTCATTGCAGCGGTGTGCCAGCCGCTCGCCACCAGCCGGCCGAAAATGGATTTGCGAGCCGCTTCCTCATCGAGATGAAAGAACTGCGGATCGAACTTTTTCGCAAACGCGATAATCTCGTCCTTCTCGACGCGCACCCGCCCGCTGGGCTTGAAGACCTCTCCGACGGCGAAATCCTCAAAGTAGCGTTCGCTCATGCGGGTTTGGCTCCTGGTTGAGAACGTAATTGAGGACGCAACTGTGCGAATGCCTGTCTACCGTCTCCGCAGCCGATTGGCGACGGTGCAACCCTTCGGATCGCTGGCCGGCACCAAGACTGGCCGGGGCTTTTCTTTCGTACGCCGCTGCGTCTATCATCACCAGATCTGTGGGACGAACGGCCATGACGAGCAGGCTTTCGATTTTCGCATGTGCGGTCTGTGGCTGACGGTCTCCGGATTGCCGGCGGATGCGGGTCAGCGTTGGCATCGGGAGCACGGCCATTATTGGGCGACCCACCAGGCCGTTTACGAACTGGAGCACGACATCGCGCTCCTGGAAGCAGATCCTGCCGTTGACGATGGTTACAGGGCGCCGGCCATCGCCCATGATCATGCCGAGATCAGGCGCCTGCGCGCCGCGCTCCCCCCGGCAGCGCTGGCGCTGGACGGTTCCCTGCTGCTACAGCCGCCGGCCAATCTTACATTCGGTGAAGAGGGCTTGCCCTCTCGCGAACACCGCACGGACTTAAGCTGAAGCAGATTTATTCAGCAGGGCGAGGGTCAGAAGCCGGCGGTTGCGGTCGCGGCAAGGCCGGCCGCAACCGCGACCACCATTCGCTGAGACGGTCGAGGTACAGATAAAGCACCGGCGTCGTGTAAAGCGTCAGTATTTGGCTGATGACAAGCCCACCCACGATCGCAATGCCGAGCGGCCGGCGTATTTCTCCGCCATTGCCGAAACTCAGCGCCAGCGGTATGGCGCCAAGTATCGCCGCCGAGGTCGTCATCAGGATCGGACGAAGGCGAAGCAGACAGGCTTCGAAAATGGCGTCGTAAGAGCTTAAATTGCGCGCCCGCTTCGCTTCGATAGCGAAGTCGATCATCATGATTGCGTTCTTTTTGACGATGCCGATCAGGAGGATCACCGCGATCAGTCCGATGATGTCGAATTCGGTGCGGCACACCATCAACGTCGCGAGCGCGCCCACGCCGGCCGACGGCAATGTCGAGAGAATTGTGATCGGATGAACGTAGCTTTCATAGAGCACGCCGAGAAGAATATAGACGGCGGCAATCGCGGTGAGGATGAGGATCGGCTCTTTGGACAACGACTGCTGAAACAACTGCGCGGTGCCGGCCAGCGTGCCGCGCACCGTGCTCGGCATGTGAATGCGGGCAATGGCGGCATTGATCTCCTCCGCTGCCTCGCCGAGCGATTTACCCGGTTGCAAATTGAACGACATGGTTGAGGCGACGAACAGGCCCTGGTGATTGACCGACAACGGCGTGTGGCTCGGTCGGTAATGGGTGACAGCCGCCAGCGGAATCATGGTCTCCTTCGTGGTGGAAACCGCCGCTCCGGCGGACGTCGAACCGTGACCGGTGTTGGCGAGCGCATTGATTGCCGCGTTGCGCGCTGCAATCGCGTTCGCCGAGCTGCCGAAGCGGTTGAGCTTGATGTTGTGGTCGATGATGAGGTGCCGGACGCGGATGGCACCGCCAAGTGAGGTGGCGACGGTGCCGTCCGTTGTTGCCGGAGTGACCGTCCCGCCCGGTGCATTGGTGGTCGAAGTGCCGGGGGGCGTAGCGCCCGGAGATCGACACGTAAACATCGCGCAATGAATCCGGATACTGGGTGTAGCGCGGGTCGATTTCCATCACCACGTGATACTGATTGATGGCGCTGTAGATGACAGAGACCTGGCGTTGCCCGAAGGCGTCATAGAGCGTGTTATCGATTTGCAGCGGGCTGACGCCGAGACGTGCGGTGGTGTCGCGGTCGATGTCGACATAGGTTTCCAGCCCGCGCTGCTGCTGATCGGAACTTACGTCCGTCAGGACTGAATTGTGCTCCAGCGCGTCGACCAGCTTTGGCGTCCATTCATAGAGGTCCTGCACATTTTCAGATTGCAGCGTGTACTGGTACTGCGCGTTGCTCTGGCGGCCTCCGGCGCGCAAATCCTGGACGGCGGCGAGATACAGGCGGCCGCCGGAGACTTGGGCAAGCTTCGGCCGCAGCCGCGCGATGACCTGATCCACCGACAGGTTTCGCTGGGACAGCGGTTTGAGCGAAGCGAAGACGTTGCCGGTGTTGATCTGCGCATAGCCGCCGCCGCTGCCGACTCCGGTATAGCCGACGACGTTCTGCACCGCCGGATCCTGCTGTACGATGCGCATCATCTGCCGCAGCTTTTGGCTCATCATCTGGAACGAAATACTTTGATCGGCCTGCAGCGAGCCGACCATCCGTCCGGTGTCCTGCTGCGGGAAGAACCCCTTCGGAACAAAAATGTAGAGTTCCACGTTCAGGCAGATCGTGGCGATGAAAATCAGCAATACCAGGGCGCGATGCCGCAGCGCCCAGCCCAGCGACCACGAGTAGAAGTTGCGCACGTGCGAGAAGAGGCCGGTGCGCTGTTCGTCTTCGCGCTGGCGCGCCGGCCGCGGGCGCAGCAACAGCCCGCACATCATCGGTGTGGTGGTGAGCGAGATGGCCAAGCGATATAAGAATGGCAACCGACAGCGTGACGGTAAACTCGCGGAACAGGCGCCCGAGGATGCCGCCCATCAGCAAGATCGGAAGGAACACCGCGATCAGCGAGAAGCTGATGGACATGACGGTGAAGCCGACTTCGCGAGCGCCGCGAAAGGCGGCCTCCATCGGCGGCGTTCCGTCATCCATGTGCCGGGAAATGTTTTCCAGAACGACGATGGCGTCATCGACGACGAAACCGGTGGCGATGGTGAGCGCCATCAGCGACAGCAGGTCGAGGCTGTAGCCGAACAGGTACATCACGCCAAAGGTGCCGACGATCGAAACCGGCACCGCAACGGCGGGGATGATCGTGGCCCGGATGTTGCGCAGAAACAGATAGACGACGATCGTCACCAGGAAAATCGACATGACCAGCGTCAGCTTCGGTATCGTGCAAGCGACGCTCGGATCGTGGTGCTGCGGTCGATGGCGACGGTCACGTTCATATCGGCCGGCATCGCCGCTTCCAAATGCGGCAGCTCGGCCGTTACATTGTCGATGGTCTCGATGATGTTGGCGTTCGGCTGGCGGTAAAGGATGACGAGCACCGAGGGCTGGCCATTGGCCATGCCGAGATTGCGTACGTCTTGAACCGAGTCGTTTACGTCGGCGATGTCCGACAGGCGGACCGCCGCGCCGTTGCGATAGGCGATGACCAGCGGTGCGTAGTCCGCCGCGACGTTGGCCTGGTCGTTGGTGTAGATCTGAAACCGGCGATTGCCGTCGTCGATGGTGCCCTTCGGACTGTTGGCATTGGCGGAAGCCAAAGCCGCGCGCACGTCTTCGAGGCCGATGCCATACTTGTAAAGCGCCTGCGAGTTGAGCTCGACGCGAACCGCGGGCAACGTCGAGCCGCCGAGGATGACGTTGCCGATGCCGCTGAGCTGCGAAAGCCGCTGGGCCAGGATGTTGCTCGCAGCGTCATACATCTGGCCTTGCGTCATCGTTTTTGAGGTCAGCGCCAGAATAAGGATCGGTGCGTCGGCGGGATTGACTTTGCGGTAGGTCGGATTGCTGGGAAGGTTGGCCGGCAGATCGGCGCGCGCGGCGTTGATCGCTGCCTCGACATCGCGCGCGGCGCCGTCGATATCGCGGGTGATGTCGAACTGCAGCGTAATGCGGGCCTGTCCGATCCCGCTTTGCGACGTCATTTCGCTGACGTCGGCGATCTGCCCGAGATGGCGCTCAAGCGGCTCGGCGACGCTGGTCGCTACAGTGTTCGGGGCTGGCGCCGGGCAGCGACGCCGTTACGGAAATCGTCGGAAAATCGACTTGCGGCAGCGGCGATACCGGCAGCCTGGAAAATCCGAGGAAGCCGGCGATGGCAATGCCGAGCGTCAGCAAAGTGGTTGCCACACGCCGGGAAATGAACGGGGCGGAAATGTTCATTCGGCCGGCTCGTCGCGCGGCGCCAGTGGATTCGCCGGGCGCCGCCCGGTGAGACGCACCGCCAGGCGGTCGAAGTACAGATAGATCACCGGTGTGGTGAAGAGCGTCAGCAGCTGGCTGAAGATCAGGCCGCCGATGATGGCTATGCCCAGCGGCTGGCGCAGCTCGGAGCCGGTGCCGGTTCCAACCATCAACGGCAGCGCGCCGAGAATCGCCGCCATCGTCGTCATCATGATCGGCCGGAATCGCAGCAGGCAGGCCTGATAGATCGCCTCGCTCCGGCGGCAGTCCTTCGACGCGCTCCGCCTCCAGCGCGAAGTCGATCATCATGATCGCGTTTTTCTTGACGATGCCGATCAGAAGAATGATGCCGATAATCGCGATGATATCGAGGTCGTAGTGCAGCAGCATCAGCGACAGCAGCGCACCGACGCCGGCCGACGGCAACGTCGAGAGGATGGTAATCGGGTGGACGAAGCTCTCATAGAGAACGCCGAGCACGATATACATCGCCACAACGGCTGCGATGATGAGAAACACTTCATTGAGCAGCGAAGATTGAAATGCCGCCGCGGTGCCCTGGAAAGCCGTCGTGAAGCTTATGGGAAGGCCGAGATCATGCTCGGTTTGTTCGATTGCGTCGACCGCCGCGCCCAGCGAAACGCCCGGTGCGGTGTTGAATGAGATGGTCGTCGCGGGCAACTGCCCGAAATGCGTGACCAGCAGCGGGCCGTTGCGCTGCTCGACATGCACGATTGCAGAAAGCGGCACTTGCCCGTTCGTTGTCGATGACGACGATGGCAGGTAGATCATCGACAGACCCTTGAGCGAGGTCTGCAGCGCCGGATCGACCTCCATGATCACGCGGTACTGGTTCGACTGAGTATAAATGGTTGAGATGATGCGCTGGCCGAACGCGTCGTACAGCGCATTGTCGACGGTCGCGGGCGTGATCCCAAAGCGTGCGGCGGTGGCGCGGTCGATGACGATGTCGAGCGCCAGTCCTTGTTGCTGCAGGTCGCTGGCAACGTCGGTGATCTGCGGCAGTTGACTGAGGCGATCCACCAGCCGCGGAACCCAGGCGTTGAATTCGGTTGGGTTGGCGTCCTCGAGCACGAAGTGATAGGGGGCGCGGCTGATGGTGGCGTCGATGGTCAGGTCCTGCACCGGCTGCATGTAAAGAGTAATGCCGACGATGCCGGAGATCTCCTTCTGGATGCGCCGCATGATCTGCGTCGCGGTAAGACTGCGCTCGTCGTGCGGCTTCAAGTTGATCAGGAAACGGCCGGTATTCTGCGTCTGATTGGTGCCGTCGACGCCGATGAATGAACTCAAGCCCTGGACGTCAGGATCCTTGAGGATCGCTTCGGCGACCTCGATTCTGCAGCGTAGCCATCGCCGAGTACGAAATGCTCTGCGAGGCCTCCGAGATGCCCTGGATCATCCCGGTGTCCTGCACCGGGAAGAATCCCTTCGGGATCATGATGTAGAGGAGCACTGTGACGCCGAGCGTCAGAATTGCGACCGCGAGCGTCAGCGGTTGCCGGTCCAATACCCAATCTGAGCGCCCGAGCCGTAGAGCGCGATGAGCGCATCGAAGGCGCGTTCGGCATGGATATCGAAGCTTGATCGCTCGGCCTCGCTGTGATGCCGGATCAGCTTGGCGCACATCATCGGCACCAGCGTCAACGAAACAACGGCGGAGATGACGATCGTGACCGCAAGCGTAATCGCGAACTCGTGGAACAGGCGGCCAACCACATCGCCCATGAAAAGCAACGGTATCAGCACCGCGATCAGCGAGATGGTCAATGAGATGATGGTGAAGCCGATCTGCGCCGAGCCGCGCAGCGCGGCCTCTACGGGATGCATGCCGTCTTCGACGTATCGAGCGATATTCTCGATCATCACGATGGCGTCATCGACCACGAATCCCGTGGCGATGGTCAGCGCCATCAGCGACAGATTATCGAGACTGAAATTCAGGAGGTACATCACCCCGAGTGTGCCGACGAGCGACAACGGCACGGACAAACTCGGAATGATGGTGCCGGGCAGGGTTCGCAGGAAAACGAAGATCACCACCACGACGAGGACAATTGCCAGAGCGAGTTCGAATTCCACGTCGGACACCGACGCGCGAATTGTTACCGTGCGGTCACTCAGAACGCCGACATCGACGGCCGCCGGCAGCGTGGACACGATCTGCGGCATCAGCGCCTTGATGCGGTCGACGACCTGGATGATGTTGGCGCCGGGTTGCCGCTGAACGTTCAGCAGGATCGCCGGCGTCGTATTCGCCCAAGCGCCGAGTTTGGCGTTCTCCGCGCCGCTGACGACATTCGCTACATCCGAGAGCCTGACCGGTCCGCCGTTGCGGTAGGCGATTATGGTGTTGGCGTATTGCGCGGCGGTCTCGAGCTGATCGTTGGCGTTGATCGTTGTGGCTTGTGCGGGGCCGTCGAAATTTCCTTTCGGTATATTGACGTTGAAATTGCCGATCGATGTGCGGACATCGTCGATGTTGAGGCCGTAGGCAGCGAGTGACTGCGGATTGAACTGCACCCGCACCGCCGGGCGATGGCCGCCACTGATGCTGACCAGTCCGACGCCGGTGAGCTGCGAAATCTTCTGCGCCAGCCGGGTCTCACTCAAATCTTCCAGCTGGGTCAGCGAAAGGGTTTTCGAAGTGACCGCAAGCGTCAGGATCGGCGCGTCGGCGGGGTTGATCTTGGCGTAAACCGGCGGGATCGGCAGATCGCTCGGCAACAGATTGTTCGCGGCATTGATGGCGGCCTGGACTTCCTGCTCGGCCACGTCGAGGCTCAGATCGAGGCCGAACTGGAGCGTGATCACCGAGGCGCCGGCGGAACTTGCCGACGTCATCTGATTCAATCCCGGCATCTGTCCGAGCTGGCGCTCAAGCGGAGCGGTAATCGACGACGTCATCACCTCGGGACTGGCGCCGGGATAAAACGTCTGCACCTGGATCGTCGGGTAGTCGACCTCGGGCAAGGTAGAGAGCGGCAGGAAGGTATAGGCGACGATGCCGGACAGCATGATCGCTGCCATCAGCAGCGTCGTCGCAACCGGGCGCAAAATGAAGGGTTCGGAGACGTTCATCGCATCGTTTCAACGTTGCAGCCGCCGACCTTTGCCGCTTCCGCATTTGGGAGAGGCGAGGGTGGGGGAATTACACTCGCCGCCCCGCATTGCGTTAGAAGATGCGCTATTGGCCGTTGCTATTGCGCCGATTTTGCGAATTTTCTGATCCTTGCGGCACCGCGCCGGGCGGATGAGTACCTTGCGCTGGCGGCCGATTATTGCCGCTGGGCGCGCCGGGTATGGTGACGCGCGCGCCGTCGCGCAAGCGATCGGTACCATCAACCACAACCCGTTCACCCGCTGAAAGTCCCGAAGTGACCGCCGCCATCGGGCCGTCGGTCGGGCCGATCTTGATGGGGCGCACGGAAACAGTGTTGTCGGCGTTGATCACATAAACGTAAGTGCCCGGCGCTCCGCGTTGAATCGCTGCCGTTGGAACGACGACGATGTCATGCAGCGTCTTTATCAGCAATTGCGCGTTGACGAATTGATTGGGAAACAGCGCGAAGTCGGGATTGTCAAACTGGGCGCGGACTTTGACGGTTCCTGTGGTGGTGTCGATCTGACTGTCGAGCGCTATCACGCGTCCGGTCGAGAGCAACTTGACATTGGCGCGATCGTAGGCCGCCACCTGGAAAATCTCGCCGGCGTTGAGTTGCGGCACGATGTCCGGCAAATTGTCTTCCGGGATCGGAAAGATCACGGTGATCGGCTGCATCTGGGTGACGACGGCGAGCCCGGTGCTGTTGGAAGTCTGCACATAATTTCCCGGATCAACCAAGCGAAGTCCGACGCGACCGGTGACCGGAGAAACGATGCGACAATAAATGACATTCAGTTTCTGCTGATCGACCTGCGCCTGATCGAGCTTCACCGTGCCCTGATACTGCTGCACGATGTAGATCTGATCCTCATATTGCTGGCGGGCGATCGAATTCTGCTCGGCAAGTTTCTGGTAACGGACGAGATCGACCTGCGCCTGGGCGAGCAAGCCCTGATCGTGCGCGAGTTGACCTTCGTACTGAGATTGCAGCAGCTGGTACGGCCGGGGATCAATCTGCGCCAGAAAGTCGCCCTCGTGGACAAGCTGCCCCTCGGTGAAGCCGACTTCCATCAACTGACCGTTGATCTGTGTCTGCACGGTGACAGTCGCGATCGGCGTAACGGTGCCGAGAGCATTTACGACGACGCGAATGTCGCCTTGTCCGATGGTTGCGGCACCGACCGATTGAGCGCCGGCAAATTGACTGCGCGCCCCGCCCGCAGGTTGGCCGGAATAAATCCATCGCAGCAAGCCGTATGCCCCCGCAACGAGGGCGATCAGGACGAGGAGACCGACGATGATGCGAATCGGCCCGCTGCGCCGGCTTTTAACGATCCGGCGGGGGCGCCGCCGGGTCAACGATCGGTGTTGGCACCGCCGGGCGAAAACCCGGTTTCGCCTCATCATCCGTTCTGCGCGTTCGCTCGTCCATATTCGCTTCAAAGCGTCCGGATATCCGCAGCTTATAGCGGGTGCCTGTCGGCCTCTCCTAATGAAAATTCGCTAATGCACGTTTGACTAAGCCGTACGCAGATGCTCGCCGCGCGTGCCCACCAAAAACACTCTTAAAGGCGCCCTTTTTTGGTCCCGCGCAGAATCACGCCGGGGACCGTGATAGTTCAGGCAGATCAATGCGTTGCTTGGCCCCAGGCGGGGTCGAGCCGCGGTCCAGCTTCGTTAGGCGGAAGCTGTGGCAACAATGAGAAATCTTTCTCCAGCTCTTTTCTGGTGGGTAGCAAGGTAGTGTCCCAACCACCGCCCAGATTCTCAATCAAAGTGACACTCGCGAGGAAGAGATCCTGGCGTATGGTCAATTCGGTTTCCTCATAGGCAAGCAAAGTGATCTCCGCCGTGACGACCGTCGTAAGCGCCACTGTCCCGGCCTGAAATTGATTCAAATAGACCTCTACTGCCTGGCGTGCGTCCTTAACCGCTTTCTGCTGCACGGCGAGTTGTTGTGTCAGCAGACGGATGGCGATCAGTTGATCTTCAACGCCCTGAAAAGCGGTGAGCACGGTTTGACGATAATTGGCCACGCTCTGCCAATAGGCGGCGCGCGCGGCGTCAACCTGCGCTGCGGTAAGTCCGCCATTGAACAGCGACTTGCGTCCCGGCCGCGCCCAGCGACCACACCTCGTTGGCGACATTGAACGGCAACGGATGGGTACCAAACCATCCCAAAGCGCCGGACAGGCTAATGTCAGGAAAGAAGGCCGCCACCGCGACGCCGATCAGGGCGTTTTGTTCCTGCATGGTTCGCTCGGCCGCGGCGATGTCGGGCCGCCGCTCCAGCAAGCGTCGATGGAACCGCAACCGGAATGTTTGGGATCGTGCCGGTGAGCAGGTGCCGGCCGATCGTGAGTTCGCCGGGCGGCCGGCCAATCAGCATCGCGATCGCATGCTCAAATTGCGCCCGCTGCACGCCGACGTTGATCGCCTGCGATTCGGTATTCAGAACCAGGGCCTCAGCGAGGGCTACGTCTGCGATCGTACAGCAACCGTTACCGGAGGCGTACCCTGCATTGTATTGATTGCGCGTGATGGTGAGCGTTTTGTTGTATTCGTCAACGGTGCGATTCGAGGAGATCGCGCAATGAATCTGCAGCGCGCAGATTGAAGTAGGCGGTGGCCAGCATCGCCTGCTGCGATAGCTTGGCGTTGTCGAGATCGGCGGCCGTGGCTTGTGCGGCTGCGGCGTTGCTTTCGATTTGGCGGCGCACTTTGCCCCAAACGTCGATGTCCCAGCTGGCGGAGAGCTGCGGATTGTACGTCGTCGTGTAGATCGGGTTGCCGGTGACTAAGGCGGCTGTGCTGCCCGTCTGGTTACTCAGCGATTTCGGCCCGGTCATCGTGCGGGTGAATGTGTAGCTCCCCGTCAATGTCGGAAGCAGTGCCGCTTGCGCTTGCCGGATGACGGCGCGTGCCTGCTCATAGGTTGCGGCTGCCGCAGCCACTGTTTGGTTCGAGATCTCGACCTGCTTGATCAGGAAAGCAAGCTTCGGGTCGCGGTAGAACGACCACCATTCGCCGCGGCCAATCCCGTCACTCGGGGCGGCGACTTTCCAGCCTTTTAGCTCCTTATACGTTGTCGGCGCAGGGGTCGCCGGCGGCACGTAGTCGGGGCCAACGGCGCAGGCCGCAAGCGCGCAGGCCGCGATCAATACGCTCAGTACGAATATGCCAAGCCGGGCCGGCACGCGCAAAAGCAATCCGCATCGCGCCCGATCGCTTCGAGAACATCCAGCATCGGCTAACGCCACCACTGCCGCCAAACCCGTCGCTGCAAACCACGAAACAGAGCCATGGACGCCAAGTCTCGCACGCGAAGCCCCTCTCGCACGCCAAGCTTCTTTCGCACGCCAAGTCTCACAGCAGCGCCCCGCCGGCGTTACGTCGATAACCTGAGTGTTTTCGTTGCGACCCCCGGCCCCTAAGCGATCGCGTTAACCGTAACCATGCCCGACGACCTGGCGAATTACAACATTGCGGGGACGGCGTTACACACAGGTAATCGTTTCGTCGGCCGCTGTGCCGTTCGGGCGACAGCGGATTGCTTGGCACCGGGAGCGAGCGTCCGATGGTCACTTACCGGGCGTGCTGCGACTTTGTCGGTTTCGTGTCATTTGCGCGCGATCCGCAGGACCTATAAACGCGAGCATCAAGGATGGCCGCGCTGGCTTGGACCGGTGACTGGCTTGCTGCACCGGTGGCTTGTACTGGTGGCTTGGACCGTGAAAGATTGCCATCTTTCACATCCCCGCGTCCGCAGGAGGTAACAATGGCCTATACATTTACGCTCACTGCAACGATCCCGGCTTCGCCTCAGGAAATCTACGAGGCATGGCTCGATAGTCTCGGACATTCCGAGATGACAGGCGCAGAGGCGCGCATGTCCGATGAGGTCGGGGCAGAGGTGTCCGCGTGGGACGGTTACATCAGCGGCCGCAATCTTGAGCTGGTCCCGGGCGAGCGCATCGTCCAAACATGGCGCACCAGTGAGTTCGCTGACGAACACGAGGATTCAGTCATCTCGGTGGTGCTCGCCGAGCTCGGCGACGGCACTCTCTTGACGCTGGAGCACAGCAACGTGCCGGACGATCAACGCAGCTACGAAGAGGGTGGTTGGCAGTCGAACTATTTCGAGCCGATGGTTGCGTATTTTTCCGGACTTCGGGGAATTGAACCTTCGGAGCCGCCGCAACAGACCGTGCAACGAAAGGCGCCTAAAGTACCGCGCAAGCCTGCATCCAGGCGGCGGACAAAGCCAGCCCATAAAGCGAAGTCGACGACGGCGACAAAGTCAAAGCGCGCGGCGCCGCGGGCAAAAACGGCGAAAAAGAAAATCAAGGGTAGAGCAAAGAATCGTCGTGTCGCTCCTGCGAAGCTTCGCAAAAACGCAAGACGAGCAGCGCCCAAATCGACCCGCCGCAAACGGAAATAAGAAATGCTGCGGGGCCCCCGTTCACTTGAACGGGAGCCCCGCGCGCAACTCACTCAAACTCTTTTATTGAGACAACGCCGCTCGCCTGCGCGAGGTCGTCGCCGGCGGTTGCGGTTGAACCGGCGGGGCGCCGAATAGCCGCGAGAAGAAGTCGCCGCCGCCGCCGTTGAAGCCGCCGCGTCCACCGAAGAACGACTGACTGCTCCGGCATTGCCAAGAGCTCGCGACGAACGACGTTTTCTCTGCGCTCGATCGGAATATCCGCAACCTTGCGCTCGTCACCCTTTAGGATGGCTAGCAGCTCTTTGTCGCGGCCGTAAACGTCATCGCGGAATTCAAGCTTGCCGTCGCCATCGACGAAGGCGGTCTGATAAGTCAGATGCACGGGGATCAATGTCGGGAACTGGATGTCCACTTCATTGCTTCCGAACATCGAGCGAATGCGCTCTTGCGTATAGTTGTCGTGTGGCCGCACGACCGACAGCAACACTTCGGCATATTTCACCGGATCCTGCACGCGCATGCAGCCGTGGCTGAACGCTCTTTTGTCGTACGCGAACAGATGTTTCTCCGGAGTATCATGCTGATACACCAGGAATTTGTTGGGGAAGTTGAACCGCAAGCGGCCAAGCGCGTTTCTCTCGCCCGGCGGTTGCGCGATGTGCACCATGCCGTCCGCATTGGTGGTGACTTTAAGTCCCATGCGGTCCAGCGCCGTGGAATCTTGCCGCAGCACCGGCATGTATTCCTTGGCGATGATGGACGGCGGCACATTCCAGGTCGGATTGACCGTGATGTACTTCATTTCCGCGCTCATGATCGGCGTCGGCAGGTTGGGTTTGCCGTCGACGATCTTTGTCATCCAGAGCTGATGGCCGTTCTCCACCACGCGTAACGTGAAATCGGGAAGATTGACCATCACGTAGGTTTTGCCGAGTTCGTGCGGCATCCACCGCCAACGCTCCAGATTGGCGATGATGGTGTCGATGGGCCGATCGGGCTTGCGTCCGTTGAGCGCTTCGACCGTCGCAGGCGTCAGCATGCCGGTGGACTTTTGTTCATGCTCCTGCTGATACTTTGCGACCGCCTCGGCGAGCGCCTTGTCGTAGGTCGTGCCGTCACCGGTGACATGGAGCCGCTCGCGCAGCAGCGGTACCCGGTCGTCCTGCATGCCGATCTTCAGCACCGGCCCATTTGGGATCGAAGTTTGGCCGCTGACCTCCTTGCCGGCACGGAGCTCGGCGAGCTTGGCCTTGAGCGCGACGTAGCCTGGAGCGTGCGGCTCGTAGGACGCGAGTGCACTCCCGACATCGTCGGCCTGCGCGACTTTGGCGAGAACGTCGGCTGGGTTGGGCGCTTTCTGATCGTAGTAGATGTCGCCGCTGACGCGGGTCCAATGCACCCGCCCCACTTGCGCGTGATGCGCGTAAGTAACGACCGACATCGTCAACTTGAGCTCGGCCTCCGCGAGAGCGGCCGGATCTTTCAGTGATGCGAAATCCGGCGTCGGATAGTCGGCAGGATCGAGACCGTCGGCGTCCACCTGGCCGAGATAAGCGATTGCGGCCTTCGCGCGTGCATTGGCTTTGCCGTCGGTAACCCAGAGCGGCGCGTAGCTGCGGCCGGAATAGAACGCTTCGAAAGTCGCTCGTTCCTTTCTTGCCACCGAGGATGCGGTCAAACTTGCCGTTGGCAAGCTCGTGCAGCTGGTCTGTCACCGCGGTGTCTGCGTCGGGTACCGCTGTAGCGGAGCCGCGGGCGGCGGCGTGGGTGCGGGGGTCGAGGCCGGGCGCAGGGACTGCTTCAGTCGAGGTGGCCGTAGACGGCGTATCGACCGTGGCCGGTCGTCGGCACTTCATCTCCACCGGATGCAGCTTGCGGCTTTGGTGCCGGAGCTTCAGCGGCCGGTGACGCGGGGGCCGGAGGCGTTGTTTCTGCGGGCATAGCCGGTTGGGCGGCCGATTCGTCGGGCTTTGCCGTCGCCTGGTCAGGGGTCGCGGCTGGCGGGCGCGGCGTCCATGCTCATGCCGGCCTTCGGTTCCGCCAGCGCGCCGCCGGCGGAAAGCAAAGCAACAAGGGCAGTTGAGGCGAGAAACCGATTGAGACGGACGGCCGGCATTGCAATTTCTCCTGTGGAGCCCGCGATCAGCCCAGCGTTGGCTCAAACCAGCGTTAGCTCTAGCTCGGGATCGGAGACGATCGTCCCCCACCCCGATCGTTTTGCGAACCGTTAAGTTCTCTTCCCAAACACCCTACGTGATGCGGCGGAACTTGTCGCCGCGCAAGTCTCAAAGTGGCGCGCAATCACGCGATTTTGCGGGGCTGTCTCTCCGCGGCCACGCTTTCAGCCTCCGCCTTCCCGTCGCCGCAATCGTTACCGTGAAGGCCCAATAGTTCCAGCTTGCGGTATAGCGTCGAACGCCCGATTTGCAGGCGTCTTGCCACTTCCGACATCTGACCCCGGTAATGGGTAACGGCGTACCGAATGAGCTCGGCCTCGAGCTGTTCGAGCGGACGCACTTCCCCCTCTGCGTCGAGCAGCGGCAGCGTATCGGCCAAGGCAGGAGCCGAAGCGACCAGGGATGTCATCGCGCTGTCATCGACAAACGCCAACCCGGCAAGCGGATCCGGCGAGATCTCTTCCGTCGAGCGACTGCAGTGTTGTGCTTTTGGCTGGCTGGCGCTCGATCCCGTTACGTGAGCCGTGATCTGCGGAAATTCCGCAACGCCGAGGCTGTCGCCTTCGGCAAGCACAACGGCACGGAATACCGCGTTCTCAAGCTGACGGATATTGCCGGGCCAGGGGAAGGCGGTGAGCAGTTGCAACGCGTCGGGCGTGATCAGGCGGATTCGCTTTCCCTCCTCCGCCGCAAAGAGCGCCAGAAAATGTCGGGCGAGCGCAGGAATATCCGCGGGCCGCTCGCGCAGCGGCGGCACCGTGACCGGAAAGACGTGAAGCCGGTAGAACAGATCCTCGCGGAAACGGCCCTGCTTGACGTCTGCGATCAGGTCCCGATTGGTCGCCGAAACGAGCCTCACGTCGACCTTCACCGGCTTGCGCGCGCCGACCGGCTCAACTTCGCCTTCCTGAATGGAGCGCAAGAGTTTGACCTGGGCGGCCAACGGCAGTTCGCCGACCTCATCAAGAAACAGCGTGCCGCCGGATGCTTCGACGAACTTGCCGATGTGGCGCTCGGTTGCGCCGGTGAACGATCCTTTTTCGTGTCCGAACAGGATCGAACTCGACCAGGTTTTCCGGCATGGCTCCACAATTGACCGCGACGAAAGGTTTTGCGCGCCGTTCGCCCGAGCCATGGATCGCGCGCGCGATCAGCTCCTTGCCGACACCGGATTCACCGGAGACGAGGACCGGGATAGTAGAGGTCGCGGCTTTTTCAGCCATACGGAGCACGGCGTGCACGGCCGCGCTCTTGGTGATGATGTCGGCGAAGCCCAGTGTGCCGGAGCGACTGTGCCGGATGCGGGCGAGTTCACCTTCGAGCGCACTGGTGTTGAGCGCATTGCGCAGGCTCACTTGTAAGCGCTCGGCCCCGACGGGCTTCACCACGAAGTCCACCGCGCCGGCGCGCATCGCCGAAACGACATTGTCGATGCCGCCATGCGCGGTCTGGACGATCACCGGCACATTGATTGACGCCTGGCGTAGCCCGGCAAGCACGCCAAGGCCGTCGAGGTTCGGCATCACCAGATCGAGGATGACGCAATCGATACGCCCGCCCTCCGGGGCAGCGAGCAACGTCAGCGCGGCATCGCCATTGTCGAGCGCAACCACCTCATAGCCGAATTTTTGCAGCATGCCCTCGAGGAGCCGACACTGCACCGGATCGTCATCGACGATGAGGATTGCCATGAATTCCTCGGCGGTTTTGCCTGCGGCACACGTTCTGGTGTGCCGTTTCGGGGCACTCTCGCCGAGGAGACTTAACGAGGCATTAAATAAAATATCTGGGCCCGCCGGCGCTGTGTTGCGGCCTTTCCGGAAAGCAAACACCAATCAAGGTTACGCATACGGTTCTGTCACGGCAGTTCCGTCATGCTTGCGAGACACGATAAAAGGTGAGGCCCATGCCTGAGAGTGAAAATGCCTGAGAGTGAAAATGGCCTGAGAGTGAAATTAGACGCAATTCGCAAGTTGCTGACTTCAAAGCCGCGACCGGTCGGATGGGCGGAACGCCGTGGGCGTCTCGATGAGGTCGGATCGGTTTGGCCGATCGCTGACGATATAAAATGCACCGCGGTCGATCTTGGAGGGGTGCCTGGCGAATGGTCGATCGCTCCTGGAAGCGATGCGAGCCGCGTGCTGCTATTTTTTCACGGTGGCGGCTATTGCTCCGGGTCCATTCTAAGCCATCGCCGCATGGTGACCGAGGCGGGAAGAGCGGCCGGCGCGCGCACTCTCGCGGTTGGTTATCGACTCGCTCCAGAGCATCCGTTTCCGGCGGCGCTTGACGATGCGATGACGGCGTGGCGCTTTTTGCAAACCGCGGGCGTCGCCGCGGCGCACGTTGCCGTCGGAGGCGACAGCGCCGGCGGCGGCCTGACCATCGCGCTGATCAACCAACTGCGCGAAGCCGGCGTCGAGCAGCCGGCGTGCGCGTGGCTCGTGTCGCCGTGGACCGATCTGACGATGTCGGGAGCGACGCTTGGCACCAAAGACGCCGTCGATCCGCTCATCCATAAGTCTTACCTCAAGGAATTGGCGGATGCCTATGTTTCTACTCAGCTTGACCGGAAGGACCCGCGGGTCTCGCCGCTCTACTCGGACTTGAGAGGTTTCCCGCCGGCGCTCGTCCAGGTGGGGTCGGACGAGACACTTCTCAGCGATGCCACACGTTTCGCGGAGGCCGCCGGCGCTGCTGAGGTGGCGGTGACGCTGGAGATTTGGCCCCGGATGATTCACGCGTGGCCTCTCTGGAACGCCCATTTGGAAGCCGGTCGCCGCGCGATCGGTAACGCTGGTGCATTTATTCGCAGCCACTTTTGAGAAACGACGCCGAAGGCGTCACGATTTGTGGCTTGAGCTAGCCGCGGCCGCGGCGCCGGGCCGATCTTGATTCTTTGGTCTCGGAAAGATGGCGGAGCGGCAGCCGCGTCGTCTCTTTGATGCGATCGAGCACCACAGACGAGCGCACGTGCGCGACGCTTCGATGGGGGAGAAAAACGTCGTTGAGGATGCGCGAGAGCGATTTGAGGTCCGGCACAACCATCTTGACCAAATAGTCGGCTTCGCCCGTGAGCGAAAACGCTTCTTGAACTTCCTCCATGCCGCGGATCAATTTGCCAAACGCCTGCGCGCTATCGGCCGATTGTGTGGCCAATCCGACCTGGACGAAAACGGTCACGTCGAGACCGACCGCCCCACTTGCCAGCGACGCGTGATAGCCGTCGATGATGCCTGATGCTTCAAGCGCTGAGCGACGGCGAGAACATTGCGAAGCAGACAATCCGATCCGTTCGGCCAGCTCGTTGTTGGTGAGCCGGCCGTCCTCCTGCAAAGCGTCGAGCAGTTTGATGTCAAAGTCATCCATGCACGATTCTCGCACATCTAAGCGCAATACCGACGATTTTGTGCAATGAATAGCGCGTTGATACGATGTTTGCACGCCTTACGCGGTCTTCACGCAGTAACATTTATATTATATGGAGATTATATGGGCCCATTTCCGCACGATGCGCCGCCGGCAAAGATCAGCGCGCAAAACCCCGTCGGCACCGACGGTTTCGAATTTGTCGAGTTCGCCCATCCGCATCCGGACAAGCTGGCGACGCTGTTCAAACGGATGGGGTATTCGCCGGTCGCAAGGCACCGCACCAAGGACATCACGGTCTATCGCCAAGGCGATATCAATTACGTCCTCAACGCCGAACCTGGTTCTTTCGCAAGCCGGTTCGTTCTCGAGCACGGTCCCTGCGCCGCTTCGATGGCGTGGCGGGTGGTTGACGCCACGCACGCTTTCGAACACGCGGTGAAGCTTGGTGCCGAACCCTATGAGGGCGCTGACAAGACGTTGGCGGCCCCGGCGATAAAAGGAATCGGCGGATCGCTGCTTTATTTTATCGACCGCTATGGCGCCAAGGGCTCGCCTTATGCCGAGGAATTCGACTGGCTTGGCGAACCTGAACTCGAGGCCCGAGGGCGTCGGCTTCTATTACCTCGACCATCTGACGCACAATGTGAAACGCGGCAACATGGACAAGTGGTTCGGCTTCTACACCAAGCTGTTCAACTTTCGGCAAATCCGTTTCTTCGACATCGAAGGCAAGCTGACCGGGTTATTCTCGCGCGCACTGACGAGCCCGTGCGGCCGCATTCGCATTCCGATCAACAAATCGGCCGACGAAAATTCGCAGATCGAAGAATACCTGCGGGAGTATAAGGGCGAAGGCATTCAGCATATCGCGGTCGGCACCGATGCGATCTACGATGGGACCGACGCGTTAGCGGCTTGTGGTCTGGAGTTCATGCCCGGTCCGCCCGACGCCTACTACGAAAAAAGCTTTCAGCGGGTGCGGGGCCACAACGAGCCGATCAAGCGCATGAAGGAGCACGGCATCCTGATCGACGGCGAGGGTGTCGTCGACGGTGGCGCAACTAAGATCCTGCTTCAGGTGTTTTCCAAGACGGTCATCGGGCCGATCTTCTTCGAGTTCATCCAACGCAAGGGGGATGATGGATTCGGCGAAGGCAACTTCAGAGCGCTGTTCGAGTCGATCGAGGAAGACCAGATACGGCGTGGCGTTCTGACGGCTTGAGAATAGGCTTCGGCTCGGCAAGATCGCGGGCGAAATTTCTCAGCCGCGTTGTTCGGCCAAAACGGCTGCAAACTGCCTTGCAAAAGTGTGAGCGTCGCCGGGCCAGCGCGCTGACACGTAGTTGCCGTCGCGAACGACAAAGGCGGGGCGCGCGTCCTCGAAGGTGTCGCGGACCATGCCACTCGTCTTTTGCCGATAATCGGCAGTGCCGGCGGGGACGTCGAGAAAGTCGCCGGGGCGAGCAAGCGCGCGGGTGACCTCCTGCTGCACCGACATGTAGCCTTTCGGCTTGCCGGGCCCGTCCTCGTAAGTGCGGTAATAGTTCGGATCCCAAAACCGGACAATCCGCCCGACTTGCCAGCCAGCCCGCTCCAGCGCCCAGGTGAGGGCCGTGGTCTTCCGGCCAAACAGAACGGAATGGCTTGCGCCCGCGGCGCGGCTTCGCGCGGCAAGGAGTACGCCGTGGCAGATGGCGGCAACCGGCAGATCCGCTGCAAAAAATTCGGCCACCAGCTTCTGCAATTGGCCGCTCTCCAGATACTCGCGCATACCCCGCGCCCGATGACCGCCGGGCAGCAGCAGGCCATCAAAATCTTCGCGCCGCGCCTGCGGCCACGCCAATGGCGCCTTGTAGGCCGGATCCTCGATCATCGCTGCGTAGTCCCGCCGCGCGTCCGCGTTGGCCCGCATCAGCCGGCCGATGGCAGTGACGTGCTTAAGGCCGGGCAGGAAGCCCCAAAGATCCAAACCTTCGCCGGTGAGCATCATGTCGTCGGCCTGGCCGGGCAGACCATTGGGCGTAGCAAACGTTACCGAATGGCCAAGCCGCTTGAGCACGCTCCAACTGACCGCGGCCTCCGTCGGGTCGAAATCCCGGCTCGGGATGGGAATGAGAACTCTTGCCACCTTCAATCTCCGGTTGGCTCGCGGACGATCGGCTGCGGCCTTGCGCCTGCCTTACTGCTGCGCCACATGAGGGAGCGGTGATTTCACAGATTCTATCCCCAAAGCCGCATGCCTTCCAAGACCATGCTCTCCAAGAAGCCTCCAAGACCATGCCTTCCAAAAGAACAGCGAAAAGGGCAGTTGCCAAACCGGCGGCGACGGCGAAAACCGCGCTCGGGGCGCTGCCCGAATGGAATCTCGCTGATCTTTATTCCGGTCTCGACGATCCGGCGATCAAGCGCGATCTCGAGCGCGCCGATGTGGAGTGTGTCGCTTTTGAGAATGCCTACAAAGGCAAGCTTGGCGATCTGGCGCGTTCGCCGGAGGCCGGAGCGGCGCTCGCGGAGGCGGTGCGCGGTTATGAAGCAATCGACGATCTTATGGGGCGGCTCGCCTCTTATGCCGGGCTCATCCATGCCGGCAATACAGTCGATCCGGCGCGAACCAAATTTTACGGCGACGTGCAGGAGCGGCTGACGGCTGCCTCCACGCATCTCTTGTTCTTTTCACTTGAGCTCAATCGCATCGACGACGCGCTGATGGAAGCGGCGATGGCTGATCCGTCGCTGGGCCATTATCGCCCGTGGCTCGAAGACGTACGCCGGTACCGGCCTTATCAACTGGAAGATCGCGTCGAGCAGCTGTTCCACGAAAAGTCCATGACGGCCTATTCCGCGTGGAACCGGGAATTCGACGCGACGATCGCCAATCTGCGCTTCAAGGTTCTGGGCAAGACGCTCGCCATCGAGCCGACGCTGAATCTGTTGCAAGACCGCGCGGGCGAAAAGCGCAAGGCCGCCGCGCAGGCGCTGGCTCACACGCTCAAAGACAACGTCCAGCACTTCGCGCTGATCACCAATACGCTGGCGAAAGACAAGGAAATCTCCGACCGCTGGCGCGGCTTCGCCGATGTCGCCGACGAACGGCATTTGTCGAACCGGGTCGAGCGCGAGGTCGTCGACGCTCTGGTCGCGGCCGTCCGCGCCGCTTACCCGCGGCTGTCGCACCGCTATTATGCGCTTAAGGCGAAATGGTTCGGCAAGAAGCGCCTGCCGCACTGGGACCGCAATGCGCCGCTGCCGCAGGTGACGCAGCGCACCGTCGGCTGGACCGAAGCGCGGAATACCGTACTGACGGCTTACGGCGCGTTCTCGCCAAAAATGGCGGAGATTGCCGAGCGTTTTTTTGACCACCGCTGGATTGACGCGCCAGTGCGGCCAGGCAAGGCGCCGGGCGCGTTCGCTCATCCAACCGTACCGTCGGCCCATCCCTATGTGCTGCTCAACTACCAGGGCAAGCCGCGCGACGTGATGACGCTCGCGCACGAACTTGGCCACGGCGTGCATCAGGTGCTGGCTGCACCCAACGGCGCGCTGATGGCGCCGACGCCGCTCACTCTCGCGGAAACCGCGAGCGTGTTCGGCGAGATGCTGACGTTCCGGAAGCTTTTGGCCGCGACGCGCGACGACAAAGAGCGCAAGGCGATGCTCGCGGCCAAGGTTGAGGACATGATCAATACTGTGGTGCGCCAGATCGCGTTCTACACGTTCGAGCGCGCGGTCCATACCGAACGCAAAAGCGGCGAATTGACCGCCGAGCGGATCGGTGAACTGTGGCTCTCCATCCAGGGCGAAAGTCTCGGCCCGGCGATCGAGCTAAAGCCCGGCTACGAGATGTTCTGGGCGTACATTCCACATTTCATCCACTCGCCGTTTTACGTGTATGCTTACGCCTTCGGCGATTGCCTCGTGAATTCTCTGTACGCGGTCTACGAGAATGCGGCGGAAGGTTTCGCCGAGCGGTACCTTGCGATGCTCGCGGCGGGCGGCACCAAGCATCACTCGGAGCTGTTGGCCCCGTTTGGCCTCGACGCCCGCGACCCGGCTTTCTGGCAAGGCGGCCTCGGCGTCATCGAGCGGATGATTGAGGAGCTGGAACGGCTCGGGTAGTGCGGCTGGCGCCGCTCCGCGCAGAACCTTGCGTTACCGTCCGTATCAGGCGGTCGAACATCCGATCCGACAAAATTTTGCGCAAGAACAGAATAAGGTGCGCGCCGCCGCCGGTGGCGTAGCGGGTCTTGGGGCGTCTTGCCTGGACGGCGCGCAGGATGGTCTTGGCGACGACATCGGGCGGCGACGCCAGATTTGATGTTTCAGCCGTTTTGAGCATGGCCGCGTGACGCTCCGCCTGACCGGCGTAAGCGCCATCGCCCGACGCACGCAGGAGCCCTTCGCGTGCGATAGCGGCCCATTCCGTGCGAATGGCGCCCGGCTCGATGATGATGACATCGATGCCAAGACGTCCGACTTCCACGCGCAGGCAGTCGCTCAGTCCTTCCACCGCAAATTTGGTGGCGTGATACCACGAGCCTAGCGGTTCCCAGATTTTTCCGCCGATCGAGGTAACGTTGACGATCTTGCCGGCTTTTTGCGCGCGCATTATTGGCAGGACCAGCTGACACAGGCGGGCGAGACCGAATACGTTGACCTCAAATTGGCGCCGCGCTTCCTCGAGCGGCACGTCTTCGAGTGCGCCGTAAGAGCCATAGCCGGCGTTGTTGACCAGCACGTCGATCCGGCCCGCTTGCGATTTGATCGCCTCCACGGCTCGGACGATCGAACCGTCGTCGGTGAGATCGAGCGGCACGAGCACAGCGCCGATGCTGCCGAGACTCGCCATCCGTTCGAGTCGCCTGGCGCCGGCAAAGACCTTGTAGCCGCCCGCCGACAGCCGACGCACCGTTGCTTCGCCAATGCCAGACGAGGCACCGGTGACAAATGCGATCTTGTCCATTGACCTGTCTCCAGAACCGATGGACCATGGTTTCTAACCCTAGACCAAGGTCAATGGTCAAGGCTTTAAATCAAGGCGGCGGCAATGCTGATTTCCGAATTTGCCCGCACCACCGGGCTGTCGACCGACACGGTGCGCTTTTACGTCCGGCGCGGGCTGCTTAAGCCTTTGGCCGGCAGCAAAGGCGGGTCGAATCCCTATCAAATTTTCACCGCTGAGCACGTCCAAATGGCGCGCATGATCCACATGGGTCAATCGCTGGGTTTTTCGCTCCGCGAGATCGAAGCCTTGAATGCCGAATATGAGACCAAGCGCATGACGGCTTCTCGCGGCGCCGAAATCCTGCGCGGTCAGCTGGTCCGGCTCGAAGAAAAGGCCGCGCATATCGACGCCATGATGAGCTACATCCGCGCCAAGGTGGCGTGGGTCGAAGGCGGCGAGAAGGGATCCGAACCCAACTTCACCGATTACGCAGAGAAAGTCCGAAAGCCCAACGGCTCACGTCGGTCGCACGCGCCGGCGGCGCGGCGCAAAGCGCGAGCCTGAACGAGGTGTTCGCGCCGCAAACGCCTCTATTTGCAACCGTCGACTGCAACCGGGGCGATGCAAGCGGCCGCCACAATTGGCTGTTTCATTGCCCGGCCCATCCTGCCAAGGTGCTTTAAACAACATATGTGTTTTTGACTCATGGCTGACCAAGAAAAGAATCGCTTCTCCGCCCGCGCGGCACGCTATGCCCGCGTCGGCGCCAACGTCGGCGGTGTAGCGGCGCGCTATGCCGGGCGGCGTCTTGTTGGCGGCGAGCGCAATCGCGCCAGCGAAGCCTCCGCGCTCGCCTCGGCATTGGCAATCTCAAGGGTCCGCTGATGAAGGTCGCCCAGTTGATGGCGACCATTCCCGATCTGTTGCCGCCGGAATACGCCACCGAACTGCAGAAGCTGCAAAGCGAAGCCCCGCCGATGGGCTGGGCTTTCGTCAAGCGGCGCATGAATGCGGAACTTGGCCCGGATTGGCAGGCGAAATTCGCAAGCTTCGAGCACCACCCGGCCGCCGCCGCTTCGCTCGGTCAAGTCCATCGCGCACAATCGCTCGATGGCGCCGCCTTGGCCTGCAAGCTGCAATATCCCGATATGCAGTCGGCGGTGGAGGCCGATCTGCAGCAACTCCAATGGCTGCTTGCCATCCGCCGGCGACTCGATAGCGCGATCGACACCAGCGAAATCGGCAAGGAAATCGGCGAGCGGGTCCGCGAGGAATTGGATTATCGGCGCGAGGCCAAGCATGTCGCGCTTTATCGCGCGATGCTCGACGGCATCGACATGGTGCGCGTGCCGCAACGCCTGGCCTGAATTGTCGACAGGACGGTTGCTGACGCTCGATTGGCTCGACGGCACCCGCATGCTTGATCACAGGAACGATCCGCTTGCCGCGCGCAATGCGCTCGCGACGGCGATGTTTACGGCGTGGTGGTTTCCGTTCAGCCGTTTCGGCGTCATCCACGGCGATCCGCATCTCGGCAACTACACCGTGTTTTCGCGCGGCGGGAAGGCTTCGGGCATCAATCTTCTCGATTACGGCTGTATCCGCATTTTCCCGCCGAAATTCGTCCGCGGTGTCGTCGACCTCTACAACGGTCTCCTGCACGGCGACGACGATCTGATCGTGGGCGCCTACGAAACCTGGGGGTTCCGCAAACTCTCGCGCGAGCTCATCGAGACGCTCAATATCTGGGCGCGTTTTATCTACGCCCCGCTGCTGGATGACCGCGTGCGCAGCATTGCCGACGGCGTTGCTCCGGGCGAGTACGGCCGCCGCGAAGCGTTCCGCGTGCATCAGGCGCTCAAGCGCAAAGGGCCGGTGACGGTGCCGCGTGAATTCGTTTTTATGGACCGCGCCGCGATCGGGCTCGGCGCGGTGTTTCTGCACTTGCGTGCGGAGCTGAATTTTTATCGGCTGTTCAACGAAGCGATCGAACACTTCTCGATGGATCGCGTCGCCAAACGGCAGCAGGCGGCGCTGACGGCGGCGGGGTTGTAGGACGCCTGCGGGGCGAACCGGTTACTGAAACCCGATGCCGCAAAATCGTTGTTATGTTGATTTCGGATTTCGGCGTGCGTGACCGCTATTTCAACTTGTCTTCTTCATAGGAACTTCGCCATGCAAGGAATTTGGGCGCGCAAATCGATTGCCGTGCTGGAAGCGGAAGCCGAAGAGCCCGAGGTGCAGGCATTGACTACCCACAACGGCGTGCCGCTCAAGCGCACGTTGTCGGCCCTCAATCTTGCGGCGCTCGGCGTCGGCGCCATCATTGGCGCCGGCATATTCGTATTGACCGGACATGCGGCTGCCGCCAACGCCGGACCGGCGATCACCTTGTCGTTTATTCTGGGCGCCTTTGCGTGCGCCTTCGCCGGGCTTGTGTTACGCGGAAATGGCTTCGACCGTGCCAATTGCCGGCAGCGCCTACACCTATGCGTACGCCACCATGGGCGAGCTCATCGCGTGGATTATCGGCTGGGATTTGATTCTTGAATACGCGCTTGGCGCCGTCACGGTCGCCATCGGCTGGTCGGGCTACGTCGTGAGCTTTCTCAAGAACATCGGCATTGTGATTCCGCCTGCGTTTTCCGGATCGCCGTTTGCGTACGACGCCGCAGAACACGTGTGGCAGACGACCGGCGCGCTGATCAATGTTCCGGCGATGGTCGTGATCGCCGGAATATCGGCGCTATTGGTCGTCGGCGTTCACGAATCCGCGCGCGCCAACGGCGTCATTGTCGCCATCAAGCTCGTCATCATCGTGGTTTTCATCATCGCGGCCGCGCCGTTCGTAAACTTGGAACACTGGGTAACCGCGCGCAATCCGGGCGGAAATTTCATCCCGCCGAACCTCGGCCCCGGACAATTCGGCTTCAGTGGCGTCGTCCGCGGCGCCGCCGTCGTGTTCTTTGCCTATATCGGATTTGACGCCGTTTCCACCGCCGCGCAGGAAGCCAGGAATCCCAAACGAGACATGCCGATCGGAATTCTCGGGTCCCTGGCGTTGTGTACGTTGCTGTACGTCGTGGTCGGCTTCGTGCTGACCGGTATCGTGCCCTACGACCAGCTCAACGTGCCCGATCCGATCGCCGTCGGCATCGATGCCGTGGGGCTCGCGGCGCTTTCGCCGATTCTCAAGCTCGGCATCATCTTTGGCCTGACGTCGGTCATTCTGGTCATGCTGCTGGGACAGCCGCGGATCTTTTATTCGATGGCGCGCGACGGGTTGTTACCGCGGGCGGCGGCGAAGGTGCACAGCCCGATTTCGCACACCCTATATCACCACGATCGTTACCGGAGCGATCGTGATGGTGCTCGCCGGCGTGTTGCCGATCGGACTCGTCGGCGAACTCGTGAGCATCGGCACGCTGTTCGCCTTCGCTATCGTTTGCGCCGGTGTGTTGGTGCTGCGCATCAAGGAGCCCGGTCTGTCGCGTCCTTTCAGGACGCCGGCGGTCTACGTCATCGCGCCGCTCGGCGCGGCGTCATCGCTGTTTCTGATGTTCGGGTTGCCGCTCGACACCTGGCTGCGTTTCGGTGGGTGGCTTGTGATCGGGCTCTTGATCTATTTCCTCTACGGCATCAGGCACAGTCGCAGCCGGCTGCCTGCGCGCGCATAACTTCGTCGGCTTTTCGGCCGGCGGGCAACGTGCTAGCAGGGCAGCGCTTGAACGCGCAGGCAGCGATGAATTCAATCTTCACCACAGCCGAGACCGACGACGGCGATCCCGATCTGGTTCGTCAACGCGACGACCTATCCGGACGTGCGCGAACGGCTCGATGCGCCGGCGCGCGCATTTGCCGACGCGGCGAATTTCGAGCCAAAGCCCGGCCGCCATCTCCTGCTGCCGGGAGCGGATGGACTTGGCGGAGTTCTGTTTGGGATTGAAGCCGCGGGCGAGCCGACGAACCCATTTCTTCCCGGGACTTTGACGAGCCATCTCCCGGACGGAGTTTACCGGTTTGCCAACGAACCCCACGATGCGCGGCTTGCCGCGCTGGCCTTTGCGCTCGGCTCTTATCGCTTTACGCGCTACCGCAAAAGCGAGGCACGCCAGGTCAAGCTTGACCCGCCACAGAGTGTCGATCGCGAAGATCTCAGTCGCGTCGTCGAGGCCGTTACACTGGCCCGCGATCTCATCAACACGCCGGCCAACGATATGGGGCCGGCAGAGCTTGAAGCAGCCGCACGAACACTCGCCACGCGACACGGAGCGGACATCAAATCGACCGTCGGCGAAGATCTGCTGACTGCGAATTTTCCGCTCATTCACGCGGTCGGCCGGGCATCCGAGCGGGCACCGCGGTTGATCGAACTGAAATGGGGGGACGCCGGCCATCCGCGCGTTTCGCTGGTCGGCAAGGGCGTCTGCTTCGACACCGGCGGCCTCGACATCAAGCCGGACTCGTCCATGCTGAATATGAAGAAAGACATGGGCGGTGCAGCGACCGCGTTGGCGCTGGCGCACATGGTCATGTCGCGCAAGCTGAAGGTTCGGCTCACCGTATTGATTCCGGCGGTGGAGAATTCGATTTCCGGTGCCGCCTTCCGGCCGCGCGACATCTACACCTCGCGCAAAGGCGTTACGGTCGAGATCGGTAATACCGACGCCGAAGGCCGCTTGGTCCTCGCCGATGCGTTGGCGCTCGCCGATGAGGACAAGCCCGATCTGATCGCCGATTTTGCGACGCTGACCGGTGCCGCCCGGGTCGCGCTCGGTCCCGAGGTGCCGGCGTTCTTTACTGATGACGATCAACTTGCCGACAGCCTCATGGCTCACGCCGCCACCGAGAACGATCCGCTGTGGCGGTTGCCGCTCTGGCGCCCCTACGATGAGATGCTCGAGTCCAAGGTTGCCGACGTCAACAACGTCGGCAGTGGCGGTCAAGCCGGCGCCATCACCGCCGCTTTGTTCATGCGGCGGTTTGTAAGCGCGAGATCGTGGCTGCATTTCGATCTTTTTGCCTGGACGCCGTCCGCGAAGCCCGGTCGGCCGGAAGGCGGCGAATGTCAGGCGGCACGCGCGCTCTACGCCTTACTCGCCGAGCGCTACGGCTGAGCCGGCAAAATGCTGCGCGGCCTCGATCCTCGCGTCACGCCGGCCCGTCCCGATCTGGCGGCGAAGGAGCTTGAGGGAAAAGTCGCCGCGGCGCGTTACGTGGCTGGCCAAGTCTATGAAGTCATCGAAGCGCAAGCGCCGCTGCGAAGCGAGCCGAGACCCGACGCGCCGCTGGCAACCGAAGCACTCAAAGGCGAACGCGTCACGATCTACGATATCAATGCCGAGGGCTGGGCCTGGGGCCAACTTGCAGCCGACGGCTATGTCGGCTGGCTGCCGGCCAACGCGCTAGCCCCGCCCGGCGCGCCGCCGACGCACAAGGTCGCGGCGTTGCGGACGTTCGCTTTTCCAGGCCCCTCGATAAAGCTGCCGCCTGTCGAAGCGCTCCCGCTTGGCGCGCGGCTCGCCGTAGCCCGCATTGCGGATCGCATGGCGGTAACAACATCGGGCGCGTACGTGCCGGCCGCGCATCTTGTGTCGATCGAAGAGTTACGAGCCCGATTTCGTCGCCGTCGCCGAGCGGTTCGTTGGCGCGCCTTATCTGTGGGGCGGCAAAACGGTCCTCGGCCTCGACTGTTCGGGTTTGGTGCAGGTCGCGCTGACGGCCTGCGGCGTTTCCTGCCCGCGCGACAGCGATATGCAGGAAGCGGCGCTCGGTACTGCGCTTGATCGCGTTAACGGATTTGCCGAGCTAAAACGTGGCGATCTGATTTTCTGGAAAGGCCACGTCGCGATAGCACGGGATCGACACGAGCCTCGTGCATGCCAACGCTTTCCACATGGCGGTCGCGGTCGAACCGATTGCCGAGGCCGTCGAGCGTATTCGCGCTGCGGGCAGCGAGGTGACGAGCATTCGGCGTATCGGATGATAGAAATAGCGCCTGTGGCGTGGCCGGCCTGATGTGGACTAATGTTGAGACTTGAACCGGACTTTACTGTGCGGAGCAGAGCGATGACGAGTTCAGATCACGATCCTCACGCAGTGCCAATCAGTGTTCCTCATGTGAACGCGCCTCACCGCGCGACGCACTTGAGTTTTTGGATCAGGGAACTGCCCTTCACCATCGTTCTGGTCCTCACCATTGCGGGCGTCGCCTACACAAGTTTTTCAAAGCAGCCGATCGTCGGCCTTTGGGAAATTCTTGCGCCGATTATTGCGCTGGTCTGCGTCGGTGCGGGTTGGCAGGAAGCGGCGGATAGAACCGGGCGGTTGCGGCTTGTTGTGACTCAGGTGCTGCACTGGCTCGCGTTCCTCTTGGTGATGAACATGCTGTTGCTGACCAGCGTGCAGAAGATCTTCACCGCACAGACGACGGCGCTGGCGATTTTCACCTTGTTGGCGCTTGGAACTTTCACCGCAGGTATTCAGGTCCTTTCGTGGCAGGTCTGCCTCCTCGGCGTGATCATGGCTCTCGGTGTGCCGGCGATCGCCTGGATCGAAAACTCGGCCTTACTTGTCGTGCTGATCGTCGGAGCGGCGATCGGGATCATCGCAGTGCTTGTGGTGGCATTTCCGGGAAAGGCGCGTGCGCGCTGCTTGATTAATTGCGAGTTCGCGGTGGGCGACGGAATCTCAACGAGAGTTGCCACCAGTCAAAAGTTGGGCAAACGTGCCTCACGTTGCGCGCTTGCCTTCCAGCAGCGCCCGTATAATCTTCGCCGGCGAATCTCGGTCGCGCACGCAGCGATCAAAATCAACGCAAGGGGAGGGGAATCATGAAGAAAATATCGGTTGCTATCGCCGTTGGGGCGATGGCCGCTATTGCCGGGTCGGCAACTCTGCTGCCGAAGGCTCACGCCAAATCGCCGGTCGAGCGGGGCGCATACTTGGCGGTCGTTGCGGGCTGCAATGACTGCCATACACCGGGCTTCTTCTTCGGCAAGCCCGACAAAGACAAATTTCTCGGCGGGTCGGATGTGGGCTTCGAAATTCCGGGTCTCGGCGTGTTTAACGGCAGGAATATCACGCCAGACAAAGAAACCGGCATTGGCGCCTGGACCGACGAGCAAATCGCGGCAGCTATTACTACCGGTAAACGCCCGGACGGTCGCCAATTGGCGCCGATCATGAATTACGCCGCCTTTACGCACATGACGAAGGAAGATGTGGCCGCTGTCGTCGCCTATCTTCGAAGCATTCCCGCCGTCAACAATAAGGTGCCTGGGCCGTTCAAGCCGGGCGAGAAGGTCTCGATCTTCACATTCCGAATCGAGCCGCCCGGACAGACGGCCGCCGGCGCTCCGAAATAAATTCCTGAAATCCGCTGATTCCCCGCGAAAGCGGGGAATCCAGTTTTGCACGACTGTGTCCGCGCCTGCGCGCGGACGAGCAGGAATTTTACTGCGCGACGACTCCGGTCGGCGCCGTTTCGAGATTGAATGCGGCCGCAAATAGCGCGCGCGTGTAATCGGTCTTCGGATTTTTGAACAAATCGGCGGCAGCGCCCGCTTCGACGACCTTGCCTTGCCGCATGACCAGCAAGCGGCTCGCGAGCGCGGCTACCACACGCAGATCGTGTGAAATGAACAGATAGGTGAGATTGCGCCGCCTCTGCAGGTCGCGCAGCAGATCGACCATCTGCGACTGGATCAGCATATCGAGCGCGCTCGTCGGTTCGTCGAGCACGACGAAAGTCGGCTCCAGCACGATCGCGCGCGCCACCGCAATGCGCTGGCGTTGCCCACCGGAGAATTCGTGCGGAAAACGAAAGCGCGTGGCAGGGTCGAGGCCAACGTCGCCAAGGGCTTGTACGACCCGCGCATCGCGCTCGCGCTCTGGCATCCGTGGCTGATGGACCTGAAGGCCTTCCTTGATGATGTCGGCGACCGACAGCCGCGGCGAGAGCGAGCCATAGGGATCCTGGAACACCATCTGCATATCGCGGCGGAATGGCCGCATTTGTTTGAAGCGGAGCCCTTGCAACGGATTGCCCATGAAAACGATCGGCCCATCGGAGGAGATCAGCCGCAGAACGGCGAGGCCAAGCGTCGTCTTGCCGGAGCCCGATTCACCAACGACGCCGAGTGTTTCGCCCTTGCGAAGATCAATAGTAACGCCGTCGACAGCCTTGATATGCCCGACGACTTTGCGCATGAGGCCGCGTTTGATCGGGAACCAGACTTTGAGGTCGGTCGCCTGCAGTATCACTGGCGCGTCGGGCTGCGGCGGGGCCGGATCGGGCTTGGGCTCGGCTGCGAGGAGCGCCCGCGTATAAGGGTGCGTTGGCGCGCCGAAGACCTGTTCAACGGCGCCTTGTTCGACGATTTTGCCTGCCTTCATCACGCAGACCTTCTGCGCGATCTTGCGCACAATCCCGAGATCGTGCGTGATGAACAACAGCGACATGCCAAGCCGGCGCTGAAGGTCGCGCAACAACTCGATGATCTGTGCCTGCACGGTGACGTCGAGCGCCGTGGTCGGCTCGTCGGCGATGAGCAGATCGGGCTCATTAGCGAGCGCCATGGCGATCATGACGCGTTGACGCTGGCCGCCGGAAAGCTGATGCGGATAGCTGCCAAGCCGGCTTTGCGGGTCGGGAATGCCGACCTGCGTGAGCACCTCGATCGTCCGCGCGCGCGCAGCGGAGCCGGTGAGTCCGCGGTGAAGGAGCAGGATTTCGCTGATCTGCTTTTCGATGGTGTGCAGCGGATTAAGCGATGTCATCGGCTCCTGGAACACGATGGTGATGTCATCGCCGCGCACCCGGCGCATATCGCGCTCCGAAAGCGGAAGCAGATCGCGGCCTTTGAAGGCGATGCTGCCCGAGGGATGGGACGCGGCGGGATACGGCAAAAGTTTGAGGATCGATAACGCCGTCACTGACTTGCCGGAGCCGGATTCGCCAACCAGCGCCACGGTCTCGCCCTGGCCAATATCGAAAGACACGCGATCGACAGCCAGCGTCTCGTGTCCGCCGGCACTGAAGGCGACGGATAGGTCGTGAATGGAGAGGAGGGGGGCCTCGCTCATCTGAAGGTCTTCCGCGGGTCGAAGGCATCGCGCACCGCTTCGCCGATAAAGATCAGCAGCGACAGCATCAGAGCGACGGTGAAGAAACCGGCGAGTCCAAGCCACGGCGCCTGCACATTGGATTTGCCTTGGGACAATAGCTCGCCGAGCGAAGGAGAGCCCGGCGGCAGGCCGAAACCGAGGAAGTCGAGAGCGGTGAGCGTCATCACCGATCCCGACATGATGAACGGCAGGAACGTCATCGTTGCCACCATCGCGTTCGGCAACAAGTGGCGGAACATAATGACGGCATTTGATACGCCGAGCGCGCGTGCCGCCATGATGTATTCGAAATTCCGGCCGCGCAGGAATTCCGCGCGCACGAGGCCGACCAGCCGCACCCAGGAGAACAGCAGAAGGATACCCAGCAGCACGAAAAAGCCGGGCACAAGCACCGAAGAGATGATGAGGAGCAGATAAAGTTCCGGCACCGAGGTCCAGATTTCGATGAAACGCTGAAACAAAAGATCGGTCCAGCCACCGAAATAAGCCCTGCACGGCGCCGGCGGCGACGCCGATGATGGAGGAGACGATTGTCAGAATGAGGCCGAACAGTACCGAGATGCGAAAGCCGTAGATCAACCGCGCCAGCACATCGCGACCCTCGTCATCGGTGCCCAACCAGTTGTATTCGAGATCGCCGCAGCTCTTGAGACCTTTGCGTTGCACCACCGATTTGCATTGGGCTTCAGTGAGAAGCCACGTCGGCGGCGATGGCGCCGGCGTCGGCAGATCGAGGTTGTGGGTGTCGTAGGAGTAGCGGATCGGTGGCCAGATTATGCTGCCGTTCTTGTCCGCAATCAGCTTCTGCACGAAGGGATCGCGATAGTCCGCCGCAGTCTCGAAGTCGCCGCCGAAGGTTGTCTCCGGATAAGTAAAAAGAACGGGAAAATAGGACTTGCCCGCGTAGCTGATATACAGCGGCTTGTCGTTGGCGATGAATTCCGCAAACAGCGAGATGACAAAAACGAACAGGAAAAGCCACAACGACCAGTAGCCGCGCCGGTTGGTCTTGAAATTCTGCCAGCGCCGTTTGTTGATCGGCGAGAGTCCAAAGCGCCGCGGCATGGGCGTCGGGCCCAAAGGTCCGGTCGGCTCAACAGTCGGCATGAGGTCCGGCGCTTCAAGTCGCCGGGCTTCGGGTGTTTCGGCGAGCGGTGTCGGTGCGGGTCTTGTCGTCCACCTCACACCTCCCGCGTCTCGAAATCGATGCGCGGATCGATCCAGGTGTAAGTCAGGTCGGAAATCAAATTCACGACCAGGCCAACGAGCGCGAAGATATAGAGATTGGCGAACACGACCGGATAGTCGCGGTTGAGTACGCTCTCGAAGCTCAGAAGCCCGAGGCCATCGAGCGAAAAGATAGTCTCGATCAACAGCGAACCGGCGAAGAAGGCGCTGACGAATGCGCTGGGAAAGCCGGCGATGACGAGCAGCATGGCATTGCGAAAAATGTGGCCGTACAGCACCTGCCGCTCGGAGCAACCCTTGGCGCGTGCGGTGAGCACGTATTGCTTGCGTAATTCCTCGAGGAACGAGTTCTTGGTGAGCAGCGTCATCGTGGCAAAGGCCGCCAGCCCCATGGAAATGATCGGCAGCGTCAGGTGCCAGAAGTAGTCGAGAATTTTTTTCCACAACGGGAATTGCGACCATCCGTCCGAGGTCAGGCCGCGCAACGGAAAAATGTCGAAGAACGAGCCGCCCGCGAACAGGATGATCAGCAGGATCGCAAACAGAAATCCGGGAATGGCGTAGCCGACGATGATGACGCCTGAGGTCCAGACGTCGAACTGCGACCCGTCGCGCACCGCTTTGCGGATTCCGAGCGGGATCGAGATCAGATAGCTTATCAGCGTCATCCAGATGCCGAGCGAAATCGAGACCGGCAGCTTCTCCTTAATCAGTTGCAGGACGCTCACGTCGCGAAAGTAGCTCTTGCCGAAGTCAAAGCGCAGATAGTTTCCGAGCATCAGAAAGAAGCGCTCGTAAGCCGGCTTGTCGAAGCCGAACTGCTTTTCCAGACTTTTGATGAATTCGGGATCAAGTCCCTGGGCGCCGCGATACTTGGCGTTAACGTCGAGCTGGGCGCCTGGCTGGAGCGTCCCGCGGGCGCCGAAGTCGCCGCCGGCGGAGCCGGAAATGCGCGAGGTGGCCCCGGTGTCGTTGCCGGAGAGCTGGGCGATGACGCGTTCCACCGGGCCGCCTGGCGCGAACTGCACCACGACGAACGATACCAGCATGATCCCGAAAACGGTCGGGATCATAAACAGGAGGCGGCGAACGATATAAGCGGTCATGACGTTATCATGGACGTTGCTATGGTGCTTAATCCCTCATGCCCGGTGTTGTGCCGGGTTACCACGCCTTATTTCGGCGGCAACATAAAGACCAACAGGGCCGGCCGTGCGATCCTGATTATCCCGCCCGCTGGATCTTTGCGGCCTTGGCCGGGTCATACCACCATGTTTCGGGAATGCCGCGGAAATAGCGGGGTTGCGATGCCGGCCGCCCGAACACGTCCCAATAAGCGATCCAGTGCGAGGGCTTGTACCAGTGCGGAATCCAGTACCGGCCGGCGCGGATCACGCGGTCGAGCGCGCGGCAGGCGGTGGTCAAAGCGGGCCGGGTCGGCGCGGCGATGATGGCGTCAATCAGAGCGTCGATCGCCGGATCGGCGATGCCGGCAAGGTTGTTTGAGCCCTTCAGGGCCGCTGCCTGCGAGGAAAAGAACGAGCGCAGCGAGTCGCCGGGCGTTGCTGAAAAGCCGAACCGGTCGACGGTGACGTCAAAATCGAAGCCGTCGCGGCGCGCGCGGTATTGCACCGGATCGACGATACGCAACGATGCGTCGATGCCAAGCACGCCGAGATTTTTAATGAACGGCATATGGTGCGGCTCGAACGTCGGCTCGTCGATCAAAAATTCGATCGTGATCCGCTCGCCGTTCGGCAGGGTGCGTTTGCCGTCGGTAACATTGCAGCCGGCCTCCTTGAGGAGTTGGGTCGCTTTGCGGAGCAGGGCCCGGTCCTGGCCTGAGCCGTCGGACACCGGCGGCAAATACGGCTCGCCGAACACCTCCTCCGGTACGCGCCCCCGAAACGGCTCGAGCAACGCCAGCTCTTCAGGGCTCGGGCTTGCCCTTTGCCATCATGTCAGAATTCTGGAATACCGACACTGTGCGATCGTAGGATCCGTACATGATCGTTTTGTTGGTCCATTCGAAATCGAAAGCGTTGCAGAGCGCCTCGCGCAGCCTGGGGTCGGCGAACTTTGCGCGCCGCGTATTGATGAACCAGCCTTGCGCGCCCGAAGGCGTGTCGTCGGGCAGGATATCTTTTTTGACCCGGCCATCCTTCACGGCGGGGAAATCGTAACGCGTCGCCCAGGTCCGCGAGGTGAACTCCTCCCGGAAAAGATAATTCTCGGCCGTAAAGCCTTCGAAACCAACGGTGCGGTCGCGATAATATTCAAAGCGCACAATGTCGAAATTGTTGAGACCGCGGCCGACCGGCAGTTCGGCGCCCCACCAGTTCTTGACCCGCTCATATTCGATGAAGCGGCCCGGTTCGAAACGGCCGACTTTGTAGGCGCCGGAGCCGAGCGGAACGTCGAGCGTCGATTGGTCGAACTCTCTCGTCGCGTAATAGGCCCGCGAAAAGATCGGCAGGCCGGCAACGAAGAGCGGGACGTCGCGGGCGCGTTTCGGCGCGAAGGTCGCAACGACGGTTACGTCGTCGTTTGCCTTGGCGCCGATAAAATCGCGCAACAACTGGGTGATGAGCGGATGGCCCTTTTGCTTCAGGAGATTGAGCGAAAAGGCGACATCGTGGGCGGTGAGCCGCGAGCCGTCGTGAAACGTGGCATCCGGCCGGATGAAAAACGAATAGGTGAGCCCATCGGCCGAGCGCCGCACCTTGGACGCGGCGAGACCGTACATAGCGTCCGGCTCGTCGCCGGAACGCGCCATCAGCGTTGCGAAGGTCAGCTCCATCCCCTGCGCCGCGTCGCCCTTGAGGATGTAGCTGTTGAGCGAGTTGAAGGTCAGGAAATTCTGATTGAACTGCCGGTCCGGTCCGATCTGCGAAAACGTGCCGCCTTTGGGTGCGTTCGGATCAACGTAGCGGAAATGGTGAAAGTCAGGCGGATAGGCAAGATCGCCGAACGCCGAGATGCCATGAGATTCGATATCTTCCTCGGCGCGCGCGGGGAGGTCGGTGCCCGCGGCTGCAACGGCAACACCGGCCGTTAGGGTGAGCACACGTCGACGTGTCAGGTGGGTCATAAGACCGGTGGGCGTAGTCGTTGCACGCGCCCGTCTGTCTCGGATTTTAGAGGCCTCACGACCTCCCTCCGGTCTTCGCCGCTTTGGCGGCGTCCCACCACCAGACCGTCGGGAATGCCGGATGCGGCGTACTTCGGCAAAGGATCGGGATGTCCGAAGCGGTCCCAGCGGGCACTGCGTACTTTGCCATAAAACCATTGCGGCACGACGTAATGGTTCCAAAGCAGCACGCGGTCGAGCGCATGGGTGGCGGCGACCAGATCGGGCCGGTTCTTGGCAAAGATGACCTGATCGATCATCGCATCGACGGCCGGGTTCTTGATACCGATCAGGTTAAGCGAGCCTGGCTGGTCGGCGGCTTGCGAACCCCAATAGCCGCGCTGCTCGTTGCCGGGCGACAGCGATTCACCCCAGGAATTGGTGACGATATCGAAGTCCCAGTTGCGCAACCGGTTTTCGTATTGCGAGGCATCGACCACGCGGACACCCACGGTGACACCGAGCCGGTCGAGCGATGGTTTGTAGAACAAAAAGACGCGTTCGAAGCTCGGATCCTCGGCCAGAAATTCTACCGATATAGGGCTCGCCGGTCTTGCTGTTGACCAGCCTTTCGTTGCGTATTTCGTAGCCGGCTTCTTTGAACAGCCGCACCGCCTCGCGCAGATTGCCGCGCACCGCCTGCGGATTGCCGCCGACCGGATTGGAATAAACCGTCGTGAATACTTCCGGCGGAACCTTGTCGCGCACCGTTTCCAGTATCTCGAGTTCGCGGCCTTCCGGCAGTCCGCTTGAAGCGAGCTCGGTGCCCTCGAAATAGCTTTTGATGCGCTTGTACTGGCCGAAGAAAATCTGCTTGTTCATCTCCTCAAAATCGAACGCGAAATTGAACGCAAGCCGGATGCGCGGATCCTGGAATTTGGCGCGGCGGATGTTGAAGGCGAACGCCTGCATCACTCCGAAATTGTTGACGGGAAATTCTTCGAGGACGACGCGCTTGTCGTTGACCGCGGGAAAGTCGTAGGCGGTGGCCCAATTCTTCGCGCTGTTCTCGGTGCGCCAATCGACAGCGTCCGCCTTGAACGCTTCGAGCGCGACCGTCGTGTCGCGAAAGTATTCGTAACGCAGCTCGTCGAAGTTGTCGCGTCCGACGCTGACGTTGAGTTTGTCGGCCCAATGGTCCTTCACGCGCTCGAAAACGATATTGCGGCCGGGCGAAAAGTCCTTGATGCGATAAGCCCCGCTGCCCAGCGGCGGCTCGAGCGTGGTTGACGCCGATGTCGCGCTTGTTGCCGTTCGCGTCGGTGCCTTCCCACCAATGCTGCGGCAGGACGGTCAGCTGCCCGACGATCTGCGGCAGTTCGCGATTGCCAGGCGAGTCGAACGTAAAGGTGAGCTCGCGATCGCCGGTTTTTTCGACCTTGACGACATGGCGATAATAGGCGGCGAGTTGCGGACTGTATTTTTTGAACGCGTTGAAGGAAAAGATCACGTCGTCGGGCGTCACCGGCTTGCCGTCGTGCCATTTTGCTTCAGCACGCAGCCGATAGGATGCCGCGGAGAAATCGTCCGGATAGCTGACGGCTTCCGCGATCAAGCCGTACTCGGTGGACACTTCGTCCAGCGCCGGCGTCAGAAGCGTGTCGTAGATGTAGTCGATCCCGGTCGCCAGCGCGCCTTTGACGCCAGCAACCACGACATTGAAATTGTCGTAGGTTCCGATCGCAATCTGCCGCACGGCGCCGCCTTTAGGTGCCGCGGCGTTGACGTAGTCGAACTGCTTGAAGCCGGCGGGATATTTCAGGTCGCCAAACAGGGAAAGCCCGTGCCGCCAGAGCTTATCCTGCGCCTGCGCAGGATCGGCTCCAAGCAGGAGAGGAAGCCGCGGGGCGGCGATGGCGACCAAAGCCGAGGTTAGAAGCGATCTGCGGTTCACTTAAAAACGCTCCAATGCAATTCGCGCGGCGCAAACAACGCGACCAGTGGGGCTCATTATGTACTTTTCGATTGCGGCGCCAGCGCGCCGGCGCGGGCCGCGACACAATGGACTTCAAATCCCCGTGCGCTTACGGGGAGTTAACAAAGTGAACCGCTATTTCTTCGGCTCGGCAGCCGCCGGCTGGTTTTGCGCGGTCGGCAACGGCTGCGGATTTTTCGAGAGCGTATTGAGGTAAGCGATGATGTCCGCGCGCTGCTTTTCGTTCGGCATTCCAGCGAAGGTCATGGCGGTGCCCGGCGCATCGGCGCGCGGATCGGTAAGCCACTTGTTCAGCGCATCGAAGGTCCAGTTGCCGCCCATCTTTTTCAACGCTTCGGTGTAATGGAAGCTCGCCACCGATGCGACCGGCCGCCCGACGACGCCGTAGAGATCGGGGCCGACCTTCGGACCCTGGCCTTCCTGCAGGTTGTGGCAAATCTGGCATTGCTTGGAGAGTTGCGCGCCATGTTCGACGGACGCGCTGGCCAGCAGGTTTTCAATCGGCTGCGCGGCCGGCGCAGCTTCGCCCTTTCCTGAGCCCGGTTGCTCCTCCTTCACCTCGATCTCGTAGCCGGGTTTTGCCGGCACCGGTGGGGTGAAGATCGCGCCTGAGGCGATGTGCACCGCCAACAGGACCAGACAGGTCCCCAGCAGCGCGCCCAGAATTTTGTTGATTTCGAACGAATTCATCGGGCAATGGCTCCGCGGCGGCAGTGGACGGGCGGCGCAGAGATAGCCGGTTTGCCGCGCGTTTTGCAACCCGTATAACCGGCGGGCGCTAGACGATGGCTGACGTACTCGTCCTTATTCCCGCCCGCATGGCCGCTACCCGGCTCCCGGGCAAGCCGCTGGCCGAAATTGCTGGCTTACCGATGATCGTGCACGTGCTGCGCCGCGCCGAGGCTGCAGCCGTTGGGCCGGTGGTGGTCGCGACCAATTCGCCGCAGATCGAAGCCGCTGTGGAAAAGGCTGGCGGACGCGCGGTCATGACCGGTGCAGGCCACGCTTCGGGCTCGGACCGCATCTTCGAGGCGCTCGGCAAGATCGATCCGGGCCGCGAGGCAGCGATCGTGGTCAATGTGCAAGGCGATCTGCCAACGCTGGAGCCCGCCACCATTACCGCCGCGGTGGGCTTGCTGGCAGATCAATCGGTCGACATCGGAACGCCGGCCGCCGAGATCGTACGGGCAGAAGAGCGTGGCAACCCCGCGGTGGTCAAAGTCGTGGGTTCGCCGGTTATGCCGGGACGGTTGCGCGCCCTTTATTTCACCCGTGCCACGGCCCCTTACGGCGACGGGCCGCTCTATCATCACATCGGTCTTTACGCTTTCCGCCGCGCCGCGCTCGAACGCTTTGTGACGCTGCCGCCGTCCCCGCTGGAGATGCGGGAAAAACTCGAACAGTTGCGGGCGCTCGAGGCCGGCATGCGCATTGATGTCGCAGTCGTGGATGCAGCCCCACTGGGGGTCGATACGCCGGAAGATTTGGCGCGCGCGCGTGCCGTGCTATCGGATCGCCCATGAAGCAACGAAAGAAGAATCGCATTCCAGGGCGAGCCCGGCGCCAATTCCCACATCGCTTGCGCGGAGGCCTATCCGGGCTACGAACCGCTGCCTTGTCCGACCTTCGAGGACGCGTTTGCGGCTGTGCGTACCGGACGGGCCAGGCTCGGCATGATCCCGATCGACAATTCGGTCGCCGGGCGTGTGGCCGATATCCATCACCTGATGCCGCGCTCGGGACTGCACATCGTGGGCGAATGGTTTCTGCCGGTGCAGCACCAGCTTATGGCGTCGAAGGGTGCCACGCTGAAGACCATCAAAACGGTCGAAAGCCACGTCCACGCGCTCGGCCAATGCCGCAACATCATCCGCAAGCTGCGCGTCAAAGCGGTGGTCGCCGCCGATACGGCGGGCGCCGCCCGCGAGGTGGCGGAGGCCGGCGATATTTCGCGCGCTGCGCTCGCGACCAAGCTCGCCGCGAAGATTTATCGGCTGCAAATCCTGAAAAAGGACGTCGCCGACGCCAAGCACAACACCACGCGTTTCGTCGTGCTCGCCCGTGAGCCCAAATGGGCGAGCCGCAAGGAACCGCTGGTGATGACCACATTCGTCTTCGCGGTGCGCAACATCCCGGCAGCGCTCTATAAGGCGCTGGGGGGGTTCGCCACCAACGGCGTGAACATGACCAAGCTGGAAAGCTACATGGTGGACGGCAGCTTTGCCGCGACCCAGTTTTATGCCGACGTGCAAGGTCACCCCAAACATCGTGGGCTGGAACTGGCGCTGGAAGAGCTGGAATTTGTGTCGCAGCCGAAGTCGCTGAAAATTCTCGGTGTTTATCCGGCCCACGCGTTCCGTGAGACTTTAAAATAGCGCATAATATCTTGGGGGCCGCTGGTTTTCGGAACATTCATGCCGACAGGAAACCAGCAGACGCGCGTTCGCCGAGCGTGCTCGGCGCCGGCTGAGGGATGCACGCGATGAGCGACGAGGATGTGAAAGTTCGGCGGACGTTGCATTTGAAGTTCACGCTTCCGGGCGCGGAACCGGAGCATCTCCTGGCGATGATGAAGGCGGCGGCGCCGTTCTATCAGCTGTTCGGCAACACGAATTTTCGTTTGTTGCGCAACGCCGACGATCCGACCAAGTACATTCAGGTCATCGAATACGAGACCCACGAAGCATTCGAGATCAACCGGCAATCGCTGGCGAGCGATATGCGCTTCCAGACCTATATCCAGGGCTGGCGCGCCATGCTGCCCGGTGCGCTTGAGGTCGATGTTTATCAGGAAGTGACCGAGAAGAGCGGTTAGGGCGCGAACTTCACTGAGGCGAAGCCACAGGAGTATTGATGCGAGTTGAATGACGCGCTGGCGCGAGGCGCCGCAGGCCGCGAACGGGCGTGAGATTCCAAACGATAAAACCACCGGGAGGTAAACATGCCGAAAGTCAAAGCCAACAATATCACCATCAATTACGAGCAACAGGGGAGTGGCGAGCCGCTCGTCCTCATTCCCTATCTTGCCGCCGACAACGCCTGCTACGCCTTCCAGGTCGCCGATTACGCCAAGCACTTCACCTGCATCTCGCTTGATCCGCGCGGCGCCGGGGAAACCGACAAACCGGATGGCACCTATTCGATGGAATTGTTTGCCGACGACGTCGCCGCCTTGATGCAGGCGATCGGCGTCGAACGCGCGCATGTGAGCGGCCTGTCGCTCGGCGCCGCGACGGCGATCTGGGTTGCGGGCAAATATCCGCAGCGCGTGAAATCGCTGTCACTGCACAGTTGCTGGCCGAAAAGCGACGCCTATCTCAAGACCGTGCTCGGCGGCTGGCAGAGCACGGCCAAGGGATTGAACAGCGTCACCGAAATGGTCATTCAGGGAATCCTGCCGTGGTGCTTCACGCCGGATTTCTACTCGGGCAATCCTGAATTCATGGACCAGGTCGTCGCCTTCGTGCGCAGCCGCCCCAAGCAGCCGCTCGACGCCTTCATTCGCCAATCGAACGCAGTGATCGCCCACGATGCTGCCGCGCAATTGTCGCTGATCAAGGCGCCGACGCAGATCACCTTCGGCCGCCACGACCAGGTCACCTCGCTGCGCTTTGCCGATGCGCTGACCGGCGGAATCAAGGGGAGCGAGCTTCTCGTTTTCGAGACCTGCGCGCACGCCCCGATCTACCAGAGCACCGCCGAGTTCAACGAGAAGACTTTAGGCTTCCTCAAGCGGCACTCCGGCTAGTTCCTGGTTAGCGCCGAGGCCGGCTCGGCAGGCGCGCTAGATCGTCTGATTGTATTCGCCGACTTCCTTGTGGGTGCGCAGCACCGCGTCGACGGCCTCGAACATTTCCCGCATCCGCGCCTGCGAGGCGGGGCTCTCGACCACCACGACCAGTTCCGGCTTGTTCGATGAGGCGCGCACGAGGCCCCAGGTGCCGTCTTCGACCGTGACGCGGACGCCGTTGACCGTCACCAGGTCGCGGATCGGCTGGCCGGCGACTTTCCCGCCCTTCTTCTTCTCGGCTTCAAAGTGCTTCACCACGGCGTCGACCACGCCGTACTTCTCCTCGTCGGCGCAGTGGGGCGACATCGTCGGCGATCCCCAGGTTTTCGGCAGCGCGTTTTTCAGGTCGGCCATGCTCTTTTCCGGATTGCGGTCGAGCATGTCGCAGACGGCAAGCGCAAAGATAAGCCCGTCGTCGTAGCCGCGGCCGTACGGCTTGTTGAAGAAGAAGTGGCCGGATTTCTCGAAGCCGGCGATGGCGCCGATCTCGTTGACCCGGCGCTTCATGTAGGAATGGCCGGTCTTCCAGTAGTCGGTCTTGGCGCCATTTTTGATCAGTACCGGATCGGTGGCAAACAGGCCTGTCGATTTCACATCGGCGACGAATAATGCATTCTTGTGTTGCGCAGAAATATCGCGCGCCAGCATGACGCCAACCTTGTCGGCGAAGATCTCCTCGCCTTCGTTGTCGACGACGCCGCAGCGGTCGCCATCGCCGTCGAAGCCAAGCGCCACGTCGGCTTTGTTCGCCAGCACGGCGTCGCGCATGGCGTGCAGCATTTTCATGTCTTCGGTGTTCGGATTGTAGTTGGGGAAGGTGTGGTCGAGCTCGCAATCGAGCGGAACGACTTCGCACCCGACCGCTTGCAGGACCTGCGGCGCGAATGCGCCAGCGGTGCCGTTGCCGCAGGCGCAGATGACTTTGAGGTGGCGTTTGAGCTTTGGCCGGCTGGTGAGGTCGGCGATGTAGCGTGCCGGAAAATTCTCGACAAAGGCATAAGCGCCGCCACTGCGCATCTTGAAGTGCCCGCCAAGTACGATGTCCTTGAGGCGGGTCATTTCGTCGGGGCCGAACGTGAGCGGGCGGTTTGCACCCATCTTCACGCCGGTCCAGCCGTTGTCGTTGTGCGAGGCCGTAACCATGGCAACGCAAGGGGCGTCGAGCTCGAATTGCGCGAAATAGGCCATCGGCGTGACCGCAAGCCCGATGTCATGCACCTGGCAGCCCGACGCAATCAGACCATTCGTCAGCGCCATCTTGATCGAAGCCGAATAGGAGCGGAAATCGTGGCCGGTGACGATCTTGGAACCACGGCCGAGTTCATGGATCAGCGTGCCGAGCCCAAGCCCCAGCGCTTCCACGCCCATCAGATTGATCTCGCTGCCAAACAGCCAGCGTGCGTCGTATTCGCGAAAGCCGGTGGCTTTCACCATCGGCTCGGACTCATAGGCATAGGTGTTGGGCTTAAGCAGAGGTTTCGGCTTGGGGAACATTGGCTCCTCGGAATCGCAGCTTCAATACAAGAGCGAATGGCGAATAGCGAGCGGCGAATGCTGCCTGGCTATTGGGCACTTCGCCCCTTGGCGCGCCGCGTCGGCGGCGCGGTGAGCGGATTGTCCGGCCAGGGATGCTTGGGATAGCGCCCGCGCATCTCGGTTCTCACCGCTGCATAACTGCCGCGCCAAAAACCTGGCAGGTCGCGCGTCAACTGCACCGGGCGCTGCGCCGGCGAAAGCAGCTCGATTAATAACGGGATTTTTCCGCCGGCAATCGCCGGATGGCGGTCGAGGCCAAAAAGCTCTTGCACGCGGATCGCGATCCTCGGGCCGCCCTCTGCTTCGTAATCGATCGGCACCCACGAGCCGGTCGGCGCTTCAAAGTGCGTCGGCGCCTCGGCGTCGAGTCGGCGTTGCAGCAAGTAAGTAAGACGAGCGGCCAGCGCGGCGGCGAATTCGTCGGCCGAGAGTTCTGCGAGCGCAGTCTTTCCTGCGAAGATTGAGGTCAACCAGTCAATATCGGCAGCAAGCGCCGCGTCGGACAAATCGGGCCACTCACTTCCCTCTGCTTGGCGGAGGAACAGGACGCGGTCGCGCCATTGGCGAAGCGCGTTGGTCCACGGCAGCCGGCGGACACCGAGCCGGGCGATGCCTTCGGCGAGGATGCGCGCTCCGTCGTCAGTTTGCGACCGCCTGCAGCGGCTGCTCGCCGAGCGTGATGGCGCCGAGGCGCTGCAGCCGGCGAACCCGCAGGCTTGCGCTTGCTTGATCAAAGGTGATGTCCTCGCTCGCAGATGATGCGGTCGGCAAACCGCGCCTCGATTTCGGCAAGCGTGATCGGCGCCGCCAGCAAGATACGGCCCGACGCTGCGCTTCCCGTCAGCTCGGCCACCGCGAGGAACGGCTCGCGCGCGAGACCGACGCGGCGTCGATTTGCGCGCCGCGACCGTTGGCCAGCAAGAACGCGCCGGCGGTACCGCCCCGGTTTTTGGCGATGCGCTCCGGATAGGCGAGGGCCAGAAGTGCTCCGGCGCTGATTTCCGCGCCGTTCGGCGCGGACCGGTTCAGTTTTTGGTTCGCTATCTGCGCCCAACGCTCTGCCATTGCGCGGGCTTCCCGTGCGCGGGGCGAGCGGTCGCGGCGCAGAGCGTCGAGCCGATGCGTCAGGTCCACATCATCGCCGGCGAGGCCGCGCTCGCCGATCAGGACCGCGATTTCGGCGGCCGGCAGCGCCGCGCCTTCGCCGGCGGCGTCGACGACCATGCGCGCGAGCCGCGGTGGCAGCGGCAGTTGCCGCAGCTTTCGTCCTTCGTCGGTGATGCGGCCGTCGCTATCGATAGCGCCAAGCTCGGTCGAGCAGCGCGTCGGCTTCAGTGAGCGCCGGGCGTGGCGGCGGATCGAGGAACGCGAGTTGCTCTGGGCCCGAACCCCACGCCGCCAGATCGAGCGCGAAAGACGACAGATCGGCGGACAGGATTTCCGGCCGGGAAAAAGCTTCAAGCGAAGCAGTCTGTGGCTCGTCCCACAGCCGATAGCAAACGCCGGGCTCGGTCCGGCCGGCGCGTCCGCGGCGCTGATCGGCTGCTGCGCGCGAGACCCGTACCGTTTCAAGCCGCGTCACCCCGACATCGGGCTCGTAGCGCGGCACGCGCGCGAGCCCGCTGTCGACGACCATGCGCACGCCCTGGATGGTGATCGAGGTTTCCGCGATCGACGTCGCGAGCACGATTTTCCGCCGGCCGGGCGGGGCGGGGGCAATGGCGCGGTCCTGCTCGTCGCCGGCAAGCGCGCCATAAAGCGCGACGATCTCGACGTCGGGATCGAGCCGGCCGTCAAGCAGCGCCCGCGTGCGGCGGATCTCGGCAGCGCCGGGAAGGAACGCCAGCAGCGAACCCGGATCTGCGCGCATGGCCCGGACAATGGCATCGGCCATTTGCGGCTCGATCGGCCTCTGATCGCGCGGCAGATAGCGGGTCTCGACCGGAAAGGCGCGGCCCTCCGACGCGATCACCGGCGCATCGCCGAGAAGCTTTGCCACGCGCGCGCCGTCCATCGTCGCCGACATGACGAGAAGTCTCAGGTCCTCGCGCAATCCCTGTTGCACGTCGCGGGCGAGCGCGAGCCCAAGGTCGGCATCAAGCGAGCGCTCGTGGAATTCGTCGAACAGCACCGCGCCAACGCCCTCCAGCATCGGGTCATCAAGCACGAGCCGCGTGAAAATGCCCTCGGTGAGGATTTCGATGCGGGTTTTGCGCGAAACTTTCGAGCCAAAACGCACCCGCAAGCCGACCGTCTCGCCGACGCGTTCGCCGAGCGTATTCGCCATGCGCTCTGCCGCGGCGCGGGCGGCAATCCGGCGCGGCTCCAGCACCAGGATGCGCCGGCCTTCGGTCCACGGTTCTTCGGCAAGAACGAGCGGCACGCGCGTCGTCTTGCCGGCGCCGGGTGGCGCGACCAGAACGGCGGCATTGCGCGCACGCAGCGCTGTTGTCAGTTCCGGCAGCGCGGCGTCGATCGGAAGCGGCGGAAGTTCCATAGTCCTTGTTGCTTGTCGCGCCGGCATTACTCGTCACCCAGGAAATGCAGGATGGCGAAATTGAATTGCTTTGGGTCCTGCAGGAACGCGAAGTGACTCACGTTCGGCAGGATCAAAAGGCCGGCATGCGGGATCGTCGCCGCGATATATTCGGTGTGCTCGCGTTTGATCGCTTCGTCATGGTCGCCGTCGACGACAAGGACGGGCGTGTCGATCGCCTTGAGCTGCGCGTCGCTCCAGTTCGGCTGTTCGGCCCACATCTTGCTGATCTGATCGACGAACGCGTCGTATTCCTTGGGCGTTGCCGAATGCGCCGCGTATTCGTGCCCGGCGCGCTCGATATAGCGGGCGAAGGTTGGGTTCTTCTCCACGCCCTCGATCACGCCCGACGTGACGGTATTGGCGGCAAACGCGAAGACTTTGCCGACCCTGTCCTTGTGTCGCATGGCGAGATCGAGGCCGATGATGCCGCCGTCGCTCCAGCCGACGATGTCGGCTTTGGCGATTTTCAGCTGGTCCATCAGCGCCACGACGTCGTCGGCCATGAAATCGTAGCCGTAGGGCCGCGCGTCACGGGTGCTGCGGCCGTGGCCGCGGCTGTCCATCAGGATGACAGTGTGATGCGGCGCGACGGCGGGCACTTGCTTGCCCCAATAGTCGGTATTGGCGAGCCCGCCATGCAGGAAGATCACCGGCGAGCCGTGACCGTAGATCGCGTAGTGGATGTCGATGCCGTTGGCATGCACGCTAGGCCGCTGCGGCTGGTGGCGAGCGGGGCCGGCGTCGGCGGCAGCGTTTCCCACCTTTCGGCTGCGATCGCGGGCAGCGACGACGAGGACGGATAGGGCTGCGAGCAGGAACCGGCGCATGAGCTTCTCCGAGGCGATGCTGTGGACGGGCTTCCGGTCAGCGCCTTTGCGGCTTCCGGAATGGCGCCTGATCCCATATATTACCTGTCATCATGCCCGCCGCACAAAAGTCGCAGGCCGCAGCCGCGCCGAAAGCCGCTGCGCCCGCCGCCAAGTCCCTCAATAAGCCCCTCAAGAAGGGGGATCACGTCTTTCTGGTCGACGGCTCGGGCTACATTTTCCGCGCCTATCACGCGCTGCCGCCGATCAACCGCAAATCGGACGGCTTGCAGCTCAACGCCGTGTTCGGCTTCTGCAACATGCTGTGGAAGCTCCTGCGCGACATGAAGGAGGACAAGCCCACCCATCTCGCGGTGGTGTTCGACAAATCGGAAAAGACCTTCCGCACCGCCATGTACCCCGACTACAAGGCGCACCGGCCCGATCCGCCCGACGACCTGAGACCGCAGTTCAAGTTCATCCGCGAGGCGGTGCACGCCTTCGACCTGCCTTGCCTCGAACAGGACGGCTTCGAGGCCGACGACCTGATCGCGACCTACGTGCGCCAGGCAAGCGAGGCGGGCGCCACCTCGACCATCGTGTCATCGGACAAGGACCTGATGCAGCTCGTCACCGACGGCGTCATCATGTTCGACACGATGAAGGACAAGAAAATCGGCCGCGCCGAGGTCATGGAAAAGTTCGGCGTGCCGCCGGACAAGGTCATCGAGGTGCAGGCGCTGATCGGCGATTCGACCGACAACGTGCCGGGCGTGCCCGGCATCGGCGTGAAGACGGCAGCCCAACTCATCGGGGAATATGGCGATCTCGAAACGCTGCTTCAGCGCGCTCCCGAGATCAAACAGGACAAGCGCCGGCAATCGCTGATCGACAACGCGGAAAAGGCGCGGCTGTCGAAAAAGCTCGTCACGCTCGACGATCAGGTCAAGCTCAACGTGCCGATCGGCGACCTCGCCGTGCACGAGCCCGATTACAAGCGGCTCATCGCCTTCCTGAAGGCGATGGAATTCAACGCGCTGATGCGCCGCGTGGCGGAGTATTCGGGCGCCGAGGCTGGCGAGATCGAGGCCGAGGCGCGGTTCGCGGGTCACATTCCTTCCGCTCCTTCCTCGTCCGCAGCGGAGATTGCGAGCCCAGACAAGCGCGCCGGGGCAGGGGACAAGTGCGGCGCCGCAGCTCCCCCTCGGCCGGCCGGCGCAGCCGGGCGATCTCGCCCGGAAGCGAGGCAGCGACGGGCCTGCGAATTTCTCCGGCAGCGCCGCAGGCACTTGCCGCCGCGCGAATGGAGGCCGCGCGCACCGCGAAGTTCGACCGCACGAAATACGAGACGGTCCGCAGCGTGGAACGGCTCAACGCCTGGATCGAGCGCGCGCGCGAGATCGGCATGGTCGCGATTGACGTCGCGGCCGCGAGCCTTGATCCGATGCAGGCGGAACTGTGCGGCGTGGCGCTCGCGGTCGCTCCCAACGAGGCCTGCTATGTGCCGCTCGGTCATCGTCAGGGCGGCGAAGGCGCGGGCCTCTTCCGCGGCGACGTGGCGCCCGATCAGATTCCAGAAAACGTCGGCGCTCGATGCCTTGAAGCCGCTGCTCGAAGACATGGGCGTGCTCAAGATCGGTCACGATCTGAAATTCGCCTGGCAGCTTTTTGCGCTGCGCGGCATCGAGATCGCGGCCTACGACGACACGATGCTGATGTCGTATGCGCTCGACGCCGGCCGCGCCAGCCACGCGCTCGATTCTGTGGCGGAGCGCACCTTCAATCATGCCGCGATCGACATCAACGAGCTGATCAAGGCCGGCAAGACCAAGATTACTTTCGATGCCGTCGGCATCGACCGGGCCACCGAGTACGCCGCCGAGAAGGCCGACATCGTGCTGCGGCTGCACCGTGTGCTGAAGCCGCGTCTTGCCGCCGAACGCGTGCTGACGGTCTACGAGACACTGGAGCGGCCGCTCCTCGCCGTGCTCGCGCGCATGGAACGGCGCGGCATTTCGATCGACCGCGACGTGCTGTCGCGGCTGTCCGGCGAGTTTGCGCAGGAAGCCGCCGGTCTCGAAGACGAAATCAATCGTGAAGCCGGCGAAACGGTCAATCCGGGCAGTCCAAAGCAGCTCGGCGATATTTTATTCGGAAAGCTGGGGTTGCCGGGCGGCACCAAGACCAAAACCGGCCAGTGGGCGACCGGGGCGCGGGCGCTCGAAGAACTTGCCGAGCAGGGCCACAAGCTGCCGCAAATGATTCTCAATTGGCGGCAGGTCTCGAAACTGAAGTCGACCTACACCGACGCGCTTCCCGGGTTTCGTCAATCCGACGACGCATCGGGTGCACACCAAGTATGCGCTGGCGTCGACCACGACCGGTCGGCTGTCGTCGTCCGATCCGAATCTGCAGAACATTCCGGTTCGGACCGAGGACGGCCGAAAAATCCGCCGCGCTTTCATTGCCGCGCCCGGGACCAAGCTCGTCTCCGCCGATTATTCGCAGATCGAGCTGCGACTGCTCGCCGAAATCGCCGGCATCGAGCCGCTGCAAAAGGCGTTTCGCGAGGGCCTCGACATCCACGCCATGACGGCGAGCGAAATGTTCGGCGTGCCGATCAAAGGCATGCCGCCCGAAATACGCCGCCGCGCCAAGGCGATCAATTTCGGCATCGTCTATGGCATCTCCGCTTTCGGGCTCGCCAATCAGCTCGGCATCGCCCGCGAAGAAGCCGGCGCCTACATCAAGAAATATTTCGAGCGCTTTCCCGGCATCCGCGACTACATCGAAGAATCGAAGACCTACGCCAAGCAGAATGGCTACGTGCTCACGCTGTTCGGCCGCAAATGTCATTACCCGGAAATCCGCGCGTCCAATGCGTCGGTCCGTTCCTTCAACGAACGCGCCGCCGTCAACGCGCGGCTGCAAGGCAGCGCCGCCGACATCATCCGCCGCGCCATGATCCGCATGGAAGACGCGCTGGCGAAGAAGAAGCTGTCGGCGCAAATGCTGCTGCAGGTGCACGATGAGCTGGTCTTCGAAGTGCCGGACGGCGGAAGTGGAACGCTCGCTGCCGGTGATCAAGGCGGTGATGGAAGACGCGCCGCACCCGGCCGTGTCGCTCTCGGTGCCGTTGCAGGTCGAGGCGAACGCGGCGGACAATTGGGACGCCGCGCATTAAGCGAAGTAGTGGAGGAAAACACGTGCTGGAAATTTATGACAATACCAATTCGGTCTGCGCCCAGAAGGTGCGGATCGCGCTCAACGAAAAAGGCCAGCAAGCCACGGTGCATCACTGACGCTGCGCGGCGATCAAAACGATCCGGATTATCTGAAGCTCAATCCGAATGGCGTGGTGCCGACGCTGGTTCACGATGGCAACGTGATCCTGGAGTCGTCGTTGATCCTCTATTACCTCGACGATGCATTCCCGGATCCGCCGCTGATGCCGAAGTCGCCCGTCGCGCGCCACCGGGTTCGCCTCTACAACAAGCTGATCGATGAGTATGTGCACAATTCATGCACAATCATGACTTTCGCCACGGCGTTCCGGCCGCGATTCCTCAAGGTGCCGCGCGAGCAATGGCTCGACGAGATCAACAAGGCGCCGCTCAAGCGGCGGGTGGAATATAAGCGCAGCGTGATCGAACACGGGCTCGATTCGGAGTTTGTGACCGATGCGCTCGATCAACAACAGAAGATGATTTCGTGGATGGTCGATGACCTCAAGCGCGGTCCTTACCTCGCCGGCGATATCTTCACGAACGCCGATTGTGCCGTGATCCCCTACATCCTGCGTCTTGAACTCCTCAAGCTCGGGGCGATGTGGCAGCAACACGCCGCGGTGGTCGATTGGTGGGCCCGCGTGCGCGAACGTCCTTCGGTCAAGGCCGCGATCTTCGATCGGATGCGGGATGAGGACTGGGCGCCGTTCAAAAACCTCGCGCCAGACCCGTGGCCAAAGGTCCAGGCGCTGTTAAAGGCCGCTTGAAGGCCTCGCAGAACGGAGCGGAAACACCAGGGAGAGAGCATGGACGCCCCTTCGGTTGATCTCCACAGCGCTCTCGAGCCCGAGGAAAGATTGCGTGCTCTCGGCATCGACCTGCCCCCGCCGGCGGCTGCGGTCGGCGATTACGCGCCGACACTTATTACCGGAAACCTGCTGATGATGTCCGGCCAGTTGCCGTGGATCGCCGGCGACCTGAAATTCAAAGGCAAGATCGGGCGTGAACTGAGTGTCCAACAGGGCTATCAGGCATTTCGCCTTAGTGCGCTGAATGCGATCGCGCAGTTGAAAAGTGCGCTTGGCAGCCTTGATCGTGTCCGGCAGATCGTTCGCCTTGAAGGCACTTTGGGCTGTGCGCCGGGCTTCACCGATCAGCCTGCGGTCCTGGACGGGGCCTCGCACATCGTAAACCAGGTGTTTGGTCCGCGCGGGCGCCACACCCGCATGGTCTATTCGAATAATGAAATGCCGATGGATTGCGCGACGCTCGTCGTGCTGTACGCGGAGATCGCAGCCGACCGCGGTATCCCGGACCATAATGGCCCGCCGCCACAACAGCGCTATACGCTTTAGCAAGGCAATCTGGTCATAGCTCAACCAAACTCACTTACACGCCAGATGGAAAAATGCGGACGCTCCTGACGATCGTTGGAATCATTCTTTTGCTCATGGGTCTGGTCTTCATAGGCCAGGGCTCCGGATACTTCCCCTATCCGGCGTCGAGCTTCATGATCAGCCAGACGATATGGATCTATTACGGTGCGGGAATAGCAGTCGTTGGCGTTATTCTTATTTTTCTCTCCCGACGTTAAGGCCTAATCGCGGTCCGAGGCGAGCCAGGTTTTGCTTCGCGGATCGATTGTGATCGCCTAACCTGCCGCGGACATGACTGAAACGTTCACGCCGCACCTTCCGTTCGGCCTTGATCCGATGTGGATCTCGCTGGCGGTGCTTGCCGTCACTTATGGGTTCATTATTGCCGGCCGCTTCAATCGCGCCGTGGTGGCGCTGATCGGCGCGGTGTTTGTCATCATCATCGGCGCACTCGATCAGCCCGCGGCCTTGAGCGGCATCGATTGGGACACGATCGGCCTGATTACCGGCCTGATGATCCTGATCGCGATCTCGCGCCGTTCCGGCCTGTTCCAATATCTCGCCGTCTGGTCGGCCCAGAGGGTCAAGGCCAACCCGGCCGGTGTTTTGCTCATGCTGCAGGTTGCCACCGCGCTCTTGTCCGCCGTCCTCAACAACGTCAGCACGGTGCTTTTGATTGTGCCGGTGACGCTTGCGATCGCCGAAGAGCTGGAAGTGGCCCCGTTCCCGTTTTTGTTCGCTGAAGTGTTTGCTTCCAATATCGGCGGCACCGCAACGCTGATCGGCGATCCGCCGAACATTCTGATCGGCACCGCGACCGGCCTCGACTTTAATCAATTTCTGGTCAACGTCGCGCCGGTAATCGTGGTGATCATGGCCGCGCAGGCGGCGGCGGTGCATCTGATCTGGGGCCGCGGCCTTCGCGCCAGCCCGGAGAGCCGGGTCCTGGTGATGGGGATGAATGCGCCCGGATTGATCACCGACTGGGTGCTGCTGCGCCGGTCGGCCCTGGTCATGCTCGCGGTCTTGATCGCGTTCGTCTTTGCCGCTCCGCTGCACCTTCAACCGGCGACCATTGCGCTCGCTGGAGCGGCGGTGCTGATGTTGCTCGACAATTGGAAGCATCGCGGCGTCAAGCAGGCGGACAATGTGCGCAGCACGTTCGCCGAAGTCGACTGGGCTACGATCTTCTTTTTCATCGGCCTGTTCGTCGTGGTTCACGCCGTCGAGGTATCGGGCGTGCTGCGTATTGCCGCCGACAAGCTTGTCGCGCTGACCGGCGGCCGCATTGCCGTTGCCGGCGCGATCATTCTCTGGGCGTCGGCGTTTTTCTCCGCGGTGTTCGACAACATTCCGTTCGTCGCCACCATGATTCCGCTGATCAAAGGCATGGCTGGAGCCTATGGCGGACCACGCGAGATTGAGCCGTTGTGGTGGTGCCTGTCGCTGGGCGCCTGTCTTGGGGGCAACGGCACGCTGACCGGCGCTTCGGCGAACCTCACGATCGCCGGTATGGCCGAACGCAACGGCATTCGCTTCGGCTTTGTTCAATATCTCGTCTACGCGGTGCCGCTGACGCTGGTGTCGATCGCCGTCTGTCAGCTATATGTGTGGCTGCGTTATTTTTGATCGGTGCGGCGCATTTACCCGTTGAGCCGGTCGGCGACTTCCTCCGCCAACGAGAGCGACGACGTGAGCCCCGGCAATTCAATGCCGAACAGGTTCACCAGCCGGGGCATCCCGTGAGCCTCTTCGCCGGCGATCATGAAATCGGCCGCCTTTTCGCCGGGCCCCGTGAGCTTGGGCCGAATGCCGCAATAATCCGGGACCAGCGAGCCCGCCGGCAGGCCCGGCCAATACGCACGAATGCGATCGTAGAAGGAATCAGCGCGCCGCGGATCGACGGTGTAGCTCTCGTGATCGATCCATTCGACGTCCGGGCCAAAGCGCATGCGGCCGGCAAGGTCCAGCGTAACGTGCACGCCGAGCCCGCCGTCGACCGGGGTAGGGTAGATGAGACGCGAAAACACCGGCCTTCCGGCAAAGCCGAAATAGTTGCCCTTGGCGAGAACGAGCGGCGGCACCTGATCGGGCGGGTAACCCTCAATGCGGCGCGCCAGCGCCTGCGCGCCGAGGCCGGCCGAATTAATCACCGCGTCGAATGTCGCGGTGCCGGCGTCGCCGCCGCCGAATAGCACCTGCCACTGGCGTCCCGCGAAAAACATCCGCTCGACCGGCGTCTCGAATGCGATGGCGCCGCCGCGGTCTTCCAGTTCGCCCCACAGCGCCAGCATGTAGGCGTGGCTGTCGATGATGCCGGATTCCGGCGACGACAACGCGCCGATGCAGAAAAGTTCTGTCTCGAGCGCTCGTGCAGCATTGCCGCCGATCAGTTCGAGGCCTTCGACGCCATTGGCCTCGCCCTGGGTTCTCAGCGCCTCGACCTTGGCCAGTTCCTCGGCGTTGGTCGCCACAATGAGCTTGCCGCACTTGTTGTGAGCGACCCCGTGCGAGGCGCTGAATTCGTAAAGCATGCGCCGCCCGCGGGTCGAATGCCGGGCGCGCAGCGAGCCGGTCGGATAGTAGATGCCGGCATGGATCACTTCGCTGTTGCGTGAGGAGACGCCGTTGCCAATACCGCTCGTTGCCTCCGCAACGACCACATCATGGCCGCGGAGCGCCGCGGCGCGGGCGACCGCCAACCCGACCACACCTGCGCCGACCACGAGAACCTGCATGGCTTCCGTTCCTGTTGCGTTTATTGTAAGCGCAAATCGCGATAGAGGTATCTCTGATGGCGGATCATGCTGAGAGTGTCGTGCGCGTCTGTGCCAGGGCCGATGTGGCTCCGGGTTCAGTCAAGGCGTTTGCGGTCGGCCCCAACACGCTTGCGGTCTACAACATTGACGGCACTTTCTACGTCACCGATGATGAGTGCACGCACGCCGCGGCTAGCCTCGCCGACGGCATGCTCGACGGTGACGTGATCGAATGCTGCATGCATATGGGCTCCTTCCATGTGCCCACCGGCAAGGCGGTCCAGGCGCCGTGTGAAATTCCGCTTCGTACCTACCAGGTCGTGCCGAAGGATGATGACATTTTCGTCGATCTCAACCGCAACGCCGCCGGCGAACCTGGCTGACCGGTAAGCGGCAAGCGAAAATGTCCAGCAATATCGCCATCGTCGGCGGCGGCATCGGCGGCTTGGCCGCGGCGCTCGCCCTGATCCGCCGCGGCATCGACGTCGATGTTTACGAGCAGGCGCCGGAACTCCGCGAACTCGGCGCCGGCGTGCAGATCAGCGCCAACGGGTCCCGCGTGCTGCACGAACTGGGGCTCGCGGCGGCCTTGGAAAAAGTGCAGGTCGAGCCGGCCGGCAAAGCGGTGCGGCTGTGGGATACCGGGCAGACCTGGAAGATGTTCGACCTCGGCCTGGAATTGGTCGAGCGCTACGGTTCGCCCTACCTCACGCTGCATCGTAGCGATCTGCACAACGCGATCGCGCAGGCGCTGCTGCGCGAAAAGCCGGACGCTATCCACCTCGGCTACAAGTGCAGTGGGCTTACGCAAACCGCCGATCATGTTGAGCTTCAATTTGAAGCGAAGCCCCCGGTGACTGCGAAGCTCGTGATCGGTGCTGACGGTGTGCATTCTGTCTTGCGCGGCATTCTTTTCGGCACGCCGCAACCGCAATTCTGCGGCATCACCGTGTGGCGCGGCGTTGTGCCAATGGAAAGCCTTCCACCCACTGTCTCGCGCACGGTCGCAACACAATGGGCCGGGCCAGGCGGGCACGCCGTGCAGTATCCGCTGCGCGCCGGAACGCTTCTCAACTTCGTCGGCATCGTCGAGCGCAGCGACTGGACGGTCGAGGGCTGGAACGTGCGCGGCACGACCGAAGAATTTGCCAACGACTTTCGCGGCTGGCACTCGGATATCCATGCCATCATCCGCAGCGTCGAAGTGCCGTACAAATGGGCGCTGGCGTTGCGGCCTATAATGGACACGTGGAGCAAAGGCCGCTGCACACTTCTTGGCGACGCCTGTCATCCGATGGTGCCGTTCCTGGCCCAAGGCGCCACGATGGCGCTCGAAGATGCGCTGGTTCTCGCGCGTTGCCTGGAAAAATATCCAAACGATCACGTCACGGCGTTTGCGCGCTACGAGGCGGCGCGCGTACCTCGCGCCAACAAGGTGGTCACCGGCTCGGCCGATATGATTCCACGCCTGCACAGCCCCGCTTTGGCCAACGCTGAGGGAGCGCAAGCCCACATCGCCCGCGAATGGCAGGCGGACCGCGTCAGGGAACGTTACGACTGGCTGTTTGTTTACGATGCTACGGCGGTGCCGGTGTGAAAGAGTTGTAAAGGCACGCCATTGCGATCCGTGCTAGTGTCCGCCGCGCGGGAGGATTTTGCGATGGACGCCGCAGCGAACGTAAAGACAAGTCCGGATTTTCCCATCCCGGAGCGGATGAAGGCTTGGGTTCTTGGCAATCCCGGCGAGCTTAAACTCGCCGAGAAATCCGTTCCGATGCCGCGACGTGCAGAGGTCCTCGTCCGCATCGACGCCGTGGCAATCTGCGCCACCGATCTGGAAATCATCGACCACGGATCGCCGGCCTTGATTCAGGGCGGCATGCCGTTCAACAAGAATTTCACGCCGGGCCACGAATATATGGGCACCGTTGTCGCGCTCGGCCCGGGCGTTGACGAATATCGCATCGGACAACGCGTCACCGTCGAAATTCACGCCGGTTGCGGCCAGTGCAAGCGCTGCCGCGAGGGCATGTACACGGCTTGCCTCAACTACGGACTTAATTACGGCGAGGTGGACAAGGGGCACCGCGCCAACGGGTTCACCACCGACGGCGGCTTCTGCGAATATCAGGTCAACAACATCAACACCCTGGTTGCGATTCCCGACGCCATGTCGGACGAGGAGGCGACTTTGGTGGTGACCGCGGGCACGGCCATGTACGGGCTGACCGAACTCGGCGGCCTCATCGCCGGCGAGAGCGTGGTCGTGACGGGACCCGGTCCGATTGGCCTTCTTGGCGTCGCGGTGGCCAAGGCGCTGGGCGCGTCGCCTGTGATCCTGACCGGCACGCGCGAGAATCGCTTGCAGATCGGGCGCGAACTGGGTGCTGATCACGTCGTCAATGCCCGCGATGAGGATGTGGTTGGAGCCGTCCGCCGGCTTAATGGCGGCAAAGGCGTCGATTATGTGATCGAGTGTTCAGGCGCGCCGAACGCGGTGAATGATGCGATCCGCATGGTCAATCGCGGCGGCAAAGTCTGTCTGGCCGCATTTCCGCACCAGGAAACGCCGGTCGACGTCGCGCACATCGTGCGTAACAATATTTATCTTTACGGCATCCGCGGGGAGGGCCGCAGCGCAACGCACCGCGCCGAAGCCTTCATGTCTCAAAAGCGCTTCGATGCCACCAAGATCCATACTCACACGTTTCCGCTCGACGACCTGCCGACCGCGATCCGCTACGCCAAGGAACGTGTTGACGGCGCCATCAAGGTGGTGGTGAAGGCGAGAGGCGTCGCCGCGCATCGGGTCGCCGCTGAGTAACCGCGTCGGGTTTCAGCGCTTCCGAATCCGGAAGGTGATGACGCGAACCTCCTGCCGCGTTTCTTCCAGCGCGTCGCCGGTCTCGCGCAGCAGCGCCGGAATATCGATGGCGGCGAGCGGATCGGTGCAGGCGACCACCAGGATAGTCGCCCGCGTCGCTGCCGGCGAGGGCCTTGCGGGTGAGCAACGCCGGCATCGGGCACTTAAGACCGCGCAAATCGAGGGTTTTTTCCGCCATCACCAGGGTCGTAAAAGCCGAGCGCGCTCCTTATCATACCGGCGTCGTTCAAGGCGGAGCTAAAATCACAGTTCATGTCGATGCGCATCATTGGTCTTGCCGGGTGGAGCGGAGCCGGCAAGACGACGCTGATCACCAAGGTCGTTCCAGTCTTGATCGGGCGGGGCCTGAAAGTCGCCACCGTTAAACATGCTCACCACGAATTTGACCTCGACCAGCCGGGCAAGGATTCGTGGCTGCACCGCCAGGCCGGCGCGAGCGAAGTGGCGGTCGTATCGAGCCGGCGCTGGGCGCTCATTCACGAGTTGCGCGGCGAGCCGGAGCCGCCACTTGCGGAGATTTTAGCGAAGCTGAGCCCGGTCGATCTGGTGATCGTGGAAGGGTTCAAGCGCCATGCGCATCCGAAGCTGGAGATTTATCGGGCTGCCCTTGGCAAGCCGCCGCTCCATCCCGACGATCATTGCATCGTCGCGATCGCGTCCGACGCGCCGCTGCCGCAAGCTCCGCTCCCGGTGCTGATGCTCAATGACCTGGAAGCGATCGCCAACGTCCTGCAAGCTGAAGCGTTGCCGCGCGATCAGATCGGGCCGGCGTCGGAACCAGGCTGATCAAGCTACTCGGCTTCGGATTCCGGCACCGGCACATTGAAGCCGTTCAATGTGACCGAGACCAGGCAGTAAAGTCCCACCAGATAGATCAATTCGGCCGCTCCGTGCTGGCCGAAAGCTTCGACCGCCTGGCGATAGATCAGTTCCGGGAGGGTGCCGTGATGGAGGAGGGCGGACGCGACATCGTAGGCAATGGCTTCATCGCGCGTCAGATCGCCCGGCCGCTGCCCGGCAAGAATGGTGGCGAGCTTGTCGTCTGACAGGCCGCGATGTTCGGCGGCGATAACGTGGGCATAAAGTTCGTACGCGGAGTGGAACGCCGTGCCGGTGACAAGGATGGCGACCTCTCGCGCCGGGCGCGGCAACGACGGTGAGACCGAAAGCGCCAGGGTCAAATCCCAAATCGGCTTGCCGAATTTCGGATCGTGCAGCCAGGGATTCCACGGCCCCAGCAGAGCGCCGTTTTCGGCGATGGCCTTAAAACCCTGGAAGTTCTTTTCGATGCCCGCGCGCATGTCGTCGTAGACCGGGCGCTGTTCGGCACTGAGCGTAGCCGGATCGATCAAGGGTAGCCGCATGACGCATCTCCAAGTGGGAAAGCTGCGGTTTATGCGTTGTCGTCGGGAATCGCCAGCGTTTTAATGAACGTCGCGGTTGAGACATAAAAGCCGATCTGCATGGTGAGCTCGACAATCTCGCGCGGTGAGAATTCCCGCCGCAGCGCGGCGAACGTCTTGCTGTCGACGGGACCGCCGCGCGCGACCTTCTCGGCAAAGCCCAGAGCAATCTTCTGTGTTGGCGTAAACGCCTCACTGTCCGGCCAGTGCGCGATCTGCGCAATCTGCCGATCGGTAACGCCGCCGGCGCGCGCCAGCGATAAATGTCGTTGCCAGACATAATCGCACTCGACCGCCTGGGCGGCGCGCAAGATCACGAGCTCGACCAGCGAACGCGGCAGCGTGCCCTTGTGGCGGAGCGTCATGGCCATCTCGCCCGACGCCTTCATAAACGCCGGCGCATGCGCCATCATGCGGTGCAGGTTGAGGACGAAGCCGCGGCCGGTTTTAAGCCGTTCGAATTCCTCCTGCAGCATGGGGTCGTCCGTATCTTGGATCAGCGGCAGCACAGGTTCTGAGTTGGTCATGGAATCACCAGGAGCTTGCCCATCGTTTCGCGCGATTCGAGCGCACGGTGGGCTTCTGCGACTTCTTCGAGCTTGTATTTGCGAAAAATCTTCTGCTTCAGCCGGCCCTGCGCAACCCACCCGAAGATTTCGTCGGCACGGATGCCGAGTTCCCGCCGGTCTGCGACGTAGTGATCAAGGCCGGTGCGCGTGAGATAAAGCGACTTGCGGAACAACAGCTCGCGCGGGTCGATCGGCGGAACATCGCCGCTGGCTTCACCATAGAGCGCGAGCAAACCGCGCGGCCGCAAAACGTTCATGCTGCGCACGTAGGTGTCGAGGCCGACGGCATCGTAGACCACATCGACGCCCCGGCCATTGGTGATGCGTTTGACGGCCTTTTCGAAATCCTCTTCCGCGTAGACCACGACGTGGTCAGCGCCCGCTTCGCGTGCGATTTTTGCCTTCGCGGCCGAAGAAACGGCGCCAATGACTTCAGCGCCCCGAATTTTGGCGATTTGACAGAGCAGGATGCCGCAACCGCCCGCGGCCGAATGGACCAGGCAGCTCGTGCCGGGTGCAAGGGAGAAGGTTGAGGTCCCGAGATAGTGTGCGGTCAGCCCCTGGAACAGGATCGCGGCGGCCTCCTCGAAACCGATTGTTTCAGGGAGCGGCACGACGCGTTCGGCCAGAGCAAGTGTGTGTGTCGCATAGGCGCCCGAAGCAAATATAAAAGCGACGCGGTCATCGGTCTTGATGTCCGCCACACCCGCGCCGACGCTTTGGACGATCCCGGCACCTTCGAGCCCAAGCGTCAATGGCAGATCGCGCTTGTAGAGACCGCTGCGCAACTGCGTATCGAAGAGGTTTACGCCGGCGGCCCTGACTTCAACGAGGACCTGGCCGGGGCCGGGTTTGGGCAGCGGCAGCTCTTCGAGTTGCATGGCCTCGGGACCGCCGCATTGGTGGACGCGGATGGCTTTCACAGGCGCGAAACGGCGAGGGTCAATGCGTGCGGGCGCAAAGGGTGAAGTCGATGGCCTCGGGCGTGGCCCGAAAATAGGCCGCCCGGAATGCCGCCGAATCGGCGAAGGTTGTCTGCTTGATGCGACGGCGTATCAGCTGCACGCGAAGCGGATTGGTATCGAATGGGAACGGATCGACCTCTATCCGGTTTCCCTCCACCGTTTTCAGCGTCAACCTGATCGGGCCCGATTTTCCGTCGTAAGAAGTCGGCACCGGCTCGATGTAATCGTCGACGACATCCTTGTTGCACAGAAACAGCGAGATCAAATCGAACGCCTGCAACAGCTGATAGTTCGTCCAGAACTCGGCTTCGTCGCGACCGCGCAGCTGATCCGCCTGCGCCGCTTCATTGCGCGCCAGAAAATCCTCATTGTCGTCCGGCAGATTCTGCGCGTTGAAAAATTGCGGATGCCCGACCTTTTCATATCGGCCGCGCTGCAGCCCGGTACGATGCTTGCTCACCAGCAGGCCCGAATAAGGATCGATGCCGGTCATCCAGTCGATCGCCCATTCAAAGGCTTGGCGCTGCGGTTTTCCCCATGCGACCTGCATGAAATTGAGCGGCTTTCCGGTATCCGGAGCGATCGAGGGACTCGCCTCGTAATCGTACCAGCCGCTGTCGTGGAACATCGCGGCGCGGACCACGGCCTCGTAGGGCTGTGGACGGGCAAACATTGCGTTGCCCCAATGCGCCGCGCATTGGCCGGACAGCTTGGCGTGGTCAGTCTGGGCGATCAGGATGAGAGAACCATCCGGCTGTTCCCGCACAATCATATGTTCCCGCCCCGTCGACTTTATTGCAGCGGGGACGGTAGCAGATGCGTAACCGCGCGTGCAACGCCGTCCATTCCGGTCCGTAGTTCGCGCGGTACGCGAAGCGCCCGACGCGTAATGAATGCCGCCGTCGCGCCATACCGGCGCTGCCGGATCACCGCCTTTGCGCACCGGTTGTCAGTCGGGGCGAGTAGCTATATTGCAGCTATTCCGTGTTCCGGAGGGGTGGCCGAGTGGCTGAAGGCGCACGCTTGGAAAGCGTGTATACGGGAAACCGTATCGTGGGTTCGAATCCCACTCCCTCCGCCAGCACGCAGAAATACTCTACCACTCGCACGTTTTCGCTCTGCTTCGCGCCGGCACCCTAAACTTGCAGGCCAGTATCGTTTTCGGTGTCATATCGTCACTTTTTCATTGACAACGACTTTGGTCTAATATAGGAGGATAATCCCTTAAAAGACGGACCCCGCCATGCATCAAGTTTGGCGTTTGAGCGAATATTGCGAGGATAATCTCGGTGTTTGCTTCACCGATGACGGCCTGTTCCTTGGCCGCACGCCGCTAATTGAGCGGCAGGGAGCCAGATTCGCCGTACGCGGGCGTACCGAGATCGAACGTCTCTTGAGCCGAGCCTATGGTTCAGACTTGGCGGTCGATCGACTATTGTCGGGACTTGCGACCGTGACGGCCGCCTTGAACGCCAACGATCCCGGCCTGGCCCGGATCGCAGCGGTCCATTTGAGAATTCCAGATCTGCCTGACCAGGCCGCGCGAGACCGCCTGGAAGCCGAGGATATTCTTATCAAGTCAATTGATCGAGGTTCTGCCGCGCGTGCGCTTCAGGCCGCGCCGCTAAACCCTGGCGTCGCGGCTGAGGGCAACGAATTACTGCTCGACCGCATCGAGAGCATTCACAAGGCAAGCCCCGATGATCCCAAACATCCAGGCTGGCCGGCCGGAACGGAAGGCGGTCGCGGCGGAAAATTTCGCCCGAAGGATGCTTCCGAACTGACGCAAAAAGTCAAAAGCCTGATCGCGCGGCGGGCCCTGCGGACAGGCCTGCTTGCTGCTCTCCGCGTCGGTCTTGAAGGGTTGGCCAATCTGATCCCGGGTGTCGATGTGGCCGCGGATGTGCTCATGGCGGCAGATATTGCCCGCACGGTAGTCGAATTTAGGAAGCTCGCCGTTGACGCTGCTGCCGCACTCGATTTCGTCAAGGACGGTCCCCACACCTTGGAGGACCTGCAAGTTTCATCGGACGATTACGAGCAATTTTCCAGTTATGATGAATTCTACAAGGCCGAATTGAGCGTCGAATTGCTGGCCAAGCGGTTCGGACCCGCCGGTGACGGCCAACAGTATCATCACATCGTGACGCAGGGTGGTGCCAACGCAGACAACATACCCTCGGAGCAATTGCAAAATACTGATAATATTGTGCGGTTGCCGACGATCCTACATGAGGCGGTGAACGGTGCATATCTGAAGGATTCGCCGAATCCGAACATGAATATGTACCAATGGCTCCAAACGCAGCCCTATGACGTTCAGCGCGAGGAAGGGCTCAAAATCCTTAGAGAGCTGCACATCCTGAAGTGACTTCCTGAATCGATCGGAGACTACATGGAAATCGATCAAACAATAATTCAGTTGGGAACAGAGCTGGACGAGTGGTTCGATACGAATCGTGCAACGTTTGAATCCCAAGACCGCACCGCACAGGGCACGGCGCTGCTTCGCGGATTTGAGTTGGTCAAGAAACTCGATCGACTGAAAGCTGATGGAATGGCCGCAATTGCGGGGTTGCTTGCGCAAGACGAGTCAATTTCAAGCGATCAGCGTGTCGCATCCCTCCTCCGGGGATTCGAATTCGCCGCGCGGCTTGCGGATATTCTTTATGACGAGCTGCTGGATACGGACGGCGAACGTGCGATTCGGCGTTCGATTGACGCCGTCGTCCAAGCCTTGGATAAGGTCGGCCGCGGCAGGGCGGCGCTGGACGCATTATTCGAGAGTCCAGACGCCCGAGTACGTGGCACTGCAGCGACTTATCTGATCGATTTGGTTCCCGAGCGAGCCATCCCGTTGCTCGGAGAAATCGAGGAAAGTGAGCACGCGAATAGTGCTTATTTCAATGCGCATTGGGCGCTTCTGGCCTGGCAGCGCGAACGAAAGTCACGATTCAATTATCTCAGCGAAAACCGCGCTCAACGGTAAATTCGTCCGTGTGCCGGCGACCGCCCTTTGTTTCTGTCGAGCCTTCGCGAAGCCGCGCGAAATCCTGCGAGAGAATGTTAGTTTCCGGTTCCTCTCCCTCCGCCAGCACGCAGACACGAGGCAGTCAACGCAGAATACTCAAAGCTTTTGCAAGATGGTACGGGCATGACCATGTACCAGTGGCTGCAAACACAGTCTTATTACGTTCAACGCGAGGAAGGACTCAAAATCCTCAGGCGACTGAATATCCTGAAATGAATAAATCGAGGCTGTCGTTATGAATATTGACGAATCAATCGTTCAGTTGGGAACAAAATTAGACGAATGGTTTGACAGCAATCGTGCGACCTTTGCGTCGCAGGATCGGGAGGCACAGGGCAGGTCATTGACTCGTGGGTTCGAGATAGCGAAGGAGCTCGATCGCCTCAAAGCCGATGGACTGGCGGCCATTGCGGCATTGCTCAATCGTCATGACCAGGCTGCTAGTCAAGAACGCATCGCATCACTCGTTCGGGGCTTCGAATTCGCCGCCAAACTGGCGGACACCCTTCATGATGAATTGCTGGACACGGACGGAGCCAACAAGGTTACAGCTCTGATGAACAACATCGCCGGGACATTGGATGGTATGGATGCTGGCCGGGCTTCTCTTGCCGTCCTTCTCCACAGCCCGGACGCTCGTGTGCGTGCTTCAGCGGGAGCCTACCTTATAAAATTGATGCCTGATCGGGTGTTGCCAATCCTACGTGAAATCGAGGAAGGCGAGGGGGGCAGTAGTGCTGGTTTTCATGCGCATTGGGCGCTACTCCGCTGGGAGCAAGAGAACAAAGTGCGCGGCAAGTAGACTTTTTCAGAATGTTGTTTTCATCGCTGGTACCGCTTCGAAACCGAGCGAAATCCTGCGAGAGAATGTTAGTTTCCAGTTCCTCTCCCTCCACCACCCCCAAGCGAGAGGAACTGTATTCCAACTTTCTCCGTTGGTGCACGGCACGGTGCGGCTATGAGTGGTATCGAGCCTTCGACGCGGAAAATCCGGTGTGAGCAAGCACGGTCTCGGCGAGTGAGGGGCGCGGCTCAGATGCACCGGACTAGCGGCCGGTAAACGTGATGGCCGCCTCAATCTCGGCACCGGACGAGACGATCGCTGGTTTGCCCAGCGCGTCAGTCAAATCGCTCGAGAGGTCGGGCAATAACGTGAGATTTGCAACGCAACAGTGCGGCCGCGGACCTCCTGCCGGCCAAAACAAAATGGTGCGGGTTTGAGACAATATTTCGAACATCGCATCTCAGAATTTCGGAAACCCGGAGTATGACGGCGGGCGATTTGCAGCGAGCCCAGAGATCTTGGGTTGCTCCTCGATAAAGATCGTTGTAGGCGCTAAACGCCCGTCCGGACTCCGCAAATTCCAGCACGCTGCGGCTCAATTCATGGCTATGTCTTCAAAGGCGCGTTCGACGACCGCGCGATCGAACGTATTTCCGTCGTCATTGTTCACTGTTGATACGTAAATGCTGAAACTCATAGCTCAGCCATCCGCAGAAGAGTTCGCGTTCGCATGTCCGAAACTGGGATATTTGGTCGTGCTTTTATTGGCCTCTGACCCAACCAGCTGATGGCGCTTTTTCAGCTGTCTTGCGTAATGCGACGGGCGGGGAAGACGACATGAATTCTACGCGCGGTGAATGTCCTTCACGTCGGAAAAGGTAATCCCCTTGTTGTGTTCGCCCGTGTACTCCAGATCGAATGCGGTGCGCGCCAGGAAAACCAGATCGCCGTCGTGGTCCTCGGCGATGGAGGCCGCGTAGCTTCTGGCAAACTGATCGAGGATCTTGCGGTCGCTCGCCGCGATCCATCGCGCAAATTGAAACTCGGGCGCACTCCAATCAATTTCCAATCCGTATTCGGCGGACAGCCGGGCTTTCAGGACATCGAGCTGGAGTGGGCCGACGACACCAACTAGGAGCGCGGAGCCGTCGGTCGGCCGGAACACCTGGACCACGCCTTCCTCGGATAGCTCCTGCAACGCCTGCTTGAGTTTCTTGGCCTTCATAGCGTCAGGCAGACGAACCCGGCGCAAAATCTCCGGCGCAAAGTTGGGGACGCCGACGAAGTTCAGATCCTCGCCTTCGGTCAGGGTGTCGCCGATGCGCAGCGTTCCATGATTGGGTATGCCAACCACGTCACCGGCATAGGCTTCCTCGGCCAGCGCACGATTTTGGGCGAAGAAAAATTGAGGTGCGCGCAGGCTCATTGGCTTCGCGGTTCGTGTCTGCTTGACCTTCATGCCGCGCGTCAGCTTGCCGGAGCAAAGCCGCACGAAGGCGACCCGATCGCGATGGTTCGGATCCATGTTTGCCTGGATCTTGAAAACGAACGCCGACATGGCGGGTTCGGTGGCCGACACGGCGCGTTTATCGGCCGCTTGCGTTCGTGGTGGCGGCGCCAATTCGCCTAGTGCATTGAGCAAATCGCCGACGCCAAAATTCTTGAGTGCGCTGCCGAAGAAGATTGGGGTCATATGGCCTTCGGCAAAGGCTCGCGGGTCGAACCGCTTGCAGGCATGACGGACCAGCTCAAGCTCCCCGCCAAGTGTTGCAGCATCGAGATTGGCGTTCAAAGCCGCGATTTCGGTGAGTGACATTTCGCGCAGGGTGCCGGCAGAACCGGAGTCGCCGTCGAGGAGGCGCACGCCGCCAGATGTTATGTCGATGGTGCCGACGAAATCCCGCCCACGCCCGATTGGCCACGTCATCGGCGCGGCGTCGAGCGCCAGTGTCTTCTCGATCTCGTCGATCAGGTCGAACGGATCGCGGCTCTCCCGGTCCATCTTGTTGATGAAGGTAATGATCGGAATATCACGCAGCCTGCAGACCTCGAAAAGCTTGCGTGTGCGCGGCTCGATGCCCTTGGCGGCATCGATCACCATGACGGCCGAATCGACCGCCGTGAGCGTCCGGTAGGTGTCTTCCGAAAAATCCTCGTGGCCCGGCGTATCGAGCAAATTGAAGACGCGGCCGTCGTATTCGAAGGTCATGACCGAAGTCACGACGGAAATCCCGCGCTCGCGCTCGATCGCCATCCAGTCCGAGCGGGTCGATCGCCGGTCGCGCTTGGCCTTGACCTGCCCGGCAAGCTGGATTGCCCCGCCGAACAGCAGGAGCTTCTCCGTCAAGGTGGTCTTGCCGGCGTCCGGATGGGAGATGATCGCGAAGGTACGGCGCCGGGCAACCTCGGCCGCGATGGGCGATAGGGTTTCGGCGCCCAATGACGTGCGGAGGGGCATATTCATGGCAGGGTGGATGTGGCAGTTCGAGCGATTCCGTTCAAGGCCGGGAGGGTTCAGATAGCGGTGGCAAGCTCTTCACGCAGAATCTCAAGTTCGAGCCATTGCTGCTCCGCCGCGGCAATATCCTGCTGCAGCTTGGTCAGCGCCACGGTGGTTCTTTCGAAGGCAGCGCGGTCGCGCGCATAAAATCCGGGATCGTCGAGCTTGGTCCTCAGCGCATCGGCTTTGGTCTGGAGCGAAGCAATCGTTTTGGGCAGGGTATCGAGCGCGTGCTTGTCCTTAAAGCTCATCCGCCGCTTCGAGGGCGGCGGGCCGGAATTATTCGCAGTCGAATCCTGCGCGGCTTTCTGCGGTTCGCGTTTGGGAATATCGCGCGACGGTTGCGTGCCGCGTTGCGCCAGCATGTCGCTGTAACCGCCGGCGTATTCGGTCCAGAGTCCGTTTCCTTCCGGCACGATCACGCTACTGACCAGGCGGTCGAGAAAATCGCGATCATGGCTGACCAGCAGGATGGTGCCGGGATACTCGCCAAGCACGTCCTCGAGAACGTCCAGCGTTTCCATGTCGAGATCGTTGGTCGGCTCATCGAGGATCAGTACGTTGGACGGCTTGGCCAGCACCTGCGCCAGCATCAGGCGGCCGCGTTCGCCGCCCGACAGCTTGCCAAGTGGCGTGCGTGCCTGTTCGCTCGCAAACAAGAAATCCTTCATGTAGCTCACGACATGCTTGGCATGTCCGTTGACCATCACGGTATCGCCGCGGCCACCGGTCAGCGCTTCGGTGACGGTGACATTGGGATCGAGACTGTCGCGATGCTGGTTGAGTGTCGCTATCGCAAGATTCGATCCGAGCCGTACCGCGCCTTCATCCGGCGCCAAGTTGCCGGTTAAAAGATTGATCAGCGTGGTCTTGCCGCTGCCGTTTGGGCCGACGATCCCGATGCGGTCGCCGCGCTGAATTCGGATCGAGAAGTTGTTGACGATGGGCCGGTCGTCGTAGCGCTTGCTGATGCCGCCAGCCTCGATGACCAGGGCGCCGGAAGGCGCAGCCGATCCGGCAGTAATCGTTGCGTTTCCTGTGTTGGCTCGATAGGTGCGGCGACGCTCCCTTAAAGCCTGCAAATTGCCGACCCTGAGCATGTTGCGCTTGCGCCTGCCGGTGACGCCGTAGCGCATCCAGTGCTCCTCGGCGACAATCTTGCGGTCGAGCTTGTGCTGCTCACGTTCCTCCTCTGCCAGTAAGGTGTCGCGCCATTCCTCGAAATGCGCGAAGCCTCGGTCGACGCGACGCGTGCATCCGCGATCGAGCCAGACCGTCGATCGCGAGAGGTTGGAGAGGAAGCGCCTGTCGTGGCTGATGAGTACGAGCGCCGTGCGCCGGGAATTGAGATCCCGTTCCAGCCATTCGATTGCGGCAAGATCCAGATGGTTGGTCGGCTCGTCGAGCAAAAGGATATCGGGTGAAGCGGCCAGCACGCGAGCGAGCGACGTGCGGCGCGCCTCGCCGCCGGAAAGATTGGCCGGGTCTTCCTGCCCGGTGAGCCCGAATTGATCCAACAAATAACGGGCAAGATGGGTCTCATCGCTCGGCCCGAGGCCGGATTCGACATAGGCCAGCGTCGATGCGAAGCCGGAAAAATCTGGCTCCTGCGGCAGATACCGGACAACAGCCCCCGGCTGCGTAAAAACTGTGCCGCGGTCCGGTTTGACCTGTCCAGCCGCGATTTTAAGAAGGGTCGATTTACCCGATCCGTTGCGACCAACGAGCGCGACCCGCTCGCCCGAGGAGACGGATAATTCCGCGCCGGAAAGCAGCGGCGTGCCGCCGAAGGTCAAAGCGATGTCCTTGAGCTGAAGAAGGGGTGCTGGTGCCATATCGCCGTGTCAACCGCGGAAGCGACGCGGCTTCGCCGCGGGTCAAGTCTGCCGGGTGACCCGGTAGCGCCGAATGGATGCGCCGTCAAAGCGCTACCCCGGCGCTCCGATGCTGCGTGAGGCGCGGGTGCGATGAAGGTACCGACACCGAACGTCGGAAAAACCCCCGTCATTCCGCCGCCCGGCAGTCCGGGCGGCGACCCGAACGTTCAGCCAAAATAGCCGGCCGTCCAGCGGCCGATTGAGACAGAAGTCTCGGTTGGCCTCAGCCGGCAAAATCGAACGGTTCGCCGCTGCCGATAGCGCAGACAAATGCTTCGTCAGCGTTCCACTGCACGTTCGTCGTCGGTTTGCGGCTCGACGCGGCGCGTTTTTTCAACGCTCCCGGCCCGCACAATGGCGTAGACTACGATTTTATGGCAGCCGACAATCTCTCATTTATAAAGGCTCATGGCCCCGACGCCCGCCAACGCGATTGCCCGTCGTAATAACAAGGGAAAATCCATGCGGGGAATATGGTGAGATTGCTGATACGCTTTTTGCGGCGCCTGCTCGTCCTGGCATTGGGCATCGTCGGCGTCTGGCTGATTGTCTTTGTTGTATTTGATTTTGCCGACCAGCGACTGCCGTGGATTGTCGCTTTGGCCGTCACCTATGCAATTGCCGCGTACATCATTCTTCCGCGCCTCGTTCGTATGAGTCTCAAAATCCTGCAGCGCAAGCATGTGCCTCGCTATACGATTACCGGAGATGGACTACCCGGCGATCCCGTCAATGTTGTCCTGATAGGTACGCTCAAGCAGCTCCACGCCGCCTTTGCGATTGCCGGGTGGTCGGTCGCCGATCGGCTTGGAATGGCAAGCTCATGGCGCATGGTCCGGGCGTTTTTATTCAATTCGCCTTATCCCACCGCTCCGTTCAGTACGCTTTACCTTTTCGGGCGGTGCCAGGATGTTGGTTTCCAGAAAGCGATTGGCGACAGTCCAAGGAAGCGTCATCACGTCCGGTTTTGGGCGTTGAGCCCGGCGCATGCGGAAGCGGCGCTGGGAAGCGCCGCTTTTTGGTTGAACGCCGATCGTCCCCCGGAGCACGCAAGCGTGGTTTGGGTCGGCGCCGGCACCAAAGATACCGGCTTCTCACTCACTCAACTGACGTTTCAAATCACCCATGCCACCGATTCTGACACCAACGCGGAGCGGGATTTCATCATTGCCGAGCTGAGCAAAAATCGAGTCATCGTAGACGTGAATTCTTATAAAGCCGGCGAAAATCTGCCGGTCGAACGCGTCAACCACTACATTACCGACGGTGAGGTTGCGGCCGCAACGCTTATCGCTCAAAGCTGACCTGCGTGCGATAAGCCGCAGAAAAAGCGGTGCGCTTAAAAACGCCGACGTTTGAGCCTGCACTATTCGACGTTAGGGTCCGAAAATGCGCCCGGGAATGGGCGCGAAAGCCGAAACCGCGCTATCTCGCGCCTGCAGCCACCCGTGATGGCATGGGTACGACCATGCCCGATGGGCGGGGGTTTGCCGCGTCATCATCGTCCTCGTCGGCGCTCAGCTTGAAGAAGGCGACGCATTCATCCATCGCCTTCGCCTGCAGCTCCAGCATCTTTGCGGTTGCCGCATTCTGCTCGACCAGCGCGGAATTTTGCTGTGTGGCCTCATCCATCTGGGTGAGAGCGATGTTGATCTGATCGATGCCCTGAGCCTGTTCGGAACTCGCTGTCGCGATGTCGGCGACGATATTGGCGACCGCCTTGATCGCTTCGACGATCTCCGAAAGTGCTGTGCCGGCCTTGCCGACCAGATCGACGCCATCTTTGATTTGATTGTTGCTGTTGATGATAAGGTCCTTGACGTCCTTCGCCGCCTGGGAGGAACGCTGTGCCAGGCTGCGCACTTCGGAGGCAACCACCGCAAACCCGCGGCCGGCGTCGCCGGCGCGTGCCGCCTCGACCGCGGCATTGAGCGCGAGCAGATTAGTCTGTCGCGCGATCTCGTCGATCACGCCGATAATGTCGGAGATTTTGCGGGACGACTGCTCGATCCGGGCCATGGCTTCAACCGCCTGGTTGACCACATGCCCACCACGATCCGCAACTCTGTTAGCGCCACCGGCGGATTGATTGGCCTGTTGGGCATTCTCGGCATTTTTCTTCACCGTGGCCGAGATTTGCTCCATCGAAGCGGAGGTTTGCTCAAGGCTGGCCGCCTGCTCCTCGGTACGCTGGGAAAGGTCGGAGGTGCTGGTGGATATTTCCGCGGTCGCGTTCGTCACCTCGCTGGTGGCGGCGACGATGGTGCTGGTCGTGTCCTGCAGCCGGTCCATCGCACTGTTGAAGTCGTCCTTGACCTGCTTGTAAGCTTCGGGGAATTCCATGAGACGAAAGGTGAGGTCGCCTTCAGCAAGCTTCTTTAATCCGAACGCAAGCGTATCGACAATTCTCGCCTGCTCCGCCGCGGCTTCACGCCGCGCCTTTTCGACGGCTTGGCCCTGCGTTTCCACCGAATGGTTGATGATTTCCGCAGCGACACGAAACGACCCCTGCAGGCCGCCATACATAATTGAACGATAGTAGATATTGCGGCATACCGCTTCCATGCTCGCCGTTGCCTCGCGGACGAACGCGTCGCAGCGATCGATCATATCGTTCACTTTGTATTGCACGTCGCCCAGCCGACCGGATTCCACGATGTTGGTGATTCGAGCTTCGAAATCTCCCCGGCTTATCTGCTCACAGATCGTCGCGATCTTCTCAATGATGCGGGATTCATCGGTTTGACGCCCGCCTTTTTTGTCTGCGGCGGACGCAATTTCACTTCTGACGATAACCGTGAGAAGGATCGCGCCGGCGAGTATCGAAATGCCGACGGCGATATGGCCGATATCCTCATAGCCGGTAAAAGTCGCAATGGCCGCCGTTGCCGAGGCGGCCAATGCGACGGCGCAGACGATCGCCGGCTTAAGCAGCTGCGCTAAGCGAAAAGATGAGCGCGTCATACGTCATGTTCCTCGACTTGATAAAATTGACCAGAAAATCGAAGCCGGCCGCGAGCGCCTGCTGACCGTTTCGGTGCTTGTTTTCTTCCTGCAAGGTGGCTTCATAGATCGGAACGATCGTTTTCCTGACGATGTCGCGGTCCGGAACGCGGCGGTTTGAATGATATCCGATGACCTTCCGGTTTGCGTCGTACGACGGCGTAACGTGAGCCAAAACCCAATAATAGTCGCCGTTTTTGCTCATGTTTTTGACGTAGGCGAATATTTCGCTGCCATCGATGATCGTATCCCACAACAGTTTGAACACGGCGCGGGGCATGTCCGGATGCCGAATGATGCTGTGGGGCTGCCCCATCAGTTCGGCTTCGGTGTAGCCGGCCATATGGCAAAACGTCTGATTGACGTAAGTGAGGCGTCCCTTCAGATCGGTTTTTGAAACGATGATGTCTTCGCTTTTGAAAAACAGCTCGACATTCGTCGGTGTGATGGCAGTCTTCATTGTGCTTCCGAGATGTTGCGACCGTGCTGACGCTTCAGTGCTGTTCCCGAACGTCGGCCAAATGGCATGCAAATGCCCGCGCCAAACAATCTCTGGGGGGATTTGCGAACTCGTTAAGATCGAGCCGGATCGGCGGATTATTGACTTAACTTTGTATAGGTTCCGCTCCTTGCACAGAGCGCCGCGAACCTGCGTGACTTATCCCAGTATAATTTAATCGTCCCGGAATCGCTCTGGCCGCCGGCGCATTTGTACCGGGCGGTAATTCTTTCGCATGCAAATGGGGTACGGACGCCGCGAGCGCACGAGCGCATGGCGGCGTTTTGTTGGAAGTTGCGTGCAACAAGATCCTCGGGGCTCAACAGTGTCAAACGTGCCACCACCCACTCCGGAACAAAATGCCGGCGGCAGTTGGCGACCGGTCGATGCGCCGCCCGCCGGGCTTTTACAATTTATCAGCTTTGCGATCGACGACGATCAATATGGCGTCGACATCATGTCGGTGCGCGAAATCAAGGGCTGGTCGGACGTGACGCACCTGCCACGCCAGCCGGAATATATTCGCGGCGTGCTCAATTTGCGCGGCGTGATGGTGCCGATCATCGATCTGCGCTGTCGGTTCGGGCAAGGCAAAACCGACGCCGGACCGATGCATGTCGTGATCATCGTGAGCGTCGACAACCGACTGGTCGGACTGCTTGCCGATCGCGTGCTTGATATCGTCTCGGTCGAAGTTGCGAACATCCAGCCGGTGCCGCAACTGGTCCGCTCGGCGCGCGTCACGTTCCTGGCAGGCCTGGTGACGGTCGAAAACTTCATGATCGCGCTGATCGACCTCGCCAATCTGCTGTCCGCGCAGGCCGAAGCGGAAGGACTGTCCGCGATCGATGCCAAAAGTCCTCCGTTAGCCCCAGCGCCGTCAGCGCAGCCCATCGCCATAGCATGACGACAGTCCGACTTTACCACGTACGCCTCTCAGCCAGCCCAGCAAACCAATGCAGAAGATCCCAGGAGCGCAGATATGTTGCGGTTCAATAATTTAAGCATCGGTACCAAGCTCGCCGTCACATCCGGCCTTAGCGTGCTGCTCGTGATCGGCATGCTCGTCAACTCGATGTACGCCAACTCTCAGGTCAAGACATCAAACGAACTGGCCATGTCGCAAATGGGCATCGTGCGGGATGTGACCGAGTTCGAAATAGAATTTCTCAAGGTTCGCATGGCCGTACGCAATATGCGTCTGGCAACGAGCAAAGCGGAACTCGACGCCGCCAACACCTTGGCGCAACAAGAAAAGAGCATCGAAAATAGCGTCGAACGCATAATGCCGAAACTGAGACTGCCGGAAAACCGCGAACGCGCCGCGAAGGCTCTTAATTACGTGAAGCAGTACATCGGCGCCGCACTGAGCGAAACGTTGCCGGCAAAAATCGAGGCATTGGGCGTCGACCCCAAGGACGGCGATCGCATGGTCGCCCTGGCCAATAAGATGCAACACATTCAGCACGAACGTCTGGATCCGGCAGGAGACCAGGCTCAGGCATTACTCCACGAGATCAGCGATACGGCGACCAAAAAAGCAAAGGAATTAACAGACGCGTCCGAGCAGGAGATGGCGAGCGCCGCCATCAAGAGCGTAGCCATCGGCGTCGCGATTCTGCTCGTTTTGATCGGCGCGGTCCTGCTGTCGCTTACGACCATCGCCAGGCCGATCCGCCGCCTGATCGACGTGCTGGCGCAAATCGAAAAAGGAAACACGAAGGTCGAAATCAAGGGCACCGAGCGCGGCGACGAAGTCGGTTCACTGGCAAAGGCCGTGGTTGTGATTCGGGCGTCACGCGACGCGGAATTGGCCAATAACCGGATCAAGACGGCGCTCGATGTCGTGCGTTCCAACGTGATGCTGTCGGACGATCAGTACAACATCATCTACATGAACGATTCACTGCATCAGATGCTCCGGGAATCGGAAGCCGAACTGCGCAAGGTTCTCCCGGGCTTCGACAGCAGCAAAATCATCGGTGCCAACATAGACGTGTTCCATAAAAATCCGGCGCATCAACGCGGCCTTCTCGATAAGCTCACCGGGACGTACGAAACCCGCATTACGGTCGGCTCGCAGAAATTCAAACTGGTGGCCACGGCCGTCATGGGCAAGGACGGCAAACGCGCCGGGACCGTCGTGGAATGGCGCAATGAGACCGTGGAAAGGGCGATCGAGGGCGAAGTCGATGCCGTCGTCAAGGCCGCAATCGCCGGCGATTTTTCACTGCGCTTGCCGACGGAAGGCAAGAAGGAGTTCATGCTCAATCTTTCCACCGCCATCAATGACCTTTGCGAGAATGTCGCGGGTGCGGTTGCCGATGTGGCGCGGGTGCTCAGCGCACTTGCGGCCGGGAATCTGACGCAGCGGGTGACGGCTGAATATCAGGGCGCCTTCGCGACATTGAAATCAGACCTCAACGCGACGGCCGATCGCTTGAGCGGGACTATCGGCGACATCAAGGCTGCGGCACGCGAAGTCAACAATGCGGCGGCAGAAATCTCGGCCAGCACGACCGACCTGTCGCAGCGTACCGAAGAGCAGGCGGCCAGCCTCGAAGAGACTTCGGCTTCGATGGAGCAAATCTCGGCGACGGTGAAGAAGAATGCCGAGAATGCCCAAGAAGCCAATAAACTGACCTCGAGCTCCCGAGACGTCGCCGACCGCGGCGGCACGGTGGTGGCGGATGCCGTAAAGGCGATGGCGCGGATCGAAGATTCGTCCCGCAAGATCGCCGACATCATCGGTGTCATTGACGAGATCGCGCGGCAGACCAACCTGCTGGCCCTCAATGCGGCTGTCGAAGCGGCGCGCGCCGGCGACGCCGGCCGCGGCTTCGCTGTTGTCGCCTCGGAGGTGCGCAGTCTGGCGCAGCGTTCGTCGCAGGCGGCAAAAGACATCAAGGACCTGATCACCAACAGTTCGACGCAGGTGCAGGATGGCGTCGCCCTGGTCAATCAGGCTGGCACCTCTCTCAACGAAATCGTGTCGTCGATCAAGCAGGTGGCCGAAATCGTCGCCGACATCGCGACAGCCAGTGCCGAACAGGCCGAAGGTCTGGAGCAGATCAACAAGGCGCTGGCGCAGATGGACGAAGTCACCCAGCAAAACTCGGCGCTGGTGGAAGAGAACGCGGCTTCGGCCAAAGCGCTGGAGCACCAGTCGACGACGATGGACGAACGCGTCTCCCTCTTTCAGCTCGAAGAGGAACCGCGCGGCGGCAAGGCCCGCGAGGTCGCGGCCAAAGCACCCGTCGCCAAGCTTCAGCCCGTTAGAGCCGCGCCAAAGCCGGTGGCAAGGGCCAAGAGTGATGCTCCGAGGGGAGCCGTTGCTCAGATGCAGTCCAAGGTCGCGACCGCGTTCAAGCAGGAACCGGACTGGAAGGAGTTCTAATGGCTGTCGTCCGGGAGGCGCGCGCTGCGGCTCCGACGCCGGATCCGCAGCCACAGCGCGAGTTCGAATTTTCCGCGGCGGATTTCCGGGCTTTGGCGAAGATCGCCTACCAGCACGCGGGAATCACGTTGCCGGAGGCGAAGCAAAACCTGGTTTATGGCCGGTTGTCGCGCCGATTGCGCACGCTCGGTATGTCGACGTTCGAAGAATACCGCAGGTATCTCACTGAGAAACCTGAGGAAGAGCTTGAGCCTTTCATCAACGCCCTGTCGACCAACCACACTAAATTCTTCCGCGAGCCGCATCACTTTGAGCATTTCGTCTCCGATGTGGTCACGCCTTTCGCCACCGCGCATCCGAGCGGCGGCCGGATGCGCATCTGGTCGGCTGGCTGTTCCACCGGCGAGGAGCCGCACACGATTGCGCTGATCTTGCATGCGGAACTGAAAAATATCGCCAGCCGCGACGTGCGCATCCTCGCTACCGATATCGATACCGAGGTATTGCGCCGGGCCTCGCAGGGGGTGTTTTCGGCGGAGTCGGTCTCAGCAGTGCCGGCGAAGTACCGGGGCGCTTTGTCAAAATCAGACGATGGCAATTCCGTCACGATCGACCGCAACGTCTGCTCCCTGATCACCTTTGGCCGTTTGAACTTGATGGAAGAGTGGCCGGTACGCGGACCGTTTGACGTCATCTTTTGCCGAAACGTGATGATCTATTTTGACGGCCCGACTAAATCGAAGCTCGTCGAGCATTTCACCGATCTCCTTCGTGTCGGTGGCTGGCTCTTTATCGGTCATTCGGAGTCTCTCCTCGGCTCGCATCCGCGATTGAAACTCGCCGGCCGTACGATTTACCGGAGAACGGCGTGAAATCGGCGACCGCCAGAGTTGAAGCTGCTGCGCCTGCCGCAGCGGCGCAGGAAGGCCGCGCCGCGCGGCGATTTTACGACGCCGCGCAAGCGGCGTGGGTCGTCAAAGTGTTGCCTGGCGAGTTTTACGTCACGGCGGATCCGGAGGAAGTGCTCGTCACCGTGCTTGGTTCGTGCGTATCGGCATGCATCCGCGATCCCGTGGCGCAAATCGGCGGCATGAATCACTTCATGCTGGTGCAGAACAAGTCCGGTACCGGCGGCGCGTGGGGCAACGAACTCGAATCCGCGCGGTTCGGAAATTTCGCCATGGAGAAATTGATCAACGGAATGCTCAAGCGCGGCTGCCGTCGCGAGCGGTTGGAAATCAAGGTGTTTGGCGGTGCCAACGTTACGACGGCACGCAACGAGATCGGCACCGACAATGGCAACTTCGTTTTGCGGTATCTGCAGGCGGAAGATCTCGCCTGCGCGGCCCAGGACCTCGGCGGCGTTTATCCGCGGCGGATTATCTACTTTCCGATGACGGGAAAGGTCGTGCGCCGCCTGCTCACCGGACATGATCAGGACTCTACACTGCGCGAGGAGTCCGACTACGCCACCAAGCTCGTAACCCGCAAACCCGCATCAGATATCCAGTTATTCAAATGAGCCCTGCAACAAAGATCCGTGTGGTGATTGTCGACGACTCCGCGCTGATGCGGAAAATGCTCGCCGGCGTACTGTCTGAAGATCCGGATATCGAGGTGGTGGGCACCGCGCCCGACCCCTACGTTGCCCGCGAGCAGATCAAGGCGCTCAACCCGGACGTCGTCACGCTCGATGTCGAGATGCCGCACATGAACGGCATCGACTTCTTGCGCAAGATCATGGAGCTGCGGCCGACCCCCGTGGTGATGATTTCGACGCTCACCCAGGCCGGCGCGGAGACGACACTCGAAGCGCTCGAGATCGGCGCAGTCGACTTCGTCGCCAAGCCCGCTGATGCGGGCGCAATGGCGCATCTTGGCGCCGAACTCATTCCCAAGATTAAGTCGGCGGCGCGGACGCGCATGCAACGTCGCGCTACCGGTCAGCGCCCGCGGCCGACCTGGTCGTCGGCGCACGCGACCAGCGACAAGATTATCGCCATCGGGTCTTCAACCGGCGGCGTCGAGGCGCTTAAGGCGTTGTTGATGGAATTGCCGCCCGATGTCCCGCCGATACTGATCGCGCAACACATGCCAGAGCGCTTTACCGCTGCTTTCGCGCGGCGGCTCGACACGGAATGTCCGATGCGCGTGTGCGAAGCCTCCAACGATCAGGGTATCGAGCGCGGTCATGTCTACATCGCGCCCGGCGGTCACCACCTTGAATTGGGTCGTCGCGGTCAGGGTTATTATTGCAGCCTGAACGAGGGCTCGCCGGTCTCAGGCCACCGCCCCTCGGTCGATGTTTTGTTCACTTCAGTAGCACGCGTGGCGGGCCGAAATGCCGTGGGCGTGATTTTAACCGGTATGGGCAGGGACGGCGCGAGCGGCCTTCTGACGATGCGGAAGGCCGGCTGCGAGACTTTCGGCCAGGACGAAAGTACCTCGCTCGTCTACGGCATGCCCCGGGTCGCTTTTGAGATCGGCGCGGTCGCGCATCAGCATCCGCTGCTGAAGCTGCCCGCAGCAATTCTTGCGGCCTGCGCGTCAACCAAAACATCGGCAACGAAGCCAGCAGCAAGTGTCGCAACAGGTCGATCATGACACAAAACAACAGCGCAATGATCCTGGACCTTCCGGCCCAACTCGATGCCGGCAAAACGTCGGCATTGGTCGCGGAAATGAGAAAGCTTCCTCATGCCGCCGAAATCCGCCTCAATGCTGCGGCGGTGACGGACGTGCCGCTGAGTTATCTTCAGCTGTTGCTTTCGACATTCAAAACCTTTGCGAATGCGAGCGTGTCCGATGCATCGGCGGAGTTTGCCGATGCCTTTGCCGGGTATGGACTTACCTATCCGGTCTCAGCGGCGGCGCAGCCCGCAACCGAACAGGCTCTAGCTCCGTCAGAAGTGCAGCCTGCAGTCGAAACGGCTTCGGCTTCGTCGGAGGTGCAGCCCGCAATCGAAACCGCATTAGCTCTCAAGTGCCGGCAGCAGTGCAGGCCCGGCAATCGAAACGGCTTTGGCTTCGTCGGTGGTGCAGCCCGCAATCGAAACCGCATTAGCTCCGTCAGAGGTGCCAGCTTCGGCGGTGGAGCAGCCCGCACCCGAAACGGCTCTGGATGGGGAGGCGTTGAACGAACAAACAAATGGTGACGTCATGCCCAAGACCATTCTGACGATCGATGATTCGCGCACTATGCGCGACATGCTGAAGATGGCGCTAGGCGGCGCCGGCTTTACGGTGGTGCAGGCGGTCGACGGAGAAGACGGTCTTAACGCGCTGGCTCAGCAACCGGTCGATCTGATCATCACCGACATCAATATGCCAAAACTGGATGGCTTCGGCGTCATTCGGGCGGTGCGCAACGATCCGCAATACAACAGTACGCCGATTCTCGTTCTCTCAACCGAGGGCGAACAGGAAAGCAAGGACATCGCCAAGGATGCCGGTGCCACCGGGTGGATTGTCAAGCCGTTTGATCCGGATGGCCTGGTCAGCATCGTCAACAAGGTATGTGGGTAAAAACGTACTTCCAGCCGCAAAGCGAGTAGTGCCGTGACGACGATTGACGACCTTAGACAGACATTTTTCGAAGAAAGCGCGGAAGGTCTCGAGGCAATCAATTCCGGGCTCAACGAATTGAGCGGCTCGGGTGAATCCGATGAGACCGTCAACGCGGTCTTTCGCGCCATCCACTCAATTAAGGGCGGAGCCGGCGTTTTCGGATTTAACAGTCTGGTTGATTTCGCGCATGTCTTCGAGACCGTGCTGGATCGGCTTCGCCACGGCGACCTTACGCCCACATCTCAGGTGGTCGAAGTCCTGCAGAAAGCCAACGACACGCTGTCTGATCTGGTAGCGATGGCTCGCTCAGCTGAAACTCCTCCCAGCAATTTCGATGCCGACAGTCGCTCCGCCTTGGCGCAACTGATCGGTGGGGACGGCGAGGAAAAAGACACGAGTATAGCGGCGGACTTTGACGATATCGAGTTTCTGCCAGTCCGGGCCGACGAGGTCGAACCAGAAGCGCAACGTCTCGATTTCAACTACTGCGCCGCAGAACCGTCGTCCGACGACAAATTTGGGGCCGTGCTAACGGCGCTGCGCGGTGTCGGTGAAGTTCAGCTGCAGATGGACGTCGATGGCGTACCGACTTTGGACGATTACGACGCGCACAATTCGTATTTGCAATGTGCGGGTACGATCGAATGCAAATTAGAGCTGAACGAGGTACGTGACCTGGTGACGGGCATCGATGCGAGCGAAAGCTGGTCGTTCGCCGAGGCGAACCTGCCCGCATTCGAAGCACCGATAGAGCCAACGGACCCGGAAACCTTCGCAGAATCAGCTTCACTGCCGCTGACCGAGGCGCCACCTCTTGCCGGCAGCGCGCCGCCACCGTCACCGCCGTCTGAGCAGCGCGACGCCGGGCAGGCGAAAGCTTCGGCAACGACCACCATAAGGGTCGATCTCGATAAAATCGATCGGGTCGTCAACATGGTCGGCGAACTCGTGATTTCGCAGACGATGCTTGGGCAGCTGCTGGAGAACGGCAACGACGCCGCCGAGGGGCGGCTGGCGCAAGTGCTGGAAGATGTTTTCCTGCATACGCGTGAACTCAAGAACAGCGTCATGGCGATGCGCGCTCAGCCGGTTCGTTCGGTTTTTCAACGCATGTCGCGACTGGTTCGTGAACTCGCGGTCAAGACTGGAAAACGGGCCCGGCTCGAGACCTTCGGTGAGGCAACCGAGGTCGACAAGACGGTGATCGAAAGACTGAGCGACCCACTCACGCACATCATCCGCAACTCGATGGACCACGGCATCGAAATGCCGGAGCGCAGGCGGGCGGCCGGGAAACCGGAGGAAGGTACGATCACATTGCTTGCCGACCAGCGTTCCAGCCGCATCGTCATTGAGATCAGCGACGATGGCGCCGGCATAGATCCGGAGCGTGTGGTCAAGAAAGCGCGCGACAACGGTCTGATTCCGCTCGAAGGCCATCTGACCGAAGATGAAATTAACAACCTCATTTTTCTGCCAGGCTTTTCAACGGCAAGCGGCATTTCGGAAATTTCCGGCCGCGGCGTCGGCATGGATGTGGTGCGGCGCAATGTTCAGGAATTGGGTGGCCGCATTTCGTTGAAATCCACGCCGGGAAAAGGGATGACGATTCAGCTGTCGTTGCCGCTCACGCTTGCGGTTATGGACGGGATGATCGTCAAGGTCGCGACCGAAACCTATGTCATGCCGATATCGAGCATCGTCGAATGCATCCGGCCTCCCACCTCGGAATACCACTCACTGCTGGGAACGCGAGGTGCCTTGCGGTTGCGCGGCGCCGTCGTTCCGATCGTCTATCTCTCAGAGTTGTTTGATCTTACATCCTCGCCCGAAAACACGGATGAAAGCACTGTCATTATTGTCGAAACGAGCGAGGGCGTCCGGCTTGGTATCGTCGTCGACCAGCTTTGCGGTCATCAGCAAGTCGTCATCAAAAGCATCGAGGAAAACTACGGCGCGGTGCCGGGCATTGCCGGCGCCACGATCCTGGGCGACGGCCATGTGGCCTTCATTCTGGACGCCGAGCGGTTGGGTGAATTCGCGAAGTCTCCCGAACTCAATGTCACGAACAAGCAAAAGTATCTCCAGTAACCACTAGCGTATGTCAGGTGTCCCATGCCAAATGCAGCAGCTCTCAAGATCCTTGTCGTCGACGATCAATTCAGCGTCCGCCAAATGACGCGGCTGGCTCTTGAGAAGATCGGAGTTCGCCTCATTCACGAGGCAGAAAACGGGCAGGAGGCGCTGCTCAAGGCGCTGGCTCAGCCGCTCGATCTCATCATCTCCGATTTCAATATGCCGGAGCTGGACGGCATGGGCCTGCTTCGGGCCGTGCGCGGTCATCAGGCCATTCGTAAGTTGCCGTTTATTCTGATTACCGGTCGCGGCGACCGCGAGCTTGTGGTCAAGGCAGCCCAGGCCGGCGTCAACAATTACCTGGTCAAGCCGTTTGACGACGCCACGCTGCGGCAAAAAATGGAAGCGGTGCTCGGGCGTCTTCAATAAGACCAATTTCCTGTAGCAAGGGGAGGCTTTTCATGAACGACATCCTCGAGCCGGCTGCTCATACCCTGCAGGCGTTGCTTTATGCGCTGGCGGCCGTCACCGGTGAAGTTGCCGAACATCTGGAAATCACAAGCAGCGACATCGGCAAGGATCTGGCCAAGTCCAGCGATTTGGGCAAAGCGGTCATCGTAAAGCTGCAAGGGTTCGACCGAATGCGTCAGCAGCTGACCGCGGTCAGCGAGGTCCTAAAGCGCTGCTCGGTGCTGATTTCGAACTGCGACGCAGCAGAGCCGCAAACCGTTGAGTCAATCATATCGCAGATCACAATGCGGCAAATGCGGCACCGTTTGCAGGACGCTCTCGCCGCTATAGCCTCGGCGCCGGAGGCGAGAGAAGCCGAAAGCGATCGCGTGTTCTGATCGACCGGATCGTCAGGAGGCTTGCTTGGCCGATTGCGCCGTGCGCACCGCCATTGCCTTGGTCAGCTCCACAGTCTGCAAGAGTCCGGCGGTAAGGTGCGGTAGATCCTTTGGCGTTTTTTCCACGTAGTCGCGGCCCTGAACCAGACGAAGTGCTTCAAAGAAACAATCGATGACTGACGCAGGGTACTGCATCTGCACCGCGTCGGCCGTTTCGATGATTGTGCAGAGGTTGGCGGCGACGAAGCCGATCAGTGGATATCCAACGGAGCCGGCGACGTCCCGAAGATTTTGACTGGCGGTGTAGGCATCGGCGACGAACGATGCATAATCCTCATCTCGCTCGCGAGCAGCCAGCAATGCCTGTTCGAGGCGCAGGCATTCGGCTTTGATGTATTCTTCGATGCGCGGCCGCGTCCGCGCCAGTTCGGCTTCGGCCCGTTTAATGGCGGCGTGGCGCGACAGCGAAAGCGGTGAACGCCCGTGATCTTCAAAACTACTCATACCGCCCGCCTGTCCTCAAGGGCCGAAAGGAATTTGGACTCATGCCGGGTCCCCAACTCCGAGCGTTCTGGAGAAGGTTATCGATTTCGTTTTGGGACAGAGCGGGTCCTTCGTCGGCTGCGATTGTAACGTCACCGTCCCCAGTTCGCCGACCGCCTCCGTCGCCATAGCCTTCGATTTTAAAGCGCCGATCCGGGCCGAAATACTTGACCGTATCGACAAATCTGCGGGGATGAAACGCAACCCAGGCCAGTCGTTCGTACAAGACGGCAGGCGAAACCGGCTTGGCGATGACCATGTTGGCGCCACAGTCACGGGCCGCCTTGATCGCGGAAATCCTCGCATCCCCGGTGACCACCAGGATCGGCATGGTGCGACAAGGATTGTTCGGATTCTGTCGTATTGAGTAAATGAAAGGAAAGGCCCCACCTTCAGGTAGCCGGGGCTCAATGAGCATCATATCGATCTTCTGGTCGGTCAGGACCTGGATCGCGTCGATCCTGTTGCGAGCCTCGATAACTCGCTTGGCGCCGAAGCCGCGCAGAATGCTGTGAATAATGGCGGCCGAGTGCTGATTGGGGTCTGCCAGAAGGAACGACAAACCGCCGATGTTCAAATGACGCGAATTCAACACGGCACACCGTGGTCCGAAGGTTCAGAATATTTGTCGAGCTTATTTGTTGTATCGCGCAGGCATTAAAACGCGAGTTTTGACCGACGGGTTTGTTGTTCACCTCCGGTAATGATCTCGATCAAGTTGTCCGGCGCGACAGGTTGGGCGACCGCGGCGACATAGGGGTTTGTACCCATCGGAAAATCAACAGAAGCGCAACTGAGGAAACGTAACGTGCGCTGGATGTGATGATCGGGCGCAATAAAGTGGAGCAAGCGCGAAACGAATACGTGCCGCTCGCTCAGTTAATGTTGGTCTGAAATGGCTTCGCCGACAGTGTCGTCGCAAACGGACGCGTACCGTAGCTTGCTCTCATGCTGTTAAGCGTACTCGAAGCACCATCACTTTCGTGGAACCCCGGGGAAGGCACGCCGGCGGCCACGGGATCGCGCTGCGAAACATGCAGTGCCCGCTCGACCAGCGGCTGCGACGCGCTGTTTGGCGGCATCGGCCAAACCCCAATCGGGAAGAAGACCCGCTCTGCTCCCGCACGTCAGAATATCTATCGCGCCGGCGAGCCCAAGGAGGGGGTACTTGTTATCTGCGAAGGCTGGGCGGTTCGGTTCATCCAGTTGCCCAACGGAAAGCGACAAATCCTGTCAGTGGTGCTGCCCGGCGAGGTGGTTTGCCCGACTTCGTCCCTGGAAAGGCAGTTTACGTTTTCAGTCCAGGCCGTGACCAATATCCGATACTGCTATTTTCCTTTTGCCGAGGTACGGGCGAGAATCCTGAGCAATCCCGCATTGTTCGATCTTTGGTTCCGGATGATTTCGGCAGAACATGGCGCCGCCGACAAGCGTCTCGTGGACCTTGGCCAGCGCGCCGCGGAGGAGAGAATTGCGGCGTTGATCGTTCACATGATGCTGCGCTGCGAACAGCGCGGCGAAATGCACGGCGATACATTCGCGTTTCCGATAAGTCAGCAACAGATTGCCGATTTTACCGGGTTAACGCCGGTTCATGCCTGCCGCGTTTTGAGCTCTTTGCGCCGAAGGTCCATTTGCCACGTCGGCCGCGGCATCGCCAAGATCATCGATCGTGACGAACTCGAGAGCATGGGTTCTTTGAAGTAAGGTCGAGGCGTGGGCTTTCAGCGTGGGATGACCAGCTGAAGGGACGGCATGACCTGCGTCGCGAACAATTCCACTGATTGCAAAATCTCTTCTAATTGTAGATCGCCAAAGCAGAATTGTCCGACCACGTAATTAGCGCCGCTGTTCTCGAGTTGCGCAGCCAGGAAGGCGCGCACCGTTTCGGGAGAGCCGGCTATTGCCTGTCCCTGGTCGACCACAATGTCGAAGCTCTCGACGTTCAACGGCGAGTCCGGCTTGGTTCCATTCATTTCGGAAAGATAAACGAAGCTCGCGCGCCAGCGCAGATAGGCGCGGCGTGCGATGGTGATTGCTTTCGCATCGGTTTCGGCAACGACAATAAACCGCACCAGGCCCATTTTCGGCGGCGGTCCGGATGCCCCGATGTCGTGCCGGATCTGCCGGTATCGGGCGATGATTTTGGCCGCGTTCCCCGGCACATCGTTGGTCACGATATTCAAACCCTTGCGGGCGGCGCGTTCGGCGCTTTCGAGCGAGTGTGCCCCATACCAAAGCGGCGGGTGCGGCTTCTGCAGCGGTTCCAACTCCATGGGGACGTCTTTGAACTGGTCGTAGCGTCCGTTCCACGTCAATGTGCCGACGGTAAATGCCTTGAGAATGAGCTCAAGGCGTTCGGCATAAATCTGCTGCCGTTCTTCGGCATTCTGTCCGTAGTAGGAAATCTCGAACGGCACGGAGCCACGACCGAAGCCGATTTCCAGCCGTCCGCCGCTCAGATGATCCAGCATGCAGATTTCCTCCAACACCCGCAAAGGATGATGGACGGGCAGGGCATAGACGAATGTGCCGAACCGCAGCCGTCGCGTGCGCTGCGCGATCGCGGATAGGAATACGCTGGGCGAGGGCGCCATCCCCAGCGGGGTGAAATGGTGTTCCGCCACGTGATAGGCGTAAAAGCCGCAACGATCGAAAGCTTCGATAATATTCAGCCGCTGTTCGTAATATTCGTGTAACGGCAGGTCGTTGCGGTCAAGATGATCAAACACGCCGAATTCCAATTTCATTCCACTACCGTCCAGCTGGCGAGCACAAACAGCTCAGAAACCTTCGTCTGATCTCTCAGGTCCGGGGGAGTTCCTGCACGGCGCGGTACGCCTGGTCAATCGCGCAATCCGTGTATGCTGCGGCGCCGGCGTCCGAGTTGGCAATGGCGATGCGCCCGAACGGCGCCCGGCCGATTTCGTGAGGGGCGCCGCCCGCCGGCCAGTCTGGATCGAACAGCGGATTGTACTCGTAAGCATAGCCATGCGGCCAGCGGTTGACCGTGATCGCTGTGATATCCGTTTCCGGATCGAAGCCTCCGGGGAGCAGGATCCGCCCCAGTTGATCGCGAATGTTGTGCTCGAACGTCGCAAAACTGGTGCCCAGAATGTCAAAATGGCCGGCGCGATGCTGATCGCGCTCCGACAGACCAGGTACGACGGGTGTGCGTGTCATGTGCACCAGCGTGGGCTCGTTCGGCGAGCGGGAACTGCGGTAGGCCCCGATGTCGACAATCGGGTTCAAAAACAGCGATGAAAAATACGAGCCGGGCGAATAGACCCTCGCAATGCCGAGCGTTTTGAATGGTTGCCAGTTTTTCAGCGCAACGCTCGCATAGATGAGCGGAATTTTGACGGCATAGTGCAGCGCTTCTTTCTGCCGTTCCGGCAGGTCCGGGCAGAGATATGGAATCATCATATTGTAACAAGCGAGCACGCATGAGCGCCCGCGCACGCGGTACACGCCGCCGTCACTGAGATATTGTATCTCTACCCCCGTGGGCGGATCGCCGACATTGCGGACGCTGGCAACAATGCTGTTGAGACGGATGCGCACCGAGGCGTCCGTGCGGTCGAGGCGGGAGTAGTCAATTCTCGCGGTGACGACGTCCTCAGCGCTGTCGCCGGGCACGGCCCCCGGTATCAGATGGCGCACCAGGAGCCGCGCGATCGAGGCGTTGCCGTCCGGAAAGTGGAACGTATAAGAGCCGCCGTCGGCATAGCCCGCGGCGGTAAATCCCATATGCGGGGCCGAGCCCGGCTCAAGATCAAGGCCCTGAAAGCCGGGAAAGCCGAAAGCCCAGACGTCCAGCGCGGAGACCGCGTCGATGCCGACGCCCCATTCGCCGTGCGTGCGTGCCTGGTAGAAGGCGATGGCGTCCGGATCTGCCTTCACGACATTCAGCAAGAAGTCGCGATAGCTCATCTTCGACAGTCGGGATTTCTTTTCGGCCGACGACAGGCCGGGAAAGTAGTCGACGTGTGCTTCCTCTATTCTGGCGACGTCGCTCTGTGCCTGTGGCGACAAAGGGGTCTGCGCCAAAAGCTGCGGCCACGAAAGCTTGTCGTTGGCAACAACGAGCTTGTCCGCGCCAAAAGTTTCCTTGTCGAAAAACAAACCCCGGCCAAGGCCGAGCGATCGATAAAAAGCCCGATCCAGGCACTTATTGGTCAGCGCAACGGGATCGACGCCGAGTGCTTTCAGAAGACCATCAGCCACGGCGCTGTACGGCCTTGGGCTGTCGATGTCTACGGTGCCGCCATTGATCAGCGCCAGGCGGCCGCCAAGCTCAAACTCGTTTCGCTTGGCGTGACCGCCGAAATCATCATGATTGTCGAGAACGAGGATGCGGGCGTCCGCATGCCCGGCGCGGTAAAAATATGCGGCCGCAAGCCCGCTGATGCCGCCGCCAACAACGACAAGGTCGTAGACCTCGTTGGTGTCGGTTATCCCGCCAACCTGCGACCAGAAATTGCCGTCGCGCAGCCGGTGGGCGCCCTCGAAACTTCCGGGGTGATTGCCACGCAGGCCAGTGCGGGTCGGCGGATAATATCCGGTCGTATCTTGCGACGCCGGACCGCCGGCCGGCGCTGCCGATGCGAATTCAGGCAACAAGCTGCCGGCGATGGTGGCGCCCGCACCGATGGCGACGCCATTGAGAAAATCCCGTCGCGAGATAGGGACGTCTGCGCGCGACATGGTGCTCTTACAAAACTAGGCTGCAGCTTCCAATTCGGGAGCAATTTCGCGCATGAACAGATCGAGCTCCTCGAGCAGGACCTCCTTCGGAACCTGCGCCCAATGCCAGATCAGCGTGATGTATTCGCACGGCGCCACATCGTAAATGCGCCGCCACGCGTCCTTGGCTTCGCGAAGCGAACCGCCGATGAACAAGTCACTTTTCTTCATGCCTTCAAGAATGGTGTCGGCATCGCCTTGCGGCATTTGCGGGAAAAACGGCCCATAGAAATTTGTATAGATGTCGACGTCGTATTCGCGGAGCCGCCGGTCAAAGTCGGCATGGCTTGGCGCGACATGCGGAAAACGGCACATGTTCTGCCGGGCTCCGAATTTCAACGACAAACCCCGCCGCGCCGCGATCTCATTGTACGTGCGGGTCGCTTCGATGATGCCGGACAGCGGCGTGAAGTGGACCGGAATGAAGCCGCGCTTGGCGCAGAACTCGATCGATTCGATGCTGCGCGTCGTCGGCACCATCACCGGCGGATGCGGTTTCTGATAAGGCTTGGGCACGACGCAAATGCGCGCAATGCGCCCGTTCCCGTCAGTTTCGCCGACGGCGCCGGCGGTTTGCGCGGTGCGCCACGCGGGATAGCCTTCAACGCCCTCGCGAGGAAACGGCGCCTGGTAGGTCGGTGAATCGAGCACGACCAAATCCTCGGTCCAGCACTGCAGCAGCATTTCGACGCGCTCTTCGAACACCTCGCGGTTCTTTTGGTCGGCGGCGCTCTTGTCGGATACCGTACCGACCGCGCCGGAATGCTGGCCAAGCACGTTAGCCCAGCGCGCTTGATAGCCGCGCGCGAGGCCGACCCAATAGCGGCCCTTCAGCAGGTGATCGAGGATCGCTGTCTCCTCAGCGAGGCGGATTGGATCCCAGGTGCCGATCACGTAACCGAGTGCACCGATGTTGATACGGCTGGTTTGGCCCGCCCAGTAAGCGTTCAGCACGCCGGGCGTTGGCGCGACCTCGTAGCCCTCGGAGTGGAAATGATGTTCGATGGCCGAGCAGCCCCACAAGCCCATCTGCTCGGCGGCCTTGATGATGTCGGTCCATTCGTGGACCAACCGCTGGTAGACCTCGCGGTCGGCTCCGAGCGGGCGTTGCGCGACCCGGTCAGCGAAGCCGTTTGCAGGAAATACCGGATAGAGGTTCAGGATAACCTTGGGACGAGGCATTGTTTTTCTTTGGCCAGACACGGCGGCGACGGAGTTGCAGCACTATATCCTAGCCACTTTGTTCAGGGCCGCATAATGACATTTGATGTGGATCATGGTGCGGCGCGGCGAAACGATGGAGCCTGCCGCTAGGTTCGGTGTTTCAACCCGATTGGAATTGAAGATGGCCACTGCGCAACAAGGATCGGGCAAAATTGCTGTTTTGGCGCCGGCATCGTCGCCAGGCTCAATTGCGGCAACTGCTGCGCTACGTTCGCCGTTGCCCGCCGTCCGAGCAGCAACTGTCGACGCAAGCTTGAATGGGCCGGGCCGGGATTCCTACAGTGTGACGGCACTCGCCGATATCACGGATCGCGCGCTGCATGCGGCGATCGCGCGCTTCACCGCCGGCATGTCACCCGCATCGCTCGCTGAAGCTTATCTGGATTGGCTGGCGCACCTGACCTATGCGCCCGGCAAGCGCACACAACTCGCGGACAAGGCGATCCGCAAAGCGATGCGTTTTGCAAACTACGCAGGTCGATATGCGGTCGAGACCGACAAGGCCGTGTGTTGCATAGAGCCGCTTCCGCAGGATCATCGGTTCAACAACGAAGCTTGGCAAAAATGGCCCTTTAACTTCATCTCCCAGTCTTTTCTGCTGCAGCAGCAATGGTGGCACAATGCAACAACGGGCATACGCGGCGTTTCGCAACGCCACGAGGAGATGGTTGAATTTGCCGCGCGGCAGATCCTCGACATGGCCGCGCCGTCGAATTTTTTGCTGACCAACCCGGAAATTCTTACCCGGACAATTGCGTCCGGCGGACAAAATCTGGTCAGAGGCTGGCAAAATCTGCTGGAGGATGCCGAACGCGCTGCGAGTGGCAAACCGCCGATTGGTTCGGAGAATTTCGTCGTCGGCCGCGCTGTCGCAATAACGCCGGGCAAGGTTGTCTACCGCAATCGATTGATCGAGCTGATCCAGTATGCGCCGACGACGGCCACGGTGCGCCCGGAGCCGATCCTGATTGTCCCCGCCTGGATCATGAAATATTACATCCTGGATTTGTCACCGCATAACTCGTTGGTCAAATACCTCACCGACCAGGGGTTCACCGTCTTCATGATTTCCTGGAAAAATCCCGGCCCGCATGATCGGAGTCTGGGATTGGAAGACTATCGAACGCTCGGGGTGATGAGCGCGCTCGATGTCGTCAATGCCGTCGTTCCCGGTGAGAAAGTGCATGCGGTGGGTTACTGCCTGGGCGGGACGCTCTTATCCATCGCCGCGGCTACCATGGCACGCGACGGCGATCAGCGGATTGGAACACTGACGTTGTTTGCCGCGCAGACCGACTTCACCGAAGCCGGCGAATTGATGCTCTTCATCGATGAGAGCCAAATCGCTTTCCTCGAAGACATGATGTGGGAGCAGGGCTTCCTCGACAGCCGACAAATGGCTGGCGCCTTTCAGATGTTGCGGTCGAATGATTTGGTCTGGTCCCGCGCGGTCCGCGATTACCTGCTCGGCGAACGGCAGCCGATGACGGACCTCATGGCCTGGAATGCCGATACGACGCGCATGCCGTATCGGATGCATGCGGAATATCTGCGTCACCTCTTTCTCAACAACGATCTGGCGGAAGGCCGTCTGTTGGCCGGCGATAAGCCGGTGACGATCAGCGATATCCGCGCGCCGATCTTTGTCGTCGGTACCGAACACGACCACGTCGCCCCCTGGCGATCGACCTACAAGATCAATCTGCAAACCGAAACGGATGTCACGTATTTGCTGACAGAGGGCGGCCACAATGCCGGCATCATTTCAGAACCTGGTCACCTTGGTCGGGGCTTTCGCGTCAACACCAAGAAAATCGATGATCACTATCTCGATCCGGAGCGGTTCGTGACGGAAGCGCCGCGCAAGGATGGTTCGTGGTGGCCGGAATGGGTCCGCTGGCTCGAAGAAAGATCTGGGACACCGACGACGTTGCCGGCGATGGGCGCGGCGCAAGCTGGCTATCCAGTGCTTGGCGATGCACCGGGCATTTATGTTCTTGAGGATTGAGCGCGCGTGCGATGGACCGCAAGCTGGCGATCGAACTGAAGCTGGCCGGCTTTCCAACCGGGCCCTATCGAGCCGGGCATAAATTCTATCCGCAGAACGACGACGCCAGATGGACTGATGCGGCCCGCAGCCAAGGCATAATCCTCCATCAATACGATCTGGAAAATCGCCTGCACGATATCAGGAGCGGCTATTACTGCCCCAATCTGTCCGACCTGATCGAGGCTTGCGGCGATCGCTTTGCACGTTTGTATGTCATCAAAACGATTTGGACGGCCGAAAGTGATGACCCAAACGAAACGGCAATGGGCGATAGTCCGGAGCAGGCAGTTGGAAGACTATGGCTCGCGTTACGGAAACGCCAACCAGAAGTTGGACATCAGGGCGCGGCCGGAAGTTGATGGTCTGGCTGCGACGGAGCCATGACGCCGGCGAGGTGGATTGTCTTGCGCTGATCCCGATGTAGTTGGACTCAATTTTCAGGACCGCATCCGGCTTCGCGGATCGCGCTCACGCCCTAGCGCCCATCCGGTGTGCGCAAGCCGATCCATGCGTCCCGGACCTGCTGATAATGGACCATAGGGTCGTAGATCATGACCGGCAGGTGAAGCTCCTGCGCCGAAAGCCGCCCAACGGCGGATAAGAGACTAAACGAAGCGACAACCCGGTCATGCTGCGCCACGATCAGGCTGACGCGCGCATTGACCAGCGCCTGCTCGGCGTTGAGTACGTCGAGCGTCGTTCGCTGGCCAGCCTGGGCTTCATTCCGAACACCTTCCAGCGCCCGCTCGGCGGCGTCATTTTGCCGGTGTGCGGCTTCGATCTGCGCCTTCGCCGCTATCAGCTGGCCCCACGCTTGAACGACATTGGCGCGCGTCTGGTCGCGCACCTGATCCACGTTCAGCCGCTGCTGGCCGACGTTCTCTTTATTCAGGCGGATCGCCGAGTACTCCGCGCCGCCCTGATAGATCGGCACCGTCAGGTTGACCGCCGCTGTTCCGACGAACAGATTTGGCGTCAGAATATTGGGGTAGGATTGTTGTTGGACGCTGCCCTGAAGGGCCAGCGTCGGCCAGAGTGCGCCTTCGGCGATCTTGACTTGCAGCTGTGCGACGTCGACGCCATACAGCGCCGCCGTCACCGATGGATTTTCGGCCGAACCGACCGCGATCGCGGCGTTCAGCGTCGTCGGCGAGAGCCGATCGACAGGAGAGGCGGGAGCGAGATTGGCCGGCTCAACGCCGATCAGCCGGCGATAGTTGGCCCGAGTCGTCATCAACGTCGATTCTGCCGCGTGAAGGTTCGCTTCGCCCGCCGCCAATTGGGCCTCGGCCTGAGCGACATCGGTCGCGGTCACTTGGCCGGCGGAGAACCGATTATTGGTGTCTTTCAGCGTGCGCTGCAGGACACGAATATTGGTCTGTTGCACTTCGAGGTTGGCGCTGTCGCGCGACATGTCCATGTAGGCGGTGGCCGCCGCCAACAGCACCGACTCTTCCATCATCCGCAAGGTCTCGCGAGCCGCGGAGACCTGGCTCTCAGCCTTGCGAACAGTGTTGGCATTTCGCTCACCGTTGAAGAGCGTCTGCTGGCCGGAGAGTCCGGCCGACCACGGGTTGGTGTAGCCTTTCACCGTGTAGGAGACGCCGTTCGGCAAATTCGGCGGTATCGGCGGAATCACGCCTGTTGTGTTGGTGTATTGCTCCCCGACTGAAGCGGTTGCGGAAAGCGTCGGACGGTAACCGGAAAGCGCCTGGGAGACACCTTCGTCATTCTGACGAACGATGGCGCGCTGTGCATTTAGCTGTGGATTGGTCTCGTAGGCCCTCGCCAGCGCCAACTCCATCGTCTCGGCGGCGACCCCGCGCGGCATCGTAGCGACGAGAGAGAGCGCAATTGGCCACAGCACGAGCACCGCGCGCGCAATCCGTCTCATCGGCGAGGATTGCGAGCGCTTTCGAGCCCCGGAAACGCCAAATCGACGCGCCACAATCAGCCCCACCCTGTGTGACAAAACCTTAACGTGGGCAGTTCGGCGTTACAAGGTTCCGAGCCGTTGAGGCGTTATGCATCGTCGTGCGTTGCGGCGTTGGGCCACGCGATCATCCACAATTCTCTCACGCCGAGTGTCAACGTAGCGACCAGGAGAGGCAGAACGAAGTAGACCGCGCGGAACGTCAGCAGCGCCGCCAGGAGTTCCTCGCGTTGAAATTGCGGAAGGCCGATGAGCATCGTCGCTTCGATCACGCCGAGGCCGCCAGGTGCGTGGCTCACGGTTCCAAGCAATGCCGCGATGAGGAAGACAACCAGTATCGTCGAGAACGGGACGATCGGGTCTGACGGCAACAGCGTGTACATCGCGATTGTTACCAGAGCGAGGTCCAGCGCTCCGATGCCGGTCTGCACAAGGCTCAAACGCAGATTGGGCAGTACGATGCGCCAGCCGGCGCGGCCGATCGCGCGTGACTTTGGTGCCAGCCAAACAAGATAGCAGCCGATGGCAACCAATCCCGAAAGGCCGATCGCCCGATTGATCGACGACGGCAAATGATCGATGACCGTTGCGGCTTCGGGCGCATACATCGTCGCGCCGCCTAAAAGGAGCGCATTGCCTAGCCAAAAGGTCATCCCGGTCACCAAGGCAATTTTGGCGACGTCGACGACGGTCAAGCCCCAGGCCGAATAGATCCGTAGCCTGATGAGGCCGCCAGTCACCACGGCTGCTCCCAGACTATGGCCGATGGTGAAGCTCGTGAAGCTCGCCAGCGCGGCTACGGCGTAGGGGACCTTGCGTCGGCCGATCGTGTGCAGTGCGAAAAAATCGTAAAAGGTCAGCGTTATATAGCCGGCGACCACGAACGCGCCGGCAATCGCGATCCGGTCGAGCGGCTGCGATTTGAGCGCGCTCGCCACCTTGCCGAAATCGGCATCGTATAGCAGCTGATAAAGCGTGAAACCGGCCACGGCGAGGATCGCCAGACTGATCGCTACGCTGATCGTGCTGCGGCCGAGTTTCGAGGTGATCGTCTGCGCGATGATGCCCGTCACGGTGGTGCCGGCGTGCGGCGATGAACTTCCCGGCAATGACACCTCACGCGATTCGCGGCCGCAAACTCTCATTTCAATGTAACAGAAGTGTTACGAAGCAAGGCCATTTGAAGGCAGAGATTGGACCACCGTCACACGATTGAGACATGAAATGGCAATGGTTGTCGCACGCGATTCTTCAATATTAGGGAGCGGGCTTTTCCGCAAACCCGATGAAAGTTCTTGTCGCCACCGACGCATGGCGTCCGCAGGTCAATGGCGTCGTTCGTACGCTGGGCTCGCTGGCGCGCGCTGCGGGCAAGCTCGGCGTAACGATCGACTTTCTTTCGCCGGAAGGTTTTCCCTCCTTCCAGCTGCCGACTTATCCTGGCTTGCGGCTGGCGCTGCCAAGCCGGCGGGGGATCGCTGAACAAATCGAGGCCGCGAGACCGGACGCGATCCATCTTGCCACCGAAGGGCCGATTGGTTTTGCGGTGCGCGCCTATTGCCGGCGCAACGGCCGCCCGTTCACCACCAGCTATACGACGCGCTTTCCAGAATACATCTCGGCTCGCTCGCCTATTCCGGAAAGTTGGATCTACGCCGGCTTGCGATGGTTCCACTCCGGCGCGACCGTAACGATGGTGGCAACGCCTTCGCTGATGAGTGAACTGCGGGAGCGGGGATTTGCCAATCTCGGCATGTGGACGCGCGGGGTGGATGTCGATCTTTTCCGTCCCGACCGCGCCATCAATCTCGACTTTCCCCGTCCGATCTTCATGACCGTTGGCCGGGTCGCCGTGGAAAAAAATCTCGAAGCGTTTCTTTCCCTGGATCTTCCGGGTACCAAAGTTGTCATCGGTTCGGGTCCTCAGGAGGCGAAGCTCAAACAAAGTTTCCCTGACGCCAAATTCCTCGGCCCATTGGAGAATGGGACGCTGGCCGCCCATCTGGCATCGGCGGACGTATTCGTTTTTCCGAGCCGCACGGATACCTTCGGCATCGTGCAACTCGAAGCGCTTGCGAGCGGCGTTCCCGTCGCCGCGTTTCCCGTCACCGGTCCGAAAGACGTGGTCGGCGACAGCCCGATCGGCGCCTTGCACGAGGACCTCGCGCAAGCCTGTATGAAGGCGCTTTCACTCCCGCGCGACGCCTGCCGCAAGTTCGCGCTCGATTGCTCCTGGGAGAATAGCGCGCGCCAGTTTCTTGGCCACGTCCGCAAGGTGGCGACCGGCGGCACTCAGCAGCCCGAAACGGCGATGACAATGACGGAGACCGCGCCCGGATAACGCGGGCGGGGCGGTGTATTGCGTAACAACTAAAACAGAAGGACGGACTTATGACCAATCTCACGCCAGTCGACCTGGACAAACATACGGTAACCAAGGCGTACGACCGCTGGGCGCCGGTTTACGACTTGGTATTCGGCGCGGTTTTCGAACGCGGCCGCGAAGCCGCAATTGCCGCGGCCGAACGCGTCGGCGGGCGTATTCTCGAGGTTGGTGTAGGGACCGGCATATCGTTGCGGCACTATTCGCCGGAGTGTCGGATCTGCGGCGTCGACATATCCGAACAGATGCTGCGCAAAGCGCAGGATCGGGTTACCGAGCTTAAGTTGAGCAACGTTGAAGGGCTCTGGGTGATGGATGCCGAGAAGCTGTCCTTTCCCGATGACTCCTTTGACGCCGTGGTCGCGCAATACGTGGTCACGACTGTGCCAAATCCGGAGGCGACCCTGGATGAGTTCGCCCGCGTCGTAAAGCCAGGCGGTGAGATCATTTTAGTCAGCCGCGTTGGTGCCGAGGCCGGACCGCGGCGGGCGCTGGAACATTGGCTGCAGCCCGCGGTGCGCAAGCTCGGCTGGCGGACGGAATTTTCGTTCCAGCGCTATGCCCGCTGGGCAGCGCGGACCAATGGCGTGAGCCTCATTGAGCGCCGCGCCATGCCGCCACTTGGGCACTTCTCGCTCATTCGCTTCGCCAAGGATGGCGGAGCTGAGAAATATGCGGCGGCGTCCTGATCACAAATCTGTTGTTGGCAATCGTTAAGGTGAGGTTCTCCTGCCTGTCACAGGGGATTCATCGAATCGCCATACCCAGAACTATTGGCTTTATGACGGGGGAGACGGATGGAAAGTTTTCTCGCCGCTTTGCGCACCCAACGTTGGGACGATCATCGCTACTATCATCACAGCCGGATTAATCAGTCGCTTCACCTCGTCAGCGCCATCAGTTTCCTGTTCTCGTACGTGATGATTTTCAAGGATCCCGCCATCTCGGCGCTGGCCGGCTGGCTGGTAGCCATGACGACGCGGCAGTCGGGGCACTTTTTCTTCGAGCCTAAGAGCTACGACGTCGTCAATCACGCCAGTCACGAGCACAAGGAAGAGATCAAAGTCGGCTATAATCTGCGCCGTAAAGTCGTGCTGTTGGCGATCTGGGCGTTGTCGCCGCTGCCGCTGTATTTCGATCCGACCTTCTTCGGCCTTTTCACGCCGGCCTCAGGCACGGCCGAGTTTATCCGCCATATGGCGGAAATCTGGCTCGTCATCGGCATCGGCGGCGTTCTGTTTCGAACCGTCCAATTGTTCTTCCTCAAAGACGTGCAAACCGGTCTTGTTTGGGCAACTAAAATCCTTACCGACCCGTTTCACGACGTCAAATTGTATCACAAGGCGCCACTTGCCCTGCTGCGAGGGGAATTGATTGATCCCGGCATTGGCGCAGAGGTTGCGGAGTGGGAAGAGGAAGAAGCCGAAGAGGCGCATCACCTGACCTGAGCGCGCGCCCCAACACATCGGCGAGAGGCGCGAGCAAAAGCAGATTTCGATTGATGACGGCTTTGACGCCGCAGCGGCTGCTTCCTTCGAGGTGAGCCTCCGGATGCGTCCTTTATGATAAGAAACTAATGTTTGCGCTCGGGCAGCAAGCGGCGGGCGATCATCTCCTTGAGGACCGCCCGGTTGATGGATTTGTTGGTCTGCGTCGGACTGCGCCACCACCAGCCATCCTGTTGCATGGCAGTTGCCGCAGCGACGAAACGGTCGGCAACCGCCGTGAAGTCGGCTGTGGTGTAATCGAGGCTGAAAATCAGGCGGCCCGTTCCGATCCAGCTCAACGCCAGGCCCTCGGCGCGCAAATAATATTGCAGCATCCAGTTGTAGCGGGACGGCTCCTTGTAACAAACCGTCCAGATCGAAGACATGTTGACCACTTCGACGGGCAGCGCCTTCTCGCTCAGGCGCGCATTAAGCTGCCGTGCCCGTTCGTTCCAGACGCCGTCGAGATCGTCGTAGAGCGCCTGCCCCTCGGGCGTCTGCAAGTGACGCAAGAACTCGTTCATGGCGCCCATCACGTAGGGGTGCGAATTGAAGGTGCCACGAGCAAAACAGATGTCGGCGGGACGGTCGTCGCGAAACCGTTTCATCAGATCACTGCGGCCGCAGACCACGCCGATCGGCAGCCCGCCGCCCAGCGTCTTGCCGTAAGTGACGAGATCGGCACGCACGTCGAAATAGTCCTGCGCGCCGCCTTTGGCGAGACGAAAGCCGACGAATACCTCGTCGAAAATGAGGACGATGTTGCGTTCCGTACAGGCGGCACGCAGGGCCTTGAGCCAGGTCGCGTACGCATTTTTGTCAAAATGGGCGCTGCGGCCGCTGTCGAGCAACGACGAATTGCTTGGCGCCGCGCCGTTCGGATGCAGCGCCTGCAAGGGATTGACGAGCACACATGCGATGTCATGGCGGGTCCGGATCACGCGCAAAGTTTCCTCGGACATATCCCGGAGCGTGTAGGTTTCGTTCGCTGGCAGCGGGTTGCCGATGCCCGGCTGCACGTCGCCCCACCAGCCGTGGTAGGCGCCGCAGAACCGCACCAGATGCGAGCGCCGGGTGTGATAGCGGGCCAGCCGAACCGCCTGCATGACAGCTTCGGTGCCCGACATGTGGAAGGAGACTTCATCGAGACCGGAAATCTCCTTAAGCATTTCCACGTTCTCGAGGATCACTGGATGGTACGGCCCGAGGACCGGACCGAGCTCGCGCACGCGCAAAGCCCCGCGTTCGATGGCGTCTTTGTAGAAGTCGTAACCGAGCAGGTTCACTCCGTAGGAACCGCTGACATCGTAGAAGCGATTGCCGTCGAGGTCGGTGACGGTCACGCCGGCGCTCGATTGCATGAAGGCGGCGGCGGGCAGGTGCTCGCGCACGTAGCGGCTATACTGAAACGGCACTCGGTAGGCGTCTGTGAACTGCAAGTCGGAGATGCTGATAGCCGCCTCGGCAGTGCGCCGGATCGATTCGGCAAAGCGGGTCTGATAAAGCGCAGAAAGCCGCTCAAATCCGGCACGACGTTGTGCGGCAATTTCGTTCGGAGCGCCGTCGGAGCAAAAGAATTGCCTTTCGTCGTATTCGTAAAACGGCACGAACGCCGCAAGGCGCCGCGCCATCCGCGCATGACCGGCGAGCGACTTATGTTTTGCCTGAGAAAGCTCGAAACGCCGGCGCAATGTGACCAGCGAGGTCGCGAGCGCTGCTCCGCCAACCCCATAAAGCGCCAGTGTCGTCATGGCCAATGCCATCGAATTGCGGTGTACCCCCGGGAGTTGACATCTCCATGACGGTTCGCTCGCAAATGCTGCGCGTGTTCGCGCAAGAGGATGTCAACTTTCTCCTGACGAATCGCATCCCGCGCCGGCTGCTGACCCAGTTCATCGGCTGGTTCAGCCGGATCGAGCAACCGCTGATCCGCGATTTATCGATCGCGGTGTGGCAGTTCTTTTCCGACCTCGATTTAAGGGAAGCGAAGCAGACGCAATTCCGCAGCATGCATGATTGCTTCATTCGCGAACTGAAAGAGGGGGCGCGTCCGATCGATTCGCGGCCGGACATTTTGGTCAGTCCGTGCGATGCGATCGTCGGCGCCTGCGGGACAATTTCCGGCACCGCGTTGTATCAGGCCAAGGGCTTTCCCTACACGCTGGAAGACCTCTTGGGCGATCGCGACCTCGTTGAAGCGCACCGGAATGGCCGCTACGTCACATTGCGACTTACCTCGAGCATGTATCACCGCTTTCACGCGCCGCACGACGGCCGGATCGATACGGCGATCTACATTTCCGGCGATACCTGGAACGTCAATCCGATCGCGCTGAAACGGATCGAGCGGCTGTTCTGCAAGAACGAACGCGGCGTGATGCCGTTAACACTGGCGGCAGGCGGCGAACGGGTGACGTTGGTTGCGGTTGCCGCCATCCTGGTCGCGAGCATCCGGCTAAATTTTCTGGATGCGTTGCTCAATCTCCGGTATCGCGGGCGCAACGTCATCGCCTGTGACGCGACGTTCCGCAAGGGCGATGAATTGGGCCGGTTCGAGCATGGCTCGACGATCATTGTGTTTGCGCCAAATAGTTTCACGCTCTGCGACCACGTGCGCGAAGGCGCCAGCATCCGCATCGGCGAGTCGCTGATGCGAATGCACCAAGACTGATGCGATCAGCCTGCCGCCTTCTGCGGCGGCATCAGGGCGTTATCAAGCTCATTGGCGCGAACATAAGCCGGGCGGCTGCTGACCCGCTGCCAATAGTCCGCGAACGCCGGGCGTTTTTCGATGGTGCCGAACATCAGGCCAAAACCGATCTGCGAACCGACATAGAGATCGGCCGCGGTAAAGCCGTCACCGGCCAGGTAGCTGCCAGTCGAAACGGCGTGCTCCAGAACATTCATAACGCGGTCGAAGGTGCCGTATCCGACGCTGCCTTCGCGTTCGGGCGGCACGACAAATCCAAAGGCCTTGTTGCTGACGGCGGCCTCGATCGGCCCGGCCGCAAAGAACATCCAGCGGTAATAGGGCGCGCGCTTGCGATCGCCCGGCGGCGGGGCCAGTTTTGCCTGCGGGAAAGCATCGGCGAGATAGGCGCAAATTGCGGCCGCTTCGGTCACGACGGCGTCACCGTGGCGCAGCGCCGGCACCTTGCCCATCGGGTTGATCGCGAGATACGCGGCCGCCTTCATCGTGGTGCCGTAATCGACCACCTCGGTGCGATAAGGCTGTCCAATTTCTTCGAGCATCCAGCGCACGATACGACCGCGCGACCTCGGATTCGTGTAGAACACAAGTTCATCGGCCATTTATCGCCTCCTTCCATTGGATTTTGATCACACTATGGGCCGCGGTGCCGCGCGGCAATACCGTCGCCGAGATGCACGACAGCGAGTTAGCCGGCGAGCAAAATGCGGTAAATTTGCGAACCGTCACTTGCAGCACGCACCGCTGCGATGGTCGCCGGGTCCCTGAGCTTGCGTGCGATACAGGCAAGTGCGCCAAGCTGATCGCCGTTCGCCCCTTCGGGCAACAGCAGCAGAAATACCGTATCGACTGGTTTGCCGTCGACCGCGTCGAAATCGATTGCTTTCTTCAGCCGCAGCAGCATCCCAAAAGGCCTGCTGAGCTGGGAAAATCGCGCATGCGGTATGGCGACGCCGCCCCCTACACCGGTTGATCCGAGTTCTTCGCGCTTACGGAGTTCGGTGAGAATGCGATCCGACGGAACGCCGACGGCCGGCCCGGCCCGCTGCGCCAGCTCCTGCAACAGCTTCTGTTTGTCGGAGGCGGCAACGCCGGCCGAAATATTGTCTGCTTGGAGAAAATCAGAAATTTTCATCGTTGGCCGGGTCGCGAAATCGCGGCAAACATAAAGCGAAAATCGGGAAGTTCAGTCCGGAGCGCGTAGCCGATATCCGACACCCGTTTCCGTGAGGACGTAACGCGGCTGCTCCGGATCGGCTTCGATTTTCTGCCGGAGCTGACGAACGTATACCCGAAGATACTGGGCATCGGTCAAATCGTCCCATAGCTCGCCGAGCAAAAATTTGTGCGTGAGCACCTTGCCCGCGTGCTGAACCAGCACGCGCAGCAGATCGTATTCTTTTGGCGAGAGCTTTACCTCTCGCTCGCCGACCTTGACGATACGGCGGACGAGGTCGACCGAAAGCTCGCCCAGGCGAAACACCGGCCGTTCGCCCTGCGTCTGCAATTGATGCCGCAATGCCGCCCGCATCCGGGCCAGGAGTTCATCCATGCCAAATGGCTTGGTCACATAGTCGTCGGCGCCGAGATCGAGCGCCTGGACCTTGCCGGCCTCGTCGCCGCGGCTGGACAAAACGACGATAGGGACGCTCTCGTTGCGGGCACGGATGGTTTGCAGCAGTTCATGCCCGTGCACATCGGGCAGGCCGAGATCGAGGATGATCAGGTCCGGAGCCTCTTTGAGGAGCTCGAGCGCCGTCTTGCCGTTGGGCGCTTCCAGAATCTGATAACCCTGAGCAGTCAACCCCATGCGCAACAGCTTGCGGATCGGCGGCTCGTCATCGATCACCAGTACGCGAACCGGAGCGGCGCTCATGCGGCGACCTCAAGGCTTTGCCGCGCCGGCGGTATCGGCAAACTGATCGTGAACGCGGCGCCGCTGCGATCAGAGCGGTTCGCGGCGACGATCGTTCCATGCATCGCTTCAACAAAGCCGCGTGAGATTGCCAGACCGAGGCCGGTCCCCGCGCGAACCTGGTCAGTCTTTTGCGCGCGATAGAATTTATCGAATATGTGATCGAGATCGGGCGATGGAATGCCGCTTCCTTCGTCCAGAACGCGCAGGCGAACCGTCTCGCCATTTTGCCAAGTCTGAATGCGGATCGTGGTGTCGACGGGCGCGTATTTCGCGGCATTATCCAGGAGATTGAACAAGACCTGCTCGAACAGAACCGCATCGAGTTCGAGCATCGGTAAATCCGGCGCCAAATCAAGCTCCACCTTATGGCGCGACAAGATGCGGCTGGCCCGGCGCAGCGCGCTGCCGACGATCTCGCCGAGATCATGCAAGCCGACGTTCGGTGAGATAGCGCCGGACTCGAGCTTGGTCATGTCGAGCAGGTTGGCAATGAAACGGTTGAGCCGCTCGGATTCATCAATCACGGTTGTCAGGAGGTCGAGCCGTTCGGCTTCACTGAGTTTCGTGCCGAGGTCGCGTAACGCGCTCGCCGCCCCCAGCACGGCGGCCAGCGGCGTTTTGAGATCGTGCGAGATCGAGGTTAGCAGTGCCGAGCGCAATCGTTCGGTTTCAGCCGCGCGTTCGACCCGAACCATCTCTTCCACCAGGCGCACCCGCTCGATCGCGAGCGCTCCTTGGTCTCCTAATGCATCCAATAGCCGCCGCTGGTCGGGCGTCAGCAGGGGTCCCGGCTTGTCGCTGTCGATCCCCATGACGCCGACGGCGCCGCGACCGGTATGCATCGGCAAGAACAGGCGCTTGGCGCCGGGAAGCGTATCGGAGCCGCGGCCGGCGGCGCGATCATTCTCCCACGCCCACTTCGCCGCCGCGAGATCGGCCTCATCGAGGATGTCCTCCGGCGGATAGCCGGCCTTTACGACGATCGAGCCATGCTCGGGCAACAAGAGCACGACGCGGACTTTCAGCATCAGGGCGGTCTGATAGGCGGTGGCCCAAAGCACGTCGTCGAGCGTTCCGGCGCCGGCAAGCTTGCGGCTGAAGGAATAAAGCGATTCCGTCGAACGCGCCCGATCCATAGCTGCCACGGCCTGGGTACGGCCACGTGCGGCGACGGTAGAGACAATGACCGCGACCAGCGTAAAGAAGATAAACGCCGCGATGTTGGTCGGGTCGGCGATGGTGAAGGTATAGATCGGCGGCAGGAAGAAAAAGTTGTAGCATAGCGAGGACGCAATGCTGGCGAAAAGCGACGGCAAGAGGCCGAAGCGAACCGCGACGCTGACGACAGCGGTCAGAAAGACCAGATCGACATTCGCAACGCCGAACCAGCGTTGGATAAGTTCCGCACAGCCGAGCGCCAAAGCCACCGCCAGCAGCGCGAGAATGTACGGTTGTGGATCGGTTCGTTCGTCGAGCTCGGCGGGGCGGACAGATTTTTTCTGAATTGGCTCGCCGGCAATCGTGTCGCCGGCGATAACGTGGACACTGATATTTCCGGAACGGCGAACGAGGTCGTGCACGACGGAGCCGTGAACGATTTCGAACCAACGTGTGCGCGCTGACTTGCCGATGACGATTTGCGTCACGTTGTTGGCTTGCGCGTAACCGATCACGTCTTCGGCGATGTGCCGGTCGCCGGAGGGAAGGGTGATGGCTTCGCCGCCGAGCGCCTCGGCGAGCCGCAGCGTGTCAGCAACGCGGTCACGCTCTTCCTCAGACAGCTGCAGACTGCGCCGCCCTTCGACGTAAAGCGCCACCCACGGACCATGAAGCCGGTCCGCCAGGCGCTTGGTGTACCGAACGAGACCGGCGCTGCGCACGTCATCGCTGACGCAGACGAGGATGCGTTCACCCGCGGCCCACGGTCCCTGGATGGCCCGCGCCTGCATTTCCGTGAGCAGTTGCTCATCGACCCGATCCGCGGTGCGGCGCAACGCGAGCTCGCGCAGCGCGGTCAGGTTTGCCGGAGAAAAGAAATGCTCGAGGGCGCGTTCGGCCTGTCGGGGAACGTAGACTTTGCCCTCTCTCAGCCGCTGGATTAGATCGTCGGGTGTCAGGTCAATCAGTTCGACCGCGTCGGCGCGGTCGAATACCGCGTCGGGAACTGTCTCGCGCACGCGCACATGCGTAATTTGCGCGATGACGTCATTGAGGCTTTCGATGTGCTGAATGTTGACCGTCGTGTAAACATCGATGCCGCGCCCCATCAACTCTTCGACGTCGAGATAGCGCTTCGGATGGCGGCTGCCTTCGGCATTGGTGTGCGCGAGTTCGTCGACAAGGACGATCTGCGGTCGGCGGGCGATGATGGCGTCGAGATCCATCTCCTCAAGCGATTGGCCTTTGTACTCGACGTGTCGGCGTGGAACGATCTCGAGACCTTCCAGCAGCGCTTCGGTCTCACGGCGGCCGTGGGTTTCGACGATGCCAACAACGACATCGTACCCGTCTTTTTTGCGGGCATGGGCCTGTTGCAACATCTCGTACGTCTTACCGACGCCCGGAGCCGCGCCGACAAAGATCCTGAGCTTGCCGACACGACTTTCTTCACGCCGCGCCGCCGCCAGTAGCGCTTCCGGCGAAGGCCGATGTTCGGAATCGCGCCGTTGATCCGCCGTTACCATTCAAACGTCCGACGTTTCGCCGGTAGGCTGCCTAGCCGGCGCGCAGGCGGTCGAGCGCGAGATTGAGCAGCAGAACGTTGACGCGCGGCTCGCCCAAAAGCCCGAGAAACCGATCTTCGAGGTGATCGCTGACGAGCTGACGAACTTGATTTTCCGCCAAGTTGCGCGCCTTGGCAACACGGGGAACCTGGAAGTAGGCGGATTCTACAGAGATATCCGGATCGAGTCCGCTGGCCGATGTCGTGACCAGGTCGGCGGGGACTTGCGCGGACGGATTTTCTTTCCTCAATTTGTCGAGGTCAGCCTGCACCCGGTCGACGAGCGCCTTGTTGGACGGCCCAAGATTCGAGCCGCCGGAATTGGCTGCGTTATAGGGAGCGGGCACCGTCTTGGTCGAATCGTTGGGATCGGCCGCGGTCGTCGCTGAAGGCCGGCCGTGGAAGTACTTGTCGCCGGTAAAGTCCTGACCAATGAGCGCGGAGCCGACCACATGGCCGTCACGTTCGATCAGGCTGCCTTGCGCCTGGTTGGGGAACAAGATTTGGGCGATGCCCGTCATCGCCAGCGGATAAACCAAACCGGTGATGAGCGTGAGCGCGATGAGAACAACAATCGCCGGACGGATTTCGCGTAACATCTGGGCGCCTCCTCAGGCGAGATGCAAGGCTGTGACCAGAAGGTCGATGGCCTTGATAGCGATAAAGGGAATGACCACGCCGCCAAAGCCGTAGATCCAGAGGTTGCGGCGGAGCAGGGCGGCGGCACCGATCGGGCGATACCGCACGCCCTTAAGCGATAGCGGAATAAGCGCAATAATAACCAGCGCATTAAAGATGATCGCCGAAAGGATGGCGCTTTGTGGAGTCGACAGCCCCATGACGTTCAGGGTCTGCAACTGAGGATAAAAGGCGACGAACATGGCCGGGATGATGGCGAAATATTTCGCCACGTCGTTAGCGATGGAGAATGTGGTCAACGCGCCGCGAGTCATCAGCAGCTGTTTGCCAATCTCGACGATCTCGATCAGCTTGGTCGGATTGGAGTCGAGGTCGACCATATTTCCGGCCTCGCGCGCCGCCTGTGTGCCCGTGTTCATGGCGACGCCGACATCGGCCTGTGCCAGCGCCGGCGCGTCGTTGGTGCCGTCGCCGCACATGGCGACCAGCTTGCCTTTTGACTGCTCGTCGCGGATCAGCCGCAGCTTGTCCTCGGGCGTGGCTTGAGCGAGGAAATCGTCAACACCGGCCTCCGCCGCAATCGCTGCAGCAGTCATCGGATTATCGCCGGTGATCATGACGGTGCGGATGCCCATGCGGCGCAGTTCGGCGAAGCGCTCGCGGATGCCGCCCTTGACGATGTCCTTGAGCTGAATGACGCCGAGCAACTGATTATCCTTCGCCACCGCCAGCGGCGTGCCGCCGGATTTCGCGATTGCGTCGGCTATCGCTTGAACTTCGCGGGTGGTCTCCGTGCTGAGACCGGGCCGCAATGCCTGCACCGCGCCGCCGGCGCCGACAAAGGTTGGCGAGGTGTTGAGGTAGTTCAAAATGGAGTCGACCGCGCCTTTGCGTACCCAGGACGCGCCGATTTCGACGCCGCTCATGCGCGTCTGTGCGCTGAACGGAATGAAGGTAGCGTGCAGGTCGGCGAGTTCGCGCCCGCGGATGCCGTACTTCTCTTTAGCCAGAACGACGATAGAGCGGCCTTCGGGCGTTTCGTCGGCAAGCGACGCCAATTGTGCGGCGTCCGCCAATTCCTGTTCGCTCACGCCGCGCAGCGGTCTGAACTCGGTCGCCTGCCGATTGCCGAGCGTGATGGTGCCGGTCTTGTCGAGCAGCAAGGTGTCGACATCACCGGCGGCTTCGACCGCGCGGCCCGACATCGCCAGGACGTTGAACCGCACCAGCCGGTTCATGCCGGCAATACCGATGGCCGATAACAGCGCACCGATGGTGGTCGGAATGAGCGTTACAAACAGCGCGACAAGGATGACGACCGAAATCGAACTGCCGGCATAGGCCACATAGCTCGGAATTGTCGCGGTGGCGAAAACGAAGATGATGGTCAGGCCGACGAGCAGGATGTTGAGCGCGATCTCGTTCGGCGTCTTTTGCCGTTCGGCGCCTTCAACCAGTCTGATCATGCGATCGAGAAAGGTCGAGCCCGCTGCCGCGGTGATGCGTACGCGGATCCAGTCGGAGAGCACCTGGGTGCCGCCGGTGACGGCGGAGCGATCGCCGCCCGACTCGCGGATGACCGGCGCCGATTCGCCGGTGATGGCTGCTTCGTTGACCGAGGCCATGCCTTCGGTCACTTCACCATCGGAGGGAATCAAGTCTCCGGCCTCGACCAAAACCAGATCGCCAACTTTGAGGCTGGTGCTCGGCACGAGCCGATAGTTTTGATCGCCGCCGCCGGTAATGAGTTTGGCTTGGGTCTCGGTGCGCTGACGGCGCAGCGTGTCAGCTTGCGCTTTGCCGCGACCCTCCGCAACGGCTTCGGCAAAGTTCGCGAACAACACAGTGAACCACAGCCACAGGACAATCTGAAACTCAAAGCCGATATGACCGCCGCCGGTTGCCAGATCGCGAATCAAAATCACCGTCGTCAGGGTCGTGACGATTTCAAGCACAAACATCACCGGATTCTTCATCAGCGTCCGCGGATTGAGCTTGGCGAAGGCGGAGCCGATCGCCGGGATGACGATCTTCGGATCAAAGAGCGCCGATACCGGCACGCTCTTACGCAAAGTCGACGTTTCCATTGCGTTGGCTCCGAATTAATTGGCCGAGAAAAGAGTGCCGGCGTTGATCGCGAGTTGTTCGACGATCGGCCCGAGCGCCAGTGCGGGGAAAAAGGTGAGGCCGCCGATGATAACGATGACGCCGACGACCAGGCCAACAAACAGCCCGCCCGTTGTCGGGAACGTCCCCGCCGACGCCGGCACCGACTTTTTCGCAGCGAGCGAGCCGGCGATCGCCATAGTCGGGATGATCATCCAGAAACGGCCGACAAACATCGCGACGGCGCCGGACAGATTGTAAAATAAGGTATTGGCGCTTAGCCCGGCGAACGCAGAGCCGTTATTGCCGTCCTGCGATGTATAAGCGTACAGCACTTCGGTGAAGCCGTGCGGCCCCGGATTGCCCATCGCGGCGACAGCGGACGGGACCTCCATTGCGATCGCGGTCCAGCCGAGAAACATCAGCGGCAGGACCAGGATGGCGAGCATCGCCATCTTGACTTCCTTCGCTTCGATCTTCTTGCCGACATATTCGGGCGTGCGGCCGACCATCAGGCCGGCGACAAAAATCGCGATGATGACGAACAGCAGCATACCATACATGCCGGACCCGACGCCGCCGACAATGATCTCGCCAAGCTCGATGTTGATGAGCGGAACCATGCCGCCGAGTGCGGTGAACGAGTCGTGCATGGCGTTCACCGCGCCGCAGGAGGCGGCGGTCGTGATAATCGCAAACAATGCCGAGCCGACGATGCCGAAACGGACCTCCTTGCCCTCCATGTTTCCGCCGGTGAGACCGAGCGCATTGAGCGCATCATTGCCGTGTGCTTCGGCTGCATAGCAGGCGATGACCCCGCCGACGAAAAGAATGCCCATGACGGCGAGTACGGCCCAGCCCTGACGCTGGTCGCCGACCATGCGGCCGAAGACATTTGTCAGCGCAGCGCCGATCGCGAAGATTGAGATCATCTGCACGTAGTTCGACAATGCGGTCGGGTTCTCAAACGGATGCGCGGCATTGGCGTTGAAAAAACCGCCGCCATTGGTGCCAAGCATTTTGATCGCGACTTGCGAGGCCACGGGGCCTACCGCGATGGTCTGTTTGGCGCCCTCCAGCGTTGTCGCATCGACGTAAGCGCCGAGAGTTTGGGGCATCCCCTGCCACACCAGGAACAGCGCATAGGGTACGCAGATCGGAATGAGGATGTAGAGCGTCGTACGGGTGACATCGACCCAGAAATTACCGACCGTGCGGACCGAATTGCGAGCGAAGCCGCGAATGAGCGCCACGGCGAGTGCGATGCCGGTAGCCGCTGACAGATAGTTCTGATGCGTCAGGCCGAGCATTTGCACGAGATAGGACATCGTGCTTTCGCCGCCGTAGTTTTGCCAGTTGGTGTTGGTGATGAAGCTCACCGCAGTATTGAACGAGAGGTCGGGAGCAACCGCGGACTGTTGCGCCGGATTGAACGGCAGTACCGCCTGAACGCGCATCAAAACATAGAGAATGAGAAGGCCGCCGGCGTGGAACAGCAACATGCCGACCGTGTAGGTCACGGCGTGCTGTTCGTGGCGTTCGTCGACGCCGGCGATTTTATAGATCGCACTTTCAACTGGCCGCAGAACCGGAGAAAGAAATGTGCGCTCGCCGTTGAAAACGCCGGTCATATAGGCGCCGAGCAGCGGTGTGATCGCGACGAGTATCGCGCAATACAGGAAAATCTGGACCCAGCCGACGGGGGTCATAGCGGTCGTTCCTTCAAAAGTGCTCGGGTTTAAGAAGCGCGTAGATCAGGTAAATCAGCAACGCTGCGGTCACGACGCCCGCAAGCGAGTAATCAAAAATCATGACACCGCCCTCACAGCAGGTCGCAGGCGTAGACGTACGCGATCGACAGCGCAAAAATGACGCCCCCGATCGCCAACATAACGACGTCCATCATGGGAAAGCTCCGAAATTCCTATAGTGTAACAATAAATGCCTTCAGCGGGCTTCTAACCTTGACGCACGTCAAGAACGTGAAAACGTCGTGCCGGGCAGCTTAAGTGTCACGCTTTGGATAGGAATACGAGAGGGGGCCGCCGTCAGGCGCATAAAGATTTTATAAGAATCGATCTCCGAAGGCCGGCCAGTGCGCCTGACATGGACACCTGACATGGCACACCCGACATGGCACAAGTTTCTTTGGCGGACACGCTCGTGTGTCGACGAGGGTGTGGGCACCAAACCTGAAAATTCAATTCTGCGAAGCGGGTTGATGTCGGTATTTAGCGTTCTTATGGAGCTTCGAGCATGAAGCAGACGGCGGCGAGCAGTGCGAGGCAGTAACGCCGGGCTCGGTGACAGGGCCGCCCGGTAAATGGGGCGCGCTGGTCGGCCCCATCGCCAGTTTGCGCGCAGCGCCGGTTTGTTGCGGAACGCTCGCGACATTTCCCACACCGGCGTCCAGAGGATCTCGGCTTGCGTTTGCCATTGCGACGGTGGAAAGCGTGACCGCCACGGCCGTCGCCAAAAGCGTGGATCTCATTTTGATTCTCCGCAGCCGCTTCATAAGTTGGATCATATCAGAAACGTCCGGCATGCACCGCGGTGTGCCTTCAATAAAGCGTGACACGCAGAGGCAAAGTTTGACGCCAAGGGCCGTCTTTCCACTCGATAGGCCAGCTGGATGATCCCGAGGGTGAATTCCTTGGGTCGCTAATGCCTTTATGCGGGATTTATGCGGGCGACTTCCGCTCCGTCTCGAATTCATATGCCGATCGGAGCACATTGGCGCCAGACATCGAACGGTCGGAGCGATCGCCATGAGCGTCATTGCTGTCGATAGGATTTCCAGCAGCGGGCAAAAGTCGAGCGGCTTCTGGCGCAGGCTCGCGCTGGCGCTGGATGAATACTTCGTCAATCGAGCCAGATGCGCCGTGCCTCAGGCCGCCTTGCGGCGTTCGCGGCAGGACTTCGAGCGGTGCCGCCGCCTCATGCACAAGGTTTAAGGCGCATTCCCGCACCGCCGTCGAACCCAGACTCCACCGTCGGAGTGCTTGGCTGAAAGGCCGAGCTATGTTTTTGGATCGAGCGCGGCGACTATTTTCTGAACGTGCAAGTCGCGGTCTATTGCCTTGGCGCAGCCGGCTTGTCGCGTAGGGAAATAATGAACGCGACGACGTCACGCACCTCATCGTTCGACAGCTGCAGGTTCGGCATGTGCGAGTTCTCCGGGACCGTCGGGAGCGTGTCCAGATGGTGCCGCAGGGAATCCGCCGAGATGTTTGGCCGGTTCGCAATGTCCTTGAAGTCGGGGGGAAAAGGCGGCCCGGGGTAGAGCGGCTTGAACGGTTGATCCGACGCCACGACGTGACAGCCGGTACATGCCAGCAAAGCCCTATCGCGGCCGGCTGCGATGTTTCCTTCAATCGGCTTTGGCTGCGCATTTATGGCAGGCGCCGCCCATGCGGTGGACGCGACGATTGCCGCCGCGGCCACATAGCTCCGCGATTTCATTTTAAGCATCCTCGAAATCCCCACACCATTCAGCATATTGCGCCACTGTGTCGGCCAGTGTCGGCACCACCGAAGCCGATTGGTTTAATCGGGCTGATAGGGGGAAAAGAATACACCCCGAAGGAAACCCTCGCGCTTGTCTTTTTCAGATACCAATTCGGCTTGTCCCGTGCCTACGTTGAGCGCCTTTTCCGGCGGCTGCTCGGTCCGATTCCACCAGCCGCCACCAAGCGCCTGATAGAGCGCCACGGTATCGGACAAGCGGGCAGCGCGCGCCTGGACAACCTGAATGACCGCCTGCAAGATAAGTCTGTTGCGCGGTGAGCAAGATCAGCACATTGGCGTTGCCGGTCTGCATCTGCTGCCGCGCCAGATCGAAACTGACCTTGGCGGCACGTTCAAAGTCTCGCGCGGCCTTCAACGCGTCCGCATCGTTTTGCAGCGCGCGCAGCGAGTCAGTCACGTTCTGCACGGCGGCAATCACGGTGCCGCGATAACTCCAGGCCGCAGCATTATAGGTGTCCTTCGCGCCCTGCAGCTGGTGCAACAAGGAGCCGCCGTCGAATACTGTCTGGGCAACGTTCCCGCCAACCAGCCAGAATAGGTTTTGAGGAGCGAGCAGACCGGCGAGCGCCGTATTTATGTAACCGACGTTTCCAGTAATGGTGAAATTCGGGAGCAAATTGGCCAGGGCGATGCCGATCTGCGCGCTGGCCGCGTGCAATTGCTCTTGCGACGACCGTATATCCGGCCGCTGCTCGATGAGCTGCGACGGCAGGCTGATCGGCAGATCGAGCGGCAAGTGCAGGTCAGTGAGCCTGAATATTTCGCGAGGCTCCTCGCTGGGATAGGCGCCCGCGAGAGCCGACAACAGATCGCGGTTTTGTTGCAGCGCCTTGCGCAGCGGCGGCAATGTGGCGGCGACTTGCGCCAGCGCTGCCTCTTGCAGCGCGACGTCATTGCGGTTGGCGTAACCTGTTTCCAGCTGCCGCCGCAGGATGCCGAGCATTTTGGTGTTGATCGAGATCAGCTCGTTGGTCGCGTCGATCTGCGCGCGCAGCGAAGCCTCATTGATGGCTGCAACCGCAATGTTCGATACCAGCGTCAGATAAGCCGCCTCGACCTGGAAGCGCTGGTTGTCGGCCTGCGCCTGAAGCGATTCTACCGTGCGGCGATTGAGGCCCCAGACATCCAAGGTGTAGCTCACCTGCAGTTGTGCGGTATGAAGACCAAAGACGCTGGCGTTGGAGGAGGGGATCGGAGCGAGCGCAGCCGAAGTTTGCTGGTAAGTCGGATTGAAGTTGCTTTCGACGAGCGGAAAAAACTTTCCCTCTTGGGCGTAAACCGCCTGGTTCGCGGCCCGCAACGTTGCGATCGCCGATTGCAGATGTGGGATTGTTGCTCAGCGCTCGTTGGATCAGTGTTGTGAGTGCGGGCGATCTGAACAGCCGCCACCACTCTTGCGGAATGTCTCGCCCCGGCAGGAAGTGCTGCGGCTGGCCGGTCGGCGCGTCGGTCGACGACGTTGCCGTCGCCAGCGGTTCTTTCGTGTATCGGCCAACCTCAGGTGCGGCGGGATGGAGAAAATCCGGGCCGACCGCACAGCTCGTCAAGGCGAGCGCGGCAACGAGCACGGTGGCGGCTTGAGGAGACCACCTGAATAACAGACCGGACATGTGCAACTGAGATACTTGGTGCAACTGAAAACGACGGCAAAAACGCCGCGACTAAAACCCGCACTCACCCCGCATCCATTATTGACGACTTGCCGTTCATTGGCTGTGACGACCTTGCCACACTATCGATTATTCAGTGCCGGTTGGCATACTGTGATCTGTCACAGCAGAAGTTCGAAGCAGACGACGATTCGCCATAACCGCGCTGCGCGCTACAATTTGTTTATTTCGATGAAAGACGAGCGCGACAAACCGCGACGTGATGCGAAAGAGCTGCCGTACCCGGGGCCGGCCAGACTCGCGCCGGAAGCTTTCGTCAGCATTACGGACCGGGCGTCGTCTAATTAGAATAATGAAATGATATATTTCCGCGACAATAAGCTGTGATGAGTTGAACCGGGCAGTGTAGTTAATCCGAGTTGTGTGATTAATAGCAGTAGACGGCGGGGCGGGGGGATGGCCATTTCACCGCAATATCGACAACTCTAAGTGTGGCTTGCTCATGTTTCCGCGCACTAGCAGACCGCCGCGGGAAAGTCTTGCTCGCCGGCGTCCTTATTGCCGTCGGGATCGGTGCTTACGGCGCGTGGCGCTGGGGTCTAGGCGCGACGCCAGAGCTGACCACGGCGAGTGCCAGTACCGAGAAGGCCGATTCGCCAAGTACACCCGCGCGGGATCGGGATAGCGTCGATCTGTCGGACTCGCAGCTCGCGGCTGTCAAGGTCGAGCCAATCGAGGAGCATGCTTTTCCGGTCGAGAAGGAAGCGATCGGCAGTATCGATTTCAACGAGGACATGGAGACGCAGGTTTTCACCCCCTACCAGGGGCGGATCATCGCGCTTTATGCCTCGGTCGGGGACGACGTGAAGAAGGGGCAGACGCTGTTCACCATCGACAGCCCCGATCTGCTGCAGGCCGAATTCGACGCTGATCGCCGCGGCGGGAGTTTTGGAGCTGACCACGCGCAATCTGGCGCGCCTGCGCGAACTCTATAAGTCTCTTGCCGTATCGCAGCACGATCTCGAACAGGCGACCTCCGACCAGCAGACCGCCGAAGGAAACTTGCGTGCAGCGCGCGATGCGGTGCGCATCTTTGGCAAATCCGACGCGGAAATCGATCGCATCGTCGCGGCGCGCGCCGCCGATCCGACGCTTGTCGTGGCGAGCCCGATCGATGGCAGAATAACCCAGCGCACTGCGGCGCCGGGGCTGTTCATCCAGCCGGGTAATCCACCCCCGCCTTACGTGGTCGCCGATATCAATACGATGTGGATGCTGGCGAACGTTGCCGAGACCGACAGTCCGGCGTTTCGCGTCGGGCAGCAGGTCCAAGTGGCGCTGAGCGCGTTTCCGGGGCGTGTCTTCAACGGCAGGATCACCACGATCGGTGCCAGCGTCGACCCGAATACCCGCCGTGTGCTGGTACGCTCGGTGATCGACGATCCCCAGCACGAATTGCGCTCGGGCATGTTCGCAAATTTCGTCATCAGCATTGGCGCGCCGCTCAATTCCCCGGCCATCCCGCTCGATGGCGTGGTGCGCGAAGGCGACGGCACCATGAGCGTATGGATCACCGCCGACCGGCGCCGGTTCACCAAGCGCACGGTCACGATCGGCGAACAGCGCGGCGGTTACCGGCAGATTCTCGAGGGCGTGCAGGTTGGCGAACTTGCCGCTACCGACGGCGCGATTTTCCTCAGCAATATGCTGGCGATTGCGGGCACCCAATGAACACGCCGCGCGTCCGGTGCATTCGCGGGTTAGAGGCGAGCCGTGCTGAAGGGCATCGTCGCATTCGGCCTGACCCGGCGCGCGATCGTGCTGTTGGGCCTGCTTGTCTTCGTCGCCGCCGGGCTCGTCGCGTTCAGCAAATTGAACATTGAGGCCTATCCCAATCCCGCGCCGGTCATTCTCGAAATCACCGCCCAGGCCGCCGGGCTCTCGGCCGAAGAAATGGAGCGTTATTACACGATCCCGATGGAGGTCGGCCTCTACATCACTCCCGGCGTGGACAATATCCGTTCAACATCGTTTTACGGGCTATCGTTCGTTCGCGTCACTTTCAAATACGGTATCGACTACTATTTTGCCTTCACCCAGGCGCAGCTGATGTTGCAGCAAAACGTCAGCCTGCCGGGGGGCCAGTCGCCGGTCATTCAGCAGTCGAGCCTGGTTGGCGAGGTGCTTCGTTATCAGATCGTCGGCCCGCCGCACTTCGGGCTGACCAATCTGCGGACCGTGCAGGACTGGATCGTGACGCGGCGGCTGTTCACCGTGCCCGGCGTCGTGGCGGTGAATTCGTGGGGCGGCACGACCAAGCAGTACGACGTCGACGTCGATCTGCACAAGCTCGATGCCTACAACGTCACGCTGCCGCAAATTATCACTGCGCTCGGCAATTCCAACATCAATGTCGGCGGCCGTGAAATCACCGTCGGCCAGCAGTCGGTAAACATCCGCGGCATCGGCCTGATGGACTCCGGCGGCAACGCCGATTTGACGCAAGGCTGGCGGGTCAACGACATCGAGAACGTTGTGCTCGCTCAGGTCAATGGCGTGCCGATTCAGGTCAAGGATGTCGCCAAAGTTTCGGTCGGCCACGTGCCGCGGCTCGGCATCGCCGGCAAGGACCACGACAGCGACGTTGCCCTGGCGATTGTCGTCATGGGTCGCGTCTATCACACCAACGACGTCATTCCGCTCATCAAGGCAAAAATCGACCAGATGAACAGCGACGGCACATTGCCGCCGGGCGTCAAGCTTGTTCCCTACTACGACCGCTCAACGCTGGTGTCGGTCACCACCCACACGGTCCTGCACAATCTCATCTTCGGCTGCCTGCTGGTCTTTGTCATCCAGTGGGTTTTCCTCGGCAATTTGCGCAGCGCCATCATCGTCGGCGTCAATATTCCATTCGCATTATTTTTTGCCGTCATCGTTATGGTGCTGATGGGACAGGACGCCAACCTGCTCTCGGTCGGTGCGGTCGATTTCGGCATCATCGTCGATTCGGCGGTGATCCTGATCGAGAACATTTTCAGGAATTTTCAAAACCACAGCGAGCAGGAGAGCCTGCTGCATCAACTCGCGGAAGGTCGTTTTGGCGCTGACCCGACACGGTCTGCCGGTTCGACACACTGCTCCGCAGTGGACTGATCGGCTGCGTCTCATTCTTGCCAGCGCGCTGCAGGTCGATAATGCAATTCTGTTTTCCGCCCTGATTACGGTGGCGGCGTTCGTGCCTCTGTTCACCATGCAAGGGGTGGAAGGTCAGATTTTCAGCCCCATGGCGCGGACCTATGGGCTTGCCCTGTTTGGTGCCCTGGCGTCGACTTTCACGATCACGCCGGTCCTGGCCGCGTTCCTGCTTGCCCCAACACGTCGAGGAAACCGAGACCATTGTCGTTCGGGCACTGCGCTGGGCGTATATACCGATTCTGCATTGGTCGCTCCGCCACCGCAAAACCATGGCGGCAACCGCCGTTGTTTTTCTTGTCGTCGGTCGGCTTTCTGGTGACGCGACTTGGCGGCGAATTCCTGCCGGCACTCGAGGAAGGCAATCTGTGGATTCGGGCGTCGATGCCGCCGACCATCGGACTGGAAGCCGGCGAACCGGCCGCTGCCAAGATGCGCGAGATTCTGCTCCGACATCCTGAGGTCATTACCGCCGTTTCTCAGCACGGCCGGCCTGACGACGGCAGCGACGCGTCGCCGTTCTCGAATGTTGAGTTGTTCGTTCCGTTAAAGCCGTTCGACGAATGGCCGACCGGATTCACCAAGGACATGCTCACCGCGCAATTGCAGAAGGAGTTTAATGACGAGCTGCCGGGCGTCGACTTTAATTTTTCTCAGTACATTCAGGACAACGTCGAAGAGGCACTCTCGGGCGTCAAAGGCGCCAACTCGGTGAAAATCATCGGCCGCGATTTGCCGACGATCGAGCGGCTCGCCACCGAAGTGATGCAGCAAATGCAGCGGGTGAAAGGCATCACCGATCTCGGCATTTTCCATGTGCTTGGACAGCCGAACTTGAACATCAAAGTCAATCGCGAGAAGGCCGCCCGTTACGGCCTCAATACCGGCGACGTCAATACAGTGGTGCAAGCGGCGTTAGGCGGGGCCGCCACAACGACGTTGCTTGAGGGCGATCGTCAGTTCGGCGTTGTTGTTAGGCTGCCGCCCGCATATCGATCGAGCCTTGAAGCCGCGAGCCATATCAAGGTCGGTTACCAGACGCCGAGCGGAACCAACGCGTATATTCCGTTGACCGAGCTGGCCGATATCTCGCTCGATACCGGCGCCTCGTACATTTATCACGAGTCCGGAGAGCGTTACATTCCGGTCAAGTTCAGCGTTCGCGACCGCGATCTCGCCGGTGCCGTCGCTGAAGCGCAGCAGCTCATCACCCAGAACGTCAAGCTCCCGGTCGGCTACCGCATCGCGTGGGCCGGCGAATTTGAGAGTCTGCAGAATGCGCAAAAGCGGCTTGCGGTAGTCGTCCCGCTCAGCCTTCTGTTGATTGTCGTGCTGCTCTACGGCCTGTTCAATTCGCTGCGCGACAGCTTGATGGTTCTCGCCGGCATTCCGTTTGCTGCCGGCGGAGGCGTGCTGGCGCTCTATTTCACCGGCCTGAATTTCAGCGTTTCGGCCGCCGTCGGATTCATTTCCCTGTTCGGCGTTTCGGTGATGAACGGAATTCTCATCATGACTTATTACAATGAAACCAGGGCAAGCGGTCTCGGCGCAATAGATTCCATGTTCCACGCCGCCTCGCAGCGGATGCGGCCGATGCTGATGACCGCGCTCTCGGCTTGCATCGGTTTATTGCCGGCGGCGGTTTCGAGCGGCATCGGCAGCCAAGTGCAGCGGCCGCTTGCCACCGTCGTGGTCGGCGGCATGTTCATCGGACCGATCATCCTGCTTGTGGTCGTGCCGGCCGTGCTTACATTCTTTGTCGGTCGAGAAGATCGGACAGTTCCGGCCGGCGAGCCACAAGCGCCTCAGCCTGCTGAGTGAGTGCGATGACTGCGGGTAATCATGCGAGGGTTGGTTCTCGGGTTTTTGCGATCATCTGGCTTGGCCTCCTGACGCAAGTAGCCTTCGCAGAGGATAGCGGGGCCGGTGGGCGCCAAGGCGGCGCAACTTCAAACGTTTCCGCCGCGCCGAGTGGTTCTCAGACGCCGCCGGCCGGGAATGCGGTGTCGGAGACCGCAGCAAAGAATACCGATGCCATTGACACGCGTATCAGTGTGCAAACCCGCCGCCCGGGCAACAAATCGGGAAAGGCAGGGGAGGTGAAGGCGAAATTCAGCCTGCCCGGGGTCAAGAATCCGCACCGCCGGGTGTTTTCTGCGTCCGGCGCATCGAACCGGACAGTGCGCAACGCCGTCAGCGTACCCGTCAATCAGCACGACCTGTCGGATCGGCAGGTAGGCGCGCATCCACTCATTGTACCGGCGCAGCACCTTCCGGCGGGGCAGATCGGCGTTGTTGGAAGCACTGCGCTTGGCATTGCCAAGTCAGACTCGGGAGTGGTCCGTCAGATTATCGTGCCTCCGAGGGCCAGTCCGACCATACCCAATCGCGGTATCGGCGGAACGACCGCGATGCATCGGGGTGTTAGCGCGGTGAGCATCGGTGGACCGGCGAGAACCGCCACGGGGCTCGACGGGGCTACGATCCGGCCCGCGCACTGAACGCGAGCTAAATCACGCATTTGCTGACTTTTTTTACGCGGCCGTACGCCAGGCCTCGGTTTAAGCCACCTCAAATTGCCGCCTAAATGTCAGGCAAAACCACGTGCAAATGCCTGATTTGCCGTCGTTTTTGCCATCGACTTTCTGGATGCATACCGATTTTATATGCAGTGCACCCATTATTTATATGCAATCTATATTTTTTCCAGAGAAGGTTTATATTGGTGATGAAGAAGGGCCGAAACTGGCCCTGTGGAGGAACAACATGACGACCTGGACCGAATGGACTTGGCGGGTAAGTCCTGTCGAACCGGATGTTTCCTTAAGTTTGCGATTAGCCGGAACAGTGTTGCGCATCGCGTTTATCGCGCTGTTGCTGGTTGTTACTGTTCGCGTCAGTCTGCCTCAGAGTGAGACCATTTGGACGGCTTACGACACGCCGGGCGACCTTGTTCGGCTGGTGCTGGGATTTACGGCCTGTCTTTGGATCGCTTTCCAGTTGTTTGTTGGTCCGAAAGACGCCCACAGCCATCGCACTTGGCTCTATATCGGGGCTGCTGCGCTGCCTTTGGCGGGGATCTGCGCGATCGCCATTTGGTGAGTGGTCGGTTCGTGCACGTCTTTCGCTGGCGATAACGGCCGCGGTCAGTACCGCGCCTGTCGTTGTTGTTTCCTGACAAAGCCGCGCTGATTTGACTGTCGGCTATGGGCCCGCGGTTGACGGCTCAAGCGCATCACCAGGTTCGCGGCGAACGCCAGCCGGCGGATACAGATACAGATCCATCAGCCAAACGCGTTGCTGCGAAAAATCGGCGAACAACTTGTCAGCTTCGCGTTTTGCCGAAGGGAAACGCTTGCCCCAGCCGGAGAAATCGCGCGCCAGCACCTCCGCGGCGACGATTGCGGTCGCAATTGTCAGGAACGAATCGTTCGGCTCGTTTCGCACCTCTCGACCTGGACGCTCTCTTGAACAGGTCCGCCAGATCTTCACGACACTCGATGATATCGCGCGCGTCAGAGAGCCACAGCATGTCAGGCAGGCCGACATAGCCGTACATGGCGTGGAAACTTTCGATCAGACTTCGACATTTGACGGCAAGTTCGTCGGGCACAAAGCCAAACTTCCAATCGACGTCGCCGCTCCCATCCGTTCGCGTTGCCGTGTCTCCCCGTGTTTGCGCTGCCCGGCCGCCGATCAACGACATCTCGCTGCCCACGCATCTTTGAATACGGCCAAGCGTCAGTTTAGCGTCAGTCGCGATAAATATTCGAGACTGGTTTTCCGATTTGCGAATGAAATAAAAATATAGTGCGGGCTTTTCGGACCTGGTCGTGTGAGCTGTCTGTCCAAGGGCCGTTCGGCAGCCCAAATTCTCCAATTTCGGCTACTGTGACCAAATAGTTACAGTTTTACGATTGGACCGGCTCGGCAATATCACATCGTCGTTCCAAACGATCGTATTTTGCCGGTTTATTCTGGAATGCCTGCCTCTTGCGATGGTTGCCGTCGCCTGATGGTGCCGAATCTGCAATCTTTTTGACCTGATTCCATTGCAGACGCCGGATCGCTGTGCATTAATCTTAACAAGCTGCTGTGTGGCTATTTTTTCGCTATTAAAAATCGGTTCCTTCAATATCGACTCTGTTCGGAGAGGACTGCGAAAAATCGCAGATCGGGGAAGCCCTCATTGAGGGCGTGTCGCTTTCTGTCGCTTCGTGTGACGCGGCAGTTTGCGACGGTGACAGGGGTGGCTCATGAAACGGTTTTATCTGCTGCTTGGCATCGTGGCGTTGCTTGTGGTCACGGCGTCAAGTCGCTCAATGGCGGCTGATGCATTCGGTGCCTGGACCAACGGGCTGCCGACGGCGTGGGTCGAGGGCCCGGCTTGTGACCCTTGGGTCGATTACAATTGTACGCCGAGCAAGGCGGCAACAGCCATGGCGCTTAAGGCGGGCGCTGCGAGCGGATTTTGCGATCCATACCTGAATTACAAATGTCTCGACCAATATCTCGGCGACGACTTCTTCACGCGGTTCTTTCGCTATTATCAGCTCGAATGGGGTAAGGGGGTGGCGCCGGCGGATCCGAATGCGCCGGCCTCCAGCCGCTCCGACGCTGCCTGGCCTCCGTCGCCGGAGTCGTCGCCGCCGGCGCCGTTCGCCGAATGGCCCTACGGCGGCACGGAGAATATCGCCAAGACCTATCCGAACACGATCGACTCGCCGTTGATGGTCTCGCATCGCCAATACCGCGCTCGGCAAGACGATGAGCGATGCGCACGTTCAGGTTTACGGCTGGATCAATGGTGGCGGCAATATCAGCACAAATAACGTGAAACCGGGCGGCAACGCGCCGGCCGCATACGATTATACCCCCAATGGCGTCCAACTCGACCAGGCCGTGGTCTATGTCGAACGCCTGCCCAACGAGGTGCAGAACGATCACTTCGATTGGGGCTTCCGCTTCTCAACTCTGTATGGCGAGAACTATCGCTACACGACGGCCTTCGGCCTGATGAGCTATCAGCTGCTCAACCACAACTTGGTCTACGGCATCGACTTTCCGATGGTGTACGCCGACTTCTATTTTCCGGTGTTGCAGGGGTTTAATCTACGCGTAGGCCGCTTCATCTCGATCCCGGACATTGAGGCCCAACTGGCGCCGAACAATTACACCTACGTGCATTCGTTGACCTATTCGTGGGACAACTACACCAATACCGGCGTGCAAGGCACATTGGCCGTCACCAAGAACTGGATCGCCCAGATGGGTCTAACCGTCGGTAGTGACACCATGCCGTGGAACGCTGGAGCGCACGTTCCGAACTACTACGTGCTAGCCGGGAATGCAGACCCGCTCTATCCCGGTACGTCGATGCTCAAGGATCCCGGGGCAGTCCCGTCAGTTACGCTTGGCGTTCGGTGGACCAGCGATGATGGGAGGGACGACCTGAACGTGGTGGCCGATGCCATCAACGGCGGCCAGTGGGGTTACAATAACCTGCAATGGTACGGCTTTACTTATTATCATAAGCTGAATGATTACTGGCACTTGGCGGTTGAAGTCTACAATCTTCATGAGAACGATGTGCCGAACAACACTAATCCCACAGTTCAGGCCATTGTTGCCGGTGGCGGTACACCGTTCAGCCCGCAATTTATGCCGTTCAATGCGCCTGGCACGGCGGTGTGCTCCAATACGACAGTGCTGACCTGCAACACCGACACTCAGACGTTCCTGACGTACCTCAACTATTCGCCAAACAAACTGAACAACTTTTCGCTGCGTGCAGAATGGTATGACGACAGGCAGGGACAGCGGACCGGAGTTGCTACCCGCTATATCGACATCGCGGGAAGCTGGCAGCACTGGTTGTCGCCGCAGATCGAGATGCGTCCGGAAATCGCCTACTATCGATCTCTCGACGCGCCAGCATTCAACGGCGACGCCAATGCGGGAATTGCGCCCACTAAGAGTTATGCGGTCATCGGCGCCGCCGACCTCATCGTTCACTTCTAAAATGGGGGCCTTGCTGCGATCGCGCCGCAAGGCCCTTTTCATTTGAGGCAGAAATGCGCCTTAGTGGTTAAAAAAAGGGCGCCGCCGTTTCGCTCTTGGGTGTTATGAGTGCATAACGACGGCGCCGATCCGAGAAACTTATAATTTTCATATTTTTTCGGCTTGAAACTCGTCTCGACTTACTATGGGCATCGGGCGAAAGTGACTGTGACAAATGCCAGCCGGGAGGTGCGTGCAGGGCTCCGAGACGATCGCGTTCGGAAAGGAATTAGCTCGTGTCCACACTTCGAGAACGGCGCAGTCTCCGCGATCTGACGGTGAGACTGGCAAACGGCGACGCTAACGCGCGGCGCGCGCAACGTCATCAAACCTGGTGGCAGAACTCCATCGCCGCAAACGCTATTCCGCTTGTGGCAACGCTGGCGTTGGTGTGGCTGGCGACGGTCAGCCTGGTGGTCGTCAATTACTTCGTCCCGTTCAATCTCGTCACGCTGATGTATATGCTGCCGGTGGTGGTGGCAGCGACGCAGTGGGGCGTCGTACCGGGAATCGTTGCGGCCGTCGCAGGCGCGGCGGCGGCGGATTTCTTTTTCTATCCGCCGCTCTACACCTTCTGGATCCGCGACCCGCAGGATGTGATCGACTTGATCCTGTTTCTGTTGATCGCGTTGGTCACCAGTAACCTCGCCGCACGCCTCAAAAGTGAAGCGGTCAATCTGCGCCGCCGCGAGCGGGAAATCGGCGAACTGCATGCGTTCTCGCAAGGTTTGGCGACGTGCCTGACCAGCCGCGATCTGATCTTTGCGGTTCAAGACTACCTGTCGAATGCGCTCCGCTATCGTGCCGTCCTGATCGCCACGGCGTCAGACGATCATGCGCCCAGCGGCGATGCGGCCGTTCCGGAAGAGATTCGGCGAGCGGCGGTGAAATTGATCGCCGCCAATAGTTCTGCCGGCGATACTTCCCGCGTATCGGCCGCCGTCGATTCGCCCAGCGGCAAAACTTGGCTCATTCGAATCATTGCCCCGGAAATCCTTGGTTACGGCGCCATTGCGGTCGAGTTGGGCGATGCTCCGATCGAACCAACGGAAGAAGTTGCCAAGAAGGTCGAGACATTGCTCGAAGAAGCGATGGTGACCTTCAAGCATCTCAAAGTGAAAGAAGCCATCGAGCAAGCCACCATCAATTATCGGACTGAAATTCTCCGCGACGCGCTTGTCGGCGGCGTATCGCACGAACTGCGAACGCCGCTCGCGTCAATCCTGGGCAGTTGCAGCGTGCTAAACCGGATGCCCTCGATCGCCAACGATCGCCAGTCAAGTGCCCTGATCGGGGCCATCGGCGATCAAGCGGGTCAGCTCGACAACGAGATTCGCGATTTGCTCAACGCGACCCGGATCAGCGCCAAGGGAGTCGTTCCGCAAATGATGTGGACCGACCCAACGGATATCGTGGACGCTGCGCTCAAGCAAAAGGAGCGCAGATTAGCTTCCCATTGGATCAAGCTTGATCTCGCCCACGATCTGCCGCTGGTTCATGTCGATTCCGTACTGGTCGAGCAGGCGCTGGGGCAGCTTTTGGAAAACGCTGCGAAATATTCGCCGGCTGGCAGTGAAATCAGGATCAGCAGCCGCTGCGAGCGGGATTGCGTCGTGCTGTCGGTGGCGGATCAAGGCAGCGGTTTGACGGCGGACGAGAAGTGCCAATTGGGAAAACGCTCATTCCGTGGCCAGCGCCATGCGATAGCTGCATCGGGTTCGGGCCTGGGACTATGGATCGCCAGCACCTTCGTTACCGCCAATGGGGGCAGCCTGCACGCAGAAAGCGCGGGGCCGAATCTCGGCACCACGCTCTCGCTGAAGCTGCCGACTGTGTCCGCCGACACGCCGGAGCTTGCAGGCGCCATCGATGACTAAGGTGCTGGTCATTGATGACGAAGCGCAGATCAGGCGCTTCCTGCGGGCGGGATACGAGCTTCATGGGTATGCCGTGATCGAGGCCGAGAACGCCGCAGCCGGCCTTCGGGCTGCGACCATGAACACGCCGGACTTGATCATTCTCGATCTCAACTTGCCGGATCTCGAAGGATCCGAAGTTCTTGAGCGTATTCGTTCATGGTCGAATGTTCCCGTCATCGTTCTGTCGATCCAGTCCGATGAGCGGGAAAAGGTTCGCTTGTTGAAGCTTGGGGCTGACGACTACGTCGTGAAACCGTTCGGTATCTCGGAATTGTTGGCGCGGACGCGAGGCAGCGCTGCGTCGGAACTTGCGCGGCACCAACAGGGATCCGGTGGTGCGAGCGGGCCCGCTTGCCGTCGACCTGGTGTCAAGGGCCGTGACCTTGAACGGACGCCGCGTGCAGTTAACGCGAAAAGAATATGCCCTCATCGAGGGTCTCGCCACTCACGTCGGGTTGGTGGTGACGCACCAGCAATTGATACGTGAAATTTGGGGCAATCATGCCGGCAATATTCAGTACCTGCGCATTCTCGTGCGGAAGCTTCGACAAAAGATCGAGGTTGATGCAACGCGTCCGCTGCTGATTGTCAGCGAGTTGGGCGTTGGCTATCGGCTGGATCAAGGCGACGCTGGCGCCGCGACCGGTCGGCGCGGAGTTTCATCGGATACGAGCTGTCCGGCCTGATTGGTCAAAAGTCAGGCATCCGACAAACCGGCGGGTCTGCGTTCGAATGATTCGCTATGGTTCGATCAGCCGCCCGGTGGCGGCTTTGATGACAGCCTCGGTCCGCGTGGCGGCACCGAGCTTGGTACGCGCGTTGTCGATGTGAAAATCGATCGTGCGCTTGGTCAGGCCGATAATCTGCGCGATTTCGGCCGAAGTTTTTCCGCGCGCTACCCAAGTGAGAACTTCGACTTCGCGATCGTTTAACCCCGCGAGCTTCGGCCACAACCCGGTGCGCGCGACACCGGCCAACCTCGCCGTGATAATGGTCGCCAGCACGTCGAAATCGATCGGCTTGGTCACGTAGTCGTCGGCACCCAATTGGCGGCCCTTTAACTCGTTCTCCCGATCGGTGAGCGCGGTAAGGAATACGAACGGCATTTTCGCAAAGCGCGGCGCCAGCGCGATCAGCCGTTCTAACAGCTCGAAGCCGGACATCATCGGCATGCTGATATCGGACAGCACCAGGTCCGGCATTGTCTTGAGGATGGCGGCGAACCCTTCCCGGCCGTCGTGCGCCAGCGTGACCGCGTAGCCGCGGTCGATCAGCTCCTCGGCGATCAGCGCCGCGGTTTCGCGGTCGTCCTCGATACAAAGAATCTTCTTTTGGACCTCGGGCATCCGGCTGTTCGAAGGTTTGAAAGTTTGCCTTGAGCGATTGTATATTTGCTAAATCACCGCCCAAGCATGGTAACATCAAAGGCTACTTAACGTGAGGCGTTTGCGATGCACCGTTCGTCGCTCCTGATCCTGACATCGCTTCTATTGGCCGGTTGCACTTCGGCCGAAACCGCGGCCCAGGCGAAAGCCGAAGTTGAGGCTCGGGATGACGCCAGTTGCAAGAATCATGGCTATCAGCCGGGGACGCTCAAGTATGACGATTGCCGGGCGAGAATTGACGAACAGCGCCAGCTGGCCGACCGTGATGCGCTGGCCGGACGCCTGCAGGGGAAGATACCGTTCTGACGTGCGTCCCGTTTGGTTCCTTCCTAAAAATGGGGCGTAACTTCCCCCGGGCAAGGTCGTTGGCGACGTCGCATTGGCGTTCGGCCGGGGCTTGATGCGCCATGTAGACCGTTATTTAAAATGGTTATAAATGGAGTAGCCGCCGTTGCGGTCGGAGAGCCTCATTTACCGGTGGTTGAACCCCATGCGGCAACCGCAATCGATCCGGTTTCACCTCACCGCGGTGTTCCTGGTCTTCTTTTTGCTGGTCGTTGTGCTGGGCTTGTTCAGCATCTGGCGCCTCAGCAATTTCAATAGTCTGTCGGCCGACGTCGCCGAACTGTGGCTGCCGAACACCCGGGTACTCGGCGATTTGAACAATTTTTCCTCTGACTTTCGCGCCATCGAAGGCAGCAATCTGCTCTCCTCGGATCCTTCCGAGATCGCAGCGACCGAACAGCAGATGGCGGATCTCGACCGGTCGATCGCCGAGGCCGAGCGCGGCTTTGAGAGGATCCGGCATGACGCGGCCGAGGGCGCACTATACGGTCGCTTCAAACAGCGCTGGAACGATTACCGCACGATCGTCAACCAAATGCTGGTGCTGTCGCGCACCGACCGCAAGGCGGAGGCACTGGCGATTTATCGCGGCAGCTCTCGCGCCGCTTATGACGCGGCGAGCGACGCGCTTGGTCAGCTGACCGACCAGGCGGTTGCCAACGCCCAAGCCGCGAGCGACCGTCTCCACGTCGCTTACCGGCAGGCTTTTTGGCTGATCATGCTTGGCATCGTCATTGCCGGCATCATGGTCGTTGCCGCGCTGGTTCATATCAGGCGCTCAATCTCGGATCCGCTTTTGCACCTGGCGGACCGCATGCGCCAGCTCGCCGCCAACAATACGACGACCGATATTCCCGAAACCGAAAGACGGGACGAAATCGGCGAGATGGCGCAAGCGACCGTCGTCTTTCGCACCAATGCGATTGAACTGATGCGCAGCCAACGTGTGCTGGCCCGCCAGGCGGCTTTGCTTGAGGAGCAACTGGCGCAAGAGCAACGCCTCGCGCTCTTGCAGCGGAATTTCGTGTCCATGGCGTCTCACGAGTTCCGGACTCCATTGACGATTATCGACGGTCACGCGCGGCGCCTGGCCAAAATGAAGGATACGGTGACGCCAGCCGAAATTGACGAGCGCAGCGGCAAGGTACGCGCAGCGGTGCTGCGGCTTACTCACCTGATCGACAACATGCTCAACTCTTCGCGCGTCATCGACGGCGGCACCGAGCTTTATTTCGAGCCCGCCGAGATGGACGTAGCGGCGTTGCTGCGTGAGGTTTGTCAGCTGCACCGGGAAATGGTGCCCGGCGCCGAAATCGCCGAGCGGCTTCCGGCCACGCCGATGCCGATTTGGGGCGATGCCAAGCTGCTGCTTCAGGTTTTCAGCAATCTGTTGTCGAACGCGGTCAAATACTCGCCGGGCGGCGGCAAGATCGAAGTCGATGCGACGATCGAGGGCGACGAAGTTGCCGTTGTGGTTGCTGATCGCGGCATCGGTATCCCCGCCGGCGATCTCGGTCGGCTGTTCGAACGCTATCACCGCGGCAGCAATGTTTCCGGGATCGTAGGCACCGGCGTCGGGCTTTATCTGGTCAAGATCGCCGTTGACCTGCATGGCGGCCGCGTTGAGGTGCATAGCAATGAAGGCGGCGGTACGCGTTTCTGCGTACGATTGCCGATCCAACGCGCCGCTCCGAACAACGAACGCCAACCATTGCCCGGCGACCCCGGCGACACGGTTGACGCGCCGTCAATCACCAACAGCTTTGCTGGAGAAGCCGGATGAAGATGTTTGCCGTTGCTCTTACTTTGCTCCTGTGCGCCGGCTGGGTCACCGTCTGTCCGGCGGCCCAAACGATCAAGCCGCCCGCAGATGTCCCCATCATTCAAGTGGATTGGCAGGCGCCGCAGTCGCTGCCACGCCGATTCCGCAACCACTGCGCCCGCGATCCCTTCAGCGGTCGTCCCTATTGCTCGGATCATTGCGGGTTCGACTATCAGTTCTTCTTCTGCTCGCGAGAATCGTTCGGCTGTTGCCGCCCCGGCTTCGGCTACTGCGACTGGAATGGGTTGCTGCGGTGTCATCCGTGACGCGCTGCGATCGGGCGGGCGTTATTCTGTATGGTTGAAAATGCATTGCCTGATTTCGCAAAAAAGAATTAGTCGCTGCTAATAGTTCTCCGCGATCAAGTTTCACCGCATGTTTAATAATTGAAGCCATCAAGGTTGCGTCCCAGCTTGGGCTAGAGGGCGCAACGATGCAAATGGCAACCAAGAATCTGTGGAATTTTTCTAAACATCTTTCGGCGCGACACGTTTGCGCAGTACGGGAAGCGATCACGAGATTTCGCGACGCGCGAAACGGTAACGTCGCGCTGATATTTGGTTTGGCGCTGGTGCCCATTGTCTTTTTGGGCGGCATGGCGCTGGATTTCGCAAGCGCCATGCAAAAAAAATCTCGCCTCGATGCCGCCGCAGATGCTGCCGCACTCGCAGCCGTCACCCCCGCGATGATGAGCCAATCCGATGCGGCGGTGATAACGGTCGCGCAAAACATGTTCGCGGCGCAGGCCTCGAATATTCCCGGTTTGAACTACGAACCGGCGACCGTTACGGTCAAGGACAGCCTGCTGACGCGGACTGTGACCGTCAATTACACGGCTTCTTCAGTCAACAGTTTTGGCGGCATTCTGGGCATGGCGAATTGGCCCATCGCCTCCGGGGTTGGCACCGGCACCAATTCCTCGCCGCCCCAGGCGACCAATACGGCTGCGCCAAACATCAATTTCTATTTGCTGCTCGACAACTCGCCGTCGATGGATCTTCCGGCCACATCTGCCGGGATCACCGCGATGATCAACGCCACCAAAAATGCGCCGTCCAACGGCGGCAATGCGGGCGGTTGTGCCTTCGCCTGCCACGAATCCAATCCCGCGGCTGATAACCTGGGCAATCCCGGCGGCATCGACAACTATCAGCTCGCGCAAAATCTCGGCGTGGTAACGCGGATCCAAAACATGGCGAGCGCGACGCAATCGCTGATGACCACGGCGGCATCAACGGAAGCGTCGAACAATGCGACGTATAAAGTAGCGATTTACACTTTCAACGGCTCCTCCGGTCCCAACGCGATCTACCCGTCGGTGCTCGGCAGCCAGCCCTCGGCGAATCTGTCGGCTGCGCAGGCGGCGGCGGCCAATATCAACGTGCTGGAAGTATGCCAGAACAACGATCTGGTGTGCGGGACCAGCAATAATGACACCGATACCGATTTCGAAAACGCTATGTCGTACATCAACGGCATAATGCCGCGTCCGGGGACCGGTGCAGCGAATAGTACGCCTCAAGAGGTGCTGTTCATCGTTTCCGACGGCGTCGACGACGAAATCTCATCGACATGCTCGCAAAGGGCCGACGGAAACCGCTGCCAGCAGCCGTTCAACACGGCGTGGTGCACCACCATGAAAAATCGGGGCATCCTGATTGCGGTGCTGTACACCGAATACCTGCCGCTGCCGGCGTCGGGCACCGGAAGCAACAGCTGGTACAACAGCTATGTTGCGCCCTACCAAAGCCAGATCGGTCCCAATCTGCAAAGCTGCGCGTCTCCGAACCTGTTTTTCGCGGTGACCACCGACGGAGACATTACGGCGGCCATGCAGGCGCTGTTCCAAACGGCGGTGACGACGGCGCGCCTCACGCAATGACCGGAACCGGGTTGGCGCGTCGGATCAAACGCGAGAGAAAGTGTTAAGCGCCTTCTGACCATACGGAGTGGAACCCGGCTAATGACAAAGCTGCGTTAGCCGGCACTTCGTGCAGGCGTGTTGGAATTAAGTGCACCAAATGGGGCGGTCTCATGCGTTCCGTCGTGATCTTCGCGTTGCTCGCACTCGCTGCAGGCGTCATCGTGCCGCGCTACGCTACCCGCGTGACAGCGGGCTCCGCGCCTGCGGCGCTGACGGTACAGCCGGCAGCCGTGGCCCCGCCCGCGGCGGAGAGTTCGCGCTCTATCGTCGTGCCGCGTGACGCGCGCGGTCACTTCCTGGTCGACGGCCGGGTCGACGGCCGGCAGCTCAGTTTCATGATCGACACGGGCGCGTCGGTGATCGCGCTCACCGCCAGCGATGCGGCGCGGTTGGGCATTCACCCGGCGCAGCGCGAATTCGTTACCCCGGTCAAGACCGCAAATGGCACGATACGGGCCGCACCGGCGCAGCTGGACATGGTGGAGGTCGGCGAGATCGTGGTCCGCGATGTTCCGGCGCTGGTCCTGCCGGACGAGGCGCTGAGCGGCAATCTGCTTGGCCTGTCGTTTTTGTCGCGATTGCGGCGGTTCGAGTATAGCGACGGCAAACTCGTGCTCGAACAATAGGTCGTCGCGTCGCAACGTATTTCTCCGGCTCCTGCAAGGCGCCGTTAACGATGTCGAACGCGTCGCTGCGCTATTGGTGCAACGAAAAATCAAGGCGTTCCATCCATTAGTTAATCAGTGCGAAAGTGCGAACCAGCGCATTTGCTGTGTGGACGGAAGCTTTGGGAAACAACGCAATCATGGCTTCGCCATCGAAACCGCCGGGGCGCGCGGATGAAGCCGGCGTGGCTGCGCCGCCGACACACTGTTTACGGCGAGACGGAGGAGCTATTGGCCGCTTTTGCCGCGCCGAGAGCGGAGCGACGGCCGTTGAATTCGCGATCATCGGGCCGGCGTTTATCGCCACGCTCGTCGCTGTGCTGCAGGTTTGCATCGTCCTTTTTGCGCAATTGACGATCCAGAATGCGGCGGTGACGGCGGGCCGCTATTTCATGACGGGACAGGTACAGACCAACGGATGGAGCGCCGGCACTCTCGTCTCAATGGTGTGTCCGTCGGCGCTCTTTAATTGCAGCAACATGTTTATCGTTGTGCAGGACTACTCGTCCTTTTCGGCCTCGAATACCAGCGCGCCAGCCATGTACAATGGCGCAACGCAATATACCCAGCCCAATTACACCTACAACAGCGCGGGCGCGGCGCCGGGCGACGTCGTGGTGGTCCAACTTGTTTACGCGTGGCCGGTGCTCACCGGGCTTTTGGGATTTAACATCACCAATCTGCCCAACAATCAAATCGAACTGATGGGTATTACCGCCATACGGGTTGAGCCCTACTCATGAGGACGACGCTCTCCCGCAGCGTCCGGCGTTTTATCGGCTCGAATCGTGCGGTCGCCGCGCTCGAGTTTGCGATGATCATGCCGGTGCTGCTGTTGATGTTTCTCGGCTCCTTCGACGCCGGCAACGCCATTGCCGCTTATACGAAAGTACGCGCCGCGACCTACTCGTTGGCGGCCATCGCCAATCAATATGGCGACGGTACCAACCCCAATTATGTACCAATCTCGACCACGATCATGACCTCGATAACCGGCGCGACCGCGGCCATTCTTGCGCCTTACTCGAGTTCGGGAACGACGGTCATCCTTTCGCAAATCAAGGCAACCTCTGCGACGGTGGCGGTGGTCAGCTGGAGCTATGCGGTCAATGGTACCGCGCTGACGCCAGGTGATCCCTTCACCAGCCTGCCGACAAATTTCGCCGCCAATACCTGCAACGGCACATATCCGTGTTACGCGATCTACGCCCAGGTGACCTACAGCTATACGCCGATGTTCGGCGCTTTTCTCACCGGGCCCATTAGCCTCGCGGACAGCCTGTACACCACGCCGCGCAACAGCACCTGCGTGCAATACAATAGCACCCCGGCTGCCTGTACGCCGTAACCAAATCCAAAAGCCAAAACGTCAAGCGCGCTCCGCCCGGGTTCTGATTTCGTCGGGCCGCCGGCTACGCCACGTTCCCCAGGGCGTGGACTCTCATTAACACGCAACCATAGCCGGATCGATGCGCGTGAACGAAGGCCAGGTAGTTGGCCGAGAGTTTGTCGTAGCGCGTTGCACAAACGCAGCCGATCGGTAGCGATCGGAGCAATACCGGACATGCGGTCGACATGGTCGCGAGACAGATGAGCAAAGAGCTGCGGATAAAACACAGTTTCCGCAGTTTGTGCATAGATTGGCGCGCGCTTTCTCTCTACCCACCGGCTAAACGGCGGGATTTTCATGGCGAACAATCGCGTAAATGGCACGATCGTCTCGAAGCGCGTCATCGTGGTTGGAGCCGGCATTGCCGGTCTGACCGCCGGATACGACCTCAAGAAAGCCGGCTACGAGGTCACCGTGCTAGAAGCCAAGGACATTCCAGGCGGTCGCATGGCCGAGAAAATGGAAGGTTCTTTCATGAAGTACACCGGCGCGACTGGGCTGTTCCGCTTCTACGAGGACATGTGGGACGTCATCGCCGAGCTCGGTCTTGGCGAGTGCCTCATGCCGTATCCCAAAATGGGCAGCGGCATAGCCGACAATACTGCAGAGACCTACGATCTCGACTTCAATCAGACCTTCGGCATGCTCAAACATCCGGCGCTCAGTCTGCGTTCGCGGCTGCGGCTGGCGTCCCTGCTTCCGGATTTTGTTCGCGCACGCCGTGCAATCGATCCCTGCCTGATCCACACGGCGGTCGATTTCGACGACGAAAGCATGAGCGAGTATCTCAGGCGCAAAGTCGGCGCCGATTTCCTCGAGAACGTGGTCGCCGTCGTGTATCGCAATCTGTGGGCATGGAACGTCGAGCAGGCATCGAAGGCCTACTTCTTGATGATTTACCCGCACGTTCGCAACCGGCCGTCATACACCTTCACTACCGGCTTCGGCACGCTGACCCGCGCGCTTGCGGAACGGCTCGACGTCCGTTTCAACGCCCGTGTCAGGTCGATTGAACTCGGCGACGATTGCGAGGGCCGCACCGTCATCTACGACGGTCCGCAAGGCCCGCAGAGGCTTGCCGCAGACATTGTCGTATGCGCGCTACCCGGCAATGCCGTGGCGGGCGTCGTGGCCGATCAGACCCCATGGGAAAAAAGCTTTTTCGCTGACGTGCCATACGCGCAATATGCCATGGTGGCGTACGTACTCAAGAACAGGCCGGCAAAGGAATTCGATATCCGCACCTTTCATACGCGCCGGCACCAGACCCCGATTTCTTTCATCAAGACTTTTCCCGGCTCTGAGCGGCCGGGCGATCCATCGCGCTTGTGGCTCGTGCTCGCGCCGGATCGTCAGCGGCACTATCTCGACAAGGACGGCTCGAACCTCGACCGAGTCGCACGCCATTGGGCGAAGCAAATCTATCCCTCGCTGGAGCAGGACCTTAAAGAGGTCCATGAAATGCACGCTGACTACATCATCGCGAGTTTTCCGCCCGGTCAGGCTCGCAGGGTGAGGAGCTTGTTGTCGGTGCAGGAAGCAGGACCGAAGAACATCTACTATGTCGGCGACTATCTCGGAAACGCGACCACCGGCGGCGCGTTGGCGATCGGCCGGCGAACAGCGCGCAAGATCGTCGAGCATTGGGCGCACTAAGCCGCGATTCGGACAAATGGAAACCTTCTGCGAATAGATGATTGAGCTCGCCGAAAGTCTCGAGCTTCAACCGGTTCGACCAGAGCGAATAAACTCCGATTGGCGTCAGGCCTTGCGGCGCCGTGCGGTGCGCAAGGTCGCCGAAGGAAGTTCGCCGAACGCCTCGCGGTAGATCCGGGCAAATCGCCCGAATTGAAAGAAACCGGTTTCCGTGGCAGCGCGGGCCACTGTCATGCCTGGACCTGCATCCAGTAACCGGCGGCGGGCGGCGGCCAGCCTCAGTCTCGCCAAGTGTCCCATTGGGGTGCTCGAGCGGAAACGGCGAAAACCGTCATGTAAAGTGCGCTCACTGACCCCCGCGGTCTCGGCCAGTTGCGCGATCGTGTGTGGGAATGCGATCCGTTCGCGCATTTCCCGCTCCGCGCGGAGGACGTAGTACGGGGCGACTCTGCTGCCGCCGCCGGCTAACTCACCCGCATAGTTGTGGGGCTGCATTGCCAGCAGGGCCGACAGGAGAAGGTCCTCCAGATCGGTGCAGAGAGAGCCACGCGAGAACAGCCCGCCCTCGTCTAGCGACCTCACAGCAAGGTCAAGAAGAGCTCGCCATTCGCGCCCGGGCGAACGGCTCAGGTCAAAGGCCGCGTGGAATTTGAGCGGGCCCTGCCGCCTAACGCCATACCGTTTCGCAATGGTGGCATCGAGCGTGTCGCGTGGTATTTGCACGATCAGTTGGGCGCAATTGTCCGACCAGCGCAACCCCAGGCGTTCGCCGGGTGAAATCACCGCTGCCGTGGCACCTTCGCAAAGCACACGCTCGTCGCCGTAGCTGATTTGGACCGCGCCGTGAACCGGGACTTGGATCAGATAGAACTGCTCCAGGGCGCCCGGCGAAACATCGACAGCCGGTCCGATACGCATCAGATTGATCGAAATCCGCCTAAGGCTGGCGCGGCAGATGATGCCGGAAACGGGCACGCTCGACAGTCGTCGCAAACGGTGCGGCTTGAGAACGCTACTCAGCCGGTGATGCATCGCCTCGAAATTGCTCGATGCGAATTGACAGTGCGAGGCCAACGGGAGGTTGGCAAGCGTCATCGGGCAGAGCCTTGGGGGAGAACGTCCACCGAGATTATATTTGCAGGACCCAAGGGTTCCAACAAGCCCGGCCCTGCGAGTAGGTGAGACCGCAATTGGCCCGGGACCGAAGTGCCGCAGTGTGTGGGTTTAGTCGGCTGTCGGGAAAGGCAGAGATGACTCGGACATTGCTCATGCGACGCTGTTGACCCAAACCGGTCATAAATTGTTGCCCTGCTGCACAAGGAAGATGATGATCCTGAGCGGAGTTCTATTTCGATCGTTCGAACATTAAGATCGACATTGCCATCTCGCCGGTGTACGGATTTTTGATGAGCGGAGTTCGAATTATGAGGCGATTACCTTCAAGCGACAGAAAGCGCTTCTGAACGGTACCAGTCCATTTCTTCGTTCCATGCTATGTCCACTTTATTGAGCAACTTAAGACCTTTTGCATTGTCCGCGTCCGGAGATAACGTGACCAATCCCGAATAGGCAATTTGGCTTTTTTGCAAAGCGGCGAATTCCTCAATCGTTGTTGCGGGCTTTCGACCTTCCGCGGCCGTAAAAATGACGATGAAACGGTGTTCCGGTGTAATGATCAGGACGCCGTTCGGATGCGCTCCCAGATTATCGACGACCTTGTCGCTGCCCGACACCTGCCGCACACTCGACAGAAGCTTCCAAGTGCCAACGATATCCTGCGGCTCCAACGCCCACGACGCGCCTCCCGCGCCAATCATCAAAGCGACACCGATAACAAGGCTTCTCATAAGCTTTCCCCTCGCGGCTAGACTGGGTGCGAGTGTTTTTGCTTTCCCGACCGTTAACAAGGCCGACGCGGGGTACACGTGTCTGTTGTTGGCCCTGAACGGCGTTTGCTGCGAGACAGCAAAAAATCCGTAGCTGGTAGCGAAGCGGACGTTACACGGACATCGCGTATGCGGGGCGATTTACCCGTTGCGTAGCGCGTGTTGAAGAATAGTGACGCGGCTGGCCCGAATGTCTGCTTGTGGCCTCATCGCGTCACTTCGCGGCGACGCACCATTTCGGTCGCTTTCGCGGCGAACGGGACATTACGCCGAATTTATGAGTGCACGTTCCTAGTGCGATACGTGGGCCGAGACCAGGGACTGCTGAAACATCTCAAGGAGCGCGGTCTGGATGGCCTGCGGCGTACTGGCGGTGTAGTAAAAACCGGGTGAGGCGCAGGCTTGCAGTGCGGCGGGAATATTCGGGATGTTATTGTTGGCATAGCCGTCTTCATTATTCGCGAAGGAAGAGTTCGCATCCTGAATGGTCTCATAAGGAATGTAGAGGACGGCGACCGTGATACCGCGGCTTTTCATCGTCCCGCAATAATCGGTGCTTTGCTCGCTGTTTGGCGGGATCACCGTTGCGGAATTTGGTAAGGCACGCTGCTGTTCGCGCTCCAGTTTTGTGACCCCCACGATCCGCCGGACTGGGTTTGGTAGTCCTGCGAACCGTCGGTGATGATGAAGACATAGGGCAGCGGATTGGCTGCGCTGCCGCCAGTGCCAACCGAGGTGATGAAACTATTCATGCTATGGAGCGCATTCTCGAAATGCGTGCCGCCGGATCCGAGCGTTGAGTTCGCCGAGCCAACGCCGCCGTTATCGAGCAGACTGGCTAGTTCTTGCGCAAAATTGGTGATGGTCGAGCCAGTCAGACTGGTTGTCTGTCCGACCGAGCAGGCATTGCTGCTGCCGGCCGCCGACGTGCACAGATTGACGATGAACGGATACAATCCCACGCTGAATTGATTGCTGATCCCGGTATAGGACTCGGTGGTTTGGGCTTGCTGCAGCAATGCCGTCACGGCGTAGCCGACGGCGTCGGCGCGCAATTGGATGCACGATGTCGTGCCAGGATTGGCGCACGAGGTCACCTGAGGATTGGTCCAATTGACGTACTGGCCGCATCCCGACGGATAGACGGTGCTGGTGCCCGGGATGTGCCCTGAAGGGCTTCGCGGGCGCGGTACTGTCATTGGTGTTAGTCGGAGGGGGCGTTTCATTGCTGGGAACGCAGTTCGTCGGATATGCCGGCGTAGTTCCGAGGCGGCTTATCAAAAACCCCATGCAATAGCCGCCGGGATAGCCGCTCGGCCATTCGCTGGTAATCGGGTATTTCGCGCCAGTGTAATTCTGTGGGGCCGGGGGCCAGATATTCCTGCCCGGTTTGCGTGCAGGCGGTGTTCTGCGTCGCCCAGTGGCAGGCGAACTGGCAACCTTGCGGATAACCGCCGTGATCAGGTTGTCGGGATTGACCGACATCAGCCTCACCTGCTCCGCCGCGGTGGAGGGGAAGCTCATGGAGCCGGAGACGTCGAGCATCAGATAAAAATCGATGTAGGTGGCCACCGTAACGCTCGCCGTGGACGAGCCCGTGAGCGCCATGCTCGGATAGCCGAGAACTTTCATAAAAGTCGTCGGCACGTTGTAGGAATAGCTCAACGTTGCGGTAACTGTCGTTCCGCTCTTGGTCGTGCTGCCGGTGGCGCTCACGCCCGTAAAGGCGGTGGTGTCGGCGCTGAAGAAATTCTGGATGTAGGTCGGTCCGCCCGCAACGGTTCCGTTGCCGCTCATGGATTTGGCGGTCGCCACAATCGGCGAATTGTTTGAGACGGTCGCCAAGGCGGCCGCGTCGGAGGCGGCCTGCAATTTGGTCTTGACCATCGTGGCATAGGAATAATCGGTGACGCATCCGATGGCGGCGACAACCGGGATGGCGGAGAGCGCGAAAATGATCGCGGTGTTGCCGGCTCTGTTTGTTCGAAATTGCGACAGGAGGGCCGGCACGCGCGCCAACAAAACGAGCCACGCATTTGCGACGGATTTGGACATAGACCTGTTGCTCCTAGAGCCCGCTTCTAGGCTGAAATAGCTATGAAATTCTTACCTTAATCGCAGACTCGCCGCGGCCTCCGGGGTGCCTCAGCAGCCCTGCGGCAAGGCGACCGAATTGACCAGCCGCGGATAAAAATACGTGCTTTCGTAAAGGTTGATCGTGCCCGAGATCACGTAGCCGAGCTGTGGGGTATAGGGGTAAGTCACTTCGCCCCAGATCACCGAAATATTGGCGGTTTGCAGGCTGGCCGGCAGTGTGACCGACGAGCCGACGGCGTGTGCGGTGCCGTTGAGAGAACAGCTCCAGGTGATGGTGCCCTGGCCGCTGCCGTTGGTGGTTACCTCCGACACGGTCATCGCCATGTTTGCGGCCGGGTAGGGGGCCACGATCGTCGATGACGCGGCAAGAATGCCGCTCATGTCCGTCGTGTCGATGCTGACGTATTGCGAGGCGAGGTCGGTGACGGTGCGCGCGGTCTCGGTGACCTTGAATTGAATCGCAAGGCCATCGCCGACTTCGACGCTGCCGATATACATCAGCAGCATGAACGGAAGCACGATGGCGAATTCAACGGCCGCAACACCTTCGGCGCGGCGCGCGAAGCGGCGCAGTGGCGCGGAAATTGTGAAGATCGCGCCGGTCAGCGTCATCAGTATGGCTCGTTCTTGAACACCGCAGTCGACATCAGGAGCCGATCTCCGTTCGACAGGTTTGATAAATTGAAGCCGAGCGGGCCTAAGACGATTGGCCATTGGTACATGACCTGCACGACCACGATGTCGCCTGGACCACCCGGGTTGTAGGTCCAGGTGTTGGTTACCTGACCCTGAGCGTTGAAAGTCAAAGTTGGCGCGCTGGTGGTTGCCGAAGCAAACGAGCTGAAGCTCTGAACGTTGACCATCAGATTGTTGCAATTGAACAGCGCATAGATGTTCTGGCAGACCCAATTGCTGAATTGCGCCTGCGTCATGCTCTGGTTCTGCGCCTGGCCGGTCAGGATATATCGGCTCGCTTGTGCGACGGCCTCGTCAAGCTCGCGGCCGGCGAGGAACACCACGGCGGTCTGGACCAGACCGACGAGTAGCGCCAGAAACGGTGCTGCCACGAGGCTGAATTCGACCGCGGTAGCGCCGCTCTTGTCCTGGACAAGACGCCGACCTTGGAGACGCCGAAGGGACCGAAGCGGGCCGGCACAAACGACTACATTTCGCAGAAGTGCCGTGAACATGACGCACTCGCTTCAATGGCGCGCTTCTAGGCCCGGAATTGCTATGAATCTGTTACCCCGATCGATGAAAAGCGGCTGTGTTAAGATGTTGCTGGCCTTGGTTTTTTCTCGCGGCTGATGGGCGTTCATCGACTGCCGATCCCCTCGCGCTTGAAGGCGCGCAGCGAATACTGAGCGGCACTGGCTCCGGCGTGTTGCATTATGATTGTCGGTGCGACGTCGCATAAAGGATCGGGGAGGGGCGCGTGACATCCTATGTGCTGGCGATCGATCAGGGTACGACGTCGACGCGATCCATCTTGTTCCGCGCCGATACCTCGATCGCGGCTTTGGCCCAGCGGGAATTTCCCCAGCATTTTCCGGCCGACGGGCAAGTCGAACACGATCCGGAGGATCTCTGGGCAACAACACTTGAGACCTGCCGAAGCGTCATGCGCGAGGTCAACGCGAGCGCCCGCGACATCGTCGCCATCGGCATCGCCAATCAGCGTGAGACGACGTTGTTATGGCATCGCGGGACCGGCCGTCCGGTCCATCGCGCCATCGTCTGGCAGGATCGGCGGACGGCCGGGTTTTGCACGCACCTCAAGAACGACGGCCACGAACCCCGCTTCACCGCCAAGACCGGACTTTTGCTCGATCCGTATTTTTCCGGCACCAAACTCGCCTGGCTGCTGCAGAAAAGCGGGGACATCGGCGACAAGGCCGCTCGCGCTGACTTCGCGTTCGGCACCGTCGATACCTATTTGTTGTGGCGCCTGACCGGCGGGAAAGTTCATGCGACCGACGCAACGAATGCGTCACGCACGCTCCTGTTTAATATTCACGACGGCGTGTGGGACGACGAGCTCCTGACGCTGCTCGGCGTACCCAAAGAGATTCTCCCGCAAGTTCTGGATTCTTCCGCCACCTTTGGTTTCACCGATCCGGAATTGTTTGGCGCAGCGATCCCGATTTACGGCATCGCCGGGGACCAGCAGGCGGCGCTGATCGGACAGGCCTGCTTCGTGCCCGGAATGGTCAAGTCGACGTACGGGACGGGCTGTTTTGCGCTGTTGAATACCGGCCAGACGCCGATCGCCTCCAAGAACAGGTTGCTTACCACCATTGCTTATCAGCTCGCCGGCATCCGCTCGTACGCGCTTGAAGGCTCGATCTTCATCGCCGGCGCCGCGGTTCAATGGCTGCGCGATGGTTTACAGATTGTGCGGAGCGCCGAAGAGACCGGCGCGCTCGCCGCCGCCGCCGACCCAACGCAAGATGTCTATCTGGTGCCTGCCTTTGTCGGGCTCGGCGCGCCTTACTGGCGTGCCGACGCGCGCGGTGCGCTGTTTGGCCTGACTCGAGCGACCGGGCCGCGGGAGTTGGCGCAGGCCGCGCTTGAAAGCGCCTGCTTTCAGACCGTGGATCTTTTGGCGGCGATGAAGGCGGATTGGCGAGACGCCGAAACGTCGCTCAAGATTTTACGGGTTGACGGCGGCATGGCCGCCTCCGACTGGACCATGCAGCGTCTCGCGGATCTGACGGGCGAGACCGTCGATCGGCCGCAGATCAAAGAAACCACGGCGCTCGGTGCGGCTTATCTCGCCGGCTTGCGTGCCGGCTTTTTTCCGGAGCCCGGCCGGTTTGCGGAGCTGTGGCGATCGGAACGCCGATTTACGCCGCAAATGGATGCCGCAACGCGGGAGCGAAAGTTGGCTGGGTGGAGTTCGGCCGTCAGGCGGCTATTGTCCTGAGACGGCGGGGACTCGCTTGCGCATGGAGCAGTCTGGCGCGCCGCTGTCGATTACAATCGGACAAAAAGAAGAAGAAAGCGCCTGCACGGATTGTAGCGAAACTACACAAAAATAAAAAGACATGAAGCTAATCTGCATGAAATCTAATACGGACTTGGCGGTCGCCTTAACGTGGGTGACTTGCTAGGATTCCGCCCGTTTCTTGGTCAAGGGAATTCCATGCACTACGCGCTTCTCGGCAATACCGGTCTCGCCGTATCCCGTCTCGCCTTCGGCACGATGACCTTCACGCAGGGCAACAAAAATATCGCGGCGGTGTACAAAGTCGGCGCGAAACTGGCGGACGAACTGGTTGGGCAAGCGCTCGATGCCGGCGTCAATCTGTTCGATACGGCGGACGGCTATGCCAGCGGCGAATCCGAGACGCTGATTGGCGCCGCGCTTAAGCAGCGCCGCGACCAGGTGGTGATTGCCACCAAAGTCGGCTTTCGCTCCGGACCGCCGATGACGCAGTCCGGCCTGTCCCGGCGCCACATCCTGTGGTCGATCGATCAAAGCCTGCGGCGCCTCGGCACGGACTGGATCGACATCTACATCGCGCACCGCGAAGATCCGTTCACGCCGGTCGAGGAGACGGTGGAAGCCCTCGACACCGTGGTGCGCGCCGGCAAGGTGCGCTATCTCGGCTTTTCCAACTGGTCGGCCTGGAAGGCCGCCGCGGCGCTGGAAATGCAGCGGGCGCGGGGACTCGCGCCGTTCACCCACGGCCAAATGTATTATTCGCTGCTCGGCCGGGACGTCGAGCGCGACGTCATCCCGATGATGCGGCGATACGGGCTCGGGCTCACGGTCTGGAGCCCGCTCGCCTCCGGCTTCCTCAGCGGCAAATATACCCGCCAGACCCTGTCCGATCCGGACAATCGCATTTCCGGCTTCGACTTTCTGCCGTTCGACAAGGAACACGGCTTCAAGCTGGTCGAGCGCATGCGCACCATCGCCGACGCACACGGCGCGAGCGTCGCCCAGGTCGCGATCGCCTGGCTCCTGTCCCGCCAGGCAGTCACCAGCGTGCTGATCGGCGCGAGCAAAACCCACCAGCTCGCGGACAACCTCAAAGCGGCGGATGTCACGTTAACGGCAGAGCAGATCGCCGACCTCGACGCCGCCACGGCGCTGGCGCCGGTTTATCCGAATTGGTTCAGCGAGCGGTTGAGCGACACCCAACTCGCGGATGCGCTGGCCGGGCGCGGGGGCAAGGGCTAAATCCGGCCCGGGGAGTGCCTTCGAAGTGGATGACGAGGCTGTCCAGGATGCGAGGACCTATCCCGCCGCGCCTCATGGGAATATCATTGCTATCGGCGGCTCGGCCCAAGGCGAGACTGGGGTTTAGACCGACTGAACCACGACTAAAACTCGGGGATGAATTGGAAATTCACCAACGGAGTCAAAGATCGCGGGTGTAGCTCAATGGTAGAGCAGAAGCCTTCCAAGCTTATGACGAGGGTTCGATTCCCTTCACCCGCTCCAATTGCTTCAATCACTTCGAGCACCATTTCGCCGCCACCGAGCACCAATGCCTCGGTCATAAGGGCGACGATAATAGGGCTGCGAGATTGTCTGGCCCTCTTCGATCGGCAAGGCCGTGTCTTCATAAGCAAACTCGCGAAGCCGCTCTGGCAGAAAAGATTCGCGAGGAACGCTGCGCATCGCATCGAGAACCAGCTCGGAGCGAACACCCCGCGCGCGAATCGCTGTTTCGACGATCTCCTTGCGAAGTCTTGAAGCCTCGCTTTTGGAAAGCTCGTCCGTCAACGATGCCCTACCGATCCAGGCGACTGATTAAAGTCAGGAGGCAAATGCCCCCTCCAAGAGAACGCTCGGGCGCGGCCGCCGGCACACGATGACCGGGATGGCGCTGTGAGTGAGCACTTTAAGGGTTTCGCTACCGAGCAAAATTGACGACACGCCGCGCCGCCCATGCGATGCCATCTGGATCAAGTCGCAGCCGCGTTCCTGCGCCGCGCTGATGATGGCTTGATATGGGTGCTCGTGCTCAACATGCACCAGGTCGCAGGGAACGCCGGCGGTCTCGGCGGTGTGCTTTGCGACATTAAGATATTGGCTGGCAAGAGCCGCCATGCGTTTGCGATATTGCTCCGGCGTATCCTCGATCACGGCGGGATCGCTGCTAAAAATATGAAATGGCGTCGTCACGGTGAGTACGGTGACGCGCGCATCAAGAGCTTTCGCCAACGCTACTCCCTCGTGAACTGCCAACTCGGACAATTCAGATCCATCGGTAGGAATGAGCAGGTGCTTGTACATGCTCCAGTTTGCCCTCTGGCGCACGGCAGGCGCCACACACTATCGGATCGGTGTGGTGGACAAGCTTTGATCCAGGTCAAGGAGCGGCTGGCCTTCGCTGGCGCGCTGACAAGATTTTACCCAACAAATTTGACGATCTGCTGATCTATTTGAGCGGCTTGCAAGCCTCATCCGTGATTTTGGTTCAATCGCTCGTTACCAACTCACTTCTTCTTCGCGTTGAGCGCCGGTAGAAGAAGATTCAGAAGCGCTACGTCCGAGAACGGGTTCTGACCCGAGATCAACTCGCGATCTTGAAGAACGTAGCTCTGCCATGGAGCCGCTACACTTACGTCACCGCCCGCCGTACGCAAGGCGAAGTCCGGGTAAAACAGAACCTTACCGCCAATTTCCTGCGGCTCGCGCTGCTGCTCTTCCGCTGTCGAAAAGATGGTCATCTTATATCCAGAATAAATCCATCCTTGAGCCTTTGTCCGCGCTCCAGCAGCATCGCCCGCCGCAAGCGCTTTGACCACCTCCGTCGAATTCGGAAGAGCCGAGAGAAGTGAAATCGGACCATGGCAAAGCACCGCCGTAGGCTTCGACGTTTTATGAAAGTGTCTCATCACGGTGCCGGCGTCGGGATCATCGAGAAGATCCATCATCGGGCCATGGCCGCCGGGGACGAAAACAGCGTCATATTGATCCAGGCCTGATGCGATGACATCCGAGATGCGAGTTGGATTTTTGAGCCCAGTCAGGCTGTCGCGGAATTTTAGATAGTCCTGAAGCTTAGCCTCGTCCCCGCCGAAGAAATCGGGGACAGCTGAATGGACATCCATTTGCGGCGTGTTGGCTTTGGGGTTGGCGAAGGTGATTTCGTAGCCCTCCTTCATCAGGGCACGAACCGGAACCGTCAGCTCATTAAGGTAGTAGCCGGCACCGGCATAAACTTTGCCATCTTTCAGGGGCAAGCCGTGACCGCTCGAGACTAGTACCAGGACTTTTCCTTTTGCTGTCATTTTGTTCTCCTTTTTGGAATCGATGAAATCGCGCTCGACAAAGCGACTGTCCAAGCGATCTAGATCGCGACTGCGCTTTCAGCCTATCGAACCTTTAGGGGTACCGGGTCATATCAGCGTATGAGCAACGAACTGCGCGCCGCGGGCGAGCACGCAACGCCGCTGAGCTAAAGCGTGGCGCCGGCATTCCTCACGGCTTCGCTCGCTTATGCTCGATCATGTGCTCGGGCCCCTCGGCTTCGACTGGCCCCCGCGTCATGTCGCTGTCGGCTCATCAAAGCTCATTGAAATTTCAGCTTGCGATGTCCGCTTTACCCAAAAGCGGACATCGTCCGGCCGAGCATCCACACGCTCGCCGCGCCGCGCGGCGGGGGCCTGGCGTGATTGATCAGGGCCGCGAGCGAGGGTTCGAAATAACGCCGGACGGTTCGAGCGTTATCGAGCGGGGGGCCCTTGGCGTCTTTGCCTTTGTAGGCGTCATAGATCGACGTGACGAACGCAAGCGCCGCGGCATCGGTCGCGTGGCCGGGCCGAGAGGGCGCATAGGCCGGCGCATAGTATAAAGAGAGCGCCACGTCGCGTCGGCATTGGTTCGTCCGGTCGATCGCCCTGTCGGGGTCGCTCTGGTTCACCAGATATGTCAATGATAGCTTGCTTTGCCCGCCGCCACGAGGCATCTGAACGCCGCCTAGGAGTGTAGCTCAACTGGCTAGAGCACCGGTCTCCAAAACCGGGGGTTGGGGGTTCGAGTCCCTCCACTCCTGCCATTTGGGCGGAAGGCCCGATGCATCCTCCTTGACGATTTTGCCTTTCGGCAGTAGGAAGGCGCCATCGTCAGCGGCCCGGTAACGGATTTCCGCGAACGAACTTTCCCCAAAAAGGATGCGCCGTGTTGGTCTCCTCCTGAAAGATGGGCGGGGAATGACTATTTAGAAACACGCGATGGCAAAGATCAGCCCGTTCAAGTTTCTGCAGGAAGTGCGCGCCGAGGGACAGAAAGTCACCTGGCCGACGCGCAAGGAGACGACTGTCACCACCATGATGGTGTTCGTGATGGTCTTCGTCGCGTCGATTTTCTTCCTGGTGGCGGATCAGATTATGCGGTTCGGTGTCAGTTTCCTGCTCAGCCTCGGTTCTTGAGCGCATGCGCGACTTCAAAACATTCACGACCCGGAAATTAATGCCATGACCAGCCGGTGGTACGCGGTCCACGCTTATTCCAACTTCGAGAACAAGGTCGCGGATTCGATCCGCGAGCAGGCCAAGCAGCGCGGGCTGTCGAGCCTGTTCGAGGACATCCTGGTTCCGAAGGAGAAGGTCGTCGAGGTCCGGCGCGGCCGCAAGGTCGACGCCGAGCGAAAATTCTTCCCGGGCTATGTCCTGGTGAAAATGCAGCTGACCGACGAGGCCTATCATCTGATCAAGAATACCCCGAAGGTGACCGGCTTCCTCGGCTCCGACAACAAGCCAATGCCGCTGTCGGAAGCGGAAGCTCAGCGCATCATCCATCAGGTGCAGGAGGGTATCGAGCGGCCGAAGCCGACGGTTTCTTTCGATGTCGGCGAGCAGGTGCGGGTGTCGGACGGCCCGTTCGCCTCCTTCAATGGCACCGTCGAGGAAGTGGACGAGGGCCGCTCGCGGCTCAAGGTCGCGGTGTCGATCTTCGGCCGCGCCACGCCGGTCGAGCTTGAATTCGGGCAGGTGGAGAAATTATGAGTTTACCTCTCCCCGCACGCGGGGAGAGCATAGGCGTCCTTTTGGACGCCGTACTTTGGTGCAAGAACGCCGATGCGATGCATCGGCTATGCGAAGCGAGGGTGAGGGGGCCTCTCCGCGATTCTTAGCCTTGCGGATAGGCCCCCTCATCCCAACCTTCTCCCCGCGCGCGGGGAGAAGGAGAATAAGGTGAAGCCGTGGGAGGTGAGGCGGTCGCCAGCCGTCGAGATCCGCACCACTAACAGGAGTAGAGAATGGCGAAGAAAATCACCGGCTATGTGAAACTGCAGGTGCCGGCGGGGGCGGCCAATCCGTCGCCGCCGATTGGTCCCGCGCTCGGCCAGCGCGGCCTCAACATCATGGAGTTCTGCAAAGCGTTCAATGCGCAGACCCAGAAGCTTGAGAAGGGCACGCCGATCCCCGTGACCATTACGGTCTATGCCGACCGTTCGTTTTCCTTTGAACTGCGCACGCCGCCGGTGTCGCACTTCCTCAAGAAGGCGGCCAAGCTCGAAAGCGGCTCGAAGGCGCCCGGCCGCGACGTGGCCGGCTCGGTGACGAAGGCGCAGGTGCGCGAAATCGCCGAACAGAAAATGAAAGATTTGAACTGCGACAGCATCGACTCGGCGATGCGCATGATCGAAGGGTCCGCCCGTTCCATGGGCCTGGAGGTGAAGGCATGAGCACGCTTGGAAAACGCACGACCAGCTGCGCGCGAGGGCGTCGATCGCGAGAAACTTTATCCGCTCGCCGAAGCCGTGAAGATGGTCAAGGAACGCGCCAAGGCGAAGTTCGACGAGACCGTCGAGGTGGCGATGAATCTCGGTATCGATCCGCGCCACGCCGATCAGATGGTGCGCGGCGTCGTCAATTTGCCGAACGGCTCCGGCCGCTCGGTGCGGGTCGCCGTATTTGCCCGCGGCGTGAAGGCCGACGAAGCCAAGGCCGCCGGTGCCGACGTGGTCGGCGCCGAGGATTTGGTGGAAAAGGTGCAGGGCGGCGCGATCGATTTTGATCGTGTGGTCGCCACGCCCGATTTGATGCCGCTGGTCGGCCGTCTCGGCAAGGTGCTCGGTCCGCGCGGACTGATGCCCAATCCGAAAGTCGGCACCGTGACCATGGACATCACCAACGCCGTCAAAGGCGCCAAAGGCGGTTCGGTCGAGTTTCGCGCGGAGAAAGCCGGGATCGTGCAAGCCGGTATCGGCAAGGCTTCTTTCAGCGAGGAGAAGCTGGTCGAGAACATCCGCGCGTTCGCCGATGCGGTGCAGAAATCACGGCCGCAAGGCGCCAAGGGTCACTTCATCAACCGGGTCGCCATCTCGTCGACCATGGGTCCCGGCGTGAAGGTCGTCCCGGCAACGCTGTTCCCGGACTCGCAGCAGCCGCATTAAACGCCGTCATTCCGGATTGCCGCAAAGCGGCAACTCCGGAATCCATAACCACCACCTGTGAATATGGATTCCGGGTTCGCGGGCTAAGGCCTGCGCCCCGGAATGACGCGCAATAAATCAGGCCGCCGCGCGCTCGCCCCACAGCGCCTTTGTCGCAATCCGCGCGCCCTCGGACAGCGCCTTCAACTTCGCCCACATGATCGTGGGGTGAACGCGTTGCGCGAATGGACTTTGCGCGAAGCCGCAATCGGTGCCGGCCATGACATTCTCGCGGCCGACGATGTTGGCAAAGCGCACGATCCGCTCCGCGACCAGTTCGGGATGCTCGACCACATTGGTGGCGTGGCTGATGACGCCCGGGATCAGGACCTTCCCGGGCGCAAGCTTCACCGTTTCCCAAACGCGCCATTCGTGGGCGTGCCGCGGATTGGCGGCCTCAAATGAGTAATGGCCAACGCGCACCTGCAGGACGAGATCGATGATGTCTTTGAGCGGCACGTCGAACAGGTGCGGGCCGTTCCAGCTTCCCCAGCAAATGTGATACCGCGAGCGCTCTTCGGGAATGTCGCGCAGCGCGTGGTTGAGCGCATCGATACGCAGCTGCGCCCAGTGCCGATACTGCGCGTTCGTCATCGGCGGCACCATGCGCTCGTGCATGTACGGAAAGAACGCGTCGTCGATCTGAACGTAGAGCCCGGCATCGGCGATCGCCTTGTATTCCTGATGCAGGGCATCGGCGAGCGCGATCAGAAAAGCTTCCTCGTCCTGGTAATATTCGTTCTTGGCGCCGGGCAGCGCACTGGCCGGCGCGACGACCGGCAGAAAGCCTGCCAATGACGGGTGTTTGTTCCTGGTGTTCGCTACTGCGGCCTTGAGGTTGCGAATGTCGCGGGTGACCTGTTGGTTGGCGTATTGGATCGGCCCGTTGACGATGACCCGGTTGCCCAGCCGTTTGCCGAGACCGGATGCGGCGTCATATTCGGCGTAGAATTCCGGAAATGCCTTGTGATCGGGGCCGCCGCCCATGGAAGCCATTGGATCATTCGCTTCCTCGGGCGTGGCCGGACGAACGGCGATGCCGCTCAGGCGCTTGTGGACATAGAATGCCCAATTGGCGCCCTTGCTGAACTCGCCATCACTGGCCACGTCGATGCCGACTTCAGCTTGCTCGCGCACCACGTCGGCGACGGATGCCGTGAGGCACGTTTCAAAGGCAGCGGCGTCGTATGGCTTGCCGTCCTCGATGGCGCGCCAGAATTCGATGAGTTTCGGCGGCCGGACCAGGCTGCCGACATGGGTCGTCAGGATGCGATCGGCGTTGTGCGGCATCGTTGATCCTCCCGTTTTGTCGTCGCCCGCTGGCACGCTCTTGAAGCAGCCTAGCCGGGCACGCGGCCTTTGACTGCGTTGGCTCTGGCCTTGTAGGCGATATGGCCGCTTGCGTCTCTCGGCAAGCTTTTGCGCAGAGCGTCCTTCACGCGCTCAACTTCCGGCGTGGGCATCTTGCGAATATATTGCACGACGTAATTGGCCAATGCGGTTTGCGCGGACCAGTACTCGTCGAAATCCCTATAGTTGACGTCCACCTCGATGACGCGCGTGGCGATATCGTCGAGCCCGGCCGCTTGAAAATATCCCTCCATGTTGTCCATCCGCGAATGCGCATGTCCTGGCTGGAATGGCACTTCGACACCAATTGCTTCGAGAGCTTCGCGGAGGGGGTGCTGCGGAAATCCCTTGTTCAAGAAATCCCACATGTAGGTGGCGAGCATGCCGCCCGGCTTGGTTACACGCTTTAGCTCAGCGACGGCCTTATTGGGATCGGGAATGAAGGTAATGACGAGCGCCATGATGGCGGTGTCGAACCTGCCGTCGCCGAACGGGAGCGATTGCGCGTCGCCGATCTGGAAATTCACGCGGCTCGCCGCAGGCGTCGTCCGGGCGTAGGCGATTTGTTGCTCCGACGGATCGATCGCCTCGACATCAGCCGGTGCGCAACGGTCCAGCAAAAGCTGCGTGAAAGCGCCTGTGCCGCAGCCAACGTCGACCCAGGCAAGTCCTTCGGGCAGGGACAGCCAGTCCAGGAACACCTCGCCGGCGGCGCGGGTGAAGCTTCCCATCAGCCGCTCATAGGCCGCGCCATCGGTGAAAAAGCTTGTCGTCTCCGCCATCGCCTATCCCCCATGACGGCGCCGCTTTGCGTCGAATATACGCACTGTGGCAAATGCACTTGGGCAATCCGGAAAGGACTTGGTCAATCCGGAAAGGACTTGGTCAATCCGGAAAGGACTTGGCAAATCCACAAAGACCGTCTAGACAGTCGCCGAGGGCGTGCCGGCCCAATTTGTCGGCGCGCCTTTGTGCGCTTCTCGAAAACCAGACGGGCTGATCTCTCCTTAGAGCCGATCCTTTGCGGATTTTCCTAGGAGGCGGAAAAGCTTCGGTTTTTGAGGACGCATCCTGTCCGAGACTGCAGGCGCCGCCGTTGGCTTAATCATCACGGCCTGCATAGACGGGTGAAGACCGGGGCAGGCGATTGCCCTTCGGTTCTGACCTCGACGGCCCGGTGAGCGAAAGCTCGCGCCGGGGGGCAGGGTGTGGATGTCGTCCGGGTTATCTCGGACGGCGGCATCAACCCGGCGGATCCCGCGATAGGGAAACCGCCAAACCGGAGAGAGCGCAGTGGAACGCGCGGCAAAGAGCGAAATGGTCGCGACGCTTGGGGAGGTCTTCAAGGCCACCAAGGTCGTGGTTGTTGCCCATTATTCGGGCCTTACGGTTGCCCAGATGCAGACTCTGCGTCGGCAGATGAAGCAGGCTGGCGCCAGCGTAAAGGTCGCAAAAAATCGCCTCGCCAAAATCGCCCTTGAAGGCAGTGACGTCGCTTCGATCGGGCCTCTCCTAAAGGGGCCAGCTTTGATCGCCTTCTCGGGCGATCCGATCGCGGCGCCTAAAGTCGCTGTCGATTTTGCCAAGACCCACGAGCGGTTCGTGATCCTCGGCGGGGCGATGGGAACGACAGCGCTCGACCCGAATGGGGTTAAGGCTCTCGCGGCCTTGCCTTCGCTCGATGAATTGCGGGCGAAAATTGTCGGCCTCATCCAGGCGCCGGCGACCAAGATTGCGCGGGTGATGAACGCTCCCGCCACCAAGGTTGCCCGGGTCTTTTCGGCTTATGCCGCAAAGGACGGCGAGGGTGCGGCTGCCGCTTGAAAAACTGCTGAAGTTAAAGGTTAGAACCGAAGGACAATATCATGGCTGATCTGCAGAAAATCGTGAACGACCTCTCCAGCCTCACGGTGCTGGAAGCGGCTGAACTTTCGAAGTTACTGGAAGAGAAATGGGGCGTTTCGGCTGCTGCCGCGGTTGCGGTCGCCGCTGGCCCCGCGGCGGGCGCTGCGGCCCCGGCGGCCGAGGAGAAGACCGAATTTACGGTCATGCTCGTTGCCGCCGGCGAAAAGAAGATCGAGGTGATCAAGGAAGTCCGGGCCGTTACCGGTCTCGGACTCAAGGAAGCCAAGGACTTAGTCGAAGGCGCTCCCAAGGCGGTGAAGGAAGGCGTCAACAAGGACGAGGCGGCCAAGATCAAGGCGACGCTGGAAAAAGCCGGAGCCAAGGTTGAGCTTAAGTAAGTAATGCTTACTTAAGGGACATGCCCGGGGACCCTATGGCGCGGTCCCGGCATTTCTAAAGTACGGCAAGCGTGCAGAGCTGATTTCGGACTTTTGCCCGAATCAGCGGAAAATAAGGTGATTAGACGCCTGTCCCGACGGTCGCGATGGATTGCGGCCATCTGGAGAGCCGCCTTGATCGCCTCGAAGCCTCGAACCGCAAACGTTCGGGGCGATGGCTTGAGCCGTGCGGTTCAAGCCCGATGGTTCGATTGAGCGAGAGGACATGATGGCGCAGACGTTTATCGGTCGGAAGCGCGTTCGCAAGTTTTTCGGAAAAATCGAGGAAGTCGCTGAGATGCCGAACCTCATTGAGGTTCAGAAGGCGTCTTACGACCAATTCCTGCTGGTCAAGGAGCCGGAAGGCGGCCGCCCCAACGAAGGGCTGCAGGCCGTGTTCAAGTCGGTGTTTCCGATTTCCGATTTCTCCAACACCTCGATGCTCGAATTCGTGAAGTACGAATTCGAAGGGCCGAAATACGACGTCGACGAGTGCCGTCAGCGCGGCATGACCTACGCTGCGCCGCTCAAAGTCACGCTGCGCCTCATCGTGTTCGATATCGACGAAGAGACCGGCGCCAAGTCGGTCAAGGACATCAAAGAGCAGGATGTCTACATGGGCGACATTCCGCTCATGACCAACAACGGCACGTTCATCGTCAACGGCACCGAGCGTGTCATTGTTTCGCAGATGCATCGTTCGCCCGGCGTGTTTTTCGATCACGACAAGGGCAAAACCCATTCTTCGGGCAAGCTTCTGTTCGCGGCCCGCATTATTCCGTATCGCGGTTCGTGGCTCGACATCGAGTTCGACGCCAAGGACATTGTTCACGCGCGCGTCGACCGGCGGCGGAAGATCCCGGTCACCTCGCTGCTCTATGCGCTTGGCATGAGCGGCGAAGATATCCTCAACACCTTTTACAAGCAGATTCCGTACAAGCGCACCAAAGACGGCTGGCGCGTGCCGTTCGATGCCAACCGCCTGCGTGGCTACAAGGCGGTCAACGATCTCGTCGACGCCGACACCAACAAGGTCGTGCTCGAGGCCGGCAAGAAGCTGACCGTGCGCCAGGCGCGCCAGCTCGCCGAGAAGGGCCTCAAGGCGCTGCGGATGACCGATGAAGAGTTGATCGGCCATTACATCGCCGAAGACCTCGTCAACACCAAGACCGGCGAAATCTACGCTGAGGCGGGCGACGAGATCGTCGGTACCGAGCGAAAAGATGGCAAGTTGGACATCAGCGTCGGCAAAACGCCGCTGACGGCGCTGCTCGAGCACGGCTACAAGGAATTGCCGCTGCTCAACATCGACCATGTCAATGTTGGCGCCTACATCCGCAACACGCTCGCCATCGACAAGAACATGACGCGCGGCGATGCGCTGTTCGACATCTATCGGGTCATGCGCCCGGGGGAGCCGCCGACGCTCGATACGGCACAAGCGATGTTCAACTCGCTGTTCTTCGATTCCGAGCGCTACGACCTCTCAGCGGTCGGCCGCGTCAAGATGAACATGCGGCTTGATCTCACCGCCGAGGATACCATTCGGACGCTGCGCAAGGAGGACATCCTCGCGGTGATCCGCACGCTGGTCGATTTGCGCGACGGCAAGGGCGAGATCGACGACATCGACCACCTCGGCAATCGCCGGGTGCGCTCGGTCGGCGAACTGATGGAGAACCAATACCGCATCGGACTGCTGCGCATGGAACGCGCGATCAAGGAGCGCATGTCGTCGGTCGATATCGACACGGTGATGCCGCAGGATTTGATCAACGCCAAGCCGGCGGCCGCCGCCGTACGCGAGTTCTTCGGTTCCTCCCAGCTCTCGCAGTTCATGGACCAGACCAATCCGCTCTCGGAGATCACGCACAAGCGGCGTCTCTCGGCGCTTGGTCCTGGCGGTCTCACGCGGGAGCGCGCCGGCTTCGAGGTGCGCGACGTGCATCCGACGCATTACGGGCGGATCTGTCCGATCGAGACGCCGGAAGGGCCGAACATCGGCCTGATCAACTCGCTCGCGACCTACGCGCGGGTCAACAAATATGGCTTCGTTGAAACGCCGTACCGCAAGGTCAAGGACGGCCGCGTCACCGACGAGGTGATCTACCTGTCGGCGATGGAGGAAGGCCGTTTCACGGTCGCCCAAGCCAACTCCACCATCGACGCGAAAGGCCGTTTCACCGACGATCTCGTCGTGGTGCGCCATGCCGGCGACGTGCAGCTTATTCCGCCGGACAAGGTGGACTTCATGGACGTGTCGCCGAAGCAGCTGGTTTCGGTGGCGGCGGCCCTCATTCCGTTCCTTGAGAACGATGACGCCAATCGCGCGCTCATGGGCTCCAACATGCAACGGCAGGCGGTGCCGCTCGTGCATGCCGAGGCGCCGTTCGTCGGCACCGGCATGGAGGGTGTCGTGGCCCGCGATTCCGGCGCGGCCATTGCCGGGCGACGGACCGGCATCGTCGACCAGGTCGACGCCACCCGTATCGTCATCCGCGCAACCGACGAGCCGGATCCGACCAAGCCGGGCGTCGACATCTACCGGCTGATGAAGTTCCAACGCTCGAACCAGAACACCTGCATCAACCAGCGGCCGCTGGTGAAGGTTGGCGATCAGGTCAAGAAGGGCGACATCATCGCGGACGGTCCGTCGACCGATCTCGGCGAGCTCGCGCTCGGCAGGAACGTGCTGGTCGCGTTCATGCCGTGGAACGGTTACAACTTCGAAGACTTCGATCCTGCTCTCCGAGCGTATCGTAAAGGACGACGTCTTTACCTCGATCCACATCGAAGAATTCGAGGTGATGGCGCGCGACACCAAGCTCGGGCCCGAGGAAATCACCCGCGACATTCCGAACGTGTCGGAAGAGACACTGAAGAATCTCGACGAGGCGGGCATCGTCTATATCGGCGCCGAAGTCCGGGCCGGCGACATTCTGGTCGGCAAGATTACGCCGAAGGGCGAGAGCCCGATGACGCCGGAAGAGAAGTTGTTGCGCGCAATCTTCGGCGAAAAGGCCTCGGACGTGCGTGATACGTCGTTGCGCGTTCCTCCGGGCGTGCAAGGCACCGTCGTCGAAGTGCGCGTGTTCAACCGTCACGGCGTCGAGAAGGACGAGCGCGCGCTCGCGATTGAGCGTGAAGAAATCGAGCGGCTCGCCAAGGACCGCGACGACGAGCAGGCGATCCTCGACCGCAACGTCTACGGCCGTCTGGCCGAGTTGCTGGAGGGCCGTCAGGGCATCGCCGGACCGAAGGGCTTCAAGAAAGACACCAAGATCACCCGCGCCGTGCTGGACGAATATCCGCGCTCGCAGTGGTGGCTGTTCGCGTCGCCCAACGACAAGGTGATGGCGGAGATCGAAGCGATCCGTAAGCAGTACGACGAGTCGAAGAAACGGCTTGAACAGCGCTTCCTCGACAAGGTCGAAAAACTGCAGCGGGGCGACGAGTTGCCGCCCGGCGTTATGAAGATGGTCAAGGTCTTCGTCGCCGTGAAGCGCAAGATCCAGCCCGGCGACAAGATGGCCGGCCGGCACGGCAACAAGGGCGTGGTTTCCAAGATCGTGCCGCTCGAGGACATGCCGTTCCTCGCCGACGGCACCTCGGTCGATATCGTGCTCAACCCGCTCGGCGTGCCGAGCCGCATGAACGTTGGCCAGATCCTGGAGACCCATCTGGGCTGGGCCTGCGCAGGCCTTGGCTTGAAGATCGGTCATGCCGTTGATCTCTACAACAGCAAGAAAGACTCCAAGCCGCTCAAGGAGCTGCTGAAGAAGGTCTATGGCGAGGACGAGACCATCAAGTCGCTCGACGAAAAGGGTCTCATCGAACTCGGCGCCAATCTAAGGCATGGCGTGCCGATCTCGACGCCGGTGTTCGACGGCGCCAAAGAGGCGGACATCGAGCACATGCTCGATCTCGCCGGCCTCGATCACTCCGGGCAGGTGACGCTCTACGACGGGCGCACCGGCGACACCTTCGACCGCAAAGTCACGGTCGGCCACATCTACATGCTCAAGCTGCATCACCTCGTGGACGACAAGATCCACGCCCGGTCGATCGGCCCCTACAGCCTCGTGACCCAGCAGCCGCTGGGCGGCAAGGCGCAGTTCGGCGGCCAGCGCTTTGGCGAAATGGAGGTGTGGGCGCTCGAAGCCTACGGCGCTGCCTACACGCTGCAGGAAATGCTGACGGTGAAGTCGGACGACGTCGCCGGCCGCACCAAGGTGTACGAGGCGATCGTGCGCGGCGACGACACGTTCGAGGCCGGTATTCCGGAATCGTTCAACGTGCTGGTCAAGGAGATGCGATCGCTCGGCCTCAACGTCGACCTGCACAATTCCAAGCAGCAGCGCGGCGGCGACGGCGGTGTCGCCGAGGCGGCCGAATAACGCGGTGCGTCGTGCGCGGGTTGTTCCCGCGCACTCTTGAAAAATAGCGCGACAGCGGCCGACCACGATCGGCAAGCGGAGAAGACGATGAACCAAGAACTTATGAATTTGTTCAGCCCGCAGACGCCGGCTCAGGTCTTCGACCAGATCCGGATTTCGATCGCGAGCCCGGAAAAGATTCTGTCCTGGTCCTACGGCGAGATCAAAAAGCCGGAGACCATCAACTACCGCACCTTCAAGCCCGAGCGCGACGGATTGTTCTGCGCGCGCATCTTCGGGCCGATCAAGGACTACGAGTGCCTGTGCGGCAAGTACAAGCGGATGAAGTACAAAGGCATCATCTGCGAGAAGTGCTCGGTCGAGGTGACGCTGTCGCGCGTTCGGCGCGAACGCATGGGTCATATCGAGCTGGCGGCGCCGGTTGCGCATATCTGGTTCCTGAAGTCGCTGCCGTCGCGCATCGGGCTGTTGCTCGACATGACGCTCAAGGATCTCGAGCGCATTCTCTATTTCGAATACTACGTCGTGCTTGAGCCGGGCCTCACCGCGCTCAAGGACCGTCAGCTGCTCAGCGAAGAGGAATACACCAAGGCGCAGGACGAACTTGGCGCGGACAGCTTCACCGCCATGATCGGCGCGGAAGCGATCCGCGAAATGCTCAAGGCCCTTGATCTGGAAAAGATGGCGGCGGATCTGCGCGTCGAGATCGCGGAATCGACCTCCGAACTCAAGCCGAAGAAGCTCGCCAAGCGGCTCAAACTGATCGAGGCATTCGTTCAGTCCGGCAACAAGCCGGAATGGATGATCCTCACCCACGTGCCGGTGATCCCGCCCGATCTGCGGCCGCTGGTGCCGCTCGACGGCGGCCGGTTTGCGACCTCCGACCTCAACGACCTCTATCGCCGCGTCATCAACCGCAACAACCGTCTGAAGCGGCTGATCGAGCTGCGCGCGCCCGACATCATCATCCGCAACGAAAAGCGGATGCTGCAGGAGGCGGTTGACGCGCTGTTTGACAACGGCCGCCGCGGCCGGGTCATCACCGGCGCCAACAAGCGGCCGTTGAAGTCGCTCGCCGACATGCTCAAAGGCAAGCAGGGCCGGTTCCGGCAGAACCTGCTCGGCAAGCGCGTCGATTACTCCGGCCGTTCGGTCATCGTGGTCGGCCCTGAGCTCAAGCTGCATCAATGCGGCTTGCCGAAGAAGATGGCGCTCGAACTGTTCAAGCCGTTCATCTATTCGCGGCTCGACGCCAAGGGTCTGTCCACCACGGTCAAGCAGGCCAAGAAGCTCGTTGAAAAGGAAAAGCCGGAAGTTTGGGATATCCTCGACGAGGTGATCCGCGAGCATCCGGTGCTGCTCAATCGCGCACCGACGCTGCACCGCCTCGGCATCCAGGCCTTCGAGCCGGTGCTGATCGAAGGCAAGGCGATCCAGCTTCATCCGCTGGTCTGCGCGGCGTTCAACGCCGACTTCGACGGCGACCAGATGGCGGTTCACATGCCGTTGTCGCTCGAGGCGCAACTCGAAGCCCGCGTGCTGATGATGTCGACCAACAACATCCTGCATCCGGCGAATGGCTCGCCGATCATCGTGCCGTCGCAGGATATCGTGCTTGGCTTGTATTATCTGTCGATCATGACCGAAAACGGCCCGGGTCAGTGGAAGCTCGAGCTTCATTCCGAAAAGGAAATGGAGCGGGACCACAAGAAGAAGAACATCGTGCAGGGCTTCTATCGCAATATCAGCGAAGTCGAGCACGCGTTGCACGAGAAGGCCGTCGGTCTGCATAGCAAGATCAAATATCGCTATGAAGGCGTCGACGAAGAAGGCAACCGGTACCGCAAGTGGTACGAGACCACGCCGGGCCGCGCCATTCTCGGCGAAGTGCTGCCGAAGCAGCCGAAGATTTCGTTCGACCTCGTCAACAAGCTTATGACGAAGCGCGAAATCTCCAGCATGATCGATACCGTGTATCGTCACTGCGGTCAGAAGGAGACCGTGATCTTCTGCGATCGCGTCATGGCGCTCGGCTTCCACCACGCGTTCAAGGCCGGCATTTCGTTCGGCAAGGACGACATGGTGGTGCCGCACACCAAGACGAAGATCGTCGAAGACACGCGCGAGCAGGTCAAGGATTTCGAGCAGCAGTACAATGACGGCCTGATCACCCAGGGTGAGAAATACAACAAGGTCGTCGACGTCTGGTCGAAGTGCACCGAGAAGATCGCAGACGCGATGATGAAGGAAATCTCGGCGATGCGGCCGGCGACCGAGAAGGGCGCCGAAGCCCAGGTCAACTCGATCTACATGATGGCGCATTCCGGCGCGCGCGGCTCGCCCGCGCAGATGCGTCAGCTCGCCGGCATGCGCGGCCTGATGGCGAAGCCGAGCGGCGAGATTATCGAGAGCCCGATCATCTCCAACTTCAAGGAAGGTCTCTCGGTGCTCGAGTACTTCAACTCGACGCACGGCGCCCGCAAGGGTCTGGCCGACACCGCGCTGAAAACGGCGAATTCCGGGTATCTCACCCGGCGTCTCGTCGACGTCGCACAGGACTGCATCATCACCGAGGTGGATTGCGGTACGACGCGCGGCATCAAGGTGCGTGCCATCATCGACGCTGGCACGGTCGTGGCGTCGCTTGCCTCCCGCATCCTTGGCCGCACCGTGGCTGAGGACGTGCGCGATCCGACCGGCAGCGAAGTGCTGGCCGCCCAGGGGCACGCTGCTCGATGAGCCGCACGTCGAACGCCTGGTCAATGCCGGCGTGCAAGAAATGAAAATCCGCTCGGTGCTCACTTGCGAGACCACGAGCGGGTGCTGCGGCAGTTGCTATGGGCGCGATCTCGCCCGCGGCACGCCGGTCAATATGGGCGAGGCGGTCGGCGTCATCGCCGCGCAATCGATCGGCGAACCGGGCACGCAGCTCACCATGCGCACGTTCCATATCGGCGGCGCGGCGCAGATCTCCGAGCAGTCGTTCATCGAGTTCGAACTTCGAAGGCACCATCAAGATCAAGAACCTCAACGTCGCCCGCAATTCGGACGGCGACATGATCGCGATGGGCCGCAACCTCATCGTTGCCGTCACTGACCCCGACGGTACCGAACGAGCCGTGCACCGCATCCAGTATGGGGCGCGGCTCAAGGTAGAGGAGGGCGAGCACATCAAGCGCGGTCAGCGCATCGCGGAGTGGGATCCTTACACCCGCCCGATCCTGACCGAGCTCGAAGGTATCGTCGGCTTCGAGGATCTGGTCGAAGGTCAGTCGATGACGGAATCGCTCGATGAATTGACCGGCATTGCCAAACGCGTGGTGATCGATTGGCGCTCGGGCTCGGCCCGCGGTCAGCAGGACTTGCGTCCCGCCCTCGTAATCAAGGGCAAGGACGGCAAAATCCTCAAACTGAGCCGCGGCGGTGATGCCCGCTACATGCTGGCGGTCGACGCCATCATCTCGGTCGATCCCGGTTCGAAGGTGAAGGCTGCGGACGTTATCGCCCGTATCCCGACCGAGAGCGCCAAGACGCGTGACATCACCGGTGGTCTGCCGCGTGTCGCCGAGTTGTTCGAGGCTCGGCGGCCGAAGGAATCGGCGGTCATCGCTGAAATCTCCGGGACGGTCCGTTTTGGCCGCGACTACAAGAACAAGCGGCGCATCACGATCGAGCCGACGGACAAGGGTGAGGAGCCCAGGGAGTATCTCGTCGCCAAAGGCAAGCACATCCACTTGCAGGACGGCGACGTGATCGAGAAGGGCGACTTCATTGTCGAAGGCAACCCGGCGCCGCACGACATTCTGGCGATCAAGGGCGTCGAGGAGCTTGCCGGCTACCTCGTCAACGAGATCCAGGATGTCTATCGGCTCCAGGGCGTCGCGATCAACGACAAGCACATCGAAGTGATCGTGCGGCAGATGCTGCAGAAGGTCGAGATCACCGATTCCGGCGAGACCGATCTGATCCAGGGCGAGCAGGTCGACAAGGTCGAGTTCGACGAGATCAATGCGCGAGCGACGGCCGAAGGCAAAAAGATCGCCGCCGCGCATCCGGTGCTGCTTGGCATCACCAAAGCCTCGCTGCAGACGCGTTCGTTCATCTCGGCGGCTTCGTTCCAGGAGACGACGCGCGTGCTCACCGAAGCTGCGGTCGGCGGCAAGGCCGACACGCTCGACGGTCTCAAGGAGAACGTCATTGTCGGTCGTCTGATCCCGGCGGGTACCGGCGCGATGATGAACCGGCTGCGCGAAGTTGCGATCAAGCGCGACCAGCTTATTCTTGCCGAGCGCGAGAAAGAGGCGGCGGCCAAAGCGGCGGCCGCGGCCGCAGAACCGGCTGCCCTGCCGGCGGCAGAGTAATCGTCGGGCTGTTAGGAAAGTGGAAAGGCCGCCAAACTGGCGGCCTTTTCGTTTGCGGGCGGAGCTTATATATCGCTCAAGGCGCGGCGGCACTTCATGGGACGGGAGACGGCGATGAGCACAGTTCTGGTGACCGGCGGATCGGGCTTCATCGGCAGCCATTGCATCCTGCAGCTTCTGGCCGCGGGCCATCAGGTGCGCACGACGGTGCGCAATCTCAAGCGCGAGAGCGATGTGCGCGCGCTGCTGAAGGCAGGGCGGCGCCGAGCCGGGCGATCGCTGTCGTTCGTCGCCGCCGATCTCGAAAACGACGCCGGCTGGCCGGAGGCGGTTGCCGGCTGCGAGTATGTGCTGCATGTGGCTCGCCGTTTCCGGCGAACATCCCCAAGCATGAGGACGAACTGATCGTGCCCGCGCGCGAAGGCGCGTTGCGGGTGCTGCGCGCCGCGCGCGATGCCGGCGTCAAGCGCGTGGTGCTGACCTCCTCGTTCGCGGCGATCGGTTACGGTCATAAGCCGAACAGCAAGCGCCGTTCGACGAGACCGAACTGGACTGACCCGAACGGCGACGACGTGCGGCGCCTACGTGAAATCGAAGACGCTGGCCGAGCGCGCGGCTTGGGATTTCATCGCCAAGGAAGGCGGCAGCCTTGAGCTTTCGGTCGTCAATCCGGTTGGCGTGTTCGGGCCGGTGCTCGGTCCGGACTATTCGACCTCGATCCTGCTGGTGCAGCGGCTGATGGACGGCGCGATGCCCGGCTGTCCGCGGCTTCGCTTCGGCGTCGTCGATGTGCGCGACGTCGCCGACCTGCACATCCGCGCCATGACCAATCCCGCCGCGAAGGGCGAACGCTTTCTCGCGGTCGCCGGCGATTTCATGTGGATCCGCGAAATCGCCGAGGTGCTGAAGAGCCCGCATGGGCGCTTTAGCGAGGCGTGTGCCGACGCGGCAATTGCCGAACTGGCTGGTGCGCGTCGCGGCACTTGCCGATCCGGCGGTCAAACAGATCATGCCTGAACTCGGCAAGAGCAAGAACGCCACCAACGAAAAGGCGAGGCGCGTGCTCGGGCTGGGCGCCGCGCTCGCGCGAAGACGCGCTGGTCGCGACCGCCGAAAGCCTGATGCGGCTCGGGCTTCTCAAGGACAGCGTGAGAAGGCCGCATGATTGCGGCGGGGGTCGGGGCATGTCGGTGGCGAACGAAATCGCAGTCTTGAGCGGCGGCGCCATGCGCCGCTTCCTGGCGGAAGCCGTGCCGCTCTATGAGCAGCGCGACCGGGACGAGAGTATCCGTCCGGTTCGCTCTGACGCGCATCCTCAAACAAGAGATCGAGGAGGGCGCTGTATTTGATATGGTGCTGATGCCGCGGTCGGAGCTCGACACACTCGTCGTGGCGGGCAAGATTGCGGCCGGCAGCCAAAGCGATATCGTGCGCTCAATCGTCGGCCTCATGGTGCGTACCGGTGCGCCTTCGCCCGACATCGCGACAGTCGAAGCGTTCAAGAACGTGCTGCGCCGGGCGAAGTCTGTTTCTTATAGTAAAGGTCCAAGCGGCTTGTACGTGGCTGGTTTGCTGGAGCGTTTGGGCCTGAGCGCCGAAATGAAGGACAAAACGGTGTTTGCGATCGGCCGCCCTGTTGGCGAGGTCGTCGCGAGCGGCGAGGCCGAGATCGGCATGCAGCAGATCATCGAAAATCAGCCGGTCGAAGGCGCCCATCTCGTCGGCCCGTTACCGACTGAGCTCGGAAACTTCGTGGCCTATTCCGCCGGACTTGCCGTCAACTCGGGGCGCGAGTTCGCGGTTCGCGCCTTCATTGCGTTCCTGGCTACGCCTGATGCAGTCCGCATTATCCGTGCTAAGGGCATGGAGCCAGCTTAGAGACCGCGCCGGATCGCAAGATGTGCTTGCGCCACCGCGCTTTCGGGCCCATATCCGCTTGACTTAAAGCGGTACCGCCGATAAATACCGCGCACTTCACGGCAGGCGGTGAGCTTCGCCCGTCGGAACGGCAAGACCGGGTCCCAGCTAAGCTATTGAAAGTGTTTTCTTTCTTGGCTCCCATCTTTGGGTAAGCGGGATACGGCGTGACGCCTCGACACAAGCAAGCTCAAACGCTGCCTCTGACGACGCAAAGTCAGATCGGCTAAAGCGCACGACCGCGGGCAATTGCATCGCGGTCCTCTGCGAGTTTCAAGCGCCCTTCCGCACCGGAAGCGGATGGCGCGATTTCGTTTGCGCGAATGGTTCGCGTGACAAGCCGGGGCGAAAGCCCCGAAAGAAGGGTTCGAACGAGCGATGCCGACGGTCAACCAGCTCATTCGCAAGCCGCGGGTCACGCAGCACGCGAAGAAGAAAGTGCCGGCCTTGCAGCAGAGCCCGCAGAAACGCGGAGTCTGCACGCGCGTCTACACGACGACGCCGAAGAAGCCGAATTCGGCGTTGCGCAAGGTCGCCAAGGTCCGGTTGACCAACGGCTTTGAGGTCATCGGCTACATCCCCGGCGAAGGCCACAATCTGCAAGAGCACTCGGTGGTCATGATCCGCGGCGGCCGCGTGAAAGATCTGCCCGGCGTGCGCTATCACATCCTTCGCGGTGTGCTCGACACGCAAGGCGTAAAAAACCGCAAACAGCGGCGATCGAAGTACGGAGCGAAGAGGCCGAAGTAGTCGGCCTCTTTGCGTAGTATCCCCGGGCAAGCGCAGCGCGACCCGGGGATCCCGAGAGGAAAATTCAGGCCGGATGTCCGGCGAGCGATTGAAGCACAGACGTCGATGGCCGGGTCAGGCCCGGCCATGACGAAAGAAGGGAAAGAGGCGAAAAATGTCCCGCCGTCACAGGGCAGATAAGCGCGAGATCCTGCCGGACCCGAAGTTCGCCAACATCGTGGTCACGAAGTTCATGAACTCGGTGATGCATGCCGGCAAGAAGTCGGTGGCCGAGAATATCGTTTACGGCGCGCTCGATATGATCGAGGGCAAGACCCGCGGCAACCCGATCGGCGTTTTCCAGCAGGCGCTTGATAACGTCATGCCGTCGATCGAGGTTCGCTCGCGCCGCGTCGGCGGCGCCACCTATCAGGTTCCGGTCGAGGTGCGCACCTCGCGGCGCCAGGCGCTTGGTATCCGCTGGATCATTTCCGCGGCACGCGAGCGCAACGAGAAAACGATGACCGAGCGGCTCTCTGCGGAGCTGCTCGACGCATCGAATAACAGAGGGAACGCCGTCAAGAAGCGCGAAGATACGCACCGGATGGCGGAAGCCAACCGCGCCTTCTCGCACTATCGCTGGTGAAGCTGGCGACAGCGAAGGAAATCCCCATGCCCCGCACTCATCCCATCGAGGACTACCGCAACTTCGGCATCATGGCGCACATCGATGCCGGCAAGACCACAACGACCGAGCGAGTCCTCTATTACACCGGCAAGAGCCACAAGATTGGTGAGGTGCATGAAGGCGCCGCCACCATGGACTGGATGGAGCAGGAGCAGGAACGCGGCATTACCATCACGTCGGCCGCAACCACTGCGATCTGGAACGGCAAGCGCCTCAACATCATCGACACGCCGGGTCACGTTGACTTCACCATCGAAGTAGAGCGCTCGCTGCGCGTGCTCGACGGCGCGGTGTGCGTGCTTGATTCCAATCAGGGCGTGGAACCGCAGACCGAGACGGTGTGGCGGCAAGGCGACCGTTACAACGTCCCCCGGATTGTCTTCTGCAACAAGATGGACAAGGTCGGCGCTGACTTTTTCCAGTGTCTGAAGGACATCGTCGATCGCCTCGGCGCCAAGCCGGTCGCGATCCAGCTGCCGATCGGCGCCGAGAATCAGTTCAGGGGTATTATCGACCTGGTTCGCATGGTCGGCGTCATATGGGATGAAGAGACGCTCGGCGCCAAATACCACGACATCGAAATCCCGGACGATCTGAAAGATCAGGCCAAGGAATATCGCGAGAAACTCGTCGAGGCGGCAGTAGAACTCGACGATGATGCGATGACGGCTTATCTCGAAGGTAACGAGCCGGACCAGGCTACACTCAAGCGCCTCATCCGCAAGGCTACCCTTACCGGCGCATTCTTCCCGGTGTTCTGCGGCTCCGCGTTCAAGAACAAGGGCGTGCAGCCGTTGCTCGACGCCGTCGTCGATTATCTGCCGTCGCCCGTCGACGTGCCGCCGGTGAAGGGCGTCGATCTCAAGGGTAACGAAGTCGAGCGCAGGCCGTTGGACACCGAGCCGATGGCCTTGCTCGCGTTCAAGATCATGGACGACCCGTTCGTCGGCACGATCACCTTCTGCCGCATCTATTCCGGGACGCTCGAGAGCTCGACCGGCGTGATGAACTCGACCAAAGACCGCAAGGAACGCGTTGGGCGCATGCTGTTGATGCACGCGAATAACCGCGAGGACATCAAGGAAGCGTTCGCCGGCGACATCGTGGCGCTGGCCGGACTCAAGGAAGTGCGCACCGGCGACACCCTTTGCGATCCGCAGAAGCCCGTCATCCTGGAAAAAATGGAATTTCCCGATCCGGTCATCGAGATCGCGATCGAGCCGAAGTCGAAGGCCGACCAGGAGAAGCTCGGCGTGGCACTCGCTAAGCTGGTGGCCGAGGATCCTTCGTTCCGGGTTTCGACCGATCAGGAGTCCGGCCAGACCATCATCAAGGGCATGGGCGAACTTCACCTCGACATCAAAGTCGACATCCTCAAGCGCACTTATAAGGTCGACGCCAATATCGGCGCGCCGCAAGTCGCCTACCGCGAGAAGATCACCCGGCCGGCGACTGTCGACTTCACCCATAAGAAGCAGACCGGCGGTCACGGCCAATACGCCAAGATCAAGATCGTCGCCGAGCCGGCCACGCCCGGCGTCGGTTTCGAATTTGAAAACGAGATCGTCGGCGGCTCAGTGCCAAAAGAGTTCATCCCTGCGGTCGAAAAGGGTCTCGAAGGCGTGTTGAGCTCCGGCGTCCTTGCCGGCTTCCCGGTGGTCGATGTCAAGGTCAGTCTTGTCGACGGCGACTCGCACGACGTGGATTCCTCGGCGATGGCCTTCGAAATCTGCGCGCGGGGCGCCATGCGCGAGGCGTTGCAGAAGGGCGGCCCGGTTCTGCTCGAGCCGGTCATGAAGGTCGAGGTGGTGACGCCGGAAGACTACACCGGCTCGGTCATCGGCGACCTCAATTCGCGGCGCGGCCAAATCCAGGGTCAGGACATGCGCGGCAACGCCAACGTCATCACGGCGATGGTGCCGCTCGCCAACATGTTCTCCTACGTCAACAACCTGCGCTCCATGAGTCAGGGGCGCGCGACGTTCACCATGCAGTTCGACCACTACGCCGAGGTGCCGAAAGCCATCGCCGACGAAGTGCAAGCCAAGTTCGCTTGATAGAAGTTCGCTTGATAGAAGTTCGCTGATTGAA
>CAVSFV010000011.1:0-119738 GCA_963727325.1 uncultured Alphaproteobacteria bacterium
CGAGCGCTGCTTCGAGATTTTCGTCGCCGTCGCCTGAGCCATTGGTCGCCTGCGGCTTGAACGGAGTGGCCGCGGGCGGCGCCGAAGGCGGCGCCACTGCCTGCGGCGGCTGGCCGTGCGCCACGAAACCCGGCGCGCCCGCGCCCGGCGCTGCGGCTCCGTCGCCGGCCGGTGCTGCCACCGCGTTCTTGGCATCCGGGCCGGCGTAAGTTGCTTCAAGATCAATGATGTCGCGGAGGAAAACCTTGCCCTCGTTCAGTTCGTCGCGCCAGATGATGACGGCCTGGAAGGTGAGCGGACTTTCGCACAGCCCGGCGATCATCGCCTCACGGCCGGCCTCGATGCGCTTGGCGATCGCGATCTCGCCCTCGCGCGAGAGCAGTTCCACCGAGCCCATCTCGCGCAGATACATGCGCACCGGATCGTCGGTGCGCTCGGTCGGCTCCTTGGCTTCGGACTTGGCCGGGGTCTTCGCCGTGACCTCGACCAGTTCGCCGGACTCGCTCTCTTCCTCTTCAGGCTCCTCGCGCGCCTCGGCCTCTTCCTCGCTTTCGGCTTCCTCGGTCTCGACGACGTTAATTCCCATCTCACTCATCATCGCCAATACGTCTTCGATCTGCTCGGAAGTGACCTCCTCCGACGGCATGACTGCATTGAGCTGGCCGTAAGTGACGTAGCCGCGCTTCTTGGCCTGCTTGATCATCTTCTTGACGGCGGCGTCAGACAGATCGAGGAGCGGCAGCGGGGCGTCCGGGGTCTCGGCCGCCTCTTTTTCCGGCGTTTCCCCTTCTTTTTGCGGGACGACCTTTATCTTGGTCGCGACCGCCTTTGTGCCCGCGCTCTTAGCTGCCATGTCTATCTCCACCAACGCCTGTCCGTACCAACGCGCGGCTCTGCGCGTTCGCCCCGGTTATTTATGCCCCTACCCTATGGTCATGCGCCACGCCGGGTAGATGGTCTCCCCTTCAATCCCGAGGCCGACGCCTTAAGCCCCGGCGACGGCCAAAAAGGGCCGTGCCGCCTTGAGGCACCGCCCGAATCGAGGGTCCCAGTCTTCGCGGAACTCCGTTAAGCTCCGGCTAACCCTACCCTGATGCGCGACGAACTCCTTAGTACCGGATCGCCACATCGTCCAGCACCGCGCCGGTACTGTACATACCAACCTAGAACGAACGCGTGGGACGGCCGGATCGGTCGCCGAAACCTTCGATCAACGCCTCAGTTCCATCGAGCGTGGAAAGCCGGGACTTGACGTCCCGCAGACGCGCGTAATTCGCCTCGCTGTTGTCCTGACCGAGCGCCAATTCCGCGTCCTTAAGTTCCCTAGTTAGGGAATGCGCTTGCCGATGCAAGGCAAGAAGCTGCTTCCAGGTCAGCAAAACATCGCCGGCGTCGGCGTCCGGTCTCGCCCCCCATACCGAGCGGGTGGTGATGCTGCGCTCGATGCGGGCCATGAGCTCGCCGAAGCCGCGGCGGGTCAGCTCGGCGACAAGTTCCCGGCGTTCGGCCTCCTGGTAATGGCTGACGTCGCCGGTGTCGTGGCCTGGCTCCCGGCTGCTTTCGGCTCGATGGTTCACCGATTCCAGGCCTTCCGGACCGCCCGCCGCGTGATCGCCGGCCCCATGACCAGCGACACCATGACCAGCGGCACCATGACCGACTTGATGGGCGAGCACGTCGATCAGCGCGGCTTTGAGCTTTTTTGCGTCGGCATGGCGAAATTCAGTTTCCGCCAGCTCCTCCAGGTGGTCGTGCATCAGCCAGGGATGGTTGAGCGCCGCTTGCAGGATCAGCGCTTCCCGCAGCGGTATGGCGGTCCGATGGCCGCGATGGAGCGGACCCGCCGCAAGCTGCGGGCTGGTCGCCATGTAGCCCTCGTCGCGGCCGAAGGCCGGGCGCCGCGCCGCCGGCTTTTGACCGCCGCCGCGGCGGCCCCGCTCATCCCATTCGCGGCGGCGCGAGGCCGCCTCCGCCGGCGCGAACAGCGACCGCAGCCGCGCGGAAAAATCCGCCCGGTAGTAGCGGCGCACCGTCTCGTCGGCGATGGTGTTGGTGACCTCGATCAGACGCGCCTCGAAGGCGGCGCGGCGCTCCGGCGTCGTGAACGTTCCGGCCTCGGTCTCACGCGTCCACAGCATGTCGGCGAGCGGGCGCGCCGCGGAAATAACATCCTCGATCGCGTCGCGGCCACCGGAGCGCACCAGATCGTCCGGGTCCTGCCCGTCGGGCAGCGCGGCGAGCTTGAGGCTCTTTCCCGGCTTGATCAGCGGCAGCGCGATATCGAGCGCGCGATAGGCGGCGCGGCGGCCGGCGTCGTCGCCGTCGAAGCACAGCACCGGCTCGTCGGCCATCCGCCACATCAGGCCAAGCTGATCGGCGGTGAGTGCGGTGCCCAGCGGCGCAACGGTCGCTTCGTATCCCGCGGTGACCATCGCGATCACATCGATATAACCCTCGACCGCGATGACGCGCCCGCCATCATGCGCCGCCTTGCGCGCCGTGGCGATATTGTAAAGCGTCGCGCCTTTGTGGAAGAGCGGCGTCTCCGGCGAATTGAGATACTTCGCCGCCACGTCCTTCTCGAGCGCGCGACCGCCGAACGCGATGACGCGCCCGCGCCAATCGGTGATCGGAAACATTACCCGGTCGCGGAAGCGGTCGTAGGGCACCGGGATATCGTCGCCGGCGACGAGAAGGCCGGCCTCGACCATGTCCTCGACGGAAATCTTGGCGGCGCCGAGATGCTCCTTGAGCGCGTATTGGTCGGCGGAGGCATAGCCGATCCGAAACTTGAGCTGCGTTGCCGAGGTGATGCCGCGATCGGCCAGATAGCCGCGGCCCCGCGCGCCGGTCCGCGACGCCAAATTTGCTTCGAAAAATTTTGCCGCCAGTTCGACGATGTCGTGGAGCGTCTGCCTTCGCTCCTCGTGGGCCTGCGCCTCACGCGTCATGACCGGCATCGGAACGCCGGCCTGTCCCGCCAGCCGCTCGACCGCTTCCGGGAAGCTCACACCTTCCGTCTGCATCACGAAATCGAAAATGTTGCCGTTTTTGCCCGAGGAGAAATCAAACCACATCGCCTTCTGGTCATTGACGAAGAACGACGGCGTTTTCTCCTTGTTGAACGGCGACAGCCCCTTCCACTCGCGCCCGGCCTTGCGCAGTTTCACGCGCTTGCCGACGACTTCCGAAGCCGGAAGCCGCGCGCGCAGCTCGTCGAGGAATTGGGGCGAGAATCGCATGGTGATTCGGCAGCGTAGCGCGGATGCGGGCTAAATAGCGGGCGGCAGGCGTCGACGGCAGCGCCAGGACGCCATTGTCCCGGTTATCCACAGCGCCCCGAAAAATCCAGGGACCCTTGACCTCGAATATACATTCGTATATACAGAACATTTGATGCAAACGCGTAAGGAGTCATGGCGCCCGGCCGTCTGAACCCACGGAGAAGCAGTATGAACGAATTCATTGCTTACTGCAGGAGCAGACGGTTATGGCCGAAGACGAATCTCTCAAATCTGTTTGTGGGCATTCGCACATTCGCGTGGAACCTGAAAAAAGCGCGAAACGAATTTGCGCGACCACCAAATCGACTTCGAAGACGTAAAGACAATTTTCGACGGCTACACGTTACATCCGTCGATCAGACCGTCATGGTGAAGTCAGGTATCAAATCTTCGGGTATGTTCATGGCCGGGAAATCGCCGTCGCGTGTACCGCTCCGCGGGACGGTCTGCTGGCTCATTTCGGCACGGCGCGGCGAGCAGAGATGAAAGACGAAAATATTACGCGTGGTCTCGCGGGACGATCCCCGACCGGGGCAAGACTGATTGGGCGCGCTCGATGCTTTGACGGACGAGGAAATCGAGGACTCATCAGCTAAGGATCCTGATGTGGTGCCGCTCAATTTGGAATTGGTCTAAGGCCGTCCTCGTCATTCCGCCGAAGAAGAAGGCAATCTCGATCCGCGTCGACGAGGACGTGCTCGATTATTTCAAAAAAGAAGGTGCCGGCTATCAGCGGCGCATGAAGCGGTGCTGCGCTCTTACATGCAGCAGAAGCACAAAAAGCGCGCGTAGGATAAATCGGTCGCTACCCCGCGAGCAGCTTCTTCACCATCGCGCTCGCTTTGCCGAAATCCATCTGCCCGGCGAAGCGTTCCTTCAGCGCCGTCATGGTGCGGCCCATGTCCTTGAGCGTCGCGGCTTCGAGTTCCTTGATCAGCGATGAAATCGCCTCGCCGGCTTCGATATCCGACAAATGCTTGGGCAGGTATGCCGAGATGATGTCGATCTCCTCGCGTTCCTGGGTGGCGAGATCGGTGCGGCCGGCCTTTTCGTAGATATCGAGCGATTCGCGGCGCTGCTTGATCATCTTGCCCATGACCTCGAGAATTTCGGCGTCGTTAAGCGTGACGCGCTCGGCGGCACTCGTCTCACGCTTGAGAATTTCCGCATTGATGAGGCGCAGCGTCGAAACCCGGCGCTTGTCGCCGGCTTTCATCGCGTCCTTGAGGGCGTTGTTGATCTCGTCGCGCAACACGGCTATGGCCTCTCTCACAAATGCGCAAAATCAGCCCGCGAGCGGCGGGCGCAGTGTGATTTAGGCGCTTGGCGATGCTGACACAACCACAGACCGCGCAACTCTGGGATGACCCCAAACCGACGGCGTTGCTGGTGCTCGCCGACGGCACCGCGCTCGAAGGCTTCGGCTTCGGTGCGACCGGGCATGCGGTCGGTGAAGTCTGTTTCAATACGGCGATGACCGGTTATGAGGAAATCCTCACCGATCCTTCCTATGCCGGCCAGATCATCACCTTTACGTTTCCGCACATCGGCAATGTCGGCACCAACGAGGAAGACATCGAGACCGTCAACCTCGCGGCAACGCCGGGTGCGCGCGGCGTCATTCTGCACTCCGCCATCACCGAGCCGTCAAATTACCGGGCGACGCGCGGTCTCGATTCGTGGCTCAAGAGCCGCGGCGTCATCGGGCTTGCCGGCATCGACACCCGCGCGCTGACGGCGTTCATCCGCAAAAACGGCATGCCGAATGCCGCGATCGCGCACGAGCCGTCCGGCCGGTTCGATCTCGATGTGCTCAAGCATGAGGCGCGGCAATGGCCGGGCCTGGTCGGCATGGACCTCGTGCCGATGGTCACGACCGGCCAGCGTTTTACCTGGCAGGAAACGCCGTGGGTTTGGGGCGAAGGCTACGGCGAAATTGCGCGAGCCGGAGTTCCACGTCGTCGCCATCGACTACGGGATCAAGCGCAACATTCTGCGCCAGCTCGCCGGCAATGGCTGCAAGGTCACGGTGGTGCCGGCGCAAACCTCCGCCGCCGAGATTCTGGCGCTCAAGCCCGACGGCATTTTCCTCTCCAACGGCCCCGGTGACCCCGCCGCCACCGGTGAATACGCCGTGCCGGTGATCCGCACGCTGATCGAGCAAAAGCCGTTGTTCGGCATCTGTCTCGGCCACCAGATGCTGGGGCTCGCGGTCGGCGCCAAGACCGTAAAAATGCATCAAGGCCATCACGGCGCCAACCATCCGGTCAAGGATATCGCAACCGGCAAAGTCGAGATTACCTCGATGAACCACGGCTTTGCGGTCGACCGGGCGACGCTGCCAGCAAACGTCGTGGAAACCCACGTCTCGCTGTTCGACGGCTCCAATTGCGGGCTTAAGCTCAAGGATAAGCCGGTGTTCTCGGTGCAATACCACCCCGAGGCGTCACCCGGTCCGCGCGACAGCCACGGCTTGTTCAAGCAGTTTGTCGCCCAGATGCGCGCGGCTAAACGGACCTGATGATCTGGCCCGAAGACCGGTTTCCACTTTTCGGGATCATGCCGCAGGCGAAAAGCTGGATGCGGCTCAGGGTTAGACAATTTCAACCCTATATCGGATAAAAATGGACCGATCGCCCCCCGGCGAGACGAAAATGCCATGCCGAACGCCAGCCCTCGCGCAGCTCCGATTACCCAAACCTTTGCCGATGACGGGGTGATTCCGAATAATCCGGCTTTGCCGTTCATCTTTTATCGCGGCGGCATCGATCTGACCGGCTCGCCGGACCCGGAAGAACTGATCGAGAAAACCTTCACCGCAAACGGCTGGGGCGATATGTGGCGCAACGGCGTTTACCCCTACGTTCAATATCATTCGATGATCCACGAGGTGATGGCGGTGGCGCGCGGGCGCGCCAAGGTGCGCTTCGGCGGGGACAACGGCCGGGCGTTCGATATCGTGCCCGGCGATGTCGTTATTCTCCCCGCAGGCACCGGCCATCAGGGCCTCACGCAAAGTCCGGACCTTCTGGTTATTGGAGCGTATCCGCAGAGCGGCAAATACGACCTTTGCCGCGGCAGCAAGGCTGACCGGACCAAGGCGCTCTCCTCGATTCCGAAAGTGCCGCATCCGGAGACCGATCCGGTATTCGGAACCGAAGGTCCGCTGATGACGCTGTGGCGGGCATGATCTCTGACTGGCTGGCGTTTTGGGATAATCCACATTTCATCTACGTCAGTGCCCGCCACAAGGATGTGCACTATCGGTTGGTCGCGAAAGACATCGCGGCGCTGGTTCCCGGACCTGACGCACGCGTGCTCGATTATGGTTCGGGCGAGGCGCTGCACGCCGAAATCGTCGCTGCCGCCACCGGCGAACTTTTGCTGTGCGAAGCCGCACCGGGCGTGCGCGCCGGGTTGGAGAAGCGATTTGCCGATAATCCCAAAATCCGCGTCGTCGCCGCCGCACGAGATTGCGCGGCTGCCTGAGCGCTCACTCGATCTCATCGTCATGCACTCGGTCCTGCAATACGTCACACCGGCCGGCGCCGGCGCTCTGTTCGCGCTTTTCCATCGCGTTTTGAAACCCGGCGGCCTGCTCGTCGTCAGCGATGTCATCGAACCGCAGACCGCTGCGGCAACGGACGCTTTGACCTTGCTGCGGTTTGGTCTGGCCAACGGATTTTTCTTTGCCGCGCTGTGGGGGCTTACGCGCACGCTGTTGTCGGATTATTGGCGGTTGCGCTCGCACCTCGGGCTCACCCGTTACGCGCAGGCCGCCATCATCGACAAGCTTAACGCCGCAGGCTTCGCCACGGAACGTGCACCGGCCAATATCGGGCACAATCAGAAGCGCCGAACCTACTACGCGCGTCCGAACTGAGCTGGTTACGGCTCAACCGACTGCCGCCATTGCGCGCATGCGCGCCTGGTCGACCAGCACGCCGTTCTTGACGACATGCGCGGGCGGTTCGTGAAAGCGCAGCGCCTCGATGACGTCGGGTTGGTTCAGCACCACAAGGTCGGCCGCCGCTCCCTCGGTCAAACGGAAATCCGGAAAGATTGATGGCGGTGGCCGCATCGACCGTGATCATGTCGTAAAGCTTTTCCACATCCTGCCGCGTCATCATCCACAACAGATGCGAGGCGAGGAATGCCACTTCCAGCATATTGTTGCGGCCGAAAGCATAATAAGCGTCGGAAATATCGTCCTGGCCGAGACAGACAACGACACCCTCGGCCAGCAATTCCCTCACACGCGCATGCAGCGGACCGGTATGTGGATCGGTCACCACGGCAATCCGCGCTGCGTGTAAAATCCGCGCCAGCCGCTGCACATAGGGCATCGGGTAAAGGCTCATCGCCCTGCAATGGTGCGCCAGCGCGCGGCCCTGCCAGCCACGCTCGATGGCTTCGACCGCCATCATTTCGAGCGTCCGCAAACCGGGATCGCCGGCATCGTCAAGGAGCATGGAAACGTCCTTGCCGAATTTTTGTGCGAGATCGAAGCAGGCTTTTACGTGCTTTGCCGCGTCGGCTGTCGGTGAACTCGATCCACGGAATGCCGCCGACCACATCGGCGCCGAGCGCCATCGCCTGCTCCATCAATTCCAGCGCGCCTGGCTCGCGAACGATGCCGTCCTGGGCGAATGCGACGATTTGCAGATCGACGATGCCGCGGAATTCGTCGCGGAGCCTGCATAAGCGCTTTCACGCCTTCGAGACGCGCCTTGCTGTCAACATCGGCAAAAGCCCGAATGTGCAGATTGCCGTAAAGTGCCGCCAGCGCTACGGCGCGGCGGCGCATTTTCGACGATCCACGATTCCGCGTATTTTTCCTTGATCTTGCTGGCGAGTTCGATGCCGGCCATCGCTTTGCCCATCGCCTCGCCTTGATAGGATTTAAGCGCTTCCTCCTCCATCATCGGCAGCGTCCACACCTTGCACAGATGCAAGTGCGGATTGACGAAGGACTCGGTCACAAGATTGCCGCCCGCATCGATCTCCGTTTTTCCCCGGCGGTCGAGATTTTCACCGATGGCAACGATGCGGCCGTTCTTGATGCCGATTTCGGCGAGCCGATGCCGCGCCCGCGCAGCCGAGCGCGGCGGATGGCGATATCAAACGGCTGATCCATGGCTCGATTTCAGGTCAAGGCTGCGGCGGCGCTCGGCTTTCCGCCAAGCCGATAGATACACCGGCGGGTCAATCGAAAACGACGCGTTTGAGTCGAAAGCGGCATCGAAACACCCGGCGCCTTTGTTATGGATGGGTCAAGTATTCGCCTTGTTCGGAAAACGTGACCAAAAGTTGCTAGTTGCTCCGGACTTCCCATCCGTTACGTGACCATTTTAGGCGAGGCGCGACTTCGCGCGAAGTATGGATGGAAAACGGCCAATCTTCCGGCATGCAGTTGTTAGGGCCGGTTTCCGTCAAACCTTTACCGGCCAGTACGTCTCCATACCACTGGTCACGCCCACCCTTGTCCGGATGATTGTCGCGCAAGAAGGCTTCCTGTCCGAGCTTCAAGAGCGACACAAAAAGTGCCGTCTTATAATTGACTGGATCGCCCCCGCCTTGAAGATCGACAGAATTATACCGCCTCTTTATTTCCTCGACGAGATCCGCATCAGCCTCACCGATCCGGCATAAGGCGAGTACCGGAAACATTCGCTGCCAGCCCCGAATCTCTCCGGCCATAATCTGATCGCGATAGAAAGGAAGCGTCATCGCGCCGGCCTCCCCCATGCGGACGTAAATCATCGGGTACTTGCGCATTGCGAGGCCCGGGGCTTCCTTGACCGCGTCGAACAAATCCGCTGCGACACTCACAAAGGCCTGATGCGGCAAGGCGCCGATCGCCCCTGCAAGCGCCTCGACTTGCTCCCGCCCGTTTGGAACTGTCGTGAAGCCTGCGTGGACCAGAGCAGCAAGGCGACGCGCCATGCCTTCTGCACGCGGCACCAGGCGGGCGGGGTTGGTTGCCAAAGAATAGCCGAGGTTAAAAGGCGTCTTGGGATTCTGTCCGCTGATGATGGCATCCAGGATGTCGAAAACACTGTTCTCAACCTTCTCAGGTTCCTGATGGACGCTATCAATCGCCTGCAGGTTGCTGTCGAAGCCCGTGAAGTTCGCCAGATCCGCCGCCACATATTTTCGAATGCCGAGCATTACACTGACCGGGTCATCAAACTTCGCGCTGTCGACGGTGTCGGGGGTTCCATCAATCGTCACCAGGTCGTGATGAAAGCCGGCAAAGCACGTCCAACTGGGCGGTTGATCAACGAGTCCGCAGCCGATGGCGAGAAAGGGAAAGGCGGGCAATCTCCAAATGAACGCCCTCGTGAAGGAGCCGACAGTCTTGTCATCAACGCTGATCTCAGTCGTTTGCTGACGGATCTCTGTGTGATGCGCCCATATCTGCGGGTCGCCAAGCAATGTCACCTTTACAACTTGATTTGTCGGCCCCTCAGGGAATCTCAATAAGCAGATATTTTCCTGGAAATTGCCGTTGAAAATTACACCAAACATGGCAACGCGATTCTGCGTGTCCTTCTTGATGCTTCGGCATTGATCGCGGGTAATGAGACGCTCGGACAGATAGGCCTCGGGAAAATTCTTGTTAGGCTCATAGACGACCGGAACATCATGCCTCTCGACGAACTCCTTCGCCTGAGCCATGACGAGCGAGTTCATCGTCGGATCAAACTCATAGATTTTGCCAGGGTTGGTCGTTCGAAGTTTCTCGGACATTTCATCCACTTGCCAACCTTCCCGGAAGTAGGCGGCATAATAGCCGCCGTAAGCAATGATCGGGACCAGGATAAACGCCCGCGGGACGCGACCCATCAGGGCTTCAACAAACAGGCTTGCAAAAAACAGGTGAACGAGAACGCCGGCGAAACGCGAACCGCCCACGAACATCAAGTAGATGCCCGGTATCGGCAAATACTCCAAAGCCAGAAACACAATGAAGAACAGCAACACCTTGCTGGATAACGGAGACAAGCAGCGCCGGAGCATAATTTTCTCCAAAGCATTAAATGCTTGAACGTAGCCCCAAGCGGTTAAATCTCGGCAAATCGATAGGGATCGCACTTCTTGACGCCCGTTTCCGCCGTCCGGTTGTCGCGGGCATCCCGACGGCCGAAGTGACTCGCAAAGTGCGCGGCTACGTCGCGTGATGGCGCATTTCTTTGCTTAATCGATTGCTGCAACGCGAATAGCATACGCATGAGTAGCGCGCTTCGCGCAAGCTCACCGGAAGCTATTTAGTGAGTGATTTAAGATAAGCCGCAACGTCTTCCAGCTCGGCCCGCGTCGTGGCCAGTTCCGGCATTTTCGGATGCTTTTGCCACAACCACCTTATTCCCTTTTCGCGAAATTGCCGGCTTACCGCGATCGACTGAAACGAGGGCGCATCCGGATTGCCCGGACTTTGATCTTCCGAAACGACGTGGCAGGTGGCGCATACGTGACGGGCAAAACGCTCGCCGCGCCCGGCATCCGCGGCGAACCCGGACGTGTTACTGCTTAAAAACAACAGCGCGGCAAACACAAGAATAGCGCGCTTCGTCACCGTTGCGGTCCACATAAGCTTCCCAATTCGCTCTCTCTGCGGCATCATCAAGCTCGTCAATGGGCTACCAACAGAGACACTCCTTGTCCTGAAGTATAGCACGGCGCCGGTTTCAAAGCGCCTCCATTACATGAGGTGATACCCGGACGATCAAAAATATTTCGCTTCGAGATCCATCGTCGATTCGACGCCGACACGGTCGAAATTGGTTTTAAGCCAATGGTCGGCTTGCGCGCGCCCCATGTTGTGAAGGTGTTGCAGAAAATTCCAGTCGGCATTCAGTCTGCTTGACCACGAAAATGCTCTGATAAACTCCTCGGCTTCGATCACATGCATGAGCATTCGCTTACCGCCGCCCATCCGGCCCTGATCGATAAGCTTGTTGTAGGATGCGATCGTGCGCATTTCACGGATGAGCGAGGTATTGAAGCTGATCTCTTGCATGCGATTCATGATCGCAGGCGACGTCGTCGGAACGCCGGGGCGTTCGGCCGGCGTGATGTGGACCATCAGGATATCAGGTGTTTCGCATTCATAGACGAGCGGATAGATCGCGGGATTGCCGGCATAACTGCCGTCCCAATAATGCTGCCCATCAACCTCAACGGCCTGCATCAGAAGCGGCAGGCATGTTGAAGCAAGTACGTGCTCAACGTGGAGTTCCTTGCCGGCGAATATTTTCACTTTAGCCGTCTCAACATTGGTCGCGCTCACAAACAATTTGACCGCCGTTTGCCGGCGGACACGCTCGAAGTTGATAGCCTCCGCCAGCAGGTCCTTGAACGGATTGTAGTTGAACGGATTCATCTGATACGGCGACGCAAAGTAGGTCATCGGCTCAAGGAACCAAAAGCCCGGCGAATTCTCGAGCCCGAAGTCGCGACTGCTCTTGTCAATCAGGGAAGGCGCGAAAAGTCCGCGGGACGTCAGGGCGGACACTTTCTCCCAATAAACCCGCAAAGCATTCCGCGCTCCTTCGCGACCGCCGGCCGCCAATCCATCGGCGAGCACGACAGCGTTGACGGCGCCGGCGCTCGTTCCCGTGATGCCTTCGAAATTCAGGTCTTCATCTTCGAGCAGGCGGTCGAGCACGCCCCAGGTGAAGGCGCCATGACTGCCGCCACCCTGGAGCGCCAGACTGACAACTTTTTTCGCGGCTTTCTGGGCGGTCTGCATCTGCAATCCTCATCCGGTTGTCGAGCAAATTCATCGCGCGTTGACCCAAGATGACCGGCAGATCCACGCCAAACTGTGCAACCGGGGGGATTGCTATCGCCCGGTTCCCCGAGCATGGACGGCTATCATGCAATCATAGCGCAACGGGTGACGCCTGACGATGATCGCGCGAGATCGTTTTGCGGGTTTTTTTCCGACCGTAGAGGCCCTCCGCAGAAGCAAAAAGACTTGTCCAAAATACTTGCATAACAAAAAGGGAAAGGCCGCCCCCGATAGTCTCGCGGGCGGCCTTCATTCTCGTTTCCGGCGTTGAGCGTTTTGCCACAGGCTTTAGTTCTTTTCTGCTGCCTGGCCACTGGCCTTCAGGAAGTCCTGGTAGGTGAGGCCCGCGTAGTTCGGCGTAGTCGGCGCTTGTGTTGCGTCGGCAGCCGGCGCCACGGGCGCTGGGTCGACACCCCGTGCCGGCGGCGTCGCGTCGGCAGCCCGCGCCAGGGGCGCTGGGTCGTTGGACTTGCTGTCGGCAGGCGGTACCGAGGTCGCGTCGGACGCGGCGCCGCCGACGACTGCGCTGGCTGCTTCTTTGGTGCACAGATCGGCGAACACTACCAGACCAGCCCGCGTATAAGTCTTGGTCAGACAGGTGCACGGACCGGGAGCAGCCGCTGAGACGGGGGCGACATCAGCGACTTCGCCCGCAACCGGACCGATGATCCACCGGCCATCACGGAGTATCCAGTGTCCGTAACCATGAGATGCCCAGCCGGGTCCACCAGGGAAACCGGGACGACCGGGGTAGCCAGGACGGCCGGGATAACCCGGACGGCCAGGGTAGCCTGGACCACCCGGGTTCCCGACAACGCGGCCGCCACCGGGGCCGCCAGTGCCAATACCGATCAGACCACCATTCGATCCGGCGCCGGTGCCGGTGCCGACCCGGCCAACAGTACCGGTGCCGGTGCCGACCTTGCCACCATTGCTGCCGGCGCTGCCAAGGCGGGTTCCAGCCCCGCTGCTGTTGCCGAAGTTGTTACCGGAAACGGTGCTGTATTTGTTGCCGGACGCGGAGCTGGTGCCGAGGCGCGTACCGCTGGCGTTGCCACGGGAGACGCTGTGGTTGACGCTGCTGCTGCGACCGGCGTGACCGCCGCCGTGGCCACCGCCGTGACCGCCGCCGCCGCGGGCGTAAGATTCGGTCGATGCAAATGAGGCGGCGGCGATCGTGGCCGCCGCTGCGAGGGTAAGGATGAAAGTGCGTGACATGGTCGTTCTCCGGGGTACGGGTAAGGGAAAGGGTTGCGATACCCGTTAGTCGGAGTTTCAGCAGAAAGGTTCAGTACCAAAATAGAAGCCCGAGCCGAAGCCCAACGTCGTCCCGCTGCTGTTTTTCATGATAACCAGCACGGGATAGGCCAAATTGTCGTCGGGGATCATCCGCCTCGCTTGCGCAAGATTGATCGACGTGAAGGCCAAAGCGACGACCAGGAATAAGCGGCTAACGTGAGAGCGGCGGTTCATCGCAATACCCATTTGGATCGTTCTCGCTTTTGGCAGACCACCTTTTAGCTGTTTGTAGAACAGCGCGCAGGTTTCGTCGCCGCCATTTCCATGTGGAGGTTTTGCCAAAGGACTTGTTCAAAACACTTGCATGACAAAAAGAGAGAGGCCGCCTGCGGAAGTCTCGCAGGCGGCCTTCATTTTGGTTTCCGGCGTTGAGCGTTTTGCCACCGGCTTCAGTTCTTTTCCGCAGTGGCCTTCAGGAAATCCTGATAGGTGAGGCCCGCGTAGTTCGGCGTGGTCGGCGCTTGCGTTGCGTCGGCGGTAGTCGGTGCCACGGGCGCCGTGTCGACACCTCGCGCCGGGGGCGTTGCGTCGGCAGCCCGCGCCAGGGGCGCTGCGTCGCTGGACCGGTCGGCCGGCGGTACCGGGGTAGCATCGGACGAGGTGCCGCCGACCGCCGCGCTGGCTGTTTCTTTGGTGCACATATCGGCGAACACCACCAGGCCGGCTTGCGTGTAAGTCTTGGTCAGGCAGGTGCACGGACCAGGAGCAGCCGCTGAGACCGGGGCGACATCCGGGAGGTCACCAGCCACAGGATCGATGACGATCCAGCGGCCGCCACGGAAAATCCAGTGTCCGTGCCCATGATAAGCCCACCGGCCAGGACGTCCGGGACGGTCCGGGTGACCGGGATGGTCGCCGTTGCGGCCCAAGCGTCCGCCACCGTCGCGGCCGCCACCGACGCGGCCAACACGGCCGACGCCGGCACGCCCGCCGATATTGACGTGAGCGCCAACGCTGGCATGACCGCCGAAACTGGCATGACCGCCGCCGCCGCTGAAGCCGCGGGCGTAAGAAGCGCTGGATGCAAGTGAGGCGACCGTGATCGTGGCCGCAGCTGCGAGGGTGAGGATGAGGGTGCGTGACATGGTCGTTCTCCAAGGGGGCAAAGGGTTTCGATATTCGTTGGTCGACTGCACCCGGAGAAAGGTTCAAAGGGGCGGCGAATTTCTCCGTAGCCCCACAGCCGGACCCGGCAAGTGCCAGGCGGCAAACCAACTCTTATTAAGTGTGCCTAAGCCGGCGTTGGTGAACCGGTCGCTGAAAGTCCGCAAAAATGGGGCTTTTACCCCGCCGCTTGCCCAACCAGCCGCGAACAGGGAAACTGCCGGTAGCCCTCGAGTGGCCGAACCGTGCAATTTTTCTTTGACTTCGATTGAACCTGCGCGCCGGTCCCAACGACCAACCGTCATGAGCCGATAGCCGTGCCGATGCAGACGACTTCGGACCTGGTTCTGATCGGAAGGATCGCCAACGGCGATCGGCTCGCCATGCAGGTGCTGTTCGCGCGCCACCACGTCGGAGTTTACCGATTTGTACTGCGACTGGTGCGTAACGAGGCAACGGCGGAGGACTTGATCAGCGAGGTGTTTCTCGACGTCTGGCGCCAAGCCGGAAAATTCGAGGGACGCTCGGCGGTCTCGACCTGGTTGTTAAGCATCGCGCGCTTCAAGGCGCTCTCGGTGCTGCGCCGCCGGCCTGAGGAGGAACTGGACGACGAAGCTGCCGGCGCAATCGAGGATCATTCCGACGATCCGGAAGTCGCGCTGGCAAAGAAGGATAAAGGAGCCGCAATGCGGGAATGCCTGAGTGGGTTGTCGAACGAGCACCGCGAGATCATCGACCTCGTCTACTACCACGAGAAATCGGTGGAAGAAGTTGCGGGAATCGTCGGCATTCCGGAGGCGACCGTGAAGACCCGCATGTTCTACGCACGGAAGAAGTTATCGGAGCTCCTGAAGGAGCGAGGCATCGATCGAGGTTGGCCATGAACACCGCAAACGAAACCGAACACAGCGACATCGAAGGCCTGCTGCCTTGGCATGCCACGGGAACCCTGGATGTTCGCGACACCCGGCGCGTCGAAGCGGCGCTTGCCGAAAATCCCGAGCTCGCCCGCCATTTCGAATTGGTGCGCGAGGAACTCGGCGAGACCATCCACCTCAACGAGACCCTGGGCGCGCCCTCGGCGCGTGCCATGGAGGCGCTGTTTGCCAAGATCGATGCCGAGCCGGCGCGCAAGCCGGCGGTATCGTTTAATCTCGGCGCGCGTATCGGCGAATTTTTCGCCAGCCTTTCACCGCGCACCCTCGCCTGGTCGGCGACCGGAGCGGCACTGGCGATCGTGCTGCAAGCCGGATTGATCGCCGGCGTCATGCTCAAGGAGAACGGCCCGGCCGGCTACGAAACCGCCTCGGCCCCGACGAATGTCTCCGGTCAAGGCGGTATCGGAGTGCCGAGCGCATTCCAGGGCGACTATGCGTTGATCCGGTTCCAACCGAAGGCCACTGCCGCCGAAGTCAGCCAGTTCTTGGAAACCAACAAACTAAGTATTGCAGGTGGCCCATCGGCAGGCGGACTATACCGGGTGCGTGTCGCCGCGGCCAAGCTTCCGAAAACGGATCTCGACCGCCTCGTCAAGACGCTGCAGGAGAGCAAGGTCGTCGGCTTCATCGCCATCACCGAGTGATCGAACTGCCATAGTTTGGCTTGATATATCTGCCATTCAAGGCGCCGCGACCCGAGCATCTGCGCGGTGTTTAAGCGCCGCCATATCGGGAGTTTGCCATGCGAACCCACTCGATGACGTCGCGATCGATCCTGGCGCTGACGCTTTGCGGCTTACTGCTGGCGATATCGTGCATTGACGAATCGAGCCCGGCCGCAGCGCGCGGCTTCGGCGGCATGCGTGGTGGCGGAGCGCGCGGCTTCGGCGGTATGCGTGGCGGCGTAACGCAACATCAAACGACCCGCAGCACCGGCAGAACCAACCAGTACACAACCGGCGGCGGACGTAACGCGTCCACTAACCGCAACGTCAGCAATTCCGGCTCGAACAAAACTGGAAACTATTCGACCAACAAAACAACAAATACGTCCGGCACCGTCAACAATTCGAGCTTGAGCGCAACGGGTGCCAATACCGGATCGAAGGCAACGAACACAACGGGGGCAACCAACAGCTCGACCTATAATGCGACCGGCACCAAAGCGACGAATACGTCGAATACGACGACCAACTCGTCGACAACAAATACGCAGGGCGCCGTCGGCACCGCTACCGGGAACACTTCGACCGGCACCACCGGCTCAAAAACAACGACCACGACCGGCAACACCACGACGTCGAACACGACGACCGGCTCGACAACGACAAATACGCAGGGCCCGGTCGGCACCGCGACCGGGAGCACTTCGACCGGCAACACCGGCTCAAAAACCGGAAGGACGCCGGGAACACCCGGCAATGCCGCGACCAACACCCCGGTTGCCAATACCGGCTCGGGTACGGCAAACGGGCCGGGCACCATCGCCAATACCGGCACTGACACGCCCCGCGGTGGCGGCCGAATTCCCGGCTCGCAGACGCCCAGCTTTCCGTCAACAATCGGCGGCGGCGCCGGCGGCGGCGCGGGTGCCGTCAGCGGCGGAGGCGCCGCTGGCGCGGCCGCAGCAGCCAGCAGCGGGGTGCCGCCGCAAGGCGAGCAGCGGTTCGTCCCCAACGAGATTGTGCTGGGCTTTTCGTCAAGCGCCACACCGCAAGAGATCGACGAAATTGCCCAACGCTATGGCGTGACGCAACTCGGATCCCAGAGCTTCCCGCTGATTGACCTCACGCTCTATCGCTGGCAGATCGCCAGCGGCAGTACGGTCGCAAATACAATCGGCACGATCGAGAACGAACGCCTGGTCGCCAGCGCCCAACCCAACTATCTGTTCACATTGCAGGAAGACGCCACAAAGATTTCCTCGAACACGGGCGGCGATGCAGCGCAATACGTTCTCGGCAAGCTGCAGATCGAACAAGCGCATCAAGTCGCAACCGGGAAAAATATTGCGATCGCTGTGATCGATTCGGAAATCGACGCCAAGCACCCGGATCTTGCCGGCGCGATCGAAAAACACTTCGATGCGCTCGGCGGTGACGAGACTCCGCAATCTCACGGCACTGCCATGGCCGGCGCCATCGCCGCCCACGGCAAACTTTCCGGCATCACGCTCGGCCCGCATCTGCTGGCGGCGCGCGCGTTCGACAATTCAGCCGGCGGCGCCAAGGCAACCTCATTCGCGATCTACAAGAGCTTGCAGTGGGCGGCGGACAACGGGGCGCGCGTGATCAACATGAGTTTTGCCGGCCCGGCGGATCCTACCTTGCACCGGATGCTGACGGCCGCCTACGACAAGGGCATCGTGCTCGTTGCCGCGGCCGGCAACGCGGGACCAAAATCTGCACCGCTTTATCCGGCCGCCGATCCCGACGTGATCGCCGTGACCGCTACCGACAGCCAGGACGACGTGTTCGAAATGGCGAACCGCGGCTCATATATCGCCATTGCGGCTCCAGGCGTTGACATTCTCGCACTCGCGCCCGGCAACTCCTATCAGATCACCACCGGCACGTCGGTTGCGGCGGCGCATGTCAGCGGCATCGCAGCCATGTTGCTGGAAGAGAAGCCGTCGCTCACGCCGGCCGAAGTCCGGTCGATCATCATCTCGACCGCCAGACCGCTGGGTCCGGCCGGCGAGCAAGCCGACTTCGGCGCGGGCCTTGCCGACGCTTATCACGCGGTGACGTCCCTGAACGGGAAGCTCTCGGGCAAATCAGGCACTGAACAAGCGAAGGAATGACCGCCGGCTTTGAACGGCGCGTTATCCAGGTGTCGCCCCGACGCTAATCCAGAACGGCAAATCCGAACGTTTGAGCAGCATCGGGCGGGGATCGGTCGTCTATTGCCCTTGAATAACGATGGCGTGGCCACAAAGTTGCGTGTCAGGCCGCAAAGTCAGTCAGCAGGGGTTAAATCGGCGCGAGCCCCAGTCCTGCGGCCAGAACAGGGCCAAACCCCTTCCCTGCCCGGCGTTTCTGGTCTAAGCAGCGCGCGCGCGGGGCCGAGCCCCCGGCGCTTGGGCCAAGGACGCGCAATAAGCGCGCCCTTTTTTTGTGCCCGCAGATACGGAAGCCATGCCCAAGCGGACTGACATTTCCTCGATCCTGATCATCGGTGCGGGACCGATCGTCATCGGCCAGGCTTGCGAGTTCGACTATTCGGGCACCCAGGCCTGCAAGGCGCTTAAGGCCGAGGGTTACCGGATCGTACTGGTCAATTCCAATCCGGCGACCATCATGACCGACCCGGATCTGGCGGATGCGACCTACATCGAGCCGATCACGCCCGAGATCGTCGCCAAGATCATCGCCAAGGAGCGGCATGTCCTGCCGGGCGGCTTTGCGCTGTTGCCGACCATGGGCGGACAAACGGCGCTCAATACGGCACTATCGCTGCGGCGCATGGGCGTCCTCGAAAAGTTCGACGTCACCATGATCGGCGCTACCGCCGACGCCATCGACAAAGCCGAAGACCGCAAGCTGTTCCGCGAGGCGATGACCAAGATCGGGCTGGCAACGCCGCGCTCGCACCAGATCAAGACCTTGATCGGAGCGCTTGAAGCGCTCGAAGACATCGGGCTGCCCGCCATCATCCGGCCCTCGTTCACGCTCGGCGGCACCGGCGGCGGCATCGCCTACAACAGGGCGGAGTTCATCGAAATCGTCGAGCGCGGCATCGACGCGTCGCCAACCAGCGAAGTGCTGATCGAGGAGTCCGTGCTCGGCTGGAAAGAGTACGAGATGGAAGTCGTTCGCGACAAGAACGACAATTGCATCATCGTCTGCTCGATTGAAAACGTCGATCCGATGGGCGTGCATACCGGCGACTCGATCACCGTGGCGCCGGCGCTGACACTCACCGACAAAGAATACCAGATCATGCGCGACGCTTCGATCGCGGTGCTGCGCGAGATCGGCGTCGAGACCGGCGGCTCCAACGTGCAGTTCGCGGTCAATCCACAGGATGGCCGCCTCGTCGTCATCGAGATGAATCCGCGGGTGTCGCGCTCCTCTGCGCTGGCCTCGAAAGCGACCGGCTTTCCCATTGCCAAGGTCGCCGCCAAGCTCGCCGTCGGCTACACGCTCGATGAAATCGAAAACGACATTACCGGCGGCGCGACGCCGGCTTCGTTCGAGCCGACCATCGATTACGTCGTCACCAAAATCCCGCGCTTCGCTTTCGAGAAATTTCCCGGCGCCGAGCCGGTGCTCACCACCTCGATGAAGTCGGTCGGCGAAGCGATGGCGATCGGCCGCACCTTTGCCGAGAGCCTGCAAAAAGCGTTGCGGTCGCTGGAAACCGGACTCACCGGCCTCGACGAAGTCGTGATCCCGGGCCTCGGTGAAGGCGACGACAAGAACGCGATTCGCGCAGCCCTCGGCACGCCGTCGCCCGACGGCCTTCTCAAAGTGGCGCAGGCCATGCGGCCACGGCATGAGCGATGCCGAGATCCATACCGCCTGCCACATCGATCCGTGGTTCCTTGAGCAAATCCGCGGCATCATCGACACGGAAGCCGAGATTCGCGCCAAGGGCTTGCCGGCCACCGCAAACGTGTTGCGCCGGCTGAAGGCCATGGGATTTTCGGATGCGCGGCTCGGCAGGCTCACCGGTCTTACCACCGAGGAAGTGTCCTCCCGCCGCCGCGCGCTCGGGGTGCGGCCGACGTTCAAGCGCATCGACACCTGCGCCGCCGAATTCGCCTCGCCGACCGCCTACATGTATTCGACTTACGAGCAGCCTTTCGCCGGCCTGGCCAGCGACGAGGCAACGCCGAGCGACAAAAAGAAGGTCGTCATCCTCGGCGGCGGTCCAAACCGCATCGGTCAGGGCATCGAGTTCGATTATTGCTGTTGCCATGCCGCCTTCGCGCTGAAGGAGGTCGGCTACGAGACCATTATGGTCAACTGCAATCCGGAAACGGTGTCGACCGACTACGACACGTCCGACCGGCTTTATTTCGAGCCACTCACCGCCGAGGACGTCATCGAGATCATCGATACCGAGCGCAAGAACGGCACGCTGCACGGCGTCATCGTGCAATTCGGCGGCCAGACGCCACTCAAGCTCGCCGAGCCGCTGGAAAAAGCGAAGGTGCCGATCCTCGGCACGTCGCCGGACGCCATCGACCTCGCCGAGGACCGCGACCGCTTCAAACAATTGCTCGACCGGCTCGGGCTGCGCCAGCCGAAAAGCGGGATTGCGACCAGCCCGGAAAAAGCCCGAGCGATCGCCGACGAGATCGGTTATCCGATCGTGATCCGCCCCTCCTACGTGCTCGGCGGCCGCGCCATGGAAATCGTGCACGACGGCCACCAGATCGACCGCTATGTGGTGCGGCTTGCGGCCGATCTCGATCGCCCGTCCGAGTTTGCGGTGTCGGAGAAGCGGCCGTTGCTGATCGACCGCTACCTCACCGACGCGGTCGAAGTCGACGTCGATTGCCTCGCAGACGGCCGCGACAGCTACATCGCCGGCATCATGGAGCACATCGAAGAGGCCGGCATCCATTCGGGGGATTCCGCCTGCTCATTGCCGCCGCACAATCTGTCGGCTGATGTGATCCGCGAGCTTGACCGGCAAACGCGGGCGCTGGCTTTGGCGCTGAAGGTCGGCGGCCTGATGAACGTGCAATACGCCATCAAGGACGGCGATATTTACGTGCTCGAAGTCAATCCGCGCGCCTCGCGCACCGTACCGTTCGTCGCCAAGGTCACCGGCGTCCCGGCCGCCAAAATCGCAGCGCGAATCATGGCCGGTGAGACGCTCGCGAGCTTTAAACTGAAACCGCAGAGCTTCGAATTCGCCGCCGCCCGCCATATCGGCGTGAAGGAAGCGGTATTTCCGTTCGCCCGCTTCGGCGACAAGGTCGATACTGTGCTTGGTCCGGAGATGAAGTCGACCGGCGAAGTCATGGGCATCGACCGCGACTACAATGTCGCCTTCGTCAAGAGCCAGCTCGGGGGCGGCGCCCGACTGCCGAGAAAAGGCACCGTGTTTGTGTCGGTCAAGGATGCGGACAAACCCCGCATTCTCGAGACGATCCGCCTGCTCGGCGGCCTCGGCTTTCGGGTTCTGGCGACCTCGGGAACCCAACGCTATCTCGCCGGCGAGGGCGTCGCCGCGGTCAAGGTCAACAAAGTTGCCGAAGGCCGCCCGCACATCGTCGATTCCATCAAAAACGGCGAGGTCCAGCTGGTTTTCAACACCACCGAGGGGGCGACCGCCCTCGCCGACAGCCGCTCGCTGCGGCGGGCGGCCCTCTTGCATAAAGTGCCATACTACACCACTCTCTCAGGGGCCGTCGCCGCAGCGCAGGGTATCAAGGCCTATCTCGGGGGCGACCTCGAGGTATGTGCGCTGCAAAGTTATTTTGCGGCCGCCACTGATCCAGCAGCGGACCAGCGCGAGCGCCGGCAGTAGAGACAGGCTTTTGGTCGCGAGGCCGGACGACGCTCCGGTCCGCGGCTCGAATTTTGTCTCTATGACCTATGGAGATTGAGACCGATGGATAAAATACCGATGACCGCGGCGGGCTATTCGTCGCTTGAGACGGAACTCAAGCACTGCCAGCAGATGGAACGGCCCCGCATCATCCAGCAGATTACCGACGCGCGGACCCACGGTGACCTCTCGGAAAACGCCGAGTATCACGCCGCCAAGGAATCGCAATCGCTTAACGAGGGCCGCATCGCCGAGCTGGAGGACAAGCTTGCGCGCGCCGAAATTATTGATGTGTCGAAGCTTTCCGGCGACACCATCACCTTCGGCGCGACCGTCACCCTGATCGACGAGGATACCGAGAAGAAGGCGGTTTGGCAGATCGTCGGCGAGCCCGAAGCGGACGCCAAGAAGGGCAGGATTTCCATTACCTCCCCGCTCGCCCGCGCCCTGGTCGGCAAGAAAAAGGGCGTCCAGGTCGAGGTGGTGACGCCCGGCGGCGCCAAGGCCTACGAAATCGTCAAAGTCGAGTGGAAATAGGGGCGCCGGCGCATCTGCCGGACCCTAACCAGCGCCGAAGTGGCCTAGCGCGTCGAGCGAGGCCACTTCGATGACGCCGGGCCTTTTCCGACTGCTGTTTGTTTCTCGTCTCGATTGTTTGAGTGACGAAGCAGCAAATTCCTCGGCGAACAAGCCGCAAGAATCTGCGCGTTTCGCGTTTCTGAAATTCCTTGGTGGGCGGCGTTCCACGCGCGTTGGGCGCAATTGTTGATCTTGTAGCGCTTCTAAAGTTCGCCTAACAATACTGAGTCCCGTCCGAAATGCGGACGACACAAACCGCACCCGATCTCAATGAGGCGCGGAGAACGTAAGCCATAATCTCACGAGCACCAAACGAAGGGGAGGTCTCATGACGACGGTTGCCTTTACGATCAATGGCAAACCCGCGAGCGTGAAGCCGATGCTGACACGCCGCTGCTTTGGATTATTCGCGAACATATCAAACTCACCGGCACCAAGTTCGGCTGCGGCGCCGGACTGTGCGGCGCCTGCACCGTCCACATCAATGGCAAGGCTGTGCGCTCCTGTCAGACGCAGCTCTCGGAAGTGGCCAACAAGAAGGTGACGACGATCGAAGGACTGTCGCCGGATTCCAGCCATCCATTGCAGAAAGCGTGGATCGCCCATCAGGTCCCGCAATGCGGCTACTGCCAGTCCGGGCAGATCATGCAGGCGGCCGAACTTCTCGCCAAGAATCCAAAACCGACACGCGAGCAGATCGTCCAGCACATGGACGGCAACATCTGCCGCTGCGGCACTTACGCCCAGATCATCGAAGCCATTCAGAGCGTCGCGTAGGGAGGCCGGCATGTTAAACGACACCAACATTCAAGCGCTCTCACGCCGCTCCTTTCTGGTGACCACCGGCGCATTCAGCGTCGCCGTCGCCTTCGGCTCGGTTCCCAGTAGCGAAACGGCGTCAGCCGCCGGCGCATTCAATCCAAACGCATGGGTCACGATCGGCGAAGACAACATCGTCACCATCGTCGCGCCCATGGTCGAGATGGGCCAGGGCGTGCGCACCTCGTTGCCGCTCATTCTCGCCGAGGATCTCGATGCGGATTGGAGCAAAGTACGGATCTCGGAAACGCCGGACGACGCTCAGATCTACGGCAATCCGGGCTTTAACATGCAGCTGACCACCGTGGGCAGCTTCTCGGTCACCGGCTATTACGAAAAACTGCGGCTGACCGGCGCGCAAGCGCGAAAAATCCTCATCGCCAATGCGGCCGCGGCCTGGAAGGTCCCGGCGGAAGAACTCACCACCGAGCCGGGCATGGTCGTCCATGCCAAGTCGAAGCGCAAAATCAGCTACGGCGACATCGCCAAGACCGCGACAGTGCCAAACCCGCTGCCGGAAGTGACAAAGGCGGACCTCAAGCCGTCCTCGCAATTCCGTCTCATCGGCAAGGATACCGGGCGCGTCGACGTGCCCCTAAAAGTGAACGGCACGGCGCAATACGGCATCGATATGCAATTGCCTGGCATGCTGTACGCGTCGGTCCTGTTCCCGCAGGTGCAGTATGAAAGCGCCGAGCAGATCGACGACGCCGCAGCCAAGGCGGTGCCAGGCGTTGTCAAGATCGTGACGCTTCCGTCGGGCGTTGGCGTCATTGCCGAAACGATCGACGCGGCGATGAAGGCCAAAAGCCTGCTCAAAGTCACCTGGACCAAGAAAACGCCGGCCCAGACCTACGACCAGGACCGCGTGTTGCAGGACTATCGTGCGATCGCCGCCGACTGGAGCCAGACCGGCGTCGACATGGTGAAGATTGGCGATGCCGACGCGGCGGTTAAGGGCGCCGCCAAGGTCATCACCGCCGATTACTTCTCCGATCACGTCTCGCACATGTGCATGGAGCCGATGAACGTCACGGTGAAGAGTGGACAACGGCACGATCGACATCTGGTCCGGCAATCAATCGCCGGGCACGATGAAGATTCTCGGCATGGTCATCGGCAAGACCACGCCGGACAAAGTCCATGTCCACACCCAGCTCCTCGGCGGCGGTTTCGGCCGGCGCTCGGACGGCGATGACACGATCATGGCGCTGATCCTGGCTCTCAACGTGCCGGGCAAGCCGGTGAAGATGATCTGGAATCGCGAGGACGATATCCGCAACGACAAGCTGCGGCCTTTGACCGCGCAGCGGATCGAGATCGGTCTTGATGCCGACAACAACATCGTCGGCTGGCGTCAGCGCATCGTCAACGAATCCTATCTCGCGCGTATCTTGCCGCCCGACCTGTGGGCCAAGATCAAGCAGGATATCGTCTCCGGCGGCGGCGGCGAAATGAGCTACGGGGTGAAAAACCACCGCGTCGAGTGGGTGCGGTCTGCGCGCGGCATCGACGTCGGCGCCTGGCGCGGCATCGCGGCGGGCTACACCAAATTCGCCATCGAAACGATGATGGACGAGATCGCCGCGCTCAAAAAGATGGATCCGCTCGACTACAGGCTGGCGATGCTCAAAGACGCGCCGCGCGCGGCGAATGTCCTTAAGCGCGCGGCGGAAATGTCAAACTACAAGGCCAAGCGGAATGGCCGCGCCGTCGGCATCGCCTACTCGGATGCGCTGAACAGCCATACCGCGGTGGCGGCGGAAGTCTCGGTCGATACCAAGAGCGGTCAGATCAAGGTCCATCATCTGTGGGCGGCGGTCGATCCTGGCCAAGTGGTGCAACCGAAAAACGTTGCGGCGCAGATCAAGAGCGCCATGACGTTCGGCCTCGGCGCCGCTCTCATCGAGCGGATCGTCATCAAGGACGGCGTGATGCAGGCGACGAACTTCGACACCTATCCGGTGCTGCGAATGTCCGACGTCCCGCCGATGGAAGTCGCCGTGATTTCGACCAACGATCCGCCCACCGGGATCGGCGAAGCGGGTGTTCCGGCTGTCGCCCCGGCGATCGCCAGCGCAGTCGCGCAGCTGACCGGGAAACGACTGCGGCACCTTCCCATGACGCCGGAGCGGGTGAAGCAGTCGCTCGGCTGAGTCGTTACCTCCCTCTCGAACAGCCGGCCGCCGCGAGGTCTCTCGCGGCGGTTTTTTTATGGGGAAGGACAGTGAGGCCGTCGCAAACGACACCACGACGAGCCTCGCCTATTCATCGCCTTGATTTTAATGGCCTTTTGGCCATATACCGTTTTTGGGGGTAACGGGTTGCATAGCTTGCATAGCTCCTGAAAATACCTAAATTCCAGACGGATGGCTGGGGATCCCTCTCGATTGGGCTCGGACGGCCACCCTCAACCGCCGACGTCGCGGGGGCCTTGGCAGTATTCGTTGGCGAACGACTGCCGTAATAGACGGATAAGCCGGTGAGCCAGACTATCCACGCTAAGCTCGTCATCATTGGCTCGGGTCCCGCGGGCTATACGGCCGCGATCTACGCCGCCCGCGCCATGCTCGACCCAATCCTCATTCAGGGTATCGAGACCGGCGGACAGCTCACCACCACCACCGACGTCGAGAATTATCCCGGCTTCGCCGACGTGATCCAGGGCCCGTGGCTCATGGAGCAGATGCAGAAGCAGGCGGCGCATGTCGGTACCAAGTTGGTCCCCGACCACGTCAACCAGGTCGATCTTGCCAAGCGGCCGTTCCGAATCGAGTGCGATTCCGGCGACGTTTATTTCGCGGACGCGCTTGTTCTGGCGACGGGTGCCCAGGCGCGCTGGCTCGATTTGGCCTCTGAGCAGAAGTTTCGCGGCTACGGCGTTTCCGCCTGTGCCACCTGCGACGGGTTCTTTTACCGAAATAAGGAAGTCCTGGTGATCGGCGGCGGCAACACCGCCGTCGAAGAAGCGCTGTTTCTCACCAATTTCGCCAACAAGGTCACGGTCGTTCACCGGCGTGACAGCTTCCGCGCCGAGCGAATTTTGCAGGAGCGTCTCTACCGCAACCCAAAAATCTCGGTGCTTTGGAACACCGTTCTGGCCGATGTTAGCGGCGACGAAAATCCACTCAAAGTCAAAGCGGCGGTGCTGCGCAACATCAAGACCGACGAGCTGACCGAATGCCCGGTGGACGGCATCTTTATCGCCATCGGCCATAGTCCTGCGACCTCGCTGGTCGCCGGCCAGGTGGAAATGAAACCGTCGGGCTACATCAAGACCGCCCCACATTCGACGGCGACTTCGGTGCCGGGCCTTTTTGCCGCCGGCGACGTGGCCGATGAGATTTACCGACAAGCTGTTACCGCCGCGGGCCTCGGCTGCATGGCCGCGCTTGAGGCCGAGAAGTTTCTCGCGGCGCATGGCGAAGCCGAGCCGCGCATCGCGGCCGAATGATTTTTATCTCTCCCGTTTTTGGAGAGTCCAGAAAGCGGAACAATGGATTGGGATAAACTCAAAGTATTTCATGCTGCAGCCGAGGCGGGCAGCTTCACCCATGCCGGCGAGCAGTTAGGGCTGTCGCAATCGGCGGTGTCGCGTCAGGTCAGCGCGCTCGAGCAGGAACTTGCGGTCTCGCTGTTTCACCGCCATGCGCGCGGTTTGATCCTGACCGAACAAGGCGATCTGCTGTTTCGCACCGCGCACGATGTGTTCATGAAACTGGAGGCGGCACGCGCGAAACTGACCGACAGCCGGGAACGTCCGAATGGCGACCTCCGCGTGACGACAACTCCGGGCCTCGGCGTGCATTGGCTGACGCCGCGCCTTGGCGAGTTCGTCGAGCTTTACCCGGAAGTTCGCATCACGCTGCTGACGACCGAAGAGGAACTCGATCTCGCCATGCGCGAGGCCGATGTCGCCATCCGCCTGCGCCAGCCGACACAGCCCGATCTGATCCAGCGCAAGCTGTTTTCGGTGCATTTCCACGTTTACGCTTCACCCGAATATCTCAAGCGCTACGGGACGCCGCGAGCTTTCGAAGACCTCGACAGCCACCGCATCCTGATGCTCGGCGGCAACGTGCCGCAATACCTGCAGCGGTCGCTCTACCTCACCGAAGTGGCGCGCAACGGCAAAGGGCCGCGCACGCCGCATCTCATCATCAACAACATTCTCGGCATCTTGCGCGCCTGCCAGCGCGGCATCGGCATTGCCATGCTGCCGGATTATCTGGTCGAAGGCGATGGCGGTCTGGTGCAGCTTTTCTCCGACGCCGATCCGATCGCGCTCGACGCTTATTTTGTTTATCCGGAAGAGCTCAAAACAGTCGCACGCGTTCAGGCGTTCCGCGATTTTCTCGTCGCCAACGCGCAGCGCTGGAATTTCTAGTCGTCGCGTCTGCGTTATTGCAATTCAGCAAGACCGGCGCGTTGTCGGACGTGATTGTTGTTGCCGCGCGCTTCGACATCTTGCCTATAGCGCATGGCTGACATGCCAGCTATCGCGTTGTGCAGTGACGATGCGTCGTCGCATATTGGCGTTCTGCTGCACGACGCGGTTGCTATCCTCCCCAAGACCGGCAGCCGTCAACATGCAGCCTTCCCCTCTGAAGGGCGATCGTTGGCGCCCCCACGCTGACGACCCTAGACCGGGCCCGCAAGGGCCCGGTTCTTTTTTTGGAGATCGGTTGCGCTAGGGTATCTGCAGCGACAGGCGGCGACGAAGGTGGCAAAGAAAAATAGCAAGAACAACAAAACCGTCACGGTGAACGACAGGATGCAGCGAAATTATCGCTACACCATCTCGGCCGCCACCGGTCGCAACTTCGATCCGGAATTTCGTCCCGAACTGACGCCCAAGGACATGCTGCAGCTCGGCGTGTTTGGCGGCAAGTACATGACCGATTGCAAGCGCGAGTTTCCGCGCAACTGGTTTGAGCACGCGAAGCTCGCCAAAAAGCACCGCGACCGTGCATTGAATTACTTTGGCGTTGACGCCAGCCAGCCGCTGTCGGTTTGGCGCAAGAAGGGATGGATTTACGCGGACGATCCCCGCGGCTGGTTTCAGTGGTATTGCCGCTACTATATGGGCCGCCGTCTCCCGGCTGAGGATGCCCGGCAGATCAAGCGCTGGAAGGCGATCCGGCGACACATTGGCCAGGTTCAAAGAAACTGCGAACCGGGGGATGTCGCCTGCCGGCCCCGGCAGCGCCAGGCTCTGCTGCATTGGGCCTATGACAGCCGAAGGATTTGATCGGCTCCCCGCCCCGTCATCGCGTCTGCCGAGTACTTCACCAAATATTGCCTCCGCCGTTACCGGTCCCATGCGTGACGATTCGGGCTACTTGGCGTATACACTGGCGTTGCTCCAGGAGGATGCTCATGCTCACGCGCCGCCAAACACTCTTCGCCGGCACCGCCGCAATAGCAGCGTTGGCGTTCGGCCGATTGCTGCGGCCGCTTGGCGCAACGGCGGCGACCAGCTTCGAAGTCACCCACACCGACGCGGAATGGCGGAAGATATTGACGCCCGAAGCCTACCAGGTGCTGCGGCACGAGGGCACCGAGCGGCCCTTCACCAGTGCGCTCCTGAATGAACATCGCGCCGGCACCTTCGCCTGCGCGGGCTGTGACCTGCCGGCCTATTCGTCCAAAACCAAATACGAAAGCGGCACCGGCTGGCCTAGCTTTTGGGCCCCGCTCGACAATGCCGTCATTGAAACAAAGGACACGACCTTCGGCATGGTACGCACCGCCGTTTCGTGCCGGCGTTGCGGCGGCCATCTCGGCCACGTCTTTAACGACGGTCCGAAGCCAACGGGGTTGCGCTATTGCATGAACGGCGTAGCGCTCAAATTTGTGCCGGCGACGCCGAGTTCGAGCTAAGCCTTCAACCACGTGGCATGATGCGGGCGGCATGATAGTTTCGCCCGCATGAGCTTCGTCAATCCGAACCCGTTCACGACACGCCCGGAAATCGATGGCACTTTTGGTGTCGTCGCGTCGACGCACTGGATTGCCACAGCGGTCGGCATGGCAATGCTGGAGAAGGGCGGCAACGCCTTCGATGCGGCCGTCGCGACCGCCTTTACGCTGCAGGTGGTCGAGCCGCATCTAAATGGCCCAGGCGGCGATGCGCCGCTCATCGTTTACGACGTTCGGCGCGGTAAGCCGGAAGTGATCTGCGGCCAGGGCCCGGCGCCTGCGGCCGCCACCATCGCGCACTATCGCCGCGAAGGCCTCGATCTGGTACCCGGCACCGGGCTTCTTGCCGCTTGCGTGCCCGGCACATTCGAAACCTGGATGCTGCTGCTGCGGGACTACGGCACCTTTGCGCTGCGCGAGGTGCTGTCGCCCGCCATCGGCTACGCGCAGAACGGCCATCCACTCCTCGAGCGCACCCACGCCACCATTGCCACGGTCGCCGATTTGTTCCGCACCTATTGGCCGACGTCGGCCAAAGTCTATTTACCGGACGGCGCACCGCCGCCAACCGGAACACTGTTCGCGAACGAGGTGCTCGCCGCCACGTATCTGCGTATCCTGAAAGAAGCCGAAAGCGCCGGCGGCGATCGAGTCGCTCAGATCGAGCGGGCTCGCAAATCCTGGTCGCAAGGTTTTGTTGCAGAAGCAATTGACCGCTTCTGCCGGACCCAAGACATCATGGACACGAGCGGGGCGCGGCATCGCGGCGTGCTGACTGGCGACGACCTGGCGCGCTGGACGCCGCGCGTCGAAGCCCCGCTTACTTACGACTATCGCCACTATACGGTTTGCAAGACCGGACCGTGGGGACAGGGTCCGGTGATGTTGCAACAGCTCGCGCTGCTCAAGGGCTTCGATCTTGATGGGCTCGACCCGGCGGGTGCCGACTTCATCCATTTACAGGTCGAATGCGCGAAGCTTGCTTATGCCGACCGCGACGCGTTCTACGGCGACCCCGACTTCGTCGAGGTGCCGATGGCGACGCTTCTTTCCGACACCTACAATTCAACGCGGCGCAGGCTCGTGACCGCCGCCGCCTCCATGGAATTGCGGCCGGGATCGATCGAAGGCTATGGGGCCGTGGTGAAGCTTTTTAGCGAACGCAAAACGGGCGCCGCAGCAGGCGCGGGAGAACCGACGGTCGGCCGGCTCGGGACCGGCGAACCGACCGTCGGCCGGCTCGGCGGCACGCGGGGCGACACCGTGCACTTCGACATCATCGATCAAGCCGGCAATATGGTGTCGGCGACGCCGTCCGGCGGCTGGCTGCAATCCTCACCGGTCATTCCCGAACTCGGCTTCTGTCTCGGCACCCGTGCGCAGATGTTCTGGCTTGACGAGGGTCATCCGGCCTCGCTTGCACCCGGCAAACGGCCGCGAACCACGCTCACGCCGACGCTCGCCTTGCGTGACGGCGAGCCATATCTCGCCTGGGGCACACCGGGCGGCGATGCGCAGGACCAGTGGATCCCGCAGTTCTTCCTGCGCCATGTCCATGCCGGCCACAATCTTCAGCAGGCGATCGACGCCCCGGCGTGGCACTCCGATCATTTCCCTTCTTCGTTCTGGCCGAGGCAGGCGCGGCCTGGCGTGTTGGTGGTCGAAGGTCGCGTGTCGCGGGCGAACCATTGCGGAGCTGGAGCGCCGCGGCCACCTCGTCGAGGTCGGCCCCGATTGGTCGGAGGGTCGCCTCACCGCCGCCGCGCGCGAGGGTCCGCGCCGGCGCGCCGCCGCCAACGCGCGCGGCATGCAAGGCTACGCGGCAGGCCGGTGAGAGCGCGGTAGGGCATCCGACGATGATGATTTCCGCCGCGAGGCTAATCGCGTGTCTTTTCGTGGCACTCGCGCTGCCGAGCTTGAGTGAATCCGTTGCCCGCGCCGAGGATTACCCGACGCATCCGGTACGCGTCATCGTCGGATTCGGTGCCGGAGCGGCCGCCGATACGCCCGCGCGCTTGCTTGCGCAAAAGCTTGGTGATGCGCTCGGCCAGCAATTCGTGGTCGAAAATAAACCGGGCGCCAGCAGCAATCTTGCCGCCGCTTATGTCGCCCACGCCAGCAACGATGGCTACACGCTGCTCATGGCGACCAGCGCCCAGACCAACTATGCGGCAATCACAATCGATCCGGCCTACAATGTGGCGACGGATTTCGCGCCGATTGTCCGTGTTGCGTCGGTACCCAATATCCTGGTCGCGCACCCTTCGCTCGGTGTGAACAATCTGCGCGAACTGATCGCGCTCGCAAAACAAAAGCCGAACCAGATATTCTACGGCTCGTCCGGTGTCGGGACGACGACGCACATCGCCGGCGAGCTCCTCAACATCATGGCGGGTATCAGACTCGTCGATGTGCCATATCCCGGCAGCGCACAGGCCCTGACCGATGTACTGGCCGGCCGTATCCAGCTCTGGTTCGCGCCGGCGTCCGCCGTCATCCAGCAGATCAACGACGGCAAGCTCAAAGCGCTGGCCGCCACGACTGCGCAACGCGCCGGCATTGCACCGAACGTTCCGACCATGGCCGAAGCCGGATTGCCCGGCTACGACCTCGGCCTCTGGTTCGGCCTGCTGGCGCCGGCCGGCACGCCGCGGTCGATCGTCGACAAGCTCGCCCGGGTCGCCAACGATGCGCTGCAAGACCACGACATCGGCGAACAATTGCGGCGGGTCGGCATCGATCCGGTCGGCGGCAGTCCAGAGGATTTTGCCCGCTACATCGATGCCGAAGTGAAGAAGGCGACCGAAGTCGCGGTCACCGCGAATCTGAGAAAGTGACGGGCTGTTACAACTGCGTTTCCGGCTGCGCCTCGGCGCGAGCGCGCAACCGGTAAAACTGCATCGCCGACATTGCCGATTTCGGTTGCAGCTTCGCAAAGCTTGCGCCGTGCGTCTCGAGTTTTGCAGCGATCGCGCTTTTGGTCGGCGAATGCATCAACAAAATGGCTTTGGTCGTTTCCCACGACAAACCGATTGCTTTGGCAAGGACGATGAGATGATCCGCCTGGTGGTGCATCATGGCGCGCTCGATGTGTCCGACCGGCAGGTCGCACATCAACGCAAGAGCTACCGTGACTTCGTCGAATTTTCCCTGTTGCGCGAATTCGAGCAGCCGCTCTCCCGTCAATTCGCCGGACCGGTGCAAAGCCTCGACGAACGGCTGCGCCGCCGCATAGCTGGCGGAGCCTTCCCGCATCCTGGCCTGAATTTTGTTCCTGGCTTGCGCGATGATCGATCGGCTCAGGTGCGCACTCCCCCTGTCTGCCGCTTCAAGCTGCTTTTGTACTTCCTCGGTGGCGTTCGCAAACAAGCTCAACAAGTGCTGCCGCGGAATGTCGGATCGTGACCAGACCCGCAGCGCAAGCTCGGCATCGTCGCGCGAGCGGGTCGCCAGCGTCGTGGCGCCGAAATCCGAAAACCTGGCGCCGGGATTGGCCGCGGCACTAACGACGACCTTGCTGTTGCCGCGCTCGACCAAAACGTCGGTCACCGCCTCGCCAATCGATTGACGCAACGTGATCGCGAACAGATGATCCTGGCCTTTGGTCTTTGCGGTTTCGATCAAAGTCTCATCGTCGAGACTCTGGGAATGGGTAAGAACCGGCGCAGCCACCGCAATCTCGTCGTCGAGCGCCAAAAGACGCGAGGTTTTCGGCGCATTGGGATGCCGCGCCAGCAATTCGCCGAATTCCGCCCGGGCGGACTTGTCGATCGCGATAATCAGCCTGCTCATCACATCGTCAAACAAGGCGACGTGCTCTTCTGGGCGCCCGGCGCCGTCGACGACGAATAAATCCGTAAGCCGTCGCATCACTACGGCGCGGCGTTGCAGGTCGTCTTTCGCGATTGCCTCTTCAAGTTCATCAATCAGCGATTGCGGCGCCACCACACCCCCCTCGCGGGGACGTGGCTGCGCGCGATTGTCGCCGGCGTTCAAATTCGGCAGTTCGTCAACGTTATGCGGCATTCTGCACCGCTCCCGCGACAACGGCCGCTTCGAAGTCGAGCTCGGATGCCGGACACGGCCGATGAATCAGAAAGCCCTGGACGGTCGTGACGCCCGCCAGCGCCAGAATGCGAAGCTGCTCGTTTCTTTCGACGCCTTCCGCGGTCGTGTGGATATCCAGGCTCTTCGCCAGCGCCAAAACAGCGGAGATGATCGCAGCGCAGTCGGCGCGATTGGTCATGTTCCGGGTAAATGACTTATCGATTTTGATTTTATCGAACGGGAACATCGTCAATTGGCTAAGCGATGAATAACCCGTGCCGAAGTCGTCCAGCGCTACGGTGATGCCCAGGTTTCTCAGTTTTTTCAGGAGCACCGGAGCGTCAGTGCCGTATTCGATCAGAGCGGTCTCGGTGACTTCGAGCTCCAGCCGTTCGGGCGGCAGACCGGTTTCGGCGAGGACGCAAATGATCTGATCGAACAGAGTGGCGCTGCGCAATTGCACCGCCGAGAGGTTGACCGCCACTTTCATGAACGATGGCCACTTCACCGCTTCGAGGCAGGCTTTATGCAATACCCATTCGCCGATCTTGAGAATCAGACCGGTTTCTTCCGCGAAAGGGATGAAGCGATCCGGCACTATCAGACCGTTTTTCGGATGTCGCCAACGGATAAGAGCTTCCGCGCTGCATATTTTCAGGGTCTTTGTGTCGACGATGGACTGAAAATGGAGTTCGAACTCGTTCCGCGCGAGCGCTCGACGCAGTTCCTTGTCCAGGTTGTGCTTTTCCACCACGGCCCGGCCGAGCACAGGCTCAAACATCGCATGGCGATTTCGGCCAAGTGATTTGGCATGGTAAAGCGCCAGATCAGCCATCTTCAGCAAATCGTCCGCGTAAAAGCCGTGTTCCGGCGCCAATGCTATGCCGATGCTCGCACCAATATTGACCGCATTGCCGTTGACCAAAAACGGATCTCCGAGAAGTTCGATGATGCGGCCGGCAAGTGTCTCCGCGGCATCGCCTTGATCGGTATTGTTGACTTGCACAATGGCGAATTCATCGCCCCCAAGCCGCGCCAGCAAATCAGTTGTCTGCAACGCAGTTTTGAGTCGCGCACCGACCTGTCTGAGCAATTCATCACCGGCGGGATGACCAAATGTATCGTTGACCTGCTTGAACCAATCGAGGTCCAGCACCAGGATGCTAAATTGCTCTTCCGATCGACGACAACGCTCGCACGCATCCTCGATACGCTCCATGAGCGCCGCGCGATTGGCCAGACCGGTGAGGGCATCGTGATGCGCCATGTGCGCGATCCTCGCCTCCGACTGCCGGCGTTCTGTGATGTCCTCGTGCGTCGTTAGCCAGCCGCCATCCGATATTGGCCGGTTGACGACGGAAATTTCGCGCCCGTCCGTCGTCTTGATCACGTGGCTCACGGTATGGCCCGCCGCGAGCTGTTCCAATATATCATCGCGGTAGCTCTCCGGCTCTTGAGCGAGCAAGCCGGTGGCAAAACGGTGTTGAAGCAGCTCGATCAAACTGCAGCCCGGCTTGATTGCATCAGCGGAGAGCCCATGCATCTCCAGGAAACGGTTGTTGAACATCACCAGACGTTCGTGTTCATCGAACATCAAGAGGCCGTGCGACATATGCTCGATCGCACCACTGAGTCGCGCCGTCTGCCGCTCGCTTTCCCTTAGAATCTCGAGCGCGGCCGCGGCCTTGGTCTGGGCAAGTTCTGCCGCCGCCCGACCGGCTTTGGCCTCCAAGCGGTGCTGATGTTCGGACCACCATCGCCAAATCCCAAACCCGGCGACGAGCACGACCAGGATGCCGCCGGTCGTCTCCGCTGCCGCAATCCAGGCGGTGTGGCGCCAACCCTGCAAGGCAGCGTCCTCGCTCTGCGTCGAAAGGATAAACAGCGGATACTCATCGAGCGATCGGGCGGCCTCGATGCGCATCTTGCCATCGATCGAACCGCGCTTTTGCAGCACGGCTGCTTTGGCGTTACGCATCCGGACTTGCAGGCCGTCCGCGAACTTGTTGCCGACTACATCGGTGGCCGGGAACCTTGCCAACACAGTGCCATCAAGCCGGTTGAGCGAGATTGAGCTTTCGTCCTCCGAACGATCCATGATCGAATGCCAATAGCTTTCGAAGAAGCTCTGTTTGATAAATGCGCCCAGCACTCCGAGCGTCGTCCCGTCGGCGCTTCGTATGCGCTGCGCAACGACAATCCCGCGGACTCCGCTGCTGCGGTTCTGCACCGGCGCGCTCACGTACCGCTCCAGCGCCGGATCGTTCTTGAAGGCAACGAAATAGTCGCGATCGGCAATGTTGAACCGCCCGGGCGGCAATGCCCGCGACGAATTGATCAAGTCGCCATCAGCGTCGATCAGGCCAAGGATTTCGATTTGCGGCAGGCCGGTGATCTGCTGCCCCAGCATTTGCTGAATGTTGGACGCGACCGCGCGGCGGCGGAACGTATCCGGATCTTCGATCTGTTTAGGTGCAAGGCGTTCGGTCACCGCGTTGAGCACCAGAGAGACCGATTGCAGCGAAAGATGAGCTTGCGCAGCGACTGCGAAGCTGCGCCGCTCCAATTCGTGGCTGACCTGGTTGAGCGCCGCTTCACGCAGCTTGGCCACGATCACCGCATTGGCAAGAACGATAGCGGCAATCGCCAGAAAGCAGGCGCCGATGATGACGATTTGCCACCGCGGCATCGTCCGCACCAGGGTGGGCACAAGCGCCATATCCGGGACTCCGCGAAATTAACTAACAGCAGGCAATATTGCGGCCAGCATCGGACAAAATGTTTGGGATTTAATTCAAAGAGACCGCCGGCGCCGATATTCGCGGGTGAGCCTTAATGGGTACTGAACGCGATCGGTTAACGGACAGCCCGAAGACCCACTTTTATCCCAAGCCGGTGGTTTCTTCGCAAATTTGGCCGACCCGAACTCGTCGCGAACTTGGCGCGAAATCCAGCGCTGGCTTTGCTTTAAATGGCCACCGTGCGGAGGAAGTCTTCGACCTCACCGCGCAGTTTGACCGTTGCGTTTTCCACTTCTTCCGACGCCGCCAACACCGTTTGCGCCGAGCTGCGGGTCTGGGTGACACCGGTCGCGACATCACCGAGGGCCGACACGACCGCTTTGGCGCCGTTGGCGGCACTGGCGACATTGTGCGAAATCTCTCCCGTCGCCTGCTCCTGCTGGGTGATGGCGCTGGCGACTTCGGCGCTGTGGGAGTTGATTTCCTGCATCTGTTGCGTGATCGCGCGAATGGCGGCTACGGCGTCACCGGTCGAGCTCTGGATCGACGATATTTCGTTGGCGATTTCCTTGGTCGCCTTCCCGGTTTGTACCGCGAGCGACTTTACTTCCGAAGCGACGACTGCAAAGCCGCGTCCGGCTTCGCCGGCGCGCGCCGCCTCGATCGTAGCATTGAGTGCCAGAAGATTGGTCTGCTCGGCGATGTCCTGAATAAGCTTCACAACGTCGCCGATGCGCTGCGCCACCCGGGCGAGCGCGGCGATGTCGTCGTTCGTGGCGGCGGCATCGGTGGCGGCGCTGCTTACCACCTTGTTGGCCTGCGTGAGCTGGCGGCTGATCTCCTTGATCGAAGCGGATAGCTCCTCGGCGGCGGCGGCGGCGGTTTCGACGTTCGCTGACGCCGCGTTGGATCCGCGGACCGCGCCCTCGGTCCGCTGCAGCGTGTGGTCGGATGTCACCAGCAGGCTTTGCGCTGCCGCTTTCATGGCCGCGGCGCTTTGCCCGACGATTTGCAGGACGTTCTCGACGCGCCCGCGAAACGAGGCGATCTGTGCGTCCGCGGCAAGGCGTCCCTGCTCGCGTTGGCGCAGTGAATCACGCTCCTCTTCGGCGACAAACTGCTCGGTGACATCGGTGTGCGTCGTCACCCAGCCGCCGTTCTGCAACGGCTGCATGGCCAGAGCGATGGTGCGTCCGTCCTTGAACTTGATCGTGCGCTTTTGGCTGCGCCCCTCGGCGGCGTTCCTGAGGCACTCCTGCGCGTAACGATCGGGATCGCCCGTGAAGGTGCCGTTATCGATTCTGATATCGAGCATCTCGCGCAGCGGCATGCCGGCACGCAATTGCTCCCGGCGCAGGAGGTGCATTTCGATATAGGGCGAATTGCAAAGGACGAGCCGGCCTGCGTCATCAAACATGCACAAGGCCTGCGTCATATTATTAAGCGCAATTCTTGCCAGTAGATTGCGGTGGCGCTCCGTCGCCAGTGCCCACAAGGCGCCGATCCCCAACGCGGCAAGAGTCACGAGTCCGCACAGGACGGCGCTGGCGGCAACGGGAACGCCGTTCAAGGCATGGAAAATTCCGTCGAGCCCGATCAGACTCAATCCGGCGATCCCGACGGCAAGGCCGATGGCGCCCGTCCAGATGACGGGCTTCCATTGACGAAAGGTTTTAGTCAGGCTGAGACCGAAAGGCATTGCGAGGGCGCCAGGATCAATGGCGTGAGATTATCCGCTGAGGCATTTTTTTACGGTTAACGGGCAGTGCCTAATTCCGCGCCAGTCTTTGCTCCGCCCGGCTTGCGGAAGCGGCCGCGAAGCGTCTTCGCTTGCGCGATAACGGCGCCGCGTAGTCCTTCCAGAGTTCGCGCCAACGCAAATGGCGGGCGTGGCCGCACCGCAATCAGGCGGTCGCAAAGCGCAAGCCGCTCGCGCCACAGATGATCGATCATGGAGTGGTTTGGCATCGCGCAGGAGTCGGCACGCGCGATGTCCGGATCATCCAAAAGTTCATGCGTGAGCTCAATGGTCAACATGACGCCGGGCGAATAGCGCGCATAGGTCTCGTCGTAGGCGATCTTCCAGAACCAGGCGCAACGCCCGCTCCGCAAGACGATGGCCGCTGCAATAGCGCGCCCGTCGACCATGATGCGGTTGACCGCGGCCTTGCCTTCTGCGGCGAGGTTCGTGACCGCCGCGGCGATAAAACGCCGAAGCTGCTCGTGATCAGCGGCGGCGGTACCGGCTCTACCTTTCCAGCCGCCCGCTTCGAGCGCCAAAAAATCTTCGAGCGCGCGGCCGATGGCAGCGGGTTCGGCGGCGGCCGTGATCAGGACCGCGCCGGCCTCAGTCAGCCGCCGCCACTGCCGCCGCAATTCCTTGCGCCGGTGGCCGCCAATCGCATGTTCAATATAAAGCGACCGCTCGGCGCTCGGCGCCAGCAGCGCTCGCCGATGCGGATTATAATCGGCGATCCGCATCTGGGCGCGCCGCACAATGGCATCGAGCGCCGCGGCGAATGGACCGTCTTCCGGAATCAAGGGCAGCAACGCCAATCCCGGCAACGCCGCATCCCCGGAAAGGTGAGCAAAGAAAGCGGTGATAACCGGTTCGGCGGCTTCCCGATCGACCAGCGGCACACCCAGCGGGCCATAGGGGTGCGTCATGCCGACCAATACGGGCAGCCGAAGACCGTACCGGTGCTTTTCGATCCGCGCCGGAAACAACCCGAGGAGATGGCGTGGCTCCCCGCCCGACCAGACCAGCACGGCGCCGGCGTCCCGAGCAAAAACCGGCGTCGCGGCGAGCAGGAATGCCGGTTCATAGAAAACATTCGGCTCAAGCGCGTGGGCGGCGAGTTCGCGCCATTCGGCGACGATCGGCTCAAGCGTGGTCAGCGCGCGCCACTCAACCGTAAAGGAATTGGCCGCGTAGCGGTCCGCAAGCGTGGCGCGGCGGGCTTTGGCAATCGCGGCGGCGGCGTCTTCGAGCCCGACACCCGGCGCTGGATCGGCCGTGGCTCTGATCGTCATGCCCGTGCTCTTTTAAGTGTCCTGCGGTCCACCGAACACAAAGCAGTGGAAGCCCAGGCGATATTTCGCGACCAGGAACAGACTGGCCAATTCAAACACCAGCGCCACCGAACTGGCGATCGCAGCACCGGCAAGCCCGATCGGGGGAATGAGTACGACGCAAAGCACGAGATCGAGCGCGAACGAGGTCCCGTAGACTGCCGCGCACCAGCGCCGCTCGCCGAGCATGTTGAGAAGCCGTTCGGATGGCCCGACGGAAGCGCGCGCCAACAGGCCGATGGCGATGATGAACATCAGATAATAGCCGGAGACGAAGTCGGCGCCGTACAGGCGCAGCAGCGGCCGCCCGAGCACGAGCAACAGAACAATCGCAGCGAGCGACGGCCAAAACGTCAGCCGCACCGATTGTTTCACGAAAGCAGTCAGCCGCTTGTGGTCGCCGACGACGTGATATTCGGCGAACTTGTGCGCAATCGTCTGTGCCACCGAATAATAAATGAAGGCGACCAGAGCGAGCGTCTTGACCGCGGCATAATAGATCGCGACTTCGTTCGCCGGACGGAACTGCTGCAGGATGATCACGTCCGAATAGCTGAGCAGGAGATAGAACGCCTCGACCACAAAGATCGGCGCCGACGTGGCGAGCCAGGCACGCGGCGCGTAAGCGCGCGGCCCGCTCTCGACGACGCCACCGAGCCTGCGATTGAGGATCACGAGCTGACCGACGCCGACGCTCAACAGCGTAATGACGCCGACGATCGTCGCGGTCACCGCATCGGTCGCAAAGCCGAAGGCGTAGGCAAGACCCATCAACACCAGCAGCATGAGCTGGCGCAGCACGTACACCGGAGAAAGTCCGAGATTGACCCAGTTGTACGAGCGCGCGATGCCGCCCTGCACTTGCCAGAGCGCGAACATCGCCAGCATCGGGCATGACAGATAAAGCGGAACGATCGTCTCCGGCGCGAGATACGGCGACAAAAGCTTGATTGCGATCGCGCCCGCGCACGCAACGGCGCTCGATATCGCCAGTGCAAGCCAGCGGCTGCCGCGGAGAAAACCGCGCAGCAGCGCGAATTTCTTGTGTTCGGTGTATTCGGGGATGAAGCGCTGCGCCGCCGAGGCCAGTCCCAGATCGGCCATGCCGCCGATCAGCAACACCCAGGTCCAGGCATAGATGTAGATGCCGAATTCGAAGCTGCCCATCCAGCGCGCGAGCAGAATTTGCGAAACAAAGGCGATTGCCGCGCTGGCCACGCGAATGATGAAAGCCGCGCCGGCAAGGCGCCGCACCAGCGAAGAGTCACTGCCATCGGCGAACAGCGCATGGGCCCGCGCCACCGCCCTGTTGATCTCTTCGCTCCACGGGACGGACGACGACAGACGCCAGGACGAGCGCCAAACCGGACGCGGCGCGTGCTCGGAACCGATCGATGCCACTAGAACCTCTGCGCCGGCGCCGGATAGAAAGCGCGACGCAGCGATCGTTAGCAAGGAACCGTTAACATTCGGTTGGAAGAAATTAACAATTGCGCAAGCAAATCCGCCCGCGCGAGCCGGGCTTACTTCTTTTTGGCTCCCCGTTGGGCGCGCGCCGCGGCATTGGCGGTGACCGCGGCGCGGATGAGCGCCTTCAAAGCCTTCTCGTTGATCTGTTCGCCCTCATGGATATCGATGGCGCGCCGCACGTTGCCTTCGAGGCTCGCGTTGAAAAGACTTGAAAGATCATCCAGAGCGGCGCCCTTGGCGAAGGTCAGCTTTACGGCGGCCTTGTAGGTTTCGCCGGTGCAAATAATTCCGTCGTGCTCCCACACCGGCACCCCGTGCCATTTCCACTCCTCGACCACGTCGGGGCAGGCTTCTTTGATGAGGCTGCGGACCCGCGCCAGCGTCTCGCCACGCCAATCACCGAGTTCCTTAATGCGTGCGTCGATCAATCGCGAGGGAGCGGTGCCCTCTTTTGCTTTTGTCGCGGCGCTCTTCGTCTTCTTCATGGTCGCTTTCTTCATGATCGTTATCGCTTTATCAGACCGTCCACGTTACTTCCGGAACCCTGCCTTCAGTGTGTACCAGGCGTTGGCATAATTGAAGGCCGCCAACTGGCACTCCGCGACGAACTGCTGCTTCACGACCGGCTGCTCCTCGTATCTCGCGCATTCCCTGACGAGCTTCGCGATCATTTTGTCGTTCTTGTACTGACTGGCGCAATGGTCGATGACCGCGTTCTTTTCGGCCAGGCGCTCTTCGCCTTCGGCTTGCGACGTATCGAGCTTCCGCATCCTGGTTTCGCAATCGGCTTCGCCGGAATTCGATTTTGAAACTGCGCCGGGCAGGACGCGCCTGTCGTTAGCCGCCAGTTCTCCGGAATGCGCCGGGGCAACCGCAGCGATCAGAGCAATCATAAGAATTCGCATCACGGCACTATCTCTTGATCTCTTGGAATATTCGTTTTAGCGCACGCGCGCTGTTAAGGCGTTCCAGGCCGCGAGCGAGTCCATATAGTCCCTCCAGTGCGCGATTTTCCGATTTTCAATTTTGATGATTGAGCAAAACCGGTTGTTGTACTTCACGCCGGTCGCGAGGATAGTCCCGTGGACTTCATATTCGATCACGACGACACGGCCATCGTCCGTCTTATGGACAATCAACTTGTCGGCGGATTGCAGCTCGATGTTGTCGCAATAGCCCTTGAACTGAGCCATCAGTTCGGCGCGCCCTTGGATAATCCGAGGCCAGCCGGACATTTCGTAGAGGACCTCGTAGACGACGTCGTCAGTGACGATATCGAAGAAGTGCGTACCCTCGACGAGGTCGCCCAGCGCTCCCCGGACCAGTTCGAAATAAGGGCGCGCGGCATCGTAGGCAGCGTATGTGGAACTCGGCATTCTGGGCTTCTTTCATGATGGTTGTGGCTTTCTTCGTCGTTGGTGTCGCACCGCCTGCACCAGATTCTCGGCGTTGATGTCACACGGGCGGCTTCTGGCTCGTCATGATGTCGGAACCCAACAGAAGGAGGCGAACATGAACGCCAACGAACTCTTTGCCGCGGCCCCGGAACTCATGAAGAAGTGGACCGCCACATCGCTCGCGATCGCGTCGAGCCTGGAACCGGCCCTCGTCCGGCTGGTGGAAATCCGTGCCTCCCAGATCAATGGCTGCGCCAACTGCATCAATATGCATGCGGCGGATGCGCGTGAGAAGGGCGAGACCGAGCAGCGCATCTACCTGCTGTCGGCCTGGCGCGAGGCCCCCTGCTACACCAAGAGTGAACGCGCGGCGCTCGGCTGGACCGAAGCGCTGACGCGGCTCTCCGAAGGCCACGATCTGGAAGGCGCCCGCGAAGCCCTGAAGACGCAGTTCACCGAAGCGGAGCAGGTCAAGCTCACATTGATGATCAACATCATCAACGGCTGGAACCGCATCGCGGTCGGCTTCCGCCAGTTTGTTGATCCGGCGGAAGCAAAGTCCATTGCGGCCCGAGCCACCGCGAGGGTCGCTGCCTGATGGCGGCCGCGGGCCACGAGAGCATCCACGCGGACGCGGCGGCGAGTTTCGACCCGCTGCGTCCCAAGCTCATGCGGGTCGCGTACCGCATGCTCGGCTCCGTGGCCGACGCCGAGGATATCGTGCAGGAAGCTTTCATCCGCTGGATGGGAGCCGACCGCGGCGCGGTGCGTGAACCCGAAGCGTTCCTGCGCCGCACGGTCACGCGGCTGTGTCTCGATCAGCTCAAATCAGCGCGGCGTCAGCGCGAGACCTATCTCGGCCCGTGGCTGCCCGATCCCGTCGTCGAAGCCGACGCCGACGAAGACGTCACCCTGCCGCTGATGCTGGCGCTCGAACGGCTGTCTCCGCTCGAGCGCGCGGCGTTCCTGCTGCACGATGTGTTCGGGGTGGAATTCGAAGAAGTCGCCGCCACCATCGGCCGCGATGCGGCCGCCTGCCGCCAGCTTGCGGCCCGCGCCCGCTCCCATGTCCGCGAGGCGAGACCGCGCTTTGCGGTCGACCAACAACACGGCCTGGCGCTTGCCGAAGCGTTCTTCACCGCGTCGCGCAACGGCGACATGAAAACACTCGGCGATATGCTGGCGGCCGACGTCAGCGTCCACGCCGACGGCGGCGGCAAGCGATCGGCCTCGCTGGAGCCCGTCGTCGGCTTCGCCGCCGTCATGAAGGTCAACGCGTTTCTGGCCGCGCACTTCCGGCACAACCCCTCGAAACTCGTCCGCACCGGCTTCGTCAACGGCCTGCCCGGCTTCATCACGCTGGAGGCCGACGGCGAACTTCAGACAACCGCGCTGGACATCGAGGACGGCAAGATCGCCGCGATCTATGTGGTGCGGAACCCCGACAAGCTGCGGCATCTGCATTAGTCGGTAGGGCGGGTTAGCCGAAGGCGTAACCCGCCAACTTTGGTACATCGGAGTTGGCGGATTACACTTCGCTAATCCGCCATCTTGTTCTTGCCACGGCGAGGAAAAGGCGGGTTACGCCTTCGGCTAACCCGCCCTCCAAGTACGCCGGCGTTCGCGCCTATCAGCCGGTACATCACCCGCTGCGCCGCTTGGCGGCATACGGCAGCGCGAACATGTAGAGACCGGAGAACATCAGCAAAAAGAGAAACGGCAGCGGCGAATAGACCAGCCATGAGGGCGGCTTCCCCAGCGCCATGGCGATGAAGTTGGCGGCGACGGTGAGCGTGAAGATGATCGACACCCAGCGGTGCATTTGCCGGATCGATTTATTCCAGTTCAATGGGGCCTCCTGTACGACACGAGCGGGCGCGGATCGCGCGATCCGCTCGTCTAGCGTGAACACGATCCGATCATTGCGAGGAGCGAAGCGCCGAAGCAATCCAGCGCGGCAATGAACGCAAGCTTCGTTGTCCTACTAAAACGAAACCGCAGCGCTGGATTGCTTCGCTTCGCTCGCAATGACGGAATGCGTTGGTCTCATTCGACGCCGCGCCAGCACCTGCTCGAGGTTTCCGAAAAAGTTCTGCCACCCGTACTTGGCGCCCTGGTAGGACCAGACGGGTCATGCGGAACGCAGAGCATTGATCTTCGCGCACAGACGCTTGAAAAACTCTTCGCCAGAGATCACGTCGCCGCGTGCGACCGAGTTGCGGGCCCGATCAACATAAGGCCTGGCCCAAGCCAGATCGTCTTCGTTTAGCGCTCTGAGGTCGGCTACGGCGACAGCAAGCGCCTCATCGATCATTGCGAAATGTGCGGCGGCAACTTGGGCCTGCAGCCACTTCAGCTGTTGCTTTGGCGGCGAAACATTCATGAGGGGAATATGCTGCGAAATAGCAAGTAGGGAATGGCGGATGAGAACACGCCAGCACGGCTTTATTTTGCCAATCGCTACTGCCGGGCTCAATAATCCTTCAGCAGCCGCTCGATGTAATCGAGTTCTTCCTGCGGGCGCAGCATGTCGCCGAAGCGGCGGCGCAATTCTTCGATGATGCGGCGGGCGCGCTGTACGTCGATCTCGCCCGGCACTTTCACGGTGACATCATCGCCGTAATCGCGCCCGCGCAGCGGCCGGCCGAGCGGGTCGGTGTCGCGTTGCGCGCGCGGCAGACCAAGCCGGCCGTTCTGGCCGGGACCGGGACCCTGCCCCATCTGCTGCTGCATCGATTGCGCGAGACCTTGGGCCCCCTTGCGCAGCGCGTCGAGCGCGCGCCCCTGCGAGTCGACGGCGCTGTCGGCATTGCCGTCGCCGAGATTGCCCTCGGCGTCGCCCATGGCATCGCCGGCGCGGCCAAGCTGATCCAGCCCGTTCTGGCCTTGACCCTGCTGGCCTTGCTTGCCCTGCTGGTTCTGGCCGAACCCGCGGTTCTTCATGTCTTCAAGGAGTTTCTTGAGGCGATCGCGGAGCGCCTGCTGATTCTTCCGCAGCTCGTCCATCGATTGGCCTTGCTGGCCCTCCTGCCCTTGCTTTCCTTGCTGACGCTGGCCGTTCTGGCGGTGCTGATCCTGACCCTGGCGATAAGTGCGGTCGCGCAAATCCTGTTGTTGATGAATCATGTCGCCGAGGTCGTCGAGCTCCGACATCATGTCGCCGAGGTCGTCGCCGTTCATGTCCGGCGTCGCCATCTGCAGGTTTTCCATCATCTGCTGGAGCTGCTGCAGAAGTTGCCGGGCGGCATCCTTGGCGCCGTTGCGCGCCAGGTTCTCCAGCCGGTCGAGCATGCTCTTGAGGTCCTGCGAGCGCAGCGCGCGCGCATTGCGGTCGAGCGGACGAGCGAGCTGCTGCTTGTTCTTCAGCTGCTCCTGCATCGCCTGCAGATAGCGATCCATGGCGGCGCGCAACTGATCCATCAATTGCTTGATTTCCTGATCGCTGGCGCCGCGTTCGAGCGCCTGGCGCAGCGCCTCTTCGGCGTTGCGCAAACCGGCCTGGGCGTCGGACACGTCGCCGTCCTCAATGCCGACCGCCATTTGCCATAGCCGCGCGGTTACCTCGCGCAGGTCGTCGTCGGTCTTGGCGCGAACCAGCGACCAGAAGATCGTGCGCAGCCCGAGATAGATCCCGGCGTCGGGGGCAAACTTTTCCGGCGCCATGGCGAGCGCATCGAGCGCTGTGGTTACCTGCGAACGCGCGCCGGCATCGAGCGCGAGATCGCGGCGCTGTTCGACCAGCGCCCGCGCCAGCGGCTTGGTGAAGACGCGCTCGGGCAGGCGGAACGTGAACGGCTCGCTGTTGCCCTCGTTGCCGCCTTCGTCACGCGCCACCAGCGTCATCACCACTTCGGCGCCGGCCCACGGATGATCGGTCAGATCCTTGATGGTCTGGCCGACGCCGTTTCTGGTGCGCGCCTGCGGCAGCACCAGCGCAAAATCCGGCGGCCCGTACAGCGGACGCGCAGCCTCGCCCGCCGCGCTTGGCGCATCTTTGCGCGCAAACTTCGCTTGCGCTTCAGTCACGCCATAATCGTCTTCGAGCCGGTAGGACAACAGCAGCGAGCCGCGATTTTGCTGCTCGGGATCCTTGGCGAGTGCAATCGTCGGCGGCTTGTCCGGAATGGCGTTGAACGCCCAGGTCAAATCGTCGCCGGCGCCGCGCAGCGTCGCGGTGCCGGTACCCGTGATCTTGAACCGATACTCCTGCGCGCTCGCCGGCGCACGCACGTCCTCTTTCGCAGCAGTCACGCCGCCTTTGCTGGAAACGTCGAGATCAAGCTTGCCGGTCGCGCGCACGGTGAGCGTACTGCCGGCCGGAACAGAAACCGGTTCGTTGGTTTCAATCTGGCGCGCGGTTTCGCCGGGATGGATGCCGGCGAGAATGATCGGCGCTTTGCCGGTATAGCCAGGCGGCGTTACCCAGGCGTCGACACGGAAATTCGCCGGCAAGACCACGCCCTGCCAGTCGAACGCCGCGGTGATGCGTTTCCAGTGTTCGCCGCCGGTGGCGAGGAAAGTCGCGATCGCGGCGATGAGAACGAGACCGCGCACCGCATAGCGGTCGCGGACCGCGATGCGCGGCGACGGCCAGCCCGCCTTGAAGGCGCGTGCCGCAGCGAGCGTGCGTTCAACGTGCGCGCGCCACAGCGCGAGCGAATAAGGATCCTGCGGCGTGACGACGAGCTCATCGGCAATCGTCGTCGCCGGGCGATGGCGCAGACCGCTGCGGCGATCGAGCCGGCTCAACGCATCCGCAGCAGCCGGCATGCGAAGACGCGCGAACGGAATGAGCGCGGCGAGCGCCAACACCGCAAACACGACCATGCCGGCGGCGCGGCCGAGCGGCGGCAGCCAGAGCCAGAGGCCAAGCCAGGACACCGTCAGGAACAGACCGATGACCGTCGCGAGCGTCGCCAGCGCCGGCCACAGCCGCTCCCAGAAAATCGTCCAGCGAGCGCGCCGCAATGCGCTGGTAAGTTGCGATCTTGCCACCGGCTCTGGGCTCCGATGCGACGGCGCAGGTTGGCTCGAAGGTGTATCCGTCACCTCAATCTCCGCGGAGAAAACTCCGCATCACAACACGTTACCATGAGGGCGGGTTCAAGGCGCCCAGAACGGCAGGAAGCCGTGCCATGCAAAATATCACAAGCAAAATTAGAGCCAGCTCAGAGCCATTCCGGCAGGCGATCGAGCGCGATCAATTCTTCGGCACTCACGCGGGGCCGCACCAGGGCCCATTTGTCAGCTTTGACAAGGACTTCCGGGACCAGCGCACGGGTGTTGTACGTGCCAGCCTCGACCGCGCCATAAGCGCCGGCGGTCATGACGGCGATCAGGTCGCCCGGCTTCGGCTCGACCATGGAACGATCAAGGGCGAGAAAATCGCCTGATTCGCAAACCGGCCCAACCACGTCGGCCATGATTCTCGGCGCGCCGACATCGGGCTCGCGGACCGGCCGGATGTCATGGTGCGCGTCATAGAGTGTCGGGCGCACCAGATCGTTCATGCCGGCGTCGACGATCACAAAGGTCTTTGCCTCGCCGCGCTTCACGTAGAGCACGCGCGTGACCAGTATCCCGGCGTTGCCGACGATGAGGCGGCCAGGTTCAAAGATGAGCTGACAATCGAGATCGCGCGTCGCGCGCTTGACCACCGCGGCGTAGGCACTCGGATCAGGCGGCGGCTCGTTATCCTCGCGATAGGGAATGCCAAGGCCGCCGCCGAGATCGACGTGACCGATGGTGTGGCCGTCGGCGCGCAGTTGCCGCACGAAGTCCGCCAACAGCGCAAACGCATCGTTGAAGGGATCAAGCTCGACGATCTGGCTGCCGATGTGCATGTCGACGCCGATGACGCGCACACCTTCGAGCCTGGCGGCGCGGGCGTAAACTTCGCGCGCGCGGCTGATCGGAATGCCGAATTTGTTCTCGGCCTTGCCGGTCGCGATTTTGGCGTGGGTCCTGGGATCAACGTCGGGATTGACGCGGATCGAAATGTCGGCGACGCGGCCTTTGCCGGCCGCGATCTCGGCAAGCAGATCAAGTTCCGCTTCGGATTCGACATTGACGCAAAGGATGCGTTGCTCGACCGCAAGCGACAGTTCATGCGCGGTCTTGCCGACGCCGGAGAACATGATCTTGTCCGGTGCGATGCCGGCAGCGCGGGCGCGCAACAACTCGCCTCCGGAAACAACGTCGGCGCCGGCGCCAAGGCGCGCCAGCGTCGCGATGACGGCCTGGTTGGAGTTGGCCTTCATCGCGTAGCAGACCAGCGCATCGACATCGGCGAAGGCGCCGGCGAACACGCGATAGTGGCGCTCCAGCGTCGCGCTCGAATAACAATAGAACGGCGTGCCGACGGCATCCGCCAGCTCAATAAGGTCGACGGCCTCGGCGTGCAGCACGCCGCCGCGATAGTCGAAGTGATGCATGGGGCAGTGTTTAGAGCATCATCCGGCAAGGATGAAGCGATTTGCTCGCAGGGCGCCTATTGCATCAGCAGAGGGTCGAGCAAGAACGACTTCTTCTCGCCGGCCGGAGCCACCGGATTACCTAACGTATCGAAGCCGTTTTTCTGCGCGGTTTGCTGCGACGTCGGCCCGTTGGCGCCCGGAGCGCCGGTCGGAGATGTTCCGGCGGGAGGCGTCGCGCTGGCGGTGGGTGTCGGCGTAGCGCCTGGCGGCGGGAGCGGCATCCCATTGCGGCCGCAGGCCGCGAGCATAAACCCGGCGGCCGTCAGCGCGGCCAGTGCAAAAACAACGCTCAAGCGCTTAAAGGCCAAAAGACCGGTCCCCCAGAAGCTCCTGCAACATAGCAGATCGCACCGCGGCGGCGAGATTTTGGCAATAACACCTTGCCACCGCGTTTATTATTCCTGCCGCCGCAATTCAGCCTTTGCCTTTAAGACGCTTCAGCCACCGCCTGGCCTGGGCGCGCACGCTATTCGGCGCGGTGCCGCCGTAGACCTTCCGGCTTTTCACCGACGCCTCGACCGTAAGGACGCCGAAAACCGCTTTGGTGATGCGCGGCTCGATCGCCTGCATGACCGCAAGCGGCAGTTTATCGAGCGCGACGCCGGCGGCGGCCGCTTTGGCGACGATCTGGCCGGTCACATGGTGAGCCTCGCGAAACGGCAGCTTGAGCGCACGCGTAAGCCAGTCGGCGAGATCGGTCGCGGTGGCGTAACCCTCGCCGGCGGCTTGCCGCATCCGGGCCACGTCCGGCTCCATGTCGCCCACCATGCCGGTCATGGCTCTGATCGAAAGCGCCAGCGCGCCGAATGCATCGATCGCGCCTTCCTTGTCCTCCTGCATGTCTTTCTGATAGGCGAGCGGCAATCCCTTCATCACCATCAGCAATGCCGTGAGCGCGCCGACAATGCGGCCGGCCCGCGCGCGGACGAGCTCCGCCGCGTCCGGATTGCGCTTCTGCGGCATCATCGAGGAGCCGGTGGTGAACTTGTCGGAGAGTTTGACGAGACTGACCAGCGGCGACGACCACAGCACGATCTCTTCGGCAAACCGCGACAGATGCACAGCGGCAATCGCGCACGCCGATAATGTCTCGAGCACGAAATCGCGGTCGGCGACGGCATCGAGCGAGTTCGCGGTCGGGCGCGCAAAGCCGAGCGCCTTCGCCGTCATCGACCGATCGAGCGGAAACGACGTGCCGGCAAGCGCGGCCGCACCGAGCGGACTTTCGTTCAGCCGCGACCGCGCATCGGCAAAGCGGCCGCGGTCGCGCGCCGCCATCTCGACGTAGGCCAGCAGGTGATGGCCGAAGGTCACCGGCTGCGCCGTTTGCAGGTGGGTAAATCCCGGCATCACGGTCGCGGCATGTTCGAGCGCCTTCTCGCGCCAACGCACGCTGATAGGCGGCAAGCGCGGCATCGATGCCGTCAATCGCGTCGCGCACGAACAGCCGGAAGTCCGTCGCCACCTGATCATTGCGCGAGCGTGCCGTATGCAGCCGCCCGGCGGCCGAGCCGATCAGCTCGCCAAGGCGACTCTCGACATTCATATGAATGTCCTCGAGCGCACGCTTGAACTTGAATTTGCCGGCTTCGATCTCTGACAGGATCGTGTCTAGACCGTGAGCGATCCGCTTTGCATCTTGCGCCGTAATGATGCCGGTTTTGGCCAACATTGCCGCATGGGCCTTGCTTGCGGCGATGTCCTGCCGGTACAGGTGGCGGTCGAAATCAATCGAGGCGTTGATTTCCTCCATCAGGGGATCGGGATCGGAGCCGAAACGTCCGCCCCACATCTTGTTGCTCATGGTTAAGTCCGCCGAGGTTTTGTTAGATGTCCGAGCAATCCGCCCCGCCGCATCCCGTCGCGCGCCGCTACCGGGCGCTTTCTGTTGCGACGGCCGTCGCAATTCTCATTGTCCTGGCGGGGGTATACGGGATGGAACACCTGCGAAGCAATCCGGCCGCCGCGGCCTGTGAGCCGGCGGTCAAGATCGCAGCCCGGATCGCGCCGCTGGCGCATGGCGAGGTGGCCGCGCTCGCCGTGGCGCACACGCCCTTTCGGGTCCCCGATCTGAGCTTCAAGGACGCTGAAGGCCGCGAGCGAACGCTGGCGGATTGGCGTGGCCGCACCGTACTGCTCAATCTGTGGGCCACCTGGTGCGTGCCCTGCCGCAAGGAAATGCCGGCGCTCGACGCGTTGCAGGCCGACCTTGGCGGTCAGGGCTTTCGAAGTGGTCGCCGTCAATATCGACACCCGCGACGCCGAAAAGCCGCTCAATTTTCTAAAAGACGCCGGCGTCAAGCACCTGGCGTATTATTCGGATCAAAGCGCGAAGGTATTTCAGGAGCTAAAAAGTGCCGGCAAGGCTTTCGGCATGCCGACGACGCTGATCATCGACAGGTCCGGCTGCGAAATCGGCGAAATGGCCGGGCCCGCCGAATGGGCGAGCGCCGACGGCGTGAAGCTGGTGAGCGCGGCGCTTGGCAACACGAATTGATCGCCGGCGAAGCCGCCAATTCACGACTACGCAACAGCACCATCAGGCGATGATGTCGAGGTACGCGCCAACACCGCTCCCGGTACTGCCGCGTGTGAAAATTCTGCTCCGCCGCCGCGTCCAATTGTGCGACCGAGAATGCGTTAGCATAGGCATTCGACTGAGCAAGCTGTGCGGCGACCGCTATCTGGTAGCTCGCAAGCTGAGCGCCACTGAGCGATGAGATGAGGCTTATCTCCATGTTCAAGCATCCTCACGCAACCACCCCTTCCTCCTGCGCCAATATACAACCGCCCGCGCGACGTTGCTGCGGGTGTCGGCACTCAATTTGCAAACACGGCTGATGAAGATTTGATCTCGGCGTACGCGGTTTCGCGTATCAAACTTTTGACTTGGTGGAATTTCTGCCGTCGCGGCACAGCGCTCGCCGACGACGACAATTCACGCACTGACGTCGAGGTTCGCCCCTAGGCCGGCGGCGACGTTGGCGAGCGGATCGAAATTCTGCTGCGCGGCATCGGTCAATTGTGCGACCGAGGCTCCGCTGTCCGGATTCGACTGGGCCAGAAATGCTGCCGCTGCGAGCTGCAATTGCCCGACCTGCGCCGCGAAGAACGCGGAAATGAGGCTCGCTGTCTCCATAACAGGCTCATACTGCCACGCCCAGCGATCCGCGTCGCGCGCCGGGCACAGCTAGAGTTGACGGCGTGTTAATGAACTGGCCGAACCCGCCCGCGCTCACGAACCGTAGAGCCGGTGCGGCAGAAAAGTCGCAAGTCCGGGCAGGAACCAGAGCGCCGCCAGCATGGCGAGCTGGATCAGCACGTAAGGAATAATGCCGATGTAAATGTCCCGCGTTGTCACCTCCGGCGGCGCGACGCCGCGCAGATAAAATAGCGTCGGCCCGAGAGGGGGATGCATGTAGGAGGTCTGCAAGTTCACCGCGATCATGATGCCGAGCCAGACCGGATCGACGCCCGGCATTTTCAGCAGCACCGGCGCCACGATCGGCACCACCACAAAAATGATCTCAAAGGCGTCCATCACGAAGCCGAGCAAAAACAGCGCGGCCATCACCGCAAGCGTCGCACCGCCGACGCCGCCCGGGAGATTGGTGAGCGCCCGTTCGATCAGAACGTCGCCGCCGAGGCCCCGGAAAATAAGGCTGAACAGGGTTGCTCCAATCAGGATCAAAAAGATCATGCTGGTGATTTCCGTCGTCCGCGCCAGCACCGGCATTAAAAGCCCGGCCGCGCCGGATTTGCGCGCCGCGAGCAGCACGGAGCCGACGGCGCCGACCGAAGCCGCTTCGGTCGGCGTCGCGACGCCGCCGAGAATGGAACCAAGCACGGCGAGGATGAGCAACAGCGGCGCTATCAGGACAGCGATCAGCCGGCGCGCTAAAGCGACGCCATGCGGGGCGGTAGGGTCCGGTGCGATCGCGGGTGATCGCTTCGGAAAAAACATCGCCGTGGCGATCAAATAAAGCATGTACAGCAGGACGAGAACGAAGCCCGGGACAATAGCGCCGGCGAACAGGTCAGCTACCGAGATGGTCTGCGGCGCGAAATTGCCCTGCGCCAATTGCGCCGCCTGATACGAGTTACTGAGCTGGTCGCCGAGCAGGATCAGTATCGTCGCCGGGGGAAAAATCTGCGCCAAGGTCGCGGTGGCCGCGACGGTGCCTGCCGCCAGCGCCTTGTTGTAACCGTGGCGCAACATGGTGGGCAGCACGATCAGCCCCATCGTCACCGTGGTCGCACCGACGATGCCCTTGGCCGCCGCCAGCAGCGCGCCGACGATGATGACGGCGATACCAAGGCCGCCCGGCAACGAGCCAAACAGCCGCCCCATGGTTTCGAGGAGCTCTTCGGCGATGTGCGAGCGCTCCAGCATCACCCCCATGAAGACGAACAACGGGATCGCCAGCAGCACGTCGTTGTTCACGATGCCAAAAATGCGCTGCGGCAACGCCCCGAGGAGTGAGAGATCCATCGCTCCCGCTGCGGCGCCGATCGCGGCGAAGATCAGCGACACGCCGCCGAGCGTGAGCGCCACCGGATAGCCGAACAGCAGCACCGCGCAGACCGCGGCCACCATCGCAATGGCGAGCACCTCTCCCATGATTCAGCCTCGCCTCATCCTCGCCCGCGGACGCGAGAGGATAAGGGCAGGCGCGCAGGCGGATCGATCAAAGTCAGCACCGCGCGGAGCGCCTGCGACACGCCCTGCAGGCCGATCAGGACGGCAAACAAAGGAATGAGCGACTTGAGCAGATAAACAAACGGCACCCCGCTCGCCTCGCGCGAGTGTTCGAGGATGCTCCATGACCGCGCGGCATACGGTGTCGACACAATCGCAAGCGCGACCGCAAACGGCATCAGAAAGACCAGTGCGCCGAAGAGATCGACAAGGGCCCGGCGGCGCGGCGGCGCCTGCGCATAGAAAACATCGATGCGCACGTGGCCGCCGATTTGCAGCGTCCAAGCGGCGCCGAGCAGAAACAGCGCCGCCTGCGCATAGAGCACCGCTTCCTGCAGCGCGATTGAACCGACGCCGAACACATAACGCATCACCACCGTGGCAAACTCGGCGACGACCACGAAGAGCGCACACCACATCGCCGCGCGGGCGATCGCCGCATTGATGCGGTCGATCCCGTCGGCGATGCGTTTGAACGTCGTCTGCACGGTCATTGGGGAACCGATGCGTTTGAGTGCTGTGACATCGTATCCGCCCGCACTATAATGAACACTCCGGAGCGCCGATATGGAGAGGCGGGCGATGACGCACGATCATGATCACGACGACCATCACGAGCACGGCTCGGAACTGTCCGAGATGCAGCTGCGCGTGCGGGCGCTCGAGACCGTGCTGACCGAGAAGGGCTACATCGATCCGGCCGCGCTCGATTTGGTGATCGAGGCCTACGAGACCAAGATCGGTCCGCACACCGGCGCCAGCGTCGTTGCCAAGGCCTGGACCGATCCTGCCTTCAGGCGGGCGCTGATCGAAGATGCAACCAAGGCAGTGCAGTCACTCGGCCTGCTAAACCGCGTCGGCGATCACCTCATCGCGGTCGAGAACACGCCGAAACTTCACAACATGATCGTATGCACGTTGTGCTCCTGCTACCCGTGGGAAGTCCTGGGCTTGCCACCGGTCTGGTACAAATCCGCGCCCTATCGCGCGCGCTCGGTCAACGACCCGCGCGGCGTGCTGGCCGACTTCGGCGTTACGCTACCGGCGGACACGCAGATCCGGGTGTGGGATTCGACTGCCGAAACGCGCTTTATCGTCCTGCCGATGCGCCCCCCGGGTACTGACGGCTGGAGCGAAGAAAAGCTCGCGGCGCTGGTGACGCGCGACAGTATGATCGGCACCGGTCTGCCGAAAAATCCCAACGAGGTTGCCTGATGGACGGCATTCACGACATGGGCGGCATGCACGGCTTCGGCAAAGTCGAGCCCGAACCCAACGAGCCGGTCTTTCACGAAAAATGGGAAGGCCGCGTGTTCGCGATGACGCGCGCCATCAGCTACACCGGAATCTGGCCGATCGACCGGTCGCGCAGCGCGCAGGAAAAGTTGCCGCCAGACGTTTATTTATCCGCATCATACTACAAACGATGGGAACTGGGGCTGGAAAGCAACCTTGCGGCGCTTGGCCTCGCGGCTCCAGACGAGATCGCCGCCGGTCATGCGTTGCATCCGGGTAAAACGCTCGCGCGCAAGCTCGGCGCCGCCGACGTGCCGGGTTCGTTGACCCGAGGTTCGTTCGCCCGGCCGGCAAGCGCCCCTGCCCGCTTCAAACCCGGCGATCGGGTGCGCGCGAAAAACATTCATCCGGCCACGCACACCCGCCTGCCGCGCTATGCCCGCGGCCGCGTCGGCGTGATCGAGGCTGTGCGCGGCTGTCACGTCTTCCCCGATACGGTCGCGATCGGATTGGGCGAAGATCCGCAATGGCTCTACACCGTGCTGTTCGACGGCCGCGAATTGTGGGGCGAGGCAACTGATCCGACGCTCAAAGTATCGATCGAGGCATTCGAGCCGTATCTGGAGGCCGCTACCGTCATTCCGGCCGAGCGAAGCGAGAGCCGGAATCCATAAACGCCGAACTCCAAGATGAGCGAACAATTCTTCGTTTACATCTTGGCAAATCGGAAGCACGGCACGCTTTATGTTGGAGTAACGAACGATGTGACCCGGCGCGTCCACCAGCACAAAGCGAAGGTCGTTAAAGGTTTCACTACACGGTATGGGGTTGACAAGCCGGTCTACTTCGAAATCTTCGATGATCCCCTGAACGCGATAGCGCGTGAAAAACAGTTGAAGAAGTGGAACCGCGAATGGAAGCTTCAATTAATAGAAAACAACGATCCGGGCTGGATCGATCTTTCTCATTCGCTTTAATGAGAGTTTCGTGATTATGGATTCCGGCTCTCGCTCGCTTCGCTCGTTCGGCCGGAATGACGAATTGACCATCCCGCGCGATGATCATGGCCCGGTATTTCGCGAGCCGTGGGAAGCGCAAGCCTTCGCGCTCGCGGTCTCGCTCAACGAGCGTGGTCTGTTTACCTGGGGAGAATGGGCCGCCACCCTGGGCGAGGAAATCAAAAAAGCGCAGGCCGCCGGCGATCCCGACACCGGCGAGACCTACTATCATCATTGGCTCGCCGCGCTCGAGCGCATGCTCGAGAACAAAGGGTTGGCCGACACGCAGACGCTTGCCCGGACCCGCGACGCGTGGCAGCGCGCCTGCGAGCGAACGCCGCACGGCGCAGCGATCGAGCTACGGCCCGGCGATTTCCGCGATTGAGGGCCAGACCGGCGGATCGGTGCCGAGCGGAACCGACGGCCGTCTCCATGCTGCGGGGGTTTCGGACAATTGCGCCGCATGCCGAACGCCGCGCATCGAGCCGAACGGCGATTGACTGGTCTCCAAGAAATCCGTCACATCATCACGTGACGGCAGCGGACAAGAAAATCCGCCTTCAACCCGGCCAAGATTCCAAATCCACCGTCCGGTCGCGGCAAGTGAAACGCTCACCAGCCAGCTGCCGCCATCGCGGGCCTGGCGGATGCGCGCCATGATCGCGCCGAACGCCAGCAAATATCCCGAGGCGTGATCGAGCGCCTGGCAGGGCAATTCTTTCGGACCTTCCACACCGGCCGCACGTGCTTCGGCCGCATTAAAGCCGGTGGCGGTCTGTACCAACAAGTCAAAGCCGCGGCGCGATGCCCACGGGCCGGCATCGCCATAGGCCGACAGCGAAGCGTAGACGATGCCGGGACGAAGCGCGGCGACGTCCTTCGGACCAAAGCCGCGTGCGGTGAGCGCGCCCGGCCGAAACGCTTGCACGAAGATATCGGCGTCTTTGATCAGATGCCGCAACGCCGCCTGGCCATCCGGCGTCTTGATATCGGCGTAAGCCGAGAGCTTGCCGCGGCCGGTATCCTTCGCCAGCCAATCGATGAACGGCAAACCGGGCGCGGAAATCAGCATCACGTCCGCACCATGCGCGGCGAGCACGCGCCCCGCGACCGGACCGGCGATGATACGGGTCAGGTCGAGTACGCGAAGTCCTGACAGCGGCCGCGCGCCGTGAGGCAAGGGCCGCGGTGGTGCGTCGCCGATCTTTACGATCTGGACGACGGGAACCGCGGCAATTGCCGCCGCGTGCGGATGTTGCGCCCATTGCTCCGGCGTGCGCATCGCGGCGACGACGCAGCTGTGCTGATAAGCCGCGGTCTCGAAGGCGACCGCGTCCCATTTGCCAAGTGCGCTCTCGATGGCTTCGCGCGTCGGCGCACAGCCGAGCAGCTTGAGGACCGCATCGCGGTGGTGCGGAAAATTCATATGCAGCCGCACAAACCCGCCGTCGCCGGTGCGATAGGCGCGAAACAGCGGATCGCCGTAGTTCGCCGGCGCTTCGCCATTGATCGTCAGATAATGCTCACTGCGAAACTCGATCGCGGCGTGGCGCATGTCGACGCTGACCCGTTGCCGCGGCGCACCGGCGCCATGCCGCAACTCGGCTGCAGCAAGACCCGCGGCGGCAATGCTGGCCTGAGCCGCCGCGCCCACCCGGAACGAAGACGGCAGCGCCGGCTCGCTGCCCGACAGTTTCAGATCATCAAGCGCGGCGGCATCGGCGCCGGCGAGCCGCCAGAGGTCGGCGACGATGTCGATGGTCGGGCGAACATTGGTCACGGCGAAACCTTGTCGCGACGGTGAAAAATTGTCAGGTTGCACGACTAGATACAACAAAATGGGAGGAGACCATGATCCGTGGAATCTTTTTCACGCTCGCAGCGATTCTTGTGACTTGTACGGTAGGGCACGCTACCGAAGTTCGTCGCGTGGTAACCGGCCTCGACGCCAACGACAGATCCACCACACTCTTCGACAGCGTCCAAACGCTTCGCGCCGGCGCTTCCGGCCTCCCGGCGATGAACCTTTGGATCACGGATTCGTCTCCGCCCGGCTTCTCCAAGGACGATGCCGCTACGAAAAAAATCGGGATCAATCCTCCGGACAACGGTACCAAGTTTCTGATCGTCGAATTCCCGCCGATCAACGAGGCGGCGGTGGCGAAAATGGATCCCAATTTCATGATGAAGGTGGTCGGCGACCACGCACCGGCGCGTGGCGTTCCGGTCAGCAACCCCCTGATGCATCGCACGCGCACGCTCGACTACGCCATCATCATGTCCGGCGAGATCGATATGATGCTCGACGACAAGACAGTCCACCTCAAGTCCGGCGACATCGTGGTGCAGCAAGCGACCAATCACGCCTGGCTCAACCACGGTACCGAACCTTGCCGCATCGTCTTTGTATTGATGGACTCGAAACAGCCGTAGTGCAGCAGCTCTACGTTTTCAAAGCATTCCCAGCAGGTGCGGCAGCCAGAGCGATAGCGCCGGGATGTAAGTCACCATCACCAGAAAGATCAGCATGGTCGCAAGCCACGGCAGCACTGCGACCGTAAGCTCGGCAATACCCATGCCGGTGATACCGGAGGCGACATAGAGGTTGAGCCCGACCGGCGGATGGCACAGGCCAACCTCCATGTTGACTGCCATCAGAATGCCGAGGTGAACCGCGTTGACGCCAAGGGCCGCTCCCATCGGAAACAGGATCGGCGCCATGATCAGGACGATCGCCGCCGGATCCATGAAATTGCCGGCCGCGAGCAGCACGATGTTGGTGACCAGAAGAAACGCGACCATGCCGAACCCTTGCGCGGTCATCCATCCGGCCATCGATTGCGGGATCTGTTCCGATGTCAAAAGCCAGGAGAACACTGCGGCGTTGGTGATGATGTAGAGGATCATCGCGCTCATCGACGCCGCCTTGAGCAGCACCGCGGGCACTTCGCTGAACTTCAGTCCCTTATAGACAAACACCGCGATGATGAAGGCATAGACCGCCGCCACGGCTGCGGCTTCGGTCGGCGTAAACAGGCCGGAATAAATCCCGCCGAGCACCAGGACGATCAGGAACAGGCCCCAAAAGCTCTCGCGGAAAGCGCGCCAGCATTGGGACCAGCGTACCCGCTCCATGCGCGGATAATCGTTACGCCAGGCGCGGTACCAGGTCGTCGCGCCGAGCATCGCGGCAAGGATCAGACCGGGGACGACACCGGCGATGAACAATTGACCGACCGAAGCGGAATCGACGACGGCGCCGTCAGGCCCGTGCGGTTGCATGCCGCTGGTCGCGACCGCGTAGATGACAAGATTGATCGACGGCGGAAACAAAATGCCGAGCGCGCCGGAGGTGGCGATGACGCCGGCGCCAAAGCGTGGCGGGTAGCCTTTTTGCAGCAACGCCGGCAGCATGATCGAGCCGATGCCGACGACGGTCGCCACCGACGAGCCGGAGATCGCGGCAAATAGCGCGCAGGCGACAACACCGGCCAAGCCGAGCCCGCCGTACCAGTGCCCGATCAGCGAAGTGGCGAAATCGATCATGCGGCGGGCGACGCCGCCGGTGGTGAGAAAATTGCCGGCGAGAATAAAGAACGGAATCGCCATGATCTCGAAACGATCGATGCTGGTGAAGAGCTTCAAGCCCACCATCTTCGGATCGACGTCGGACAGAATGAACAAATAAGTCAGGACCGAGAGACCGAGCGCAATCGAGATCGGCATGCCGGTCGCCATCAGCCCAAGCAGGAGCGCGAACAGCAACTCGGCGCGCACCGTGTGCGACAACTCAATGATATGAAGCCGCGCCGCGAAGCAGATCAGCGCCAGCGCGAGAGGAATGGCGATAATCAGCCCCGCGGTGATCGCATCACCGAGCGGCCGCGGCGCGGCAGGCTTGGCAGTGTGCGAGAAGGCGATCATCGCGCCGCCTCGGCGGCCGGCGCGATCGCGTCCGCGTCGGGAGCCTCATACTCGACGCCATGTCCCTGATGCGGGACGAACCCGGTGCGCAGGAAGCGCCACATCACTTGCAAAAAGCGAAAGCACATCAGATACGAGCCGAGCGGAATGCAGAGATAGATGATCCAGCTCGGCCACTCGAGCTCCGGCGAAACCTGGTCCGGATCGAGATCGTGCACGTAGATCGCGCCAAGCGTGCCGATGACTCCGGTGAACAACGCACCGCACAGCAGCGCAAAGACGATCACCGGCCGGCGCGCCGGCGGCGACAAGCGCTTGACGAAGAGATCGACGCCGACATGGATGCCGGTGCGCACGCCAAGCGCGGCGCCGAACTTCGCCATCCATACGAACATGTAGGTCGCGAGTTCCTGCGCCCAGGACAAATTGATCGCGGCGAGCGAAGTATAGATCCGATCCGACGCGTGCGCGAGAACGACAAAGCCGTGCATCGCGGCCCAGCGGGCAAAGACTGCGGAATTGCTCGCCCCATAGCGATGGACGACCGCCACAAAGGTGAGGATCGTCGCCGCGCCGATGAGGAACGCGATGATCCATTCTTCAAGTCGGTCAAGAATGCGGTTGAGCACCGGCTGTCCCCGTACGCCGACGCTACCGAGGAACCGGCCCGACGGCTTCAGGATTGCGGCGGCGTGAAGCCAGAAGCTTTATAAATGCGCTCGATAAAGTCTTTGCCGAAGCGAGCCTGCATTTCGGTATGCACCGGCATCAGCTTGGCGATCCAGGCCTTCCTTTCGGCTTCGGTCAACACATGCACTTCGGTCTTGCCCGACGCCTTGATTTTTTCGATCGCATCGGCGTTGTCCTTCTCGGCGGTCGCGTTGAAAAATTCGGTCGACTCCTTCACCGCGCGATCGAGCTGCTGCCGCACGTCTGGCGGCAGCGCATTCCAGAACTTGCTATTGGTAATCAGCGCGTAGGTCAGGCGAGCGTGCTGCGAAATGGTCATGTATTTCTGCACATCATAGAATTTCTGCGTCCAGATATTGGACGGGACGTTATCTTCGCCGTCGACGACCTTTGTTTGCAAAGCCTGGTAGAGTTCGCCAAAGGCGAGGATCTGCGGAATGGCACCGAGTTCGCGGGCGACCGCATCCTGCACTTTGCCGCCCTGGATCCGCATCTTCATGCCGCGAAAGTCGTCCGGCAGGAGCAAAGGTTTGTTTGCTGTGTAATCGTGGGCGCCGTTGTCCCAGTAGGCGAGCGGCGACACCCCCTTGGCTTCAAGCTTCTTGTTGAGCTCGGCCATCATCGGGCTCGCCATCATCTGGCGCGCATGAGCATCGTCACGCATCAGGAACGGAAGATCGAAAACATCGTACTCCTTGACTCCGAGCGGACCGAATTTGGACATCGATGGCGCGAGCAATTGCACCGAGCCGAGTTGCAGGGCCTCCAGCTCTTCCTTGTCCTTGTAAAGCGACGAATTCGGATAGACTTCGACCTTTACCCGGCCGTTAGTGTATTTCTCAGCCAGCTGCTGGAACAGGACAGCAGCTTTGCCCTTGGGCGCGTCGGGCGCCACGACGTGGCTGAACTTGATGATGATCGGCTCGTCCGCGCGTGCCGGCGCTCCGAGCGCAAGGGAGAGGATGGCGGCGAGCGCAATGGCGAAGCGTTGCATGGATCTTTCTCCCCACAGGTTAAGCGCATCATAGGCGAGCGAAGACTGGCGTAAAAAAACCGATCTTTGTTCACTGTTTTGCGGGATTATCGTCTTTCCACCGCCGTCTGTCATCCGTCTTAGGTCTGATGCTTCAATGCAGCGCAGCGGCCGCGCGGGGAACGAGTGCGCCCTGATGGCGGATGACATCACCGGCGAGCCGATGCGCGGCGCTTGCCGCTTGCGCGGCGTCTGCACCCGACAGCCGCGCCGCGAGGTAGCCGGCGTTGAAACCGTCACCGGCAGCGGTCGCGTCAACCGGCACCGTCACTTCCGGTACCGGCACAAATTGCTGCGTACCTCCGGCGGCGACCAGCGCGCTGTTCGGACCGTTTTTCACGACGATCTCTCCGATACCGAAGGCCTGCAGCCGCGCCACCGTCTGCTCCGGCGAAGGATCGCCCCACAGCACCGTTTCGTCATCGAAGGTCGGCAACGCGATATCGACGCGCTTGAGCGCTTCGATGAACACGGTTCGCGTCCGTGCGAGGTCGCCGTGCCAGCGATGCGGCCGAAAATTGCCGTCGAACGCCACCCTGGCACCCTGCTGGCGCGCGGCTTCGAGCAAAGCAAGGAATTGGCCGATGCCGTTATTCGAATAGAGCGATAGCGTAATGCCGGAGAAATAGATCAACCGCGCCGCCATGAGGCCCTGCGCGACGTGCATCCACTCAGGCAGCTCGAACAGGTCGCGCGCAGGCGCACTATCATACCAATAGCGAACGCTCCGTTTGCCGCCCGCACCATCTTCGACCAGACACAGCCCCGGCAGCCGGCCGGGCATGCGCACCATCAGGTCAGCGGCAACCCCTTCGGCCGCGGCGAGCGCCACGATGCTGTCGGAATAGGCGTCATCGCCGAGCGCCGAGGCGAAGGCGACATCGACGCCGGCGCGGGCGAGATAAACCGCGGTGTTGAAAGTATCGCCGCCGCTGGACAGTCCGAACCTGCCGTCCGTCCCGCGCGCCAGTTCGATCAGCGCCTCGCCGACACAGACAGTGCGGCCGTTCTGCTCGCTCATCGATCGCTCACTGTCTCACCCCAGCGCATCCTCGGGCTGCGGCCCATAGATACGTCATCGCCGAGAGCGGCGCGACGGTGAAGCCGTCGCCCGATCCGCCCCTGCCGTGACGGTTGGCAACGGCAACCGTAATGTTATATTATTACATTATGAGTCATCACCATCACAGCGGGGCGACCCATCCGGCGCCGACGATTACGCCGTCCCTGCTGCGGTTTTCCGCACCACAACGGATCGCGGTCGCAGCCGCGCTAATCGTGCTGATCTGGGCGTCAGCGCTGTGGGCCATCCGCTGAATGCCCGATCTACTGAAAGCGCAATCTGCCGAAAGCTGGTGACGATGCCGGAACTTCTCTTTCACAATCTCACGCTCGGCTATGAGCGCCATCCGGCGGTGCATCACCTTAACGGTGCGGTGGAGAAGGGCGCGCTGGTTGCGGTCGTCGGTCCCAACGGGGCCGGCAAGTCGACGCTGTTCAAGGGCATCGTCGGCTTCATCAAGCCGCTTGCCGGCAGCATCGAGCGCAACGGCCTCGACACCCACGATATCGCCTATTTGCCGCAAATCGCCGACATCGACCGCTCGTTTCCGATCAGCGTCTACGACATGGTGGCGATGGGACTGTGGCGGCGACGAGGACTGTTTGGCGGGATCGGCAACAAGGATCACGCTGCGATCGAAGCCGCCATCGCCGCCGTCGGCCTGACCGGATTCGAGCAGCGCACCATCGGCACTCTCTCCGGCGGCCAGATGCAGCGCATGCTGTTCGCGCGCCTGCTGTTGCAGGATGCGAAGCTGATCGTGCTCGATGAGCCGTTCACCGCTATCGATGCAAAAACCTCCGCGGACCTGCTCAACCTGGTGCGGCGCTGGCACAGCGAACATCGCACCGTACTTGCCGCCCTTCACGACATCGATCTGGTGAAAGCATCCTTTCCGCAAAGCCTGCTGCTCGCCCGCGAGCCGGTCGCCTGGGGCGCAACGCGAGATGTTTTGACGGCGGAGAACCTCAACAAGGCGCGCCGCATGTGCGAGGCCTTCGACGAGCGCGCCGAGGCCTGCGCCGTCGAGGCGGCGTGAAATTCTGATCCCGCTCATTCCCGCGCAAGCTGGAATCAAGAGCGGAATACTTGGTGCTGGTTCGGCTTTCTGAGTACCCCGCATTCGCGCAGACGAGCGGTTCGGAGAACCATGGTCTACGACACCCTAATCGCGCCGTTCGCCGATTTCGAATTCATGCGCCGTGCGCTGGTCGGTTCGCTCGCACTGGCGCTGGGTGCGCCTCCGGTCGGCGTGTTCCTGATGCTGCGGCGGATGAGTTTGATCGGCGACGCCATGGCGCACGCTATTTTGCCGGGCGCGGCGATCGGCTTTCTGCTCGCCGGCCTGAGCCTGTTCGCGATGGCAGGCGGCGGCCTGATAGCCGGCCTCCTTATCGCTTTCGGCGCCGGCCTGATTGCGCGAGCGACGCTGCTCAAAGAGGATGCCTCACTTGCCGCGTTCTTTCTGATCTCGCTCGCACTCGGCGTCACCATCGTCTCGGTCAAGGGCAGCAACGTCGATTTGCTGCATTTTTTATTCGGCTCGGTCCTTGCCATCGACGATCCGGCGCTCTTGCTTATCGTCAGCATCACCAGCGTGTCGCTTCTCGTCCTTGCTCTGATCTGGAGGCCGCTGGTGCTTGAATGCGTCGACCCCGGATATTTGCGCTCGGTGAGCCGGGCCGGCGGACCCGCTCATATCGCATTCCTTGCGCTCGTCGTCTTGAACCTCGTCGGCGGCTTTCAGGCGCTCGGCACATTGCTCGCCGTCGGCATCATGATGCTGCCGGCGGTGATCTCCCGGTTCTGGGCACGCGACATCACAACGATGATTGCTGTGGCGATCGTCTGCGCAGCAATTTCCGGATACGCCGGCCTACTTGTTTCCTATCACGCCAACTTGCCGTCGGGCCCCGCCATCATCCTGGTCGCGGGCGTCCTCTATGCGCTGTCGGTCGTGTTCGGCCCCGTCGGCGGTCTCCTCTGGCTCGCTCTGCCGCAACGCCATCTCGAGGCATAAGCGGCCGCAAGCCATAGTGGGGTCTGCGATGATTGCACGACGCGTTTTTTTGCTGGCGGCCGCAGCAGCGTTGTTCGCAACGCAAGCATCCGCCCGGAACACTCAAAATGGCAAAATCAAAGCCGTCGCCAGCTTCTCGATCCTCGCCGATCTGGTGCGCAACGTTGGCGGCAATCGGGTCGAGGTCGAAACGCTGGTCGGACCGAACGGCGACGTCCACGTCTATTCGCCAACACCGGGCGATGCCAAAACACTTGCGGCCGCCGATATCGTCTTCGTCAACGGCCTCGGACTTGAGGGCTGGATGACGCGGCTGGTCGCTGCTTCAAGCGCCAAGGCGCCGATGGTCGTCGCTACCAAGGGTATCGCGCCACGGCGAATGCAGGATGAAGACAGGTCCGGCCGCCGCATCGCGATCGATCCGCACGCCTGGCAATCCGTTGCCGACGCTAAAATCTACGTCGCCAACATCCGCGACGGCCTGATCGCGGTCGATCCGGCGGGAAAAGCGGCGTACGACGCCAACGCCGACGCCTATCTCGCCAAACTCGACGAACTGGAAAGCGAAGTCAGAGCGGCAATCGCCAGCATCCCCGCCGACCGCCGCAAGATTATCACCACGCATGATGCCTTCGGCTATTTCGGCGCCGCTTACGGCGTAGCCTTCATCGCGCCGGAAGGCGTTTCGAGCGAAGCCGAGCCCTCGGCGAAAGACGTCGCCAGGATCATCACGCAGATCAAAAAGCAAAAAATTCCCGCAGTATTTTTGGAGAACATCAACGATCCGCGGCTGATGGGTCAGATCGCGCGCGAAACCGGCGCGGCCATCGGAGGCACGCTCTACTCCGACGCCTTGTCGGAACCAGGCGGTCCGGCGGCGACGTACATCGACATGATGCGCCACAACATCCGCCAGTTCACCAAAGCGCTCGCTGGCTGAGACAACGCGGAAAAATCAGATGCGGCCGCGGATCGCTTCCGCCAGATAGGCGAACGACGCCTTCGGCGTACGTTTTAACGTCTTGAAATCGACGCGAATAATGCCAAAGCGCCGGCTGTAGCCCTCCGACCATTCGAAATTATCGAGAAGCGACCAGACAAAATAACCGCGCAGCTTGACGCCGGCGGCAAGCGCTGCGTTCGCTGCCGCCAGATGTTCGCGCAGATAGGCCACGCGGTCGTCGTCGTGCACCGTACCATCCGGCCCAAGCGGATCGTTGTAGCAGGCGCCATTTTCAGTCACGTAAAGTTCCGGGTCGCCGTACCGGTCGCGCAGGCTGATCAAAATTTCCGTCAAGCCGCCGGCGTCGATCGGCCAGCCCATTGCGGTAAAGCGCGTACCGGAAGGGACGGCACCAAACCATGCTCCAAACAGACTTTGCGGGGCGTCGGCGACATAAGCCGGCGCGTAGTAATTGACGCCGAGAAAGTCGACCTGCTGTTTGATTGCTTCCAGATCGCCGTTAGCGACCAGAGGCGCCATCTCCTCGGCGATCGCGGCCGGGTAATTGCCCTTGAACAGCGGATCGAGAAAGGCGCCGTTCCAGAACGCATCAAATCGCGCAACCGCGGTCTTGTCCGCTTCGTGACCCGGCGACGGCCTTGTCGGCTGCAGGGAAATGACGGTGCCGAGCCGAAAATCTCCGCGCTCGGCACGCAGCGCCTGCAGCGCGCGGCCCTGCGCGAGGTTCTGATGATGGATCGCCGCCAGAAAGTTGGGCAGGCCGGTCAGGCCGGGCGCATGGCTGCCGATGCCGTAACCGAACAGCGCGTGCACGTTGGGCTCGTTGAACATCGCCCAATGCTTGACCCGATCGCCGAGGCGGCGCGCCACCACGCGCCCGTAATCGGCGAATTTTTCGGCGATGTCGCGGTTAACCCAGCCGCCCTTCTCCTGCAGCGCCTGCGGCAGGTCCCAGTGATAGAGACACAGCCATGGCGTGATGCCGTGCGCGTGGAGGCCATCCACGAGCCGGTCGTAGAAATCGAGGCCGCGCGCCTCGACCACACCGGCCCCGGCCGGCAAAATCCGCGGCCACGCGGTGGAGAAGCGATAGGCGTTGAAGCCGCCCCGTGCCAGCAGTTCGATATCTTCCGGCCAGCGGTGGTAATGATCGCACGCGATTTCGCCGGTGTCGCCGTTCTTCACCCTGCCCGGCGTGTCGCAAAAAACGTCCCAGATGCTCCTGCCGCGGCCGTCCACGTCGACCGCGCCTTCGATCTGATAGCTCGAGGTCGACGCGCCCCACGCAAAGCCGTCGGGGAAGGCATTTTCTGCGGCCATCACGGAACCGGAACGTAATGCGAGCGGCGCGGCAAACAGCCCCGCGAGCATCGGCACAATCCGACGTCGTGACGGCATCAGCATGTTATCGCCGCCGCTTTTTCTTGGCGGCGGAACGTGACGCCGGGGCCGGCCTGGGTTTGGTGCGCGCCGCCTTCGCTTTGGCCTTCGGCGGCCAGCCGCCGCTCTCCTTGAGGCGCGCACAATAGTATTCCCAGGCCCGGTCTACCCCGGCCCGCTTCTGATGGATCACGTCGGCCTGCCTGATTTCGCCCGGGTGCAACGGCGACGCCGAGCCCAGCATGTGCGCGCGCAGCTGATACTCGGCATTTTGGCAAATGAAGATCGAGCGCAACACCAGCTCCTTCAACGAGTTGCCGACAACGGTAGCGCCGTGACGCAGCATCAACACCGCCGAATGCTGACCAAGCGCACGAGCGAGCGAACGGCCCTCTTCCGGTTTCACCACCAGAAGATTGGTGTCGCCGAACTCGTCATGCTGATCCCACATCGGCGTTTCGTCGCCGATCACCGCGCCGAGATGGAACACCGGTTTGATCGGTCTGCCGGCGATACAAAACGGCAGGACCGCGGCGGCATGATGATGACACACCGCCATAACATCGCTGCGCGCCTGATAAATGCAGCCGTGAATGACCCGCTCGGAGTAAGGCCGCGCGATGGGCGGCTTCACCGGCTCGGAATCGAGGGTGTATTCGAGGATGTCGTCGGGCTCGACCAGAGCCGGCGCCCGCGAGCGCGACAGCAGGTAACGGCCCGGATCGTCCGGATGGCGCACGCTGACATGACCGAAAGCGTCAAGCACGCCTTCATGGCCAAGGATGCGGTTGGCAACCGCGAGTTCGACAAGCAGACTCGGCTAAACTATCCGGCACGGTATAAGCCCTCTTTGTTCGGCAGCGATCCGCCGGCTGCCTTCCTTCGGCCCGGCGGTAGCAAATCCGTAAGCGCGGACCGACGCAAGCCGTCCTTGCTGGTCAAACGTCGCACCCGGAATGACAGAACAGGCGCCCGATGCTATCAATCGGTCGGTTTAGCGGCCGCCGGGAACTTCGCATGAGCGCGCGCCACCTCGACATTAATGTTCGCGTGAACGGGGAGGATGTTTCCGCCCGCGTCGAGGCGCGCAAGACCTTGGTCGATTTCCTGCGCGACGATCTTTCGCTCACCGGCACGCACGTCGGCTGCGAACATGGCGTGTGCGGCGCCTGCACGGTCCGCCTCGATGGCGACGTAGTCCGCGGCTGCCTCGTTCTGGCGGTGCAGTGCGACGGCGCGGCGGTGGAAACCATCGAAGGCCTGTCGGATACCGGAATCATCGCCGATCTGCAGGCGGCGTTCCAGCGCCGCAATGCCTTGCAGTGCGGCTACTGCACGCCCGGCATGCTGATCGGCGCACAGGAACTGCTGGCGCACGGCGGCGTGCCGAGCCGTGACACCATCCGCGAGCATATCTCCGGCAATTATTGCCGCTGCACCGGCTACCAGGCGATTGTCGATGCGATTGAGTCGGTGGCGCTGACGCGGGCGAAAAAGGCCAGCTGAACATGAACGAACATGCACGACCGCTGACGGTTTCCGAGCGCGCCGACGAGCTCGAAGAGCAGATGATGCACGAGCTGAGCGAGCGCATCGCCACCCGATCGACGCTGTTTTATCTCGGCGACGGCAAGGTGCAGATGGACTCAGGCGACAAGCTCCTCGCCGCCAATCCCGGAAAGCATTTTCTGATGGGCGCCGATCCGCGGCTGCCGAAAATGCCGGCCAAGCCGACGCTGATCGACTTCTTCAAGGCGCGCTTTGCCACCACCAGCCATTTGCTGCAGAGCGCGACGCATGCGCTCAAGGGCGGGCATCCGGAGAAAGTCGTGCTCGCTTGCCTGCTGCACGACATCGGCGTCGCGAGCTTCATCCGCTGCGATCACGGCTATTGGGGCGCGCAGATGATCGAGCCCTATGTCGATGAGGAAGTGGCCTGGGCGGTGCGCATGCACCAGGCGCTGCGCTTTTTCCCCGACCCTTCGGTCGGCTACGAATATCCGGAGATGTACATCAAGCTGTTCGGCGCCGACTACAAGCCCGAGCCTTACATCGTTGCCGAATACGAGCGCGCGCGGAACCACAAGTGGTACATGACCTCGCGGCTGATCACCATGAACGACATTTATTCGTTCGATCCCAACGCCACGGTCAATCTCGACGACTTCGTCGACATCGTCGGCCGCCACTTCAGGCAGCCGAAGGAAGGGCTGGGCTTCGACAATTCGCCGTCGTCGCACATGTGGCGCACGCTGATGTGGCCGACGCGGTTTTTGTAATAATGCCGCTCATCCCCGCGAAAGCGGGGATCCAGTTCTTCACACGAGTCGTCCGGAATGAGCGGATTATAGCATCTGACTATCTGCAGATCAGACGGCTAGGCCGCCGCGCGGAATTCCTCAGCGCGCGCCATCGCCCACGGCGTTGCAAACCGTTTGTCGGCGGTGCCGGCAAGCAGTTCGCCGGGACTCAAGGTCGGGTAAAGCTCCGCGAAGGTCTGCACCTCGTGAGGCGAAACCCGCCGCGAAAAATGCGCCGGTGCAAATTCCGTCGGATGATCGAGCCCCGCCGCGGCCACAAGATCTGCGAGCGCCTCCACCGTTGCGCGGTGGAAATTGAACACGCGCTCTGCCTTGTCCGGGACCACGAGCGCGCGCTGGCGTGCGCGGTCCTGCGATGAGACGCCGGTCGGGCAGCGATCGGTGTGGCAGGACTGCGACTGGATGCAGCCGAGCGCGAACATGAAGCCGCGCGCGGAATTGCACCAATCCGCACCCAGCGCCATGACGCGCGCAATATCGAACGCGCTGATGATCTTGCCGGCGGCGCCAAGCTTGATGCGATCGCGGGCGTTGATGCCGATGAGCGCGTTGTGCACGAAATTAAGCCCTTCGCGCAGCGGCATGCCGAGATGGTCGGTGAATTCGAGCGGCGCCGCGCCGGTGCCGCCTTCCTTGCCGTCGACAACGATGAAGTCGGGATAGATGTCCGTCGCCATCATCGCCTTGCAAATGGCGAGGAACTCCCAGGGATGGCCGATGCAGAGCTTAAAGCCCGCCGGCTTGCCGCCGGAAAGACGGCGCATGGTGGCGATGAACTGCATCATCTCGATCGGCGTTGAAAACGCCGAGTGACGCGACGGCGATATGCAGTCGACACCGACCGGCACGCCGCGGGTCGCGGCGATTTCCGGAGTGACCTTGGCGCCGGGCAACACGCCGCCGTGGCCGGGTTTTGCGCCCTGGCTGAGCTTAAGCTCGACCATCTTGACCTGATCGCTCTGTGCGCCTTGCCTCGAATTTTTCGGCGCAGAACGTGCCGTCGGCGTTGCGGCAACTGAAATAGCCCGAACCGATTTCCCAGATCAGGTCGCCGCCGTTTTCGCGGTGATAGGGGCTGTACCCACCCTCGCCGGTATCGTGTGCGAAATTGCCCTTCCTGGCGCCGATATTGAGCGCGCGAATAGCGTTCGGGCTGAGCGCGCCAAAGCTCATCGCCGAAATGTTGAAGACGGAAGCTGAATAAGGCTTGCTGCAGCCCGGACCGCCGATGCCGATGCGGAACGGCTGCGTGACCGGGAGCCTTCGGGGCGATCGAATGGTGCAGCCACTCGTAACCGCTGGCATACACGTCGTTCTGGGTGCCGAACGGTCGCTTGTCCAAGGCCTGCTTGGCGCGCTGGTAGACCAGCGCGCGCTTGTCGCGGGAAAACGGCGTGCCGTCCTTTTCGCTTTCGAGAAAATACTGGCGGATCTCCGGGCGAATTTCTTCCAGGATGAAACGGATATGCGCCGTGAGCGGATAATTGCGCAGCACCGCGTGCCGGGTCTGAATCAGGTCCCTGGTCCCGATCACGGACAGCGCCGCGAACAGCAGCGAGCGGGATCACGACAAAGAACCCGGCATATCCCGCCGGAAATTCAATCAAAAGAATAGCGGCAATCAGCAAAACCGCAGTCATCAGCAGAACGAATGTGTAGACAATAAAGCGCGCGCGCAGCGGCAACAGTAAAGTGCGCATGAATTCCTCCCCACCGGCCAAGACATCCGTCCGGCCAACCGAAAGAGAGAGCCCCGACCTTACTTGCAGGGCTCTAATGTCCTGGGTGGGTGGCAAAATGTCCAGCGCCGCAGGCCAGTTTGGCATAACCAATATGACGATTACGCGACGAAAGCGGCCGGAGGTGCTAAACCAGCAAGGAGAAGAAAAAAAGCGGGGAGGGAAATGAAGATCGTCGAGGACGTCGTTTCCGGCCTCTCCGCGCTTGACCGGCCGAACTCCTATATCGGCCGCTCGGTCCCGAGGCCCAATCTGGCGCGGCTGACGCAAGGCCGGGGCCAATACGTCAGCGACGTTACGCTGCCGCGCATGGCTGCACGTCGCTTTTCTGCGCTCGCCGCACGCCCATGCGCGCATCAAAAATATCGAGACCGCGGAGGCAAAAAAAGCGCCCGGCGTGGTCGCCGTCGTCACCGGCGCCGAGCTTGCCAAGGTGATCACGCCCTGGGTCGGCGTGCTGACGCACTTAAAGGGCATCAAATCGGCGCCGCAGCACGCCATCGCCGTCGATCGCGCCTGCTGGCAGGGCGAGGCGGTTTGCGCGGTCGTCGCCCGCACCCGCGCCGAGGCGGAGGATGCCTGCGCGCTTGTCCAGCGTCGACTATGAGCCGCTTCCCGCCGTGACCGATGCGGAAACCGCGCTCGACAAGGCGACGCCGGTCATTCATCCCGAGCTTGGCGACAATCTGACTTTCGAGCGCGCGCTGGTCGCCGGCGATCCGGATAAAGGCTTTGCCGAAGCCGACGCCATCGCCGAGACGACCTTCGTGTTCGGCCGCCACACCGGCGTCACCAACGAACCGCGCGCCATCGTCGCCGACTGGAATCCGGGCGAGGAGCGGTTGACCGTGTATCACGGCACCCAGGCGCCGCACATGACGCAGGACATTTTCGCCAAGCATCTCGCGCTTGAATCGCACCAGGTGCGCGTCATCACCAAAGATGTCGGCGGCTCGTTCGGCATCAAGGTGCACATCTATGCCGACGAGATGGCGACGGTAGCGCTGTCGAAACTGCTGCGCCGGCCGGTCAAATTCGTCGCCGACCGACTGGAGAGCTTCGTCACCGACATCCACGCCCGCGATCATCGCGTCAAGGCCAAGATCGGCGTCAAGAACGACGGCACCATCACCGCGTTCGAGATCGACGATCTCACCGGGATCGGTCCGTATTCAGTTTATCCGCGCACCAGCGGCATCGAGGCCAACCAGGTCGTCAATCTGGTCGGCGGACCCTATACCTGCCCGAACTACCGCGCCCGCGCCCGCGTGGTTTTTCAGAACAAGAACGTGATGTGCCAGTACCGCGCCGTCGGCCATCCGATTGCGACGGCCGTAACCGAGGGCCTGGTCGAGCTTGCCGCGGCGAAGATCGGCATGGATCCCGCCGAACTGCGGCGGCGCAATCTGTTCGCCGATGATGCCTACCCTGCAACCGGCGCCGCCGGCATCAAATTTGAAAAGCTGTCGCATCACGCCTCGCTCGACAAGATTTTGGCGATGATGGACTACGCCAAGCTGCGCGCCGAGCAGGCGGAGATGCGCACACGCGGCATTCATCGCGGCATCGGCTTTGCCTCGTTCATCGAAGTGACCAATCCGTCGGCGGCGTTCTACGGCGTCGGCGGCGCGCGGATTTCCTCGCAAGACGGCGCCACGTTGCGGCTTGACGCGACCGGCGCGGTGTTCGTCCACTCCGGCGTCACCGAGCAGGGCCAGGGCGCGGAATCCGTTCATGGCGCAATGTGTAGCGACATCCGTTCGGCGTGCCGATCGAGCGCGTCCGCGTCATCACCGGCGATACCGACAATACGCCTTATGGCGGCGGCACCTGGGCGTCGCGCGCCGCCGGCATCGGCGGCGAAGCGGCCTGGCAGGCCGGCAAGGCGCTGCGCGCCAACGTGCTCGCCGCCGCCGCCTCGATGCTGCAAGCCGATCCCAGAACGCTCGACATCCGCGCCGGCATCGTCGTCGATGCTGACACCGGCCGCGAACGCGTGCCGCTCGATGAAGTCGCGCGCGTCGTCTATTTCCGCCCCGACACGCTGCCGCCGGACTTCCAGGCCGAGTTCGTGGTGACGCGCCATTACGTGCCGCGCGCCTGGCCGTTTGCATTCACCAACGGCGTGCAGGCGTCCTATCTCGAAGTCGACACCAAAACCGGCCAGGTAAAATTGCTCAAGCACTGGTGCGTCGAGGATTGCGGCACCGTGATCAATCCGCAACTCGTTGACGAGCAAATTCGCGGCGGCATCGTGCAGGGTATCGGCGGCGTGCTGTACGAGCACTGCCTCTATGACGAGGCCGGCCAGCTCCTCAACGGCAACATGATGGACTATCTGGTGCCGATGGCCGGCGAGATGCCGGACATCGACGTCGGCCACGTGGTGACGCCGACCGCCAATTCCGAGCTCGGCGCCAAGGGCGCCGGCGAGGCCGGCACCGCCGGTGCGCCGGCCTGCATCATGAACGCGATCAACGATGCGCTCCGCCCGCTCAACGCCGCGCCAATCGTGGAAATGCCGATCACGCCGGAGCGCGTGCTGCGGGCGCTGGGGAAAATGTAATCGCTTTCGTCATTCCGGGGCGCCGCACAGCGGCGAACCCGGAATCCATAACCACGGTCAGCGAATATGGATTCCGGGCTCCTCGCGTTGCTCGGTCCCGGAATGACGGATCGCATGGCTGCGGCAGCAATCACGCTCTTGTCGCAAGCTCCCCGCCCCCTACAATCCACCCGGAGGAAACGAACGCATGGCCGATTGGAGAGATCGCGAAGTCCTGATCGTCGGCGGCGGCATCGGCGGGCTCGCCGCGGCGCTGGCGCTGGCGCGTCAGGGCATCGCCTCGCGGATCATCGAGCAGGCGCCCGAGTTCAAGGAGATCGGCGCCGGCATCCAGCTTGGGCCGAACGTGTTCTGGATGTTCGAACTGCTCGGATTGATCGAGCCGGTCAGCGCGCTCGCGGTGTTTCCCAACAATCTGATCATGATGGATTCGATCACCGGCGAGGAAGTCACGCGGGTGTCGCTGGGCGAAGCGTTCCGCAAGAAATTCAAGCATCCCTACGCGCTCATTCATCGCGCCGATCTGCACAAGGTACTGCTCGAAGCCTGCCGCAAATCGGATCGCATCCGTCTCGATGCCGGCGAGAAAGTCGTCAAGGTCGACGAGACCAGCGACGGCGTCACGGTGCAAACCGAAAGCGGCAAAGAGTATCGCGGCGCGGCGTTGATCGGCGCCGACGGCATCTGGTCGATGATCCGGCAAATCGTGGTCGGCGACGGCGAACCACGGCCGGCCGGTCACATCACCTATCGCGCCGTGCTGCCGACATCGGAAATGCCGGAAAAATTTCGCTGGCGCGACATGGTGGTCTGGGCCGGCGAGAAGGTGCACCTCGTGCACTATCCGCTGCGCACCGGAGATCTGTTCAACCTCGTCGCCGTGTTTCATTCCAACCGTTACGAAGAAGGCTGGGACAGTTACGGCGATCCGGCGGAATTATACGAACGCTTCGCCAAAACCTGCGAACCGGTGCGGACGCTCCTTGCCAAGATCGAAAGCTGGCGGATGTGGGTGGTGTGCGACCGGCCGCCGATCAAGGAATGGAGCCGCGGCCGCATCACGCTCCTCGGCGACGCCGCCCATCCGATGCTGCAATACCTTGCGCAGGGCGCCAACATGGCGATCGAAGACGCGGTCTGTCTCGCCAACAAGGTCGTGGAATGCAGCGGCGACTATCCGGCCGCGTTTGCCGCCTATCCGCAGGCGCGTTATCTGCGCACCGGGCGGGTGCAGATCATGGCGCGGGTCTATGGCGAATTCTTTCACGCCGGCGGCGTGGCCAAGGAGTTGCGCAACATGATGCTCGGCGCCCGCACGCCGGCCGACCACATCGCCGGCGTGGAGTGGCTTTACGGCAAGCAGCCGGAACTGACGCGCGGGATTGCCGCGGCCGCACCGGCTGCGGTTTCGTGAGCTGTCCCTGTCAGCTATCCAGCCCGGGTAAAGCCGGTCCGCCGCGGTGAAAATCCGGCAGCGGCGGCGGCCCCCAAATATTGGTGTCGGGGCCGGTTTGCCAAATCTTCGGTCGCTGCGGCGTGTCGCGATGCCAGGGGCGCGGCTCGAAATAGCCGAGCTCCTCGTCGAGCATGCGATCAAGTTCGCAGAACAGTTCGATGAGCTGATCGTCCGGCGTGCGGTGATAGATCGCAATGTTGTGCCCCGGCCCGTGACGCACCGGTCCCCAAACGATCGGGATATTGCGCTGGGCGAGCAGGTCGCAGGCATTCTGCATATGGCTGAAGTCCCTCAGCTCGAACGCCATGTGATGCATTTTGGTGTCGGCGCCGCGGATAAAATTCACGGTGTGATGGTCTGCATTGCAGCGCATGAACACGAACCAATCGTCGATCCAGTCGGAGACCTTGAAACCCAGGAAGTTCTGATAGAAATCCCGGGTCTTTTGCGGATTGTCCACGACCCAGGCAACGTGACCGAGCTTGAGCGCCCCGACGCCATGGTGCGCCAGATGCTTGCCGAGGTAGCTCCACTCCCGGAACAACGCGATGCCGGTGCCCTGGTTGTCGCGAAACGTCAGCGCCGGCCCCATGCCGGGGACGGAATCGTTGCGCAGTTCGCTCTTGATGCCATCCTTTTCAAGTTCGTGTGTGAGCGCGCCAAAATCGGCATCGGGCGCAACTTCAAAGGACAACGTGGCGCAGCGCTCCGTATCGCTTTTGTTGAGCTGGATAGCGAGCTGCCCGACCTTGGTGGCGAGGAACGCGTGATCCTTGTCGCGCTCGGCCAGCACGAGGCCCACGACTTCGGTGTAATAGTCGATCATGCGTGGCAGATCGGGTGTCTCGAAGGTTGCATGTCCGATCCGTCTGAGCTTGACCATGGCGTTCTCCTGACCGGCCCGTCTGCGTCGCGGGCTCATGCTCAATCAATCACTACCGCCGCGGCCACTCAAGGGTTGCGCTAAACGCAGGGCGGGGCTGCCGAACTGCACTTGCCCACGTTCGATTTGCTCAAGACTTGCCAATGACGCGAGACTTGCCAATGACGCGGGATCGCGGTTTGGTCCCGCCGAGGCTACCAGGGGAGTAAACGCACATGGCCGGCAATAAGCGGGCGGGTTTCAAGCTCGCGACGTATCAATCGAGTGAGGGTCCGCGCGCGGGCCTGGTCGTCGGCGAAGAGGTATTCGACGCCGCGAAAGTCACCGGCAAGCCGGCCTACGCGACCGTCGCCGGCATCCTCGCCGACTGGAAAACGGCCGAAGGCGCGCTGAAGAAGGCTGCCGCAGGTGCTGCCAAGAGCCGCGCCAAGCGCCAGCCGTTGCGCAAGACCAAATTGCTGGCGCCGGTGCCGTTCCCGCCGACCATCTTTTGCGCCGGCGCCAATTACGCCGATCATGCCGCGGCGATGGCGCGCAGGCAGGGCATGCCGGAGCCGGCCGATCCGCATGAGCTGGATTTAAAGCCGTGGCATTTCATCAAGGCCGGGCGCACGATCACCGCTCCAGGCGCGACCGTCAAAGCTTCGCATTACGCCAAGAACCTGGATTGGGAAATCGAACTTGCCGCGGTGATCGGCCGGCCGGCCAAAGACGTACCGCTCAACAAGGCGCTCAGCTACGTCGCCGGCTACACGGTCGCCAACGACTTTTCAGCCCGCGATCGCGGCCGCCGGCCCGGGCGTCGAAGAGACTTCGTTTTTCAAGATGGACTGGACCAAGCACAAGAGCTTCGATGGCTCCTGCCCGATCGGGCCCTGGATCGTCCCGGCAAGCGATATTGCCGATCCGCAGCAGCTTGAGCTGAAGCTTTGGGTCAACGACGTGCTCAAGCAGGATTCCAACTCGAGCAAGATGTTGTTCACGCTTGCCGAGCAGATCGCGCAACTTTCCATCAACATGACACTGCATCCCGGCGATCTGATCCTGACCGGCACGCCGTCGGGCACCGGCGCCGAAAGCGGCGAGTTCCTCAAGGCCGGCGACGTCGTGAAGGTATGGATCGAAGGGATCGGCGAGTTCAGCAACAAGATCGCTTGACGCCCAGCGAGCGGCCCGCAACCCCCACCTCTATTCCTCCCCCTTTCAGGGGGAGGAAAGAGCGAGCGGCTCGCGCTTCTCTCCCCCTGCAAGGGGGAGAGATAGAGTGGGGGTCTGCTGACTCCACGAGTGCGCCGCGGGGCGGCCCGTGCTAAGGAAATCCATAAACTGGAAACCGCCAATGCCGGAAAAATTTGTCGCCAAGGTCGCCGAGTTCAAGGATGGAGAGCGCCGCATCATTTTCGTCGGCGACAACGAGATCGGCGTGTTCCGCCATGAGGGCGAGTTTTATGCCTACTCGAATGTCTGCCTGCATCAGGGTGGCCCGGCCTGCGAGGGCCTGACCATCGCCAAGGTCGAGGAACGGCTGCGGCCGGACAAGACCTCGATGGGGCTGTTCTTCTCCGAGACCGAAATGCACTTCGTGTGCCCGTGGCACGGCATGGAATACGACATCAAGACCGGTGAATGCGCCAGCGACCGCCGCATGAAGCTGAAAAAATTTCCGGTCGTGCAAAAGGGAGACGAGGTCTATGTCGTCGCCTAAGCGCGCTGCCAAACACGCGATCAGGCGCGCAGCGAATTCCGCCAGCCACGCCCGCACCGCTCCGCCTGCCGCTAAAGCGAGCGTCAAATCCACCGACGGCGACGTCGGCCGATGCCAAGCGCCTCACGATCGCGATCGAACGCGGCATCGCCGACGGCCGGCTCGACGTGCTTTCCGCTGAAGCACTGCAGAAATTGATCGCGGCCGCCTGCCGGCTTTACGCCGCCCGGCGCGAAGCCGGCGAGCAATTGACACCCGTACCGAAAAATTCGCTCGCCGCCACCGACGTGATGATCACGGCGAGCGGATTGTTGCAGGCTGCCAACCTCGCCGTGTTCGAGCTCGGCATGTGGCAAGGCTGGACCGGGCGATGACGACGGAATCTGGAGAACGACAATGGACCTGATAGCCGATCGCGGCCGCCGCGTAACGATCGAGGAGCTCAACACCACGCGCCTGCTCGCGCACGCGCGCAAGCAGGCGCATCAGCGCAAATTCGACGACATCCTGATCGTCGACGTCGACGCCCATCATTACGAGAACGAGCACTACGACGAGTTCCTGCCGTACATGGAAAACGACGTGCTGCGCCAACTCACCACGGCCGGCCGCGGCACCAAACAACGGCCGGGTATCGTACCGGTGCCGACCGGCTATCAGGACATGGGCGGCCGGGTGACGCGCTACCCGATGCGCAGCAGCGAGAAGACCGAGGACGGCCAAATCCGCGATGTGCAACTCGGCCATCGCTGGATGGACGCCATGGGCGTCGACTATTCCTGCCTGTTCCCGACCGGCATGCTCAACATCGGAATGCATCCGCAGCCGGAAATGGAGGTCGAGCTGTGCTGGGCCTATAATCGCTGGCTCACCGAAAAGGTCATGCCGGAAGCGGGCGGCCGGTTCTTCTCGTTGCTTTGTCTGCCGTTCAGCGATCCCGACGCCGCATTGCGGCATGTCGAAACCTTCGGCGGAGCGAAAGCATGTCGGCGGCTTCATGGTGACCACCGTGCGCTCCAACATGGGCGTCCACGACAACGCCTACATGAAGGTGTATCGGGCAATGGAGGAGCGCGGCCTTGCTATCGCGTTCCACTCCGGCGTCAATTGGAGCGACACTGCTTTCAAGAGCTGCAACCGTTTCATCTCGGTGCACGCGCTCGGCTTCACCTGGTACAACATCGTCAACTGCACCAATTGGGTGGTCAACGGCATCGGCGAGCGTTTTCCGAAGCTGCCGGTGATCTGGATGGAGTCCGGCCTCGCCTGGATACCGTTCCTGATGCAGCGGCTCGACCACGAATACATGCTGCGGCCGTCGGAGTGTCCGCTTCTGAAAAAGAAGCCCTCGGACTACATGCGCGACATGTTCTACTCGTCGCAGCCGATGGAGATTCAGGACTACGACGCGATGGAAACCACGTTCCGCATGATCAATGCGGAAACCCAGTTGCTGTATTCATCCGACTATCCGCACTGGGACTTTGACCTGCCGGCGACGATTTGGGACCTGCCGTTCCTATCGGAGAAGGCCAAGCACAACATTCTGGGCGGCACCGCCGCGCGCCTGTTCAAGCTGCCGCCACGCAATGAAAAGCAGAAAGAAAATTTGAAAAAGTTCGGCAATCTCGCTGTTGCGCCCTAAGAGGATTTTCGCATGCACGCGCACGCCCACGCCGTCCGCATCGACCGCACCAAGCCGCTTTCAGCCGAGCCGCACTCCGGGCACAACCGCTATCACCCCGACATCGCGCCGGTCACTGGAAGTGGCCGAGGGCGAGGAAGTCGTTCTGGAAACGCGGGACTCGGTGGACGGACAGATCGGTCCGGATACCACCGTCGCCGATCTGGCGAACCTCGATGCCGGCCGCATCCATCCGCTGACCGGTCCGGTGTTCGTCAAGGGCGCCGAGCCCGGCGACATGATCGAGATCGAGTTCCTCGATATCGTACCGCAGCCGGTTGCATTCAGTTCGATCGTGCCCGGCCTCGGCTTTCTGCGCGATGTGATGACGACGCCGTTCATCGCGCATTGGAAAATCAGCGACGGTTGGGCGACGGCCGCGGAAATCCCCGGCGTGCGCATTCCCGGCGCGCCGTTCATGGGCATCTCGGGCACGGCCCCATCCGCGCAAAAGCTCAAGGAGTGGACTGAGCGCGAGCAGCGCGCGCTCGATGCCGGCGGCTTTGTGATGCCGCCGAGCCCGGCGGGCGCGGTGCCGGCCGGACGCTGCGGCCTCGAAGGGTTGCGCACGCTGCCGCCGCGCGAGAACGGCGGCAATTTCGACGTCAAACAATTGACCAAGGGTTCGAAGCTTTTGCTGCCGGTGTTCACCAAAGGCGCCCTGTTCTCGACCGGCGACGGGCATTTCGCCCAGGGCGACGGCGAAGTCTGCGTCACGGCGGTCGAGATGGGCGCAACGGTGGCGGTGCGTTTCAAGATCCATAAGGATCTGGCGAAGAAGCGAACCTTTGCCGGGCCGGTGTTTTCGCACAAAGGCTTTTTTGCCGACCCCAAGATCGCCGTGCCGGAAAACTTTCTCGGCGTGATGGGCATGCCGATCAACGCCAAAGGCGAGATCGAAAGCGAAAACCTGACGCTCGCCTGCCGCAATGCGATCCTGAACATGATCGCCCTGCTGCAGGAGCGCGGCTATTCCCGCGAGCAGGCTTATGTCATCTGCAGCGTCGCGGTCGATCTGCGCATCTCCAACGTGGTCGACGTTCCGAATTACGTCGTGTCAGCGCTGCTGCCGGAGATCATCTTCGGCTGACGACTTATCGGGTCGCCGACGCGGGGCTTTCTCAGCGTCGCATCATCCAGGCGAGCGCTTCCGGCACCCACGGCCCATCTGCCTCGCCGCCGGCGTAGCTCGCGGTGAAATGATTGCGCCCTGTCAGCACCAGGCGCTCGACGTCGCCGGCCGCGGCGCGCAAAGCCGCTTCCATCCGTTCGGCTTGCTTCATCAAATGCGGAAAGTCCTGGTCACCATAGGCGAGCAGAAATGGCGGCGGCCGGCTCTCGATGTTGTCGATCGGACTGGCAAGCGTTTCGTTGCCCGCGGCGCCGAGGAAGCGCGGCCGGTTGCTGAGGCCGGATTGGGCGCCGAAATCGTACACGCCGGAGATCGGCAGGCAGCCGCGGATCACGTCTTGCGGCAGGCCGGCTTTAGCCTGCCAATCGCGACGCACGGCAAGCAAAGCGGCGTAATGCCCGCCCGCAGAATGACCGCCGAGAAAAATCCGCGCCGGATCGTAACCAAACTCGGCCGCATTCTGGTGCAGCAAAGCGATTGCGGCGATCACGTCGTCCACGCCGGCCGGGAAAACGTGCGCTGGCGCAAGCCGATAGCCGATCGTGGCGAAGCTCACCCCGGCAGCCGTGAAAGCCGGCGCCATGAACGCCATCCATTCCTTGTAGCCGTTGGTCCAGCCGCCGCCGTGCATGAACGCGAGCAGTGTGCCGTTCGGCGCGGGCGCACGGAAAACCGCGAGGCTCTGGTAAGGCTCGGCGCCGTAATGCCGCTCTATCCCCTCGAGTCCGGCCCCGAGCCGCATGACCGCATCGCCATAGCTTCGCGCGTTGTCGGATGGCGGCTCCTGCGGCGGATATTCCTCAATCTTCATATCGGCCCGTCCGATTGGGCTGCCGTCGAATATTATTGTTTGACATAAGGGCAGCCGCCTTCGGACATCGGACGGAACGCCTGGTCGCCGGGGACTGTGTCCAGGTATTCGTACAGGTCCCACTTGCTCCTGGATTCCTCGGGCTTTTTGATGCGCATGAGATACATGTCATGCACCATGCGGCCATCTGCGCGCACCTTGCCGCCCCGCGCGAAGAAATCGTTGACCGGATTGTCGCGCATCCATTTGATGACCGTCGCCGTATCGGTCGAGTTCGTCGCGGCGACCGCTTTGAAGTAATGGCGCAGCGCCGAATTGACGCCGGCCTGATATGACGTCGGCATGGCGCCGTGGCGCTTGAAAAAGGCTTGCGCAAAGGCGCGCGTTTCCGGCGTGCGATCCCAGTAGAAAGAATCGGTGAACAGGAGATCGTGCGCATGCTCGAGCCCGAGCGCGGGCACGTCGGTCAGCGTCACCTGCAGCGCCACGATCTGGGCGCCGCCGCTGCGGACGCCGAACTCATCGGCCTGCGCCACCGCATTGCGGAAATCGGCGCCGGCATTCGCAAGCCCCACGATGTCCGGCTTCGCCGCCTGTGCCTGCAACAGAAACGACGACATATCCGCGGTGCCGAACGGATGGCGCACCGAGCCAAGCACCTTGCCGCCGGCCGCGACCACCATTTTGCTGGCGTCGCGCTCAAGCGCGTGGCCGAACGCGTAGTCTGCCGTGAGGAAGAACCAGGATTTTCCGCCGCGTTTGACGATCGCTTTGGCGGTGGCGTTCGAAGACGCGTAAGTATCGTAAGTCCAGTGAATGCTGGTTGGCGTGCAATTCTTGCCGGTGATGTCGGAGGAGCCGGCGCCGGAAATCAGAAACGGTTTGTTGCGCTCGGCGGTGACATTCATGATCGCCAGCGCAACGGCGGAATTGACGCCCTCAGCGACCACGTCGACATGCTGATTGTCGATCCATTCACGCACGATGGAGCTGGCGATATCCGGTTTGTTCTGGTGATCGCCGGAAATAATCTCGATCTTTCGGCCGGCCACAACGCCGCCGATCTCCTCGGCCGCCATTTGCGCGGCGATCACCGAACCCGGCCCGTTGCCGTCCTTATACTGGCCGCTCATGTCGGTGATGATGCCGACGCGCAGCACCTTGTCCTGCGCGCCGGCGGGCGCTGCTCCAAAAGCGAGCGCGAACAGCAGCGCGCCCGCCATCACTTTTGCCGATTTCATCTTTTCCACCAACCGTCGCCTGATGGCGCGCTTTGGAGATTGCGAACCTAAACCTCGCCGGTTCAAATCCCCTCTTCCGCAAGGAAACAGGGGATTGCCGCCTAGAGAGTGGTCTTGAGCAGATCGCTCATCGCCTGCCAGGAGGCCTTGTCGGCTTCGGCGTCGTACTTGATGCCGTGGTCCGGCGCCTGGACATGATGTTGGTCGGTGAAGGCGTGCATCACGCCGTGGCCGTAGAGGACGACCTGCCAGTCGACGCCGGCGTCGGTGAGTTCTTTCTCGAACTTCGCCACCGCTTCGGCATTCACGATCGGATCGGCAGCGCCGTGCAACGCCAGCACATGACCTTTGATGTTCTTGTCGCTTTCGGGATTCGGCGTCCCAAGCGAGCCGTGGAAGGTCACGACATCAATGAGCGGCGCACCGCTTCGCGCCAGATCAAGTGCCGGCATGCCGCCAAAGCAATAGCCGATGGCGGCGAGTTTACCCGTGTCCACCATCGGTGACTGCCGCAATTGGTCGAAGCCAGCTTGGGCGCGTGCCAGCACCAGCGGCCGGTCTTTATAATATTTGCCGGATTCCGCAGCGGCCGCCGGGATCGTCTCTGGCCGTACGCCCTTGCCGTACATATCGGCGACGAACGCAACGTAACCCATTTTTGCCAGCTTTTCGGCGACGTCCTTGTCCTGGGCGGACGGTCCCCACCAGGCGGGATAGACGATGACGCCCGGCCGCTTGCCGGTGACCGCGTCGTCATAGACGAGCCAGCCCTCAAGCGCGGTGTCTCCCTGTTTGTAGTTGATGGTTTCGAACTTGACCGCGGCGTGCGCTGTGCCCGCCGTTAGGGTAAGCCCAAACAGCGCGGCCACCAGAAACTTCATTGTCATGAATAACCTCCCAGGACTGTCAAACGGATGCTTCGCCCCCCGGCTTTGCTGCCGGGATAATAAAAGGCAAACTCACCCATAGCCACCAGCAAAAGCCGAGGCGCCTTCGCGTATGGTCTCCGGAAAGAAAAGATCGCCTGAGGAATTGCGCAGCTACCGCTGGCTTGGCCGCGACGATCTGCGCTCGTTCGGCCACCGCTCGCGGCTTCGGCAGCTCGGTTACGACCGTGCCGATTGGGTCGGCAAGCCGGTGATCGGCATCCTCAACACCTGGAGCGATATCAACGCCTGCCACGGTCATTTGCGCGAACGCGCCGAGGAGATCAAACGCGGCGTCTGGCAGGCCGGCGGCTTTCCGATCGAGCTGCCGGCGATGTCGCTTGCCGAGCCGTTCGTCAAACCGTCGACCATGCTGTACCGCAATTTCCTCGCCATGGAATGCGAGGAATTGCTGCGCAGCCACCCGATCGACGGCGCGGTGTTGATGGGCGGTTGCGACAAGACCACGCCCGGCCTGGTCATGGGCGCGATCTCGATGGGCTTGCCCGCGATCTACGTGCCGGCGGGGCCGATGCTGCGCGGCAACTGGCGCGGCCACACGCTGGGTTCCGGCTCCGATGTCTGGAAATACTGGGACGAGAAACGCGCCGGCCATATCGGCGAGCTCGAATGGAATGAGATCGAAGGCGGCATCGCGCGCTCGTTCGGCACCTGTATGGTGATGGGCACCGCGGCGACCATGATGGCCATCACCGAAGCGCTGGGGCTGTCGTTGCCCGGCGCCTCGTCGATCCCGGCGCCGGACGCCAATCATCCGCGCATGTGTACCGCCGCCGGCCGCCGCATCGTCGACATGGTGTGGGAGGACCTGACCCCTGAGCGGATTTTGACGCCGGCCGCCTTCGACAACGCCATCCGGGTGCATATGGCACTGGGCGGATCGACCAACGCCATCATCCACGTCATCGCCATGGCGCGACGCGCCGGCATCGCGCTCGACATGCAGCGGTTCGACGAGATTTCGCGGCAAGTACCGGTGATCGCCAACATCACGCCGTCCGGCAAATATCTGATGGAGGATTTTTTCTACGCCGGCGGGTTGCGCGCGCTGATGAGCGAAATGCGAAGCCTGCTCGATCTGTCCTGCCTCACCGTCACCGGCCGCACGCTCGGCGACAATATCGCCGGGAGCGCGGTGCATCTGGCCGAGGTCATCCATCCGCTCTCGGCGCCGCTTTACCCCGAAGGCGCCACCGCGGTGCTGACCGGCAACCTGGCGCCGCGCGGCTGCGTGATGAAGCCTGCGGCCGCCGACCAGCGCTTCCTGGCGCATCGCGGCAAGGTCGTGGCGTTCGAGAATTACGATCAGATGGCGCGCGAGATCGAGCGCGACGATCTTGAGGTAACGCCGGAGCATATTCTGGTGCTGAAGAACGCAGGCCCCAAGGGCGGCCCGGGCATGCCGGAATGGGGCATGCTGCCGATTCCGAAGAAGCTTCTCAAAGCCGGCGTGCGCGACATGGTGCGTATTTCGGACGCGCGCATGAGCGGCACCAGCTACGGCGCGTGCATCCTGCATGTCGCGCCGGAGAGTTTTGTCGGCGGCCCGCTTGCGTTGGTGCAAACCGGCGACGAGATCGAGATCGACGTTGCGGCGCGGCGCATTCATCTCCACGTCGGCGACGAGGAGCTGTCACGCCGGCAGGCCACCTGGAAGGCGCCGCCGCCGCGTTACGCGCGCGGCTACGGCGCGATGTATTCTCAACACATTGGCCAGGCTGACGAAGGCTGCGACTTCGATTTTCTCGAAGGCCGCGCGGCGATCGCCGAGCCGGAGATTCACTGAAGGTCATTCCGGGGCCGAGCGTAGCGAGGAGCCCGGAATCCATAACCACAAACACTGGTACTGGCCCCCAGTACCAGAACACTAAAGAGAACGCTCCGCGAATGTGTTCTGAGAAATCAGTGGTTATGGATTCCGGGCCGGGCGCTTTGCGCCGCCCTGGAATGACGCGCGTGAGGAGATCAATATGACGCTCAAACAGTCATGGCTCCACGGGCTTGTGACGTTCGCCGCACTCGTCATCGGCACCCTCACCGCCCACGCACAAGGCCCGGCGTTCCGGATCGATCCGTATTGGCCAAAGCCGCTGCCCAACAACTGGATCCTCGGGCAAGTCGGCGGCATCTCGATCGACGCGCAGGACAACATCTGGGTGTTTCAGCGCCCGCGCTCGCTGACCGACGATGAGAAAGGCGCCACGCTCAACCCGCCGCGTTCCAAATGCTGTGTGCCGGCGCCTTCGGTGCTGGTGTTCAACCAGTCGGGCGAGATCGTAAAATCGTGGGGCGGTCCGGACGAAAATCCGGGCTACGACTGGCCGCTCCAGGAGCACGGCATTCTGGTCGACAACAAGGGTTTTGTCTGGCTTAGCGGCAACGGCAAGGGCGACAACATGGTGCTGAAGTTCAGCACCGACGGCAAGTTCATCAAACAGATCGGCAAGCGCGGGCCGTTGACCAGCAGCGCGGATACCAGCCAGTTCGGCATGGTTGCCGCGCTCGAAGTCGACGCGCGGGCCAACGAAATCTACGCCGCCGACGGTTATGGCAACCACCGCGTCGCGGTGCTCGACGGCGACAGCGGCGAGATCAAACGCATCTGGGGTGCTTACGGCAAGCCGCCCACCGACGAGAACCTGCCGCCGTACAATCCCGGGTCACCGCAATTCGCCAACCCGGTACACTGCATCGCACTGGCGAAAGACGGACTCGTCTACGTCTGCGACCGCACCAACAACCGCGTGCAGGTCTTCCGCAAGGACGGCACGTTCGTGCAGCAGTTTGTGATCAACCCGAACACCCGCGGGCCCGGCTCCGCCTGGGGCCTGACATTTTCACCACTCGACCGGAAGCAGAAATACTTCGTCCTGATCGACGGCACCAACAACGTCATCGAGACCGTGCGGCGCAACGACGGCGGCATCGTCCACAGCTACGGCCGGCCGGGCCGCAATGCCGGTGAGTTTCACTGGCTCCACGCCGCGAAATTCGATTCCCGGGGCAACCTCTACACCGGCGAAGTCGACACCGGAAAACGGCTGCAGAGATGGGTGCCGGCGGAGTAGCTAGCCGTCTGCCGGCAACAGCACGGCGCGGCATTCGCCAAGGCCGATGCGCGGATAGCCTGATTTCTCCGCGAAGCCGCGAAAGATGATCTCGTCACCGTCTTCGATGAAGCCGCGCTGTTCGCCGCTCTGCAACTCGATCGGCTCGCGGCCGCGCGCGGTGAGTTCGAGCAGACTCCCCCAGCTCGATTTTTCCGGGCCGGAAACGGTCCCCGAGCCGATCAGGTCGCCGGTCGCGAGATTGCAGCCGTTGGAAGTGTGATGCGCGACCATCTGCGCAAACGTCCAGTACGTGGTCGCGAATGAGGTCTGCGTCAGACGCTTCGGCGGCATGCCGGCGCGCCGCATCGCGTCCGTCGCCAGATACGCTTCGAGCGTGATGTCGAAGCCGCCACGGGCGCGGTCTTCCGCATCGCTGAGGTGCGGCAACGGCTCGGGATCGCCCGGCGGCCGGGTGAACGCCGGAATGCGGAACGGCGCCAGCGCTTCCTGCGTCACGACCCACGGCGACACCGTGGTGGCAAAGTTTTTGCCGAGAAAAGGTCCGAGCGGCTGATATTCCCAAGCCTGCACGTCACGTGCCGACCAGTCGTTGAGCAGGCAGAATCCGAATATGTGTTCCGCCGCTTTGCCGACCGGCACGGTTTCGCCAAGCGCACTCGGCGCGCCGATATACATGCCGAGCTCGAGTTCGAAGTCCATATTCCGCGAGGGACCGTATGTGGGTGCCGCCTGGTCCGGGGGTTTACGCTGACCCTTTGGGCGCTTCACCGGCGTGCCGCTGACCCGCACCGACGAGCTGCGGCCGTGATAGGCGACCGGTATATACTTGTAGTTCGGCAGCAGCGGATTCTCCGGACGAAATGCGCGGCCGGCATTGGTGGCGTGAAATACTGAAGCATAAAAATCGGTGAAGTCGCCGATGACGACCGGCAAGAGCAGCTCGGCCTGCGCCATGGCGGTGAAGTGACGCCGCAATCCGGTATCGCCGCCCTGAGCGTTGAGTGCCCGCGACAGCGCGAGGCGGAGCGCCGACGATGCGGCCGGGCCAAGCGCCATCAGATGATTGAGCGACGATGCCGCGCAAGCTTGCGCCGCCGCTTCGGCAGCCGGCCCCTTGAACGAAGATCCGGCCGCCGCAACATCGAGAATTTGGTCGCCGATCGCGACGCCGACGCGCGGCGCCTGACCCGGCGCCGGCCGAAACACCCCGAATGGCAGGTTTTGAATCGGAAAATCGTTGCCCGGCGCGTTGGCGCTCTCGACAAAGCTGCGCCGCGCCGGATCGTGCGTTTCGTTGAGAGTGATCGTCATTTTTCCTTCATCAGTCCCCGGTTTCACACTGGCGCGGTGCCGCCCTGCCGATGCAACTCACGCCGGCGCTGCATGTCGCCAAGGCGTCTTTTTGCTTCAGCATCGATAGCACGGGCAAGTTCGGTATGGTGCGCCATCAGCGTGCGGAAATCCGCAAGGTCCAGCACCAGCAGCGTCGTCGCTTTGATCGTGGAGACATTCGCGGTGCGGATCATATCGCCGAGCAAGGCAAGCTCGCCAAAGAATGCGCCGTCGCCGAGACGAACCGGCGTCGGCGCCACGTCGACCTCAACTTCGCCGGCGGCAATGAAATACATGCAATCGCCGACCCTGCCGCGCCGGATGACGGCAGTCCGCTCCGGTACCTCCACGCGGCGCAGCATATGCGTGATCTCGGTGATCGCGGAAGGATCCAGCGACTGAAAAAACGGCACCTTGCTGACCACGTCCCAGGTCTCGATGAAGTTGCGCCGCCGCCGTTCGGCGGCGAAGCCGGTTGCCAGTACGCCGGTCCACAAACCGAATGTGGCAATGCCGCAGATCATCACGCCTGCGCCCAGCAATCGGCCGAGCGCGGTGTGCGGAACCTCGTCGCCGTAGCCGGTCGTCGTCAGCGTGACCACCGCCCACCACAGCGACGACGGCAAGGTGCCGAACAACAACGGCTGCTCGCCGCGCTCGACAATGTGCATGGCGGCCGATGCCAGAAAGAGCACGATCAGGAACAGCACCAGCACGCTTGCCAGCGGCTTTGCCTCAAGCACAAATACGCGTCCGAGCTGCGCGAAGCCGGGCGAATTCTGCGCCAGCGTGAGCACCCACAATGAGGCGAACAGCCACGCCGTTTCCGGCGCCACCCCGCAAAGCAGTGCGACCGGGACCGGAAGCACGCCAATCACGTCGACCATCCCCGATAGCGAGAACAGATAACGCCGCACGGCGCCATTGCGCCTGGCGCGAGTGATCCGTAGCGCCGTCTCGGCCGCGAAATAGGCCAGACACAACCATAAACAGACGCTGATGATGAGTCCCGAAGACGCCCGAAGATCGGGTACAGTGAGCGCCGCCATCGCCATAAGTCCGATGGCAAGCACCACAAAACGCGCCAGCGTCGAAGCGCCGAAGCGCCGGAACGGTGCGCTATAATAGCCGAGATTCGAGAATGCGCCTTGCGACATTACAGATGCCTTGCGGCCGCCGGTGGTAGCATTTCCGCGCCAGCGGGGCTGCAAAATTACGCTGTCGGAGTTCGCATCACCAGTCGAAATTACACCACGGCCGCACGGCTAGCGGCGGAGAGCTGTCATGCACTGGACTGACCTGGTCAATAGCGGAGCGTCGCTGTTCATCGTGGCGACAGCGTCGACCAAAACGATGGTGCCGCTGCGGATTCTCGCTATCGTAACAAATTGCATTCTCGTTGCATTCTACGGGGCAACCCACGCCTGGCTTCTGCTGGCGTTTCAAGCCATCGCTTTGCCGATCAACAGCTATCGCCTCTACCAGATGTTTGTGCTGATCGGAAACGTGCGCGAAGCCATCCGCGGCCATACCTCGATGGATTGGCTCAAGCCGTTCATGAGCGAGCGTCATTTCAAGAAGGGAGACATCCTGTTCGCGAAGGGCGAGATTGCAGACGAGATGTTTTGCACCGTTAGCGGGCGCTATCTCCTGGCCGAGCTTGGCATCGAGCTTCAAACCGGACAGGTGGTGGGCGAGCTTGGCTTTCTGGCACCCGACAATCGCCGCACCGCCACACTCGAATGCATCGAGGGGGGCAAGGTGCTGTCGATTACTTACGAACAGGTGGAACAGCTCTATTATCAGAACCCGACTTTCGGCTTTTACTTCCTGCGTCTCTCCACTGAGCGCTTGTTTGACAACATCAGCAGGCTCGAGGGCGAGCTGGAGCGGAGGCCCGTGCAGGCGTGAAATTCGAAAGCGCCCGGTGAAAAATTTCGCCTGCCGGGAACTTTTTCCCTTTCCCGGCGTTCGTGGCTTCGGTGACGGAAGCATTCAATTCGATCGGCCGGCTCAAGCCCACTCTCGCGCTGCGCGACCACAATCTTGGCAGCGAGAACGGCGTTGCCGTTGGCAAAAAACTCACCGAGCTGAAAGTGCCGCAATTTATACACGGGGTGAGCGGGGCGCTAATGCCCTCACGGGATTTGTGAATTACATATCGGTCATGCGTACAAACGTTGACGATCTCGCCAAAGCTAGTGCTCTCGTAGAGGAAGCCCGACGGATCGTGTGGCGCCAGAAGGGGCGAATCATAAGGCTTCGGGCTGCCGGCGCCGATACGCAGGACGCGGAAAGGACCCTGCGGCTGTTAGAAGCCAATCTGCAGACCTTGCAGGACCATCAGCGCGCACTGGAACCCGAGCAGCAGGAGCGGGACACGCGCGAGTCATGTGCGCGGCTGGCCAGGACTTCCACCACGCCTCATCGCGGCCGAGTAACCTGGTCGGGCTTCCTCGCCTGAATGTTGCAGCACCGCTCGAGGCATTCGTCGGCCAAGTCCGGAACGAGTTCAAGCCGGCTGTTCCCGCCGAGGTGTCGGTAAGGGAAATCTGACGCGGGTGGGCAAGCGCCCTGCTTACTGCAGGCGCTCGGCTCAAAGCCCTTGGCTACCGCGCTGGATCGGGTTGAAGTCCGGAATAGCGAAATAGCCGTCCCATGCGTCACGCGGGTCTTGCGTTGGTGGCAAGTACCAACCGCGAGCGGCTTCGGCGTTGCCGCGAGGCGCAAGCGACGAGGGTGCGGCATGATTGTAGAGCCGATGCCCGCGATACGCGTGATGATGCTGCGCGGCAGGGACTTTCTGTTCGCTGTTGCCGGCAACCGCAGCGTCCGTTTCGATTGCGACACTAAGCAAGGCGATTACGATACCCGCTGCAACAGCGCGGCCGGTTCTTTGGCGTGCCATGGCGTTTTCCATTATGCGACACTCAGTCGCCCCACACCAAAAATATTCTTTCGTGCACGTCGCGCAATGCTGAGTCTCACTGACCGATTTTGCCGTGCGTGGGACCCATCCGTTTGACGGCAATATTGAAAGCGTCGCGTTTCGCGCCGTCCGCGCCGGCGGCTATTTTCCGCCAGTACGCCCTAAACGGCTGCCTTTTGCTTAGCGGCCGTCGCATGTTCGTCTCGATTGATCAGTTGCTCCGCGTTCAGAGAAATTCCGAACGCGTCCGTGAAGCCTCGCTCACCCTTTTCTGAAATCTTGAGCGCCCGCGAGTTGCGGATGCGCGCGATCCAGCCCAGGTCGAAACAACGGTCGGCCAATGCCGCGCCCAAGGCGCCGGCGAGATGCGGCCGCCGCTCGCTCCAGTCAAGGCACGGTCGGCAGAAGGTGCGGCGGCCTTCCTTCGCTGCGTCGAGCCTGATGCCAAACTCGCTCAGGAATTTCTCCCCGGCGCGGGTGACCATGCCGCCGTCCTCCGTCAGCACGACGTGTTTGCGCTGGGTGAGCGCATCCGCCAGCCCGACCCCGAGGCGTCCGGCGATGTGGTCGTAACACGTCCGCGCCGCGCGCAACTGATCGTCGCCGTTCCAGCGCGGCCGATAACGCTGCGGCCCATCGGCCGCCACGACCATGATGCTTTCGATCATGCGGGCAATCTTCGGCGACGAAAGCCGGAAGTAGGAATGCCGGCCTTGTTTGGTCAGCGCAAGCAGATTGGCCTGCCGCAGCCTCGCGAGATGCTCGCTGGTCGTCTGCGGCGACACGCGCGCAGCGTATGCAAGTTCGGTCGCGGTCAACGCCCGCCCGTCGGCAAGCGCCAACAGAATGTTCGCGCGCGCGGGATTTCCGACCAGCGCGGCTATCTCGGAAATGGAGGGATGCGTATCGGCCATGCCCAACACATAAGCTTGTCGGAGAGCGAGTTCCAGCGATGACAGTTCGGAAGTTCCCGAAGTGATGCCCCGCGTATTGAGAGCCGCAGAGCGTTATCAAACAGCGAAATCGGGAGCGCGACTGATGAACATCTCCACCCTGCCACGCACCGCCGTCGCTTTGGCTGCGGTCTTGATCGGCGTTCCGCGTAAAGCGAATTAGCCGATCTACATCGCCACGATCGGCTGCGCCGCAAGCGCGGGTTCGCGCGGCACCACGCCGGAAAACGCCGAGCCTTCGTTGAACCACGACGCCGGCGCGGGATGGCCCCACAATGTCTGCCGCCGCGGATCGGTCAGTGACCAGCGGATCGGTGCGTGATCGGGATCGACGGTCAGATAGTCGGAGGTGAACAATTCGACGCGATGGCCATCGGGGTCTCGTACATACAGAAAGAACGCGTTGGAGATACCGTGCCGGCCGGGTCCGCGTTCCATGTTGTCGAGATAGCCGCTGGTCGCCATCACATCGCAGATGTGAATGATGTCGAGCACGCCCGGAGTCCACACCCCGATATGATGCAGCCGCGGGCCGCGGCCGTTGGTGAAGGCGAGATCGTGCACATTGCCCTTGCGGTGCATCCACACCGCCCAGAGTTTGGGGTCGGCGCCGTCCGTCTCGGTGTATTCGGTCAGCCGGAAGCCAAGCTCGCTGTAGAAGTCGTAGCTCCGCTGAACGTCCGGCGTAAAGCAGTTGAGATGATCGATGCGCTGAATCCGCGCGCCCCGATACGCGGTGTATTTCTGCAGCATGGACTCGGCCCGATCCATATGCGCGTACAGGTCGAGCGGCATGCCGAAAATGTCGGCGGTGCGCAGCGTTCGGCCCTGATGTGGCAGCTCCGGGAACGCCGTCGGCAGGTTGCGGCGACTGAACCAGGCGGCGGCACGGTCGAGGTCATCCTCGCTCGCCAGCTTGTAGCCGAGCGCATAGACCTCCGGCGCGCGCGCGCGGCGCAGCACGATCGAGTGATGGTTGCGCTCCTCGACGCCACGCAGATAGAGCGCATCGTCTGATTCGTCGCTGACCAGGAGCCCGAGACAATCGACATAGAAGGCGCGCGAGCGGGCAAGGTCCTTCACGCCCAGCTCGACGTGGCTCGCGCGTACGATGTTGAAGGGCGGGTCGAAGACGGGATCGTGGACAGGCATGCCGGGTCGCCGTTGACGGGTGCTGCGCCTGACTTCTAACACATCGCGCCAAGGAGACGCGATATGCGGTTTGCAAGCTACAATCTGCGCGGGCGGCCAAGCTTCGGCGCCGTCGTCGACGACGGCATCGTCGATCTGCGAGGGCGGCTCAGTCGTTTCGGCAGTCTGCTGGAAGTGTTTCGCGCTCGGGCGCTCGATCAGGCCAAGGCCGCCGCTGACGGCGTGCGCCCTGACGTTCCGCTCGCCGAAGTCGAACTGCTGCCGCCGCTGATCGCGCCGGAAAAAATTCTGTGCATCGGCATCAACTATGCCGACCGCATCCACGATTACGATTTTGCCGACCGTCCGAAGTATCCAAGCATGTTCTATCGCGCGCCGAACTCGCTGGTCGGCCACGGTCAGAACCTGATCCGGCCGAAGATTTCCGCTGAGCTCGATTACGAGGGCGAGATTGCCCTGGTGATCGGTCGCGAATGCAAGCACGTACCCAAGGAAAACGCGCTGGCGGTGATTGCCGGGCTGACATTGTGTAACGAAGGCACCATCCGCGACTGGATACGGCACGGCAAATTCAACGTCACCCAGGGCAAGAATTTCGATGCCACCGGCAGCATCGGGCCGTGGATCGCAACCGATGTCGATCTGACAAAGCCGCTGCATCTTACGGTGCGCAAGAACGGCGAGGTCACGCAGGACGACACCACCGACAGCATGATTTTTTCGTTCGCCGATCTCATCGTTTACGTGACGACGTTCATGACGCTCAAGCCCGGCGACATCATCTCGACCGGAACGCCGGTCAAGAAGGACTCGAAAACCGAGCCGCCGGTCTGGCTCAAGCCCGGCGACACCATCGAACTCGAATGCCCGGAGATCGGCGTGTTGCGCAATCCGGTGGCGGACGAGGCGTGACGAGGGCGAACCGAGCAGCCTGCGTCATCGGCTGGCCGGTCGAACATTCGCGCTCGCCGCTCATTCACAATTATTGGCTCAAGCACTATGGCATCGCCGGCGAGTACCGGCGCGAGCTGGTGCCGCGGGAAGAATTCGCATCGTTCGTCAAATCGCTTGCCGCGCGCGGCTATGTCGGCGGCAACGTCACCGTGCCGCACAAGGAGGCGGCGCTCGCGCTGTCCGAGCCCGACGATCGGGCGCGCGCGGTTGGCGCGGTCAACACGCTGTGGCTTGACGGCGGTACGCTCCGTTCAACCAACACCGACGTCGAGGGATTTCTGGATAATCTCGACGCCTGCGCACCCGGCTGGGATCGGGACACAAAAACGGCGGTCGTGCTCGGCGCCGGCGGCGCTGCGCGCGCCGTGATTTATGGCTTGCTGGCGCGCGGCGTGGAACGTCTTGTTGTCGTCAACCGCACGCTAGCGCGAGCCGAGACGCTGCAGCGACAGTTTGGCAAGCGCGTGGAAGCGGCGGGCTTCGATGGGATAGACGCCGCGCTCGCGCGATGCGGCGCTCCTGGTCAACACCACGACACTGGGCATGCAGGGGCAGCCTGCTCTCACCGTCGACCTGGCACAGCTTCCCGGACATGCCATCGTCACCGATCTTGTTTATGCACCCGTGCGCACCCTCCTCCTGGCGGCGGCGCAAGCGCGCCATCTGCGCACCGCCGATGGGCTGGGTATGCTGCTGCATCAAGCCGTGCGCGGCTTTTCGCTGTGGTTCGGGAAAACCCCGACAGTCACGCCGGAACTGCGCGCCTTGCTCGAAGCCGATCTTGGTTCTCCGCCCGCCAAGCCCGCGGGATAACGCAGTTGTGTTTGCGCCAACGCAGTTGTGTTTGTCGCCCGCAAATTTCCTCCGATATCGTCCCCGGCGGGGCGCCATAGTTTGGGCAACATGGTTTTGGTCGGAGGATGAAAAACATGAACCGCTGGACACTCGGTGCGAGCGCCATTGCGCTGGTATTTTCTGTTGCTATGGCGGTTGCGCAGCAGCCGCAGATCGTACGGCTGCGCGGCGCGATCGAAAGCGTCAACGGCAAAACATTGACCATGAAGGGCCGCGACGGCACCACCATGTCGATGCAGCTGCCGGACGGCGTCGCGGTCAGAGGTTTGGAGAAAAAGACGGTCGCCGATGTCAAACAGGGCGGCTTCGTCGGCATCACGGCGATGCCGCTGCCGGATGGCACGCAGAAGGCCGTCGAAATTCATATTTTCCCCGAGTCGATGCGCGGCACCGGCGAAGGCCACCGGCCGTGGGACCTGATGCCGAACTCGACCATGACCAACGGCAACATCGACAGTGCGGTCGCCTCCGTCGACGGCAAGGAGCTGGTGCTGAAATACAAGGACGGCGAAAAGAAATTCATCATGCCGGCGAATATCGAAGTCGTGATGTTTGTTCCGGGGTCCACCGCCGACCTCAAGCCCGGCGAGAAAGTATTCGTCGTCGCAAAAAAGCTTCCCGACGGGACGCTTGAGCCGCAATTCATCACGGTCGGGCATAACGGCGTCAATCCGCCGATGTAAGCACGGCCAGGACCTGCGACCTTCCAGCCGGCCGTTCTGGCACGGCACTTGCTCCGCTGTCGCTACGTGCAAAACAAGCACGAAGGGTCCAGGCGACAGGAGGGCGTTCATGACGCGTGCCGAACTCACCGAGAAAATGCTCGGCATCAAGCGCGAAAAGGGGTGGAGCTGGAAACATATTTGCAGCGAGATCGGCGGCATGTCGCCGGTCTTGATCACCGGCGCGGTGCTGGGCCAGATGAAGCTGACCAAGCCGCAGGCCGCAAAGGCCGCCGAGCTGTTTGGGCTGAGCAAAGGCGAGGAAGCGCTGCTGAACGAGGTGCCGTACCGCGGCACGCCAATGCCGCCGACCGATCCCCTCATCTATCGCTTCTACGAACTGGTGATGGTCAACGGTCCGGCCTTGAAAGCGCTGATCGAAGAGGAATTCGGCGACGGCATCATGTCGGCGATCGACTTCGATCTGTTGATGGAGCGCCAACCCGATCCCAAGGGCGACCGCGTGAAGCTCTCCATGTCGGGAAAATTCCTGCCCTACAAATATTACGGCGCCACCGGCAACGCGCCGGCCTACGGCTACAAGGAAGAGTAGCGCATCGACTTCGACCGAGACCCGGCGAAGGCGGTCATTGGCGTGCCCTCGCCCCTTGCTGAATTCGGCGTTCGGCTTCCTTTTTCTGTTTCGTTGTCGTGAGTGGCGGGTCGCGAAGACACTTTAGTCGCTCATTCCCGCGCAAGCGGGAATCCAGACTGGGTCCCCGCGTTCGCGGGGACGAGCGGAATTAGGTTCGCCACTCGCCACAGGCAAACCCCGGATGCGGGTGCGGCGCGCCTTCAATAATCCGCCCTTGTCGAAGAACACTGGTACATCCTGCAAGTCGTTACGCTCCACGCCGCCGTTTGACTCCTTCCGGGTGGGGGCGGGACCGGAATCCGAACGTATGCGATGTCCCCGTAGTTTATCTGAGGAACGCTTGATCCATGTTCCGCCGCTACCAGAACAGCGTCGGCGGGCGCATTGCCCTTTCTGCCCAATGAGCGTATATATAAATTGTGTAGATCATCTACACACGTTATGTAGACGGAGATAACTCCATGGCCCTGCACATTCGCGACGAGCGCGCCTTAAAACTCGCGAAAAAGCTTGCCGCCCGCCGGGGCACTACCATGACGCACGCCGTGGTCGAAGCGCTGGAGGGCGCGCTTGCGCGCGAGGAGCGGCCGTTGGCGGAGGTGTTCGCTGAGATCGCCGCCGACATCAAGCGCATGGGCGATCCCAAGCGCGCGCGGCGGGTGACCAAGCAAGAGATCGACGAACTCTGGGGCAACGAGTGATCTTCATCGATACGTCGGCGATCATTGCAATTCTTAGGGAAGAGCCGGACGCCTCCCAGTTCGCTGCCAAAATCCAGGCGGAGCGGGAACGCATCTGCGGCCCGCATGTGCTTCTCGAAGCATCGATGCGGCTCTCGACACTTTCAGGGCTGGCGCCGACCTCTGCCGATGCCGAGGTAACACGCGCGCTACGCTACGCAGGCGTTGCGATCGTGCCGATCACCGAAGAGGTCGCCCATGTCGCTGTCGCTGCGTTCGAGCGCTACGGCAAAGGCCGCAAAAGCCGGGCTGGTCTGAATTTCGGCGATTGTCTTTCCTACGCCTGCGCCAAGGTGCATGGCGCCCGCCTTCTGTTCAAAGGTGGCGATTTCGGCCACACCGACATCGCCAAGGCCTGACGGCGCCCTTAAACGCGGTCACATTTTCCTTGACTTATTGTCACCGATTGTGTAACGGTGCGCGAATCTCGCTCAGTGAAGGACGCCTTCGGCCGAGGGTACTCCTGAAGGCGGAGCGAGTGCGGTGCCCGCGGGCGGAACGATACACTCCGCTCCCGGGCAGCTTCGGGCATCATGCTGACCGGCACTATGACCGGTCCGGGAGGTGCATTCCCTGGACTGGGACAGGCGGGCGCGGGTAACGCCCGCGTAAGAGCGCAAGATCTTTGCTCCCCGGTTGGGGCGACCGTACCGGATCGAACGTCCTGCCACGTCCCAGGAAGCCTGGCCTGGAGTTGCGCCCAGGGGCCGAAAGCCCTGACGGCAAGAGCCGTCGTGGAACGCCGATAGGCGAGCGCGCCCCCTCCCCAACCCTCCCCCGCACGCGGGGGAGGGGGAAGAGATAAAGGCGCGCGCCGCATCGAAAGATGCGGAGGTTGAGATACACGTCTGTCGGCGTTCCGCTTCCTTTTTTTCTTTGTCGTCATTGCGAGCCGAAGGCGAAGCAATCCAGTACGGCGGTGCGGTTGCCCTGGGCTTCGAAATGTTCTGCGGCACTGGCTGGATTGCTTCGTCGCGGAGCCTGCTGGATTGCTTCGTCGCGTTGCTCCTCGCAATGACGAGTCAAAACTCGGGCGCATGCGCGTCGCGGGATGCGTTCGCTTATCCGCCCCCGCGTAGTGAAACGAAGCGGGGCAGGATGAAGAACGCGCGCGTAGCGCACGAGAGTGAAGGAAAGTCACCGCGATTTTGAGCAAGGCGGCCGCGGGTCCCTCCGCCGCTGCGCTTGGCTATGCGCGGGACGATGCAGGCAAATCCGATGCTACGCTGTTACGATCACGCTGCGGTCGATCTCGTTGATGCCGGTTACGCCGGTAAGCGCCATGCTGACACTCAACTCGTTGCGCATGATCTCGATCGCGCGGGCAACGCCGGCTTGGCCGCCGGCGCCGAGCCCGTAGATGTAGGCGCGGCCCGAGAGACAGGCGCGGGCGCCGAGCGCGACGGCGCGCATGATGTCCTGACCGGAGCGGATGCCGCCGTCGAACAGCACCTCAATCGACGATCCGACCGCATCGGCAATCCGCGGCAACGCGGAAATCGAGGACGGGGCGCCGTCAAGCTGGCGGCCGCCGTGGTTCGACACCACCAACGCCGCAGCCCCGGTCTTCGCGGCGGTGCGGGCGTCTTCGGCATCGAGGATGCCTTTGAGGATCAGTTTGCCGGGCCAGATGCCGGCGATCCACTCGACATCCTTCCAGCTCATGGTTGGGTCGAACTGCTCGGCGGTCCAGCGCGACAAATACTTTACGTCCTTGGCGCCGCTGACATAGCCGGCAAGATTGCCGAACGTCTTGCGCTTGCCGCGCGCCACGCTCAGTGCCCAAGCCGGCTTGGTGGCGATGTCGATCAGATTGCTGATACGGATTTCCGGCGGCACGCTCAGGCCGTTTTTGATATCGCGGTGGCGCTGGCCGAGGATCTGCAGATCGACGGTGACTACCAGCGCGCTGCACTTGGCCGCCGCCGCCCGCTCGATCAGCGAACGGACGAAGCCGCGATCCTTCATGACGTAGAGCTGAAACCAGAACGGCTTGTCGACCGCGCCCGCGACGTCTTCGATCGAACAGATCGACATGGTCGACAGCGTGAACGGAATTCCTGCAGCCTGGGCCGCCCGGCACGCCAAAATCTCGCCGTCGCCGCGCTGCATGCCGCACATCCCGATCGGCGCCAAAGCGAGCGGCAGCGAAGCCGGTTCACCGAGTATCGTCGTCTGCATACTGCGCGACGACACGTCGACAAGGATGCGCTGACGCAGCTTGATCGCCTCGAGATCGGCGCGGTTCGCGTGGAGCGTCTGTTCGGCATAGGAGCCGGACTCGGCGTATTCGAAGAACGAGCGCGGCACCCGGCGGCGCGCGGTCTGCCGCAGGTCCTCGATGCAAGTCATGGTTTTCATGGCGGGGTCCCGGCCCTCGTGCATGCTGATGGCGCCGTACTCGATATCACAGACAAGGCCGCAGTTCCCACCTGCGGAACAAATCTGCGGAACACAGGCGTCCGCATGGGGGTTATCGAGATTGGCTTCCTATCCTGAGGATTATCGCTGAGGATCATCACATGATGGACGAATGGAACAGAAACGCGCCGCTCCAGGCCGATCGCGGCGGCGTGGCGAAGGATCGGCGCGACCCGGCCACGAAACGCCGCGAACGGCAGGAAAGGCGGAAGGAAGAACTCGACGATTGCCTTGATCTCGGGCTTGAGGAGACATTTCCGGCTTCCGACCCCGTCGCGATTACGCAGCCGCCTCACAGCGCCCGCGACAAACGCCGATGGTAGGGGCCGGGCGGTTCGAATTCCCGATCGGCTTCCGGCACCGGGCCGATTGCGCAGCCTTTGATCCGGCAGGATAATTTTTGCCGGCATGCTGAATTAAGCGTTCCGCCCGGCGGTAAGATTATTGAATATTTTTTGAGGCGGACATCAGGGCGAAAGGGGTAGTATCGCATGCCTGAACTAGCAGGCGATGGGGATTATGGCCCGGAAGTATTTTGGCACTGACGGCATTCGCGGCCGCGCCAACGGCGTGATCACAGCCGAATTGGCGCTTAAGACGGGACAGGCTACCGGGCTCGTCTTCCGCCGCGGCGAACACCGTCATCGTGTCGTGATCGGCAAGGATACCCGGCTCTCCGGGTACATGATCGAGACCGCGCTGGTGGCCGGCTTCACCTCGGTCGGCATGGACGTGCTGCTGCTCGGACCAATGCCGACACCGGCTGTTGCGATGCTGACCCGTTCGATGCGCGCCGACCTCGGCGTCATGATTTCGGCGTCGCATAACCCGTTCGACGACAACGGCATCAAGCTTTTTGGGCCCGACGGCTACAAGCTCTCGGACGAGGTCGAGCACAGCATCGAACAGCTGATCGACGCCGACATCAACAAACGCCTCGCCAAAGGCCGCGAACTCGGCCGCGCCAAGCGGATCGACGGCGTCCACGACCGCTACATCGAATTTGCCAAGCGCACGCTGCCGCGCAATCTCTCGCTCGAAGGCCTGCGGGTCGTGATCGATTGCGCCAATGGCGCCGGCTACCGGGTGGCGCCGGATGCGCTCTGGGAGCTCGGTGCCGATGTCATCCCGATCGGCGTCGAGCCCGACGGCTTCAATATCAATCGCGAATGCGGCTCGACGGCGCCGGATGCGCTGTGCCGCAAAGTGCGCGAGATGCGCGCCGATATCGGCATTGCGCTTGATGGCGACGCCGACCGCGTCGTTATCGTCGACGAGCAGGGACATATTGTCGACGGCGACCAGCTGCTTGCCGTGATTGCGGAGAGCTGGCGGGATGATGGGCTGCTGTCCAAGCCCGGCGTCGTTGCCACCGTCATGTCAAATCTTGCGCTCGAGCGCCATCTGCAATCGCTCAAGCTTTCGATGGTGCGCACGCCGGTCGGTGACCGCTACGTGCTCGAATGCATGCGCGAACAGGGCTACAATATCGGTGGCGAACCCTCCGGCCATATCATCCTGTCCGATTACACGACGACCGGGGACGGCTTTGTCGCCGCGCTTCAGGTGCTGGCGGTCGTGAAGAAGCAGGACAAGCCGGTGTCGCAAGTCTGCCACCGCTTCGCCGCCCTGCCGCAGGTGCTCAAGAACGTGCGCTATCGCGGCGGCAAGCCATTGGAAAATTCCAAGGTGCGCACGGTTATTGAAGATGCCGAACAGCGCCTCAACGGCCATGGCCGGCTGGTGATACGGCCTTCGGGCACGGAGCCGGTGATCCGCGTCATGGGCGAAGGTGATGACAAGGTGCTGGTCGAGGAAATCGTCGACGGCATTGTCGACGCGCTTACCGATCACGCGGCGTAAGTCAGCGGCACGAGTCAGCGCCGTGCTTCAACCTTGCGACTTCAGGAAGTGCGCAAACGCCTTGAGCGTCGTTTCGGAAACATAGTGTTCGATGCCCTCGGCATCCGCCTCGGCCGCCTCGGTCGGGACCCCCAGCGCCGAGAGCACATCGACGACGAGCCGGTGGCGGACGCGCACCCGATCGGCGAGCGCCTCGCCCTTCTCGGTGAGAAACACCCCGCGATACGGGCGCGCGGTAGCCAACCCGGCCCGCTTCAGCCGCGAGATCGTCTTGACGGCAGTCGCATGCGAAACGCCCAGGCGCCGGGCGATGTCTGTGGGGCGCGCCTCGCCCGCGCTCTTGAGCAGATCGGCGATCAGCTCGACATAGTCTTCCAGCAATGCCGTCGATTGCGCCGAACGCGTCTTGCCGAACCGGCGCGCCTGGGTTCCTTCCGCGGGCAGCTTTTCCGCGGCGCGTTCGCCCTTGTGTCTTGCCGATTCGGCCATCGCCGTTCAGTCCGCGTTTTCGTAAAAACTTACAGTTCCCCCGCTGCCGTGAACACACTTTTCCAGCCGTGTCAAAATATAGCCTTGGCTACATTTTGTAACCATTGACGCCGATGGGTCGCGTCCTTATAGTGTAGCCAATGCTACACTTTCCGGTTTGCGCTCCATGTCCAGCGATATGGCTGATTTGAGAGGTCAGAGTCAGGGGTCGCTGTCCGAACGCACAGTCGCGGTCGCGCGCCAGGTGCTCGCCGGCGAGGGGCGCGGGTGGCGCGGCTATTCGGCCTTCGCCGGTCCCGCGGTGATCGCCTCGATCGCCTACGTCGACCCCGGCAACTTCGCGACCAACATCCAGGCCGGCGCGAAGTACGGCTACGGGCTTCTTTGGGTCGTCGTGCTCGCCAATCTGATCGCGATGCTGTTCCAGGCCCTGTCAGCCAAGCTGGGCATCGTGACCGGACGCAATCTGGCGGAGATGTGCCGCGATCACTTTTCGCGGCCGGTCGTGCTGGCGATGTGGGGCGTCAGCGAGATTGCCGCCATGGCGACCGATCTCGCCGAATTCCTCGGCGGCGCCATCGGACTTTCACTGCTGTTTCACATGCCGCTCCTGGCCGGAATGGTCGCGACCGCGATCGCAACGTACGGCTTGTTGATGCTCGAGCGCTTCGGTTTCCGGCCGATCGAGCTGATCATCGGCGGCATGGTGAGCGTGATTGCGCTTTGTTACGTCGTCGAGATGCTGATTGCACCGATCGATTGGAGCTCTGCCGCCGTGCACATGGTCGTGCCGCAACTCGCCGACACGCAGGCGCTGCTGATTGCGGTCGGCATTATCGGGGCAACGGTGATGCCGCACGCGGTGTATCTGCATTCCGGCTTGACACAAACGCGCATGCCGGTGCGCGACAATTCCGAGCGCCGCAAGGTGCTGCGTTTCTCCAATCGCGAAGTTATCGTGGCGCTTACGCTCGCCGGCCTTGTGAACGTCGCGATGGTGATGATGGCGTCGAGCGCTTTCCATGCCGGCCATCCGGACGTCGCCGAGATCGAAACCGCCTATCACACCCTGACGCCACTCCTTGGCGCCGGCGCCGCGGCGGTGTTTTTGCTGTCCCTCATTGTCTCGGGCATATCGGCCTCGACCGTCGGGACGATGGCGGGGCAGATGATCATGCAGGGCTTCGTCGGCTTTCGGATTCCGATCTTGATCCGACGGCTGGTCACGATGATACCGGCCTTCGTCGTCGTCGCGCTTGGCGTCAATGCAACGAATGCGCTGGTTTTGAGTCAGGTCGTACTCAGCATCGCGCTGCCGCTACCGATGATCGCGCTTCTGATCTTCACCGGCAGGCGCGACATCATGGGCGACTTCACCAACAGCCGGCTCACCCGTGTTGCAGCTTTGATCGGCACGGCGATCGTGCTGGTGCTTAACGTGTTTCTTATCGCCCAGGCGCTTGATATCGCGATGCCGGCCTGACGGACGCGGCATCGGGTATCATTGAGTAGCCGTTCGGGCGACGATCACAGCGATCTAACAGAAAGGGCGAGACCGCCGCCGGCGGCCTCGCCATATTGATCAGACGGTCTTCAGATTCTCGGCGGCCGATTTGCCGGTCTTACGATCCACCACAACTTCGAACGCGACGCGTTGGCCTTCTCTCAGCTCACGCAGGCCGGCGCGCTCGACAGCACTGATGTGGACGAACACGTCCTTGCCGCCACCTTCGGGCTGGATAAATCCATAGCCCTTTTGCGCGTTGAACCATTTGACGGTTCCGTTGCTCACGAGACACTCCTCTTTCGAATCAAAATATGAGCCGCGCGTCTATGCACGGCCCGGTTCGCTCGAGATTTTGGTGAAAGATCGTCAGTCAGGCGCGTTGTCGTCGCTGCGTGGCCTGGTCGTTCGGCCCGAAAACTCGATGATGTCTATTTAGCCAAAACGCACCTTTTTCGCAAGAGTGGGAGAGCGACAGCATCGGATCGGCGAATGCAATGTCACGATCCGTTCACATTGTCGGCGGGATGATCTCGCCGATCATGCCGACATCATATTGCGTGAAAAACAGGCGGCCATCCGACATTGCCGTGATACAGCGCGCGCCGCTTGCCGGGGTAGGAATACCATACTCCGCGATCATGACGCCGCTTGAATCCATTCGACCGATCTTGTTAGCGAGATTTTCAGTAAACCAGAGCTCGCCGTCAGCCGTGACGGCGACGCTGCGCGCCGATGCGTTCGCCGTCGGGATGGCGAACTCCTCAATCGCGCCGTCGCGCGCGATACGGCCGAGCGCGTTGGCGCCGGTCTCGACGAACCAGATGCTGCCGTCGTGATGCAGCGCCATGGCGCGCGGCTGGCTGTCCGGGGTCGGGATCTGAAACTCGGTGACTTTGCCGTCAAGTGTCATGCAAGCGACCCGGTTGCCGCCTGCCTCGCTGAACCACAGCGCGCCGTCGCGCACGACAATGGAAAGCGGTCGGCTGCCCGGCGTAATGCCGGCGCGGAATTCGGTGACGCGGCCATCCGGCGTGATGCGCGCGATGCAGTCGGCGTCGCCCTCGGAGAACCAGATATTGTTATCGGGGCCGAGAGCGATGCCGTCCGGACCTGAATTGGCAGTCGGAAGCGCGTATTCCACGATCGCGCCAGACAAGCTGATGCACCCGACGCGGTTGCCGGCTTTCTCGGTGAACCAAAGTTTCCCGTCGGCGCCGGCCGCAATGCCGACCGGCATGCTGTCGGCGGAAGGGAGCGCGAATTCACGAAACGCCCCAGTGCGCGGATCGAAGCAGCCGATTTTCGACGTCCCGTTATCGCAGAACCAGAGATTCCCATCCGGCCCCTCTACAGCAATGTACGGCTTACTATCCGGTGTCGGAATCCGGTGTTCACGGATGACAGGTTTTGCGTTCGCACTTGCCGCGCCCAGTCTGGCCGCAGGACCACTGCCGCTTGCCATGAACGGTCTTATTCCTTTTCGTGCTTTCCGTTCGCACCATTGGCGGCATGCGCGACTTGCCAGATGCGTGACGGGGTGAGCGGCATATCGAGATGTTCAACGCCAAGCTCGTGCAGCGCATCGAGCACTGCATTCACGACCGTCGGCGGCGCCGCGATCGTTCCAGCCTCGCCGATACCCTTGATGCCAAGCGGATTAGTCTTAGCCGGAACTTCGACCAGCTCGGATACGATGTTCGGGAAATCGCCAGCCCGCGGCATGCCGTAGTCAAGAAAACTTCCAGTCATCAGCTGACCCGACGTCTCGTCATAAACAATGCTTTCGAACAACGCCTGGCCGACGCCCTGCGCGATGCCGCCGTGAATCTGGCCTTCGCAGATCATCGGGTTGATCGCCATGCCGAGATCATCGACGGCCACAAAACGGTCGATGCGCACTACGCCTGTCTCCGGATCGACTTCAACCTCGCACACCTGGCAACCGTTGGGATAATTCGGCGCGCCGCCGGGCACGCCCGACCAGGTGCCGACCCCGTCAAGGCCAAGCCCGAGCTTAAGGACCGGTCCCGCCGGCGCGAAGAACGCGCGGGCCACATCGCCGATCGACATCCGTTTGTCGGTCCCCATCACCGTGTAGGTGCCGGCGTTGAATTCGATATCGGCGGGGGCGGCTTCCAGCAGCGCGCCCGCCATGTCCTTGCCGCGGGCAATGACCACGTCGGCGGCGTTGCGTAACGCATTGCCGCCGACCAACGAGCTGCGCGCTGCAAACGTGCCGCGGCCGAACATCACTTTCTCGGTGTCGCCCTGAATGTAGTTGATGGCCTCGAACGGTACGCCGAGCCATTCGGCAACGAGCTGGGCGAAAGCGGTGGCATGGCCCTGGCCGTGCGAATGCGTGCCGGCGACGATCGACACCATGCCCCCCGGATCGAAGCGTATTTCCATGCGTTCGTTAAACACGCCGCCAAGCTCGATGTACGGCGTGACTGCTCGCCCGCGCAGCTTGCCGCGCCGCGCGCTCTCCTTGCGTCGTGCTTCGAAGCCTTTCCAATCGGCCAGCGTCAGGCACTTGTCCATCAGCTTTTCGAACTCGCCGCTGTCGTAGGTGTGATGCGTAGGCGTGTGATATGGCAGCGCCTCGGGCTTGATGAGATTGCGGCGCCGCAACTCGACCCGGTCGATGCCGGTGATCTGCGCGGCCCGATCGACCAGCCGCTCGATCAAATAGATCGCTTCCGGCCGGCCGGCGCCGCGGTAGACCGACGTCGGCGTGGTGTTGGTGAAGACGGCGCTGGTTTTGATGTCGATCGTCTGCACGTCGTACAGGCTCGGAATGAACATCAGCGACCAGAACAGCGGCGCCGTCGCCGCCGCCCACCAATAGGCGCCCAGCGCCTGGTAGGCGGTGGACCTGATGGCGAGGAATTTGCCGTTCTCGTCGAGCGCCAGCTCGGCATAAACGATCTGATCGCGGGCGTGGTTGTCGCAGAGCAGGCTTTCGCTTCGTGTCGCCGTCCACTTCACCGGCCGGCCGCAGCGTTTGGCAGCCCACAGCACCAGAATGTCGTCGGGATACAAATTCGCCTTCATGCCGAAACCGCCGCCGACATCGGGCGACAGTACTCTGACTTTCAATTCCGGCAAGTGCAGCGCGGCCGAAATTGCAGCGCGCACGCTGTGCGGATCCTGCGATGTGGTGTGGAGCGTAAATCTGCCGTCGCTGGCTTCATAGACGCCGAGCGCGCAGCGCGGCTCGATTGGATTGGCGGTGACGCGGTTGTTGACGAGACGAACAGCGGCAACGTGTTTGGCGCCGGCAAAGGCGGCGTCGGTCGCGGCCTTGTCGCCGAACGCAATTGTCACCGCGACATTGCCATTCGGGCAATCATTCCAGATTTTCGGTGCGTGCGCCTTCGCCGCCTCCTCAAGATCGATCAGCGCGGGCAGCAGCTCATAGTCGACGACCACGAGCTCGGCAGCATCGCGCGCCTGCGCCTCCGTTTCGGCAACAACGAAGGCGACATAATCGCCGACGCGGCGAACACGATCGGCGAGCAGAACCGGACGCGTGGTTGGGAACCCCTTCGGCCCGCCCCACGATTCTGGCATGAAGAACGGCGGAATGGCGCTGACCTTGTCGGCAACCGCGTCCACGCCGGTGAGTACGCAAAGAACGCCAGGCGCTGCCTTGGCGGCAACCGCATCGATGTTTTTGATCACCGCGTGCGCGTGCGGTGAAAAAACCGCCACGCCATAGCATTGCCGCGGCAGCACGACATCGCCGACATATTGACCGGCGCCGGTGGTGAAGCGCTGATCTTCGACCCGGCGAACGGCCTGCCCGATGCCAAACTTCGTCATCGCGACCCCGCCGCTCAAGCGCAAAAGCCGCCGTCGACCATCAGCGCGGTACCGCTGGTATAACTGCTGCGGTCGGAGGCGAGGAAACACACCGCCTGCGCGATCTCGTCAGGCACGGCATGGCGGCCGAGCGGTATCTGCTCGTCGAACCATTCGCCGGCATCGCGGCCGAGCATGTCGCTCATGGTCTTCTCGGCCGTGCGCATGAACACGTTATCGACCGGCCCGGGATTGACACTGTTGACGCGGATGCGGCGCGGCGCGACCTCCTTCGAAACGCCCCGCATCATACCCATCAGTGCGTGCTTGGCGGCAACGTATGAGCAATTGAAGGGAACGCCCTTCACCCCGACCGTGCTCGCTGTGATGATGATGCTGCCGCCGTCATTCATCTGCGGGATCGTGTACTTGCAGGCGAGGAAACAGCCACGCACATGCGTCGCGATAATCCGGTCGAACAGATCCTCGGGGTATTCGGTGATCGGCATCAGCGGGCCGTCGTTGCCCGCATTGCTGAACAGCACATCGATCTTGCCCCAGCGCGCGACAGTTTCACCGACATAGTTGCGGGTCTGCGCTGCGTTGGTGACATCAGCGGCGACAAAAGCGGCCTTGTCGGTACCAAGGTCGCGGACCGTGCGCACGAGCTTGTCGGCGTCGAGATCGACCAGCATGACTCTCGCGCCCTCGGCGAGCAGCGCACGCGCACTGGCAAGCCCAAGACTGCCGGCGCCGCCGGTAACAATGCAGGTTTTTCCCTCGACCAGTCCCAAAACTTCCTCCCGATTGCGCAAAATCGGTGGATCTGACGCCACCTCGATTTCTTCAAACGCGCACGATCATAGTTGAGCACGTGCATGGCCGAAAGTCGCCGCCTTTATCGCACGCGAGACGGACGGTTGAGCACGTGGCGCAAAGTGCCTACGGTGATGCGAACAGAGGCGGTATTGCCTGATCCGCCTGGACAACTTTACGCGTGGGAGGAGAATTCATGCGGTTGATTGATCTCTCGGTTGCGCTCAAAGCGGGAATTGCCTCGGACCCGCCCAACATGCTGCCAAGCATCGAGTACCGAAATCACAAGCAGGGCGCCGAAGAATTTGCGGGCACGTTTCCGGGGCTAAAGCCCGAGCAGCTTCCGGACGGCGAAGGCGCCGCGATCGAGGTGGTCAAAATCACCACGCACAACGGCACCCATCTCGACGCACCCTGGCATTTCGCGAGTACGATGGATGGCGGCAAGCCAGCGCTGAAAATCGATCAGGTTCCGTTGGAATGGTTTTTCTCCGCCGGCGTAAAGCTCGATTTCCGCAACAAGCCGGACGGCTATTTGTGCAAAGCCGATGATGTGAAGCAGGAGCTCGACCGCATCGGATACACGCTCAAGCCGCTCGATATCGTTCTGGTGAATACTGCGGCGGGAACTGCTTATGGCCAACCAAATTTCATCGATAAAGGCTGCGGCATGGGCCGCGAGGCGACTTTATACCTGACCAGACAAGGTGTGCGCGTTACCGGCACCGACGGCTGGAGCTGGGACGCACCGTTCTCATTCACCCGCAAACGGTTTGCCGAAACCGGCGACCCAAGCCTCATTTGGGAGGGGCACAAGGCGGGCCGCGAAATCGGCTACTGCCACATGGAGAAGCTCACCAATCTCGACCAGCTGCCCCCGTTCGGGTTCAAGGTTTGTTGTTTCCCCGTAAAGATCGAAGCAGCGTCGGCCGGTTGGACCCGCTGCGTCGCGATGCTCGACTAAGACTGCAGATCGGTTGATTGCCGACCAGAAACTAAAAACGACCACGGGAGGAGAGCGCATGGACCGTTTCAGTTTCGGGCCAGCCGACAACAGCATCATCCAGATCGCCTACAGCGTGGCCGATATCGAGGAGGAGATGCGCCGGTATTCGGAGCTCCTCCGTGTCGGTCCTTGGTTTCTGATTGGTCCGTTTGTGCCGCCGAAAGGCGTTTATCGCGGCACGGCCACCAAAATGCGTGTCAGCCTCGCGCTCGCCTACACGGGCGAGCTCATGATCGAACTGATCCAGCAGCACGACCAGGAACCATCAGTTTTCCAAGAGACCTTGAAGGCGCGAGGAACGCACGGCTTTCATCACTGGGCGATCGGTGCTCGTGATTTCGAGAAGGTCACAGCGCAATACAGGTCTCGCGGATACGAGGAAGCGTTCTCCGACACCGCTCCCGATCCACTCGGTTGCCGCGTCATCTATTTCGACACCGGCCGCGACCTCCCGGGCATGCTCGAAGTCATCGAGATCAACGCCGGCACAGAAGAAGCGTTTCGCAAGGCCTACCAGGCGGCCCAAGAATGGAACGGAAAAGACCACATCGTGCACCGCAGCTAGTCCGGTACTGGACACCAGGCGCTTATGAACGATGTGTCTGAAATCTACGCACGGCCGAAGATCGTCGGCGCGCGCATCAAGCGCACCGAGGACCCTCGCCTTCTCACCGGGTGCGGCGCCTATACGGACGATCGGCGCGTCGATCGCGTCCTGCATGTCGCGTTCCGCCGCAGCGATCAATCGCACGCGCGGATTGCCGCCATCGACTGCGCTGCGGCCAGGTCCGCGCCGGGCATTGTCGCGGTGTTCACCGCCAACGATTTGAGCGATTTGGTCAAACCAGTTTTCGCGACTTCCCGCATGCCGGGCTACTACGCCACGCCGATCCTGCCGCTCGCGCTAGGCAAGGTGCGTTACGTCGGGGAGCCGATCGTCGGCGTCATCGCCGAAACCCGCTATTATGCCGAGGATGCGCTGGAACTGATCAACATCGATTTCGAACCATTGCCGGCAGTCGTCGATCCGGAACAAGCGATTCGGTCCGGAGCGCCGCTGCTGCATGAAGAGGCGGGCAGTAATGTGCTGGTAAGCCGCGAGTTCAAGCGCGGTGAGGTTGATGCAGCCTTCGAAGCAGCGGCAGTTCGCGTCGGAGCCCGCTTCCGGATGCGACGTAAGACTGCGGCCGCGATGGAGCCGCGCTCGTGCGTCGCCGAATGCGGGCTTGGCGGCTATGCGCTGACGCTGCATTCAGCGACGCAAATCCCGGGCATCGTTCGCGATGGACTGGCTTTGGCGTTTGGCATTCCAAACGAACGGATCCGCGTGGTCGCGCCGGACGTAGGCGGCGGCTTCGGCGGCAAGGGTTCGCTTTACCCGGAAGAGATTTTCGTTTGCGCCGCGGCGTTGCGGCTGCAACGCGCGATTAAATGGACCAGCGACCGACTGGAAGACTTCGCCGGCAACAGCCAGGCTTTCGACGAAATCGTCGACGCCGAATTGGCGCTGGACGACGACGGCCGCATCCTCGGCTTGCGTGCGGACGTCATCGGCGATGTCGGCGCCTACTCGATCTATCCGTGGACTGCGGCGCTGGAGCCAGTTCAGGTGGTCAGTTTCCTGCCTGGCCCTTATCGCGTGCCTCATTATCGCGGCCGGGTTCAGGCGGTGGCGACGTGCAAGCCTCCGACCGGACCCTATCGCGGCGTTGGCCGTCCGATTTCAACCTTTGTGATGGAGCGTCTGGTGGATATGGCGGCCGCCAAAATCGGAATCGATCCGAAGGAAATCAGGCTGCGCAACCTCGTGGCCGCCGCAGAGCTTCCCTACAAAGTCGCCTCCGGCATCGTCTGGGACCAATCCGGCTTTCAGGAATGTCTGAACGCCGCGTGCGCCGCCATCGGCTATGATCAACTGCGCAGCAAACAACGAGCAGCGCGTGCAGAGGGCCGCTGGTTCGGCATCGGCATCGCCTCGTATGCCGAGTTGACCGGCATCGGATCGCGCATCTCCGTTGCTCCGGGCATGCCGATCCAGACCGGCACTGAAACTTCAATCGTCCGGGTCGACGCGGACGGCGGCGTCAGCGCGGCGTTTGGCATTGCCTCGCATGGTCAGGGTCTGGAAACCACCCTTGCTCAGATCGTCGCCGAACATCTCGGCGCCCGCTTCGAAGATGTGCACGTCGTTCATGGCGATAGCGCCGCCGTCCCGGGCGCGACCGGCACTTATGCGAGCCGCAGCCTGGTGCTGGCTGGTGGCGCGGGGACATTGGCGGCGCAAGCCGTGCGCGAGAAAATCCTCAATGCCGCCTCGCATCTTTTGGAAGCGTCCGCTGCCGACCTGATTGCCGAGGACGGCCGCGTAACCGTTGCCGGCACCGATCGTTCAATCACCTTCCGTGAGATTGCCCGCGCGGTCCATCCGGAAGCAGCCGAGTTGCCGCTGGACGCCCGCGAGGAACTGACGGCAACAAAAACTTATGATCCGGTGTTCGGCACCACGACTTCGGCAACCCATGTCGCCGCCATCGAGATCGATCCGGAAACCTACCAGGTCCGCGTCGATCGTTTTGCCGTTGCCGAGGATTGCGGCAGGCTGGTGAACCCGCTGATTGTCGACGGTCAGGTTCACGGTGGCGTTGCGCAAGGCATCGGGGCAGCGCTCTACGAAGAGCTTGTTTACGACGAGCAAGGCCAGATCACGACCGCGAGCTTCGTCGATTACCTTGTGCCATCGGCTTGCGAGATTCCCTCCATGCGGGTCGCGCATCTGGAAAGTGTTTCACCGACGACGCTCGGCGGCTTTCGCGGCATGGGCGAAGGCGGCACTATCGGTGCGCCGGCCGCCATTGCCAATGCGCTTGCCGACGCGCTGTCGCCCTTTGGCATTGAGATCAACGAGCTTCCGGTAACGCCCGAGCGTCTATTCCGCCTGGTCGCGGCGGCAAGACAGAAGGCTAACGCGTGAAAGGGCAAACATGGATCTGGGGCTGAAAGGAAAAATCGCTTTGGTGACGGGTGCGACCAGCGGCGTCGGCCGCGAAATTGCGCTCAGCCTCGCCGCCGAAGCCGCGACCGTCGCCGTCAATTACCGCTCATCCGCGGAAGAGGCGGAGGCTCTGGTGGATGAGATCGCGGCAAAGGGCGGCAACGCCAAAGCGTACCAGGCGGACGTCGCCGACTTTACCGCGGTCAAGGCAATGGTCGAGCAAATCGTCAAAGATTTCGGCGGCCTGAATATCCTGATCAACAATGCCGGCCTCGCGCTGCGTCAGCGCTTCATGGAGACCAAGCCCGAGGACTGGCACCGCCAGATCGACGCTTGCCTGTACGGCGCTATTCACTGCTGCCATGCGGCCGCGCCGCATCTTGATGCCGCCAAGAACGGCCGCATCGTCAGCGTGATCGGCGATTCCTCGCGGGTCGGCGAGTCGGGCCTGGCGATCGTCGCCGCCGCGCGCGCCGGCGTCGTCGCCTTGATGAAATCTCTGGCGCGCGAATTCGGCCGCTCCGGCACGACCGCGAACACCGTTTCGCTCGGACTGGTGGAAACGCCGCACGACAAGGAATGGGTCGACGCCAACCGCGAAAAGCTGATCAAGCTTTATCCGCTGCGCCGCCTCGGCGTGCCGGGCGACGTCGCGCCGATGGTGACCCTGCTGGCGTCGCCTCACGGCGGCTGGATCACCGGCCAGGTGCTCAGCATCAGTGGCGGATTCAGCATGGTTTGAGGGTAGCCAGACATGCTGCGCACCGACCTGATCGCTTCCATACCGGAACTGTTGCAGCGGCACGCCGCGGCCCGCGGCGGCAAGTGCGCTTTTCGCGATGCGCAGACATCGGTGAGCTACGCCGCGCTGCTCGAGCGAACCGGCAAGCTTGCCGGCCACCTCACCGATAACGGCATCGCAGCCAACGACACGGTCGCAATCCTGTTGCCCAATTCGGTGCCCTGGGTCGAAAGCTGTTTCGCGATCGCCCGCGCCGGCGCGATCAGCGTGCCGATCAGCTACAACTCGACCGAACCCGAAATCGCGTATCGGCTGGCCGACGCCAATTGCAAGGCGGTGTTCACGACGGCGGAACGCGCCGATCTTATCGCCCGCCTGCAGGCCTCCGCACCGCATCTGAAGATGATGATCGTGACCGATCGCGGCACCTGCGCCGCAGCAGCATTACGCTACGCGGACTTGGTCAGGGCTACGCCGACATCGGCCCCGCCCGACGCCGCCTCGCTGCACGACACCGCCTTCATTCTTTATACATCCGGCACCACCGGCCGCGCCAAGGGCGTGGCCCTCACTGTACACGGCATGTTGTGGGTGAACGCCGCCTGCTGGGCGCCGATCGCCGGACTGTCCGACCAGGACGTCGTGCTTTCGCCGCTGCCGCTGTTTCATTCTTACGCGCTCAATCTGTCGGTGCTGAGCATCCTCGCGACCGGCGCGACGTGTCACATCATGGAGAGGTTTTCGACCAGCGAAGCGGTGCGCCTCCTTGGTACCGGCGAATTCACTTTCTTTCCCGGCGTGCCGACCATGTTTCACTATTTGCTGCAAGCGACGCGGGGTGAACGGAACTTGAGATTTCCCAATCTCCGGCTGTGCGTTTCGGCCGGCGCGATCATGCCGGCGACGCTTAACCGCGAGTTCGAAGATCAGCTCGGCGTCAAATTGCTCGACGGTTACGGCATCACCGAAACCTCGACCATGGTGACGATGAACTGGCCGGCCGGCGGGCGCGTACTCGGCTCGTGCGGCATTCCGCTGCCGGGGCTCGCGGTGCGCATTGTCGATCCGGCCGGCCGCGACGTCGCGCCAAACCAGGAGGGCGAACTGATCGTCCGCGGCCCTAACGTCATGTCCGGCTATCACAACAAGCCGGAGGAGACCCGTAACGCCTTACGCGTGGGCTGGTATCACACCGGCGATTTGGCCCGCAGCGACGATGACGGCTTTCTGACCATCACCGGGCGGCTCAAGGAACTGATCATTCGCGGTGGCCAGAACATCGCGCCGGCCGAGATCGAGGAAGTGGTCAACACTTATGCGGCCGTGCTCGACTGCGCGGTGGTCGGAATGACGCACGAACATCTTGGCGAGGTGCCGGCGCTTTTCATCGTGCCGCGGCCCGGCCAGGTCATCGAGAGCGAAGCCTTGCTCGTCCATTGCCGCACGCATTTGTCGGCATACAAGGTGCCGCACGCCATTCACACCATCGCCGAAATTCCGCGCACCGGATCGGGCAAGATCATTCGCTACAAGCTGCGCGAACTTCTGAAGGAATAACCTGCGGCGGAAACGGCGGCGCTTCTGCTCAGCCGGCCGCCGAAATCGGACTCGGCGCCAGTCCCAACGCTGACAGGTCCAGCCGTTGCGAGGCCGCACTTCCATTGGCCGCCTTCGTCGCTTCTTTGCGCTCTGGTTTAGCCGTCGGCTGAGCGCTTTGCTGGCCGGCTGCTGAGATGCCGCCGACGATGCTGGCGCCCTGCTCGATTTGCAAGGTGCCGAAACTGACGTTGCCGTCGACCCGGCAGCCTGAGCGCAAGATCAAAAGGCCTTTAACGTGCAGCCGCTCGAACACATCGCCCAGGATCTCGGCCTTTTGAGTGACATCGATCCTGCCCTTGATGATGCCGCTTTCACCAACGAACAGCGTACTCACCGAAATATCGCCTTCCACAAGGCCATACACGACCAGGGAGTCAGCGCTCAGCACGGCGCCTTTTATGGTGACGCCTTCCCCGACATGGAGCTTCTTTGCATCCGGCAATTCATTAACCGCAGCTGACATTAGGTTGCCCTTTCGGCCCAGGCCGACCGTGCGCAACGCGACTCACATTAGTGTCTGAATAAACCTCAGAATCTATGGCGATGGCACTCGATTGGACCGCCGTTGGCGCTTCCACGATGGTTTTCCACAGGAATAACCTGCAGTTGCCTCCCGTTGCGACGCGTCCGTCGAAGCTGCGTGCCGGGTTTCGAGCATTGGCGACGGGTCGCACCGCTACAGGGAGAACGCAACACTGCGACGAATATCGCGGCCGGGACGTGGATTTTCCCAAATCGGTGCTTACCTTGAATCGGGTCTGTACGGGCATGGGTTTGCAATTCGATGGCCGAAGAACGCGTTAATCGTAAGCTCGCGGCCATTCTTGCCGCCGACGTCGTCGGCTATTCGCGGCTGATGGCCGCCGACGAATCCGGCACGCTGAATGCGCTGAAGCGGCACCGGGAAACCGTGTTCGATCCGGCGGTCGCCGCTCACAACGGCCGCATCGTCAAGCTGATCGGCGACGGCACCATCGTCGAGTTCGCGAGCGTCGTCGATGCGGTCAATTGCGCGCTGTCGATTCAACGCTCGGCCGCCTTGCCGCCGGACCAGAACGGCGCGCCGTCGGTGATCGTGCTGCGCATCGGCATCAATCTCGGCGACGTCATCATCGAGGCCGACGACATTTATGGCGACGGCGTGAACATCGCGGCGCGATTGGAACCGGTCTCCGAACCGGGCGGCATTTGCATCTCCTCGATCGTCAACGAAAGCATCGGCAACCGCGTCGACGTTCAGTTCCGCGACGGCGGCGAGGTCAGTGTCAAGAATATCGACCGGCCGATCAAAATTTGGCGCTGGCATCCAAACATGGCCGCAACCGCCGCGGCGCCGGTGCCGAAACCCGCCGCCAACCCGGAGCCGAAGCCTGCAACCGCCTCGATCGCCATTCTGCCGTTCACCAATATGTCGGGCGATCCCGAGCAGGAATATTTCTCCGACGGCATCAGCGAAGACATCATCACCGACCTGTCGAAGATCGCCGGCCTGACTGTCATCGCCCGCAATTCGAGCTTCACCTACAAGGGCCGCGCGGTCGACGTCCGCACCGTCGGGCGCGAACTTGGCGTCGCGTCGGTGCTCGAAGGCTCGATCCGCCGCGCCGGCCAGCGCGTGCGCATCACCGCGCAGCTCATCGACGCGGAGAACGGAGCCCACCTGTGGGCGGATCGCTACGACCGCGATCTGACCGACATTTTCGAGGTCCAGGACGACGTCACCCGCCGCATCGTCGGCGCGCTCAAAGTCACGCTCGGCCCGACCGAACGGGAGTCGCGCCCGGACGGCGGCGGTCCCGTGAACGTCGAAGCCTACGAAGCATCCATGCGCGCCCGCGAAGTGCTGCTCGGGCCGAACAAGAATCGCGAGAACTTCGACAAGGCCAGGAAGCTGTTCATTCGCGCGCTTGAACTCGATCCCAACTTTGCCAAGGCCTATGCCGGATTGGCCTTCGCCTACATGTTCGACTACCAGAACCGCTGGAGCGACAATCCCGATGCCTCGATCGGGCTCGCCAAGGAATATGCCGAGCGCGCCATCGAGAAAGATCCGAAGGAAGCGCTGGCGCATGCCGTCGCCGCCGTGGTCGCAACCTTCAGCCGGGATATCGACCGGGCCCAGGCCGAGATCGACATCGCCCTGTCGCTCAACCCGAACATGGCGATGGCCTACAATATCAAGGGCGGCACGCGCATTTATCTGGGACGGCCGGAAGAGGCCATTCCGCTGATCGAACGCGCCATGCGGCTTGATCCCGCGACCAACCAGCAATTCCTGCACTTCCTCGGCATGGCGAACCTCCTCGCCGGCAGGTATGAGACGGCCGCCGCCGCGCTGCGCGAGCGCATCCGGCTCACGCCCAACACGGATTTCTCCCGTTCGCTGCTGGCGTCGGCTCTCGGCCATCTTGGTCAAATCGAGGAAGCCCGCCGCGTGTGGCAGGAACTGACAGAGATCAATCCGAAATATTCGTTCGAAGAGCATCTGGGCCGTCTGCCGTTCAAACATGAAGCGGATGCTCAGCGCCTCTGCGCTCGGATATCTTGGCCAGACCGACGAAGCCCGCCGTGTTTGGCAGGAACTGAAAGAGATCAACCCGAAATATTCGTTCGAAGAGCATCTGGGCCGCCTGCCGTTCACAAATGAAGAAGAAGCTCGGCGCATCACCGACGGATTGAAGAAGGCCGGCGTGCTCGACTGAGCGTTTTCCCTCCGGGGGGAGAGGCGTTCACTGCCTCGTCATTGCGAGGAGCAACGCGACGAAGCAATCCAGAGCGGCGCCAAAGAACTGGATTGCTTCGCTCCGCTCCAATGATGAAAACAGAATCATCCTCGCGACGCGTTCTTCACCCCGCCCCGCGACAGCGGGGAGCGGGGACCATCCGCAGCTTCTAGCAGCCCGGGGTGCAGTGGGGCGAAACCGAAAAAGCTGCCGTAGCTAATCGCGTGCTTCGCGGGCATGCCAGATACGGAAGACGACGAGTTCATCGGCTTCAATTCAGATGTACGTTACCGAACAATATAATTGGACTGACCGAACGGGACGATCAGTTCGCGGGTGTTGGGCACACCTGCCGGTCTGCCGCGTTCCGGAAAATGACTGAGCAATTCAACAGCCGCAACAAGGGCCGTCACGGCGCGGCCGGCTGCTCGCGGATTTGTCGGCGAGAGGCATGCGTCGCTCGAGGTCGGCGACTACCAGCCCGGAGACGATCAATTTCATCGTCTGCGAGGCTTCGGCGCCGGCAACACATTCGGCGAGCCCCAGCTATCCGGCCAGGCTTTCACCTCATCCCAAGGCGCCCCCACGCGTGTGCGCTCGAACTCGGCGAGCCGCCGTTCGTCCTCCGCAAGCGATTCCGGGGACCACGGCCCTTCGCCTTTGGCTCGCATTTGCGCCAAGGCGGAAGGCAGGATGGGCTCGGCCCCGCAAGCTCGGCGAACAGCGCCGGGACGCTGATTCCCAACGCCGCCGCGCGCGCTTGCAAAAGATCGGCGGTTTCCGCGTCCACTTCGATGTTGCGCCCTTTGACTTTCATGCCGATGCCTTTCACGGAACTTAGCATGGGCCGACGTGAGGCCAAAGGCGTGGTCGCCGGAACATTTGCCGGAAAGACGGCGCATGCGCGCCTTTGCCGGCCATGACGGCCACTTGACGGCTGCGATTACGGCCGTTGTTCCGCCAGCGTGCGGCGCACGGCGGCTTCGATCTTGGCGGCGTCCGGCGTGACGAATTTCTCCAGCGGCGGGCTGTAGGGCACCGGCGTGTCGGCGCGGGCGACGCGCCCGATCGGCGCTTTGAGCGACCAGAAGCCGCGCTCGGCGACGAGGCCGGCGATGGGTGAGGCGAGCCCGCCGGTCAGGGGCGCTTCGTCGGCGACGACGAGCCGTCCGGTTTTGGCGACGGATGCAAGAGCGTCGCCTCGTCGAACGGCGGAAGCGAACACGGATCGATCACCTCGACCTCGATGCCGTCGCGCGCGAGATGCTCCGCGGCGGCGAGCGCATAATGCACCATCAACGAGATGGCGAGAACGGTCACGTCGCGGCCGCGGCGTTTGATGTCGGCTTTTCCCAGCGGCAGCGGCGCGCGGTCGTCGGCAAGCGGCCCTTCGATGCCGAGAAGCCGCGCATGATTGACCACGAGCGTCGGGTTCGGGCTCGCCATCGCCGCGCGCACCAGCCCATAGGCGTCCGCCGGCATGACGGCGCAACGATCTCGAGTCCCGGCACATCGAAGAGCATGGCGTGCGGCCAGTGGCTGTGCTGCGCGGCGCCCGCGCCGCGAACGCCGTGCAGGAAATGAAAGGTCACCGGCACGTTCAGCCGCCCGCCGGTCATGTAATGCGCCACCGCCGCTTCGTTCGCGATCTGCGACCAGGCCAGATACGCAAAGCTCGCCGGTGCCGAGATCGACGAACGGATGCGCGCCGGCCATCGCCGCGCCGGTAGCGAGCGCGGCAACGCCGGCTTCGGGGTCGGCGGGTCGATCACCCGGTCCGGGAAATCGTTGCGGATCCGGTCCATCAATTGCCGTTCAGGACCAAGCCCAAGCACATAGCCGCCGACGATGCTGGCGCGCGGATCGGCGCTTAATCCATCGTGCAGCGCCTCGACGAACGCGGCTGCGAAAGTTGTCGTGCTGGCCATGACGCTTTCTAATAACACTCAGGACGCTTGGCTGCATGACACTTGGCCCGCGAACACGTCGTGGAGCGCCGTTTCGAGGTTCGGGAAACGGACTCGCAAGCGCCTGCTGCGATCGCGAGCTTTATGTCTTCGCGAATTTCGGCGTCGTAGAAATGGATGCGGCCGACCGCTTCGGTGCCTTGCGGCGGCGAGCGTTCGCGCAGCCGCAGCACCGGATCGTGATGGCGGTACCAGTCGGCGTGCTCGCCTTCGATCGGCGCCTCGCCGGTCGCCATGCGGATGTCGGTCTCGCCGGTCGAGAGCACCGGCCACAGCGGATTGCTGCCGGCCCATCTTTGGTGACGCCCTCGATGAACACCGGGCCGTGGCCGTCGCGGCATTTGGCGATGGCCGCAATCGCCGCCGCGGAAATCTCGTCGCTGTCGGCGCCGTTGACGCGGACGGCCTCGATGCCGAGCGCGCGCGGGAATCTGAAGGAGATCGGCGCCGCCGGCGTGGACCAGGCTCGGAAAACCGCCGCGCGCCACACCCCAGGCGTCGACGCTGTTGTTCTCGCAGACGAACAGCACCGGCAGCCGCATCAGCGCCGCGACATTCAAGGCCTCGTAGCTGACGCCCTCCTCGAGCGCGCCGTCGCCGAAGAAGGCCGCCGCCACCGCGCCGTCGCCGGCCTGCTTGCCGGCATAACCGGCGCCGACGGCGAGCGAGGTGCACCCGCCGACCACCGCGGAGGTCGAAATAAAGCCGAGCGACGGATCGCAGAGATGCAGCGTGCCGCTCCGCCCGCCGTTGAGCCCGCCGGCGCGGCCCAAAATTTCCGCCAGCGCCTTCGCCGGATCGGCGCCGCGGGCGATGATGTGGCCGTGATTGCGGTGCGTGGTGGCGAGGCGGTCGCGCGGTTCGAGCGCGGCGATGATCGCGGCGCCCGCCGCCTCCTGGGCGATATAGATGTGAAAGTGCCCGGCGAACTTTCGCTCGCTTGCGAGCCGAACACCGCCTCCTCGAAGCGGCGCATGCGCAGCATGGTGCGCAGCAGGTCCCAGCGGCGCGCGGGTTCATCGGCCGGCATGATTGTTCCTCGGCGGCGTCCGGCGTGCCCGGCTGCGCGTTTCCTGCCCTTGAATTTCTTATCGCGGCCTACCGGTTGGCGAAACTGGATTTCGCCGCGTGCGCACCGGCTATGCGGCCGAAGGTCAGCGATCGCAACGCCGACGTGCCGGCCGGGTATTCGTGATAGTCCAAACCGACGATTTCGCCGGCGGCGTAGAGACCGGGCAGCGGGACGCCGTTTGCGGTCACGACCCGCGCGTCGTTATCGGTGCGAATTCCGCCATAGGTGAAACAAATCGCCGACGTCAGCGGATAGCCGAAATACGGCAGTAGCTCGATGCGATATGCCCAGTTTGATTTTTCGGGCGAAAGCCCGCGCGTCCGTTTGCCGTCGCGCCGGTAGGGATCGAATTCGCCGGAGCCGACCGCCGCGTTGTAATCAACCATCGTCCGCACCAGTGCATCCGGATCAAGCCCGAGAAGCTTTGCCAGCTCCGGCAACGTCCCCGCTTCGACCGGAGGCTGGTCGGAGTAGAACAGCACCATGATGC
>CAVSFV010000012.1:0-107655 GCA_963727325.1 uncultured Alphaproteobacteria bacterium
AACGTCCAGCATCGCGCCCAATCACGTCGAGCGCGTCAGTGCCGTCGCATGCGGTTTTGACCTCGTGGCCGTCACCGAGGAGCGCGCGTGCGCACAATGTCCGCAACGCTTCCTCGTCCTCAGCGATCAGAATTCGCGCCATGGGCTTAGTGGGCTCCGGAAATAAAGTCGCGGCGAGTGACAAAACGGACGATCAGGTCATGTGCGTCGGGCGGCGGCGAGGCGAGACGGGTGTGGAAAGGCTCCGCATCACCCGGCGGCAGCGACGGACGCGAGAGAACCGCAACCCAGGAATAGATCTCCTGCCGCGCGGCATTGCGGACGATGAATTTAAGTCGCGGTACGTCGACGACTTTGCGCGTGCTGTTGACGATATTTCCTTCGACCACGAGGATCGGAACGCCATCGTGCTGTTCGGTCGAGGTGACGACCCCGTCGAAGGTGAGACCGCGCAGGTTCACCGGCATGCCGAGCAACGCGTAGAATGGAGCGGTTTGCGGCAACATGCGGACGACGCCGTCGCGCCAACCAACAAGAATGGCATCGACCATCAGCAGCGCGATGATCCCGGTCTGGAGGAGCGACAGCGGCCACCACCGGCCGGCCGGCGCCGCAGTGCGATTTTGCCGACGCGCGGCGACGGCTTCAATATCCTCGGGCAACGCCGAGCGCTGCACGGCGTCAATGTCGATCGGAGGACGGTCTTGCTCAAAATCGTCGGGCGAGATCGACGGCGCTTGCACGTCAGCGGCTTCGTTCAGCTCCTCTGAAATGCCTTCAGGGCTGTTCTCGCCGGTCGCCGCCGACGCGAACGATTCATCACCGGCCGGCCCTTGATCGTCGCTCGCCGCCGTTGCGACCGACTCCGCGGCGGCTATGCCCGGCGGCTCGCCATCGACACTACGATTGGGTCCGATGGCTTCTGCCGCGGCAAGGACTTTGTCGGCGCGGCTTGGCTCCGCGTGCCAAACCGTGCGGCAGCGCAAGCAGCGAACCTGACGCCCCTCCGGCGGCATGCTCGCTGACTTCACGTCATAGGACGTACCGCAAGATGGACAGACGATGAGCATTGAACGAATCAGGGAGCGCGCTTCACCGTCCCGACCTTAGCGGCCGATCCGTTAATGGATTGGAAACCATACCGGTCTGAACCGGCGCATCGTGCTAATACGGATAGGCGGGGGTGCGAATCAGGGCGACCGGTGGTGGAGAAGGATTTTGAGGGTCCGACCCATGTGTCGGTGCACTCGCGCGCTCACATCAAAAAACCACACTAGATCATAGATTTGCCAGCATCCCGGGATGTTCGGAGGATGGCGTGATCCGGTTTGAAAATGTCGGTTTGCGCTACGGGCTCGGCACCGAGGTGCTGCGTGACCTCAATTTCGCTATCGACGGGCACTCGTTCCAGTTCCTGACCGGACCGTCCGGCGCTGGCAAGACCTCGCTGCTGCGTTTGATGCTGCTGTCGCTGCGGCCAACGCGTGGCCTTATCAGCATGTTTGACCAGGACACCGCCCGGCTCAGCAAAGATGATCGCGCCAACTTGCGCCGGCGGATCGGCATCGTCTTTCAGGATTTCCGACTTCTCGACCACATGACCACCTACGAAAACGTGGCGCTGCCACTGCGCGTCCTCGGCAAGGGAGAATCCGAGTATCGGGCCGAGGTCGTCGAACTGCTGCAATGGGTCGGGCTCGGCGAGCGGATGGAGGCTTTGCCGGCTATTCTCTCTGGCGGGGAAAAGCAGCGCGCAGCCATAGCGCGTGCCGTGATTGCGCGTCCTCAGCTTTTGCTCGCGGACGAGCCAACCGGCAACGTTGACCCCAATCTCGGCCAGCGGCTGCTGCGGCTTTTCATCGAGCTCAACAAGTCAGGTACCGCCGTCGTCATCGCCACGCACGACATTGCATTGATGGACGAATACGACGCGCGTCGACTGGTTCTGCATGAGGGACGTCTTCATGTCTATGATTGAGCCGGTCGAAGCGATGACCGAGCCGTGGGACGACTTGGACGCGTCTCCGGCGCTCGTGCGCTCGGTGCCGGCAGCAGCGCCGATCGTCCCCAAGAATTCGATCGCCGGGCGCTCACTGACTGCCGTCGTCGCTATCATGACCTTTCTCGCAGCGCTCACAACCGGCGTAGCGATGGTGGTGTTGAACGCGGCGAGCGATTGGCAGTCTGAAGTGGGTCGAGAAGTAACGATCCAGGTACGTCCTCTGCCCGGTCGGGACGTCGAGGCGGATCTGCGCAAGGCTGCCGGTCTCGCACGCGCGGCCGTCGGCACTGCCGAGGTCCGGGTCTACACCAAGGACGAGTCCGCGCGCCTGGTGGAGCCGTGGCTTGGCTCGGGCTTGGCGCTGGAGGACCTGCCGATTCCCCGCTTGATCGTGATTAAGCTTGCCGCCGGCGCGCGGCCCGATTTTACCACGTTGCGCCAAGCCCTCGCTGCACAGGTCGTAACCGCGAGCCTCGACGATCATCGCCGGTGGATCGATCGAATGCGCAACATGGCGGGAACGGCCGTGGCTGGCGGCATCGCGATCCTGGCACTGGTGCTGGCGGCGACCGTCCTGTCTGTCACCTTCGCCACCCGCGGCACCATGGCAGCCAACCGGCCGATCATCGAAGTGCTGCATTATGTCGGTGCGACCGACGCTTTCATTGCCGATCAATTCCAGCGTCATTTTCTGGCGCTCGGCTTCAAGGGGGGTGCAATCGGCGGCGGGGCGGCAATCCTCTTGTTTGCTGTCGTCGAGGCGGCAAACACCTGGTTCGTGGGAACTGCCGGGGGCGATGAGATCACCGCGTTGTTCGGGCATCTGACCATCGGCGTTTCAGGTTACGTGGCCATCTTGCTGCAAGTCGTGTTCATGGCGCTCGTTACGGCGTTTGCCTCGCGCCAAACGGTCAACCGCACGCTGAAGGCCATCGACTGAAAACAGAAAAAAGGATCAATTTGGCATCGGAATTGTTATGCTTCGGGCGGCCGGGAGCCGACAAAACGAAACTCGGCGCGGGGGATACGCGCGGCAATGCTTAGCCTTGACGACGCCGTCGCGGCACGGCGGTTCCGATATTTTGCCGTCAGACTTGTCATCCTCGCCGGCATCGCCTTGGTCGTCGGCTTCGGGTTTTTCCTCCGGTTATTGCCGAGTGAGGAAGTCGCGCTTCAGCGCACCGCCGATGGCATCGTGGTCCTGACCGGCGGCACCGCACGGGTGTCCGATGCGCTCGAACTTCTCGCCGCGCATCGCGGGAAGCGCTTGCTCATCACCGGCGTCAATCCCGGCACCACCACCAACGACATCGCGCGCCAGGTTGCCGATTACAACCGCATTCTCGCCTGCTGCGTCGACCTCGATTACTCGGCGATGAATACGCTAGGAAATGCGGTGCAGACGCGCCGCTGGGCGATCGATCGCGGCTTCCATTCGCTGATCATTGTGACGTCGTCCTATCACATGCCCCGCGCCATGGCCGAAATCGCGCACCAGCTTCCGGATGTCACCCTGATTCCGTTCCCGGTCGTCGCCGATCGCTTGCGGGTCGAGCCATGGTGGGCCAATGGCACCACCACCAAACTGGTGCTGTCGGAATATTTCAAATACCTTTTCGCCCGGCTGCGCATGCGTTTCAACTCGGTTACAGCGGACGCTGCAACTACTCGGACTTCCGACGCTTCTTCACTCGACCGATTGCACTGAACCGGGCCCCTTTGTCTCACTCCTTTGCAGTATTTGCCCGCTCGCTTCTCTTCAACGCGCTGTTCTATATAAACATCATCGCGCGAATGATCGTTGCGCTGCCGACTCTCGCGCTACCCCGCAGCTTCATGCTCGGTGTTCTGCGGCATTACAGCCGCAGCACGCTGTGGCTGTTACGCGTGGTCTGCAACGTCGACGTCGAGTGGCGCGGACGCGAGAAGCTTCCACAAGGCGCCTACATCGTCGCCTGCAAGCACCAATCGCTGTGGGAGACATTCGCGTTGTTCATGCTGCTGCCGGATCCGACCTATGTTCTGAAGCGCGAACTGATGTGGATACCTCTGTTCGGCTGGCTTGCCTCCAAAGCGCGGATGATTCCCGTCGATCGCGGCGCGCGTGCCGCAGCGCTTTCGCGCATGGCGGCACGCGTGCGCGAGGAAATTCCGCAAGCGCGCCAGATTGTCATCTTTCCTGAAGGCACACGACGCGCACCGGGTGCCGAGCCGCGTTATCTGCCCGGCGTCGCTTATCTCTATGATGAAACCGGCCTGCCCTGCGTACCGATTGCGCTTAATTCCGGATTGTTCTGGCCGCGCCGCACGCTGCGCCGTTATCCCGGGAAAGTATTGGTCGAAGTCCTTGACCCGATCGAACCCGGCCTCGACAAGCGCGCATTCCTCGCGCGTCTAAAGGCCGTGCTGGAGGAAGCAACCGCGCGGCTCGTTGCAGAAGGCCAGCAGTCAAGAATCCAGAGGAGCTGACGATTGCGCTCCGATGCCTAGCGGATGTTTGCCGACATCGGGACCCCCGAGCCGTTCGGTGATGCGGTGCAGGTCGGTCTCACGATAGCCTAACGCCTCGAGAGCGCGAGCGGTCTCAATGACGTAGTCGCGATTGGCGCCCGAACTGCCATGGCCCTGCCTCACGTGGTGCAGACACTCATCCAGTGTCAGCCGACCGGCATATTGCACATGACTGCGATCGACGATGAAGCAAAGCGCCCTCACCTGCCGCTGCGCTGCTTCTTCAAGTTCGATGCGGCGCACCGTTTCCAGATAGACGGCGGTAACCTGTTCGCGGGATCGCAAATAAGCCACGGTCGCGGCGCGCGCCGCCGCGGCGACCCGAAAGGCGATGCCGCGGCACATGCCGCCGCGGTCGAGCCCAAGCACCAGCCCAGGCCGCTCCGGGGTGCCACGATGAACGAAGGAATAGACGCAGAGCGCACGGTGCAGTCCGGTCAGCCGCGCCGGTACGCGCTCAATAAAATCGAAGCCGGGACGCCACATCAGTGAGCCATAGCCAAACACCCAAAGATCTTCGCCGGTGTTTGCGTCTACCGCGTGCATCGCCCTCGTTGACTCCGGTTGGAACTTCCGCTCGCCTAGACGATGCGATTGCGCATAACAATCCGCTCCTGCCGGCGCAATGGCCGGTCTTTGAAACGCCGTACTCGGCAGGCGAAGAGACACAATGCCAGGTGAGTCTCCTCTAAGCATGATGCGCCCGCCGGAACGGCGGTCTGGAACACCCGCCGCGCGCCCGGTCCAGCGCCGGTGGCGGCGGATTCTGGTGCCGGTCGCGATTGTCATCGTCCTCGCGGTCGCGTGGGTTTGGCTTTGGTATTATGCTTCCTCCGTTGCCGATCGCACGCTAACCGGCTGGGTCGAACGCGAAGCAAAGGCCGGCCGTGTCTATTCCTGCGGCTCGCAATCCATTGGTGGATTCCCGTTTCGCATTGAAGCGAATTGCGTCGACGCCGTCGCGCAAGTCGGAATTGAACAGCAGTTTTACGCCGTCAAGGCGAAGACGATCAGCTTCACGGCGGAGGTTTGGCATCCAACGCGGCTGGTGGGTGAACTCGTTGGCCCCATGACTGTCGCGGGCCCGAACCAAGCGCCAGATTGGAGCGCCGACTGGTCGCGCGCTCGGCTGACGATACTTGGATTGCCGCCCGATCCGGATGCCGTATCAATTCGGCTTGATGGGGCGCATGTCGACCGCGTCGGCGCCAATCCGAATCCAATTTTCAGCGTCAAAACCTCGGACTTGCAAGGCCGCGTTATCAGCGGCTCACCTCATGACCATCCGATCATTGAAATAACCATGCATCTCGTCGGAGCGACGGCGCCGACGCTTCATCCTATCCTCGCGGAACCGATCGAGGGTGAAATCGACGCGGTGATGCGAGGACTTAAGGATTTGTCGCCGAAGCCGTGGGCCGTGCGCTTGCGCGAGCTGCAGAGCGCCGCGGACGGCGGGGTTGAAATCAAGTCGATGCGCCTCGTGAAAACCGATGTCGTCTTAGTCGGTGCCGGGAAGCTCAGCCTGAATGCGCAAGGCAAGCTCGACGGTCTGATAAACGTGGCTATCGCCGGTATTGAGCATCTCGTCCCGCTCCTCGGCGTCGACCGCATGATCGGCCAGGGCATCGACCGCCTGGCCGGGACCAACGGCGCAGCTAGACAAGGAGCCGCCGCACTCGATCGCCTGATACCGGGATTGGGCGGGGCTCTTCGACAAACCGCAACGGCGAGCATAGTCGAGAACCTCAAAAAGATGGGGCAGCAATCATCGATCGACAAACAGCCGGCAATCGTTCTGCCATTGCGATTCGCTGACGGGTCGGTCTACCTCGGCATGCTGCGTCTCGGTGAAGTGCCTCCGCTGTGGTGAGGTCAGCCTGGCCGTGGACTGTGCCAGCCGACCGCAGCATCGGGCACGGAGTCGGTCGAGGCGAAATACGGCTTGAGATCGAGAAGCGGTGTGTCGTCGACGCAATCCAGACCGACGACCGTTAGCCTGTTGCCTTCGATCCGCACCAGTCGCGCAACCGATATAGCGATCGGATTGGGCCGTACCGGCGAGCGCAGCGCGAACGTGCCGCGCCGCTCCGCGTAGTGGCGCGGCGCTTGCACGACGAGATCACGCCGCGCGCGATCCATCCAATAGAGCACGACCACGTGGCTGACGGTTTCGAGGCCGGAGAGCCCTTCGACCCAGCGCGGGTCAAGTACGATCGTGCATTCCGCATCGGTTTCGCGCGGATTTTTTGGACAGTCATCGCGCCGTTTCCAGGGGGTCCGGATGCGCCCAATGTAAAAGAGCGAGGCATCGAAACCTGCAGGCAGCTCGACCGCGATTTCGCCCTCGCGCAGGCCGTCCCGGTCGTTGGTGTTGTCTTTTTCGGACATTAGTAAAGATTCGCACGCTGCCTGTGCTAGCGCCAAGACCCTTCAAAGGTCCTCCAGGGCTGCTCTGCCCTGCGCAATACCCTTTGGCGCCGGCCATCTTGGGTCTTCGTGGGAAATGTCCCATCCGGACTTGCCAAATTAACGGCATAAAGATATCTTTATATCTATCATTTGGTCTTTACAGGTATCTTACATGGATCCTGCCCAACTCGGTTTTCCGGCGCTGACCGCCACGCTGAAGGCTGCGGCCGAGGCCACCCGGCTGAGACTACTTATGCTGATTGCGGAAGCAGAGCTGACGGTCACCGATCTCACCGCAATCCTGCGCCAGTCGCAACCGCGCCTTTCCCGGCATCTGCGGGTTCTAGCCGAAGCCGGCTTGGTTCAACGGCATCGCGAGGGTTCGTGGGCGTTCTTCCGCCTTGGGGAGCACAGCGACGCCGCCGATATCGCCCGCACTCTGATCGCACGCCTCGACCCCAACGATCCGATCATTGCGCGCGATCGGGAGCGGCTTTCCGCGGTACGTGCCGCCCGCGCCGCAGCGGCGCAAAATTATTTCCGCCGCCACGCCGCCGAATGGGACCGGATTCGCCAGCTGCACGTCGCCGATGCCGCGGTCGAAGCGGCGGTTTGCGCCGCGCTCGAGGGGGCCCCGATCCGCTCGCTGCTGGATCTAGGCACCGGTACCGGCCGCATGCTCGAGCTTTTCGCCGGCAAGATCGAGCGTGGCCTTGGGATTGATCTCTCGCTGGACATGCTGGCGCTCGCTCGCGAGCATCTCGATCGGCCCGGTTTCAAGCACTGCAGCGTCCGCCACGGCGACATCTACGACCTCCCCTTGCCGCGGGATTCATTCGACGTTGTCATCATTCATCAAGTCCTGCACTACCTCGACGACAGCGGTCGGGCGATCCGCGAAGCAGCGCGCGTGCTGCGGCCAGGCGGACGCCTGCTGGTGATTGATTTTGCGCCCCACGATCTGGAGTTTCTGCGCGACGAGCACGCGCACCGCCGGCTGGGCTTTGCGGCCGAGACAGTGACGCAATGGATCGAAGCGGCGGGACTTGATTTCATCCACCAGCAAACGTTGCCTCCCGGACCGCAAGGGAAGATCGCAGTTTCGATTTGGTTGGGGCGCGACCCGCGCATCGCGATGGCTGCCCCGGCGGCGCGGGAGGTGGCTTGATGGACGCCGTTCGCTTGAGCCGGTTCGCCAATCCGGGCGCCGAGCGCGCAGTCCGCGTTTCGTTCGAATTTTTCCCCCCCAAAACCGAGGATATGGAACGAACGCTGTGGGAGGCGATCGGCCGTTTGGCGCCGCTGTTGCCGCATTTCGTCTCCGTCACCTACGGCGCTGGAGGCTCGACGCGCGAGCGTACGCACGCGACAGTGAAACGCATTCTCACCGAGACGATGCTGACGCCCGCTGCGCATCTCACTTGCGTCGCCGCGACGCGTGCCGAGGTCGATGCGGTGATCGAAGCGTACGCGCAAGCGGGCGTTCGCCACATCGTCGCGCTACGCGGCGATCCGGTTGGTGGCATCGGCGAAAAATATGCACCGCATCCGCACGGTTATCGCAACGCGGCCGATCTCGTTGCCGGCATCAAGCGGATCGCGGACATCGAAGTGTCGGTTTCCGCCTATCCTGAAAAACATCCCGACAGCGACAGCGTCGCCGCCGACATCGACATGCTCAAGGCCAAGGTCGGTGCTGGGGCATCGCGCGCAATCACCCAGTTCTTTTTCGAGAACGATCTTTACTTCCGCTATCTCGACCGCGTGCGCGCCGCGGGCATTGAAATCCCGATCGTGCCCGGCATCCTCCCGGTGCAGAATTTCAAGCAGACTAAAAGTTTTGCTGCGCGCACCGGCGCTTCGGTCCCCGATTGGCTGGCGGCACGCTTTAGCGGTCTCGACGATGATCCCTCAACCCGCAAACTGATCGCCGCCGCGGTCGCCGCCGAACAGGTGCTCGATCTGGTCGACCAGGGCGTTACCGATTTCCACTTCTACACTATGAACCGCGCAGATCTGGTCTACGCGATTTGTCACTTGCTCGGACTACGGCAGGGCAATGAGCCGTCCGCACACGCATTTTCTCGTATCGAAAAACATCAGGCTTGAATCAGTGGTAAACCCCTCAGAGCCGGCAAAAGAAACGACGCTGCGTCAGCTCGCCGCCAAACGCATTCTCGTCCTCGATGGCGCTATGGGAACCATGATCCAGGCGCTGAGCCTCGACGAGGAAGGCTATCGCGGCGCCCGCTTCGATGCCTGGAATTGCGAGGTCCGCGGCAACAATGATCTCCTCAACCTGAGCCGCCCCGACGCGGTGCGGGCGATACACCTCGCCTATTTCCGCGCCGGCGCAGATATCGTCTCTACCAACACATTCTCCTCGACACGCATCGCGCAAGCCGACTACGGCATGGCGGAGATCGCTCACGAACTCAACGCGGAAGGCGCGCGTTTGGCGCGTGAAGCGGGCACGACCGCGCAGGGTGAGGACGGCCGGCCGCGTTTCGTTGCAGGCGCCATCGGACCAACCAACCGCACTGCCTCGATCTCGCCCGACGTGCTGAACCCAAGCTTCCGCGCCGTTACATTCGACGAGCTGCGCATCGCCTATGCCGAACAGGTCCGCGGCCTCCTCGATGGCGGCGTCGACATTCTTCTGATTGAAACGATCTTCGACACGCTCAACGCCAAAGCCGCGATCTTCGCGTGCGGCGAAGTCATGGCAGAGCGCGGCATTCGCTTGCCGGTGATGATCTCGGGCACCATCGTCGACCGGGCTGGGCGCATTCTCTCCGGGCAGACGCCCGAGGCATTCTGGAATTCGGTCGCTCATGCCGCGCCGCTTTCGATCGGGCTGAATTGCGCTCTCGGCGCCCGCCAGATGCGCGCGCACATCGCCGAGCTGGGACGCGTCGCCGGCACGCTGATTTGCGCCTACCCCAACGCCGGACTGCCCAACGAATTCGGCCACTACGACGAAAGCCCCCAGATTATGGCGGCGCAGCTCGGCGAGTTTGCCGACGCCGGGCTCGTCAACATCGTCGGCGGTTGTTGCGGAACGACGCCCGATCATATTCGCGCGATGGCGGCGGCCGTGGCCGGCAAGAAGCCGCGGCAAATTCCCACGGTTCCGCCGCACCTTCGGCTCTCCGGGCTGGAAGCCTTTACGCTGACGCCGGCGATTCCCTTCGTCAACATCGGCGAGCGCACCAACGTCACCGGATCGGCCCGTTTCCGCAAGCATATTACCGCGGGCGATTACGCCGCCGCACTTGCGGTCGCGCGCGACCAGGTGGAAAATGGCGCGCAAATTCTCGACATCAACATGGACGAAGGCCTGCTCGATTCAGAGAAGGCCATGAACACATTTCTCAACCTCATCGCCGCCGAACCCGATATTGCCCGCGTGCCGGTAATGATCGACTCCTCGAAATTCTCAGTGATCGAGGCCGGCCTGAAATGCGTTCAAGGCAAGTCGGTAGTGAATTCGATTTCGCTCAAGGAAGGCGAAGCGGTTTTCATTCGCCATGCCGAAATTGTCCGCCGTTACGGCGCCGCGGTGGTCGTGATGGCCTTCGACGAGGCCGGCCAAGCTGACACGCTTGAGCGCAAGACCGCGATCGCCGCGCGCGCCTACGACATTCTTGTCAACCGGGTCGGCTTCCCGCCGCAAGACATCATCTTCGACCCGAATATCTTCGCGGTAGCAACCGGCATGGAGGAGCACAATGCCTACGGCGTCGCCTTCATCGAAGCGGCGCGGTGGATCAGGCAGAACCTTCCGCACGCTCATGTCTCGGGCGGCGTCTCGAATTTTTCCTTCTCGTTTCGCGGCAACGAGCCGGTGCGTGAGGCCATGCACTCGGTCTTTCTCTACCACGCCATCGCCGCTGGAATGGACATGGGCATCGTCAATGCCGGCCAAATGGCCGTCTACGACGATCTCGATCCAGAATTAAGAACGGCGTGCGAAGACGTTGCGCTCGATCGGCGCAGCGACGCGGCCGAACGGCTGCTTGCGCTGGCCGAGCGCTACCGCGGCCATGGCAAGGAACGCAAGGAAGCCGATCTTGCCTGGCGCGAATGGCCGGTGGAGCGCCGCCTGTCGCACGCGCTGGTCCACGGCATCACCGATTTCATCGCTGCCGATGTCGAGGAAGCGCGCCTGAAGGCGCCGCGCCCGCTTGCCGTGATCGAAGGCCCGCTCATGGACGGCATGAATGTCGTCGGCGATTTGTTCGGCTCCGGCCGCATGTTCCTGCCGCAAGTCGTGAAATCGGCACGGGTGATGAAGCAGGCCGTCGCTCACCTGCTGCCCTACATGGAGCAGGAGAAAGACGGGCGGGGGCACGCGTCTTCGAACGGCAAGATCGTGCTCGCCACGGTCAAAGGCGACGTGCACGACATCGGCAAGAACATCGTCGGCGTTGTCCTTGCCTGCAACAATTACGATGTCGTCGATCTCGGCGTGATGGTGCCGGCTGAGAAGATCCTGCAGACGGCAATCAGCGAACGCGCTGATATCGTCGGGTTGTCCGGTCTCATCACTCCCTCGCTTGACGAGATGTGCCATGTCGCAGCCGAGATGGAGCGGCAGGGCTTTGAAGTACCGCTCCTGATCGGCGGCGCGACGACGAGCCGCGTGCATACGGCGGTAAAGATTCACCCGAACTACCGCCGCGGCCAGACCGTCTATGTCAACGATGCGAGCCGGGCCGTTGGCGTGGTCTCGAAGCTTCTCTCGTCCGAGGCGCGAGCCAACACGGTCACCGAAATCCGCGCCGAATATGCACGAATTGCGTCAGCGCACGCGCGCGGCGAAGAGGGTAAAAGCCGGCTAGCGCTAGCCGATGCCCGCCTCAATGCGTTGAAACTCAATTGGTCCGGGAATTATCTGCCGCCAGTGCCGCGGCGCCTTGGCACGCATCGGCTTGCAGACGTGCCAATTTCCGAGCTTGTCGATTTCATCGACTGGACGCCGTTCTTCGCGACATGGGAGTTAAACGGCAAGTTCCCGACCATTCTCGACGACCCCACTTTCGGCGAAGCCGCTCGCAACCTCTTCGCCGACGCGCAGGAGATGCTGCGGCGGATCGTTGACGAGCGCTGGTTCCAAGCGAACGCAGTGGTCGGCTTGTGGCCGGCAAACAGCGAGGGCGACGACATTCTCGTTTTCGGCGACGAAGCGCGAAGCAAGCCGATCGCCGTAGTGCATACGCTGCGCCAGCAGCTGCCGCGCCGCGAAGGCCGCGCCAACGTCGCACTCGCCGATTTCGTCGCGCCCCGCGCAAGCGGTCTTGCCGATTTCATCGGCGGCTTCACCGTCACCGCCGGCATCGGCGAGGAAGCCGCAGTCGAGCGCTTCAAACACGCCAACGACGACTATTCCGCGATCCTGGCCAAGGCGCTGGCCGATCGCCTCGCGGAAGCGTTCGCTGAGTATCTGCATCAGCTCGTGCGTAAGGAATTTTGGGGTTACGCACCCAAGGAAACGCTCGTCAAGGGCGAACTGATCGCCGAGAAATATCGCGGCATCCGTCCGGCGCCCGGATATCCAGCGCAACCCGATCACACCGAGAAAGCGACACTGTTCACGTTGCTCGACGGCGAGCGGCAGACCGGCGTGCGGCTGACTGAAAGTTTTGCGATGTGGCCTGGCGCTTCCGTGTGCGGCTTTTATTTCAGTCATCCCGAAAGCTATTACTTTGGCGTCGGCAAGATCGAGCGCGATCAGGTCGAGGACTACGCCAGGCGCAAAAGCTGGACATTCGCCGAGGCCGAAAAGTGGCTGGCGCCGATCCTGAATTACGATCCGCTGGCGGCGGCGCGCCGCGCCGCGGAATAGCGACGCGGAAGGAATATCGGCTTACGCTCGCGCGATAGCGCGCTCGACAAACAGCGCCGCTTCGAGCGCCTCGCGGTCGCCGCCAAAACGGCCGATTATTTGCACGCCCAGTGGCAATTCACCGTCGTCTAATCCGGGAACATTGACGCATGGCGTTCCCATCAGGGTCCATAACCGGTTGAACGCCGCGTCGCCGGTTGAGCCGAGACCCTCAGGCGCGGCGCCCGGCGCCGATGGCGCAAGAATAACGTCAATGTCGTTCATGAAGTCCGCAAGCGCGCGCCTTGCGCGCGAAGCGGTGCGCCGCGCCGCATCGTAGGCTTCCACTGTGATCACCGCCGCCCGGTCGAGATGCTCGCGCAGCGGCCGCGCGATCTGATCCGGATAGCGGTCATATTCGAACGCTAGCGCCCGAAACGCTTCGTAATCCTGAATGATGAATTGCGCGCGGTAGGCCTCTTCAAGAAATGGTGGCGCCGTCAGTTCGCTTACCGTTGCACCGGCTTGTCGCGCGACGCGCGCGGCGGTTTCAACAGCGTCCTGCATCGCGGCGCTGGCTTGCGGCCACAGATGCGTCCGCACCAACCCGATGTGCGGAGGCGCGGGCGCGCCGCGATCGACGCGCAGATCGCGTCCAGTGATCGCGGCCGTCGCGAACGCGACATCGGCAACTCCGGCGCCGTAAAGGCCGACTGTGTCGAGATGCCAGGCAAGGCACTTCATGCCGACGGTAGGAATAAGCCGGTACGATGGTTTAAACCCCGCAACGCCGCAAAAGGCCGCCGGCCGGATGACCGAGCCCGCGGTTTGACTGCCGAATGCAATCGGCACCATCCCGGCGGCGACAGCCGCCGCCGAACCCGACGATGAGCCACCCGGCGTGTGCGCAAGATTGCGCGGATTGCGCGTGCCGCCGGGTACCATAAAGGCAAATTGGGTCGTCACCGTCTTGCCAAGGATCAAACCGCCGGCGCGTCGAACCAAAGAAACCGCAGCAGCGTCCGCGCGGGGTCGGTATCCCGCATAGATTGGCGAGCCGTATTGGGTCGGGAGGTCGGCGGTATCGTAGATGTCTTTGACACCGACGGGCAGACCGTGCAGCGGCATGGCCGCGAGACCCGCGTCATCGGCCGCACGCCGAGCAGCATCGAGATCAAGCGTCACGAATGCGCCGATCTTGAACTCGTTGGCCGCAATCGCCTCGGCACAGAGTTCGACGACCGCACGCGGAGTGAGTTCGCCGGCTTCGATGCGGCAGGCAAGATTAAGCGCGGCAAGCATCAGCGGCCCTCGATCAGCGCGACGATGCGCACGACTACACGACGTACGAAGGGAAAGGCGATGTAAGCAGTCACTGCAGCGACCGGCCAGCCGACAATGAATGCAGAAAGCCAGCGCTGCACGAAGTCGATCCGAAGGCCGATGTTCACATAGGTTACGGCAGCACTGGCAACAAAAACAACGACGCCGGTGGCGAGCAGGGGAAAAATGTGCCTCGCCTTGCCTTCCACTCCTGTCCTCCCCGTCACCGCAATGATGTGGCCCAAAACACGGCGCGCGATCAAGAGCTGTGCGCGCCCGCGGCATGGTTAACATATTCTTCGCGCGCAAACGCGCGACATCATTGAATAGTCCTTAACGGACTATCTCGCATTGTCGGGATTATGTCGCGTAGCGTTCAGTGGTCGCTGGTTGGCTCCGCCGTCCTTGCGGCGTTGATCGCGCTCGCCGGCTGCAGCCATTACTTCTCCGGCGAGCGCGAGGCTTGGCGGGGCGAAGCCGAAGCCGCCTGCCTCAATTCCGGTGCTGTGAAAGAAGGCGCGGAACGCGTCCGCATTTCCGCGATCGAAGGCCCCGGCATTTGTGGCGCGGATTATCCGCTGCGGGTGTCGGCGCTCGGCGAGAGCGGTCCGCTCAGTTACGACGACGAGCCGCTGCGTCCGCCGGGCGCGATCCCCGACACCGCACTGCCGCCGCGATGGCCGGTGGCCCAGCCGAGTGCACCATCGCCGCCGGCGCCACCACCCATCCAACCGCGAAACAGCCCCGCTCAGTACGGTCCGCCGCAGACCTATCCCCTGCCCGCTTCGCAGTCGGCGGGCGCACCGATATCGCTCTATCCTCCAGGTGTTTCGCCACCTGAAGAAGACGATTCGGATTTTGAGCCCACTCCGCCGCGGCCCTACGGCACCGCACCGGACGCGCGCCTAACCGCACCGCCGGTGGCGGCGTATCCACCACAGACCTATCCGCCACAAAGCTATCCGCCACAAGATGAGCCGCAACGCGCCGACTCGTTGCCGCCGGGCATGGAGGAACACATACCACTCGGTCCACCAAGCACGCCGATGATGACTGGAGTGGCTGGGCCCGTCGCCGTGAAACCGCCCGCGACGCTCGCGTGCCCGATCGTCGCGGCGCTTGATCATTGGATCACGGAGGCGGTGCAACCGGCAGCGCTTCGCTGGTTCCGGCAGCCGGTCGTCGAGATCAAACAAATATCGTCGTATTCGTGCCGCGGAATGAATGGCGATCCGAACGCCCGTATCTCCGAACATGCTTTCGGCAATGCTCTCGACGTCGCCGAATTTACACTGGCCGACGGGCACAAGATCAGCGTCCAATACGGCTGGCACGGCACGCCCGAGGAACAAGGCTTTCTGCACGACGTTCAATGGGCGGCATGCCGGGAGTTCAGCACCGTGCTGGCGCCCGGCGCCAACGTCTATCACTACAATCACATCCACGTTGACCTGATGCGGCATTCGAGCGGCCGCCACATCTGCCAGCCTGCGGCAATACCGGGCGATGTCGTTGCTGAACGTGTGCGCGCGCGTTATGCCGCCCAGCATCCTGATGATCCGGGTGTCACCGGAACGATCGGCAGCAAGACCCATTCGCGCGCGCTTGGTTATTCGGGCAACGACGACTTGCCGCTCGCCATCCCGGGCGAAGATTAAAATTCATTAATCGTTCTCACGACCGGAAAACTCAACCTAATAAACCCGCATGTGACTTCGGTCACAGAACCGTTCGCCGTTTCCGACTACCTTCCAAATATTGAAATCGTTCCTCAGGAGAACAACAATGCGTAAGACCCTTCTCACTGCATTGGGCGCCGTTGCCCTTCTGTCGGCCGGAGCATTTGCCAATCAGGCCGGCGCCATGACGCTTGCGTCACCGTCGGCGCTTGGCGTCGCGACCGCGGACAGCGGACTGGTTGAAAAGGCCGCCGTGGTCTGTGGCTATTACGGCTGCGCCCGCGTCCGGCCGCGTTATTACGGCTACTATGGCTATGCTTATCGGCCTTACGGCTGGTACGGCCGCCGCTGGTACTACTAATGCATTCGACTGCCGACCGGACGAAGCCACGCTCCAGCTCAAGCCTGGCGCGTGGCTTCTTCACACCGATTCCAAGCCCCACCTCAAGCCGCACTCCAATCCCTATCTGACTTCCGTCTTTTCCATATGCGCGAGCAGCGCGGCGGTCGGCCAACAATCGACTTTGAACCCGTTGCGCTTCTGATAGTCACCGAGCGCAGCGCGCGTTTTCATCCCTGCTTTGCCGTCGATCTTGTCGTGATAAAAGCCGCCGGCGCTGAGAATTTCCTGCATGCGGTCAAGATCGCGCGTCGGCAACTGCGCGACCTTGCCCCAAGGCGTCTCAAAAGGCCGGGGGTCGACCATGAGATCGCTGAGATGACCGACGAAGAGCACGTAGAGGTCGGAAAAATTGTATTCCTTGATGACGAAATAGTTTTTGGTGGCGAGGAATGCGGGCCCGTAAAGGCCGGCCGGTTGCAGGAGTGACGCAGGCCCGGCGCGCTCGGCGGCCGAAATATCACGACCATAGGCGGGAACGAAACCAAGCTTGAGCCACTCGCCGATCGGTTTCGTGTTTTCAGGAACACCGATCGTACAATCGACATCACTGGGCGCGCGGACTTCGTACGACCAGCGCAGATCACGTTGCCAGCCTTTGTCCACGAGCTGCTTTGCCGCCGACGCAAGTGCGTCGGGCACCGAGTGCCAGATGTCGGCACGGCCATCGCCGTCGAAATCGACGGCATATCGGTAAAAATCCGAGGGCAGGAATTGCGTAAGTCCCATAGCTCCGGCCCACGAGCTTTTTAAGTCGGCGAGCTTGACGTAACCGTCTTGCAGCATCTTGAGAGCGAGCAGGAATTCTTCGCGGAATTTATCCTTGCGCTTGCCGAAATAGGCTTGTGTCGCCAGCACACGGATGGCGTTGAGCGAATCATGCGAACGGCCGTAGTCGGTCTCGCGTCCGAAGATCGCCAGCAGGATGGTCGGCGGCACGCCGAAGTGGTGCTCGATGGCAGTCAGCTGCGAACGATACTGATCGAGAAGCTTGCGGCCTTCCGCAGCGAGGCGCCCGATCGACGCTTCCTTCAAGTAATTGGCCGGGGTCTGAACGAATTCCGGCTGTCCCGCAGCGGCCGGTTCCGGTCGCCCCGGTATAACAAGTTCGGGCAGCGACAGATCCGGCTCGAGCCCGCGCGTCGCCATGTCAAAGGTCGCTCGCGAAACGCCGAGGCTCTGCGCCTGCGGCCACAGCGATTGCAGCCAAGTCTGGAAGGCCGCATCAGCGGCCGATGCGCTGTCACCACTAACAAGCGCGCCAAACAGGACCGCGCAAAGACAGTACGAGGCGAGTTTCATCGCCTCGTACTGTCACCAGCGCCGATGAAATGCAATCGCTTACGATGCTTTCGCCTGCGGCCTTGGCGCCGGCGCGGTTTTCTGAAAGCTCGGCCGCGCGGCAAGACGGTCGAAGTATGCCGAAAGGGATTTCGCCGCAGCTATGGCGGCGCCGGATTCGGGAAAATTCTTCAGGTATCCCAGGATCGGCATCAGGTTGATGTCGGCGAAGGTGAAGCTGTCGCCGGCGAGGAAGCCGCCTTTCGCAACCGCGCGATCGAGCAGATCGATCTCTTGCTTAACCGAGGGCACAATAGCGTCGATGGTTTTCCGATCCGGCGACCCGTCACTGCCCTTCGGAAAAATATAGTTGAGCAAATAAGTGCGTACCAGAGTTCCGTCGATTTTGGTATTCACCAGCGACACCCATTGCTCGGTAAGGGCGGCGCGGCGAGGATCGGTTGGTATCAGCTTCGGCCCGGGAAAAGCCAGATCGAGATAGGTGGCGATCGCTTTCGATTCGCACAATTCGAAATCGCCGTGGCGCATCACTGGAACCTTGCCAAACGGATGAATCGCGTCGACGTCGGTCGAGTGCGGAGGCGATTGCTTCAGATCGTAGGGGATAGATTTTTCTTCGCACACCATGCAGACGGCCCGCGTATAGGTCGATGGCGCCGGACCGATGATTTCAACACTGGGCATGTTCGACTCCTCAATTGATTTTAAACCGTGGCCGATGGCTTGCGAGCTCCGGACGGCAGCTATCGTAGCCAGTTGCAGGCGGACCGGGAGTAACAAGATTGTCGGGAATCCCGGCAGGGAAGATTACTTTACCAATTAGTTAAGTTTAGCGGCCCGAGGAAAAGTGTCAAGCGGGCAGTATCGGCGTGGGCGAAGGCAGGACTATCGCGCGGCCACGATAAAAAGCCGCGGAAATCTCAGCAGCACCTTGCCGTCGACGCGCGGCCTGTAGGCGCCCACAATTTTGTCGGTATAAGCCGCAAGAAATTGGTCGCGCATGCCGGCATCGAGCAGCGACAAATACGGCTGCAAAGAGGAACCCTTGAACCATTCGACAATAGCTTGCGGGGTCGCCATGACGTGATTGTAAATGCTGTGCCAGATGTCGATGTGCCCGCAGACCGGTTGGAGCAGATCGTAATAGGCATCGGGCGACAGCATCTCTCCACGGGGAACGGCGGCAGCGAGCTTGGTCGCCCACGGGCCGTTCGCAGCCACTTCGCGCTGGAGCATGTTCGCCGGCTCGCCGGTGTTGTCCGGCATTTGCACCGCGAGCACGCCGCCGGCGGGCAAGGCTTCGAGCAGGCGCCGCAATACCCGCGGATGATCGGGCACCCATTGAAGCGCGGCGTTGGCAAAGAGAAGGTCCGTGCGTTCATCGGGCGTCCACTTCGCAATATCGCCCTCGATGAATTTGACGTTGGGCAGCCGTTCGCGCGCCTTTCGCAGCATATCGGGCGAAGAATCAAGGCCGATAACTTCGGATTGCGGAAAGCGTTCGATCAGAAGTTCGGTCGAGTTGCCCGGTCCACAGCCCAGATCGACAGCAAGGCGCGGGCGCTGCAACGGCACCTGCGCCAGGAGATCCCGCGGAGGGCGGGTGCGTTCATCCTCAAACTTGAGATACTGCCGTGCGTTCCAATCTTCCATCGGCATTGGTCGTATCACTCCGCCGGCGCGGGGTGCTCCGCTGCAAACGCTTTCTGTTTGGCCCGATCCGTTGCCAGAAGCACATAGGCCGCCGGAACTACAAACAGTGTAAAGAGCGTGCCGATCGAGAGACCGGCGGCGATGACGATCCCCATCTGAACACGGGAAACCGCGCCGGCGCCGCTCGCGGTAATCAGCGGAACCACGCCAAGCACCATGGCCGCGGTCGTCATCAAGATCGGACGCAGCCTGATTCCGGCGGCCATTTCGACGGCCTCGCGCTTGCCTCGCCCCTCGGCCTGCAAATCGTTGGCGAACTGCACGATCAGGATGCCGTGTTTGCTGATCAGACCCATCAGCGTCACCAGCCCAACTTCGGTATAAATGTTAAGCGAGGCGCCGCCGAAGCCGAGGCTGACGAAGATCAGGGCGCCGGCAATCGACATCGGCACCGAGACAAGGATGATGACCGGGTCGCGGAAGCTTTCGAACAGGGCGGCCAGTGCCAGGAAGATAATGATCAAGGCAAAGCCGAAGGTCGTGACGAAGCCGCTGCTCTCCTGAATGTATTGACGGCTCAGTCCACCATAATCGATGGAATAATCTCGCGGCAAAAGGCGCCCTGCCAGGTTCTGCAGGTAGGCAAGGGCATCGCCTTGCGGTACGCCGGGCATGGCAACGCCCTGGATAGTCGCGCTGTTGAGCTGCTGGAAATGATTGAGCGACTCCGGAACCGTCTTGGTGGAGACGGTCGCGATTGTCGACAACGGCACCAGCGTCCCGTCGGCAGTGCGGATATGATAGTCGAGCAGTTGCTTCGGATTGAGGCGGAACCGCTGCTGCACTTGCGGAATGACCTTGTAGGAACGTCCGCTCATGCTGAAGTAGTTGACATAGCCGCCGCCCAGCATTGACGCCAGTGCACTGCCAACGTCGCTCATCTTCAATCCGAGCTCTGCCGTCTTGTCGCGATCGATGGTGATATTGGACTGCGGATTGTCGATCTTCAGATCGGAATCGAGGAAGATGAAGTTTCCGCTGCGCTGCGCCTCCAGCAGGAATTGCTGCGCGATGTCGTACAAACGTTCAAACGGTTCAGTCGTTCCGATCACGAACTGCACCGGCAATCCGATACTTCCCGGCAATGGCGGCGGCTGAAAAGCAACCACCCGAATACCCGAAATCTTGCTGAGCTCCTGCTGTACTACGGGTTGCAGCGCATTGCTGGATTGCGCGCGAGCGTCCCAGGGCTTCAGCGCCATGCCGGAAATCGATTGACCCGGCATGTCGATCTGAAAGACGTGCTCGGTCTCCGGGTGGTGGAAGAAGAGTTCATACACTTGGTGCGAATAAAGTTGCCGCTGCTTGAGCGTGGCATTCGGCGCGGCGATCGATTGCGAAAGTATCACGCCCTGATCTTCCTGGGGCGCGAGTTCGGTATGGGCGGTGATGAACAAGAAGTAGATGCTCGACAGCACAACTAGCGCGAAGACGATTGTAACCGGCAGATAGTTCAAGCTGCTATGCAGGCGCCGCTCATAGGCGCCACGCAACCAGGTGAATGCGAGATCGATGTAGTGTGTCAGCTTGTCTTCCCAGCCGCGGTACGCCGGATCCGGAGCCTTGAGGAGACGCGAACACAACATCGGCGACAGCGTCAGCGCGACTACACCCGAGACGGTGACGGCGCCGACCAGGGCGAACGCGAACTCGGCGAACAGTGCGCCCGTTAGTCCGCTCTGAAAGCCGATCGGTACATAGACGGCGCCCAAGACGACGGTCATGGCGATGATCGGCCATCCAAGCTCCCGAGCCGCGGCAATCGCGGCTGGAACCGGCGCCACGCCTTCCTCAAGGTGGCGACTGACGTTCTCGACGACGATGATAGCGTCGTCGACGACAAGTCCGATGGCGAGCACCAGCGCCAGCAGCGTGAGTAGATTGATCGAATAGCCCAGCGCCAGGAGGATAATCAGCGTGCCGACGAGCGACAGCGGAATGGCGACAGTCGGTATCAGCGACGAACGCACCGAGCCGAGGAACATGAACACGACCAGCGTGACGATGACCAGGGCCTCGACCAGGCTCAGCACCACCTCATAGATGGCCGAATTCACAAATTCGGTAGAATCGTAGACGATCGCGCCATCGAGTCCGCGCGGCAATTGCTCGTGAATGTCTGGCCAGATGCGGCGCACGCCGTGAACAACTTCAAGAAGGTTGGCCGCTGGCGCGACCTGAACACCGATATACACCGCCTGCTTGCCATCGAAGCCGACCTCGGATTCGTAGTCTTCGGCACCGAGCGAGACATTGGCGACATCCTTCAGGCGAACGATGGCTCCGTTGCTTTGCTTGATGACGAGATTGCGGAATTCTTCGGCGGTATGCAGGCCGGTCGACGCGGTGAGATTGACCTGCACCATCTGACCTTTGGTGGTGCCGATACCGGATATGAAGTCGTTCGCGGTCAGCGCCAGACTAACGTCGGTCGCGGTCAGTCCAAATGCCGCAAGCTTTTGCGGATCAAGCCAGGCCCGCAACGCGAATACCTTTTGGCCAAGCAACTCCGCAGTCTGCACCCCCGGTATGGTCTGCAGCTTGGGCTGTACGACGCGCGTTAGGTAATCGGTGATCTGGTTCGGCGCGAGCGTATCGCTGTCGAATCCCAGATACATTGCATCGATGGTTTGCCCGACTTTGACGGTGAGGACCGGCTGCTGCGTGCCGGTCGGCAGCTGGTTGAGCACCGAGGCGATCTTGGTGTTGATCTCGGTCAGCGCCTTGTCGGCATCGTAATTGAGCCGCAAGTAAATCGTGATCGTCGAGGTGCTGCTTTGGCTGGTCGACGTCATGTAGTCGATGCCGTAAGCCTGCGCGATCGCGATCTCGAGCGGCGTCGTGATAAATCCCGCCACCACGTCGGGATCGGCGCCGTAATAGGTCGTGGTGACGGTCACGACCGCATTCTCAGTACGCGGATATTGCAGGACCGGCAGCGCATAGTAGGCCCGCACGCCGAGCACCAGAATCAAGAGGCTGATGGTCGAGGCAAGTACCGGCCGGCGAATGAAGATATCGGTGAAGTTCATGGCGGGCGCCTGGCTATCGATCGATTGGAATCGGCGCTGCATCCGCCGTCGGCGTCACCGAATTATCGATCAAAACGACCGACCCGTTGTGGAGCTTGATCTGACCGGCGGTGACAACCGAATCGCCGTCCTCGACGCCTTTCAGCACGGCGACCTGATCGCCGCGCGTCGGCCCGACGACGACGAAGGTCTGCCGCGCGGTCAGTTGCGGCTTGCCATCGGCGTCTTTGCCCTTCGACTCGACAACATAGACGGTGTCACCGTACGGATTGTACGTGATTGCCGTCTGCGGCAACGTAATATGATTTTGCGGCGATCCGGTCGTGATATCGACCGTTGCGTACATACCGGGAAGCAGCTTGTGGTCATGATTTTCCAGCGTCGCGCGGACCTGCACATTGCGGCTGCCGGTATCGACTTTCGGATTGATCGCCGAAATCTCGCCGGTAAAAATCTTGTCCTTGAAGGCGTCGATCTTCACGGCAACTTTCTGCCCGAGACCGACCTGATCGGCCGCCTGTTGCGGTACAAAAAAATCCGCATAGATCGGGTCGAGCGCCTGCAGCGTCACGATCACCGTGCCGGGACCAAGATATTGTCCGAGATCAACGGCGCGAATGCCGAGGTGACCGGCAAACGGTGCCCGTAACAGCTTCTTGTCAATGATGGCCTGCTGCTGCGCTACCTGCGCCTGCGCGTTCTTCAGGTTGGCGGAGTCGGTATCGAGCGTGGCCTGGCTGACTGCCTGCATCTTGAACTGCTTCTGATCACGCTCGTAAGTAATGTCGTTCAGCTCCGCCATCGCCTGCAGCGAATGCAGTCGCGCGACGTCGTCTGCCGTGCGCAGCTTGAGGAGCGTCGCGCCCTCTTCGACGTCGTCGCCGGAATTGAATGTGATCGATTCGACGACGCCGGAAACCTCCAGCGACAAATCAGCGCCCTTGACGGCGCGCAGACTGCCGACCGCCTCAATCCTCGGCTGCCATTCGCTGTAAGTGGCCTTCGCCACCGAAATGGTCTGCGGCGGGTTACTGAGGGCGGAGATGAATTTCTTGATCATCATGCCCTTGAACACCTGGAATCCGAAGATTCCACCGAACACGATGGCGACCGCCACGAGCATGATCACCATGCGCTTGATCATTTACCGGACTCCAGTTTCAGCGGCGGCGGTCGATCGCTCGCCGCTTGTACGATTTGCGGTTCGGGGCTGTACGGGTCGGGCGCGACATCGATACGGTTCCACCACCCGCCCCCCAGCGCCTGGAACAACGCGGCGGTGTCGGCAAACCGGGCCGCTTGCGCCTGCACCAATGCGAGCCGCGCCTGTTGATAGCTGCGCTCGGCATTCAAGAGGACCACATAGGTGATCGCGCCGAGGCGATACTGGCCACGCGTAAGATCGAACGTGTCAGAGGCCGCGCGCACGGCGCGCTGCTGCGCCTTGAGTGTGGCTGCGTCCAACTGCAATGCGCGGAGTACATCGGCGACGTTCTGAAAGGCGGTAATCACGGTGCTGCGATATTGTGCGTCGGCCTTTTCAAAACCCGCTCGGGCTGCGCGTTCCTGATGCAGAAGAGTAAAGCCGTGGAAGATCGGCTGCGTACCCGCCACCCCGATGCTCCATATCGCGGTCGCCGGCGTAAATAGCGTCGCCGCTGTCAGCGCAGCGCTGCCAATATCTCCGGTGATGGCGAATTGCGGCAGCCTGTTGGCGATGGCGACGCCGATCTGCGCGCTGGCCTGCTGCAGCAGCGCTTGCGCCGCGCGGACGTCCGGCCGCTGCTGGACGAGTTGCGAGGGCAAGCTGATCGGCAGCGCCGTAGGCAGGTGGAATGACGCCAGCGTCAAACGCTCGTGCAACGCCTCACTCGGAAAGCGGCCAATTAACGCCAATATTACGTGACGCTGCTGTTCGAGTTGCTTTTGCAGCGGCGGCAAGCTGGCCTCTGTCGTTGCCACTTCCGATTCCTGCTGCAGCACATCGGCGCGGGTGGCCGCGCCCGCCTCGAATTGATTGCGGACAACCATCAGCTGATCGCTTTCCGCTTTGATGATGTCTTGCGTCGCTTCGATCTGGCCGCGCAGCGAAGCTTCCTGAACGGCCGCCGTCACCACATTGGAAGTTAGCGTCAAATAAGTCGCTTCAAGCGCGAAACGCTGGTTCTCGGCAACTGCCGCAGTGGCCTCGATCGCGCGCCGCTGGCCGCCGAACACATCCGGTGCATACGACACGTTCACGGTGGCCTGGAACAGATTAAAGGTCTCGGGAGGAAATCCGGGAAAGCCGAATTCAGCCGGCGAGATGGCCTGGCGTACAAAGGAACCGTTCGCGTCGAAACTCGGCAGCATGGTGCCGGCCTGTGCGTAGAGCGTTTCCTTCGCCTGCCACAACGCCGCCTGTGCTGCTTGCAGGTTCGGATTAGCGCGAAGCGCTTCAGCGATCAGAACGTCGATCTCCTTCGAATGGAATACCTTCCACCACTCGCCGGGAATGTCGCGGCCGGCGACAAATCCTTGCGCCGCGCCGCCGGCGACCGGCGCTGAGTCCGTTGGCGCCAGGGTTTTCTCAGGCGTGTAGCCACTGGCTGGAGGAGCTGGCGGCGGCGCAAAATCCGGACCGACGGCACAGGCCGCCAAAGCCAATAGCGACGCCACGATTCCGGCGGTTCTCGGCGCGAACGAGCCGAGACCGGCCAAAGACCTAGCCTGACGCGCCACAGCCGACCGGCCATGGCACCATTTGACCCAAATGCGCAATTAACCCACCCTTAACAAACGCAGATTAGTTATTTACTATCCGGTTAGTCAATAACTTGACTTCGCTGTTCAGCAGGGGTCGTCCGATGACTGACTTGATGGAAGGGCGCACCGAAATCAGGCGTCGCCGCAAGGCCGAGCGCCCGCACGAAATCCTCGAAGCCGCCTTCACCGAGTTCTCGCGCAACGGCTACGCCATGACGACGCTCGATCAGATCGCCGAGCGAGCCGGCGTAACCAAGGGCACGATCTACGTCTATTTCGAGAACAAGGAACACTTGTTCATTTCGATGGTGCGCGAGCTGATGAAGGCGACGCTCGACACCGTGCAACACATGTTTGAGAATCACGAAGGTTCGACCGCCGAGCTGTTGCGGGCGCAGTTCAGCTTCATCTACGAGCACATCGTTGAAGACCGGCGGCGCCGCGAAGTCGTGCGCATGCTGATCGCGGAAGCGTCGCGTTTCCCCGCGCTCGCCGACCGCTACCACGAGGAAATTCATCGTCCGTGTGTGGAGCTGCTCCAACAGGCGATTCAGCGCGGCATGGATCGCGGCGAGATCCGTCGTTCCGCGGTGACCGAGTGTCCTCTGGTCATCATCGCCCCGATCGCGCTGGTCGACGTCTGGATGATGATGTTCGACGATCGCCATCCGCTCGATATGAAGACTTATTTCAACGCCCACCTCGATCTGGTGCTCAATGGCCTGCTTGCGAAGTGATCGCGGAGTGATCGCGGGGTGGATGGCGACCGCATGCGGTTTAAGCGCACGTGCTAGCGTGAGAACTTCTTATACTTGATGCGATGCGGAATAACGGTGTCAGTACCAAGACGCCGCATCTTGTCCTGCTCGTAATCCTGGAAGTTACCTTCAAACCACTCGACATGGCTATCCCCCTCAAACGCGAGGATGTGGGTCGCGATGCGGTCGAGGAACCAGCGATCGTGGCTGATAATCACGGCGCAGCCGGCAAAATCCTCGAGCGCTTCTTCCAGTGCGCGTAGCGTGTCTACGTCGAGATCGTTGGTCGGCTCGTCGAGCAGAAGCAGGTTGGCGCCGGACTTTAGCATCTTGGCGAGATGGACGCGATTGCGCTCGCCGCCGGACAGCGAGCCGACTTTCTTCTGCTGGTCTGCGCCTTTGAAATTAAATGCGGCGCAATAGGCGCGCGAATTGACCTCGCGCTTGCCGAGCAGGATCTGATCGAGACCGCCCGAAATTTCCTCCCACACCGTTTTCTTGCCGTCGAGGGTATCGCGCGATTGATCGACGTAGCCGAGATGAACAGATTCGCCGACTTTGATGGTGCCCTGGTCGGGCTTTTCCTGCGCCGTGATCATCCGGAACAACGTGGTCTTGCCGGCCCCGTTTGGCCCGATCACCCCGACGATCCCCCCAGGCGGCAATTTGAAGGTCAGATCGTCGATCAGCAGATTGTCGCCAAAGCCCTTTTTCAGATGGTCGAAATCGACGACGTTCTGCCCGAGACGCTCGGCGACCGGAATGACAATCTGCGCGGTTTGAGTTTGTTTCTCGCCGGCTTTTTTCAGCAACTCCTCGTAACGCTCATAGCGCGCCTTGGATTTTGCCTGCCGCGCCCGCGGTGACGCGGCGATCCATTCCTGTTCGCGGGCGAGCGTACGCTGACGCGACTCTTCCTCACGGCCTTCCTGTTCGAGCCGCTTCCGCTTTTGCGCGAGCCAGGCCGAATAATTGCCCTCGTAAGGAATGCCGCGCCCGCGATCGAGTTCGAGAATCCAGCCGGTGACGTTGTCGAGAAAATAGCGGTCGTGGGTGACGATCAGGATCGCGCCCGGATAATTGCGCAAATGTCCCTCGAGCCACATCACCGATTCGGCGTCGAGGTGATTGGTGGGCTCGTCGAGCAGCAAAAGCTCAGGCTGCTCCAATAAGAGCTGGCAAAGTGCCACCCGCCGCCGCTCGCCGCCGGAAAGTTTCGTCACATCGGCTTCATCCGGCGGACAGCGTAACGCATCCATCGCCTGATCGACCTTGGAATCGAGGTCCCACAGTCCTTTGGCTTCGATTTCGTCCTGAAGTCTGGTCATCTCATCGGCGGTTTCGTCGGAATAGTTGACGGCAATCTCGTTATAGCGATCAACAATGGCCTTCTGCGGCGCAACGCCTTCCATGACGTTGTCGCGGACGGATTTCGCCGGATCGAGTTGGGGTTCCTGCGGCAGGTAGCCGACACGAGCACCCTCGGCGGCCCAAGCTTCGCCGGTATACTCCGTGTCGAGACCGGCCATGATGCGCAACAGCGTCGACTTACCGGCGCCGTTGACGCCGAGCACCCCGATCTTGGCATCGGGATAGAATGACAGATTGACGTTCTCCAAGATCTTCCGGTTGCCCGGATAGGTCTTGGAGAGCCCTTGCATATGATAAATGAATTGGCGGGCCATTTTTTTGGTCCGGGCCTGAGCGCCCTGCCTTTGCTTCTAGGGCGCGTCGCGCCGATGTCTGGAAGTTGCTGTGATCTAGTGGGCGGGTAGGTAAACGGCAAGCAGGCGCAAGGTCAATCTCGCGCAGGCTGAACGGCGCACAGGCCAAAACCGGCGAAGCGATGCCACGTTCGTGGCGGCTGTGGGCCACTGCTGGTCGCAGCGCGAGGCTTGTCGCGGCGGCCCAATAATCGCTGGCCGTAGCAGTTCGTAAACTCTGAATGCCCTTGCATCGCTCGGTCCGACCGGACGCGACAATTTCTCACCAATTTTTAATGACTTGTCGCCGAAACTTTGCAGCAAATCCGTGCCTTCCCGAACCTGGGCGCCAATCGGCGTCGGCCAAAAGATGCGGCACGGCGGCATGGGAGCGCATCATGCGCTGGAACCTCTCTGAAAGTATCGGCGAATTGTCCCGAACCTTCGCAAAGCTTGGGAACTCATACCGGCCGGAGCTGCACTATATGCGTGGGCCTGGCCCAAAGTGGCACGCCAAGCGCGCTGGAATCGCAACCGAGCCCACGACAGGCCGCGCTGAGCGCGAGCCCGCGCTTGAAATAGCCAAGGTCCGCGCCTAGTCGCCGCCCTTCCCACCCTGTCCGGACGTGAAATCGCGGCGACGCAATTACCCTCCAAGGGCTTGAAGCCGCAGGACACGCGCCGAAAGTGGCGATAGATTCGCGGTCCGAACCTTTCTGCGCCCTCCAAACGACCCGAGGCACTCATGCCGCTTCGTTGCGCAATTCTCGACGATTATCAAAACGTCGCATTGAAGATGACCGACTGGTCAAACGTCACAGGCGATCTGGAAATCAAGGTTTTCAATGGGCACCTCGGTGCCGCGGACAAGGTCATAGCGGCACTTAAGGGCTATGCCATTGTCTGCGCTATGCGCGAGCGCACCGCCTTCCCGCGGGCCGTGATCGATGCCCTCCCCGATCTCAAACTTCTGATCACCACCGGCATGCGCAATGCCTCGATCGATGTCGAGGCCGCCAGAACGCGAGGCGTGGTCGTCTGCGGCACGCCGGGCTTTGGCAATGCCACCGCTGCCATCGCCACCGGGCTAATGCTCGAACTCGCACGTCACATCGGCTACGAAAACGCCCAGCTCAAGTCCGGCGCATCCTGGCAAACGACAATCGGGCTTGATCTTGAAGGCATGACGCTCGGGCTTCTTGGCCTCGGCAGACTTGGCGCTCGCATGGCCGACATCGGCCGCGCGTTCAAAATGCACATGATCGCCTGGAGCCAGAACCTGACGCCGGAAAAGTGCGCCGAGGTCGGCGCCGAATACGTCAACCGCGACGATCTGTTCCGCCGCGCCGATTTTCTCTCAATCCACACGCAATTATCGCCGCGCACCCGCGGTCTGATCGGCTCGAACGAACTCGGCCTGATGAAGAAAAGCGCCTACCTGATCAATACCTCGCGTGGACCCATAGTCGACGAAGCGGCGCTGATCGCTGCCTTGAGGGAAAAGCGCATCGGCGGAGCCGGTCTTGACGTGTTCGATATCGAACCGCTGCCGGTCGAGCATCCGTTGCGCAAGCTCGATAACGTCGTGATCACGCCGCACCTCGGCTACGTCGCAGAGCAGAACTACCGGGCCTATTTCGCCGGTGTGGTCGAAGACATCCGCGCTTTCCTCAATGGCGAGCCGGTGCGCGTGCTGACCTGACCTTTAATTCAGATCACCCGTCACCCGTGGCGGATTTTGAGAGCCAGGATCGTCCCCGTCATCGCCAGCGTAACGATGCTGGATCCAATTAGCGGACCGTCGGCGATTGCCAGGCCGTAAATCAGCCACAGGAAAACCCCGAGCACGCATAACCACGTACCCGGGAGCGAGATCGCGCGGGTCTCGCGTTCGCGAACGATTTTTATGGCTTGCGGGACCCAGCACAACGTTGTCAGAACAGCCCCGGTTGCTCCGGTGGCATCGACAAGCCACGGTGCCATCATTCCGCTCCTGTTCGCCCCGAACTCCATGCGATGCGGTCCCTATTACGCCGGACCGCGAATCATTTGATTTTACTGACGTCTTCATGTGGTCGAGATGACACGACCGGCCACGGTGGGTTTCATCGGCGTTATTTACTCAAGCGCGACACCGTCGGCCAAGAATGTCATCCGATCGTCACGCATGAATTGTAGAATCATCAAGGCGTTGGGTTAGTTTTGTATCCTGGGTTTGCTGCCAGCAACAATGTTGCGCGCACCCAACAGAGTCTCCAACGCTTGCAGACAACGACATGAACGTTTCCGAGCACACCACCAGAGTTTTCGACACCGACCTCATCAAGCTTACCCAGTTGGTCGCGCAGATGGGCGGCTTTGCTCAGAAGCAGGTCACCGACTCGATCGACGCGCTCACTCGCCGCGACGTCGGTCTGGCGCGTCAGGTCATTGCCGCCGATGCAACGGTCGACGCTTTACAGCGGAAGATCGAGGAAAAAGCGATCGCGACGATCGCGCTCCGGCAACCGATGGCGATTGATCTACGGGCGCTGGTGGCGATGCTGCGCATCTCCAACGACCTCGAGCGGGTCGGCGATTTGGCGAAGAACATCGGCAAGCGGGTCATCGCGGTGAGCGGAGACAACTCGCAGCGCACCTTGATGCGCGGCCTCAAGCACATGGCGGCACTTGTCGTGTCGCAACTGGCGGCGGTGCTCGACAGCTTCGTCGACCGCAATCCGAACAAGGCGCTGCAGGTTTGGGCTGCTGACAAAGAAGTCGATGCGCTTTACGTCTCGCTGTTTCGGGAATTGCTGACCTATACGATGGAGGATCCCGGCACCATCTCGATGTGCATCCATCATCTTTTCTGCGCTAAAAACATCGAGCGCATCGGCGACCACGCCACCAACATCGCTGAAGCCGTGCATTACATGGTTGAAGGCCACGCAATTGCCGGAGAGCGACCCAAGTGCGATACCTCGAGCTACGTCGGCGAGATCCTGGCGATGCCGAGCAAAGTATTGGCCTAGAGCGCCTTCAGACCAAGTCTGGGCACCTCAGCTCGTCATTTTTGCCGAAGCATGGGCGCGACTTTCAGACTCAGCCCTCCGAAGGGTCATTAACCTCTCATTAGGGTTAACATTCTATTGCTGATGGGTGTGCGGCGGTCGCGTGCCCGTTACCTTTGTGCCTCATTCGGCGGCAATCCGAGATGCCCTCTAACGGCAGGAACAGTATCCGCTTTGCACGCCTGCCCGTCTCGGCCGCTCTTCTCAGCGTGATCGCGATAGCGGCAGCCGGATGCCAAACAACCCAAAGTACCCAGACGACCGGCTCGATCCCAATCGCGTCCGTCCCCGCGGCCGATCGCTCTGATGCCGATTGGAGACATGACGTTCAGGTCTACGGCGAAAAGTATCGCGCCAATCCGACTAAAATCGATGTGGCCATGCCATATGCGCAGGCGTTGCGCGCGACCGGACAGCGTGCTCAGGCGGTCGCGGTGCTTGAACGGGCGTCGCTCGAAAATCCGCACGACAAGGCCGTACTCGGCGCGTACGGCCGCGCATTAGCAGAGGCCGGGAATCTCGATCAGGCGCTTGAAGTACTGGAGCGCGCTCATTCACCGGACCAGCCCGATTGGCACATTCTCTCGGCGCAGGGCGCTGTTCTCGATCAACTGGGCCGGCACGTCGAGGCACAACGCCTCTACTTGACTGCACTGAAGATGGTTCCAGAAGAGCCCTCGGTACTGTCGAATCTCGGACTCTCTTATGCGCTCTCGAAGGATCTGCGCAACGCTGAAGCAACTTTGCGCCGCGCGGCCGCGCAACGGCCGGTCGATGCGCGGGTCCGACAAAACCTGGCTCTGGTAGTCGGTTTGCAAGGGCGCTTCAAGGAGGCAGAGACAATCGCTCGCGCCGACCTCCCTCAGGATGAGGCCGCAGCCAACGTCGCTTACTTGCGGCAGATGCTCGCACACCGCAAAGACCTGCGTGATATACGGCCCGCGGACAATTCAAGCTGAGTATTTATCACTGCAGGCCCATAACCTTGATCGCCGCCGGGCCGAGAATGACCACAAACAACACCGGCAGGAAGAACAAGATCATCGGCACCGTGAGCTTCGGCGGCAATGCCGCGGCCTGCTTCTCGGCTTCCGCCATGCGCGAGTCGCGATTTTCCTGCGACAGCACCCGCATGGTCGCCCCCAGCGGCGTGCCGTAGCGCTCGGACTGCTGCAAAGCAAGACAAACCGATTTCACGCCTTCAAGGCCGGTGCGCTGAGCAAGGTTATCGTAAGCCTGGCGACGATCCGGCAGATATGACAATTCCGCCGTCGTGAGCGTCAGTTCCTCAGCAAGCGCGATCGATTGCGATCCGATCTCATCGCTGACTTTCTGAAACGATGCCTCGACCGACATGCCGGACTCGATGCAGATCAAAAGCAGATCAAGCGCATCGGGAAACGCGCGCTTGATCGACAATTGTCGGCGCCCGATCTTGTTTCTCAGAAAAAGATTCGGACTCAGCATGCCGAAATAAGCCGCGCCGATAGCGATTCCGATCTTGATAATCGTCGGTTGGTCGATCTGGACCACGACGTAAATGTAAAACAACGACGCCAGCAACATGGCAACCGGCATCACCATACGGAAGAACAGATAGGTGACGTACGGCGCCTGCCCGCGATATCCCGCCTGCACCAGCTTGATTCGGGCGTCTTCCTGTCCGACCCATTTGGTGAGATTAAAATTCTCGACCACGGTCTTCATATAGGCTTTCGGCGATTGGCGCAGCGTAACCCTGTTGACCTGCGCGAGTCGCTCCCGTTCACGCAACCGGATTTTCTCGCGTTCGAACGCCACCGCTTTCATACGCGTGGACAGCATGTCCTTTGACAATAGCGGCATCGCGAGCGTCAGCACGGTGGCGCCGGCGGCGATCGCAGCAAGCAGCACGGTGAGAAATTGCGGCTCGAAGTACTGGTCAAGGAGCTGATACATGCCGGAACTTTTAGAAATCGAAGTTGATCATCTTGCGCATGACGAAAATGCCGACCGACATCCAGACCGCGCAGCCGGCCATCATCATGCGACCGAGCGGCTCCGTCCATAACAACGACATGTACTGCGGGCTGGTGAAGTAAACGAGAGCCATCACCGCGATCGGCAACGCACCGATGATCGATGCGGAAGCCTTTGCCTCCATCGACATGGCCTGGATCTTCGCCTTCATTTTCTTGCGGTCGCGTAGCACGCGCGAGAGGTTGCCGAGCGCTTCGGAAAGATTGCCGCCGGCGCGCTGTTGGATGGAGATGACGATGCCGAAGAAGTTCGCCTCGGGAAGCGGCATGTGCTCGTAGAGCCGCTGACACGCTTCGCCAAGCGGAATGCCTATCGTTTGTGTGTCGATGATGGCGCGCATCTCGCTGCGAACCGGCTCCTCGGCCTCGGCGGCGATCAGCTTGAGACTATCCAGCAACGGCAGACCGGCCTTGATGCCGCGAACGATGACGTCGACGGCATCCGGAAACGTCGCGAGGAAGCGCGCTTCGCGCCGCTTTTTCAAAAACGACAATATCCAAAAGGGCAGCCCGCCGCCTGCCGCGAATCCCAAACCCAACGCGGCCGGCAAGCCCGCGCCCAGGATCATCGCCACCAGGAACACGACGACGCCCAATGCGCCGGCGGTCATCATGAAGCGGCGCGTGGACCAGTTAAGGCCGGCCTGCACGATCCGCACAGACAGCGGCACACGCTTGGCGGTCTTTTGCCGTGCCTCAAGTTGCTTGAGCGTACCCTCGACTTGCTCGCGTCGTGACTTCTGCGCTCCGCGAACCGGGCGCTGCGCCGCAGGCTCGGCGCGACCGACATTCGCCATGCGTTGGGCCGCGGTGCGCTCGCCGGAAAGCAGTGGATAAAGGAACACCCACGCGACGCCACCGATCGCAACCGCGACCATGAGAAAAAGACCGTAGGTTTGCATGGTGCCTATCCCCTTCTCAGTTTCTGGGCCGAGCGGCGCCCTGGGCTGCGTCGAGTGCAGCGGCGAGGCGAACGTCCTCGCCGTAGTACCGCGCACGGTCCCAAAACTTCGGGCGCCCGATCCCGGTCGATCGATGCTCACCGACGAGATTGCCGTTCGCGTCCTCACCGAGAATGTCGTAGAGGAACAGATCCTGGGTGATGATGACGTCGCCTTCCATTCCCATGACCTCGGTGACGTGCGTGATGCGCCGCGACCCGTCGCGTAAACGCGCGGCCTGAATGACGACATCGATGGAGCCGCAGATCATTTCACGGATCGTGCGCGAGGGAAGCGAATAGCCGCCCATCGTAATCATTGATTCCAGCCGTGATAGCGCTTCGCGAGGCATGTTGGCGTGCAACGTACCCATCGAGCCGTCGTGGCCCGTGTTCATCGCCTGTAACAGGTCGAAAGCTTCCGGGCCGCGCACCTCACCGACGATGATCCGTTCCGGCCGCATACGCAGACAATTGCGCACCAAATCGCGCATCGTGATCTGGCCCTCGCCTTCGAGATTCGGTGGCCGGGTTTCCAGACGCACCACGTGCGGTTGCTGCAGCTGCAATTCGGCCGCGTCTTCGCAGGTGACGATGCGCTCATCGTCATCGATGTAACGGGTCAGACAGTTCAACAGCGTGGTCTTGCCCGAACCGGTGCCGCCGGAAATCAGAACATTGACCCGGCAGCGACCGATGATCTTGAGAATGTCCGCCCCTTCCTGCGAAACCGAGCCGTAGCGGATGAGCTGCTCCAGAGTGAGCTTGTCCTTCTTGAATTTGCGGATCGTGAGCGCCGGGCCGTCGATCGCCAGCGGCGGCACGATGGCGTTGACACGGGAGCCGTCCGGCAAGCGCGCATCGCAGATCGGCGAGGATTCATCGACACGGCGGCCCACCTGACTGACAATGCGCTGGCAGATATTGAGCAGTTGTTGGTTATCGCGGAATTTGATGCCGGTCTTTTGGATCTTGCCGCCCACTTCGATGTAGACCGTGCCGGAGCCGTTGACCATGATGTCCGAAATTTCGTCCCGAGCGAGCAGCGGCTCCAGCGGTCCGTAACCGAGCACGTCATTGCAGATGTCGTCGAGCAGGTCTTCCTGCTCCGAAATCGACATTACGATATTCTTGATCGCTATGATCTCGTTGACGATGTCGCGGATTTCCTCACGCGCAGAGTCAGCATCGAGCTTGGCTAGCTGGCCGAGATCGATCGCCTCGATGAGCGCTCCGAAAATTGTTCCCTTGGTCTCGTAGTAGGTATCGGAACGACGCGTATCGATGGCGGATGGAACGTGCTGCGGCGGGCTTTGTGGTCCGACGTTCGCTTTCGTCGCCGATGGCGTCCCGAGAATCGGCGCGCCGAGGCCTGCGGACGGAAACGGAGTGCGTCCGCCTTGGGGAGCGCCGTCGGCGGGCGCTGCAGTGGGGGAAGTGGCGGGAGCTGCGGTCGGCGGCGCAGCCGGACGCGGTGCCGCGGGCAGCCGCTCGGCGAGAGCGGGGGCGGTGCTACCGTTAGAACGCTTGCCAAACACGAACGCTACTCCGACACGACGCGACAGCCACTACTGTCGCTGCAGAAGCTTTTCAAACAATGGCGAAAACAAACTCGAACGTTGCTTCTTCGGCTCCACGCGACCGGTCAGTTGCTGCGCCAGTTGCCGCATCACCTCGGCAGTGCGGTGGCTCGCGGCAATCTCGGCTATCATTTGCCCGTTGTTTGCCGCAGCGCCGAACAATTGCGGATCGAACGGAATGGAGGCGACGGGCTCGCTTTCGAGAGCCTTGGCGAAATCAGCGGACTTGATCTCCGGCCGCTTCGGAACGCCTATTTGATTCAGACAGTAGAGCGGCCGGTGATCGTTCGGCCGCGCCGCTTTGAGGAAATCATAGAGATTCTTGGTGTTGCGCAGGTTGGCGAGATCTGGCGCGGCGACAATCAGGATGTCGTCGGCGCCGACCAATGTCTGCTTGGTCCAACCGGTCCACTGGTGCGGCACGTCGAGCACGACGCAGGGCACCGTGGCGCGCAGCGAATCGAAGATTGAATCGAACGCGTCGGCGCCAAAATCGTAGACGTGATCGAGCGTCGCCGGCGCCGCCAACAGACTCAAGTGATCGGTGCACTTCGAAAGTAGCCGGTCGACAAAGGCATTGTCGACACGATCGGGCGAAAATACCGCCTCCGCAATTCCTTGCGGCGGGTCTTGGTTGAAGTCGAGGCCAGCTGTGCCGAAGGCGAGATCGAGATCAGTCACGACCGCGTCGAGCATGAGGTCCCGGGCGATGGAAAAGGCAATGTTGTGAGCTATGGTCGAGGCTCCGACACCACCTTTTGCTCCGACGACCGCGATGACACGGCCTACCGGCTTCGCGTCAGGCGCCGAGAACAAACCACACACCGCGCGCACGACCTGAAGCGCGCTAACCGGCCCTATCACGTAGTCGCTGACGCCGCGCCGGACCAATTCGCGGTACAGTCCGACATCGTTCATGCGCCCGATGATGATGACCCGCGTGGAAGCGTCACATACCGGTGCCAGTTGATCGAGGCCCCCGAGGATGTCTTCGTTGCGACTCTCGGACTCAAGGATAATGACATTCGGCGTCGGTGAGCTCTGATAGGCTTCGATCGCGGCGACCAGTCCGCCCATCTGAATGCGCAGATGCGCTCTGGCCATGCGCCGGTCTTCGCCGGCCGCCTGGATTGCAGCTGCGGTCTCAACGGTTTCGCAGAACGCCTGCACCGAAACCCGCGGCGCCGGCGCGATACGCTCGTCGCTCCCGGCAACTTCGGCGGCAGGGCTTTCAACTACGGCTTGGCTCGCTGGACTCATCATATGATGGCATCATTTCCCTAGATCGCTGATCTTGGCCGCATCGTTTGGAGCCTGGACAGCAGTGGGTTTGCCTGCTCTGTAGTTTTCCATGACTGTCGTACGCTGCATTTCGTAGGGCGGCGTTTCCGCGCGCGGCTGCACGAGGTCCGCCGGGTTGTCCACCATGGAGGCGAGGTTACGTTGGGTCGCGCAACCCTGGTTCCACGGCGGCTGGTTCTCGAAATAGTCGCGGTTCAAGCTCGGCCCGATGTCAGCGGGCCAGAGGCCGCACGGTCCAGCCTGGGCCTGAATCCTGGGATAGCTGATGCGGATGGGTGCCAGTGCGCTGGTCGGTGGGTGATAGCCACGAACAGCGATGCCATCTCGCGGCACGCCACTTGCTGCCAGGATTGAGCGGATAGTGCGCATCGTCTCGGTCGCCGCACGCTCGTTGCTGGTGCCGACGGGAAGATCGACCAAAACTCCGCCGGTGGCTTCGCGCCTCCACGTCTGCGCGAATGCCAAGACTTCAGCTCGTTGCGTCGCATTGAGTTCGCCGCGATTCGATCCGACAAATATTTGGAGGGTGTGATCGGCTTCCGTGATCGTGATCGGGTGACGCTGACGATAGTCAATTGGAACGTCGGGACCGGCCGCCACCTGCTGATCGGTGTTGCAAGCGCATACGATAAGCGAAAAACCGACGACGATGCCGGCGCGCATGGCGAGCCCCGCACTGCCGCGACCCTCAGCGATCTTTTGTAGGACAGTCAGCATTGTCGTTTCCTTGCGTCCCGAAGTCTTTGCGTGCCCTGGTTCCTGCCTGCCAAAATGCTTTCCTTGCCAAAAGCGCATCGAGCCCTTAGTCGAGGATGAAACCGTATTTGCCGCGATAGTTGTCCGGCGGATCGGGCGTTCCGCCGACGCCGTAGATACGGTTGAAACGGCCGAGCAGCACCTGTGCCGGATCGCTGGGGTCGGCGAAGCCGTCATCAGGCCGCGACAGATCTTTCTGCGCCACCGCGCGCACCACATAGGGCGTGACCAGCACCATCAACTCGGTGCGCTGGTTGACGTAGTCGTTGCTCTTGAACAGCGGCCCAAGGACCGGAAGCTCCATCAATCCCGGGAGACCGTTGACGTTGTGCCGCGTCTCGTCCTGGATCATGCCTGCCATCGCCAGCGAACCGCCCGAAGGGATCTCAAGCGTCGTGTCAGCGCGGCGGGTACGTATTGATGGAACGGTTACAGTGTCGGTCGAACCGGGTATCGGAATGGTCAGCGCATTGTTGCTTGAAATGTCCGACACCTCAGTCATGACTTTCAGGCTAATCCGGCCCTCACTGAGCACGACAGGCGTGAAGTTCAGACTGACACCGAATTTCTTGAACTCGATTGCCGGCTGACACGTCGTCGGCGCTCCGGGCGTGCTCGAAGTAGCGGAGCAGGAATAACCGTTCAGAATCGGAAACTCGCCGCCGGCCAGAAACGTCGCGGTTTCACCGGATATGGCGGTCAGATTCGGCTCAGCCAACGTATGGATGACCCCGGCCTGTTCCATTGCTTGTATGGTCGCGGTAATCGACTTCCATCCGCCCGCGATGCTGGACCCGCTGAGCGATTGACCGTAGGCGGTGAACGGGTTGGTGTTGTTGAAATTCACCACCGCGGTGCCATAGCCGACCGAGCCCGATAGATTGATGCCGAGCTGTTTGATGAGATCGCGCTCCACCTCGGCGACAGTGACCTTGAGCATGATCTGATCGCGGCCGCGGACAACGATCGCGTTGACAATCTTTTGTGAACCCGCGCCACCACTGCTGCTCGAACTGCCTAAGGCGAGCGCGGTACTTAACCCAGTGCCGCTACCGCCAACGTTGACGCTGCTGATGCCGCCGCCGCTTCCGCTGCCGCCTCCGCCGCCGGTGCTGCCGACGAAGTTTTCCCCGGTTGCCACGAAATGGGATGCGATCTGGTATGCCTGCTGCGCTTCGGCCTGGTTCGCCACGGTGCCGGTCAGCAGGATGCCGTCGCCGATGCCTTCAACATTGACTTCCGCACCGGGAATAAGCCGCTGGATGGCGGCACGGATCGGGCTGACATCGGGGCTGACCGCAATGTCGTAGTTGACCAGCTGCTTACCTTCGGCATCGAAAAAGATGATGTTGGTCCCACCGTTGTCGATGGCGATGATGTAAGCGCGGCGCGAAGAACGGACGACGGCATTGGCAACCTTAGGATTGGCGATCAACACGTCTTTGATATCGCGCGCAAAGTCTACGACGATGGACCTCCCTTTGCCGAGCGTGATGGACCGAGAGATGAAATCCCCGGCAGCAACCGTGATCGGTCGGCGCGCCGGCTCACGGACCGCCAATTCCGCCGCCCCAGGGATGTCTGTGCCGAGGGCGCATAGCAGCAAACCCGTGAGAGCGGCCGCACGGATCGTTCCTGATGCCATCGTCGAAGTCCCCTCCATGCCGTCAGCGCTGCGTCGACTGAGTAGTCACGCCGTAACGCACCGTATTGATTGTCGTCTTCGGCTCCTCTTTTGGTTCACCGCCTTCCGGCATCGGAGATTGTGAATCGAGGAGGCTGCGTAATGTGAGTGAAAGCGTGCCAGTCTGGTGAGCGAGCGCGAGATTTTCGGCCTGATGCGGATCGAGCTCGATCGTTGCGGTCTTGCCGATCACTACTTTCTGGCCCTCCTTTTCTCCGAGTACTTGATCGACAGCCAGAACCCGGACGTTTCGCAAGATTGTTTCGGTGACGTATTTTTCGACGCCGGAAAGCTTTTCCGCCGCCTTGTCGCGGCGCGTCAGCAGAACGTCGACATGGTCATTCGGGAGTATGAAGCCGCCGGCGCTGGTATCCGCTGCCACATCCATCGAAATCGCGCGCATGCCGTGGGGCAGCACCGCGGCCAGAAAGCCGCCGGTCTTTGACGCAACGACCTTGGAATCTCGGATCGGCTCACCCGCAGCGACCGGCATACGCACGATTGCGCCGACGAAGTCCTTGATGGCGTCAGGTCTGTCGGGCTTCCTGATGAAATTCGATCCGGTCGAAGCCGCCGGCCAAGTCTGCCAACCGACATCACGGGGGCCAACCACCTGCCCAGTATCAAGATCAGTCTTGGCAATCAAAACATCGACCGTCGCAAGCGGCGGCGGTGGTGGAGGTGCCTTGGGCGGCTCGGGCGTGCGATTACCGCTTGCCAGCATGGCGGCAACACCGCCCGCGGCAAGAGCAACAAGGAGTACGATAATGCGCGCGCGCTTCATTACGCTCGACTTCCAATGTGACGTAAGCGGCCGGGCGGACCGTCGTCTGCCGGATTTCAGCAGCTAAACGTCAAGGCATGGTTAATGAGCCGTATCCAAATCGCGTTAATTGCGCGTTACCACGCGGCTCTGTCCGGCCCCAATCGCCGCGATCCGATACGAGCAAACCGGATTTAAGGGCCAAAGCCGACTTTGAGAATAATCGGCATCGAGTGACGGTTACCAAAGCGTAAACGCCATCTAAAAGAGCGCGGCCTTCATCCATTCGGTGTGTGGATATATCAGCAGCGCGGCGGCAGCGAGAGCGATGCCGTAAGGAACGCCGCCATCTCGCCGATGAAGCCGTTCAGCCCATTCGCGGCCGATGAAAGCCCTCGGCAGAGGCACGGCGCGAAACTGAATGATCAGGACGGTCAGCGCGCCGCCGAACAGTGAGGCGTAAAGCAGATAGTCGGCGAGATGCGCGAAGCCCAGCCACAGCACCGTCGCAGCTGCGAGCTTGGCGTCACCGCCGCCGATCCATCCAAGGGTGAAAAAGACAAACACCACCGCGAGAACCGCGGCGGCCGCACCGGCATGCGACAGCATATCGACGGCGCTCATTCCGGTCAGCGTAGCAAGCAGACCGAAGCCGCCGACCAGGATCAGCGAGACGCGGTTCGCGATCGTCATGGTAAACAAATCGCTCGAGGCGGCAAATGCCATCATCGCCGGAAAAAGCGTCAATTCGATCGCCTCGATCAGCAACATCATGGCAAAGGCACCGTCGATTTGCTCCTGCCGGCCGGTTTAATGCAGCAGCGGTTGAGCGAGCGTTAGCAAATGCGCAAAACGAAAGGGCTCCGGTGATCCACCGGAGCCCTTCGTATGACGCTTCCGAGAGGAAGCTTTACTTAAGCTGGGTGGAGATGCTGCTGAAGGTCGTGTTCAGCTTGGTGCCGAGGCCGTTGACAACGGCGATAATGGCAACAGAGATGCCGGCAGCGATCAGGCCATATTCGATAGCCGTTGCGCCTAACTCGTCCTTCAAGAAACGCGAAAACATGGTCTTCATAATTGGCTCCTTAGGTCCACGTGGCTGTCTGAGCTCGACCCAATGCCCGTTTGCCGGACCATTTGGATCGATGGCGAACCTAGCGTCGAGACATTGCGATGCGGTTAAATCAACCAGTGAAACTTTGGCTGGTTCCTCCGAGCTGCGATGTAGTTAACAGCGGCTTGCAGATCGCCAACATTTTTTTAGTTCGCCGGATCGCAGGTATTCGTCAGCAAACAGCCAACGATCAACGCATAACGGCGATGCGTTTCAGTTCGGTGAAACGACACGCGAAAAAGAAACGATTCATCGGGCATTAATGCGCGTCCTTAATATCTGTCACTTGAGCGACCCCATCGGCCCGGCAAGTGGCCGCCCGGATAACTAAAAAGAAGCGACTGATGGCCATGAATCAGGAACTGCTCGGCTTTATCATCACTGTCGGCGAGACTTTTATAAAAGGCATACCGATCTCGCTGGCGCTCGCTGCCGTATTTACTGGGCTCACGTACTTTTGGGCGTGCAATCCCGGCCAAGCGTGGTGGCACAAGCGGGATCTCGTCACTGACCTCTGCTACTGGTTCTTCATTCCGGTGCTCGCGCGTTATTTGCGCATCGGGATGCTCATTGCCGGAGCCGCCGTTCTGTTCCGCATTACGACGGCCGACGGTTTGATCGCATTCTACGAGAACGGCCATGGGCCGCTCGCGACGCTTCCGCTAGCGGCGCAAATGCTCATCTTCCTCGTCGGCGAAGACGTCATCACTTATTGGTCGCACCGGCTATTCCACGGAAAGCCGCTGTGGAAGTATCACGCGGTGCACCACTCCTCCGAAGAGCTGGAATGGATTTCGGCGGCTCGGTTCCATCCGGTAAACCTATTCTTCGGTGGCGTAATTGCCGACGTTATCTTGTTGCTCGCCGGCATCTCGCCAAACGTGTTTGTTGTGCTCGGACCGATTACCATCGCGCACTCTGCGTTCGTGCACGCCAACCTCAACTGGACGCTCGGCCCCCTCAAATACGTGATCGCCACTCCAGTCTTCCACCGCTGGCACCACACCGCGGCCGACCGCGGCGGCGAAAAGAACTTTGCCGCCACATTCCCGGTTCTCGATCTGTTGTTCGGCACCTTCTACATGCCCGCCGGCGAACTGCCCGACAAATATGGGATTGCCGAGGCAGGATACCCGACAAGTTTCGGCGCTCAGCTCGCCCATCCGTTCACGCAAGCAAAGACTACACAATAAGCCGCCGTCGCCTCGCGCCTTAGCCGCGCCTGATCGTCACGAAAAGCCCGCTATCGAATCTCCCATCGGGGGGGCCGAATGCACCGCTGATTTGCACTTCCTTCACCATTTTGCAGTGAAGTAGCGGCGTCGAAGTGCGGCCCTCTTCGGTTGTTTGTAATCCGCGTAGCGTTTCGGAGAGTAGCGATGATGGCGTGGTGCGCGCGAGCGCGGGCAGGCTTGCGCCCATTGTACAGGCTGTCGGCCATTCTCTTACTGGTAACTTTTGTTGCGCCGGCTGTGGCGGCCGACCCGATTGTCGTCTCCATCGACCAAGCCAGGATCATGCAACTCCCTGACCGGGCCGCGACGGTCGTCGTCGGCAATCCGCTCATTGCCGACCTTACGATACAGCCGGGCGGGCTCGCGATCGTCACGGGCAAGGGCTATGGAGCGACCAACTTTGTTGTCCTGGATCGCCACGGCGCCGTGCTGAGCGAGCACGCCGTCGAGGTCACCGGGCCGAACGATAAGACCGTTGTTGTCTATCGCGGCATCGATCGCGAGACTTACAGCTGCACGCCAGATTGTTCGCGCCGCATCACACTTGGCGACTTCCCGGAATACTTTGACAAGACGTTGGCTGAGACAACGAGCCGCAATACTCAGGCAGTAGCTGCCGGATCCCTCGCGACCGGACATTAAAGGCCGATCGGGCGCCTCACGGAATCGGCAGCGCTGTCGTCGACTTGATTTTCTCCATGGCGAACCGGGAGGTGACGTTGGTCAGCGGCACCGAAGCAATCAGACGTTTGTAAAACGCGTCGTAGCCGGCGATGTCGGGCACCACGACCCGCAGCATGTAATCGATGTCGCCGGCCATGCGGTAAAATTCCATGACTTCCGGCATGGCCCCCACGGTCTTGGCGAAGCGCTCGAGCCAATCCTGCGAGTGATCGCCGGTCTCGATTGAAACGAAGACGGTAACGCCGAGCCCGATGCGGCTCTGGTCGACCAGCGCGACGCGCCTTTGAATAACGCCGTCGGCTTCCAGCCGCTGGATCCGCTTCCAGCACGGCGTCGATGACAGGCCAACACGGGAGCCGATTTCGGCCACCGCGAGCGAAGCATCCTCCTGCAGCACGGCCAGGATTTTGCGATCGATGGCGTCCATTGAGTGCACCCGATCAATTGCGCCGTAGGCAGAATAATCTTTTAAACTGCCGTAAAATTCAATGTTTACATAGAATATTATTCTGAATCAAGCGCCTTCCGGCAATCCCGCGGCCCGGCGCCCGTCAGAGCCGATGCGATGCTTTCTGCCAGAACGACTAGACCTTTGCCTGCGGTCTCGCGACTTAATCCAGCACGCTCCGGCCGCGTTCGACAAAATCCCGGATGATATGATGCGCAATCGCTATCGGAGGCGGGGCGGCCAGGGCAAGCGGGTGCCGGCCCGCCAGCATCAGGTTCAATTCTTCACGGTCGAACCAGCGCGCCTCCTCGATCTCGCTTTTGTCGATGACAATCTTCTCGGTCAACGCAACGGCATGGCAGCCGATCATCAGCGAAGAAGGAAACGGCCATGGTTGGGAGGCAAAATATTTAACCCCCGCACAGGCGATACCCACCTCCTCAAGCACCTCGCGGCGCACCGCCTCCTCGATCGATTCGCCGGGCTCGACGAAGCCGGCGAGGCACGACCACATGGTCTGCGGGAAACGCGGCGAGCGGCCCAACACGCAACGCTCGCCAGCGATCGCCAGCATGATCACGACCGGATCGGTACGCGGAAAATGCTCGGCCTTGCACGAAGGACAATCGCGCCGCCAGCCACCCTGGACGAGGCTCGTCGCCATCCCACAATTGGGACAGAAGCGATGTCGTGCGTGCCAACCGAGAACAGCCTTGGCTTCAGCGAGCGGCGCCAGATGTTCGGCAGCGACGGCGCCTTGGACGGCGATCGAGCGAAGATCGATGAGTTTAAGATCGCCGCGCGCCTTTAGCGGCTCGACCACCGCCAGTTCGAGCGCGGCTCCAAAGCGCGGCTCCTCGTCCAGTAGTCCGAGAAACACGGTCTCGCGCACAAGACCGCACGCCTTGGCCTCGGCAAGCGAAAACAACGGATCGAAGCTGGCGCCCCGCTGCTTTAACACCACCGATTCGCCGACGACGACGTAAAAGCCTGCCCGCTGAGTTTCAGCCAACGCAGAGAGCGCAGCTTCGTCGTTGCGCTGGTGGGCGGCGCGATCGAGCGGGCTGTTTGAAAAAGCCAGCTGCGGCGTGGCGAGGTCGGTCTGTTTTGACATTTTGGGCAGGATTGAAGCCGCGCGCGGCATCGCGGTCAAGCGCGTGCGGTGCACCATTTGATGCGCGAGCCGCGACTTAGCTCGATCGCGCTACACGCCGGAACTTTTGCGCACCAAGCCGACTCGCGGCTGGGAATAAATATTTCAGCCGGGAGAATTTTTATGGAATCCGATCTGCGTTCTACCGCCGCGATCGTTGAGGTACCCTCTGTATCAGTTGTGTCATGGGCGGCCATTGCCGCTGGCGCGGTCGCTGCTGCAGCTTTAGCCCTCCTGCTCATCGCGTTTGGCGCCGGACTCGGGCTATCTGCCGTCTCGCCCTGGAGCGATAGCGGTGTTTCTTCAACGACCTTTAGCGTCGGCACCGGAATCTATCTCATCGTCGTTGCTGTAATGTCCTCGGCGATTGGCGGCTATCTTGCCGGCCGTTTACGGACGCATTGGCGGAACCTCGACCGCCGGGATCCGCTAGCACAGCTCTCCGGCTCCGAGCCTGCTGCGGATCGTGCCAACGAAGTGGTCAAAACTCGCCGCGTCGCCCGCGCGCGGAACGGCAACAGCACCCCAGATGGGCTTAGGCCATAGCGGATCGCGTTTCCATCGGGCGACGATATGGACGTGAAGCTGCGGCACGACATTGCCAATCGCGGCAACATTGATCTTGTCGCATCGAGTCTCACCCTTGAGCACGCGCGAAACCCGCGTGATCTCGGCCATAAGCAGTGTCGCCTCATCGCCGAGATCGGCAATCTCGATAACGTTCGCGCGCCGCGGCACGAGAACGAGCCACGGATAGTCGGCATCGTTGATGGATAGTACCCGTGACAGCGCGAGATCGCCGACCAGCGTCGTGTCGTCACGTAGCTGTGGATGAAGTAACCAGCCGGCTTCCGACATGGCCGCCTCTCGGCTCAACCCCACGCCGCTCGCGCCCAAAGCAAGGCGATCAATGCGAAAAACGCAACGAGCTTACGAGCACCGGTCACCAGGACTTCTCCCTCGCCAGGACACCTTGGCATCGGCCGCGATCCTGCCTCTGCATCGGTGATGATACACCGCGCCGGGAGGCCCGCTTGCTTTCCCGGCCTTCGCGGCCGATATAGAGTCCGGGAGGTTGGCGGTGGACGAGCCACTCGCCAACCGGGTCAGATCCGGAAGGAAGCAGCCCTAACGAGCGCGGTTCGGGTCGCTCGTCAGCCTCCCACCCTCTCCTATCGGCCCATGTAGCGCGACTTGCGTGGCCCGCATGAGCGAAGCGATATGCGGGGGTATCGATTGGTCTGAACACCGACCCGGGATTTCGGTAAGCTCAGCCGGGCAACGCTCAAGATGAACGATACATCCAATCCGCCCGCTTCCTACCGCGTGCTCGCACGCAAATACCGGCCATCCACCTTTGCCGATCTGATCGGCCAGGATGCGATGGTGCGGACGGTTTCGAACGCCTTCGAGACCGGACGCATTCCGCAGGCCTGGATCCTCACCGGCGTCCGCGGCGTCGGCAAAACGACGACGGCGCGTATTCTCGCCCGCGCGCTGAATTATGAGCTGCCCGACGGTTCAATCCGCGGCCCTACGATCGACATGCCGGTCCTGGGCGTCCACTGCCAGGCGATCATGGAAAGCCGCCACCTCGATGTAATCGAGATGGACGCGGCCTCGCACAACAGCGTCGACGACGTGCGCCAGATTAACGAGGCCATCCGCTACGCGCCGGTTTCGGCGCGCTACAAGGTCTACATTCTCGACGAAGTGCACATGCTGTCCGGAGCCGCTTTCAACGCGCTGCTCAAAACGCTGGAAGAACCGCCGCCGCACGCCAAGTTCGTGTTCGCGACCACCGAAATCCGCAAAGTCCCGATCACCGTGCTGTCGCGCTGCCAGCGATTCGACCTGCGCCGCGTCGATACCGAGCTTCTGGTCAAACACCTGCAAGCTATCGCGGAGAAGGAGGGGCTCACCGCGGAGCCCGCCGCTTTAGCGATGATCGCTCGCGCTGCCGAGGGCTCGGTGCGCGACGCACTCTCGCTGTTCGATCAGGGCATCGCTCACGCCGCCGGGCCGGTTCGCGCCGAGGACGTCCGGCAGATGCTCGGTCTTGCCGACCGCGCCCGGATCATCGATCTGTTCGAGGCGCTGATGCGGGGCGATCTTGCCGGCGCCTTGGCTGAAGTGCGCGACCAATACGACACCGGCGCCGATCCGGCGATGGTGCTCGGCGATCTCGCAGAATTCACCCATTTTGTTACCCGCGTGAAGATCGTGCCGGCTCTTGCCGACGACGTTTCCCTCACCGAAACCGAACGGACGCGCGGACGCGCGTTTGCAGCGAAACTTTCGATGCGCGTTCTCGCCCGCACTTGGCAGATGCTGCTCAAAGGCATGGAAGAGGTCGCTGCCGCGGGGCGGCCGCTGGCGGCTGCGGAGATGGTGCTCGTGCGTATTGCTTACGCGGCAGACCTGCCGACCCCAGACGAAGTAGTCCGTTCGCTCGGTGAAAGCGCGCGCGCCAACGGCCCAGCGCCATCCAGCCAATCGGCGCCGCGCGCAGAAATGCCGATCCGCGCCGAAGCGCCGCGCGCGGACGGACCTCGCGGCGGCCCGCGTGCGGCGATTGCCGCCGCAGCCCCCGCCGAAATGCGGGCCGACGAACCGGAGGCCCGCGGTCAAGACAGCAGCGTACCCGGACGTGCGCTTGCGAGCTTCGAGGACCTGGTGGCGCTCGCCGCCGAAAGGCGCGACCTCACGATCAAGAGTGCGCTCGAACGCGATGTTCGCCTGGTGCGCTTCGAAGACGGCAGGCTGGAGATCAGTCTGGAAGCAAACGCACCGAAGTCGCTTACCGGAGAGCTTTCGAAAAAACTTGCCGACTGGACCGGCCGCCGTTGGATGGTGATCGTATCCGCTGAACCCGGCATGCCGAGCCTCTACGCGCAGGCGCAGACGCGCAAGTCCGAACTCAAAGATGGCGTGCGCACCGATCCGCTGGTGCAGGCTGTGCTGGCCCGTTTTCCCGGCGCGGAAATCGTTGAGGTACGCCCATCCGCCGATGCAGCGGCCAGCTCAGAAGAGATGCCATTTGATGCAGCGGGCGAAGCAGGCCTGGCTGACGACGAACTTTAAGAAGGTATCGCAATGGTCGATTTTCTAGGCCTGATGAAACAGGCTACCGAACTCAAATCAAAAATGGAGGCAATGCAGGCCGAACTCGACCGTATCGAAGTCGACGGTTTGGCCGGCGGCGGTCTCGTCACGCTGAAGCTTTCCGGCAAGGGTGAAATGAGAGCCGCCCAAATCGACGATTCTCTTTTCAAGTCCGACCAAAAGGAAATTCTTCAAGACCTCATCGTCGCTGCGCACGCCGACGCCCGCCGCAAGCTCGAAGCTGTGTTAGCCGAACGCATGCAATCGTTGACCGGCGGCCTGCCCCTGCCTCCTGGCCTGAAATTGTTCTGATTGATGCCCGCGATCGCCGCCGGTCCCGAGATCGAACGTCTGATCCATCTTCTGGCCCGGCTGCCGGGTCTCGGGCCCCGTTCGGCCCGTCGCGCGGCGCTCTTTCTCATCAAGAAGCGCGAAGTGGTGATGGCGCCGCTCGCCGCCGCTATGCAGACGGCGATGGAGAAGATCGAGGTTTGCAAGATCTGCGGCAACATCGACACGCAGAATCCCTGCACCGTCTGCACCGACGCGCGCCGCGATGCTTCCGCCATCGTGGTGGTGGCCGACGTCGCGGATCTGTGGGCACTTGAACGCGCACACGCGATCAACGCGCGCTATCACGTCCTCGGCGGCACGCTGTCGCCGCTCGATGGCGTCGGGCCGGACGATCTCACGATCGATGCACTGGTCAGGCGCGCCCACGATCCGGCGGTCGACGAAATCATCCTGGCGCTCAACGCGACCGTCGACGGGCAAAGCACTGCCCATTACGTCACCGACCTCCTTCACGACGCCAAGGTTAAAGTCACGCGGCTGGCATACGGCGTCCCTGTGGGCGGCGAACTCGACTATCTCGATGAGGGCACGTTGGCGGCGGCAATCCGCAGCCGCACGCCGTTTTAGGCCTACTAGCCGGGCAGGGCTCGTAACTGCCTGCAAATTAGTCAGCAAACGCCCTCGCGGCGACCATGGAATGTGGCGGTTCGACGAATGAGATAGGCCTGACGCCCACCCGATCAGCGCTGCTAGGCACCTTAAGCCCAGGAATTGTGGTTTTTCGACTTGGCCCGCCGCTTGCATGACCTTCTGTGCGATCTCGATCTCACAACTCGTGTTGAATGAGGTTGCTTGGAGCCCCGGCGATCCCGGCACCGGGGCTCCATCCTTTTGTGGACCGTCATGGCCGGAACCCGGCCGTGACGGTCCACCTCCCCCATAGAACGAGTCGTTGCGCCTGCTCCGTTAACAGCCTGCTCGGCCAGCCTCCGCACTTGAGGCTAAAGACGGTGCGCACCGATGTTTGGTGCTCCGGCGCGTCTCGGTCGTCGCTCGTGCACATCGCTGCCGCGAAAGCACACAAGCTGAACGGGGTTGCCCCGATCGTCGATCTGCGCGAGGACATTTCCCGCAAGGCGGTCAGTCAGCTCACTTTCAACACCATGCTGAAAAAACGTGCGCACAGGGGCACCACGGAATTGATCGCGCGATCCCAATTCCGGCATAACGATATTCGGCTGGACCCGATCGGACTCGAGCCCTGGCTGAAGAAGCGGTGAGCGGCAACTTCTGCATGAGCGACGACATCAACTACAATAAGAGTTTCGACCTCATCCCCGGCCACGCAACGGAAGTGGCACCCGGCGTGCGGGCGGTGGTCGCCAACAATCCCGGACCGTTCACCTTCAGGGGCACGGTCAGCTACATCATCGGCCAGGGCAACGTTGCCATCCTTGATCCAGGGCCGGACGACGATGCGCACATCGCTGCGCTACTTGATGCCGTTCGAGGCGAAGACGTCACCCACATCTTCGTCACCCACACGCATCGCGACCATTCTCCCGCCGTGTCCAAGATCAAGGCAGCGACTGGGGCCACGGTTTACGCGGAGGGTCCGCATCGTCTGGCGCGCCCGCTTCATGTCGGCGAAATCGGGCGCCTCGACGCCAGTGCCGATCTCGATTTTCGTCCCGACTTCGCGCTCGCCGACGGCAGTGTGGTAACCGGCAACGGCTGGACCATCGAAGCGTTGACGACGCCGGGACACACTGCCAACCACATGGCGTACGCGCTCAAGGAAGCGGATCTGATTTTCTCCGGCGATCATGTGATGGCGTGGTCGACTTCGATCGTGGCACCGCCCGATGGCGCCATGAGCGACTACATGACCTCGCTGGAAAAGCTCGCCAGGAGAACAGAGCCGATCTATCTTCCCGGCCATGGCGGCGCGGTGCGCGATGCGCCCCGCTTCGTACAGGGCTACATCCGGCATCGCCACGGGCGGGAAGCTTCAATTCTGCGGCGGCTCGAAAAAGGCGCCGCCGATATTCCGACGCTGGTGCGGGCGATCTACATCGGTCTCGATCCGCGTCTTGTCGGCGCCGCCTCGCTCTCAGTCCTTGCACACATGGAAGACTTGGTTGCGCGCGGCCTCGTCGCGACCGACGGTGAGCCCTCGATCGGCGGCACTTATCGCCTGACCGAACTTCCCTTTCCCGCAGCCTGAGAGGATTTCGAGGCGGATTTCTTTTCCGCTTTTTCGGCCTTCTCAAGCTTTTCGGGCTTTTCCGGTTTCTCGGGCGCGGGAGAGCTCAGAACGTCGTCGATATCGTCGACCAACGCGCGGACCCGTGCGGCATTGCCGCCGAGATCATGTCGGCCGTAACGCGAGGCCGAGCGGAAATCGATGCGCGCGCCGTCCGGCACCGGACGTATGCGCACGACAACGTCTTCGCGGAAGCCGAGGATAGGAGTGCGCGCAATCGCCTCGACGTGGCCCTCGCCTATTCCGGGCGGACGCGAATCGACGATATGCCACTTCCGCTTGGTAATAACCTTCAACACCGCATCGTAAGCGTCCTGCGGCGACGAGTTGGTCATTTCGGGTTCAATGTCGGAATACGCGGCGTGCTGCAGTTGTGCGGCGTAGAGACCGGCATAGGCGATGGGGTTGGCGTCGCGGGGGCGCAGCCGCGCAATCGCTTCGAACTTTGGCGGATCGATCGGGTCAGTGGTCACGTCATAGATGGCCGGTAATCGATAGGCTTTGACGCCGAGGTAGACCGGGTAGGCGATCAGCGCGAGCCCGATAAAGAACGCCGTCAACGCCTCGCGCATGCCGCTGACGCCCTCGGTCCAGATCGCTGCACCGGCACCGAACGCCAACAGAATTGCGACCACAGCTAGCAGTAAAGCGCCGGCGAGTGTCGCCAGCGCCGGCACGATATCGAGCGTGCCCGAGCGGACGATAATAATGGCGACCACCGTCGCCGCGAGCGAAAACAACGCAATGCGTCGCGCCCAAATGGCGAGCCGGGATGTTGGCTGTTCAGCAATGCGACGTCGCACGATCGCCGCTCATTCCCTGAGCTGGTGAAACAAACCCATTATACGCCATTCATAATGGAATGATCGCGGCAAAGCGAATGCCGCTGAACGTCACAATTTAGAGAGTTAATGGGACAGAGCCGAGAGTTCCACAAACGCGCAAAACCATCTATCGCGTCTTTTGTCGTCGTTTTTTCGTAGCGCGTTTGACGCCTGCCATCGCTTCAAGCACGGCGCAGGCGGCGGCAGTATCCTCTTCGCCATGTCCGGTCGCCATCGCCGCGGCGTAGATCGGCAGCGTTGCGGAGAATAACGGCGTCGGCGCGCCGAGGGACTGGGCAAAACTGCCGATGACATCCATGTCTTTCTGCCACAGGGATATCTTCATGGTCGGATGGTCGTAGCGATCCCTCACCATCATCGGCGCACGCAGCTCGAACACGCGCGAATTGCCGGCGCCGATCCTGATCTGGTCATAGATGAGTTGCGGCGGCAGACCGGCTTTGATGCCGAGCACCATCGCCTCGGCGCTCGCCACGTTGTGGATGGCGACAAGCAGATTGGCGACGTACTTCATCCGGCTACCATTGCCAAACGGGCCGAGGTCGTGCACGGCGCGAGTGAAATCGGCAAACAGGGTGCGCAGCTTCTTGATCTCGGCCGAACCGCCCGAGGCGTAGATGACAAGATCCTTCATTTTGGCCTGAATCCCGGTGCCGCTCACCGGGCAGTCGAGCAGGACGTGGCCGGCTTTACGCAATACTGCTTCGGCGTCGGCCTTGTCTTCGAGCTTAAATGTTGAAGCTTCAATCACCACCCGGCGCGGTACTTTGGCTTTGGCGATGGCAGTGACCGTCGCGACCAGCGCGGTGGGTTTGGGCAGGCTTAAAATGACGGTCGGCGCCTGACCCGCTACTTCGCCCGCATCGGCAGCGATTTCAACGCCAATGCGGGCGAGCGCACGCCGCCGCGCCGGTGCAACGTCATAGCCGATGACGCGCCAGCCCGCGGCGTGGAGATTTTCCGCAAAGGCGCCGCCCATGATGCCGAGGCCGACAACGCCGACGGCGCCTTTTTTCTTCTTCGCCATGCTTGTCTTGAACTCCGCGCCGCTCACTTGCCCTTCATATTCATCGCCACCGACCATAGCGGCCTAGCCTCACGCTTGGCGACCATGTCTTTGGTGACAGCTTTGTATTTCTTGAAGTGTTCGGTCGCCAGATGCGCTTCGAGCGCCGCCGCGTTGTCGTAGACTTCAAAAATGAACACGTGGTTTGGATCTTTTTGCGAGACCGTAACGTTGAGCTCGCGGCAACCCGGCTCTTTCACTGAAGCAGCGCCGTTTTCCCTAAGTGCCGCAAGGAAGTTGTCGATCTGGCCCGGCACGACGTCGTAATCGACCGCCATGACGAGTAACGGCGCGGATTCCGCCGCCGCCGCGCCATTGTGCGTCGGCAGCAGCATCCACGCCATAACCGCGAGCGCGGCACCGGCAATCGTCGCAACTGATTTCGACATCACTGCTTCCTCCCTGGTTATGGCGGCGCGTGCAATCGAGTTGCCACGCCGCTTGCTTCGAAGACTTAAAGCGAGGTCTCGAGAAATCGCAGCAATCGCGGGATGAGAAGCGCGTTGTAGCTCTGCGGATCGTCCTCGAACGGATCGGCCGACCAAAAATGCCCGGCGCCGGGCAAAACGATCCGGCGGACGAAAAATTGGGCCTGGGCAAGTGCTGTGAGAAAGGCGCCTGACTGAGTCTCCGAATCCACAATATCGTCGGTGGTGCCGTGGATAAGCAGGAAGCGCAGCTGGTTGCGATCGACGGTGGCGTGGCTGATCGGCGAAGCCTCGAAATAGATCCGCCGGTTCACCATCGGCGAGGTGCCAAGAAATTTTTCCACGATCGGATCACGCGGCCGCGCAACCTGATCATGGGTCCACTGCGCCAGCAAATCATAGACTCCATAAAAGCCGACCACCGCTTTGACGTTGGCCGACACCGCGGCATGGGCATCGTCGCGATAGGCGGAAGTCAACTGATCGCCCGCGAGCGCGACGAGCGCCGACAGATGCGCGCCGGCAGAATCGCCAATGAGGCCGATGCGATCCGGATCGATGTCGAATTCACCGGCTTGGGCCCGCACGAATTGAACCGCTGCTTTGACGTCGTAGACCGCGGCGGGGTAAACGCCCTGTTTGGCGAGCCGGTATTCGATGGCAAAAAGCCCATAGCCGTTACGGGCAAGAAAAGGGCCCCAATTCTTGTAGAAATCGCGGGCCCCGACCTGCCACCCGCCGCCATGGATCGCAATCAGAACCGGCGCTTTAGCGCGGCCTTTGGGCAAATAGAAATCGCCGACAAGCTTCACCCCGTCATGTTCGGCAAAGACAAGGCTGGGGCGGGATACCACCTCGTATTCCGCGGCACCGGTGAGCGTAGAGTGCATTGTCACATTCTCTGCTGTGCGTTCCGATGAAACCCGACTAGCGGTAGCAAGTTTTGCTGTCGCTCGAAAGCGCCCAGCGCATCCCTTGCACGCAATGGATGGCAGATATGACTGGGCAACTACCACCACGCATGGAAATGATGCAGCGGACCGCGGCCAGAGCCGACGTCAAGCCGGTCGGCTGCTGCGATCGCCGCACTCACGTAAGCTTTGGCCTGCCTCGCCGCCTCGTCGAGCGCGAGCCCTTTGGCCAGACCTGCGGCAATCGCCGACGCTAATGTACAGCCAGTACCGTGGGTTTTGCGCGTCTCAAGGCGCGGCGCGGCGAGCCGAAGGCAATGATCGGCCTCGACCAGAAAATCGACGCTTTCAGGCCCTTCGCCGTGCCCGCCCTTGATCAAGACCGCCGCCGCGCCGAGGGTCAGCAGTTTCTGGCCTTGGGCGCGCATCTCGTCTTCATCGCGGGCGGGTGACGCGCCAATAAGAACGGCGGCCTCCGCCAGATTGGGCGTAACGAGATGCACACGCGAAATAAGATCGCGCAGTGCACTAAGAGCATCCTCCCGCAACAATCTTTCGCCGGAGCTGGCAACCAGGACTGGATCGAGCACGACGTTGCCCGGACGATAGTGATCAAACGATGCAGCAACAGCCTCGATGATCGATGCATTGCCAAGCATGCCGATCTTCACCGCTTTGACATCAAGATCGGTGAACACAGCGTTGATTTGCGCCGCAACGAACTCGGCAGGTACTTCGTGGACCGCAAATACGCCGCGGGTGTTCTGTGCCGTGAGCGCAGTCACAATGGTAGCGCCATAGACCCCGAGCGCGGCAAAAGTTTTCAGATCAGCCTCGATGCCGGCACCCGCACTCGAATCCGATCCCGCGATGCTGACGGCGATAGGAGCGCTCATCTCTTAAAACTCTCGCACTTTGCCCCGCCCAACCATTGATATCATTCATTGCGCTCGGCTTTGCATGATGTTGAAGTTAGCCCGCCAGCCGCTGCTTCGCCAACGCCGCGTCGACGATCGCCCGCAACGTGCGCGCCGCTGCAGCGGGATCGGGAACGAGCGACAACGCCGATATGACGGCAACGCCGTCGGCTCCGGCGGCGATGACCGCGGCGGCGTTATTGGCGTCGATCCCGGCAATGCCGGCAATTGGCAAATTCGGCGCGCGACGACGCAACGCGTGCGCGACCCGGGCGAACCCTTCAGTACCGATCGGCGCAGTCTTCTGTTCTTTAGACAGCGTCGCATAGATGCCGCCGACACCGGCATAGTCAAAGAGTTCGATGGGCGCGGTCGCAGCTTCATCGACGGTCTTGATCGACAGGCCAATGATCGCATTTGGTCCAAGTAACGCGCGCGCATCGGCGACGGCCATGTCATCCGGCCCCAGATGGACGCCATCGGCACCAGCGGCCAGCGCTACATCAACACGATCATTGACGACGAAAGGTATCTTGAATGGCGAAAGCACCGCCTTGATCGCGCGCGCTGTGTCGACCATGGCTCGCGTCTCGCTTCCTTTATCGCGCAACTGCACCAGCGTCGCTCCGGCTTCGGCGGCGCGGCGCGCCAAGTCGACGATATTGTGGCCCGCAGCGCGCTCGGGATCGATAATGGCATTGAGCCGCACATCGACAGACCTCACGACACTCTCGCGCGCTGGCGCAAAGTCGCGCGATCAAGCCCATAGAGCGCGTCGATGATTGCGGTGGCAAAGCTGCCAGGGCCGCCGACATCCAGCGCCGCCATCTCGCCGGCGACACCGAAAGCTGTCAGCGCGGCGCTCGTCGCTAGAAAAGGGTCAGCTTCGACGGCGCGTGCGGCCGCGACCAACGCTGAACCGGCGCAGCCCATCGCCGTCACCAAACCCATCAGCGGATCGCCGTTAGCAATCGTCGCGTGGCGCGCACCATCGGTTATCCGGTCGACACCGCCGGTAACGGCCACGACCGTCGCGTGGTCCCTGGCGAACCGCGCCGGCGCGTCGCCCGTGGGATCGTCGCCTGAGAGCACCGCGAACTCTGCCGTGTTAAGGCGCACGATCGCCGGCCCCCGGGTCAGGATATCGCGTGCAAACTGGGCGCGGGGTGGCGCGCGTTCAACGAACACCGGATCAAGCACCCACGGCTTGCCGCCCGCCTTCGCCGATCGAATCGCCGCATCGATCGCCGTCCGCCGTTCGGCGTCGAACGTGCCAAGATTGACGAGCAAGGCATCCGCGCCGGCAACGAAGAAGCCGATTTCTTCCGGCGAGATTGTCATCGACGGCACCGCGCCCGCCGCAAGCAGCACGTTGGCCGTAAACTGTTGCGCCACCGTGTTAGTGATGCAATGCACGCGCGGCGCCCGCGTACGCAAACGCGCAAGTATTTCGGCAGCGATGTCGGCAAGTTCGACCGGCGCGTGCATTTCATCTACCGAATTCATTACCGGGCATGACGAAACTGTCCCGTCCTTACGGCCAGCAGGTCTTATCAGCGCGACCGATTTAGCCTAGCATTTAATCCCTGAGGCGGAGGTTCGCATGGTCCCGTTTTTCGTTCAGATCAAGTGCCAGATGGGCAAATCCTACCAGGTGGCCAACAGCCTTGCGGACGCCGAGATCGCCTCGGAAGTCTATTCCACCGCCGGCGACTTCGACCTGCTGGTAAAATTCTATGTCGACCAGACAACCGACATCGGCCATTTCATCGCGGAAAAGGTCCAAACCATCCCCGGTGTTCAGGACACGCGCACCATCATCACTTTCAAGGCTTTCGGCGGATCGTAGCCCCAAATTCCGTCAACGTGGGGTGAGAGCAGCGGCTTGTGTTATTTCTTCGGTGGCGGCTTCGGGCCCTGCCGCGGCGGCAGCGAAGCGATGTAGGCGCCGATGGCGGCGAGGTCAGCGGCCGGCAGCAGCGATGTATTGCGAATGACGTCGATCATGGCGCCGCCGACGTAGTCGCCGCCGGGATCAAAACCATCGGCAAGATAGCTCGCGATGTCCTTTTGCGACCACGCAGTGTTATCTTCGGCTGAGCGTCGCAATCCGGCAGGCGTGATATTGGGCACCCAGCCCTTGCCGTCCGGCGCAGGGCCACCGGCGAAGCGTTCGCTGTCGATGATAGCGCCGAGAAAATTGCGCGGGCTGTGACACTCGGCGCAATGCCCGGGCCCGTTCACCAGATAGGCGCCACGATTGAGCTGCTCCGATTGTGCCGGATCAGGCGTAAACGGCCCGCCGTGAAGAAAGAGCAGCTTCCATAGCCCGACCAATCGGCGGATGTTGAAGGGAAATGTCAGATCGTGACGTCGCACGCGGCTTGGCACCGGCGGCAAGGTCTTAAGATAGGCAAAGAGATCGCGCACATCGCCGAGTTCCATGTGCTGATACGAAGGATAGGGGAAAGCCGGAAATAAATGTCTCCCCCGCGGCGACGTGCCTTTCCAGATCGCGGTGACGAAATCCGCCTCGCTCCACGCACCGATGCCGTCGGTGGCGTCCGGCGAAATGTTCGGCGTATAGAAAGTGCCGAACGGCGACACCAAGGCAAGCCCGCCGCCGAGCTGCGTTCGCACGACCTTTGACGCATCGGCATTCGGTGTGGCGTGGCAGGACGCGCAACCGCCAATGGCGAACATCACCTTGCCGTTGTCCAGATCCGGCACATGCGGCGGCAACGCCGAAGCGGGGACGATTTCGGGAATGGTTAGTAGCCACAATAGCAGGAGCGCGACGACGGCCGCAGCAGAGGCGGCGAGCGCGGCCCGGCGTATCATGCGACTTGAGCGCGCATTTCCGGCGCGTCGGCGCGCGGACCGAACAAGCCGAGCGCCGCGTCCCTCAATGTTTCGCCAAGCCAGATGAACGATCTCAACTCTTTTTGATGCGATATTGTTCGTGGCAACTGCCGCAATCGTTCTTGCCGATATTGCCGAAGGCTGCCTTGAAGCCGTCGAGGTCCGTGACCTTCCCGCTGGCATCCTTGGCATCGACGCCGAACTTGGCGAACTTTGCCTTGAAGTCGTCCATGCTCGTCCAAATCTTGGGATCGGCGGCCGTTTCACCACCCTCCTTCGAATTATCCGGGAAAAGCGACGGCATCTTCGCCGCTGCATCCTCAAACGTGGCGAAAATCTTGTGAACCTTATCTATATCGAATGGGGTTTCGCCCTTCATCATGGCGACGCCGATCTTGGCCTGGTCCCCATTAGCTTTCATGAGCGCCTTGCGCGCCGCGATCGGGTCTTGTTGGGCAATAGCCGCCGCACTCAGGCCAAGCGCAATCGTCGCAATGACGAACACGATACGGATCATATAATATTCTCCCCCTCTTTCAGGCGCGGCAGCTTAGGCCGCAAGCGACACACCTTGGTGCTGTCGCACCATAGCTAGGATATGGGCAAATAGCAGTGGCGAGAAATCACGAAACCGTATCGTTTGCCCGCCCGTATAATAAGTGCCGCAGGACCCATTGAGACGAACCGACGTCGAAACGAACAGGCGATGAAAACCGTTTATCGCTACAGCAAGGAGCGGCATTTTCCCCAGCCGCCGGAAGCGATCTGGCCCTTTGTCGCGGATACCGCGCGGCTCAACGAGATGTCGGGCTCGCCACGCTACCGTGTCGAAGAACGTCCTGACGCCCAGGGGCGTATCCACCGGTTTGCCACCGTCGCCGTTGGGCCGCTGCGGATGAAATGGGAGGAGGGCTACGGCGAGTGGCAGGAAAACCGCCGGCTCAGTCAGACCCGCAATTTCGTCAACGGCCCGTTCCGCCGTTCCCATTCGAGTTTCGAACTCACGCCTGAGGGTACCGGGACCCGGCTCACCTTCGCCGCCGAAGTCGATTGCGTCGGCGTGCTGGGCTGGCTGGCGAAGGCTTCCGGCAAGATTGGGCGCGAAGGCGACAAGCGGCTTGCCGCAATCGAAAAACTGGTCACCCAGGCCGCGATACCGGATCACATTCTCGGCGCCAGCACTGACGGGGCAGTCAAGCCGACCGCCCGCCGGCGCTTTGACGGACTGATCACAGACCTTGAACACGATCCGGCAAGCCACGGACTGGCACCGAGGCTCGCCGACTTTCTGCTGCACGCGCCGATGTTGGCGCTCAGCAGCATTCGCCCGCTCGCCATGGCGCGATTCTGGAATGCCGCGCCGGAGGCGACGGTTGAGTTGTTTCTTACCGCGCAAAAGTTGGGCATTCTGAGCATGGGATGGGATTTGCTGTGCCCGCGGTGCCGCGGCGCCAAATCGAGAGTCGAGCATCTGCATGAACTGCCGCGCGGGGCGCACTGCTCATCTTGCAACATCAATTATGATCGCGATTTCACCCGCAACGTCGAGCTCACTTTTCATCCCGAGCCTTGGCTGCGCCCCTTGGTCGAAGGCGAACTGTGCCTGCTCGGCCAGGGCTCTACTCCGCATGTGAAGTTCCAGGGCGAGGTTGCAGCGCATTCCAGAAAGAGTTTTGCGCTGAACCTGGCACCGGGCGCTTATCGCTTCCGCACCATCGAGGCAGGCGCCGAAGCCGACGGCGACGTCGCCGCTGACGGGCTAATCCCCGAATTAAGAGCTAGCGGCACGCAAATTCTTGTGGCGACGCCTGGCCGTAAGGACGAACTCGTTATTCACAACGACACCGACCTCCCGCGTATTTTCGCCGTTGAGGAACGCAACTGGGCCCGCGACGCGCTTACCGGAGAAAGCGTTATCGCAATGCCAGCGTTTAGACGCCTGTGCCCCGAACAGCTTTTGCGTCCGGGCGACGATGTCCAAATCGGCCGCGTCGCCATCATGTTCACCGACCTGCAGGGCTCGACCAAGCTCTATGATCAGCTCGGCGACGCCACCGCCTATCGTCTGGTGCGCGATCATTTCGCTTATCTGTCCGAGCGGGTCCAACGTCACCACGGCTTCATCGTCAAGACTGTCGGCGACGCAGTAATGGCAGCGTTCCACGATCCTGCCGACGCGGTGCGCGCCGTACTGTCGATGCAAAACGAAGTTGCAGATTTCAATCATGGCCGCAGCGACACCGGGATTATTCTCAAGATCGGGCTGCACCAGGGTTCTTGCATCGCCGTCACCGTCGGCGGGGTCCTCGATTATTTCGGCTCGGCTGTGAACACCGCGGCGCGGCTCGAACATCAGTGCCGCGGCGGCGAGGTGATCATATCCGCTGCTGTCCTGGCAGATCCCGAGGCGCGCGAAACGTTATCCGGCCGAACGGTGAGCGAAGACAGCGCGACGCTGCGCGGTTTGAGCGAGCCGGTGCGCTTCGTTCGCGTCGGCATTGGCAGGGCTGGCCAGACTGGTTTCGTGACATGAGCATGTCGCACGACGACGGCAATATTTTTGATTATATCGTCGTCGGCGCCGGGGCCGCCGGATGCGTGATTGCCAATCGGCTCTCAGCCGATCCGCGACGGCGCGTGCTGCTGCTCGAGGCCGGCGGACCGGATAACTATTTTTGGCTGAAAGTACCGCTCGGTATCCCATTCATCATCGGCAATCCACGTTGCGACTGGCGTCTGCGCAGCGAGCCGGAGGCGCATCTCGGCGGACGCGTGATCGAAGTGCCGCGCGGCAAGACGCTCGGCGGATCGTCGTCGATCAACGGCTTGGTTTATGTGCGCGGCCATGCACTCGACTTCGAGGGTTGGCGCCAACAAGGAAACGTCGGGTGGGGCTGGGACGATGTGCTGCCATATTTCAAACGGAGCGAAGATTATTTCCGCGGCGCCAGCGACGCCCACGGCGTCGGCGGCGAATTATCAGTCATCGATCCCGGAGTCCGCTGGCCGATTCTCGATGCTTATAAGGAGGCCTGCATCGCCGCGGGCATTCCCGCAGCCGCCGATTACAACGGCGGGGACAATCAAGGCGTCGCCTATTTCGAGGCGATGATCCGAAACGGCCGACGCTGTTCAGCCTCACAGGCATTTCTACATCCGGTCCGGGCGCGGCCCAATCTCGCTATCGTCACGCAAGCTCTCGTAGAAGGGCTCGTGATGACCGGCCGTCGCGTCACGGGCGTTCACTATCGAGTCAATGGCGAACGGCGCAGCGCCCAGGCAGCGGCCGAAGTCATTCTCGCGGCCGGCACCTTCGGCTCGCCGGCCATCCTGCAAATGTCCGGCATTGGTCCCGCCGCGTTGTTGCGTGATCTCGGGATCGAGGTGCGCCACGATCTTCCTGGAGTGGGCGAAAATCTCCAAGACCACTGGATGCTCCGCGTCCAGCATCGCCTCGAAAACACCGTGACTTTGAGCGGCTGGATGAACTCGCTGGTCGGCAAAGCAGCGCTCGGCCTGCAATACTTCCTCACCCGGCGCGGCCCGTTGAGTGCACAACCGACGCTACTGGCAGTATTCGCGCGAACATTGCCGGGCCTCGACATACCGGACGTGCAGATCCATGTGTCCGCCGCGAGCTACGCCCATGTCGGCGGTCCGCTGCATCCATTCCCGGGCATGACGTCGTCGGCATGCATCTTGCGCCCGACCAGCCGCGGTCACGTGCGCATCCGCAGTTTGTCGCCCGCGGACCCGCCTTCCATCCGGCATAATTTCCTGGAGACAGTGCACGATCGGGATGTCGCGGTCCGCGCGCTGGAACTTGTGCGCCGCATCGTCGCGCAACCCGCTCTCCAACGCTTTTGTCCGCAGGAATTGAGCCCGCCGGCCGGCGTCGACACACCCGAGCAAATCCTCGACTATGCACGCCGCACCATCACGACCGTCTTTCATCCGGTGGGTACCTGTGCCATGGGCCGAGGGACCCAGGCTGTCGTTGACGAGCGGCTCAAGGTGCATGGTATCGCCGGCCTGCGCGTTACTGACGCGTCGATCATGCCGACAATCACCTCCGGCAACACCTGCGCTCCAGCCATCATGATTGGCGAGAAAGCGGCGGACATGATAGTCGCCGACCGCGACTTGCTTGCGGCGGCCTGAAAGCGACCGGCCAGCGTTCGGCCTTAAAGAAGCTCGCCGGCAATCGTGTAAAAATTATCGTGCGAGCAAATCACTTTGAATTCGCGCCGATAACTGGCGAGATAATCGTGGACGGCGCGGAATTCATGCAGCACTGACCCAAACTCGTCGAAGATGATGATCGTGCCGCGCGGCAGAACGGCGTCCAATTTCGTCAAACAATAGAGTGCTGACGAATACAGGTCGCAGTCGATATTGACGATGATCTTGTTGTTTGTTTTGAATTCGGCGACGAATTTCGGCAGCGTGTCCTGAAACAGGCCGACGACGAAGCGCACGCGCGCATCGGCAATTTCCGGTACCTTGCCGCCGGTATCGAAGTGGCCTCGCTTGTAATCGCCGTTCCAGTCCTCCGGCAGGCCGGTAAAACAATCGAAGCCAAAAAAACGGCTGTCGGGCGATTTGTTCTGGCTGGCAAAATGGCGGAGGCTGTGACCGCGGTGAACGCCGAATTCCAGGTAATCAATGGCGCAGGGAGATCGGCTAGCGATGAACGACCACATTTCTTCCCGGGATAAAAAACAAGGAACGTTCGAGTTTTCTTGCCTGAAGCTGAAGAAAAGCGGCTGCCGATTCATCTTGTCGAGGATAGCGCTGTACGGCATGCAACGCCCGTAATTGAATCTGAGAGCGTTCGCTACGAAGCCTTTGGTCCGCTTGGTCTGTTGCAGCAATGACATCGCACACTTCCCGCACGCGTACCGCCGGTTCTGGCGACCGGCTTTTTCATGAGGCAGCAGTTAACACGGTCGCCGCAGCGAGCGATTCAAGTTTCAACCGTCAACCTTAATCGTGCCGACGGTTCACTTGTGCAAACGGGCTGGGCCGTTGGCCGCAATCGCGCCGGACGGCGGATCAATTGTCGGAATTTATTTCTGGGAGAACCGCGCCGCCGCCAACGCGTTCTACGCATCCGACTGGGTGGCGATAGCGACCAAGCGTTGGGCAGCGCTACTGCAGCGCCAGGAACGGGAAACCTCTATGGTCGCTGAGAGCACCGAATGGCGAATTCTTGCTGCTCAATAGCGGCAAGGCTCTCTAATGAGTCCGACAAGTCTGGCTTGAGAACTAAACTTGCAGGGCGCTGGCGCGCAACGGCGCCAGCGCCGGCCTTTCTAGTCACCAACTTGCTAGTTGCGGACGCAACGGCGAAGCGCGGGGCTCCAATGCCAGCCAACTCCGCAGCCACTGGCGACGAGCGTGACGGCGTCGGATTGATAAATCTGTTTGGCGGCCGCAAGCGGCGTAGCTTGGGCTTGCCAAGTCATCATCGTGAACGCTGCAGCAGCAGCGAGAACTGCGAGCTTCGTCATTGATTGTCTCTCCACTGACGAGGCGGAAAGTCGCCCCACGCGGCGCACATTAGCGCGGCGGAAAGTGAATTCAATGGGCTTAACGAAGGTAGTAGGGGATTGGCCGCGTCTTGCTGAACGCACATTCAGATACGTTCGACGGCAACTTCGGACGCTCGCGCGCGTATTTAACGCGCTCCCACCACCGTCGGTGGCAAGCAGCCGCCAAGTCGGCCAAGTGCCGATTCCGGAAGGATTGCTACGACGGCAGCATGTCTGTTTGCGAACGCCTGCAACGCGGCAACGCGGTTCTCCGGCATTGTGACGCATCCGGCGGTACCACTACCGGGTCGCCTCCAGACGTGGAAGAAGATGCAAGACCCAGCTCGGTTAGCCGCGTCCGTGGGGTAATCGACGACCAGTCCGCGGCGATAAAGCAGCGTCGCTCGCATACTTTCCTTACTGCCGGCGAGGCCGGCAGCCCGACGCGATGTGAGCTTGTTGTAGGCTGACGACGCCGGGTCTTCGACGCACACGCTGTTGGAATCGATCCGCAGATAATTCGCCAGCGAGGAAGCGGCAAAACCGAAAGGCCGGCCGAGCGAATAGATGCCGGCCGGGCTGCGGTCATCACCTTCGACCTTTAGTGGCTCGCCTTTGCTCGCCAGCTGGCGAAACGCTCGGCTCCAGGCAACCCCTTTCCGGCCCACCATCACCGGTTCGGCCGATCTGACAAGGTGCCAATCGGCTTCTGCGCCAGGGCGCTCGAACAGCCGTAGCCGTCCGGTCGACGACGCCAACGCCGGAACGGTGACGAGGACAAGCCCGGTCGCGTTCCGCATCGCCGCCGGGCAGGTCTGCTCAAAAGTCTGCCCAAAGCTACCGGATGTTCCCAAGCACGCGCAAAACAGCGCCACAAAAGCCGCACACGGCCGCATGCTTCTTTGCCCCCAACCCAGATCGTTCCCCGGCCGACGCACACAATATCAAATCGCCGTCGTTGGGTCATCTGGAACTGCGGCATCCAACCACTCTAATTCCGTCTTGCGAACAAAGACCGGACGTGCAGCTACTCTGGGCGCGTGGTTCAAGGGCACGGTCCTGCAGTCAAATGTCAGGGGCACGTCAGCTAACGCGGCGCCAAGCCGTTGAAGCTTTAGGGCGCTTCGGAGCCGCCGGCAGTTTACTCGGCGGCACCGGTGCGCGAGCGGTCGAAGCCGCAGTGGGCGTCAAAAACGCAAAATGGCTGACCCTTCCGCCGACACCGCCGTTGCCGGACACGAGCCGGAAAGGCATCGCAACGGTCAATGGCACAGACATCTTCTACGCGCAGTTTGGACACGGACCGCCGGTTCTCCTGCTGCACGGCGGATTGGCCAATGCGAACTACTGGGGCCACCAGATCGACTACCTGGGCCGCAGTTTCACGGTCATCGTCATGGACACGCGCGGCCACGGCAGAAGCCCGGTGACGTCGCCTGCCTTCAGCTATCGCCTGTTCGCGGATGATGCGGTGAGCCTTCTCGACTACCTGAAAATCCCTCAGGTCTCGATCGTCGGCTGGAGCGACGGGGCCGTCACCGGACTGCAGCTCGGGATGACCAAGCCCGACAGGTTCTCTAAATTATTTGCGTTCGGCGCTAATTTCTCCGCCGAAGGATTGAAGGCCAATGGCGTACGCAAACCGATTTTCGCGCAATTTGCGAGCCGCTGTCGGGCTGAATATGCCCTCCTCTCCCCGCGCCCGGAAAGCTGGCCGCAATTGCTCGCCGGACTCCGCGTGATGTGGCGGACCGAACCGAATCTCACCAAGCGCGATTTGGCCGCTGTAAAAACTGCGACCACCATCTCAGATGGCGATCATGACGAGATCATCAGGCTCGACCACACCGAACAGATGTCGCTTGCGATCCCTCGTGCCCGTCTCGTGATACTGCAAGGCGTCAGCCATTTCGCAATGCTCCAGGATCCCGGTCAATTCAATGACGCCTTGACCGCGTTCCTTACGGCTTAGCAGGAGGCACATCATCGCGGCGAAGGCCGCGATTAACGTGCTTCGCCGAGCCGGCGGCACAGCTGGACCAGCCAAGTGCGACGCGAACCTCAATCAAGCGTCTATTACGGTAGGTCGTGAGATCAACGACCGTTCCCGGCGCCATTCTCGAAATCGTTGTGCTGAAATCGCGCCAACTTTTTAACGGCGCACCGTTGATCGCGGTAACCACGTCGAATGCTTCGATACCGGCGTTTGCAGCAGGGCCGCCGGGTCGCGGCCGGTGAAAAACTGCTCCATAGCGCTCGATCATGCCGAGGCTTTTTGCAATCGCCCCAGTAATCGGTCCGACTTTCACTCCGATCGAGCCGCAGAACGGTGCCGTTGGCGGCTGCTCCGCGGACGCCGCCGGCGGCAGCGCTGCGACGCAGCAGAGCAGCAATAGCGCTTTTAGCCGCATAGAGCCAGTCTGGGTCGAGGGATGGGCAGTCAGCGCAGCTCTATAGCCCGCTTCCTACGCTGACGTCCAGAGAATGGCCGTCGCGTCGCGGCAGCGTGACCCTTCCAACCCAGAACTCCTCCAAACAACGAACCACCGCACGGTAGGCGTGCAAGTCGCCTGGCTTGGCGATGTAGCAATTGGCGCCCAGCTGATAACAGCTTGTGACATCCCGGTCGGAATCCGAAGAGGAGAGAATGACGACGGGAATTCGCCGAAGCAGGTCATGGCTTTTGATGACTGCAAGGACTTGTCGGCCATCTTTTCTCGGCAAATTGAGATCGAGCACAATCAGCGTCGGACGGCCCACGTCGCGCCAATTTCCGTCATTTTCAAGAAGCTCCAACGCCTCGATACCATCCTTCGCGACAGACACATCGATATCCTCATTAGCCGACTGTAAGATTTCGACGGCCAGATCGGCGTCCGCCGGATTGTCCTCGACCAACAGGATGTGAATCGATTTCATCATGAAACACCACCTACCCACTCGGCATCGTAAAGTAGAATGTGGTGCCATTTCCGGGCTCGGATTCAAACCAAATCCGCTCGCCATGGCGTTCGACGATTTTTCGCGCGATGGCAAGACCGATGCCATTGCCTTCGTAGCGTCCGCGTTCGTGCAGGCACTGGAACATCTGGAAAATGCGGTCGCTGTACTGCTTATCGATGCCGATACCGTTGTCCTCGACCCGGAACAGGCACTTGCCCTTGCTTTTATCGGCCGCGATCCGGATGCGAGGCGGACGCTCGCCGCGAAACTTGAGTGCATTGACGATCAGGTTTTGAAACACTTGCGCGAGCTGGCCCTGATCGGCACGCACCGCCGGCAATTGTTCTCGGACGATTTCGGCGCCGCTTTCATCGATCGCCACTTGGAGACCGGCGAGCACGTTTTCCACGATGAACTCGGTTTCAACCAGTATCGGAACCTTCGCGTTGGTGCTGATACGGGAATAGTCGAGCACCTCCTTCACCATTCGCTGCATCCGATTTGCGCCCTCCAGCGCATAACGGATATATTTATCGGCGTTTGCATCGAGCTTTCCCCGGTAGCGCTCTGCCAGCAGCTCGGTATAGGTCGCGACCATGCGCAGCGGCTCCTGCAAGTCATGGGAGGCGACGTAAGCGAACTGCTCCAGATCAGCATTCGACCGCTGCAATTCTTCGCGTTGCTCGGCAAGCCGCTGCAACGCCTTCTTTCGCTCGCTGATGTCGACTATGGCGCTCAAAACCATGCTGCCCTCGGGCATCAGAATTGGATTGAGCCCAATTTCCACGGGCAGCTCTGCGCCGTCTTTGCCAACGACGAATAGGTCTCGCCCTTTGCCCATGGAACGAGCCTCGGGGTGCGCCGCGAACGCCTTGCGAAAATCTACATGGTCACCGCGGATGCGGGGCGGAACCAGCATCTCTATCGGCCGACCAACGAGTTCATCGCGGCGATAGCCGAAAAGCCGTTCGGCTTCGAGATTAGCCAGCACGATCGTGCCGTTCTGATCGGTCATGATGTTCGCGATCGGACTGCCCTCAAGGAGACGCCTGAAGCGCTCCTCCGCCGCCTTGCGTTCTGTGAGGTCAGTGACGGCACTTAGGATCATGAGCCCGTCTTCGGTGCTAACTGGATTCAGGCCGATTTCGACGGGGATTTGTGTGCCGTCTTTGTGCTGACCATAAAGGTCGCGACCGACGCCCATGCGGCGGGCCTCCGGTTGCGCAACAAACGCTTCACGCAATTTGGTGTGACCGTCACGGGCATTCGGAGGCACCAGGACATCGATCGAACGGCCCAGTAGTTCATCGCGGGCATAACCAAATAGGCGTTCCACTTCGGCGTTGACGAGCACAATTCTGCCGGCGGCGTCGGTCATGATCATGCCGCTCGGGCAGGCTTCCACCGCGAGGCGGATTGTCTCTTCGGAAAGCTGGCGATCCGTCATAATAGGATCCGCGCGCATGCAGAGTGGCCGTGCGCGCACGAAGCCAGTCCGCAAATACTGCGATTCTGCAGCCTAAAGCGAAGCGTCTACCGCAATCCGCCTTCCAACATCTTAAAATGCGTCCATGTACGCGTTGTTACGTATAACGACACTCGGCATCCGAGGCGTTTGCAAGTTCGCGCGCCACACAAAAACGCCCCGCGGACATACCTCACTCTGCAAGTCCGGAGACAAATCCACCCGTGCGCCACAAGCCGCGGGCGCCCATCCGTACTAGCCCTAACGTCCGATTTAGCGGCTGGTGAGGATCGGCAAGCCTAAAAAGCCAGTGGGACTCTGCAAACCACGGCAGGTTCACAGAGAAGCCGAGAACCGAAACTGACGGAACAGCCGGATTGGTCGGCAGCCCGTTCCGCAAGCCTTAAACGTCGCGACAGGGATTGAGCGAATGACGGACTGCATCAGCGAAAATGAGGCGGCGCGCCTGCACGCGTTGCGTCGTTGCCAGATCCTGGACACCAAGCCCGAGGAGGCTTTCGACCGCATTACCCGCCTTGCCAAAACGATGTTGGATATACCGATGGTCTCGGTGTCTTTGGTGGATAAGGACCGACAATGGTTTAAATCCCGACAGGGTATCAAAGCGGAGCAAACCGCACGTGAGATCTCGTTTTGCAACCATGCGATCAAGAGCCATCAGACCCTCATCGTAAAGGACGCGCAGGCAGACCCGCGTTTTGCCAATAGTCCGCTCGTTCTCCAGGAGCCATTCGTTCGCTTCTACGTCGGCGTGCCGCTGCAGACCAACGATGGCTACAATATCGGCACGCTCTGCGCCATGGACACTAAAGTCCGCGAGCTCAAGCCCAGTCAGCTCCGGATGTTTGAGGATTTGGCGCGCCTCGTGATCGACGAGCTCGAACTGCGGCTGCTGGCGGGGACTGACGGACTCACCGGCTTAATGACGCGACGCGCATTCCAAGACCACGCGCAACTCGATGTCGAACGCTGCAAGCGCTACCACACTTCGATAAGTTGCGCCGTGATCGACATCGACAACTTCAAGCTCGTTAACGACACGCGCGGCCATGCAGCCGGCGACCTGGTGTTGCGGCATGTTGCGGCGACGTGCAAAGCGTGCTTGCGGGCCGCCGATTACCTCGGCCGTCTGGGCGGCGACGAGCTGGTTATAATGCTGCCCGAGACTGGGCTTGCCGACGCAGCGCAAATGGTCGACCGGCTGCGAAGCACTCTCGAAAGGAAGATGATCGAGGTTCTGGAAGAGCCGATTTCGGTCACAGTCAGCATTGGGGTCGCTGCGTTTCAGCCGGAAGGCACCCTCGATCAGCTGCTGCACGATGCGGATATGGCGCTCTACGACGCCAAATTCGAAGGCAGAAACCGGGTCGTCTGCCATCTCGATGAGCCGAAGTACGTCTCCTACGAGAAATTGCGGACACCATCCTCTGCGGACGCCGTTCGCGGCACGAGCAGCAGAGATGCGCACACAACCGCGGGGGCTCGAAATTTGTAATCGGGCAGGCATCATGATGCTGCTTAGCGCGTCGGCGCGGAAGAAGCTTTTCAGCACGCTGTCCGTAATCGACCGGCGGCAACCGGCCGTCACCGATGCAGTCATTATCTTCATAGTCGGAGTGCTGGCCGTCATCCTGAGTTGGTATCTCGATATCTTCGCCGCAGCGATGCGATTTCAAGCTGTTTACGGCGATTGGGGTCTGGACGACCTCTTTATGATGAGCGTCGTCCTTTCCTTTGCCTTGATCGCATACGGATGGCGCCGTTTCCGGGAGCTCACGATAGAGATGAAAGCGCGCTCCGCGGCCGAGGCCAAGGTCAGGGAGAAGGTCGCCGCGCTGACCGAGGCCCAGTCTTTTCTGCACACTATCGTCGAAAATGTACCGGCAACAATTTATGTAAGGGCGTTGCCTGAGGGCCGGTATGTGTTGATCAACCGTGAAGCAGAGAAGATGCACGGCATCCCGCGCGAAAAACTGATGGGAAAGACTATTGCTGAAGCGCTCCCCGAGCCGATTGCACGAGCCGCGGCCGAGCACGACCAGATTCTGTTGCAGTCGGCTGAACCTGTAACGTTCGAACCGCGTCCCATAACGATCCCCGGCCAAGGCGCGCGCATCACCGTTGCTACCGGGGTTGCGATTCGAGACGACCACGGAGAGCCGCGCTACATTCTGAACGTCATTCAGGATGTCACCGAGCGAAAGCGCGCCGAGGCTCAGATCCATCATCTAGCGCACCATGATTCTCTGACTGACCTTCCCAACCGCGCGGCCTTTAGCGAGTGCCTTGGGAGTACGATCGAACGCGCCGCAGCATCAGGCGGGAGCTTTGCCGTGATGTGCATTGACCTCGACCGCTTCAAGGAGGTCAACGATGTGTTCGGTCATGGCGTCGGCGATGGATTGCTGTGCGCGGTGGGGAAACGGCTGCAAGCCGCGTCCGAAGGAGCTTTTATCGCGAGACTTGGCGGCGACGAATTTACCATCATTTGCGCCGACGGACCGCAGCCTGCATCGGCAGAGGTTTTAGCCGACCGTATTTTGCAAGCATTGGCTGGAGACTTCGAGATCGCCGGCCACATCTTACGCGCAGGAATGAGCATCGGCGTGGCGGTTTATCCGACGGACGGCAACGAGACATCGGTACTGCTGGCCAACGCCGACGCCGCGCTTTACCGCGCCAAGGTTGAGGCGCGCGGCTCTATTCGCTTCTTTGAGTCCAGCATGGACAAGCGGCTGCGCGAGCGGCGCGCCTTGCAGCACGATCTGCGTTCCGCGATCGCGTGCAACGAGTTGACGCTTTACTACCAGCCGCAAGCCTCAATGGAGGGCGAGATTACCGGCTTCGAAGCTCTGGTCCGTTGGAATCACCCAAAACGCGGCATGGTGGCGCCCGGGGAGTTCATACCGTTGGCCGAAGAGAGCGGACTGATCGTTTCACTTGGAGAGTGGGTTTTACGCGAGGCGTGCCGCGAAGCAGCTACCTGGCCGTCAGCGTTGCGGATCGCCATTAATTTTTCACCGGTCCAGTTCCGCCACGGCGATCTGCCGACTTTGGTCCATTCCGTTCTGCTGCAAAGCGGCCTCGCCGCCAACCGGCTGGAGATTGAAATCACGGAAGGCGTGCTCATGGACGACTTTGCGCGCGGTCTTTCAATTTTGCGCCGGCTCAAGGCGCTCGGCGTCCGCATCGCCATGGACGACTTCGGCACCGGCTATTCTTCGCTGTCGTATCTGCAATCATTCCCCTTCGACAAGATCAAGATCGATCAGGCCTTCGTCGCAAACCTCGAACGCAATCCCCAATCGGCGGCCATCATCCGCGCCGTCATCGGGCTGGGCCGCGGGTTGAATGTTCCGATCGTCGCCGAGGGCGTCGAAACCAAGGCACAGCTGGCGTTTCTTGAAGAGGCTCGGTGCGACGAAGTACAGGGCTTTCTCATCGGTCGGCCCGAACCGATCGCGCGATATTCGGAACTCACCAATAACAAACCTACCCGCCAAATCAGGGTGGCTGCCGGCTAAGCAACAGTGCTGGTTTTGCTGGCGCAAAACGTCTCCCGATGGAGGGGCATCTCAACGTCAAGGCGGTCTGGATCAAACCGGCTGAGCCAACGTCGCAGTGGGCACAAATTTTTGCTCGTGTCTGCAACACGCATCAAATGTAAGTGTCACGCCCTTTATTTCGGTGACAACTCATCGCGCGCTTCGTAATCGGAGCTTTGCCAATTTGGTGAAGTTGTGCCGGGAGAGCCGCGATGACTTTGTTGATACTGGCTTATCTGGGCGGTGTACTGACCATTGTAAGCCCATGCATTCTGCCGGTGCTGCCGTTTGTATTCGCACGCGCCGATCGGCCGTTCCTGCAATCCGGCCTGCCGATGCTGGTCGGGATGGCCGTCGCGTTCGCCGTTGTGGCGACCCTGGCGGCCGTCGCCGGCGGCTGGGTCGTTGAAGCCAATCAATACGGTCGCGCCATCGCCATCGCACTCTTGGCGATATTTGGCCTTACGCTCGTCTTTCCGAACTTCGCTGACCGCCTCATGGCACCGCTCGTCAATCTCGGCGCGAAGCTGTCGAACTCCGCCCAGCGTGACACAGACACGCCCGGTTCTCACGTGCTGCCATCGTTCGTGCTCGGCATAGCGACGGGCCTGTTGTGGGCACCGTGCGCCGGGCCGGTGCTTGGGCTGATCCTGACCGGCGCGGCGCTTAAAGGAGCAAGCGTCGGCACAACGCTCCTCCTCCTCGCTTACGCAGCCGGAGCCGCCACCTCGCTTGCGCTCGCGCTTGCCGTCGGTGGACGGTTGTTCGCGGCGATGAAGCGGTCGTTGGGCGTCGGCGAGTGGATCAGGCGCGGTCTTGGCGTTGCGGTACTGATCGCCGTCGTTGCCATCGCTTTCGGCTTCGATACCGGCTTCCTGACTCGCGTTTCATTGTCGGGTACCGCGTCGCTCGAACAAAGCCTGATCGACCGGATTAGTCCGGCGTCGAGGTCAGCCGGCGCGTCGCCGCAGCCCTCCACCGTCACGACCGACGGACCGGCCATGGCGACGAAGGCAAAGCCCGGTGCTCAGTACGTGAATCTCGGCGTCGAAGGCGGTTTCCCGTCGCTGTCGGGAGCCGAGGAGTGGCTCAATTCCGCGCCGCTGACGCCTGAGGGCCTCAAAGGCAAAGTTGTATTGATCGATTTCTGGACCTACTCCTGCATCAATTGTTTGCGTGCGATACCTTATGTCAGAGCGTGGGCCGAAAAATATAAGGACCACGGTCTGGTCGTGATCGGCGTTCATACGCCCGAGTTTGCCTTCGAGCGCAAAGTCAGCAACGTGCGCGCCGCCGTAGCGGATCTTAAGATCGGATATCCGGTTGCCATCGATAACGAATACAAAATCTGGCGTGCCTTCGATAACCAGTATTGGCCCGCGCATTATTTCATCGATGCGCAGGGACGCATTCGCTACCATCACTTCGGCGAGGGCGAATACGACCAATCCGAGCGGGTGATACAGCGGCTCCTCGCCGAGGCCGGCGACGAAGGCTACTCACCCGCTCTCGTGTCCGTAGCCGCTTCCGGCGCGCAGGCGCCGCCCGATGAAAGCGACGTCAAATCGCCGGAGACCTACGTCGGGTACAATCGTGCGGACAATTTCGTATCGCCCGGCGGCATTGTCGAAGACGAAAATCATGACTACGCCGCGGCGCCGCTCCAGCTCAATCAATGGAGTCTGTCCGGCGACTGGACGGTTGGCGCCGAGAACGCTGCGCTCAATAAACAAGATGGCCGAATCGCATACAGATTTCACGCCCGCGACCTGCATCTCGTTCTCGGACCGGCGGCCGACAACAAGCCGGTCCGCTTTCGCGTCAGCATCGATGGCGCGGCCCCCGGCAAAAATCACGGCGCCGATATTGACGCCGATGGGCAAGGCGTTGTCGACGGACAGCGTTTGTATCAGCTGATCCGGCAGAGCGGAGCAATCTCGGACCGCACCTTTGAGATCGAATTTCTCGATCCGGGCGTCCAAGCTTACGCGTTCACATTTGGCTGAGAAAGAAGTTCGTCAGCGTATGGACGCGCGACATCTCCAAAGCCAACAAGCTCGCCAAGCGCATCCGTGCCGGCACCGTTTGGATCAAATGCCGCACCGTGTTCGACGCTTCGCTTCCGTTTGGCGGTTACAAGGAATCCGGTTGGGGCTGCGAGATGGGCGAATTCGTCCTCAACAACTACACTGAGGTGAAAGCGGTCACGACGGCGCTGTAAGCCGGCGGCTCCTAATTGCAAACTTGGGCGAAGCCATTTGCCCGGGTCCTTCCCTACTCATCCGATATTTTTGCCCTCGCGCATCATCCCACGGTCGCGGTGAAACCACTGGCGTTGTAAATTGCGGCGATTCTGCCCCGCCAGGACGTCGCCGCATGCGTCAAGATCGATATGTTCCACCAGTCCGTGCATTTACGCGCAGCGTGCCGATCCGGTTTTCGCATTGCGACCCAGCCGGCATCGTCTACTTCCCGCGTTTCTTCAACATGTTCAACGGACTGATCGAAGACTGGTACACGGAGGAACTTGGCTTTGAGTACGCCAAGTTGATCACGGAGAGCCGATATGGCTTCCCGACCGTTCACATCGAGTGCGACTTCAAAATCCCAAGCCGCATTGGTGACGTCATCGATCTCACGCTGCTGATTGAGCAAGTCGGCCGCTCCTCCCTCGGCATCATCATCGTCTGCCATCGTGACGGGCTGGAACGCCTGCGCGCTCGCCTGACGAGCGCGATGATGTCGATTGAAACCGGCGCATCCGTGCAAATGCCGCAGCCGCTTCGCGACGCGATCGATTCATACTGCGAGCGAACAAGGGTGGGGTGAACGCGCCCTACTCCGCCGGGTGCGGGCTAACCTGCCGGCTTTTGCCACGGCGCGGCCCCAGCGCGGCAATCCAGCGGGCGATCACATAAAACACCGGCGTGAAGATCAAGCCGAACGCCGTCACCCCGATCATGCCAAAGAAAACCGCCGTGCCCAGCGCCTGCCGGAGTTCCGCGCCGGCGCCGATCGCCCAGACCAGCGGCGTCACGCCGAGGATGAACGCAAACGAAGTCATCAGGATCGGGCGAAGCCGGAGCCTAGTCGCCTCGACGGCCGCGTCCCAGCGGCTGCGACCCTGGTCTTCCAGCTGCCGCGCGAATTCGACAATCAGGATGGCGTTCTTGGCAGCCAGCCCGATGAGCACAACGAAACCGACCTGCGTGAGGATGTTGTTGTCGAGGCCGCGCAAGATGACACCGCTGATGGCCGCGACCAGGCACATTGGCACGATCATGATGACCGCGAGCGGCAATGTCAGGCTTTCGTACTGCGCCGCCAGCACGAGAAACACGAACACCACCGCCAGAACGAAGGCGAACATGGCGGTGTTACCGGCCTGAATCTGCTGAAACGCAAGCGACGTCCACTCGGTCGCGAACCCCTCGGGCAAGGTTTCATCCGCGAGCTTGTCCATGATCGCGATCCCCTGCCCCTGCGAATATCCGGCGACCGATGCGCCGTCCATTTCAGCGGCAGGATAAAGATTATAGTGCGGCACGCGGAACGGCCCGGAAATATCGTGCACCGTAGTGAAAGATCCGAGCGGCACGGTGTCGCCATTGCTATTGCGCACCCAAATCTTGAGCACGTCGGCGACATCGCGCCGGTCTTCGTCGCGCGCCTGCGCCGTGACGCGGAAGGTGCGCCCGAACAAATTGAAGTCGTTGACGTAGGCCGAGCCGATAAAAACCTGCAGAGCGTTGAAGACGTCCTGCACGTTGACGCCGAGAAGCTGTGCTTTGGTGCGATCGATGTCCAGATAGACCTGCGGCGTCGACGTCTCGAACAGCGTAAAGACGTGTTCGATGCCCTGGGTATGGCCGGCGCGCGCCATGAACTCGGTTGCGACATCGCGTAATGCGGCTGCACCCCGTCCGGCCCGGTCCTCGATGATCATGCGGAAGCCGCCGGAATTGCTGATGCCGCGCACCGGCGGCGGCAATACCGCAATCAGAAAACCCTCCTGAATTTTGGACAAGCGCTTGTTGAGCTCGGCCTGAATAGCCGGCGCCGATTGGTGCGGATCGGTGGCGCGTTCAGCAAAAGGCTTGAGCGTCAGAAAGATCGCTCCGGCATTGGGCGCGTTGGTGAAAGTCGCGCCGGAAAAGCCGACGACATTCACGCCGTGATCGACGCCAGGCACTTGCAGCGCCATGTCCAGCGCGCGCTGCTGCACGGCGTCGGTGCGCGCCAGCGAAGCGCCGGGCGGAAGCTGAATGACAACGATCATATAGCCGGCATCAACCTGCGGGATGAACCCGACTGGCGTCCGGCGGAATTGATTAAGGCCGAAGGCAAGCACGACCAGGTAAATGACGAACATGATCGCGGCACGCCGCACCGTGCGTGTGGCAAGCCAGGAAACGCTGGAGCCGAGACGATCGAAGCTCCAATTGAACACGGCGAAGAAACGGTGGATCGGCACCTCCCACCAGCGGTCGCGATGCTTCGGGTCGTGTCGTTTGAGCAGAAGCGCACACATTGCCGGCGACAACGTCAACGAAACGATCAGCGAAATGACCGTTGCGCCGGCAATGGTCAGCGCGAACTGCCGGTAGAATTGACCCGAAATGCCGGTGATGAACACGGACGGCACGAACACCGCGCAAAGAACGAGCGCGATGGCAATCAGCGCCGAGCCGACTTCATCCATACTTTTTCGCGCCGCCTCCCGCGGCGCGAGACCGGTCGCGATATTGCGCTCGACATTCTCCACCACGACGATGGCGTCGTCGACCACGATACCGATTGCCAGCACCAATCCGAATAGCGACAGATTGTTCAACGTAAAGCCGAACGCGCCCATCAAGAAGAAAGTACCGACCAGCGATACCGGAATGGCGACCAGCGGGATAATTGCCGCGCGCCAGGTTTGCAGGAAGATGATCACAACGAGAACGACAAGTACGATGGCTTCGCCGATCGTATCGATAACTGCATCGACCGACTGCTGGATGAACTGCGTGGGATCGAAGAAAATGTCGTACTTGACGCCCGAGGGAAACCGCTTCGATAATTTTTCCATCAGCGCCCTGACCGCATGAGACGTCTCGAGCGCATTGGATCCTGGCCGTTGAAAAATCGCGAGTGCAACCGCTGGAGAGTGATCAAGATATGAATTTGACGAATAATCGAGCGCCGCCAGTTCGACTTTGGCGACGTCTTTCAGCCGGACCACAGCGCTTGGCGTCTGTTTGACAACGATTGAGGCGAATTCCTCGGGATCGGCCAGTCGCCCGAGCGTTTGCACGGCGATCTGAAAGGCGCCGGGTTTCGCGACCGGCGGTTGGTCGAGAATGCCCGAAGCGACCTGGATGTTCTGGCCCTGAAGGGCATTGGTGACATCGGTTGCAGTCAACCCGAGCGACTGCATGCGATCAGGGTCGAGCCACACTCGCATCGAATAGTCGCGGGCGCCGAACACGGTAATCGAGCCGACCCCGTCCACGCGGGTGACCGCGTCGGTCACTTCAAGCGTAGCGTAGTTCGACATGAACAAGGCGTCGCGCGATTTGTCGGGCGAATAAAGGTGCACGACCATCATCAAATCGGGCGAGCTTTTCTGCACGACGACGCCGATATTGCGCACGTCCGAAGGCAACCGCGGCGTCGCGATAGCGACGCGGTTCTGCACCTGCACCTGGGCGATATCGAGATTAGTGCCGAGTTCGAAGCTCACTGCGATCGAGAAGCGGCCATCGGCGGTCGAGTTCGACGCCATATAGATCATGTTCTCAACGCCGTTGATCTGCTGCTCGATCGGCGTGACCACAGTCGAGGCCACGACTTCGGCGCTGGCGCCCGGGTACTGGCCGGTGACGCTGATCAAGGGTGGCGCGATCTCGGGATATTGGGCGATCGGCAGGCGCACGAACGACACAGCGCCCAGGATCACGAAGATGATCGAGATCACCGCGGCAAAGATCGGCCGGTCGATAAAAAAATGCGAAATCCGCATGCCTGTCTCAGTTCACCCTGGACTGATCGGCGCCGTTGCGTACTGCCGAGGTCGGAGTGCCGCTCGCCTTCCACCGCCACTTTGACGCCGGGACGGGCGCGCATGAGCCCCTTGACGATCACACGGTCGGAAAGGGCCAGACCTTCCTTGATGACTCGCAGGCCATCGTCAATCTGGCCGGGAACGATGTATTTCTGTCTTACGATATTGCCGTCGTCGACGACGAGCACGTATTTGCGCGACTGCTCAGTGCCGATCGCCGCGTCGGGAATGAGCAGCGTGGTATACGGCGGCGAGCCGGCAACGCGGATGCGGCCGAACATGCCCGGCGTGAACAGGCCGCCGGCATTGGCGAAAACGGCGCGTCCGCGAATCGTACCCGAAGACCGGTCGATAACATTGTCGACGAAATCCATCTTGCCGATGTGCTTGAAATCCGGTTCGTCGAGGAGCTTAAGCGCCACCGGAACGGCACTGTTGTTGCTGCCCATCTGGCCGTTCCCGCCGGCAAACCGCTGATAGCGCAGATACGAAGCTTCATCGAAGGTGAATTCAAACCGGATCGGATCGACCGAAACGATGGTCGCAAGCAGTGTCGTGTTGCTGCCGTTGCCGCCGGTTACCAGGTTGCCGACTGAAACCCGGCGGTCGCCGATGCGCCCATCGATAGGCGCGCGCAGTTCGGAATATTGGTTGAGGTCGAGCTCGGCCTGATGGACCATCGCCTCTTGCGCCGCGACCGAGGCTTCCGTCACGGCTTTGGCCTGCTTGCGCTGGTCAAAGGTCTGCTCGGTGATCGTTTTGTTGTGCACAAGCTCCTGGCCCCGCGCGAGGTCGGCTTCGGCAAAGGCGAGGTTAGCGCGTGCTTGCGCGAGATTGGCCCGCATCTGTTCGAGCGCGATCTGAAACGGACGGTGGTCGATGACGAAGAGGAGGTCGTCTTTTTTCACCATTTGCCCGTCGGTGAAGCGGATTTCGGCCAGATACCCTGAAACCCGCGAGCGGACCTCAACCGAATCGACGGCGACGAAGCGGCCGACATATTCGTCCTGATCAACAACCGTGCGCTGCACCGGCTTCGCCACGGTCACGGTAGGCGGCGGCGGACCGCTCTGCTGCTGGCTCTGACCACAACCGGCAAGAGCTAACAATGTTGCCGTTATCACCAGCGCGGCAGCGGGCCGCGCCGCATCGGCGATGACCATGAATTCCCCTTCGAACTATCCCCGGGCCGCACACTATATACGTGGTCGCCATAGCAGACCGCAGCAGAAATCGTTGCCCTTTTCCGGTCGGGCTTGGCTTCCCATATAGACGATCCGGCTGGCGTCACGCCGATGCCGGCCAAATAAGGCCAATTTCCGTGAAAATAGTGAATCTGAATGATGCCGGTTTGGGCGGAGGCCGATCCACCCCAGCCGATCAAGCTTCCGTCCCTCCCGAGGACCAGGCGCTGCTCGATGCGTATTCGCGCGCAGTAATCGACGTCGTCGATCGGGTCGGGCCGGCCGTGGTCGGCCTTGCCGTCCGCGGTCCCAGCGCCGGTGGACCGTCGCGAGGCGGCTCAGGCTCCGGCGTGGTAGTGGCGCCGGACGGTCTCATCCTCACCAACAGCCACGTTGCGGGCTCTGCCTCGCGTATTGGCGTGACCACGGCTGACGGACAACACCTTAAAGCGCGCCTGGTTGGCGACGACCCTGACACAGATCTCGCGCTCATTCGCGTTGACGAACCGGTGACGCTATCGGCTGCCTCGCTTGGCGATTCCAAGCGCTTGAAACGTGGTCAACTGGTGATCGCCATCGGCAACCCGCTCGGCTTCGAATCGACGGTAACCACGGGTGTCGTGTCGGCGCTCGGCCGCACACTTCGCGCGCGCAACGGCCGCCTCATCGACGATGTGATCCAGACCGATGCGGCGCTCAACCCTGGCAATTCCGGCGGGCCGCTCGTGTCCTCACACGGCGAAGTTGTCGGCATCAACACCGCCGTGATCATGGGCGCGCAGGGCATCTGCTTTGCCGTTGCGGCGAACACGGCGAACTTTGTGCTCGGCGAGCTGGTGCGGCACGGCCGCGTCCGCCGTGCCTTTATTGGCATCTCCGCGCAGCAGATTGCGGTCACGGCGCGGCTGCGCCGCGCGACTGGTCACGCTCAGGACAACGCGGTGATGGTCGGCACTGTCGAGCCCGGAAGTGCCGCCGACCGCGCCGGCCTTAAAGCTGGCGACGTCGTGCTGCGCCTCGACGGAGCAACCATTGCCGGCGCCGACGATCTCATCCGGTCGCTGACCGGCGAGAAGATCGGCAAAGACGTCACGCTCGACGTGTTGCGTGGCACCGAACGGCTTGCAATCTCGCTGGTACCGCAGGAGCGCAAGCGCGCTTAAGTCCGGTTCTTCCCGTGTTGGAAGCCCGGCGGCACCGCTTTAGTGCCACAGTTCCTTGGTCGCGAGCTTGGCGCCCTCAGCGAGCATGATGAGCTTCGCCCAAGCAATCTCCGGGTGGACCCGTCCGCCAAGCCCGCAATCGGTACCGGCCACGACATTTTCGCGACCAACAATTTGGGCAAACCGAATGATGCGGTCGGCAACAAGCTCGGGATGCTCCAGCACGTTGGTGGCGTGGCTCACAACGCCAGGAATGAGCAGCTTTCCCTCTGGAAGCTTCGTGTGCTTCCAGACCTTCCATTCGTGCTCATGCCGCACGTTGCCGGCCTCGACCGAATAGGCTTGGGCCTTCACCTTGATCAACAAGTCGACCACATCTTGGAGCGGCACGTCGCCGTTATGTGGGCCATGCCAACTGCCCCAGCAGATGTGAAAGCGGACGCGATCCTCCGGAATACCTTGCAAGGCGTGGTTTACTGCCTCGACCTGGAACGCCGCCCATTTGCGATAGCCGGCGGTATCGCCGTTGAGCGAGAACCACCAGTCCCAGATGTCGACCAAAGCAGGATCGTCGATCTGCAGGATGAAACCCGCATCGACGATCGCCTTGTATTCCTCACGGATCGCCTCGGCCAGCGCCCAGGTGTAGTCCTCCTGGGTTTTGTAATACTCGTTCGGTAAAATCTGCATCGTCGCCGGCGACACCGCCGTCATGAACGCTTCGTCCACGGATGTGCCGGATAGCGCGGATTTAAGATTCGCGATGTCATGCTGGACGACAGCCTGTCCCGTGTATTTGATCGGACCGGTGCAGGTGAGCCCAAACATGCGGGAGCTTGAGGTGCCGGCGGTGCTGCCGCCGCTCATGCCGCCGTCTTCGGCATAGAATTTGGCGAACTCCTTGCGCTCCTTGCTGCCGAACGTCCAGGCTCCGCGGCCCTTCTTGACCTGCTCTTCCCGCAGCTCGAAGCCGCCGAGACGATCGTAGACATAGGACCACCACGCGCCGAAATCGGTCGCCCGGCGCATTGCCTTGCCGAATTCGCCGTCGTTGACGATGTCGATGCCGGATTTCGTCTGCTGGCCGACGACTTCCGCAATCGCCGATCGCAACCGGGGCTGCAGCTTGCTCTCGGGCGCATTGTCCCGATAAAGCTCGACCAGGTCGTCGGGGCGCGGCAGGCTGCCGACGTGGGTGGTCAGAATCCGATCGACGCTTCGCTTCACGTTTATTCCTCCCTGCGGCCCGGTTTGGGCTCGTAATGGGCGGCTGCCTTCGGACCGATCAGCTCGCCCCTGCCGACCGTTTCCCTACACGGCAAGCCGGTTCAGATTACGGTTTCACTGTACTGGGTGTCCACCGCCGCGCTAATTGCGCGACGGATCACACTTGGGAGCCGGGCGACAGCCGCTCAACACCTGAAATTAGCACTTCGTTGCGTAGAACTAAGCTTCGAAATCACGTGGTCAATCTAGCGAAATGCTCGCATGCGGCGGCGTAGTTTGTCTCCAAACCGCGAAGCGCAGCCGCATAATTGGCCGGCGTAACGGTCGAAGCCGATTTCATCGACCAGGCCCTGGCTCCGTTTTCCAGATCCGATTTCTCGAGGCAGTAACGCTATGACGCGGCTGCGGTGCGCATGATGCGGTCGCCGCTGGCGACCGGCTTAAGCGTACCCTGCCGCAACATATAGTTTACGTGCGCCAAGACCTCGCTGAATGCAAAGCCGGTCTGATGCGGATCGAGCTTACGCGTGAAAACCGAAGGTATCAGTTCGGCAGCCGATTTTGGCGCGGTGCGGCAAGCCTCCAGGACCAGATCGCATCGCGTCTGATGATGGCCGATCAGTTCCGCGACGCGGGTGTGCAATCCAAAGAACGGCAGATTGTGCCCCGGCAGCACCAGCACGTCCTCAGGGATATCTCTGCGCAGCGCTTTCAATGACCGCAGGTAATAGCCCAGCGGATCGCCCTCTGGATCGACGGCGATGACGCCGATGTTGGGAGAGATTTTCGCCAGGACCTGGTCGGCAGCGAAGAACAGCTTCTCCGCACGGTTGAACAACATGACTTCTTCCGGGGAATGTCCGGCGCCGGTGAGCACTTCGAATTCGCGATTGCCGATGCGCAACACATCGCCACCGACGATACGATGGTAAGTCGGCGGCAGCCCCGAAGTCATTTTAAGGTAGGCGTGGCCCATGGTGACGACACTCTGCGTCGTCACGGCATCGAGACCGTGCTCGGTATAGAAGCGACGATAGTGCTCGGCTTCAAGTGCGCCGGGATCGAGATGGATGTTCAGGCTCTGCAAATATTCCGTCGCCGCCATGTAGAGCGGGACATCGAACCGCTGCAGCAGAAAGCCTGCGGCACCGACATGGTCGGGATGATAATGCGTGGCGATGATGCGCGTGAGCGGCCGCTGGCGCAGCGGCCCGTCGAGCAGCAGGGGCCAGGCGAGCTTGGTTGCCTCATTGCCAAGGCCGGTGTCGATGACGGCCCATCCATCACCGTCATCGATGACATAGATATTCACGTGGTCGAGCAGGAAAGGCAGCGCCAGCCGCAACCACAGTATACCGGGCGCTATCTCGATCGCGGTCCCGGGCGCGGGAGGCGCCGGGTGTGGGAATACGAGCTGTGCCGGGGCGACAGGCTGGGCATTGGATTTGATCTGCATTGTTTGTGATCGCCTGCGCCCTGCCGGTTGTCAATCTGCAGACGGGTTCGGCGCGGATAGGCCCGAAACACCATTCCCCGCACGGCCGGGCATTGCTATCGTGCCGCATCAATATTCTTCGGGGGCTGGAAATGATCAATCGGCGTCGCGCATTCTGTTTCGCTCTCATTACATTGTCGGCGGGCTGGCTGCTGCAATCTTCAACGGCCGGGGCCCAACAGGCGTTTCAGCGCTATTTTCCTTTCCTGGTCGACCTCGATGGTTGGCAAGGCAAAAAGCCGGACGGCGTCTCAATGGAAATGCCAGGCAACAGCATGATCACCGCCACCCGCGAATATCAGCGCGGCGCGGCGCGTCTGCATGCGCAAATTCTCTTTGGTATGGCCGCCAAAGGCGCATTGGCGGCGACGCAAACCGGGATGAACATCGAGACCAGCGATGGCCGCATGAATACGTCGACGATCGACGGCATGACGGTCACGCGCACCTTCAATTTCAAAGACAAATCCGGGGCGATCCTCGTCGCGCTCGGCACGAACGGTTTGCTCAGCGTCTCGTTCAACGGAATTCCCGACGACGAAGCGCTGACACTGGCCAAGAAATTTGATTGGAAGGCGATTCAGGCGGCGCAACCGAAGTCGTAGCCCGTCGCAGTCGCGGCGTGTAGTTGATTCATTTCTTCATTGATTGGCGCGGATATTGCATCGCGACGCACTCGCGGCATTAACATATTCGTTAACAGATTTTCGGCCGACAAAAACGGGCCAAAAAATGGCACCACTGGCCACTGAACAAATACTTGCCATGCAAAATCGGGACACGCGAATGGTCCTTCAGATGCTATGACGCCCGTGCGCCTCGCCTTTCAGCGAGGCGTTTGCATCTGCGAGCCTCGTTCAAACATGACTGTTTGGACGAGGTTTTTGTTCGCAGATCAAACAGTGCGTGCATCGTAAACAACTCGAGGGACGGTTAGAATGAAGTTGACGACCTTAATGGCCGCGATCGCGGCCACATTGGTGATTGCACAAAATGCAGAAGCGCGGGGACAACAATATCGGCTTGGCGCTTATTCCCATCTAACGCACCGTGTCTATGCGCACCATGATGCAGCGCCGCGTTATTTCAATTCAGCATCGCAAGAGAGCGGCTACGCGGCGACGGCTAACAGCACCAGCAGCATATTTCGTGGTGGCTACGGCGGCCGCCCGGCGGCCTGGTGCGGTTGGGCGATGCGGCAACTGGTCGGCAGTGATCCAGGACCGCAATTCAACCTGGCGCGAAATTGGGCGCGTTGGGGGCACTCTGGACCGGCGGGGGTCGGTGCGGTGGTGGTTTGGGCGCATCATGTCGGCAAGATCGTCGGCCAGGAAAATGGCCGGTGGGTCATTCAATCCGGCAACGACGGTCACAGGATGCGTACGCGTCCGCTCCCGATCTCAGGAGCGATTGCCATCAGGTGGGGCTAATCGTCCCTGCTAATTTTGGTAAAATGAAAGAACGGCCGCCTGGGAAGCCGGGCGGCCGTTTTTATTGAGGCACCTGCGGCCGTGCAATCTACGCACCGCTATCTGGGTTGGGTCGCGACAATCAGGGCAAGGATTACAAGCGCAATCCCCGCAATCTGGAAAATCGTCAGCGCCTGACCAAGCACAGCGACGCCGAGGCCGGCCGATATCAGTGCATCGGCGTAGGAAAGCAGCGACGTGCGCACCGGCCCGATCATTGTTATTGCGATGAAAAACGCGATCATCGCGAAACCGTAGAGCGAAGCAGCAGCCACGAAACCAATCCAGCCCGGGGTGGTGTGCGGTAGCGCGAAGTCCCCACTAACGGCACACATTATCAGCAACACTACACTCGCAGCCGCCGCCATGTAGAGGGTCAGCGGCCTAGCGTCGCCTTTGCCAAAAATACGGCTGGAAACGGCAACGACAATGGCCAGCCCGATCGCAGCAGAAAGAGCCAGTGCCACACCCTCGGCATTGAGGTTGCCGCCGCGCACATCGAGGGCCAACGCCAGTCCGGCAAGGGCGACCACAATTGCTGCACCGGTTTTCCAGGAAAATTTCTCCCAGCCAAGGCCGGCAACAATCAAGGCAGCCATCAGCGGGAACAGGTAGAAAATCAGCACCGCAAGAGCGAACGGAATAGAACTGAATGATCGCAGGAGGGCCCATGTGTAGAGCGCAGTCACAACACCGAGGAACACGGCAGCGAAAGCGTCGCGCCTGGGAAGAAAGAGTGAAACGTTGCTCACCCGCAGCCAAATGATAAGAGCAGCCGTCGGCACGAGAAAACGGATCGCGGCAATTGTCAGCGGGTTACTGCCGCCCTGGTAAGCCACGTTCGCCGAGGTGTTGGCCAGCGCAAAGCCAGCGGCCGCAGCCAGTGCGACGATGATGCCGATCCGCGCGCGCGGAGGAGAAATCACATTGATTGCAGACATTGACACGTTTCCCCCGCCGGCAGTTATTTAAGGATGTCCGGCATCCCAGCGGCCGCTCACGCGGCACCTTCTGCGTGCTACGCTACACGCAACCGCGGCAGCCTGCACAGGCCTAGATGTGATCGACGTCGGGCTGTTGCATTGTGATGGTGATGCGGCTTGATCGAAATCTTACCTCATCCCCTAAGTTGGATGAAATTTTGCCGGCAAGTCATGGGGACTAAAATGCACGGCACGAGGGGGAAACCACGTGACCGACGCCGGTTCCTATCATCATCTGCTCTCACCCCTGCGCATCCGCAATACAACACTATCGAATCGCGTCGTGTTCGGCCCGGTTTGCCCAACCTGGGTCCGGAGTCCGCACGAGGGCATCTTTACCGAGCAGGCGGTTGCCTATTATGAGGAGCGCGCCAAGACCGGTCTCGGTATGATCATTCTCGGCGGGCATCTGATCAATAAAGACACCATCTACACGCCGCTCGGGTTCCCCGGTTTGTGGAACGACGCGCAGCTCGAGGGGCTCGCCAACGTCGCGCGAGCGGTGAAGCGGCACGGTTGCGCGCTTGCGGTGCAGCTCCTGCATCTCGGTTTGCGATCGCCGACACCGTTCCTGAAGACCGACCCGGCGCGCGATCCCGACGAATACAATCCCTACATGCTCGCGCCGAGCCAGGTGCCGGCGGGCGAGATTCCCGGCGGTCCCACGCCCAAAGAACTCGAAGAGCATGAGATCGAATACATTTTGCAATGCTACGAGGATGCCGCCCGTCGCGCCATTTCGGCGGGTCTGGATGGCATCGAATTTCACATCGCGCACGGCTATCTGCCTTGGCAATTCCTCTCGCCATTCTACAACAAGCGCACCGACCGCTGGGGCGGGTCGTACGAGAACCGATTGCGGTTTTCGATCGAAGCGATGCGGCGGATCCGCAAGCGCATCGGCGATCGCCCGTTTCTCGGGTACCGGATCAACTCGACCTCATTCTGGGAGGGAGATCTTGAGATCGACGACGTCAAGCGCGTTCACGCTGATTTCGAGAAGGAGCTCGATATCGATTATGTGAGCGTGTCGGCCGGCGTGCATCACTCCTGGATTCACACGCCGATGACGTTCGACCAGGGCTGGGAGCGTGAATATACGCGCGCCATAAAGACGGTCGCAAAGAAGCCGGTGCTGCTCGTGGGCCGCGTTAGTCATCCCGGAGTTGCCGACGAACTCGTCGGTTCTGGCGACGCCGACGCCATTCTGCTTGCGCGACAGATGATCGCGGACGAGCAATGGATGACGAAGGTAAAGGAGGGGCGCGCCAACGACATCCGTCGCTGCGTTGCTGCTAATTACTGTTGGCGCGCGGTGATCCGCGGCAGCCGCGTTCAGTGTGCCTACAACCCGGTCGTCGGGCGCGAAAGGGTGTGGGGCGCAAGCTCCATGCGCAAAGTATCGTCTCCGAAGCGCGTGCTGGTGATCGGCGCTGGTCCATCTGGCCTCGAATACGCCCGCATCGCGGCGGCGCGGGGCAATCAGGTTGTCGTTTACGAGCGGGAGCAAGAGGTCGGCGGGCACGTTCGCGCTTACGGCGCATTGCCCAATCGGACGCAATACGGAACCATAGCCACGTGGCTTGTTGAGCAAGCTAGAGGCAACGGCGCTACCATCAGGACCAATAGTCCGGTGACGGCCGAGACCATCGATGCCGTGCTCGCCGCCGAACGCCCGGACCATATCGTGGTCGCCTCCGGCGCACGCTATCGCCGCGACGGTTTTCAAGGACAGACCGGCAAGGCGTTGCCGGGCTGGGAGACCGGCCGCTGCGTCACCTGGGACGAAATTGCACTCGACAAGGTCACGGCCTCGGGCGAGGTACTGGTGATCGACGAGATGGCCGATGTGGCCGCGCCACTCACCGCGGTCAAGCTGGCGCGACTCGGGGCCAGGGTCAGGCTTCTGACCAAATGGCCGATGATCGGTTGGGAAACCACGGCGGAAGTCTACCTCCATTGGATGCTGACCTACCTCTACGAGGCCGAGGTCGAGATCATCACCGATCATGCGGTGAAGCTGATCAAAGGCGCCGAGGTGGAGATCGCCAACATCTACGCGCCGTCTAAGTCGCGCCCAATTACCGCCCACACGATCGTGATGGCGACTGCGCGCAGTTCGGAAAATGCGATGTATCACCTCTTGCGCGAGCGGGGCCGCGCCGTTGAGGCGATTGGCTGCGCGGTTGCACCGCGGACAGTGTATGAGGCCACGTTCGAAGGCCATCGCGCCGCGCGCAAACTTGGCATGCCGGCGGTTGGCCGTCTGGAGTTGCAAAGATTACAAAGCCAGGCCCTGGCATGAGGATGTTGGCATGACGTGGCGCGGGATCTGACCGCCGACGGCGGGCGCCCATCACAGGACTAATTCAGAGGCCGATATAGCGATGCACTGTGTCGGTTTCGCTGTCCATTTTGGCGGGGCTCCCGGACCAAACGGTGCGGCCTTTTTCGATAATATAGTGGCGGTCGGCGAGCCGCTGCAGAACTTTCAAATTTCTGTCGACGATGAGGATGGACTGGCCGCGCGATTTCAAGAGGGAAATGCAATTCCAAATTTCACCGCGGATCACCGGCGCTAAACCTTCGGTCGCCTCGTCCAAAATAACAAGCAGAGGATTTGTCATCAGCGCGCGGCCGATCGCCAGCATCTGCTGTTCGCCGCCGGAGAGTGTGCGACCGAACTGTGTCCGCCGTTCGGCCAAACGGGGAAACAGCCGGTAGATATCGCTCAGTGTCCACATCTCGGTGCGCGCCAGCCGGTTCGCCGCCGTAGCGAGCAGATTTTCTTCCACGGTCAAGGTCGGAAAGATTTGACGACCTTCCGGCACCAGGCCGAGGCCGCGGCGTGCAACCGTCTCCGGCACGCAGTCACTGATCGGCTTGCCATCGAATTCGATGGTTCCCCAGCGCCGCGGCACCAGCCCCATGATCGAGCGGATCGTCGTGGTTTTGCCCATGCCGTTGCGACCAAGCAAGGTCACGAGTTCACCCGGTCCGACATCGAGGCGAATGTCGAACAACACCTGGCCGCGGCCATAGCTGGCCTGAAGACCTTCCACGCGCAGCACTAGGTGTCTCCCTCGCCAAAATACGCCAGCCGCACGACTTCATTATTACGGATCTCTTCCGCCGTGCCGGTCGCCACGCGCCGTCCGTTCGCCAATACCGAGATGCGATCGGCCAGCGCAAAGACCGCATCCATGTCGTGCTCGACCAGAAGGATCGTTATGGCACCCTTGAGACTGCGGAGGAGCGCAACAGTGGAAGCGCATTCGGTCGCGCCCAGTCCGGCCATCGGTTCGTCGAGCAAAAGGAGTTGCGGCCTGGTTGCGAGCGCAATCGCAAGCTCAAGCTGCTTTTGCTCGCCGTGTGACATTTCGCTGACCACGATGCCGGCGCGGGAGCCGAGCCCGACCCGCGAAAGCGCGTGCAAGGCCGCGTCACGGAGCGAGGGCTCACGGCGTGCATTCGACCAAAAATGAAAGCTGTGACCCAGGCGCGCCTGCGCTGCGAGGGCCACATTGTCGAGCGCCGTATACTCCGGCAGAAGTTCGGTAATTTGAAACGAACGCGCCAAACCGGCGTGAACACGCTCGGCAGTTGTCAGCCCGCCGATGTTCCTGCCTGCAAACAGGATGGCGCCTGCGTCGGGCGCCAGCTCGCCGAAAAGCTGGGAGATAAGCGTTGTTTTGCCGGCGCCGTTAGGGCCTATGACCGCGTGGACTTCGCCGGCAACGACCTCGAGTGACAGCCCATCGCTCGCGGCAAGGCTGCCAAATCGCTTGGTCAGATTGTCGATGCGCAACAGCGGTTCAAGCATGGGAGCCGCCCACGCCCATTTTGAACAAAGACAGCACGCCGCCTCGGGTAAACAGTGCAATCAGGATCAGGAACGGGCCAAGGAAGACTTGCCAATGCTCGGTCCAGCCGGTGAGGACCGTCTCAAGGCCGATCAGCAAGGCGGCGCCGATCACCGGCCCAAACAGCGTCGCGCCGCCGCCGAGGATCACCATGATCATTAGTTCCCCGGATTGCGACCAGTGCAACAGATCCGGACTAACGAATTTGGCAAAGTTGGCCATCAGCGCGCCGGCCAATCCGGCCCCGGCGCCGGCGATCACAAACGCCACAAGTTTGTAACGGTAAGTCGAAATACCGATTGCAGCGAGCCGGCGCTCATTCTGCCGAATACCGCCGAGCACCAGACCGAACCGCGATTGGGCGAGCCGCCAGAACAGAAAAAAATAAATTGCCGCGACCGCAAGACAGACAAAATAAAACGTCGTGTCGTTCGCCGTATCCAGATTGAACAAAACGTTGCGGTGACGCACGATCAGTCCGTCGTCACCGCCATAGTATTTGAGCGAAACAAAAAGGAAGAAGACCATCTGCGCGAAGGCAAGCGTAATCATAATGAATTGCAACCCGGTCGTGCGCAACGAAAGTCCGCCGAGGACAAACGCAAATAACGCGCTGGCCAGGACGGCGACCGGTATGGTCATGAGCAACTGGTTGGTGCCGGGAATGAAGCCAAGAAACGGCTCGGCGTTGCTAAAGTGGAAATAGAGCATGCCGACCGCATAGGCTCCGACGCCAAAATAAGCCGCGTGGCCAAAACTGACGAGGCCGCCATAACCGAGAATGAGATTGAGGCTGGCCGCAGCGATCGCGTAAATAATAATCCGTGTGGCAAGCGAAACTAACGCCGGGTTGCCTGCTTTGGTCGCGGCCCATGGTAGAAGCAGCATGAATAGCGCGAGCGCAACGACGCCTCCCGCGCGCCACAGCATGGGCCGCTGAGACATCCTGACGGCGCCGGCCACGTCAGCCTGGAGCACGAACCAGCCCTTGCGGTCGGATCAGAAGCACCAGCGCCATGACAAGATAAATGCCCATGGAGGACAACCCGGCGCCGAGCGCATCGGCCTCGGAGATCGTCATGACCCGGTGCAACACAACCGGCAGAAAGGCGCGCAGCAGGGTATCGGTGACACCGACGACCATGGCCCCGATAAAGGCGCCGCGGATCGATCCGACCCCGCCGATCACGACGACCACAAATGTCAAAATCAGAATCTGCTCCCCCATCCCGACTTGAACGGCAAGAAGCGGCGCAGCCAAGATGCCGCCCAAGCCAGCCAATAGCGCGCCCAAGCCGAACACCAGCGTGTAGAGAAGGCGGACGTTGACACCGAGCGCACGCACCATTTCGCGATGCGTGGAGCCGGCGCGCACAAGCATCCCGATTCGCGTCTTATTGATAAACAAAGACAGCCCGACTGCGACCATGAGCCCGGCCGCGATGATTACCAGGCGATAGGCCGGATACGGCACGCCCGGAATTATCTGCACCGTGCCGGATAGAATGGCCGGTGTCGGCAGATAGAGCGGCTGCCGGCCGAACAAGATGGTCGTTCCTTCATTGACAAGGAGGATGACGCCGAAGGTCGCGAGCACCTGCTGAACATGATCGCGGGAGTAAAGTCGCCGGATCACCACAAACTCGATGATCAGGCCGGCGACGGCGGCCGCTGCAAGACCGGCGAGCGCCGCAAGAACGAACGACCCGGTACGCTCGCCCACGAACGCCGCACCATAAGCTCCGATCATATAGAACGCGCCGTGCGCCAGATTGATGATGCGCATGACGCCAAAGATCAGCGTCAGTCCAGCCGCCAACAAGAACAGCATCACGCCGAACTGGATGCCGTTGAGTGTTTGCTCGAGCGCCAGGGTCATATTTGTCGGAGCCCGTCGGACGCCGCCGCGCGCTTAGAGCTTGCACTCCTTGGCATAAGCGTCGCCGTGATCAGACATCACCTTGCCGACAGTCTTGATCAAAGGCTTGCCGTCCGGACCTTTTTCGACCCGCAGCGCGTACCAATCCTGGATCGGATGCTGGTTGTTGCCGAATTTGAAGGCGCCTCGCACCGAGTGGAAATCGGCTTTCAGCATGGCGGTGCGAAACGCGTCGGTATTGCCGAGATCGCCGTTGACGCCCTTGAGGCCTGCGCCGATAGCAAGCGCCGTGTCGTAGCCTTGGCTGGCGTAGAAGGTCGGCAGCCGTTCGGCGCCAAATTTCTTTTGCCATGCCGCCACAAATTTTTTGTTGGCGTCATTCTCGAAGTCGAGGTTCCACTGCGAACTGACATTGACGCCGATCGCGGCATCGCCGATCGCCTTCAGAATAGTCGTGTCCATCGAAGGCGCTGCCACCACCATCGGGATCGTGCCGAGCAAACCAGCCTGCTGGTATTGGCGCATGAAGGAAATGCCGAGACCGCCGGGATGGAACTGGAACACGACGTCCGGCTGGGCGGCGCGGATCTGCGCCATTTCCGGGGCGTAGTCGGTCTGGTCCAGACGGGTGTAGAGCTCACCAGCGATCTCACCCTTGAAGTAGCGCTTGAAACCCGCGAGCGCGTCCTTACCGGCCTGATAGTTGGGGGCGAGGATAAACGCTTTTTTGTAACCCAGATTGGTGGCGTTCTGGCCGGCGCTTTCGTGCAGCGAGTCGTTCTGCCATGACACGACGTAATAGTTCCTGTTGCAGTCCTTGCCGGAAAAATTCGACGGCGCCGCGTTCGGGCTTACGTAAATCGCGCCGGCATCGAGAATATCGGGGATCGTCGCGTTGACGATGTTGGAAAACACGATGCCGGTGAAGAGCTTGATGTTCTCATTCTTAAGAAACTTGTCCGCGATCTGCTTTCCCTGTCCGGGTTTGAAGCCATCGTCCTCGACAAGCACCTGAACCGGAACGCCGCCGAGTTTCCCGCCTTCCATTTCGACGGCAAGCTGAAAGCCGTCGCGGATGTCGGCACCGAGGTACCCGCCGGGCCCGCTCAGAGTGGTAATAAGCCCGATCTTGACCGGCTCCTGCGCACAAACCGCAGACGCCGCCAGACCGGTCAGCGCGATCGCGATGAATAAAGCCCGTAAAGACCGCATTCCCTTATTTTCCTTTTCAGTCCGGCCGACGATGAGATTCCGTGCGGATGGTAGCTTTGATCGGGCGGGATGGGTAGCGGCGAAATCCCGCCGAAGCATCATGATGCGCCCTTGCTTTACCAGAGCGCTGCCAACAGACGATAGTTGGCTGTTTGGGCCGCCGCGACAGTTATCATCACGGGCTGCGAAAGCGCCGTAATCTCACTGACGCGAAGTCGTTGATACGATCGACATCGTGCAGATGCGCTGAAAGCTGCTGCCATTGGACAGCAAAACAGTCTGGATCACGGGCGACCCGCTGCTTCCGTATACGCTCAGCCCATTTTCACTGATCCACCCTTTGAGATTGAAGCCGGACATCGTAAAGGTTGCGCCGAGATTTGGCCCGGCAGTAAAGGCTCCGCTGAGCACCTTCGCGTGAAGCGTGAAACTGTGGTCTCCATTCGGTCCGGTGATCGCGGAAGTAAACGTATCTTTGTAGGCGTTAGCTGCGGGAGTATGCATGCGCGGCCCGACGCCGAAAGACGCACTATCCACGGATTGGCCGACTTCTGTGACATTGCCGTTCACGTCCGTGCTGCCGACGGCGTTAAACGTTGTTCTCCAAGCCACCCCGGAATTGACAGGTTGGAGCTTCGAATCGAACCCATTCGGAGATGCAATGCAGCTCCCCGAACTGATGTAGGCGAGTGGCGGAGTTTCAGCGTCCGCCCGTCCCACCAGGATCGCTATTCCGAGCGGCATCAGTAAGCTGAAGGAAAAACGCCCTCTCATTTTCCATTCGCCTCGACCCAAGTCTCGGCACGACAAGGTCTATCGGCCAAGTCTCGGTATCGTACGATGGAGAATTGCGCAGTCCAAGTTGCTCCCGAAAGCGCTCGATGGCCGGCGGATATGGCGCAGACCTTTTACTCCCGAGTTGAGGGGCCCGCTCCGGCACGGCGTGCAGGCTTTCAAAAACCTGCCGGGTTGCGACTTTAGGCGCGCCAGTCAGCCGCTCCGGCAACTTCCCTCTCGAGGGGCGGCTAGGGACAGATCGAGCCGATCGGGGTTGGAAAGCAAAAGCCGCCATAGCCGTACAGACCGCCAAATCCATAACCTCGGTGCCCATAACCCCTGGCGTAGTGACCGCCTCTCCAACCGCCGTGGCCATATCCGGCGTGGCCTCCGGCAAAACCGTGCCCGCCAAAGCCGCCATGCCCGCCAAAGCCGCCGCCGTGGCCACCAAAGCCGCCGTGACCGCCACCACCGTGGCCACCGCCGCCATGACCGGCGGCCATCACGCCGGTGGTCATTGTTGCGGTGCCGAGCACCACGGCAACTGCGAATGCAATCATCGTTTTGGATAAATTCTTGGACATCGAAGTCGCTCCGGTTTGCAGGCCTTTCTCGTCCGTTATGGCCGCCTAAACTCTTCCACCGCGGCTATCTCGTTCGGCCGAGACCGGTAAACTAAGTAGCCGCGAACGTGTGCGTTCCGCTGTTTCGTATTAAATTTTCGAAATGTTTGCGCTGCAACATCAGGCAGAATAACAGCCCATGACGGGCTCCAGCGGACGTCCACCTTATTTGTCAGCGGGAGATGCGCAGCGTCCTGGCCCTTTTGGGGCCTTGACCTAAATCAATGCTGAATTCGAAGAACTTGGGATCCTCCTTCAAGCACCCTCGGGAGTGAGATGCTTATTTGGGAGTGAGATGAATGTCGAAGAATGTTGGCAACGTGGATCGTGTGTTTCGTTTGGTTCTCGGATTTATTCTGATCGCCTTTGCGGTACGAGCAGGATTTCCGGACACCGGCTGGAATTGGGTTGGTTGGATCGGAATCGTGCCGATTTTGACCGCAGCCTTTGGCACCTGTCCGCTATATAGCGCAATCGGCCTTTCGACCTGCGCGACGAGTTCAGGCGCAGCGTAACCGAACGATTTGTTCAGGCGCGGCGGACCCGCCTTCGCTGCAGAGGATTTATTTGGTGAACCAGAGGGGCCGGCACGCCTGCCGTTCCGGGGGCGACCAATTTTGACGGCAAACCAAGGCCGCAGATGTGCTTCGGAATATAAGAAATGGACCAAGTTGAAATTACTTATTTTTCCGATGTCTTGTGCATTTGGGCCTACGTCTCTGAAGCCCGCATGACCGCGGTCAAAGAAAAATTCGGCGATAAGGTGCGAATAAGGCACCGTTTCTGCTCCGTCTTCGGCGACACTGCCGGCAAGATCAAACTAAACTGGAAAGACAAAGGCGGATACCAGGGGTTTAATGCACATCTGCTACACACGGCGGAGAAGTTTCCGCATATCACGCTTCATCCCGACATTTGGCTGAAAACGAGACCGCCGAGTTCGGCCAGTCCGCACTTATTTATGAAGGCGGTCCAGGAGTGGGAGCGCGACACTACGGCAACCGGTCAGGCTCCCCCGGGCATTTTTGATCAACTCATGTGGGCGCTTCGCAATGCGTTCTTTCACGACTGCCGCGACATTTCCCGCTGGGAGGTGCAATGCGAGATAGCCGAGAGCGTTGGCGCGAACATCGGCGCCATTAAAGAGCTCATTCACAGTGGCGCTGCGTTCGCCGGCTTGGCGGCGGATTATCAAGATGCCGACAAGATGCGGATCGAAGGAAGTCCGAGTCTGGTGCTCAACGAGGGGCGTCAGAAGATTTACGGAAATGTCGGCTTTCGCCTGATCGAAGCGAATATTCAAGAGCTTTTCCGCGTGCCGCGCGAGGAGGATGCCAGTTGGTGTTGATGGCGATTGCGCATAGTTCGCAAAGTCGCAACTTGTTGATATACATCAAAGCATCATTTCGTTTTTTCGCTTTCACTTTGGGTTAAATCGAAAAGTTGAAATTTGGAGGAAGAAATGTCGCATATCATCGTACTCGGGGGCGGCATAGGCGGCGTGTCTTGCGCTTATGAAACAAAGAAAGCAGTGCGCAAAGAAGACCGCGTTACGCTGGTGTCCAATAAGTCGTTCTTTCAGTTCACGCCGTCAAATCCGTGGGTCGCCGTGAAATGGCGTTTAAAGAACGACATCATCGTCGACTTGGGACCGGTTCTTGCGCGGCATGGAATAGGGTTTAGTGGCGCAGGGGCAAAGCGTGTTCATGCGGATGAAAACCGAATCGAGCTGGGTGACGGCTCGTCCGTCGATTACGACTTTCTGGTCGTCGCCACTGGACCCGAACTGGCTTTTGACGAGATCGAAGGCTTCGGGCCCGAACGCAACACCAATTCGATTTGCGATGTCGACCACGCTACGGCGGCCAATAAAAAGTGGGAAGAATTCTGCAAGAATCCGGGGCCAATCGTCGTCGGCGGTGTACAGGGCGCATCGTGCTTCGGTCCGGCCTATGAGTTCGCGATGATCATGGACGCGGATCTCCGCCGGCGGCGTATTCGGGACAAAGTGCCGATGACCTTCGTGACGGCGGAGCCTTACATCGGTCACCTCGGCGTCGGCGGGGTGGGTGACACCAAGGGCGTGCTCGAATCAGAGATGCGCCAGCGCCATATCAAATGGATCGTCAACGCCAAGGTGGACAAGGTCGATAGCGACAAGGTGCACGTGACGGAGGTGGACGACGACGGCAAACCAAAAAAGACACATGAGGTGCCGTTCAAGTTCTCCATGATGATCCCGGCGTTTCGGGGCATCGGTGCGGTGCGCGGCATCGAAGGCTTGACCAATCCGCGCGGGTTTATTGTCGTCGACAAACATCAGCGCAATCCGAAATTCCGCAACGTATTCGGCGTTGGCGTTTGTATCGCAATCGCGCCGCTTGAGCAGACCGCCGTGCCGGTCGGCGTTCCCAAGACCGGTTACATGATCGAATCCATGGTGACGGCGACGGCTCTGAACATCGGCCAGCTGGTGCGCGGTCAGGAGACAACCCACGAAGCGACCTGGAATGCAATTTGTCTCGCTGACTTTGGCGATTCTGGCGTGGCTTTTGTCGCCATGCCGCAAAATCCACCGCGAAATGTCAATTGGGCGTCGAGCGGCCGTTGGGTTCACGTCGCCAAAGTCGCGTTCGAGAAATACTTTTTACACAAGGTTCGCGTCGGCGCGACTGAACCGTATTACGAGAGGCTCGTGATGAAGTTTCTCGATATCGGCAAGATCAAGAGACCGGCTGCTTGAAGCATAATCCGGAAAAGCCAGCACTCGGGCTTGATCAGGATGGCGGCCAATTCTCCGGAAAGATCATGCCCCGCTAAAATCCGCGGCGGGGCATTCAGCCGACCGAGAAAAAGCGGTCGGCTCGCGCTTCATGCGTTGAGGTGCTGAGCGATCCAGCTACGGAGCGCGCCGGCCGGCATGGCTCCGCTATGGCGCGCCAATTCTCGCCCGTGGTGGACAAGGATCATCGTCGGTATGGCCTGAATGTGATAGCGGGCCGCCAGGTTCTGCTCAGCATCGGTATCGACCTTGGCGAAACGCAGTCGGGGCTCGAATTCCTTCGCCGCCGCCTCAAATACCGGAGCCATTGCGCGGCACGGGCCGCACCACGCCGCCCAGAAGTCAACCAGCAGCGGCAAGTCGGCAGCGCCGGCATGGCGGTCGAAATGGGCGGTGTCGAGATTGATTGGTCGCCCGGCAAAGAGCGGCTGATGGCATTGACCGCATTTGCCGCCCTCTCCCAAACGGTTGGGTGGCAGCCGGTTCAGCGTGTGACAATGCGGACATGGAATGGTCAGAGGCGTTGCCATGGACTCTCTCTCAATACAGACCGTCAAGCATTCAGATCGGCGCGCGCTGAGGCGCAGTTACCACCTGCGAATGCACAGGTAAGCATTCGCCGATCGGCCGCCATAGGTCTGTGGCCCGCACTTTGTTGTCTTAAAACAGCCAGAAGCGCTTGCGGCCGCTTTCACCCGCGACTTCGCGGTTGGATCGCGTGGGCAGCCCCGCGGCCTTCCAGGCCATGATGCCGCCGCTCAGGTGATAAGCATCGCGGAAGCCCTTCGATGTGAGAAGCCGCGCGTTTGAACCAGTCCGACCCCCGCTGTGGCAGTGGAAAACGGCCGTCTTGTCGCCAACTTCGCCGAAATTTTCAGTCTTGAACCGCGACAACGGAGCGAGTCGCGCACCCTCGATGTGTTCGCGGGCATGTTCATGCGGTTCCCGGACGTCGATCAGGATAGCGCTGCCTTCGTCGAGGCGCTTCTTCAACGAAACCGGATCGATTGATTTGATCTGCATTTGATTTTCTCCTGTTATGTGAAGTGCTCAGTGTGAAGATTTCCGCGGACGCTGCCGGCAATAGATCTCAGCCAGGGTCTGCATCACGCTGCCGGCAGGTTTGCTGGCCAACCGGTAATAAATGGTCTGCGCGCTCCGCCGCGTGGCGACGATGTCGGCAGCACGAAGCTTGGCGAGATGCTGCGAAAGCGCCGATTGAGTCAGTCCGACGGCCTCGACAAGCTCGCCGACCGAACGCTCGCCCTCAACCAACTGGCAGAGAATCGCTAGCCGGCTCTCGTTGGCGAGTGCGGTCAGAAGGCGCGTCGCCTCGACGGCCTTCGCCGTCAGCTCCTTCGCGTCGTTGATCTGCAAGATCAAATTGGCTCTCCTTCTCGCTCGGCATCTATATATTAGGTATTACTAATTTAGCAAGTCATAAAATAAAGAAGCCGGACTGAATATTGCCGTCCGGCGCCCTCGCGAAACCGATCTAGACACCGCTAAACATATGAGCGATGGGTGCGCTCGCGCATAACGCTCGTGGGCCGCCATCGGACAGCATGACAACCGTCTTAAAAACGCCTCCGGAGCGCTTTGCCGACCTGCCCGGGTTTCCCTGGCCAGCGCGCAGCCGCGACGACTTGCCGGGCTATTCGGGCTTGGCGATGTCATTTCTCGATGAGGGACCGAATACCGCCTCGGTGTTTCTTTGCCTGCACGGCCAACCGACCTGGAGCTATCTTTACCGGCGGATGATTCCGCATTTCCTCGCGACCGGTGACCGCGTTGTGGCGCCGGACCTTTTTGGCTTTGGCCGGTCAGACAAACCGGCCGACGATGGCGTCTATACATTCGACTTCCATCGCAACAGCCTCCTTGCGTTTGTCCGCGCGCTCGACCTGACCAACATCACGCTTGTGGTGCAGGACTGGGGCGGCATTCTCGGCCTGACGCTGCCGCTCGACAATCGGCAGCGATTTTCGCGGCTGATCGTGATGAATACGGCGTTGCCGACTGGCGAGCTGCCATTGCCCAAAGGTTTTTTAGATTGGCGGGCCTTCTCGAACAGCCAACCCGATATGGCGGTCGACCGCCTGATGGCGCGAGCATGCCCGCATCTGTCGGCGGCAGAGGCCGCCGCTTACGCGGCGCCTTATCCGGACGTAACCTACAAGGCGGGTGTGCGACGCTTTCCCAAGCTGGTGCCGGAATACCCCGACAGCCCAGGCGCCGCGATCGAACGAGCGGCACGCGATTTCTGGCGCGATGATTGGACTGGAAAAAGTATCATGGCGATCGGCATGACCGACCCGGTGCTCGGGCCGCCGGTGATGCAAGCTCTTCATAAAGACATTCGCGGTTGTCCGCCGCCGCTCGAATTCGCCGCGGCAGGACATTTCGTCCAGGAATGGGGCGATCAAGTTGCGCCCGCCGCGCTCGCAGCTTTGCAAAGTTAGGTGAACATGACGCCGAGATGAATGGGGCAAGGTTACTCCTCGCCGCTGCATTGCTGGCCGGACTGGCCAATGAAACGGCCGTACGGTCAGCCGCTACGACGACGTCGATTCAAGGAGCGGGCCGCGCTCAGGCGACCCGGAGATGAGTTTCCGCTGCGGCGATCTCAGGCGTTCCGGGAGCGTCTGTCAGAGGAGCTTTTGCAGATGCCGACAATCGCAGCTTTCGCTGCCGTGCGGGCGCCGGGCGCAACGCCGCCATCACGACGAGATCGACCCAGCCGCCACCGATGAAGGCTGCCTTCCGTAACACGCCTTCTTTCCTGAAGCCGACCGCCTTGTACGCGCTGATGGCTCGGACATTGTGCTTGAATACGATCAGTTGCACGCGGTTGAGGTTAAGGTGGTTCCAGCAGAACTCGACGGCGAGTTGTAAAGCTTCCTTGCCGTAGCCCTGTCCACGATTTTTTTCTTCACCGATCCTGATGCCGATCTCCGCCGAACGGTGCACACCATTGATCCCATTGATCTGAATGTAGCCAATGATCGACGGTTCCGTCGCCTTTCTGATCGCAAATACGACTCGCGTCTGGTCCTTGCTGAGACTGTCCCACCATTGCTGATGAGCCACCACGTCGACCGGACGATAGGCAAAGTCGAGACGCGCGGCGGCGACGTCATTTATCCAGCAGAATAGCGGCCCGAAATCCTCGGCGACCAGCGGGCCGATTGTGATGTGGCTGGCGATCAGCATGATGCGCTCCGCCGCGGCAGCGGGCTGGTGAAGTGGTCCGCGAAATCCTGTTGTGCGCAGAAGACGCTCATGTCGAGCTCACGCAAAGGACGTCGACGACGGCGCCTCGTCTCGTCTTTGTAGACAAACATGGTAAACGAAAGCTTTCCGGAGGGAGGCCCCAATGCCGAAGGTAATCTATGAAAAGGATGGGCGGATCGGGCGCGTCACGCTCAACCGCCCCGAAGTCATGAATGCCATCGATGACGACGTGCCGGCCGAACTTGCCGGCTGCGTCGAGCGGGCCAACGCCGATCCCGGCGTCCACGTCATCGTGCTCTCTGGCGCCGGCAAGGCATTCTGCGCCGGCTACGATCTCACCTACTACGCGGAAAGCAGCGGCGGCACGGGCGTCACTCAGGAAATGCCCTGGGATCCGATGAAAGATTACGCCTTCATGATGCGCAACACCGAAATGTTCATGAGCCTGTGGCGCTCCTATCGGCCGGTGATCTGCAAAGTGCATGGTTATGCTGTCGCCGGCGGCTCCGATATTGCGCTCTGTGCGGACATGATCGTCATGAGCACCGATGCGCGCATCGGCTACATGCCGACGCGCGTGTGGGGTTGTCCGACCACGGCAATGTGGGTGTATCGGCTCGGCCCCGAGCGCGCCAAGCGCATGTTGTTCACCGGTGACAAGATCACCGGCAGCGAGGCTGAAGAAATCGGGCTGGTGCTCAAGGCGGTGCCACCTCAGAAGTCTTGATGCGGAGGTCGAGGCGCTTGCGGAGCGCATCGCCACCGTGCCGGTCAATCAGCTCATGATGCAGAAGCTGGTGGTCAATCAGGCCATCGAAGCCATGGGGTTGAAGAACACGCAGCTCATCGCCACCGTCTTTGACGGCATCACCCGGCATTCGCCAGAGGGTATAAATTTCAAGCAGCGGGCTGAGACAGTCGGATGGAAAGAAGCGGTTCGCGATCGCGACGCCGGGACGTGGGATTGGACCGAAAACCGCCCCATCAATCCGCGAAGCTGACGGAATGACGACATGAGACGGCTGCTTGCGGTCGCGGGACTGATCGCTCCGCTGGCGTTTTCAGCGGCGCAAGCGGGATCGATGATGCCGGCGGGGCGGTCACCCGAGGCGGGCTTTGCCGGCGTCTGGCGTATTATTGAGGCCAAGCCTGCGCCTTGGACGAAGCTACGCAAGCTGACCCTGACAGGAAAGGACGTGCCGCTTCTCGAATTTGCCGTCGAATTTGCCGAAGGCGGAGTGAAGGGCCCCCCGCCGCTTTCCTGCTCGGACGCGAAATATTCATCCGGCGTGACCTATCGAGGCGAAGCGTTTGGCGGCGCGCTTGCAGGCGACAAGGATGGAAGGTTGGCAAAAAGGCTACGTCTCGGCGGGCAAATTTCCACCTACCGCGTCATTTGCGACACCGAGGTGCGTGACTTCTACTTCGACGACAATGCCGATCTGGTGATGCTGCAGGGCGACGTCATCTATACGCTGGAGCGTCCGACCGGCATGGACCCGCAGCAATACAAAGCGGGATATAGTGGGCCGAGCTTCGATTGCGCCGCGGCAAAGACGACCGGAGAGCGGCTCATCTGCGCCGACGCGGCGCTTTCAAAGTCCGACAAAGCGCTGGGCGAAGCCTATAGCGCGCTCAAGCGCGAGTTATCTGCCGCGAGTTTCGCGACCGTTGTCACCGCCGAGCGGGCGTGGTTCAACTACGTGATAGACATTTGCGGCGCCAACGCGCCGATGCCCGAAACGCCCGGCGACCGGGGCGTGATCACCGAATGTCTGACGACAGAATTCGGCGACCGCGTGAATCTGTTCAGCGACCTCAAAGCAGACAAGGCCTGGTCGGCGGCGCTTGAGCCGCGCATGCGGTTTCGCGCCCGCGCAAATCAGCGCATCGCCGAAAGCGACGTTTATCCGTGGATGACGGGGGGACGCGGCGCGGCGGCTTTCAACGCTTTCATCTTCAAGACCCTGATGCTCGGTCGGTGGCGAATGGATGACAAAGAGCTGTTCCCGAGCGACGGGGATTTTGGAGCCATGAGACGATCCGCCCGGCGTGTTTACACTGCAGTGCGCTTAGATAACCGCATCGTCAGCTTTCAGGTTTCGACTGACGATTTCACCGGCGGCAATCACAATCTCCTCGCTCAGCGATCCTTTACCTGGGATCTGGCGAAGCGCCGTCTTGTCACGCTCGACGACATATTCGTACCAGGCGGCGAATGGAAAGCCTTTGTGGCGGTACGGTGCAAAGGAGAACTACACCGACAGTTCAGCGAGCGGGAGGCGCCCGATCCTGACGACGCCGAGATCGCCGAAACTCTAGAGTCGAAGACCGCAACTGGGTGTGGGGCACCGATCAAGCCACGGTGATTTTCATCTTTGGAACGATATCCGGTCTGACCGGCGGGGAGTTCGACGTCGACATCCCGCTTGCGACGCTAGAGCCGTACATGAAGCGCAACGCGCCGGTCCGTTGACACGCGTTAAGTCGTCGCCTCAATCCGCGGCGGATAGAAGCCGGGTACTGTTTTCGCGCACGCAATTGCGCAGTGGAGCGTAGGCCCGTTCGGCCGCCTCGTAGATGCTGCGACCATCTGCCAGCGCCTGTTCAGCTGCGGCCTGGGCATCAGCAAACGCGATGGCTTTCTCAGATATCATGCGGTACGCCTCGGCCGGGGCCGAGGGATCTCCCGATGCAAGGAGCACAAAGCGGGCCGACATAACCGCTTGCGCTTCGTAGCTGAAGCGCGCTGCCTCGTAACAGTAGGTCCAGAACCTAAGCACGATATCCCCCCGGATAATTCCGCCGCGATTTGATGCGACAAGAATTTACGTCCGCGCGTGACTGCACAAATATTGCTCAAACTTTGCAAAATCCATTTGCACAGTTCGCTAGAATTATCTCGATTTTATTAAGAGCGCTTGGCTCGGTTATACATCGTCAGGTCCAGCGGGTGGCGGTGTCGTGCCCTCGAACGCTTCGATAGGTGCCGCCGGCGCTTTCTGCGCACGCTTACGCAGAAGCGACAGCCATCGGGGTCCGAACAGTGCTAGCACAAGTGCTCCGTAAAACACGCCGCCGACGATCGCCAGCACAACGAGCTCCGCCTCGCTACGGAATTTGGACCAGGACGATAGTGCTGCGCCCGTGAGCGGCGCGACGATCAAAAGGAGGATCGCCATCGCAATGCCGGCGACGGCGAGCTTGAGCAGTGACGATTTGAGCGTTGCATCGGCGGCGATATGACCGGCCCGCGCTGCGAGCCATAACACCAGCACGAAATTGATCCAAGCGCCGATCGAGGTCGCAAGCGCGAGCCCGACCTGCGCCAGTGAACCCATCAGCGCGATCTTGAACACGATGTTGACGGCGGTGCCGATCAACGCTGCCTTCATGGGCGTCAGCGTATCACCGCGTGCGAGGAACGGAGCGACAACGCTGCGAATGAGCACGAATGGAATAAGCCCGATCGTATAGGCGACGAGCGTCATGGCGGCGACGTGCGCGTCGTCGGCCGTGAACCGTCCGCGCATGAACAGGCCGCGCATGATGGTGTCGGGCACCACCAAAAAAGCAACAATGCAAGGGATCGCCAACAGGAGCGCAAATTCGATAGCGCGATTTTGCGCCGAGCGGGCGCCGGCTTCGTCACCGGCCGCGATCCGGTGCGTCATTTCAGGCACCAGCACGGTGCCTACGGCGATGCCGATGACGCCAATCGGCAGCTGATCGATGCGGTCGGCATAATAGAGCGCCGAGATCGCACCGGTTGCCAAGAAGCTTGCGATGATGGTGTCGGCGAACAATGCGAGTTGCGTGCCCGCCGAGCCGATCGTCGCCGGCAACAGCGCGCTGAAAAAACGGCGCACATCGGCGTCAAAGCGGAGCTCCCGAAATACCGTAAACACGCCGGCACGCAGGGTGTCGCCACCGACGAGCAGGGCTTGCAGTACGCCGGAAATCAGCACCCCCCAGGCTGCCGCATAACCGGCGCCGCCGAAGAAGCCGGCCAACGCCAGCGTCGCCATCATCGATACGTTGAGCAGGATTGGCGCTGCGGCCGGCGCTGCGAAGCGATGCAGCGCGTTGAGAATTCCGCCCCACAAAGTTACCAGCGTGATCAGCAGAAGATAGGGGAAAGTGATGCGCGTTAAACTGACTGCAAGCGAAAACTGCTGCGGCTCGTGCGAGAAGCCAGGCGCCAACAGCTCGATCACCTGCGGCGTAAAAATGAGCGCGAACGCCAACAGCACCACCTGCGTCGCAATCAGGAGTGTGAAGATGCGGTCGCCGAACAGCGCCGCGGATTGCGAGCCGCCTTGGGTTCGAATACGCGCGTAAGCCGGAATGAACGCGGCATTGAAAGCGCCTTCGGCGAAGATCGCGCGGAAGTGGTTCGGCAGCCGAAAGGCAACAAAGAAAGCGTCGGCGACCGGCCCGGCGCCGAGGATCGCCGCTAGCATGATGTCGCGGAAAAAGCCGGTCAGGCGCGAGAGCAGCGTAAAGCCGCCGACGGTGAGAATCCGCTTAATCATGCTCGCTTTTAGCCTCCCGCGAGGCGCTTCGCTACGCGGGAGGGCTTGGGACGAGCTAGCCTGCCAGCGCCCGACAAACCGCAGCGACGATCCGGTCCTGCACCGGCGCCTCGAGATAGGCGTGCATTGGCAGACTGATCACTTCTCTGGCCAGTTCATCGCTCACCGGCAGGCCGCCATCCGCCACCGGGAAATCGCGATAGGCGGCCTGACGATGCAGCGGCTTAGCGTAATAAATCGCGGTCGGGATGCCTTGAGCCTTTAACGAGGCGGCGAGTGCATCCCGCCGTCCCGGCGCAAGCCGGATGGTGTATTGCGCCCAAACCGAGGTCGATTCGTTGCCGACCTGCGGGACCGTGGCAACGCCGGCTAGGCCCGCAGTGTAACGCTGAGCCACTGCGTTTCGCGCCACGATCTCATCCGGAAAAATCTTCAGCTTCTCGAGAAGAATCGCCGCTTGGATCGAATCAAGCCGGCCAGTGATGCCGATGCCCACGGCGTCATATTTATCAGTGCCCTCGCCGTGGACGCGCAGGCTTTTCAGCCGCACGGCCAGATCCTCGTCGTCGGTGAAAATGGCCCCGCCGTCGCCGTAGCAGCCGAGCGGCTTTGCCGGAAAAAAGCTCGTCGCCGTCGCTGGCCCGATCACGCCAAGTTTGCGGCCACGGTAGGTGGCGCCGAACGCCTGAGCCGCGTCGTCGAGCACCAGCAGGCCGTGCTTGGCGGCGACGGCGCCGATCGCGTCGTGGTCCGCCGGTAGACCGAACAGATCGACGGGAATGATGGCCCGAGGCTTTAGCCCGAGTCGCTTCGCGGTTGCCACGGCGCGTTCGCAGCTTGCCGGGTTGAGATTAAACGTAGCCGCTTCCACGTCGGCCATGACCGGTGTCGCGCCGCAGAGCGCCACCACTTCAGCCGTCGCGCAGAAAGTGAAAGTGGGGCAAATGACGGCATCGCCTGGTCCGATACCCCAAGCCATGAGCACGAGGCGAAGGGCATCAGTGCCGCTCGAACACACAACGGCATAGCGCGCGCCGCAGAATGCCGCGAGTTCACTCTCCAGCGCCCGCACCTCCGGTCCCTGGATAAACTGACAATGCTCAAGCACCCGGGAAACTGCGTCGTCGATGGCGCGGCCGAGCCGGCGGCGTTGCGCGGCAACATCAATGAAAGGGATCGGCCGCTCGTCGAGGCGGGCATGTTGATTCATGAAAAATCCCGATTCGATCGCGGCACGACTGAAGGAGACTCAGCCGGCAACGCGGCGCGGCCCCTTGCGCTGCGGCACGCTTGACTGCGTCGGACGCGCGGTGAGGCAGCGAATGGCAATCTCAAGGCTCGCCACGCCCTCCTCACCGGTCACCGCTGGCGTCCGGTGATTGCGGACGGCGTCGATAAAGGCGACGAGTTCGGCTCGCAACGGCTCGGCATAGCCAACCGACAGATGTCGCATCGAGTAGCTGCCATCGGCCTGGAAGCCGAAACATTCGGTGACCTGCAGGGTCAAAAGGTCGGCGATGAGATACTTGTCGCGGGTGGCGATGTGGATGGTGCGCGCCTTGAATGGCGTCAGCCAGTTCGTATTGATGTGGGCGAGCACACCCGAGGCTGTGCGGAACTGCAGGAGCGCAATGTCCTCGCGCTCGGCGACCGCACTCGATAATTGCGGCTGGATCTCGACGATTTCCGAATCGGTGAACCACCGGATCAGGTCGATGTCGTGGACCGCGAGGTCGATGACCACGCCGACGTTCGACATCCGTGGCGGGAATGGCCCGACCCGGGTGATGGCGATCGAAAGGATGTCCTGATTCTTGATCGCCCGCTTGACCAACTCCACCGCCGGATTGAAGCGCTCGACATGGCCGACCATGAGCGTCACACCGGCGCGGCGGGCGGCCGCGACGATGGCGTGACCCTCCTCGACCGTCGGAGCGATCGGTTTCTCGACCATGACATGAACGCCGCGAGAAATGCATTGCAGCGCGAGGTCGTGATGCAAATGCGTCGGCGCCGCGATTGTAACCGCGTCGACGCCGGCCCGCAGCAATCCGTCGACGTCATTCAATGCGGCACAGCCGAGGTTTCGCGCCACGACGTCGCGTTGCTTGCGGTCAGGGTCGGCAATTCCAACGAGGTGCACGCCCGGAATATCCGCCAGCACACGAGCATGATTGCTGCCCATGACGCCGACGCCAATGACGCCAACCTTCAACGGATCGGCCGCTACCCCGACTGCCTCACTCATGTGACCCAAAAGACTCCCCTTCATGCGCCGCCCCGACATTTCCCTAGCACGGCCTAAGCGGACCGGTCGACCCAATCCGCGACGGAACCTGAACACGTTTTGCTTCCGAGGCTTACGAGGGGATTCCGCCGCTGATCTCGGCGCCCGGAAAAGACGCTTAGGCTGAATTTTCCGGGGCAGAAGCGAAAGGCGGCAGCGGGCAAATCAGTCTTGCCGGCCATTCGGCCAAATTTTTTAGACAAATCTCGGAAAATAGCGGGAAAATATACGTGGTGATTCCAGGCGCGGATGTTGAGCAGCGCGGAAAGCCCGCACCGCATGCGATTTCTTGGGGCGGCCTTCAGAAGCCAAATCAGCGCTGACACAGCCTGATCGGCCACGAATGCCCTCTCAGCGGAAAATCAGCGTCGTCCGACCACTGCCGTAATAGCGCGGATCATCCAACGGGTTGGCGAAATACCCCTGATACGCATCATGCGGATTCTGTTTCGGCGGCCCTCCCCAACCAAACGGCTGCCAAAAAACCTCGCGGTATTGCGGGAAACCGCTCTGAGAGGACCCAGGCAAGGCGGCGGTGGTGTACTTATGCAATTGACGCTTAGCGTGGGCGCGCTGACTTGTCGCCACCGCTCGGTCTTTGCCTTCGCCCGCACCGCTGTCTGCTATTGCCGAAGCGCCAAAAGCGCAAAGGAAGGACACGGCGCAAACCGCGACAACAGCTCCGTCAATTCTAAACTTCATAGCACGTCTCCCGAGATTCTTGTGGCGCTCGCTCCGTCGAAACGCGTCAAAGCAGAACTATTCGCCGGTTGATCCGGCCGCGTGACCTAGAACCTGAAACGAACACCTACTGTCGGATCAAAGTTGTTGCGAGCGAGATAGCCGTTCGCAAGACCCGCGTTTACCTGTGAGAACATCATGCCGAAATAGGCATCCCATTTCGGCAGAAACCGCCAATCGACCATGGCAGAGACCGCGTCAAACGTGCCTTCGCACTGGGAGTGCGCGGTCGGATTGGCGCAGATTCCCACCCCGCCGACGTACTGGCTCTGAATGTAATGATAATACGCTGCAGCTACGTCGATGTCGCTGTTGACGGCATACCGCGCACCCGTCCACATCACCTGCATGACCTTGTCACTGCAACCGGTACCGGTACCACAGCCGGCGGAGAATGCAGTGTTACTGATCGCCGTCATGTTGCCATAGGCGGTACCCATCTGCAGACCGCCGATATTGCTGAATCCGGTCACCGTATTCACCGGATCGCTCGGCGGCGCGAGTTGATACCATTCGTAGCCGGCAAACAACCTGAGTGGTCCAACTGTGTACTTCGACAGCAGCATGACGTTTTGGTTGTTGGAAATCGTGGCGGTGAGCGTCTGCGGCAGAAATGGTGAAATCGGCACCCCAGCGGCAGTCGGGACGCCGGAGAGCGAGAGGTTCACTGCGTCTTTTTCCCACTTGTAAATGGCATCGAGTGACAGCAGGCCGTCGCCCCAGCCGAAGTTGCCAATCGGAATATCGCCGCCGATCTGTCCCTCGTAATCGCCGTTCGAACCATTGTTCTCGGCGTAGCCGCCGACTTGAGCAAGCGCGCCTAGTCGCAATGCGCCGATGGCTACCCGGTATTTGATGGCCGTCGTTATGCGGCACGTTTCGGTATCGCCGGCGCCGCAATTGGAGCTCGAAAAGCCGAGCGCCGAGAAGGCGTAAGAGGCGGCCATCGGATCGTAAGCAAAAACACCGTCGAGGGTTAGCGCGTTCTGCCGAAAAAAGGTCAGCGTGCCCAGCACGTCGGAGGTGACCCCGGTATAGCCCAACGAATTGTAGATCTGGCCTGCGTGACTCGAGTCGTTATTCGCACTCTGATCGTTGAGCGGCACGCCCCGGTTCCCGGCAATAGAAGCCGGGCCATTCGAGAACTGCAGCGAATACGGATCAAACCCGGCTTCGAGCTGACCGATAAATCTCCAACCCGGAGCGAATGGCTCGTTGACCTGAATGCCGATGCTTGAGCGTTGCATCGCGTTCGGCGCGAGAGTCCACATCAACTCGCGGTTCATCTTCTGGACGAGGTACGAACTCCCCTGCGGGAATTGCGGGTTAAACGGCGCGCCATTGGTCTGGTAACCGCCGCCGACGTCGACAACGCCGTAAACCTTCACGCCATACCAGGCCAGTTGGCAGCTGCTGAGGAAAAAGGCCGGGACGCTGTCGCACGGCCCCGGTCCAGCAGCGGGAGCAGTCGGGACCGGAGATTTGGTCAAGATCGGATCGTCAGCAAACGCCGTCGTCGTCCAAGTAGCGCCAGCCAACAGCACGCCGCCGGCAAAGCCGCGAGCACACCAAGTTTTTTCATTTTTGCCCCCAAGGATGCGGATTGCCGCCGAGGGCGTTAAGCTGCAGTTCCGACACACCCGGTGTCATCGGCATGCGTCCACCGCCTGTCCAAGTTGGCGATGGACGGCGCACGGCATTGTCAGCGCACGTTTTCCCACCAGCCAGATCATCGGAAGCCCCCGGAAGTGATTTCCACAGAATTGACCCGTGGAAACCATCCTTTAACCATCAAATGTTGGTCTATAGATTT
>CAVSFV010000013.1:0-75000 GCA_963727325.1 uncultured Alphaproteobacteria bacterium
GCGCTTCGTCTTTCAGGGCGTGCACATGATCCTGGACGGCGATCACCAACGGCCCTGGAAAAAGGACGAGAAACGCGACAGCCGCATCGTCTTCATCGGCCGCAATCTGCCGGAAGAGAAAAATCCGGCAGGGATTCGAGAATTGCGTCGCGTGATTGCTCGGTTCCTCCTTGTGGGGGGGGAACGCGCAGGCGGCCCCGTCAAATGACAGACACTCGCAGTGACACCGTCTCGGTCGTCGAGCAAACCCACCCGGTGGCGGCCGGCGGTGCGGTCGTTGGCGCACATTTTCTCGGACACACCGCGGTGTTCGTCCTCGGTGAGGAAGCGCTTTTCCTTGTCGAGCCCAAAGCCGAGCCGCATCGTGTCACCGTCCATAGCGGCGCCATCCTCGCAACGGCCAGCAACGGCGAACGGGTCGTCAGCGGCGGCGATGACGGCAAGGTCGTAGCGACGAATGCGCAGGGCGAAACACGCATGCTCGCGACCGACGCAAGACATCGCTGGATCGATCACCTCGCACTCGGACCGGACGGAGCCGTCGCCTGGTCGGCGGGCAAGACGGCTTTCGTCCAAGCCAAGGAACTGCGCGAGTTCGAAGCGCCTTCGACGGTCGGCGGACTTTGCTTCCTGCCGAAGGGCTTCCGCCTTGCTGTCGCCCATTATAATGGCGCCACGCTTTGGTTCCCGAATGCGCCGCAGGCCACGCCGGAAAAGCTGGAATGGAAGGGCTCGCATCTCGGGGCCGCCGTCAGTCCCGACGGCCGTTTTCTGGTGACCACGATGCAGGAGCCGATGCTTCACGGCTGGCGGCTCGCGGACGGCAAACACATGCGCATGTCGGGTTACGCGGCGCGCGTGACCTCGCTCGGCTGGACGGCCAGCGGCCATTGGCTCGCGACCTCAGGTTCTACGCAACTGATTCTATGGCCGTTCCAGAGCAAAGATGGCCCGATGGGCAAACAACCGCGGCTGTTGGCGCCATCCGAGCACCGCGTCGCAAGTCATCGCCTGCCATCCCCGTCAGGAGATCGTCGCCACCGGCTTTAGCGACGGCATGGTGCTCCTGGTTCGCGTCGACGATGGCGCCGAGATTCTTGCCAAAAGACCTGGCCCGGCGCCGGTCACCGCGCTCGCCTGGAGCGCGGACGGCATGCTGCTCGCCTTCGGGACGGAAGCGGGCGAGGCAGGCGTGATCGACCTTGCATGATCGATCTTGCGTAATCGGCCTCGAATGCGCTCAAATAATGGAGGGCTTGGTGTTCCTGAAATTCTCCAGCGCCAACGGACTTCAACTTGAAGACCGCGAAAACTTTCGCGCCTTCAAACTCGTCATCGAAGGCGAGCAATCAGAGCTCGACGCCATGCGCAGCGCGCTCGCCGGCAAAGCCGAACTCGCCGATGCCGGGACGGCATGGATATTTGAGGATGCCTTGCGCCGCTGGCCGGGCGTCGAACATGATGCGGCGTGGCAGCAGAACTTCTCCGCCATGATCGAAAAGGCTCGGCCGCACGGCTGGATCGACGATCGGCGCAAGGCGATCCGGGCGCACGTCGAATGGATCGCAGGCTAAAAAGGCGGACGCCGCTTCAGTGAAGAAGATGGTCGTTTTGTAGCGCGGCCAGGTGACTGCCAGCGTCCCGCTTTCGTGTTCAAAGCCGATCGTCGCCTGATGCTGCGCAGGGCTGTTCTGCGGACTGAAGCTGTCGATACCCGGCCCTACGTTCGAAGAGCTGCCGTTCGGATCCCATTCCCAGAAATAGGTCCCGATCAGCGATGAGCTATGCGACTGATCCCACGCATCAAAAAAGGCCTTGTAGAGCTTGGCCTGCAGCGTTGGATCAGGACTGTCGCCCGAGGCCGCTGGGTCAGCGGCGGCGCCGCTGTCATTTGCGTAACCGAGCTCGGTAAAGATCAGCGGCTTCCCGGATTTTGCCGAGAGATTTTCAAAATACTCGATCGGCGACTCGTTGCCGATCACAGCATAAGCGCCCGGATCGTGCGTCGGCGTCGCCGGGTCAAGCCAGCCTCTTACGAGTTGCCGAAGCGTCGGGTGTGCTGCATCCGACAGCGGCACGTAGCAGTCGATGCCCTCGTAGTTGAGCTGGCTCCAGAAGCTGACTTCGCCCGCCGTATTCCACGACGCCGAGTAGGTGAGTTCGCCACTGAATACCGCGCGCACCGCATCAATGATGTCGGTCCAATAAGGCAGATATTGCGGACCGGTGAGCTGATCGAGTTCGGCGCCTATCGACAGCATCTGGGCGCCGTTGGCCTGGGCGACTTCCGCCTCCGAGACGATCATTTGTTGATAGCTGGCAAAGAAGGCGGCCACGTTGGTTGGATGATAGTCCTGGCGCCATTCGCCGACACTGTATGGCGCCGACTCTGTCGGATTGAGGAAATCGATCAACGGTCTGACCATCACCGACAAGCCAAGACTTTCGGCCTGCGCGATGGTCGCTCCCAGCGCGCTGAGGCTGTCGGTGTAGTTCGGATCGGCGACGACCTGCGATGTCTGGGCGTTGATGCCGTAGTCGAGCGTCGCTTCGATCGAATTGGCTCCGGTCTGCGCGAGGCTCGGCAACGAATCCGAATTCTCGTAGGCGCCGTTGTAAAAGGCGACGTAATCAAAGCCTTTGTATTGCAGCGAAAAATTGCTGGCCGACAGCGAAGCCGTGTCTGCCGCGAGTGATGCCGTCGCGCCTGGGCTCGTGGCGGCAACGGCATCGTTCACTGATTCAAGACCTAGCGGTCGTTGTGGCTTCGGCTACGGCCGGGTCAACCTGGACTAATCCAGCTCCGCTCACGGCCGAATTTGCCATCGGGCTCGCCGTCTGCTCCATGATCTGCTCGACCTGCGCCGGACTGAGATCGGGATTGGCCGAGAGCATGAGCGCTGCAACGCCGGCGAGACTCGCCGACGCAGCCGAGGTGCCGTAGAAATCGCTCAGGTCCGGCACCGTCGTTCGGATATCATCGACGCCCGAAACAGCGACCGGACTGAGCATTCCGGAGACGAAAGCCGAGCGCCATTATTGGCGAACAGAAGCTCCGTCCCGGCTCCCGACGATGAGAAAATCTCGCTGTCCGCGGGATGGACGCCAAAGGCCGGGGTGTCGGCGACACTGACGGCGCCGGCGCTGATCGCGCCGGGCGTCATGGCGTGACCGTAGACGGTCCCGACGTTTGCGCCGCTGATTGAGACGGGAATCCCATCACCGGCCGCTATTTCCTTGATTAATCCCGGCTTGGGGCCCGATACTCTCTCAAGCGCGATCTGATAGGTCCCCGAATAGAGTTCCATGCCCAGCCACGGATTAGTCGGGTTCGCCTTCGTATTTGCTGTCGACCAACCCGACGAGGCTCCCGTTTTGGAAGACAAGCGCCTCCATCTTCGTGCGCGCGGCACCGTAAGGCTCGTTCCACTCGATAAGCAGCGGAACCTCTCCGTCGACCGTAATAGTCTGGACCGGGCTGCCGCCGAAGTTCTCGGTGTGAGTGAGCTGGAATCCGTCATAGATCGCATGTCGAAAGGCGTCCAGGCGGCTTGATACGCGGCACTTCCGTTATTGCCGGCCGCCGTAACATAAGTGACGCCTTCCGCCTCGACAGTTTGGATCGCCTGCGCGACGACGCCGTTCTGAAAAAATGGCTCGTCGTAATAGCTCACGTCGTCGCAGATGACTTTGCAGCCGGCAGCGGCCAGCGCGAGGATGCCGTTGGCGAAGTCCTGCTCGCTGTTGAAGGCGGTGTAGAACGCCAGATTGGCGCCCGGGGCGATGTCGTGGATGATCTGCATCATCGCGCGACCTTCGTCGGTGCCGCCCGAAGCGAGGTCTTCGATCACGTTTATATCGGCGGCCGGGGGCAGCGCTCCGTCCGCTTCATCTGCCGCCGCGCCGCCGAGATTATTGAAGCTGTCCGAGAGCACACCAACCGTGATCCCGGAACCATTGACGCTTAATCCGCTTTCATCGAATGCCTGCTGAATCTGCGCTCCGGTCGCGCCGCTAGGGCTGATGGCGGAATTCAGCAATCGGCGCACTAGGAGCCAACGAATCCGCCGCGGGGTTCGCAAAGCTGGCCAGATCGTGCGGCGAGAGCGCCAATGTAGGGGTAAGCGGAACAGGGGCGTCGCGCCGCCCGCTATCCGCGACCTTTCGGCTGTGGAGATGGTATTGACGTGCGGCAACACCGAGAAACGTTTCCTGCGTTTGCGGTAAACTGGCACCACGATCGGAACTCAATGAAGTCGGCGGAGCCGAAAAGACCGGTGGCGAGATTCCGACCTACTCGCCGAAATGGCCGGTGCAGTGGATGTGAGCGCAGCAAAGGAAAATAGCATGCCGGGAAGGTCGAGCCTCCGAAGAAGTGGCGGGTAAGAGAGTTTACGGCGAGCTGAGAGCCAACATTGTCCTGCTGCCTCGGCACCGCGCTCGCGTCACTAACGTCGTTGCTCGCGTCCTCGATCGTGACTTGAAAGAGTCTGGCCGGCAGGTCCGCCACGCTCTCGTGAGCAGCCAACGGATGTGCGGGGTAGTCGCACCCGAGCGCCAGACGGTTCCGCTGGTAATCGTGACTGCGCCGGCGTCTATCGATTCCGCAAAATGAAAGGCGTCGTCGGGGATCAGATCGCCAAGATTTACTGCAACGCCGCCCACCGGCGCATCGTGGGCGTCGCCACGGCGTTGTCACTGAGAACTGCGATGTCGAACTCTGCAGTCCATCCGGCGCAAGGAACGGCATACTCCGGATTTGCCGGGTCAGTGATTTGGTTCGATGGGCGCTTCATTGAACTTATTCACTTGCACGATTCGGTGAATGATCTGTTTTCACAAATTCAAGCTCAGAAACTCCGCAACGAGAACCTGCGTCAGCAAACGCCGACATTAAGGCACGATTCCGACACGTTCGGAAACTTCGATTATTAAATTTAGTTCAGATGCCGGACAAAACAGCGAGCATGACCGCAGCCGATTACCACCGGCAGCCCACCAACGAAAACCCCAGACTCTAGTCGCCAGAGGTTTTGCTTGGCTCGGTATCGGCATCAGCTCAGATCACGTATTGCCTGAGCGGAGGATAGCCGTTGAACCCGACCGACGAATAGGTCGCCGTGTAGGCGCCGGCGGCTTCGATCAACACCTTATCGCCGATGGCGAGCGACACCGGCAGCGGATACGGCGTTTTTTCGTAGAGCACGTCGACACTGTCGCAGGTCGGGCCGGCGATGATGCATGGCACCGTCTCGTCGCGGTCTTTCGTCGTGCGGATCGGGTAGCGGATCGATTCCCCGATGGTCTCCGCAAGCCCGTGGAATTTGCCGATGTCGAGATAGACCCAGCGGACCTCATCCTCGGGCGAGCGCTTGGCGATCAGGACCACCTCGGCTTCGATCATGCCGGCATTGCCGACCAGGCCGCGGCCGGGTTCGACGATGGTGTTCGGCAGGTTGTTGCCGAAATGCTTGCGCAGCGAGCGGAAGATCGCCTTGCCGTAGGATTCGAGCTTTGGCGTTTTGCGTACATAGCGTGCCGGAAAACCGCCGCCGAGATTGACCATGGCGAGCGATATTCCACGCTCGGCACAGGCACGGAACACCGCCGCGGTCGAGGCGAGCGCGCGATCCCACGCTTCGACATTGTGCTGCTGCGAGCCGACATGGAAGGATACGCCGTGCGGCACCAGTCCCAGTCGGTGCGCATGCTCGAGAATATCGGCGGCATAGACCGGCTCGCAGCCGAACTTGCGCGACAGTGGCCATTCGGCGCCGGAGCCATCGCAGACGATGCGGCAGATCACCCGGCTGCCGGGGGCGGCCCGAGCCACCTTCTCCACCTCGGCCTCGCAGTCGACAGCGAAGAGAGTGACGCCGAGCGCAAACGCCGCAGCGATCTCGGTCTCCTTCTTGATAGTGTTGCCGTAGGAGATCCGATCGGCCGTCGCGCCGGCGGCGAGCACGGCGTGCGTCTCGGCCAACGAAGCAACGTCGAAGCAGCAGCCGAAGCCCGTTAGCAGTTCGAGGATTTCCGGCGCCGGATTGGCCTTGACGGCATAGTAGACCTTGGTGTCCGGCAGCGCCTTACCGAAGCTTTGATAGTTGTCGCGGACGACATCGAGGTCGACCACGAGGCAGGGTCCAACATCGTTGCGATGCTTGAGGAATTCGCGGATGCGTGTGGTCATGACCACGCTACTCCCTATCCGGCTGGCGGCGTAGCCGCCAAGGTGAACCTCCTGCGACAATCGCCGTTCCGCACCATTGCGGAAAGCTTTCGTCGCCGTGATTGCTGCCTTGGTCCGGATGAGGGAGATCCCGTTCCGCACTGCTGGCAAAGATGGACAAGCCTTTCCGGTGTCCCCGGCATTGGCGCCGGCAGTAACCAAAAAAGCCCTTCCGTCGTTGCTTTAAGCCGCGTCGCCCGTTGAGAGCGGGCTATGCCGGTTTCGCCTCCGGCTGCCGGTCGCGGGAGTTAAGGAAGTAGTGGTCTCTTCCTTAGGCGGCTGTCCGGCCTCTTGTCCGGATGCCCACCGACCGACACACGGCCACAGGCACGTGCGAAATTGGGCGTCTTCGCCAATAATCTAATTAGCAACACCCTGCAAGAGTTTTAGTTCTAACGAAGTGTAAAGGCGGTCGCGTCGCGCGATCGCAGCGAGACTTCTAGTCCGCGGTGAAAGGCTCGACGCGGCGCGCGGCGCGAACGAACTGCACCATGACGACGATGCCGCACAAAACGAAGACGCCATCGAGAATGCGCGCCCCGATCGTGCCAAGCGCGAGCAGATTGGCGATCGCCCAGCTGCCGGCAAAGGCCGCGCCGAACACTTCGGCGCTGATCAGGATCGCGGCACTGACGACGGTCAGGACGTTCTGCCAGACGATACGGCGGGGACGCTGAATGATGGTGTTGTCCATGGCGGCGTCACTTTCTTCGAAACCGATGGCCAGATCAAGGCGTCAAGCGGCGTCGCGGTTGGCCTTGGCGCCAAGCAGACCCGCCTCGACCAAAGCGGCCCGGATGCGATCGATCTCGGCGCGCTCGAGCTTTACCAAAGGCGGCCGCACGACGGCGCGCGGCATGCGATCCAGCAGCACCAGCGCCTCTTTCATTCGGTTGTGCATGTCCGCCCAAGGGTCGGCATAGAACACGCGGGCGAGCGGGTAGATGCGGTCGTTAAGACGCTTGGCCTCAGCGAGGTCGTTGGCGGCGACCGCCTGAAACAGGGCCGACTGCAAATCGGGGATCACGCTGCCGCTTCCGGAGAGGAGACCATTGCAGCCGAGCACCAGCGAGCTCAGGAGCCAGCCGCTGTGGGTCGTGAGTACGTTAACCGGTGGAATGCGGCTCTGGAGTTCGCGGATGTGCATCTCGTGCTGCGGGACGTTGCCGGACCAATCCTTGATGGCGCGGATGGTTGGCACGGCTTCAATCATCTTTACGAGCGTGTCACGCGGATAACCCTGCCCGGTGGCGAGCGGATACTGAAACGCGATGATCGGCAGGCCACTTGAGTCAGCGATACGGCGAAAATGCTCAACGGCCATGGCCGGCGATTGCCCGAGTGTGAACGGCGCCGGCGGAAACACCAGCAGTGCCGAGGCGCCGCCCTCCTCCGCCATCCGGGCGATGCGGGCCGCTTCAAGGCTGCCGTCCGCCCACACGCCGTTAACGATTGGCAATCGCGCGCCGATTTCGTCCTGCGCGATCTCGAGTACGCGACGCTGCTCGTCGAAGCTGCACGAAGCCACCTCGGTCGAATGGGCGTTGACAGTAATCGCCGAAAGGCCAGCGGTCGCAGCCACGTCGGCGAGGTGCTTGCGGAAGCTTCGCTCATCGATGGTCAGGTCGTCGGCAAACGGCAGGAGCACCGCGGGAATAACGCCTTGGGGCAGGTATTTGGCGTGACGGGGCACGGACTTTGGTCCTTACGGCTTTGGCTACGCTGGCCGATGTCTTATATCACCGCTGCACCCACCACAGATAAGACCCCCAAATGAACGCTCCCAGCCTTATCGAAAATCCGCTTCTGGCGCATTGGGCGACCCCGGACGAGGTTCCGCCGTTCCCGCAGATCAAACCGGAGCACTTCGCGCCGGCTTATGATCGTGCGTTTACCGCTCATGAAGCGGAGGTCGCAGCCATCGCAGCGTCTTCCGAGCCACCGGACTTCGACAATACCATCGCAGCGCTCGAGCGCAGCGGTAAAACTTTGGAGCGGGTGGACGCCGTCTTCCATCTGCTGGTGGGCGCCCACAGCGACGATGTGCTTTTGGAGATCGAGCGCGACCTTGCGCCGCGAAGCGCCAGCCACTGGAACAAGATCCGCACCAACGCGAAACTGTTCCACCGCATCGATGCACTCATGCAGCAAGTCGACACGCTCGGCCTCGACGCCGAACAAAAACAGCGTGCTGGAACGCTATCACACGACTTTTCGCCGCGCCGGCGCCGCCCTCGATGGCACGGCCAAGAAGCGTCTTGCGGAAATCATCGAACGCTTGGCGGCACTGGGCACCACGTTCAGCCAGAACTTGCTCGCCGATGAGCAGGCTTTCACCTTGTCGCTCGAAGGCGAAGCGGAGCTTGTCGGTCTGCCGGATTTCATGCGCGAGGCAATGAAATCCGAGGCGCAGGACCGCGGGCTCGACGGTCGCGTTGTCACGCTGTCGCGTTCCAGCGTCGAACCGTTCCTGCAATTCTCGCAGCGCCGCGATCTTCGGGAAAAGGTTTTTCGCGCTTTTGTCGGCCGTGGCGACAATGGCGGCGCAACCGACAACAAAGCGATCATTGCCGAGATGGTGAAGTTGCGCGCCGAGCGCGCCAGCCTGCTCGGCTATGACGACTTTGCCCATTACCGGCTCGACGACGCCATGGCGAAAACGCCAAACGCTGTCCGCCACCTGCTCGACACGGTGTGGTCACCGGCGCGCGCCCGCGCGGAAGCGGATCGGGACGCGCTGCAAGCGCTGGTGCAGGAGGAAGGGGGCAATTTCAAACTCGAGCCCTGGGATTGGCGCTACTACGCGGAGAAGCTGCGCCAGCGCCGTTGCGATGTCGAAGAAGCCGCGATCAAGCCGTACCTCAGCCTCGACCGCATGATCGAGGCGGCCTTTTACACGGCAAAGCGCTTGTTCGGCTTGCAATTCAAACCGCGCGCAGACGTACCGGTCTGGCATCCCGACGTGCGTGTCTGGGAAGTGTCCGGCAGCGATGGCAGCAACATCGGCCTGTTCTTCGGCGACTACCTGGCCCGGCCGTCCAAACAGAGCGGCGCCTGGATGACGTCGTTGCGCGATCAGGAAAAGCTTACCGGCGACATTCGCCCCCTCATCATCAACGTCTGCAATTTTTCGAAAGGCGCGGAAGGCGAGCCGACGCTGCTTAGCTTCATTGATGCCCACACCTTGTTTCACGAATTCGGCCACGCGCTGCATGGCCTTTTATCGAACGTCACCTACCCGCAAATTTCAGGAACCAGCGTTGCCACCGATTTCGTCGAACTGCCTTCGCAGCTTTACGAACATTGGCTCGAGCAGCCCGAGATATTGCGGCAGTTCGCGCTGCACTATCAGACCGGCCAACCGATGCCGGAGGCGCTGCTGCAACGGGTCATTGCCGCGCGCAATTTCGATCAGGGTTTTGCCACCGTCGAATTTCTCGGCTCGGCCTTTATCGATCTCGACTTTCATTCGCTGCCATCGTCAGCGCCCGCGATCGACCCGACGGCGTTCGAAACCCAGTCAATGACGCGGATCGGCATGCCCGAAGAGATCGTCATGCGCCATCGGCCGCCCCACTTCGGTCACGTGTTTTCAGGCGGCGGCTATGCGGCTGGCTACTACAGTTACATGTGGTCGGAGGTGCTCGATGCCGACGCGTTCGAGGCCTTCAAGGAGACCGGCGACATTTTCGACCCGGCGACGGCAAAGCGGTTGCGGGAAACCATCTACGCCGCAGGCGGCTCCCGCGAGCCGGCCGATGCTTACAAGGCATTTCGCGGCCGGTTGCCAAGCCCGGATGCGTTATTGCGCAAGCGCGGTCTCGTCGACCCTGCCGCGGCGAGCTGACCGTGGCCGACCTGCACAGCGCCGGTCATCGCCGCGGGGTCGTTTGCGCGCCGCATGCAGGTGCCGTCGAAGCGGGCCGCTCAATCCTCGCGGAGGGCGGCAACGCGATAGAGGCAATGATCGCGATGGCTGCTTCCATTGCGGCCGTCTATCCGCACATGAACCATATTGGCGGCGACGGCTTTTGGCTGATCCGCGAACCAAACGGGCGGGTACGCGCCATCATGGCGGCCGGCCCCGCCGGGAGCGAGGCGCGGCCGGAGTTTTACCGCGAGTACGCAGCGATCCCGCACCGCGGGCCGCTTGCCGCGCTGACCGTGCCCGGCGCGATCGGCGGCTGGATGCTCGCACTCGACGCCGCGAGAGCCAATGGCGGCAAACTGCCGCTCGACGTCCTGCTAACTGCAGCATTCGGCACCGCGCGCGATGGTTATGCGGTGTCAAAGAGTCAGGCCCAGCTTACTCAAGCCAAACTTACCGAGCTAGCGTCGGTGCCTGGCTTCGCCGCCACGTTTCTGATTGATGGCAAGCCGCCGGCGGCAGGAACCGTGTTGAAGCAGGAAGCGTTCGCCGCAACGTTGGCGCATTTGGCCCAGGCGGGCCTTGACGATTTCTATCGCGGCGACGTTGGGCGGGAGATCGCGGCGGACCTTGCCCGCATCGGCAGCCCGGTCACACGCGAGGACATAACGCGATATCACGCGACGCTCGCCGAACCACTGCAGATCGAATTGCCGGCGGCGACCGTCTACAACACCGGCGCGCCCACGCAAGGCGTTGCGTCGCTCATGATCCTCGCGTTGTTCGCCCGCTTGGGCGTGACGCAGGCGGAAGGCTTTGACCACATCCACGGTCTGATCGAAGCAACCAAACGGGCGCTGCGCATGCGCGATCGCGTCGTCACCGATCCGAACTATCTGGCGCACTCTCTTGATCGGTGCCTTGAGCCGAAATTCATCGCCGGCGAGGCGATGAAGATCGACCGCCGCAAGGCAGCGCCCTGGCCGCTTGCCGCGAGCGGGGGGGACACTGTTTGGATGGGATCGGCCGACGCGACCGGTCTGGTCGTGTCGTATATCCAGTCGCTGTTTTGGGAGTTCGGCTCGGGCTGCGTGCTGCCACGCACCGGCGTGCTGATGCAGAACCGCGGCATCAGTCTTTCGCTGCAACGCGGAGCGCTCAATGCGCTCGCGCCCGGCCGGCTGCCTTTCCACACGCTTAATCCGGCACTTGCGGTTCTTAAGGACGGACGCATCATGGCCTACGGCACCATGGGCGGCGAAGGCCAACCCCAGACGCAAGCCGCGCTGCTTACGCGCCACGTATTGTTCGGCGAACCACTTGCCGAGGCGATCGATCGCCCACGGTGGTTGCTCGGCCGGACCTGGGGCGAGGAGCAAACCAGGCTGCGACTGGAGTCGCGCTTCGACGGCAATCTGATCGATGCACTCGCAAGCGCCGGCCACGATGTCGACGTGCTGGACGAGGCTTATTCCGACGTCATGGGCCACGCCGGCGCTGCCGTGCTCCATACCGATGGCACCTGCGAGGGCGCACATGACCCGCGCGCTGACGGCGGAGCGGACGGAGTGTAGGAGTGTAAGGCAAGCCTCCGCCTCAACGCCCCAATTTCTTCCAAGCGAACGTCATTGGGAATTGGATTTAGGCCGCTCGAAGCGCCCGGATTCGCCTGGCGTCTTCGGGCCTGAGTTTCCGCCGCGCCAGCTTCAGATCGTAGTGGCTCTGGAGATTCATCCAGAACTCCGGACTATTGCCGAAGTATAAGCCAAGCCGCAGCGCGCTATCGGCAGTGATGCGCCGCCGATTATTGACGATCTCAGCAATCCGGTTCGGTGAAATTCCGATGGCCTTGGCGAGCTGGTTCTGTGAGAGACCGTATTCGGCGAGAAACTCTTCCTTCAGCATTTCGCCGGGCGTGACCGGGGCAAATTCATTCTGCGCCATCGCCTCTCTCCTCAATGATAATCCACGATCCGGACCTCATGCGGCTCACCATCAATCCATTTGAATATCACTCGCCATTGATCATTGATGCGAATCGAGTGAAATAGCTTCAGATCACCTTTCAACTTCTCAAGCCGGTTCGATGGCGGCACCGTCAAATCATCCAACCGGCTCGCCGCGTTGATGGCTTCGAGCTTGCGCTTAGCTCGGCGGGCGATCCCCTCAAATTGGCGAACCCGCTCGTCGCGAAACAGCGCCTCCGTATGCTTGTCGCCAAACGAACGGATCATCGACGCGAATATACCGGATACCGGTACGCGGTCAACGGGTAGCGATTGCGAGGCGCAGGATCAGCAGCCTCCTTTCCGCCCCAGTCGGTACTAAAGTGTGCTCGCCGCTTCGGCAGGGCACGAGCCCGGGGCCAATTTTGTATCGTCTCCTCTTATGCATTATCGGGTTGGCGAGTCTCGTTTCTTCGATCGAGCGCGCCGACGCGCATCCTCACGTCTGGGTGACGATGACCGAGGAAATCCTCTATGCGCCCGACGGATCGGCCACCGGCGTTCGCCACGCCTGGACCTTTGACGACATGTTCTCCGCTTTTGCTACGCAGGGCCTCGAGGGCAAAACCAAAGGGACGTGGACGCGCGAGGAGCTTGAACCGCTCGCGAAAGTCAACGTCGAGTCGCTGAAGGAATATGCCTATTTCACTTACGCCAAGGTGGACGGAAAGCGGAACAGGGACGCGTTCCTCGAGCCGATCGATTACTTTCTCGAATACGATCCGAAGGACACCGTACTGACGCTTCACTTCACGCTGCCGTTCAAGACGCCGGTGAAGGCCAAGGCGATTGAGATCGAAGTCTACGATCCTGAATTCTTCATCGATTTCGGTTTTGCGGAAAATCAGCCGGTCAGGCTGGTCAGCGCGCCGGCCCAATGCTCAGCCTCGGTCGAACGCCCGCATGACGATAATTTCTCATCATCGCTCCGGCTCGATAAGAACTTCATGACGTCCGAAGCCAACATGGGCATGGGCGCGAACTACACCAACCGAATTTTCGTCACGTGCCCATAGCGCCCACTGCGAGACCGCGATGGGCTCGCCATTTGTCTTTTGTGGCAGGCGCCGTCCTCGTGTTGCTCGCGGCGAGCGCACTGACTTTCGCCTTCGCGCAGGTCGGACCGCTTGGGAGCCTTCGTTCGCCTCCGGCGACCGGCGTGGTCGGCTGGATCCTCGCCCAACAGGCATCGTTTTATCGCGCACTGTCGGGACTGATCCGCGCCGCCAAGACCGACGGTTCGGCTTATTGGGGACTGATGGGAATCTCCTTCGCCTACGGCATTTTCCATGCCGCAGGCCCTGGCCACGGCAAGGCGGTGATCTCGTCGTACCTGCTCGCCAATGAAGAAACCTGGCGGCGCGGCATCGCGCTGTCGTTTGCCTCGGCGCTGCTGCAGGCGCTGACCGCCATTATTCTCGTCGCCGTCGTCGCCGTCCTGATCGGCGCCACGGCAAAGATGATGGGCGACACCGTGCGCGTCATCGAGATTGTCAGTTACGCGCTGATCGTGCTGTTGGGTGCGCGGCTCCTTTGGGTAAAAGGACGCGGATTCATTCGTGCGTTGTCTTCGCTCAGGTCGGGCCCGGAAGCCACAGCGGCGGAAAGTCATGCGCACGACGGTCAGCACACTCACGCCCATCGCCATCATCACGATCATGCGCACACGGACCATGACCACCATTCATCCGGCCGTGCGCACGATCACGCACATGATCACGAGCACGACCATGATGAAGAGGAAAGCGTCCTGCCATGGGGACACGCGCACGGGCCGGAGCCGGACGAATTGGCCGGAGCAGGCGGCTGGCGCCGCGGTTTGTCGGCGATCGTCGCCGTTGGGCTGCGCCCCTGCTCCGGCGCGATCATCGTCCTGGTCTTTGCTCTGGCGCAGGGCTTGTTCTGGGCCGGGATCGTCTCGACTTTCGTGATGGGCATCGGCACCGCGATCACGGTCGCGATAATCGCAACACTCGCCGTCGTTGCCAAAGCCGCGGCGAAGCGGTTCGCCACGACGCGCGCCGGCTATGGCACGCTGGCGTTGCGCGGCGTCGAGGTCGGCGCCGCGTTGCTTATCATGGTCTTCGGCGCGCTGCTGCTCACCGGTTACATGGTGAGCGAGCGCATGGGCATGTTTTGATCAGGCGACCTTCTCGGCGAGGTGCCGGAACATTGCGTTGCGCGCCTCGTCGTCCATCTCCGCCTTGAATTTGTGCTTGTCCTTGAGCGCGACCGCACGCTGCGCCGCCGGGCGCGCGCTGATCTCGTCGACCAGGCGCTTGAGATTCGGGAATTTCGGCCACCCGCTATCGCCGAGAATTACCGGCATCAGGCGCGACCAGCCCCACACGTCCATGTCGACGATCGTGTAGGTATCGCCGAGCATGTATTTCTGCTTGGCAAGCCGCGCATCGAGAATGCCGAAATGGCGCTGCGCCTCGAAGGCGTAGCGGTTGATGGCATATTCGATTTTCTCCGGCGCATAGACGCGGAAATGCACCGACTGACCGGCATAAGGCCCAACGCCGGAGGCAACAAACATCAGCCACGACAATAGTTCGCCGCGCGCCTTGTCGCCCTTTGGCGGCAAAAACTTGCCGGTCTTTTCGGCGAGATAGAGCAGGATCGCGTTGGAGTCGAACACGACGGCTTCGCCGTCGACGATGGCCGGCACTTTCGCATTCGGGTTGATCGCGAGATAGTCCGGCTTGTGCTGATCGCCCTTGCGGGTATCGACCGGGATCGCCTCATAGGGAAGCCCGGCTTCCTCCAGAAAAAGCGCTACCTTGGTCGGGTTCGGCGCGCCGCTGTAATAGAACTTCAACATGATCGGTCCTCGTGTTGCTCTAGAATAATCCGACGATCTTACCATCCGGCTCCGACGTCGATGGAGTCGGCGGCCGGAACCTTCGGCAGTCCCGGCATGGTCATGATCTCCCCGCAGATCGCGACCACGAATTCAGCCCCGGCCGACAGCCGCACTTCGCGCACCGGGATGACGTGATCGCTCGGGGCGCCTTTGGCATCCGGATTGGTCGAGAAGCTGTACTGCGTCTTGGCAACGCAGATCGGGAATTTACCGTAGCCCATCGACTCGAAGTTGGCGAGTTGATCGCGCACCGACTTGTCGACCGAAATGTCCTTGGCCCGGTAAATCTCCCTGGCGATGGTGCGAATCTTTTCAAGGAGCGGCATGTCGTCGGGATAGAGGAGCTTGAGTTTGCTCTTGCCGCTGTCGCAAACCTTGACGACCGCACGCGCGACATCGGCCGCGCCGGCGCCGCCCTCGGCCCAGTGATCGGCCATCAAAGCTTCGACGCCGAGCGACTTGCACTTGTCCTCGACCAGCTTGATCTCGGCCTCGGTGTCGGCGGAGAAACGATTGATCGAAATGACCGGCACGATACCGAACTTCTGCATGTTCTCGACGTGGCGCTGCAGATTGCTCATGCCGGCTTCCAGCGCTTTCAGGTTTTCGGTCTTGAGGTCTTCTTTCTTCACGCCGCCATGCATTTTGAGCGCGCGGATGGTGGCGACCAGCACAGCACAGTCGGGCGACAGGCCGGTCTTGCGGCACTTGATGTCCAAAAATTTCTCGCCGCCGAGATCGGCGCCGAAACCGGCCTCGGTCACGACATAGTCGGCGAGCTTGAGCGCGGTGGTCGTCGCCAGCACCGAGTTGCAGCCGTGCGCAATGTTGGCGAACGGTCCGCCGTGAATGAACGCCGGCGTGCCTTCGAGCGTCTGCACCAGGTTCGGCGCCAGCGCCTCTTTAAGCAGCACGGTCATGGCGCCATGCGCTTTCAGATCGGCGGCGCGCACCGGTTTGCGGTCGCGGGTGTAGGCGACGACGATGTTGCCAAGCCGCTTCTTGAGATCTTCAAGGTCGCGGGCCAGGCAGAAGATCGCCATCACTTCCGAAGCCACGGTAATGTCGAAACCATCCTCGCGCGGAAATCCGTTGGCGACGCCGCCGAGCGAAGAGACGATCGACCGCAACGCGCGATCGTTCATGTCGAGCACACGCCGCCACGCCACGCGCCGCTGATCGATGCCGAGCGCATTGCCCCAATAAATGTGATTATCGATCATCGCGGCGAGCAGATTGTTCGCCGAAGTGATGGCGTGGAAATCGCCGGTAAAATGCAGGTTGATGTCTTCCATCGGCACGACTTGCGCATAGCCGCCGCCGGCAGCGCCGCCCTTCATGCCGAAACGAGGGCCCGAGCGACGGCTCGCGCAAGCAGAGCATCGCCTTTTTGCCGATGTGGTTGAGCGCGTCGGTCAACCCGACCGTGGTCGTTGTTTTGCCTTCGCCTGCCGGCGTCGGTGTGATGGCGGAGACCAGAATGAGCTTGCCGTTCGGCTTGGCCTGCAGCGACTTGATGAAGTCCATCGCCACCTTGGCCTTGTAATGGCCGTAAGGCTCGAGATTTTCCGGCGCGATGCCGAGCTTTTCCTTGGCGATATCCAGGATCGGCCGCTTCTTGGCGGCCTGGGAAATTTCGATATCGGATTTCGGCGACTGGTGTTGCGAGGCAGGCATCGAGGAGCTATCCATTCAGATGAAGAGAAGGGCGGCGGGGCAAGTGTGACGACTTGGAGAATGCCAGCTCACGCCGGCGCAGCTGCGTTTTGAGGTCAGGCAAACCTCGCTTTGACCGCAAGATTGGCCGTCTTTGCCCATTCGCCGGCTTCTATTTTCTTGCCATCGGCAGGCTGCACACGCGTGACTTTGAAGCGCCCATCGGCGCAGACTACGGTAAAGCCGTCCGCTTCAACCGCGGCGATTTCGCCGAGCTTGCCGCCGATCCCCTTCGGGTCCTTGGCGGGCAGCGGCTTGGCGTCGAAGATTTTCAGTTGCTTGCCATCAAGCGTTGTCCAGGCGCCCGGCGCCGGATTGCAGCCGCGGATCAACCGGTCGATCTGCTCCCACGGCTTGCCCCAGTCGATTTTGGCGTTGTCCGGCCCGCAGCGGCCTTCATAGGTCGCCTTGGACTCATCCTGCTTGATGCGCGGCGCCTTGCCCGACTTCACGAGGTCGACCAATTCCATCATGGCGTCGACGCCCATCGGAAACAGGCGGTCGAAATAAACGGTGCCGAGCGTATCGGTGGCGCTGATCGGCGTTTTCTTCTGCATCAGCACGTCGCCGGTATCGAGGCCGTTATCCGGCCAAAAGATCGACAAGCCGGTTTCCTTCTCGCCTTTGATGATCGGCCAGTTGATCGCGCTGGCGCCGCGATAGGCTGGAAGCAGCGACGGGTGATATTGGATCGAACCGTGGGTCGGGATATTCAAAAACTCTTCCGGCACGAACAGCGTGACAAACGCCATCACCTGAAGGTCCGGCTTGAGCGCTTTGAACTCCTCCCACACCTCCGGCTTCTTGTAGGAATCCGGCTGATAGACCGGAAGCTTCGCAGCCAGTGCCGCTTCTTTCAGCGGATCGGCCTTGGCGCCGGGCTTCTCCGGCGCGACATAGGCGGCGATGACATTCTCACCGCGCTTGATCAGCGCCTCCAGCACGGCCTTGCCGAACGCCTGCTGCCCGTGAACGACAATACGCATCGCAGCTACGCCTCACCAACCCTCGGAAATTCAGCAAACGAACAATCAAGCCGCTTCGGCTTTTTTGTCCGCGGCGCTGAGTGCGCCGGACGCCTTGATATCCGCAATCTCTTTGTCTGAATAGCGCAATACATCGCGTAGCACTTCATCGGTGTGTTCGCCAAGCAGCGGCGAACGTCGCACGTCCGCCGGCGAGTCGGACAGCTTGATGGGATTGCCCACCGTCAGGTATGGGCCGCGCGTGGGATGATCGACCTCGACCACCGTCCCGGTCGCGCGCAACGACTGACTCCTCAGCAAGCTCTTGCATCGACAAGATCGGACCGACCGGAATGTCGTATTTGTTGCATGTCTCCATGACCTCGAACTTGGTCCTGGTCATGGTCCATTGCTCGATCGTTGCGAAAATATGTTTGAGCCGCGGCAGCCGCGCCGGCGGCGTCGCGAAATCGGGATCGGTTTTCCATTCCGGCTTGCCGATGAGATCGCAGATCGCGCCCCACACCGGCGCCTGGGTGATGAAATAGATGTAAGCGTCCGGATCGCTCTCCCAGCCTTTGCATTTGAGAATCCAGCCCGGCTGCCCGCCGCCGGAATCGTTGCCGGCGCGCGGCGTCGCCGGGCCGAACGGAACGCCTTCGCCGTATTGGCTGTATTCCGTAAGCGGGCCATGCTTGAGGCGCTGCTGGTCGCGCAATTTCACCCGCGCAAGATTGAGTACGCCGTCCTGCATGGCGCACAGCACTTTCTGGCCGCGGCCGGTGCGGCTGCGCTGATAGAGCGCGGCGACGATGCCGAGCGCGAGATGCAAGCCGGTGCCGGAGTCGCCGATCTGCGCGCCGGTGACCAGCGGCGGTCCCTCGCGGAAGCCGGTGGTCGAAGCAGCGCCGCCCGCACATTGGGCGACATTCTCATAGACCTTGCAGTCCTCGTAGGGACCCGGCCCAAAGCCCTTCACCGACGCCACGATCATGCGCGGATTGAGTTTGTGGATATGCTCCCAGGTGAGCCCCATGCGATCGAGCGCGCCGGGCGCAAAATTCTCGACCAGCACGTCGCATTGCTTCACCAACCGGTCGAGAACCTCTTTGCCTTTGGGGTGCTTGGAGTCGATCGTGATCGATCGCTTGCTGCCGTTGAGCATGGTGAAATAGAGGCTGTCGGCGCCTTTGACATCGCGCAGTTGGCCCGCGCGTGATATCGCCGACGCCCGGCCGTTCCACCTTGATCACGTCGGCGCCCATATAAGCGAGCAGCTGGGTGCAGGTCGGGCCGGATTGCACATGGGTGAAGTCGAGAATGCGCACGCCATCGAGCGCCCTGCCCGCCTCGCCCCAAGGCTTGGCGCTCGGCCGCGGAAACGCGTTGCGCGAAGGCGACTTCGCCGCCGGTTTCTTGGCTTTGAGCTTCACAATTTTTTTGGTCGACTTTTTTGCCGCGGCTTTGGATTTTGCCTTCGCGGCCTTTTTGCGCGTTGCCATTCTCAATCACTCCATCATTTCTTGCGGACCGCGCTTTGCGGGTTGAGCTTGCCGATGTTGCCGCTTTCGCTGCCCGCGGCGGGATCGATCACCGCGTTGACCAGCGTCGGCTTGCCGGAGTTCATGGCTTCGTTGACGGCGCGAAGAAGTTCGTCGGGCGTAGTCACGCGGACACCAACGCCGCCGAACGCTTCCATCAGCTTTTCGTAGCGGGCGTCTTTGACGAAGACGGTCGTCGCAACATCCGAGCCGCCGCCGGGATTGACGTCGGTGCCGCGATAGATGCCATTGTTGTTGAAGACGACAACGCAGACCGGCAAGTGGTAGCGGCAGATGGTCTCGACCTCCATGCCGGAGAAGCCAAAGGCGCTGTCGCCCTCTACCGCAAGTACGGGCTTGCCGGTTTCCACCGCGGCCGCGATGGCGTAGCCCATGCCGATGCCCATGATGCCCCAGGTGCCGACATCGAGGCGCTTGCGCGGCTTGATACATGTCGATGATGCCGCGCGCGAGATCGAGCGTGTTGGCGCCTTCGTTGACAAGGATGGCATCCGGCCGCTCTTTGATCACGGTTCGCAATGCGCCGAGCGCGCTGTGGAAATCCATCGGCGCCGAGTTCTTCATCAGCCTCGGCGCCATCTTGGCGATGTTCTCTTCTTTCTTCGATTTGACCGCATTGATCCAGTCAGCCGGCGGGGCCGGCCATTTGCCGTCGATGCCGTCGAGGAGAGCCGACACGCAGGAGCCGATATCGCCGACCACGCGGAGCGACGATCTCGACGTTGCTGTCCATCTCTTTCGGCTCGATATCGATCTGGATGAACTTCTTCGATCCGGGCTCACCCCAAGTCTTGCCTTTGCCGTGCGAGAGCAGCCAGTTCAGGCGTGCACCGATCAGCATCACGACATCGGATTCTTTCAACACCGTCGAGCGCGCCGCGCCGGCGGCCAGCGGATGCGTGTCGGGCAACAGACCTTTGGCCATGCTCATCGGCAGAAACGGAATGCCGGTCTTTTCAACCAAGGCGCGGATTTGCTCGTCGGCCTGCGCGTAGGCGGCGCCTTTGCCGAGAATAATCAGAGGCCGCTTGGCGCTCTTGAGGACATCGAGCGCGCGTTTGACGGCGGCCGGAGCGGGCAGCTGAGCCGGCGCCGGATCGATGACCTTGACGAGCGACTTGGCTCCCGCGTCCGCGTCCATCACTTGCGAGAAAAGCTTGGCCGGCAGATCGAGGTAGACGCCACCCGGCCGGCCGGAAACCGCGGCGCGGATCGCGCGTGCCACGCCGATGCCGACGTCCGCGGCATGGAGAATGCGGAAGGCCGCCTTGCACAGCGGCTTGGCGATAGCGAGCTGATCCATCTCTTCATAGTCGCCCTGCTGCAGGTCGACGATCTCGCGCTCGGACGAGCCGCTGATCAGGATCATCGGAAAGCAATTGGTCGTGGCATTGGCGAGCGCCGTCAGGCCGTTGAGAAAGCCCGGGGCTGACACGGTTAGGCAAATGCCGGGCTTTTTGGTCAGAAAGCCCGCAATCGCGGCCGCATTGCCGGCATGCTGCTCATGCCGAAATGAGAGCACACGCATACCCGCGGCCTGCGCCTTACGGCCCAGGTCCGTGATCGGGATGCCGGGCACGCCGTAAATGGTGTTGATGCCGTTGAGCTTGAGCGCATCGATGACGAGGTGAAAGCCATCCGTCAGCTCCTGTTCCACCTCGGCAGCACTTTGGTTTCGCGTTTGTCTTTCACTGCCGCGTCAGCCATGAAAGTCTCCCTAAGGCTTGCCCATTTCTCGTTCAATCCAGATAGTCGGCGTATTTGGCGACATGCTCGGCGAGACCGAGCGCGTGATCGCGCACCAGCGCCTCCGCGCGCGCCGTATCGCGCGCTTCGAGTGCTTCGATGATCTGCATGTGGTCGCGGATCGAACGATCGGCGCGGTCCACTTCGCCAATGGTCTTGCGGCGGATCATCCGCATGTGGGTGAACAGGTTCTCCGCGAGATCGATGAGCGTGCTGTTTCGGCTCATGCGGATGATCGCCTGATGGAATTCGATGTTGATCTCGGAATATTCGTCGAGGTGCGCGCGCACCGTGCCGTTCTCGAAGGTCGCGAACATGCGGCGTAAGGCGGCGATATCCTGATCGCGTGGCGGCTTGGGTAATCAGCCGCGCCGCCATGCTTTCGAGCGCCGCCCAGGCGGTGATCAGTTCGATCACTTCGCGCCGGGTCTTGCGCACCACATAGACGCCACGGCGCGGCACCGAGCGGACAAAGCCTTCGCGCTCGAGTTGCGCCATCGCCTCGCGAACCGGGGTGCGGCTGACACCGAAATCCTGAGCCAGGCGGCGCTCGTCGAGCCTGATCTCGGCACGGCTGCGATAGACATCCATCGCAGCGATCGCGTTCTTAAGCGCGACGTACGCCTGGCGTTTGAAGTTTTCCGGACTGGCCAGCGGGTCGACCGCTGGCTGCGGCCCGGTCGGGCGCGGCGGAACCGCCGTCCGCGTCGTCGCGATGAACTATGGAAAGGCTCGAACTCATGTCTGGTATACATTATTCCAGTTTTTTCGGCAGACCAAGGCCTGCCGCATCTGTCTCTCGAGATTCAGCCGTGCTTGGTGATGCGCCGCCGCATCGGCTTGAGCACAAACAGCGCGAGCGCGGCGACGATCAGATTGGCGATTGCCGCAAGCACGAAGACCCAATGCCACGTTCCGGTGTGGTTCTTGACAACGCTCGCCAGCGGCACGACCCAGACCGCCGCGCCCTTCGCGGTGTAGAGAAGCCCGGCATTGGCGGTCGCATATTTCGCGCCGTAAGTGTCGGTCGCGATCGCTGGAAACAGGCTGAAGATTTCGCCCCAGGTAAAGAAGATAAAGCCGGCCAGCAGAATGAACATGATACGGCGTGTGTCCAAATGCGCCGAGGCTCCAATAGGCCGCAGCGCCGAGCGTGAACACGATTCCCATCGTGTTCTCCCGGCCGATGACATCGGACACCCAGCCGAAGAACGGCCGCGCCAGGCCGTTCAAAATGTTGTCGATCACCAGCGCCGCGCTCAGCGTTGTCGCGGTGATGAAAAATACATTCACGTCCTGGTCGGCGAGCCCAAAGTCTTTGGCAATCGGGCGCGATCTGCGCGGTCGCCATCAGGCCCGACGCCGCGACCATGACGAACATAACGTAAAGCAGCCAAAATACCGGGGATCGCAACATCTCGAGCGGCGCGTAGTCGCGCATTGAATGCGTATGTCTGATCGCCGGTTTTGGAGTTTCACCGGCTTGCGGCGCCCGCAACAACCGCGACAGCAGCAGAATGATGAAACCTTGCCCGAGGCCGAACCAGAGGAATGCGGATTGGTAGCCGTACCCGAGTATCATCTCGCGGATCGGGATGACGGTCGCAGCCGTGCCGGCGCCGAAGCCGGCTGCGGTCAAGCCAGCCGCAAGGCCGCGCAAATCGGGAAACCATTTCAGCGCATTGCCGACGCAGGTCCCGTAGACCGCGCCTGCACCGATACCCGATAACGCGGCAGCGACGTACAATTCCCACAGCGAACCAGCGACCGAATTCAGAGCCCACGCGCAAGCGACAAAGACGCCGCCCAAGGCGACCACGACGCGGGGACCAAACCGATCAACAAACCAGCCCTCGATCGGCACCAGCCACGTTTCGGTCGCGATAAAGATGCTGAAGGCCAACTGGATGGCGGCAGTGCCCCAGTGATATTTTTGATCGATCGGATTGACGAACAGCGTCCAGCCGTATTGCAGGTTGGCGATCATCACCATGCAGAGGACGCCGGCCACAAGCTGGCCCCAGCGCCCGGCAGACGCGGACCGCACCTTCCGCATGGACTGCGGGTAATTCGACCGCCATCGTTCCCGTCCCCAAGATTTATTGTCGCCCGTAAGGACATTGTCCTCGCGGAACTTATTTTTTCATTTGTATCGGTGACCGGGACAATAACAAGAGGGTCGCGGCCATCAGACCGCGACCCTAAGCCGCTCCCGACAAATTTGCTCCCGGGTACTGTTTAGAACCGGAAGCGAACACCGGCCGTGGTGGCAACGTTGTTGCGGGACAGATAGCCGTTCGACAAGCCCGCGTTAACCTGCGACCAGAAGGTGCCGATGTAAGCATCCCATTTCGGCAGGAACCGCCAGTCGAGGACGCCGGAGGCCATCGTCTCGGTGCCGGCGCATTGGCCGTGAGCGGTGGGATTGGCGCAGATGCCGGTGCCGTTCACGTATTGATTCTGGAAGTATTCGTAGTAGGCGCCGATGAGATCCAGGTCTCTGGTGATGCCGTATTTGAAGCCAGTCCAGACAACCTGAGCGATCTTGTCACTGCAACCGGTGCCGGTTCCGCACAGCGAGTTGAAAGCGTTGTTGGCGATGGTGGTGCCGTTCCCACTGGCCGGTGGCGCGGCACCCGTGGCACTCACAAAGTTGAACGTAAATCCGTCATCCGGGAATGAGCTGGTGACCGGATTGCTGGGATTCGAGAGCTGCATCCACTCATAGCCGGCGTAAAGCGTGAGCGGGATGCCGGAGGGTGGCGGCATAGGTCCTTTGGTGACGATGGGTTGATTGCCCCAACTGCCGAAGGCGTACTTAGCCACCGCCATGAAACTCGTGTTGTTGGAAAGCGTCGCCGAGAGGTACGTGGTCGGGGTGAACGGAGCCACCGGAACGCCGAGGACACTGGCTGAACCGCCGCTCGGCCCGATATTCACGGAGTTCACGATATACGACCCAATGGCGTCGACCGACAGCAGGCCGGGACCAAGCTTGAAGTCGCCGCCGATATCGCCCTCGACCGCGCCATTATTCGGGTTATAGGCGTTGTACGCCGAGGTACCCGTTACAGGCTGCCCGATCACCGCAAAGCGCAAGTTGCCGAAATTGACACGATATTTGATCGCCGTGGTCCAGCGACATTCTTCGGTATCGCCGGCACCGCAGGTAAAGCCAGAGAAGCCGATCGGCGAGAAAGCGTATGAGCCGCCCATCGGATCGTAGGCATTGACAGCGTCGGTCTGCAACGCATTTTGCCGGCCGAAGGTCAGCGTGCCCCAGACCGGCGAACTGACGCCAGCGTAAATCTGCGCGGCCAACCAGCCCCATCGGCTGGAGTCAACCGGTATCTCCTGCGCGTTGAGCGGAACGTGAATGGCGTCTTGCAGGGCCTGCGGTGCGTTGGCAAGGAGGCCCGAATACGGATCAAACGCGAGTTCGCCCTTGGCAACGAATGCCCAGTCCGCAGCTATCGGCTCCTTGATATCGACGCCGACATTCGACTGGCTCAAGCCGTTGGGGGCGAGGCCAAAGCCGGCCGACCGGCTCGGTTTCTGAAGCAGATACGAGGCGCCGGTCGGGAAGTTCTTATCAAATGGCGTGCCGTGGGTTTGATAAGTCCCGCCCAAGTCCACCGTGCCGTAGAACCGCACGCCGTACCACAGCAACTGACAGTCGGTCAGAAAAAAGCCCGCAAAGCTGTTGCATGACGCCGGTCCCGTCGCGGCCGGCGCCGCAACCACCGGAGCCTTCGTCACCATCGCGTCCATATCGGCGGCCAACGCGGTCGTCGAGCTTGCGACAATCGTCGCGAGCAAGGCTGTCGCGAGTCGAATTCTCTTCATCGTATCCCCCAGCCGTTACTACCCAGCGCCGCTCGGTCTGCGTCGCCTCTCTTGGCGAAAGTAGATGGAACCTTTTGCGGGTGTCACGCTCTTTCACTGGTTTCGCTGGGGGAAATCAAACACGGCCGGACCCTGTTGCACGGTTGCAACAGACCGGCTCTCTATATGACAGTTATGTGACTTCATAGTCGAATTTTCCGCGCGATCGTGACGCTAAACGGTAGGTGCTAATACCTAGACCGTTTGCAGACTGATATCGCCGACGAAGGCATGCGCCCGCGCCGATTCGCACATTGGCGATTCGAACGTCGGTGAGCATTTCGTCAGGCGGCTTACACCCCGATCCACCGAGAACTTTCTTTTGGTCTCCTCGGAACTCTTGTTTCGTCGGACGCTTGCTTCGGTAAAGGCACGGGATCAGCCATCAGTTCGATTAAAGCGCCGATTTGCCGGGGTTCTGGGCAACGAGCGCGTTGCTTGCGATAGCTTTAAGGGAAACCGCGATGCCGCCAAAAACCGCCACGCAGGCAGTCCCGATCGCCGCTCCCAATGAGGACGCCTTCTACATTTCCGCAACTCAATCCGCGACGCGGCCACAGTGCTCGTTAAAGCATAACGACGCCTTCCTTGTGTGCGACAGCTACGGTGATATTGGCGCATCGTCCGGAGTGTCCGACGGGCTGTTCTTTTGCGATACCCGCTATCTCGCTCGCCTCCAGCTCTTGGTGAACGACACGCCGCCGCTCCTGCTCGGCTCAAATCTGCGCGACGATAATGCCGCGCTCGCCGTCGATCTGACCAATCCCGACGTGATGTCCGATCAGCACATCGTTCTCGAAAGAGACACCGTGCACATCCTGCGCACTATCTTCTTGTGGAGGAACACCGCCTATCAGCGCTTCGGCGTGCGCAATTACGGCAATCGGACGATCAACATTCGGCTGTCGATCCTGTTCGCCAACGACTTCGCCGACCTTTTCGAGGTACGCGGCACGCATCGTGAGCGGCACGGTACGAAGACGGCGCAAGTGCGCGGCAAGGACCAGGTGCTGCTGAATTATCACGGTCTTGACGACAAGCTGCGGCGCACGACCCTGACCTTCGATCCGCCCCCAGCCCGGGTGGCGACGAACAGCGCCGCCTATGAGTTGCTGCTCGCGCCCGGGCAAGCGCAACCGATTTTCCTCGCCGCCGGCTGCAATGAAGACGCGGCGCGCCCGGCGCCGTTTTTGCGCGCGCTGGTCCGGGCCCGCCGCGAGTTACGAAAGACCACACGCGGACGCACCAGCGTTGAGACGTCAAACCAGCTTTTCAACGAAATGCTTTGTCGGTCGGCGGCCGATCTCGAAATGCTGACGACGGAAACGCCGGAAGGCCGTTACCCCTACGCTGGAATACCGTGGTTCTCGACCACGTTCGGCCGCGACGGCCTGATCACGGCATTGCAAATGCTGTGGTGGAGTCCCGAAGTCGCACAAGGCGTGTTGCGGCGGCTCGCCGCCTATCAAGCTAAAACCACAGATCCGCTCGCCGACGCTGAACCGGGAAAGATCCTCCATGAGATGCGCGGCGGCGAAATGGCGGCGCTGCGCGAAGTTCCGTTCGGACTTTACTACGGCAGCGTCAATTCCACGCCGTTGTTCGTCCTGCTCGCGGGACTTTATCTGGAACGCACCGGCGACGCTGATACTGTTGCCGCGCTGTGGCCGGCCATCGAGGCTGCGCTGGCGTGGATCGACGGTCCGGGCGATCCCGACGGCGACGGCTTCGTCGAATACAAGCGTGCGAGCGAGCTTGGTCTTGCCAATCAGGGCTGGAAGGATTCGCAAGACGCGATCTTTCATGCCGACGGACAATTGGCCGAAGGTGAAATCGCACTCGCCGAAGTGCAGGGATACGTCTATGCCGCCAAGCGGATGGCAGCGCGTTGCGCGCGACGCATCGGGCATGACACCGCAGCCGAGCGGCTCGATGCCGCAGCGCAGACACTCTCCGAGCGTTTCGAGACGGCCTTCTGGTGCCCGTCGCTTGAGACTTATGCGATTGCACTCGACGGTGCCAAGAAACAGTGCGCAGTGCGCACGTCAAACGCCGGCCAGGTTTTGTTTACAGGAATCGCCGATCCAACGCGGGCCGCAAAGGTCGCCAGCGGTCTGCTGCGACCCGAGTTTTTCTCCGGCTGGGGCATTCGGACAGTGGCGCGGGGCGAGTCCCGCTACAATCCAATGTCCTATCACAATGGCTCGATCTGGCCGCATGACAACGCGCTCATCGGCCTGGGGTTTGCCCGCTACGGATTTAAGCAACAGCTCGAGACGCTGTTCACAGGCCTGTTCCAAGCGGGCACATATATGGAGTATCGGCGTCTGCCCGAACTGTTTTGCGGATTCCAGCGCCACGCTGGACATGGCCCGACGCTCTATCCCGTGGCGTGCTCGCCGCAGGCTTGGGCCAGCGCTACCCCGTTCGCCTTGCTGCAAGCCTCTCTCGGCCTGCAATTCGATCCTTTCGCCAACGAAATCCGCCTCAGCAATCCGCGACTGCCGGCATTTCTTGATGAAGTGATGCTGCGAAATCTGCAGCTCGGGTCGTCACGCATCGATTTGTGCGTGCGTCGCCACAACGACACTGTGTCGATCGACACGCCACGCATCGACGGCGGTGTTGGCGTATCAGTGATTTACTCCGCATGACCCATTTGCACTTTCGTAACCCTTGCGGTCCTCGCCGACGCGGCTTGGCGACTGATTCAAATGGAACCAGACGGAGTTCCCGCGCTTTGTGAGGTGAAGCACACATGACGGAGGCAGGATGGGCGGGAATCGTCAATTGGCGATGGCGACAGCCGGCTCTGTTGGCGCTCGCCGTCGCCCTGACCACAGCGTTCGCGGAGAGCGACACCGAAAAGGCCGAGCCGCCGGCAGTGAGCCCGGCCACCCCCGCCCTCACCTTCCTCAATAAGCACGAGGTCGAGGGCATATTGGGGCGGGAGGTTCTTAGCGCGACCGACGAAAATATGGGCCGAATTGTCGACGTGCTCGTCGACCGCTCCGGCCAGGTGCGCGCTGCGATCATCGATTTCGGCGGATTTCTTGGGGTCGGCAGCCGCAAGATCGCCGTCGATTGGAATGCGCTGCATTTTCCTCAACCAGGCAAAGCGGGCGAACGGATCGCCCTTGAATTGACCCGCGACCAGGTCAAGTCGGCTCCCGAATATCAGGACGGCAAGCCCGTGGTCATCCTGGGCGCGCTCGGCAAGCTCGAACCGCTGCCCGAATAAGCAACAATGCCGGAGATGTATTCTGTCCGCGGAACCGCTACGCCGCTTTGGCGACAGTCGAGATCGGCGCGACGGGATCGCAGGCGGACCCGCGCCGCTTCTTAGCGAGCAGTCCGGCGGAACGAAGCCGCCGCTGCGGCCGTCGGCACGCAGCCTGCGCGGACTTGATTGGTTTATCTTCTTCGTCGCCGATGTGCAGACCGGCTTTGGGCCGTTCGTCTCGGTCTTTCTCACCACGCAAAAGTGGACGCAGATCGACATCGGCTTCGTCTTGTCCGCCGCCGGCTTCATTTCGCTGATCGGCCAAATGCCCGGCGGCGCACTCGTCGACGCGGCGCGGTCGGAGCGATTGGTCGCCGGCGTTGCGATTGCAGCGATTTGCGTCAGCGCTTTGGCCTACGCGACGCATCCGGTCTTTCCCGTGGTGCTGTCGGCGGCGGTCATTCAGGCGCTGGCAAGTTGCGTATTGGGTCCCGCGATGGTGGCGATCAGCCTTGGCCTGGTAGGTCACGCGGCGATTGGTGAGCGGCTGGGGCGGAACGCTCGCTTTGCCTCCATTGGCAACGGACTCGCGGCGGCAGCGATGGGTGCTTGCGGATATTTTTTGTCGGCGCGCGCGGTCTTCGTCGTCACCGTCTTGCTGCTTGTCCCCGCACTGCTGGCGCTGCGTCTGATCGCTCCCGCTGAGATCGACCCGGAGCGTGCGCATGGCGCAACGCCACGACTGCGCACCGACAAGCCGACGACGCGAGTGAGCGATATGTTTTCCAACCGGCCGCTTCTCATTTTCGCGGCCTGTTTGTTGTTGTTCCATCTGGCCAATGCCGCCATGCTGCCGTTGCTCGGCAGCGCGGTCACGATGCGTTCGGCCCGATGGGCGACGCTCTTGATCGCGGCGTGCATCGTCGTGCCGCAGCTTCTCGTCGCAACGTTATCGCCGTGGATCGGTCGCCAGCGCGCAGATGTGGGGCCGCCGTCCCTTGTTGCTCATCGGCTTCGCCGCGCTTCCCGTTCGCGGTCTTCTGTTTGCGTTGGTCAAAGATCCGCAATTGCTGGTCATCGTCCAGTTGCTCGATGGCGTGACTGCCGCAGTCTTCAGCGTGCTGGTACCGCTCGTTGTGGCCGACCTCACCCGCGGCACCGGGCATTTCAATCTCGGTCAGGGTTTTGTCGGAACCTTCGTCGGTATAGGCGCCTCGCTCAGCGCGACACTGGCCGGCTTCACAAGCGACCATTTCGGCAGTCCTGCGGCCTTCGCCGCATTGGCGGGCATCGCCCTGCTCGGCCTCGTGACCGTGTGGTTTTTCATGCCCGAAACCCGACCCCTGGAGGAGCCGGATTGACCAACATTGCGGCGAGCCGAGCGGCGAAGAAATCCGGTCAACGTCGCCGGTCAAATTGCTTCGCTGTCCGGTAATAGCCGGCCTAAAGCGCCGGGGCGTCTTCCGTGACCAACCGCAAGTGAGGCGCAACCGTGTCGGTCAGGCTGCGGTAGACCGACAAATAGTCCTGTGCCATGCGCCGGGATGTAAAGCGCTCCTCGAAGCGCTCGCGAATCTTGGCGCGCGACAGATGTCCCAGACGGTCGATAGCTCCGATGGCGCCGGTTTCGTCCTCAACGATGAAACCGGTGACGCCGTCATCGATCACCTCCGGCACCGATCCACGATTGAAGGCGATGACCGGCGTGCCGCAGGCCATGGCTTCAATCATCACCAACCCAAAGGGCTCAGGCCAGTCAATCGGAACCAGCAGAACGGCGGCTCCACTCAAGAATTCGGATTTGTCGCGATCGTTGATTTCACCGATGAATTCAACATTGGCTGACTTCATCATCGGCTTGATTTGTTCTTCGAAATATTCACGGTCGGTCTTGTCGACTTTGGCGGCGACCTTGAGCGGCATGCCGCAATGCTCGGCGATACGGATGGCGCGGTCGATGCCCTTCTCCGGAGCAATCCGGCCGAGGAATGCAAAATAGGACGGCTTGATCGGCTTCGGCGTCAGTAATTTTTCCGGGAGGCCGTGATGAACGGTTCGCACCCAATTGGCTTGCGGCAGCGGCCGCCGCTGCGAATTCGAGATCGACACCACCGGAATCGACGAGAATTCATCGAACACCGGCTGATGCTCGGGCAAATCCAGCCTGCCATGCAGCGTTGTCACGAACGGCGTCGGCTGCCGAGAAAACAGCGAGAACGGGTAGTAGTCGAGATGGCAATGCAGAATATCGAACTCGCCGGCGCGTTGGTAAACCTTTTCCAGCAACAGCATATGTAACGCGTTCGGATCGCGCACAGCGCCGTCGAGGCGCAGCGCCCGCGGCCATACCGCCTCAAGATGTGCCGAGGTTACGGAGTCCCCACTGGCGAAGAGCGTCACTTCGTGGCCGAGCGCGATCAGTTCCTCGGTCAGCCACGACACCACCCGTTCGGTTCCACCGTACAGCTTGGGCGGAATCGCCTCCGTCAACGGCGCGACCTGCGCGATATGCATCGGATTTACCTTTCGTCAGCGGAGTTCCCGCACCGCACCCAATGAGTTCCCGGCACAGAACCAAGAACCGGGAAATGGCCAAAAGTTTCAATTTCGGCGGGGAACTTATTTTTAGCCGCGTCAGGAACTTTTTGATCCGTGAAGCGTCGGTTTTAACACGCGGAGGTTCGGTTGCGGCTCGCTGGTTCCTGGTTGGCCGCATCGTGCTCGATGGAAACGCAAAAACGTGACCAAACGGTGCGGATAAACTTCAAACTACCGGCGTTGTGGTGCTGTGCGGATTCCACGGGAAGGATCTGCGGCTTCACGAGGCGGAGATGAAATACGCATGGCCGACCTTTGCGACTACGCCGATCGTCCTCTCGCCTTCATGTTTCGCTACGTTCGGCAGCGCCCAATTTCCCACGCGGTCATTCTCGCCGCGGTGCTTGCAGCCGTCGGCTGTTCAGTCGGTACGCAATATGGCGTCAAGTATCTCGTCGACACACTGTCTGGCGGGGTGAGCGCTTACGTCTGGACGGCATTTTTGGTGCTCGGCGCGCTGATCGCCTGCGATAACCTGTTGTGGCGCCTCGCCAGTTGGATCGCGAATTTCGCCTTTGTCGGGGTGACCGGCGATCTGCGGCGCGACCTGTTCCGGCACCTGACCGGGCACTCCCCGAGCTATTTCGCCGAGCGGCTGCCGGGCACCCTGACCAGCCGCGTCACCGCGACGTCCAATGCCGTGTTTACCGGCGAAAACATGTTCATCTGGAACCTGCTGCCGCCGTGCGTAGCAACAGTGGCGGCCATTGCATTGATATCCACCGTCAGTTTGCCGATGGCGGCCGGTCTTGCCGGCGTCGCCGGCATCATGGTTGGCGTGATGTTCCGGCTGGCGGCGTCCGGCCGGCCATTGCATCACGACTTTGCCGGCAAGGCGGCGGCAGTCGATGGCGAAATGACCGACGTCGTCACCAACATGCCACTGGTGCGCGCGTTCGGCGGCTTACTCCGCGAGCATCACCGTTTTGACGCTACCGTCGAGCGCGAAATGGAGGCGCGGCGACGCAGCTTGTTCTACCTTGAGAAACTGCGAATATTTCACGCCGTCGTGACGATCGTGTTGGCGCTTGGTCTGCTCGCCTGGGCGATCATGCTTTGGCAGCAGAACCAAGCCACCACCGGCGACGTCGTGCTGGTTTGTACGCTTGCCATTTCGGTCCTGCACGCTACCCGCGATCTCGCCGTGGCGCTTGTCGACATTACGCAGCATGTTGCGCGACTGTCGGAAGCGCTGGCGATGCTGTTGATCCCGCACGACCTGCGCGATCATCCCGACGCGGCGCCGCTGGTTCGGCGCGGCGCCAGCGTCAGATTAGAGCACGTCAATTTCCGCTACCAGGCCGGCCAGGAGATTTTCAAGGACTTCAACATCAGCTTCATGCCGGGTGAGCGCATCGGCCTCGTCGGCCCCTCCGGTGGCGGCAAATCGACTTTGTTCGCGCTGTTGCAACGTTTCTACGACGCACAGGGCGGTCGAATTCTCATCGACGGTCAGGACATCGCACGCGTAACACAGGAAAGCTTGCGCGAGGCCATCGGCGTCGTTCCGCAGGACATTTCCCTGTTTCACCGTTCGGTCATGGAGAATATCCGCTACGGCAGGCCGGATGCTACCGACGACGAGGTGCTTGACGCCGCCTTCGCGGCGCGCTGCGATTTCATTGAAAACCTCCCGAACGGCATGCGCACGCTCGTCGGCGACCGCGGCTTACGCCTCTCGGGCGGCCAGCGCCAGCGGATTGCCATCGCGCGCGCGTTCCTCAAGAACGCGCCGCTACTTTTGCTCGACGAAGCCACATCGGCGCTGGACAGCGAGTCGGAAGAAGCCATCCGCGAGGCACTGAGCCGGCTGATGCACGGACGCACGGTGGTCGCCATCGCGCATCGGCTCTCGACCGTGCGCAATTTTGACCGCATTGTCGTGCTCGATGCCGGGAAAGTCGTGCAGGACGGTCCGCCCGACGTCCTCTTCCACCGCGAAGGCGTTTATCGGCGGCTGGTACAGCGCGAAATGGATCGGCTGGCGCGGCCCGTAGCGGCGTAGAAGCTCGCCCGCAAAATTGATTTCTACTCGCCTGAGCGTTGAGTCATGCTTGGCGTTGGGCGCATCATTCGCCATCGCCAGGCGCCGACTTTAACCGAGGCCGTTTGTGAACGACAATCGCACAGGATATCTGACCGCTCTGCCCGCAGCCGAGCCCGACGAGGTTGGACTTTCTCCCGGTGCGCTCGCGAGATTGACCGCAGTCATGCAGCGGGAGGTGGATTCGCGCCGGGTCCCCGGCGTTTCCATGATGATCGCTCGGCGTGGCAAAGTCGCTTATCGCCAGGAGGTAGGCGCGTTGCGTCCGGGCGGACCTCCCATGCGCAGCGACGCCGTTTTCCGCATTTATTCGATGACCAAGCCGATCGCTTCGGTCGCGCTCATGATGCTGGTCGACGAGGGAAAGCTTTTCATCAGCGACCCAATCGGAAAATTTATTCCTGAATTGGCAAACGCGAAAGTCGGCGTCGTCAAGGACGGCAAGATCGAACTGGCCGCGGCCAGGCGCGCGATCACGATCCAGGATTTGCTGCGTCACACCTCCGGCCTGACCTACGCGTTTACCGGCACCACGCCGGTTCAACGGCTTTATGCGTCGTCGCAGTTGTTTGCTCCCGACCCGGCAAACGCGAAGCAGCCGCTCATCCACGATGTGAGCACGGCGGAATTCGTCGTTGCGCTCGCCAAGCTGCCGCTGATCGATCAGCCCGGGGCGTCCTGGAACTACAGCCATTCCACCGACGTCATTGGCCGTGTCGTCGAAATCGCTTCAGGCCAGCGTTTCAGCGTGTTTCTGCAGGAACGTATTTTCAAACCGCTCGGCATGATCGATACGGATTTCTTCTTGCCTCGCAGACAAACGCGACCGCCTGGCTGAGCCGTTCGATCGCGACCCCGACACTGGAAAGCCCGTCCAACTCATCGAAACCGAAACCCCGCCGCTTTTTGAATCCGGCGGCGGCGGACTGTTTTCGACGATGGATGATTATGCGCGCTTCACGCAGATGCTTTATCTCGGCGGCACGCTCGGAAGCACGCGCTTCATCGGACGCAAAAGCCTTGAATACATGGCCGCCGATCACTTGGGGCCGGACGTTCCCATCATCAACACCAACCTCCTTCCGGCCGGTCACGGCTTTGGGCTTGGCTTCGCTGTCCGGCGCGAGCTCGGAAGGGCGCCGACGGTTGGCACGCCGGGCGAATTCTTCTGGGGCGGCTTGGCCGGTACCGTGTTCTGGATCGCTCCACAGGAAGAGCTGGTCGCGATGATGATGATCCAGGGGCCGGGCCAGCGCGACTACTACCGCTACCTGTTCCGCAATCTGGTCTACGCCGCGCTCGTTTAATCGCGCCACCCAAGCAGTGCACGCGCGCCGTCCCAGATTTCCCGAACCACCTGGCCGGCAGGCTCCGCCCGCGCCAGGCGGGCCGATTGTCCGGCCCAGACTTGCATGCGGCTCGCGTCGGCAACTTTTTGCGCCTCGGCGCGCATGAGTGCAGTCAGTGCGCGCTGCACCGGATACGGCGCCGGCGGCGGAGCATCCGCCGCAGTCGCTGCGCGCACATATTCGGTAGCGATACTGCGCCCGGCCCGGCCACTGAAGACCCGGCTGACCATCGTGTCCTCCGGCGCCGTTCGCGACAGCGCGTCGGCCCAGGCCGGATGAAGCTTCGCCTCAGAACACCGCAGCAGCCCGGTCCCGATCTGCGCGGCGCTGGCGCCAAGCATGAAAGCCGCCGCCACCCCGCGCGCATCGGCAATGCCACCGGTGGCGACCACTGGAATTTTGACGGCGTCGACGACGGCAGGCAGTAGTGCGAACAGCCCTACTTGCCGTCGCTCGGCCTCAGACGCTTCGAACGTGCCGCGGTGTCCGCCTGCCTCCATGCCCTGCGCGACAATGACATCCGCGCCGGCGTCTTCGGCAGCATGGGCCTCCGCCACAGTGGTCACGTTCGCGAACCAGGCAATACCGGCCTGTTTGAGCCTGCCAACAAAAGCCGCGGGATAGAGCCCCATGATCGAAGATACAATCGGCGGCTTAATCGCCAACAACGCTTCGCATTGCGCGGCAAAATCCGGCGGCTTGGCATCGCCGGCGCTGACCGGAACCGGCGGCCCAAAGCGTTCGAGAAACGCGCGAACGCGATCCTCGTGCGCCGTGTCGCGATGCGGCGTCGGATCGGGAATCCAAAGATTGAGCTGATAGGGTCCATTGCCGTTAACGCGCACCGCTTCGGCCCAAGCGACAATTTCGTTGGGCTGCATCAAAAGCGCACCGCAGGCGCCAAGGCTGCCGGCATTCATTATCGCAATCGACAACGAAGCTGGACACGCTCCAGCCATTGGCGCAAGCAAGACTGGCATTTTCAGACCGAAGCGCCGGCAGAAGGATTCGGCACGCGTTTGGTCAAGGGTCATTTTTAGCTCCACCGTTTGACCGGCGGTGCCGTCGCCACAAGGATCACGACGGCGATCACGTAGGCGGCGGCGCTGGCAAGGATCGGCAGTGTGTAGCTATGGCTCATGTCGAAGCCGAACCCGGCCGCACTTGGCCCGATCAAAGTGCCGAAGGCAATGCTAAGGGAAATCAGTCCAATCATACTTCCCAGATTAGCGCTGCCGAAATAGTCGGCAACCACAGCAGGGAGCAGTGCGACCCAACCTCCGTAAAACAGACCATATATCAAGGCGAACGCGGCGAGCGACCAGAGACTCGTTGAGAAGAACCAAACAACGAACGCCAGCGCCATCCCCGCGATCATCATGGCCAGGGACAATGAGCGGCCGAGCCGGTCGGCAAGCCCGCCGAGAAAGAATCGCCCGGCAGTGCTGCCAACACCAATCGCACCCAGCAGAAGAACCGCCGCAGACTGCCGCACGCCGTGATCGAGCGCGTAGGGAACGAGGTGGACGAATGGCACAAATACGCCGAATGAGCCAAGCAGCGAGGCGACGAAAAGCCCCACGAAGCGTCGCGATTTGACCGCATCGACCATCGAAGCTTGAGCCCGCGTAACAGCTTGCGAACCCGCCGGCATCGGATCGCCGTCCGGGCCCAAACCGCGACTGCGGGGATCGTCCTCGATCAAAAATGCCAGGCCGCCGCCGACAATGGCGGCAAACACGCCGAGGATGAGATAGGTCTCGCGCCAACCAAATGCGGTGATCAAAAGTGACGCAACCGGCGGCATGACAAGTGTGCCGACACCAATACCGGCGACACCGATACCGGAGGCGAAGCCGCGGCGCCTGACGAACCAGCGCTGCATCACACCGAGGACCGGAACATACGACAGCCCGATGCCAATTCCGACGCCGAGACCGTACGCGGCGTAAACCTCCATGAGCGTGCGAGCCAAGCTTGCAAGCGCCAGGCCTAAGCCGGTCACGATCATTCCAACGACCGCAAGACGGCGCGCGCCCCATTTGTCCGCAAGGGGCCCGCTGACCGCCCCCAACGCGAAATAGAGAAATCCGGCGAGCGAGAACACCAGCGAGACCGACCCGCGTGAGGCGGCAAAATCTTGCTGCAAGGAGCCAAGAAACGCGCTGAACGTATAGGCGCAGCCGAAACCGACAAAGGTAACGGCAAAGGTGCCGGCAACGACAAACCAGCCGTAGAAAATGCGCGGTCCGAGCAACGACGGATGAGTTGTCACAATAAGCTCCCGGAATTGCGTTCCACCTTGCCGGTGGGTTCCGCCCGATTGCAATTACCTAGTTGGTCAATGCCGAGCGTGGAGGGCGAGAAACACTACGGAAAAATCCGAAGTGTGCGTCGTTGCGAGGCGCACGCGCCTTGCCCTCGCCTTGTGCGCGGCGAATTTTAAGTCTGCCGAAGGGCCTGGCGCCAACGCGGAAGTGACGAAGCGATCCTGGCCTTATTTCGGACCAGGGCGCTGTGCTTTGCCCGGATTAGTTGGCGGAGAATCAATCGTTATAAGTTTCGTGGACGGCGACGGCGCCTTGTTTCCAATAGGCGGCGGCTTTCACACGATCCTTGCTCAAGCCGCGCTCGCCCACCAGATGCGATCGGAGCGCCTTGGCGGTGGCGGCTTCCGCAGCAACCCATGCATAACCATCACCACCGGGCAGCGGCAGAGCGGCAATCGTCTTGCGCAGCAGCGATCCGTCACCGGCGTCAGCGCCGTTGCGATGGAGCCAATGCGTCTCGAGACTCGTGCGTGTATCAAAACGCTGCTCCTCCGCCGCATCAGCGACTTCAACGACGGCGATCACGCGGGCGCCGGCAGGCAATTCTTCCAAGCGGCGTCCAATCGCGGGTATTGCGGTTTCGTCTCCGGCAAAGAGATACCAATCAAAATCGTCCGGTACGATGAACGAGCCGCGCGGCCCGCCAACACCGAGAAAATGTCCCGGTCTTGCTTGTGCTGCCCACGCTGTCGCCGGCCCGGCATCGTGCAGCACGAAGTCGAGTGTCAGCGTGTTGGCGCCGGCATCGTAACGGCGCGGGGTGTAATCGCGAGAGGCTGGTCGTTCCACACCCTCGGGGTAAACCGGCCCGTTCGGACTGGGCGTCGGCAGCACCGGCTTTTCCTGTCCGGGATGCGGGAAGAACACCTTCACATGATCGTCATGGGCGGCGCTGACGAAGTCCTGTGAGGTCATCGCCGCCGACAACGATGCGGACCATCTTTGGCGTGATGTGCCGCACGTCGCGGACCTGCAGCAGCCGCATTTTGGTTTCGTGGCGGACGCGGCGCGCAACACGTTCGGTCGTTTCGGAAACTGGTGACATCGTTGGGGGCCTTTCGATGATTGAGGATGTATCTACCATTTAAGCAGTGACCAGGGGGCCTTAGTGAACCGTACCTGCGCATGTCTTGGACGTTGGAATACTGAGTCAGCGCGCGGCCGAGGCGCCATTGCCCGGGGCAGACCCTCCCAATCGCATCGACAACTCGACATCGTCGCCAAAGGGAACTGACATATAGCCGTGCGCGGTGGATCGGACGCGGGCAAGGTACTCCGGACTTGAATCCGCATTATCAGCGACGATCAAGGGCACCGTCACGCAAGCGCCCCTCGAGCAAAGCAAGTATCGGCGGATAGAGATTCTTTGCCCCGTCGAGGAGAACAAAATCGATCGAGTCGGGCAGATCGCTGCGCCAGTGTTTCCAGCGCATCGCCTTCGCGAATTTCCACCAGATCGGACAGACCGCCGGCAACAAGGTTCTGCGCGCGCCCGGACGATCTTTGACGGCTCGAATTCGCTGCCGATCAGACACCCGCCGCCATTGTCCCTGCAGAGCTGCCGCGAGATGAAGAGTCGAAATTCCGAATGACGTCCCGAACTCAATGATCGTACGAGCCTGGATCGAGCGTGCCAGCAGATAAAGAAGTTTGCCGGTCTCGGGCGAGACCGGAAGCGGTTGATCCTTCATACGCATATAGAACTGACGATAGTCGGAACGATCGGCAGTCCGTTGCTCCGATGTCAGCGTTGTCCTTTCGCGCCGCCGTAAATTTTCCAATGCGTCCGCCTCGGCAAAAAGCCGATCGATGAGCCCCGACACCGGCGGCTCGGTCAAAGTCGTCATTGGTTTCTCCATGTTCTGGAACGAATTTGGGATTGGAGCGTCGACGACGCGCGCGTGTGCGCCATGCCGCCGATCACCACCCCAACCAGCCTCACGCCTGCACGTCGGAAGTACCCAGGCGCAGAAGACCCGTTCATCAGGGTTTGGTCGGCTGACAGGTGTTCAGGAAAAAACGTCACCTCATTAACCTCGCGCAACATAGCGACGCCGACGATCAGGAGTCGGTGCCACACTTGCGCGTTGAGTGACGTTAACGCTTACGGCTGCCCACCGGGGGAGCTGCGGCAATTCATATAGTTGAAGGCATCCACTCCGCAAGCGGAGAAATCATGAATTGGAACAATTCAAAGAAGCCCGTGCCGCAACTTCTTCCGATTGCGCACAATGTGCGACATGGAAAAATTTCGTGCGGGTCAGGCTGTCACGCGAATTGGCAGCCTCCGTATGAAATCGCCGTGAGGTTGCCCGTCGCGCACGACATCACCGACGACCTCGATGCGCGCGAAACGCTCGACCAAGAGGCGCAAGGTTTCTTCAAGCTCAACCAGCGCCACCGGTCGTCCCAAGCACAGGTGACGGCCCGAGCCGAAATTGAGGATCGGTCGCGACCGCTCGCGCTTGATGCGGAATTCGTGCGGCTTTTCAAATACCGAAGGATCGTAATTGCCGGCAATGATCGAGGCGAACAACCAGGTGCCCTTGGGCACCGGAATGCCGGCGAATTCACTGTCATCGCGCGCAATTCTCGGGTCGGACCAATTGTTCGGACGCATGCGCGCACATTCCTGCACGGCATCGGCCACCATTGCGGGATTTTCGCGCAGAATATCCCATTGCTGTGGGTGGCTCGCAAACGCCATGACCGCATGCGAGAGGCTTGCATTGGTATTGTCCGTGCTGGCGGCCAGCATCGTGAACAGGATTTCAACGATCTCGTCGGTGGTTGTCTCGCCACGCTGTTCCGCTTCGATCAACTGTGACAGCGCATCTTCGCCGAGGTTCTTGCGTTTGCGCTCGATGTGTTGGCGGACGTACTCGACGAGCGTGTTGGTGCCGTGCTCGATCTCGTCACGAAAGGCCGGATCGGCGCGGAACGCCTTGATCATGCTGTCGGAGCACGCCGCCACGAGCGTGCGATCCGACATCGGCGCGCCGATCAGATAGCAGAAGAACGCCGACGGCACATGCGGGGCCACGTCGATTGCAAAGTCGAATTCATCGCTCTTGATGCCATCGAGCAAGTCTTCGACGATTTGACGCGCGACTTGTCGAGCCCGCTCGATCGCGGCAGGACTGAACAGCGGCGCGAGCAGGCGCCGCTGCCGGCGATGCTCTTCGCCTTCGAGCGCTGCGGTGTTCCGTGCAAAGTAGTGATAAGCCGAGCCCTCGATGGGGAGCCCGCACATTGTGAGCAGTTCCTCGAAGCCGACCGGGAACCGTTCGTCGCGCAAAAGTTCCCACGACAGGTTGTAGCTGAGGCATTCGAGGCCGCGCGGACTGCGCGCCATCGGCTGGCCTTCGCCAAGTTCGGCTATCGTCCCGAGTGGATCCTTGGTGTATTCGGGCGAAAAGACGTTGAGGAACGGCAACGATTCGTAGGACGCACTCGCCAAGGTTGTCATGGATGCCCCCAACATTCGCGTCGCCACCGTCGGAACTGGTAGCCGACGCAGAAATTCCCCCGCAGAACTTGATCAGAGTCTTACTCTGATTATCAGAGAACAACTATATTGAAATCAGCGGCAACTTTCAAGAGCAGGCAAGGGGATGCCCCAAGTTAATCGAATGACCCGCCGCGACGAGAATGCGCAGGCGACCCGGCAAGCGATCCTGGACGCGGCACGCAAGCTCTTCGCCGAGCGCGGCTATTTCGCCACGAAGGTCGACGACATCGCGGCTGAGGCGCGGGTTGCGCCGGCCACCGTCTATGCCGTTACCGGCGGCAAGTATGGCTTGCTCACCGAGCTCATCGCGATATGGACGACCGATCCCATGGTTGAAACGACGACGGCCCAAATGCTCGAGATGAGCGAACCGGTGGCGATCATTCGCGAACTCGCCGCCGGCAGCCGGCGCATGCGCGAGCAATACGCCGACATCATGCGGGTGATGCTCGCAACCGCCCCGCACGACGAAGCGGTCGCCACGGCACTACAGGCCGCGACCGCCGTTTATCGCAAAGCGTTCATCCCGATTGCCGAACGTCTTATGAGGCTTGACGCGCTGCGCCGCGAACTCGACATCACCAGCGCCGTCGATTTGTTCTGGTTCTACTTCGGCTACACATCGTACTTCACGCTGCACGACGACAATGGGTGGTCTTACGATCGAGCGGAACGCTGGCTCGCCGACCGCGCCTGCCGCGATCTCCTGTCCAGCTTCGGGCAAGTCTGAAGTCGGGAAATAGATTGCCGGGTCGCCAGGCATAACCATCGCTCGTGTTTGCCAGGAGAACCCACGCACGCATGCGATCGGTGTTGCGGTTTTTGAAGAAGGTGAGGACACCGTTCCCTCCACGGCCGATCTGCGGCAATGTCCAAGCTTCGGTCGCGGAAAACGCATCGGGAGACGCCAATGGGGCTGCGCGATTTCACGCTTTGCGACGTCATCGAACGCAACGCACGACTTTACCCGAACCGCGTCGCTTTCGTTTTTGAGAAGGAACGAATTACGCATGCGGATTACGTCGCCCGTGTCGAACGCGTGGCTCTCGGCCTCGTTCGGGTCGGGGTCGCGCCAAGCGACCGCATCGCCGTCCTGTCGCAGAACAACCTCGAATTCGTCGATCTTTACGGTGCGGCCGCGCGGCTTGGCGCAATTTTAGTGCCGGTTAACTGGCGCTTGAGCGCGGATGAAATTGCTTACATCGTCGCCGACGTCGCGCCAAAGATTGTCATCGCCGACGCGAGCATCCAACCCGCATTGCAGAGTGCCCAACAAACGCTGCCGATGGTCGAGCGATGGTATGGGATCGGCGGCAGCGCCGCTCCGTTCGTAGATTATTCGGAGCTCGTCAAAGTTGATCCCGCGGGCATGGGCCCTTCGCTCTGTCCGAAGCCCGCCGGCGACACCGGGTTGGTCATCATACATACTGCGGCGGTCGGCGGCCGTCCCCGCGGCGCTTTGCTCTCGCACGCAAACCTTGTCGCCGCGAGTGTGCAACTCTTGCATCATTGGAATTTGACGGCGGAGGATGTGAATCTCGGCGCTTTGCCATTATTCCACGTTGCCGGTCTGGGGATGTTGCTCGCCGCGCAATATGCAAGCGGGGCAAGCATTATCATGGCGAAATTCGACGCTGCCGCGGCACTGTCTTGGATCGAAGGCGAGCACGTCACAATGCTCGCGGAATTCCCGCCGATCCTCACGTCGTTGCTCGACGCCGCTGAAAGCCGCCCTGCCGCTCTCGCAAGCTTACGGATAGCGACCGGCCTCGATAGTCCGGAGACCATCACGCGCTTCGAACGCCAATGTACCCAGGCCCGTTTTTGGTCGGTCTTTGGACAGTCGGAGACGTCAGGGTTCGTCACCATGGACCCGTTTCGCAACAAACCGGGAGCGGCAGGAAGGCCTGCTGTTCTTGCAACCGTCGCCGTTGTTGATGACGAAGACAAGCCGGTTCCCGTCGGCGAAATCGGCGAAATCGCGGTACGCGGACCGACCGTTTTTCAAGGCTATTGGAACTGTCAGGCGGATACCGCCCTCACTTTTCGCAATGATTGGCACCACACCGGCGATCAAGGCGCTTTCGATGCCGACGGCTACCTTTGGTACAAAGGCCGCTCGCCGATGAAGGAGTTGATCAAGCCCGGCGGAGAGAACGTTTACCCCGCGGAAGTGGAGCGTGAAATTACGGCGCATCCGGCCATTGCCGAGGTTGTCGTGCTCGGGGTGCCGGACGCGCGATGGGGTGAGGCGGTCAAGGCGGTCTGTACGTGCAAGCCCGGACGGACTGCGACCGAACAAGAGCTCATCGATTTTGTCGGCGCCAGGATCGCGCGTTATAAGCGCCCGAAATACGTGACCTTCGTGGACGCCATGCCCAGGACGGCTTCCGGCGCGATCGATCGCGCCAAGGTCAAGGAAGCGCACGCACGCGTCTGATTGATTGCGAGATCACGATAATCGTGTGTTTCAGACCAAATCATTCTCCAAACCGCGCCCTTCCCGCGTCGACGTTCGGCGGACTCCAGTAACATCATTGTATGAGTGCGCGACCGAGTGGTGGCGCATACGTACTCCAAAAGAAGGGGATTAGGACAAGTGGAGAGGCACACTTCCCCGAGCTTGTGACGTGTGGCAATTGGAACGGACCCCAAGGAGAGCGGACTGCGCCATGGTCGAGTACGATCTTCCGAAAGCAGATTCATTTCCGCGGCTGACGTTTGACGATATGTCTGCGATGTCATCATGCGGCAGCCCCCTTCCCCTCAATTTGGCGTCGAGATGCTCGAGTGACAGGGAAATTGTCCGCGTAGTTCCGTGCGATAGGGCGCCCTCGAGTGCCAGTACCGAGGCCGCAGAAACCAAACTGCTTCACTTTCAAAAAAATGATCAAGTTGAACTGGAATTTCTGCCGCACAGGCATTTGCTGATCTTTTTTCCCGACGGCGTTTTTGGTGACGTTGAATGGAGCAACAAAACCGGGATCCGACGAGCGCTTCCTTCGCCACCTGACGGCACGATATTTAATCTATCACGCGAATACCTACGGCTGAGGGTGCGCCGGGTTAAGAGTGATTTTCGGGTGCTCCTTGTCCTGATCGGCCCGACGTTATTGAACTCTGAAGCGGACAATATTGGCAATGTTGCGTTTTTCAATCCAAAAAAGAGCACCAACTCAGAAGTCAGAGTAATGGCTGAAACGCTTCGCAGGATTTGTAAAGAACTGGAACATCCCGGGCCGTACACCACGGTGTATTTACACGCCCTTCTTATGTTGACGTTCGCGAACCTGATGCGGAGCTCTTCGAGCGAGCAGATTAGTCGGCGGCCCATATTTTCTAAGGGTGGTCTAGCCAGCTGGCGGCTAAAGCGCGCCCTGGAACTGCTGGAAGATAATTCGTCTCAAGCACCAACATTGGCCAGCGTCGCTCGGGCTTTGGAGTTGCATCCCACCTCGTTCTGCCGCGCCTTTAAACAATCCACCGGCGTGACACCTCATCGCTACCTATTATTGTGCCGCGTCAATCGCGCCAAGCAGATGATGAAAAACTCCGCTCAAACGCTGACCGAGATTGCTCTGGATTGCGGCTTCAGCGGTTCAAGCCAATTTTCAGTTGTGTTCAAACGCATTGAAGGCATGTCGCCGCGGTTATTTAAGCGCTCAATTTAGTTGTGTGCGTATGAAAGTTCAAAGTGACGGAGATGGGCACGAAGGTGACATCTGAGGCAAGTAGCAGTCGTTGAAAGCCCGCAAGATCAGCGTAACGCGCAAGACAAACATAAGCTCGCCAAACCAATGAAACGGAGTTTTTTGATGGATAACCTGGCCATTGCTGTCAGATCACAGCAAGCGACTCTGACGGATGATTGTAGTTTCGAAGCGGATGTCGTCGCTGGGCTCAGCGATCGCGCGAAGTGGTTGCCGTCGAAATACTTCTATGACGCCGATGGTTCGGCGCTGTTTGAACGCATTACTGGCGTCCCGGAATACTACGTGACACGCTGCGAGATCGGTATTCTGAACGACAATCGGCTGGCGATTGGTTCGTTGTTCCCCTCGAATTCGGCACTGATCGAGTTGGGCGCCGGCTCAAGCCGCAAGTCACGCATTCTATTGGGGGCGACGGCGAGTATCGCCGCCTACGTGCCGGTCGATATTTCTGGCGACTTTCTTCAAGATGACGTCGCCAAATTGAGAAGTGATTTCCCGCGTTTGGCGGTACATCCAATTGTCTGTGATTTTACCAAGGGATTTCATTTGCCTGAGGAGATTGCTTCGTCGCCACGGGTGGGTTTCTTTCCGGGATCGACGATCGGCAATTACGAACCTCACGAGGCCGGTCGGTTGTTGGGTCTTCTCGCGAAGACATTAGGCAGAAACTCCATCCTGGTAACGGGAATAGACCTGGTGAAAGACGCCGGTATTCTCGCCAGCGCCTACGACGACGCCGAGGGCGTAACGGCGCGGTTCAACCTCAATCTTCTTAAGCGCATCAATCGCGATCTAGAAGGGAATTTCGACCTCAAGGCATTCCAACACCGTGCCTTTTTTAACGAGGTCGAAAGTCGAGTGGAGATGCATCTGATAAGCACATACCGGCAGGAAGTTTGCGTGAAAGGCAGGGTATTTCGGTTCGACGCGGGCGAAACCATTCATACGGAGAATAGCTACAAGTACACAGTGGGGTCTTTTCAGAAGCTGGCCAGCGAAAGCGGCTGGTCGCCGCTCGGATTTTGGACCGACCGTTTGTTCAGTGTTCACGCATTTTCAGTTCGCTAACCGGATCGTCAGCGTTTTTGTGCAGACTAAGCGTAAGATGAATCCAGGTTCTCGAGCGATGTTTCCCCAATCGGCAGCATCATGGAAAAGACAGCACCGCGAGGTTCGTTCGGCGTTGCCCAAAGCCGGCCGCCATGAGTTTCGACGATCGAGCGGCAGATGGAAAGGCCCATCCCCAATCCGGTAGGCTTCGTCGTATAGAAGGCCTCGAAGACTTCGCTCAATCCCGGCTTGAGGCAGTCCGGGACCCGAATCCCGCACTGTGACCAGGACATTACCGGATTCACTCTTGGCGCTGATCAGCATGTCCCGCGGTCCATCTTCCGCTTGGCTCATTGCCTCGACGGCATTGACGATCAAATTCAAAATCACCTGTTGTAATTGAACCCGATCGCCTTGAATGAGCGGCAGATCCTCCGCCAGCTCCGTCCGCACCACAACGCGGTTTTTCCATAAGTCGCCACGGGTCAACCCAATGATCTCTAAAATCATTTCGTTGATCGCCAAATCTCCCATCCGTGACGGCGCCTTTTTAACGAGGTCACGAATCCCGGAAATGATATCACCAGCCCGCTTGCCGTCGGTGATAATCGAGCCAATCAGCTGCTTGGCCTTTTCCAGGTTTGGCGGCTGACGGGCGAGCCAACGCTCAGCGGTTCCGGCATTCGTGAGCATAGCAGCGATAGGCTGGCTCACTTCGTGGGCAATGGAGGCCGTAAGGTGGCCCATTGTAACGACACGGTTGGCGTGCGCTAACTCCGTCTGTGCTTCGCGGTACTGTAGTTCACTACGACGCAGAGCGTCTTCCGCTGTCTTGAGCTTGGTAATGTCCGTGAGGGCTAGAAAGTTTCGACTGACTTCCGGTCTGGCCACCGTCATGAGGACATCGACGGTATGATCAAGAATTTGAAGTTTCAATTCGTGCTGAAAGAGCTTCTCGCCTTTAAACCGGCTCACCGTGCCGCGCCGGAGCGCGCCCGGGGTCAAGGCAAGCAGGCGAGCGGTCGACACGCCAATGAGTGCGTCGGCTTCGCGAACACCGAACAGCTCGATCGCCTGTTGATTGACCTCTCTGATAATACTGGCGTCGATGGCGCGGCGTTCGAAGTCGGGGTGCGCATCCAAATAGGCCACAATGTCGGTCACACCCTGGCGGTGCAAATCATCGAGCATTTCTGTGCGCTTTTGCGAATCGATCTCGAGGAGTGCTACCGGCACAGAGTTGAATAGTTCACGATATCGCTCCTCTTTGACGCGCAACTCGGTTTCGATCTGCTTGCGATCTGTCAGATCAATCACGAAGAGAACGATACCGCCTCGTTCGTCGAACCTCGCTCCTCCGATCAATACCGGTACGCGCGTACCGTCTTTCCGGAAATACTCCTTCTCGAATGGCTGGGCGGTGCCGATCGTCGCCAGTTCAGCGACAGCTCGCGCGTCCCGGTCATGCCACTCCGGCGGCGTCAATTCCTCCCGGCGCAACCGACCTGTCTCGACATCTGCCTGCTCGTATCCGATGATCTGGAGAAACGCCTCATTGGCCTCCTGAACTTGACCGTCCAGATTCCCGATCAAAATTCCAATCATATTCGAGTCGACGAGCCGTCGGACCTTCGCCTCACGTTCTTGAAGATCGCCATAAAGGCGCGTGTTTTCCAGCGAAATCGCCGCTTGCGCCGCCAGCAATTCCAGGACCGCGATTCGAGCCGAAGTGAATGTGTGAGAGGCTAATGTGTTTTCAAGAAGGAGAATCCCGATCAATTGCTGTTGCTTGATCAGCGGCAGGCAGAGGATCGACTTCGATTGTCGATCACGCAGATAATCGTCCGCGGAGAACAGGTTGGGTTTGGAGGCATCATCGAGTATCACGCTCTCCCGCGTGCGGATGACATAGCGGACGACGGATTCGGGACAAGCGATTCCGGTGATCGGCTCCTGGCGCATCGAAACTTCGATCTGATCGCCGGTCGCTCGCGCCTCCGCCTGGATGAGATATTCATCGCGTGCCGGGCGTATCAAAAGGCCACGATCGGCGCCCGCATTCTGCACGGCGATGGTCATTAGCCGTTCGATCAAGCGGGGCAGGAGTATTTCGCTCGATAGAGCCTGCGACGCCTTAACAACGGCGGCAACGTCGAGTTGTTGATCCGATGATGTCGTCTGGCTTTTTCCGCCGCGCGCATTGGCCATGGCCAGTTGCGGATAGAGCGATTTAAGTTGCCGCACCTTGCCATCGGCCCCCCAACGCAGGTAGCCGTCGCGGGCCTTCAAGAGATACATCTCGGCAATGTCCTCGAGACCGCGCGCTCTATAGAAGCGCGCCGCGGTTTCGCAAGCGAGCGCCTCGTTGTGGACAAAGCCGTTAGCGCGGGCCGAAACGACGGCCTGTTCGTACAGACGCCCGGCATCGAGGTCGCGGCCCTCCACGCGGGCAAGCTCGGCCCCAACCAGCGCGGCGCGGTTCTCGAAATTCTCTGGACAATTCTCCGCCCAGATCTGCAGTTGCCTGTGATGCGCGGCCAAAGCGTCCAGATGCTGCTGTCGCTCGTGAGCCGCCGCGAGTTCGTAGGAAGCCGCCTGAGAGAGTGCGCTGTAAAAGTGATATTCTGCTTCCTCCAACAAAAACGATGTGGTCCAGAGTAGCGGTTGCGCCTTCGATGCGGCATCCATGGCTACCCCATAATCGCCGGCGAGATAGCGCGCCTGCAATTTCCGTACCCAGTAACAAAACGCGGCGACAGCCAAGGCCGAGCTGCTGGACAAATGAGATTCGATGCGAAGCTCATTGAACTGACCGTCGTCAAAGCAACCGAATTTCGGCGTCAAGCCGCGGAGCATTCGAGTCAGCGCCAGCTGCGCGGTGACGATATCGGTGATAAGCCCAAACTTTGCGGTCTCCACAAACGCGAGAGCACGTTCGGCTTCGGCTTGCACCTCAGGCAGCGGCTCGCCGGCCAGGAGAAAAACCGTGACGAGACGGTTGCACGCGTAGGCTCCAATTGTAAGGTCCCCGATCCGGCTTGCTGTTTCGTAAGCGCGGCGCAGCGGATCACGGCAAGCGCGCACGTGTTCCATCCACGCCACGACAGCTGCGAAGCGAAGAGACGTCCCCGCCTCGAAGCGTTTGAGGCCGCGTCGTTCGACGAGATCGTAACCGAGCTTGGCGAAACGAAAGCCGGTGTTGTAGTCACCGAAGCGCTTTCCGGTCTGGCTGCCGAGCGTGACATAGGCAAAACATGACGCGTCGCAGTTTCCGCGCTCGAGGCTCAGACTGACGGCCTTGCAACTCGTGAGGAAAGTCAGGTTCGCATCGGTAAACAAGGCTGGCGGCATGAGCTTAATCAGGACCTCGATGGTCGCGAGGGATGCGGGGTCCTGCATCAATGGCGAATCGATGAGAACCTCGATTGTGCGGCCCCCAATCAGGGACCGGACGCGCTCGTATTCGCCTAGCACCTCCTCCTCCTTCGGATGAGGTGACCACTCGATACCAACTTGCCGGAGGTAGTTGAGACACACAGCGACCGCGCGGTCACTGTGATCGAGGAGCGTGTAGAGATCCGTGTGCAAGCACACGACACTGGCCTGTTCGACCATTGTCGTGGCGCGATTTGACAATGCAGCCAATCGGTGGTCTGCGACGGATAATTGACCAGTCAAAATTTCGCATTCGGCCCGATTCAGCTCCAGCGCAAACATCAGCTCGCGATGGCGCTCCCGGCTATCCTCTGTCAACAGCGCCGCGCCGGCCTTGAGATAGGTGAGTGCCGAGGTGTAGGCAGTGGATCCCTTTGCGCGCTTGCCCGCGACCAGGTTGAGCCCAGCCAACTGATGGCGCTCATCTTCTGAAGTGATGAGCTCGGTTCCACGATTGAACTGGCCCACAATCTCGAAAATGATCTCTTCGCGCTTGCCCGGTGGCGTATGTGCCACGAGCAGCCGTCCGATCCGGAGGTGGGCTTCGGCGCGTGCCTCCTCGGGGACCAGCGAATAGGCGGCCTCCTGGATGCGGTCATGCTGAAACGCATAGGAATTCTCGAAGCGGTGCACCAACCCGGATCGAACCGCTTCCCAGAGGCTTTCGTGAAGCTCTTCTTCCGACATCTGGCAGACGGTCCCAAGGAGAGCAAACGCCGCGCTGGCGCCGACGCACGCCAACTGGCGTAGCGGCGCCTGGGTTTTGGCCGGCAAGCGATTGAGCTTGACGACCATGAGATCGACCACGTTGTCGGTGTAGCGTTTGGCGCGGACGCGACCGAGGTCACAAAGCCATCGCCCATCTGCGTGATCGAAGACAAGCAGCGCTTCCTCAGCGAGCGCATGGAGAAACTGAATAGCAAAGAATGGATTGCCGCCGGTTTTCTCCTGCACCAGTTGCACGAGCTGGTTCACCGGCTTGGTCTCGCAGCGCAGCGAATCCGCGATCAGCTGTTCGAGGTCATCATGGGTCAAAGGCGCCAACACGATATCTTGTACTGCTGCGCCCGCTCGACGGATCGCATCGAGTTTGCGCATGAGCGGGTGTGCAGCACCGACTTCGTTGTCCCGATAAGCGCCAATCAGCAGAAGATGCCGAACGTCTCGTTGCGCGAGGAGATCTTCGAGCAGATCGAGTGTAGCGGCATCGAGCCATTGCAGATCGTCGAGGAAGAGCACCAGCGGATGTTCCGGATGCGCAAAGACGGCGATGAACCGCCGTAGCACCGTCTGGAAACGGCGCTGCGCATCTTGCGGCGACAGGTCGGGGACCGGAGGCTGTTTGCCGATAACGAGTTCCAGCTCAGGGATAAGGTCCACGATCAACGGTCCATTCGGACCCAGTGCCTCGCGAAACGTGTTCCGCCAGACTTCGAGCTCAGTTTCGTTCTTGCCCAAAATCTGCCGGACGAGACTTTGAAACGCCTGCGCCACGGTGGCGTAAGGAATGTCGCGCTTGAACTGATCGAACTTGCCGGAGGCGAAGAGGCCTCGCGGCGGAACCAGGGCCTTGTGGAGCTCATTCACGACCGAGGACTTGCCGATGCCGGAATATCCGGAGACGAGAATAAGCTCCGGTGTGCCGGTGGCGACAACCTGATGGAACGAGCCGAGGAGCGCGGCGACTTCGCGCGAGCGTCCGTATAGCTTCTCAGGGATCAGTAACCGATCCGTCGCGTCGTACGCTGCGAGCGGGAATTCGTCGATGCGGCCCCGCTTTTCCCATTCGGTGTGGCACTTTCGAAGATCATGCTCGAGGCCGGCGGCGGTCTGGTAGCGCTCTTCGGCAGTCTTGGCGATGAGCTTCAAGACGATCCGGGAGACAAGCGCCGGAATGCTGCCGACCCGTTCGTGCGGCGGCATTGCCGTTCTGGCGATATGGCAATGGACCCATTCCATGGGATCGGTCGCCGCGAACGGCAACGTTCCCGTCAGCATCTGATAAAAGGTAACGCCGAGCGCATACAGGTCGCTGCGCGAGTCAATTGAGCGATTCATTCGTCCGGTTTGCTCGGGCGACATGTAGGCCAAGGTACCCGCGATGAACTCCGGAGGCTCGGGCACCTGACGTTCGCGAGGCAGTCGGGAGGCGATGCCGAAACCAGTCAACCAGGCTTCGTCGGAGACAGGGTCGAGAAGAATGTTCGAAGGCTTGATGTCCTTGTGGACCAAGCCGCGCTCATGGAGTCGGCCGATGGCGTAAGTAATCGCCGACGCCAGCCTCAGAAACCTCCCCAGCTCCAGGGGCTTGCCCAGCAACGAATCCAGCGTGGCGGTACTGCGGTTCTCAAGCAGGAGGAGCGTTCTACCGCGACTTTGCACAAGCGCCAGCGGTCGCGCCGCCCAGTCGCTATCGAGATAGTCCTTGAGCGCGAATTCGCGGGTGAGTCGACTGATGACGGTCGGCGCGGGTCGTTCAGCAGCTGGCAACGCGGCCATCAATGCCTGCTGGACACCCTCCGCGTCATTCCGCCACGTCCTGCAATAAAGGCGCTCGCCATCATTCCAGAGTGGTTGGAGAGGCCGGCGCTCGCCATCAGTATCGACCCATTCGAATTCGGTCATCGCGGCGGCGTTACCTGACCGTCCCCGGGGAATTGCGTGATATCGGGACAGTGCGACATGATCAGCGGATAATAAGCTTGTGGGCGAAACCTTCGTCGTTCGATTGAGTCAATATTCTATCATTTGGAGCATTTTTTCAAAAGCACCTCCCCAGCAGACGCCTATGATGCGCCGGCGTATGGGCCTGCGGAAAGTGAACGATCACATTTCCTTGATCGGCTGACCGTGCATTCCGGCAGTCCCATCATCGGACCTTGAAGATTCCCCTCATGCTTGAGAAGCAAAGCACGGGTAACGACCAGGAGGTTCGGGGCGATGCCGAGGGAGACACTCCCGTCGTGGAAACGACCAAGTCCGATCTGACAGACCCTCCTTCTAAGTTGGGCACACCGCCGAACGATTGGAAACGACGCTCGGCGATTGGAGTGTTGGGAACACTCGTGCTGGCGGCGATCTTGATATTCGGCATTCCCTGGATCCGGCTCGCGCTCAACACAGTCTCGACTGACGATGCGTACGTGAATGGCCACGTCACTTTCGTAGCTGCTCGCGTGAGTGGACAAATCGCGCGCGTCTTAGTCGACGACAATAACCGCGTTCGCAAGGGAGAGGTGCTCGCTCAGCTGGATAAGGAGCCGTATGAAGATGAAGTCGCCGTAAAACGGGCGGCTGTCGACACGGCGAAGGCGGACCTGCAAGCCGCCATGGCCGCGGTGCGCGCACTTGAAGCGCAAGCCAGGAGCTTACGCTGGAAATTGCAATACGCCATTCAGGACGTCGACAACCGGGTCGCCGTGCTGCGTGCCCGCGTTGCGGCCCTCGAAAAAAGCAACGCCACACTCAAGCTCGCACAACTTGACTTCGCACGCGCGCAGCAATTGCTGCCGTCGGAAACGATCCCCCGTCAAGAATATGATCGACGGCAGGCGGTCCTTTCGGAGGCGCAGGCTGAGGTCAAGCAAGCGCTGGCGGATGTCTACCAAATCCGTGTCTCGTTGGGCTTGCCAGCTCAGTCGGAAAGCGGAGGCCTTGGTGACGTGCCGTCTGATCTTGATCAGACTTTCTCTTCCGTCCGGGAGGCCCAAGCTGCTCTCATTCAGGCGGCGGCGCAGCTCGGCGTCGTCCATTCTTATGAACAACTGCCGGAACAAATGGTCGAGCAGTTTGAGAAACTGGATCAGGGCGACGTCAACCGTACGCTTGCCGGACTGACGGCGAACGCTCCGGCCGTCAAGCAGGCGGAAGCCAAGCTTGAGACCGCCAACCGCGATCTCGTTCAAGCCGAGCTGAACCTTCGTTACTGTGACATCGTCGCTGAGATTGATGGGGTCGTGACACGTCGAAATGTGAATCCGGGCAATACCGTCCAGGTTGGGCAGTCTCTGATGGCCATCCGGTCGCCGCGCGAGATCTGGGTCGACGCCAATTTCAAGGAGACACAGCTGCGGGATTTGCGTATCGGCCAGCCTGTCGATCTCTATGTCGACATGTACGGAGACCGACATGTCTTCAAGGGTCGAGTCTCCGGCTTTACGATAGGTACCGGATCGACACTGGCGTTGCTGCCTCCGGAAAACGCTACCGGCAATTTCATTAAAGTGGTGCAACGGTTGCCGGTTCGAATCGAGCTTGAAGGATACGACCCAAACCAAAATACCTTATTCATCGGCACCTCCGTTGTTCCCTACGTCTATGTGAACAAGCCGCCGACCGGACCCGATGCTGGAAAGTTTTTACAGGCCTACGCGCCTTCTTCGCCAACCGTTGATCCATCCCAGAGTTCGGTCGGTCCTGACAAATGACCGGCGCGGCTCTTTCGCTGCCAAGAGCTTCCGCAGCTGCCGCGAACCCGTGGCTGGTCGCCGCCGTTGTGGTGTTGCCGACGTTCATGGAGGTGCTCGACACCACGATCGCGGTGGTGGCGCTGCGCTATATCGCCGGCGGTCTGTCGGCGACCGTTGATGACGGTGAATGGGTCCTGACCAGCTACCTTGCCGCCAACGCCGTCATCCTGCCGATCAGCGGCTGGTTGAGCGCGCATCTGGGCCGACGCAATTACTTTTTGCTGTCGATTGCCGTTTTCACTCTCAGTTCCGGATTGTGCGCAATGGCCGGAAGTCTCGGTCAACTTATTCTGTTCCGCATCATGCAGGGCCTGGCAGGCGGCGGCCTGCAGCCCAGCAGCCAGGCCGTACTGCTCGACGCCTTCCCGCGAGAAAAGCAGGGCGTTGCAATGACGGTGTTTGGCCTGGCGGCCTTGCTGGCGCCGGTCGCCGGTCCGACCCTGGGCGGCTGGCTGACCGACCAATACGACTGGCGCTGGGTCTTTTTGATCAACGTGCCCATCGGTCTCTTGGCACTTGGCGGATGTTACGCCCTCCTGCGCGACCCGGATTATCTTGTGAAAGAGCGCACCGAGCTCAGGAGACGGCCGTTTCATTTCGACTCGATTGGTTTGTCGCTCCTGGTCATCGTGATGGTCTGTTGGGAAGTGATGCTCAGCAAAGGCCAGGAGTGGGATTGGATGGGCGATCCATTCTGGCGCGTGCAGACATTAGCCATTCTCTTTTTTACAGGCTTGGTGGGTTTAATCTTCTGGGAACTGCGCAGCCCCAATCCGGTGGTCAATTTCAGGCCGTTGGCTGAACGAAATTTCAGCGCCTGCTGCGTGATTATCTTTTGTTCTTATGCCGTGCTTTATGGCGCCAGCACGTCTCTGCCCGGCTTGCTTCAATCGCTGTTTGGTTACAACGCCTTGGCCGCGGGCCTCGTCATGTCGCCCGCTGGATTCTTCGCTGTCCTTGCCATGCCGGTCGTCAGCCGACTGCTCGGCCGAAAGACGGACGCACGCTGGCTTATTGGCGCGGGATTGCTGGTGATCGCCGCCAGCAATTATTGGATGTCGCAGATGAACCTCGATATCAGTCCTGAACAAGTCATTTGGCCTCGGGCCGGCTTGGTGGTCGGACTGGCGATCGTTTTTGCGCCGGTGAATGTCGCCGCCTATCTCTACACGCCTCCCTTGTTGCGTGGAGCGGCCGTGGGCCTATTGAGCCTGCTGCGCAACGAAGGCGGCAGTGTTGGAACGTCGATGGCCCAGACTTTGCAGGAAAGGCGGGATCAATTTCACGCACTGCGGCTGGGTGAGTCCCTCGATCCTTTCAATCCGGCCGTACAGTCTTTCTTTGAGCAGGCGCAAGCGCGCTTCCTCCAACAGACCGGAGATCCGGCTGCCGCGCAGCAACTGGCGTGGCAAGCGCTGGAGAACCTGCGCCAGCAGCAGGCATCGGCGCTGGCGTATTTTGATTGTTTTTGGTTGTTCGCGGTCGTGATACTCGCGTTGACGCTCGCCGTCTTCGTGATGAAACGTTCGGTGGCCGAGAAGGGCGCGCCGATCGGCGGCGAGTGAATGGACTCCCGGTGCGGGTTCGGGAGTTCTTTGCCGTGCGGTTCAACTTGGCGCGCGTTGTCGGGCCTCAATCATCTCAACCCTCCGATCATACTCATTGGTTAATTCAACTGAATTGAAGGCCGATGGCGCGTCGATAGGATCAAGGTCCATTTTCTACTACCGTGGGGCGCGCCCAAATTGAAGGACTATTCCCATGAGCGATCTCGTAGCTATCGAGTTCCCGTCCGAGGCAAAGGCCGAAGAAGTACGTCAGAAACTGCTGGATCTTCAGCCCGAATATCTTATCGAGCTCGACGATGCGGTCATCGCGGTCAAGCAACCGAGTGGCCGTATCAAGCTAGACCAGTTGTTCCATCCGGCCGCTACAGGTGCGGCCTACGGGACATTGTGGGGCGCGATCATCGGCCTTCTGTTCATGGTACCGGTCGCGGGCGCGATCCTGGGCGCCGCATCCGGCGCGCTCGGCGGCGCCCTCACAGATGTCGGCATCAACGATCGCTTTATGAAGGGAGTAGCCAAGACGATCGGCTCGGGAAACGCCGTGCTGTTTTTGCTGATCCGCAAAATGACGACCGACAAGGTTTTGGCAGATTTGAAGGGCGAAGGCGGTACGGTCCTGCAGCACGTCCTTCGATGAAACGAAAGAGGACGCGCTGCGGAAGGCGTTAGCTGAACAAACTCCTGCAATCGTCGGTTCTGTCAAAGCCGCGTGATGCGCGAGTGCACCGCACATAACACGATTGGCCCCGGTCCAGCACGCTGGGGCCAAGCGTTTGCAACGCTCAGGTCGAGAATTACGGTGCGTAGCGAACGCGTTGCTTTGCGGTGAAGATTGCGCCGACAACACCTCCAAACGCTTTTAATTTACGAGGGCCTTTTCAAGACAGTGGACGAGGGCGCTTGATTCAAACGGCTTTCTCAGCAGACAGACCGCACCAACGGCTGCCGCTTTAGCTTCCAGCCCTGGATCGACACGCGCCGTGATCATAACGACCGGAATTTTGGAATCACGCGATATGAGCTGCCGCTTGAGATCAAACCCATTCATGCCGGGCATGTGGATGTCGGTGATGAGGCAGTCGAATGAACCATGCGCATTATCTGTGAGGAACCTCTCCGCCGAGGCAAACCCGCGCGCGCCGTACCCTAGCGAACTCGAGCAATTCAACAAGCGCCGTTCGAAACGGTTCGTCATCGTCGACAACAGCCACTGAGATCTCTCTAGACACATTTGGTCCTCTGCCCCGTCGCGCCCGGCGCAACTCATCCCTTCAAGTCTAGCTCGGGACAAATTCGTCACAAATTATACACGAGTGCTATAGACAACTCATGATGGTCCGGGCTTGACCACGTCGGCCATCCGGACGAGGTCGGCGAGCGTGCGGGCCTCCATCTTTCTCATTGCCGCTCCGCGATGAATTTTCACCGTGATCTCGCTTATTCCGAGATCGCCGGCGACCTGCTTGTTCATCTTGCCGGCGGTCACCAGCAGCATTACTTGCCGTTCCCGGGCGGACAGCTTTTCGAACCGTCGCCGGATCCGCGAAACGTCGCCATCGGCCACCCGCCGCTGTCGATCGCGCTCGATTGCCGCCATCACGGCGTCAAGCATGTCCTGGTCCTGAAACGGCTTGGGCAGAAAATCGACCGCGCCGTGTTTCATGGCGCGAACCGACATCGCGATATCGCCGTATCCGGTCATCATGACCACCGGCAGGCGAACGCCCATTTGCGTCAACTGGGACTGAAACTCGAGCCCGTTCATATCCGGAAGTCGGATGTCGATAACGATGCATCCGGGCCTATCTGCAAGGTTGGCACCAAGAAAATCGTGGGCTGCTGCGTACGTCTTGGTGCCGAGCCCGACTGAGTCAAACAATGCCTCCAACGCGCCGCGCAACGACGCGTCGTCATCGACAATATGGACGATCGCCCTATCGCTCGGCTGGAGCGGCATAGTCGGGGGCCCATGCGGCTAACACCGGTAACGCTTAGCATGGCAGAGCCCGCGCTGCGGATCAAACCAAGGTATGAGCGGACTGAGCCCTTAATCTGACACATGCACAACCGCCCGCGATCCCCGGCGGCGCCGGGTACGCGCCCGCGGTGCATTCATACGTTGATATGCACGATTCCTCCGAAGGTTCGATAGGCCGAAAGTGCGATCACGATCTACCGTCGGTAGCTGAGGGCTTCAACGCCAAACGATTTCAACCCCAGAGACGACCAAGAACAATGGAGAATGTCATGAAAGTGCTGATGGTCATCACATCCCACGACCAACTGGGTAACACCGGAAGAAAGACAGGATTCTGGCTGGAAGAGCTCGCGGCCCCCTACTACGTTTTCAAGGACGCCGGCGTCGACATCACGCTCGCATCTCCGAAAGGCGGCCGTCCACCGCTTGATCCCAAAAGCAATGAACCCGGATCTCGCACTGAACTCACGGTCCGGTTCGAGAAAGACGCAGCTGCGCAAGCTCAGCTTGATAAGACCCTACTCCTCGAGAGCGTCAAACAACAAGATTTCGATACTGTCTTTTACCCGGGCGGCCATGGTCCGATGTGGGATCTTGCCGAAGACGAGCATTCCATCACACTGATCGAGTCCTTCATTGCCGCCGGCAAGCCAATCGGGATCGTGTGCCACTCCACAGGGGCGCTGCATCACGTCAAGACGACGGACGGCAAGTTTCTGGTCCAAGGCAAGGAAGTCACCGGCTTCACCGACGGCGAGGAGGAAGAAATGCATCTCACTAATGTTGTGCCCTTCCTTGTCGAGGACGAGATGTTGAGACTGGGCGCCATCTTCTCGAAAAAAGCGGATTGGGCTGTTCACGTGGTTAGCGACGGCCTGCTGATCACTGGGCAGAATCCGGCTTCCTCCGGGCCTGCTGCTAAAACGCTGATGGCGGCCGTGAAGCAAAATGCCAAACCGGGCGCCGCCGTTCGGGCATCGTAGGTCGGTATCCACCGGGCGACCGCCAGTTTTCTGTTGATGGGGTTCTGTCAATGAAATGGCCGCCGCGGCAGTCGCCGAGAGGCTGTTGCGGTTCAAAAGCGAAGGGGGGCGGCAAATGTGCCGTCCCGCTTTGGCAGGAGAATTCGACATGCTGAAGCACGCAACCACGGTCTTGTTGTTTCTGGCGGGTGCTCCGCTGTTAGTAGACGGCGGGATGTCTGCTACCGCTGAGTCGAGGCTGCCGAGCGCGAGAGAAGCAGGCTTCGCCGACAAGCTTTATCGGCTGGATTGCGGTCGCTCTCTTGCAAACGACGAGTCGGTCTGGACGCCCGGCGAAAATGTTGGACGGAGCATCGAATTTTCCTCGACTTGCTGGCTGATACAGCGGGGAAACGAGTGGTTGCTCTGGGATACGGGTGTCCCTGAATCCGCGTTGAACGATCCCAAAGGCTGGTCGACCCTGCCTAAATTGATCGTCTACCATCTGGATAAGACACTAACTGATCAGCTCGCTGCGATCGGACTTAAGACAACCGACATCACGTATGTTGCCATATCCCACACTCACGGTGACCACATCGGCAATGTTCGGGCGTTCCCGAATTCGACGGTTCTGATGCAGCGCGCCGAGTATGAGTGGATCGGCTCTCCAGACGGCCCCAACGACAACGTGAATCAATTGAAAGCCCTCGCCCGCACGCTTTTGGGTGCGCCAAAACATCTTAGACTGCTGGATGGCGACACTGACGTATTTGGCGATGGTAGCGTTTCCTTGGTTTCCACACCTGGACACACGCCTGGCAGCCAATCGCTGCTGGTCCACCTGAAGAATTCGGGCTTCATCATTCTGTCCGGTGACGTGGTCCATCTGAAAGAAAATTTCGAAAAAAACACGGTGCCGTCCCTGAACACGGATAAGGCCGCGTCAATCGCCTCGATGGATAGAATCAGGCGGATGATCGCGACATACAACGCGAAGCTGTTTATCAATCATGACAAAGCGCAAACCGACACACTGAAGCTACTCCCTGCATTCTACGATTAGTATCTTCAGGAATGTGCTTGAGGCCTCTGCTCTGACGCAGCGTTCTCGATGTTTAATCTGCCAATATCGCCATTGAGGCGAAATATTTGGAGCACCGCAATGGTACGAGACCACCAACCAGGCGAAGTCGTTTTCCAGGTCGATTCTCTTGGAAGATGTCGGCTGGAAGCTGTGCGCGGTGTTTCCGCTGCCCAGCCCGGCTGGCCGCCCTCGTCGGAAGACCTGCTCATGCGCGCGGGGCCGACCCGAACAGAAATTATGACGAGGAGAACCTCCGCGACGGTTGCGGCGCGGATAGCCGTGGCTCAATCTACGGAGGCTACTTCGCTGGAGTCGACGTCCGCGACAACGACCTATCATCGCATGGCGGTAGATGGTGTCGGAGTTTTCTATCGCGAAGCTGGTCCGAAGGACGCGCCGACGATCGTCCTTCTGCACGGTTTCCCTTCTTCCTCACGCGAGTTCGACACGCTCATCCCTTTGCTGGCAACGCGCTATCATCTCATAGCGCCGGATTTTCCAGGATTCGGTCAGAGCGACGCTCCCCCGCCGTCGTCGTACGCATACACCTTCGACAACCTGGCCAGGACGACCAACGCGCTTCTTGAACAACTCAAGATCGACAAATACACCTTGTACCTTCATGATTATGGCGGACCGGTCGGCTTTCGCATCATCTCGGCACATCCGGGGCGACTGCAGGCGCTTATCATCCAGAATGCCAATGTCTACGAGGAAGGCCTGGGCGCCAAGTGGGCCGGCATTGCGCAATATTGGGCCGATCCGAAAGCGCATCCTGAAGTGTTCGATGCGTTCGTGTCGTTTGCAGCGACCGAACAGCGTCACACCCTCGGCACCTCGCGCCCTGAACGTTATAATCCGGACACTTGGACGCGACGAGTACGCCCATCTGTCGAGACCGGGCCAACGCGAGATCCAGGCCGATCTGCTGTTCGACTACCGGACAAACGTCGCTTCATACCCGGCTTGGCAAGCATGGTTGCGTGAGCACAAGCCCCCGCTTTTGGTCGTATGGGGCCGGAATGATCCGTCGTTCATCGCGCCCGGTGCGGAAGCGTTCAAACGCGATCTGCCCGATGCCGAAGTCCATCTGCTCGATGCCGGCCATTTTGCCTTAGACGAGAAGAACGACGACATCGCGTATCTTATTCTTGCATTCCTGGCCGAACATTCCGTCTAGCCGATCGGATTCCTCGTCCGGTCCAGGCATAATTTGCAAATACGGCGAAACGTCGCTGCGCCGACCCATCGCCTGCAAGACACGGCGCCGCCATTAGCGGTTCGGTCGGTCCATTGTCAGGCGATCTGTACCAATTTTATCGTGCCCCTCATTCGAGCGCGCTGGTCCTTCATGAGTTCCGTTAGAGCAGCAAATGAGTAACACCTTCATATGATTTGCTGCTCCCAACATCCGATGGAGAGATTGGCCAATTCGGAATATTTTTGTCGCCATGTTCCGGGTGAGGAATTCGTAAATGACGTTTCTCAAGTACACTCTTGAAAACACACCGATCAACGCAAGGCCAGAATGTCCAGAATGTACGGCACTGATGTATCTGGCGATCATTGAACCGGAAAAGCCGGGGTTCGACCTCCGCACCTTTGAATGTCCGCGATGTCAGCACGTCGAGACCGTTGTGGCAGATGCGAGAGAAGACAATGAATGAAGAGCGGGACATCCGGGCGGCTCTGGATCGCCACTGGGCAGCCTCAGACGCGAATGATTTTGAGACGGAGCATGAGATTTACCAGGACGATGCAGTGCTCGAGTATCCGCAGTCGGGGGAGCGGATCCGCGGTCGGCGCAATATTCAAGCGTCCCGTTTTGCGCAGCCGAACAAGAAGCGCTTCACGGTGAATCGCGTACTCGGCGCTGCGGACCTTTGGGTCACTGAACTCGTCCTCACATACGATAGCTTGCCGTCATACACGGTGAGTATCATGGAGTTCAGAGACGGCAAGGTTGCCCGTGAGACCCAGTACTTCGGCGACCCCTTCGAGCCGGGTGCCTCGCGTGCTCAATGGGTCGAGCGGATGCGCTGAAATGTTCGCTAACAAATCCAGGCGACTGAATACGCGATTGTTTGCGTATCGTTATTGATTCCCGGCTGCGAACGCGGGCCGCGGCGCCGGGCGCGGCATAGCGGCGCGAGAAAGAACGGCGACAATGATAAATATACTGTTCAATGGTGTCGGATGGACCGACATCGCACTCACCCTGAACCGCATCGCCGTTGGATTGTTCTTTATGATTTCAGGCTACCATAAGCTGTTCAACGCGCAGCGCCATCGCATCCTGGCCGATGAACTTAAGGGACTCGGCATTCACGCGGTGGGCTTTAACCAATGGTGGGTACCGAGTGTCGAGTTTGCCGCCGGCGCCGCTGTTGCCATCGGGCTCCTTGCACCGCTGGCCGCGTTAGGCCTGCTTTTCATCAGTCTCGTCGCCATCGTCACGTCGGGGCCGCAGCGAATCAAAGTCATGCATCCGATCGATAAAGCAGACCGGATCGACAATTGGCTCTATCTGCCCGAACTCCTCTACGTCTTCATGCTGATCTTGGTCATCTCGGCCGGCGCCGGACCTTACAGCCTTGATGCCTTGGTCTTTGGCCTGATCAACAAACACGGCTCGTGAGTTCTCAATGATGGCATTGCCGTTGATGTGTGAGTGCTTTCTGACTCTGTAATCGTTGCCAACGGGAGCACGCCTGTGATTGTCACGACGTTTCCGAGGGCTGTGCGGGTCGTCGAGCACACATTGATACCGTTGAAAGACGGCACGATGCTGGCAGCTCGTATCTGGTTGCCGGAGGACGCCGAGCAGAATCCCGTTCCAGCGATCCTTGAGTATCTGCCGTATCGCAAGCGCGACGGGACTTATGAACGGGACGCGCTGACTCATCCCTATCTCGCAGGCCACGGCTATGCGGGCGTTCGCGTCGACCTTCGCGGTTGCGGTGAATCGACTGGTTTGCTGTCCGACGAGTACGCAACGCAGGAACAAGACGATGGCGTGGAGCTGATCGCCTGGCTGGCGGCACAACCCTGGTGCAATGGCGCCGTTGGAATGATGGGAATCTCTTGGGGTGGATTCAACGGACTTCAGATTGCGGCGCGGCGTCCCCCGGCACTCAAAGCAATTGTGACCATTTGTTCGACTGACGACCGGTATGCCGACGACGCGCACTACATGGGCGGTACGTTTCTCACCACCGCCGGACTTGAGTGGGCCTTTTTCTTTTTCAGCTTGATGTGCCTGCCGCCCGATCCGGCGCTGGTCGGTGATAGCTGGCGGGCGACATGGCTGGAGCGGCTAGAGAAGATACCGCTGTTCCAGGAAAATTGGCTGCGGCACCAACGGCGCGATGCGTATTGGAAGCACGGATCGGTATGCGAGGACTACGCGGCGATCCAATGCCCGGTCTATGCGGTCGGTGGTTGGACCGATAGTTATAAGAACGCGATCCCGCGCCTCCTCGAGCGACTGAAGGTGCCGCGCAAAGGTCTCATCGGGCCATGGGGACACGCTTATCCGCACTTTGGACTTCCCGGCCCCCAGATCGGATTCCTCCAGGAAATCCTGCGATGGTGGGATTATTGGCTGAAAGGCGTCGATACCGGCGTGATGGATGAACCCATGCTGCGTGCGTGGATGACGGAAAGTGTGAAACCGGCGACCCACCACGACACATTGCCGGGAACGTGGATTGCAGAACCTTCGTGGCCACCGCCAGAAATAATGCCGCGGCGCCTGTTCTTGACCGATGAGGGGCTGCAAGAAGCCGCGGCGACCTTGACGGCTCGCGCGGTGTGCTCGCCGCAGACGGTTGGCAAGTGTGGGGGCTATTGGGTGCCGTTCGGCCGCGGGCATGATCAGGCCGGCGACCAGCAAGAAGACGACGTCCGCTCGCTGACTTTCGACACGGCGCCACTCAATGAGCCGATCGAAATCCTTGGCGCTCCAATCGTCACGCTCGATGTCGCGTCCGACCGGCCGATCGCGAATCTGGTGGTGCGGTTATGCGATGTGCACCCGTCCGGTGAATCGCTGCGTGTCAGCTATGGCGTCCTTAACCTCACTCATCGCGAGAGTCACGAACAGCCGACGTTGCTGACGCCAGGTAAGCGCTACCGCGTGCGCGTCCAGCTCAATGATGCAGGCTCGACATTTCCGACCGGCCACAAGGTGCGGCTCGCGATATCCACGGCTTACTGGCCAATGATCTGGCCCAGTCCGGAGAAAGCAACGCTGCAGATCCTTGCCGGCACGCTCGATCTGCCGCAACGCCCGCCCAACGTCGCAGACGCCAACCTCTCGTCTTTTCCTGAGCCGGAGACGGCGCCACCCGACAAGCCAACCATCTCTCATCGCGATGGCATGAGGATCGAACAGATCGACCGCATTGGGCTGGAGTCGGGCACTCAGGACAAGACGGAGTATCGTATCGAGGACGATGATCCGCTCAGCGCCGTCGCCGAATTGCGCCACACCCAGACACTGTCGCGAAACGAATGGCAAATCCGGGTCGAGACGCAGTTGCGGATGTCGTCCACGAGCAGCGCCTTCCTGCTGCAGGGAAGTTTGCGCGCCTGGGAGGGCGCGAACGAAGTGTGTCGTCGCGACTGGGATCGCTCCATTCCTCGAGATTTCTTATGATCGACCCAAATCAAGCATGTTTGTAAATGGCATCAACGATGAGCTCCTTCTCGCGGCGCGTCTTCTACTCGCGACGTTGTTTTTGATTTTCGGCTGGAGAAAGCTCAGGGACTTTTCGGGCACGGTCAGTCAGCTGGTGCAGCTTGGTGTTCCGATGCCGGTAGTGGCTGCTGCCGTAGCGACCTTCATGGAGCTTCCGGTCGCGTTCGCGGTGGCTGTTGGTGCGTTCGCGCGTCCTTCGGCCTTACTCATGTTTTTGTACACACTGGGAACGGCGCTTATCGGCCATCGTTATTGGACGATGGCCGCCGGTCCGGATCGAAGTCGACAGCATGGACAGCTTTTACAAAAATCTCAGCATTATGGGAGGCTTCTTGCTGTTGTACGTTGCGGGTGCGGGAAAATATTCGATCGACGCATTGTGCGGTATCGCGACGCCCTAACCTGACTCATCTAATGAGCGAGCAGTAAATCAATGTGTCAATACTCACAAAATCGGAACAAGTTTTCAAAAGTCGCCCCTTCTGAATAAGGGCATGATGAAGAACGCGGAGAGACCATATCCAAATTGGAGGGATCTATGAACCAAGTACAAGTCGCGCATAAAAACTATCAGATGCCGCCGCAGGATGGGATTACCATCGCACACTTTCTCACCGTCGCCGACGTCGAGCGCTCGCTTAAATTTTACGAAACGGTGTTCGGAGGCCGCATTGCCAGCAAAGGCGACAGCAAGGGCGCGCCGGGGTACATCCAGATCGCGAACACGTGGCTGATCGTCAACGTCGGCGGCGGTCCGACGCCCGACAAACCATCGGTAACGCTCCGCGTTCCCGCCGACCCCGATTTAGTCAGCAGCTTTATGAATATCCGCGTTGCAGATATTCAAGCCTGCTACAAATTGTGGCGACAGCGAGGAGCTGAGTTCATCACCGAGCCAAAGCCCAAGTACGGCGAGACGCGCTGCTACATTCGCGACCCTGACGGCTATATTATAGAAGTTGGGCAGAGCAATCCGGGCGTCGCTTACGGCTAAACGGCACGATATCATGCCGAACTACGACGCGATCATTATCGGCACCGGACAGTCCGGGCCGGCGTTGGCGCGGCGACTGGTGGCTGCAGGCCGGAAGGTCGCGATCATCGAACGCAAGCTGTTCGGCGGCACATGCGTGAACACCGGCTGTACCCCAACCAAGACGCTGGCCGCGAGCGCCTACGTTGCGCATGTAGCGCGCCGCGCTGGCGAATATGGCGTCAGGATTGAAGGGGCCGTGAATGTCGATATGAAGGCGGTCAAGGCGCGTAAGGACGCTGTTGTGGCGGTGTTCCGCAATGGCGTCGAGCAATCACTGAAGACCTTGGAAGGATGCGCCGTTTACGAAGGCCATGGCCGCTTTGTTGCGGACAAAAAAGTGGCAGTGAACGGTTCTGAGCTCGCTGCCGATCAGATCTTCATCAATGTGGGCACGAGAGCCGCGATTCCGCCGATACCGGGCCTCGACCAAGTCGCGTACTTGACCAACAGCTCGATGATGGACATCGACGTCCTCCCCTCACATCTCGTGATCGCGGGCGGCAGTTACGTCGGCATTGAATTTGCTCAGACCTATCGTCGTTTCGGAAGCAAGGTGACCGTGATCGAATTCGGACCGCGCCTGATCTCGCGGGAGGACGACGACGTCTCACAAGCCGTTGCCGGCTTCCTCAAGGAGGAAGGCATCGACGTGCGCGTCCGCAGCGAGATCGTCGGTGTTGAGCAGCAGGGAAACTCCATCGTGGCGAAAGTCGAATCGATCGGGGGGCTCTCACAGATTGCCGGCACTCATTTGCTCGTTGCGACGGGCCGGCGACCAAATACTGATGACCTTGGCCTAGACAAGGCCGGCGTCAGCACAGACGCGCGAGGGTATATCCAGGTGGACGATCAGTTGCGCACCAACATTTCCGGCATCTGGGCGATGGGCGACTGCAATGGTCGAGGCGCGTTCACGCACACGTCGTGGAATGATTTCCAGATCGTGGCGGCGAATCTTCTCGACAACGATCAGAGACGAGTGAGCGACCGCATCACGGCCTACGCGCTCTACACCGATCCGCCGCTTGGCCGCGCCGGGATGACGGAAGCGGAAGTCCGCAAAACGGGCAGGTCCGCGCTGATCTCGACCATGGCAATGAAGGACGTCATGCGCGCGTATGAGAAAGGCGAGACCAAGGGTTCCATGAAAATCCTTGTTGATCGAGACAGCAAACAAATATTGGGCGCCTCCTTCCTGGGACTCGAAGGTGACGAGGTCATCCATAGCGTGCTCGATATCATGTACGCCAAGGCGCCCTACACAGTGATACAACGCGCGATGCACATTCATCCGACAGTGTCGGAGCTTATTCCGAGTATGATGGATAAGCTCAAGCCGTTGCAGTGATCGGGCAGTGCCAGGCGGAAGCCGGAGGAAATCGGAGAGGAGCCTATGAAGTCCGAGAGGGACGGTATCAACCCAGCGGCTAGGCCAAGCGGAACAGGCTGCGTCGAATGCTCAGGCCAGGGCGGATGGTGGTTGCATCTTCGCCGATGCGCGGAATGCGGTCACGTCGGCTGCTGTGATAGTTCACCCAGCCAGCATGCGTCGAAACATAACGCCGCTACCGGTCACCCGGTAATCACGAGCTTCGAGCCGGGCGAGCGGTGGTTTTACGACTATCGTACGGAGGAATTCTTCAACGGCCCGAAGCTTCACGCTCCTCAGTCGCATCCATTGGATCAATCGACGCCCGGACCGGCTGGAGCGGTGCCTTCAAACTGGCAAACGCTGCTTCACCAGTAGTCGGCGGCTGTTTGGCCTATTCCGCGATGTCTGGCGAGCGCGCCGGCCGCGATCTGGTCCTGTCGTTATCGCGTTTCCGCCTTCACAGGTAAACGTGAAGACGCCGAGCTTGAAGCCTCCTCAACCATGCGTAGAGCTGCCAAAATTTATTCCACGATCTGGTTCGGCCGCGGCTCGATCGAGATCACGATGGGATTTTCGTCGGATCCGGGTTCTTCCAGCGCTTCAACCGCCGTTGGTGACGTGGTGCGGGTGGCCCGGGATGACGACCCGGGCAAGACGGGCCATGCCACACGATGACCGCTACCGTATGCCGTGTCAATTAAGTGCACTGTCACCGTAATCCCTGCGTAATCCACCGTAATCCGAATTATGTTGCTCGCGCCTCACGCAATGCGTTGATCGGTAGCCAACGGGCATCTCCCGGTCGCTTGATTTGCCAATAACCCCATCCATCAAGGCTTGGCGATTTGCCCGCGCGCGTACGTGCGACGCCGCCGGCCGCAGCCGAGGGACTGCTGAAGCGAGCGCCCTCTACAAGCCATTCGCCATTGTCAATTTGACCCGCGTGGCTTTTGCCATTGTATTCCATACGGAGCAGCGTGCCGTGCGGCAGCGTGACTCCTTTTCCTGACCACGAACGGCCGCCTGCAACCGCGACGCTCTCGCCGCCGCCATTCGGGCGTTTCGCACTCGGCTTAAGCTTCAGCAGCCTACGCAACACATCATTTGGCGCCTCGTCGAAGCCCTGGCGCTCGGCCTCAAGGCATTTGTGGACATCAAGATCGATTTCAATCGAACGAAGGGTGCTCATTGGAAAACTCCTTCAGGATTTCATGGACAGCATATAACAACGTACTTGTAGTCATGTCAATATATTTAAGTAAAAATATGGATTTGAGTATAAGACGCCCGGAAATTTCGGCCAACATGATAACTGCCACGTAGGCATTGCAACCTTTCGGTTGTATTTTCAGGGCCTTAGGATGATAGTCGCAGGGTGGGGTGGAGGCTGTGCAAGGTCCTGCTGTTACACATCTTTCTGTTCGAGTGCCTTGGCAAGACACTAGCTGGGATGGACGCGTCTGCCTCGATCCCGCGAACAACCAATCATGCGTTGTGTTGAGGGCGATTGCGGAGAACCGAGACGATAGCGCCGAGAATGAGCGGCGGGGCCAATGGATGGCCGACCTTGGTCAAAATGAAAAACCGGCTTGCTACAAGGAACGCGGCTCGTTTCTGTCTGACCGAGAGATCACGCTCAATGTCAGACTGGATTACGCAGAATGGAGCGACGCTCATAAGCACATTCAAAGAACAGCCGTACGGGTGCCGGCGTACGGGGCTACGCTCGTGCCTTTCCGCTGGATGCTGCGTGAGAACGCTTACGATATTGCGAAAGAACTCGGGATTGAGGTATGTCCGGAGCGTGAGCCCACCGATCCGTCTTTTCTCGCGCGGACGGACTCGGATTCAGAACCACGACAATCAGCAGGTCTTACTGGACGCGTTTGCCGAACAATGCGTCGAGAAGGAATCGCTAGTATTCTTTTACGCCAAACGCACACCGCTCGCTGACGACGATCGTCGCGTTATTGTCGCTGTCGGATTGCTGTCTCACAAAGGAAAAGTAGAACAGTACGACTACGATACGCAGGCTCCCAAGGGACACCTCCGGGCGATGATGTGGGAGCGGCAGATCCAGCATTCGATCCGGCCGGACAAAAATAATCCAGGGCACTTCATAGGCCGGATTGTTCTCCCTTATCACGCCATCCTGGAGCGCGCCGTGGACGACGCTTCTCTGGACACGTCCGAGTTCTTGGCATGCGCTCCCGAGGAAGCCCGCGCGCAGTTTTCGTACGCCACTGAGCATGTCTCGCACGGCGTGGCAATCACGTCGCTGTTAGCATGCAAGACCGCGCTAGAGCACGTATCGAAGCATTTAACAGGTCCGTGGCAGGAACAAATTGGCTGGATCGACGAGCAGATAAACCGATTGTGGAAGCTGCGCGGGCCATGCCCCGGCTTGGGGAGCGCGCTTTCGGCCCTGGAAGATGGCTTTAACGGAACATTATTCGCGCTTGCGTTGTCGATGTCGCTTTCCGAAGCCGACGATCCCTGGGAGATCACGGATAAGATATTCCAAAAAAAACTTGGCGTACCATCAGGAGCGCCGAAGCTTACGGTCATGCTCCGGAAACGCTGGGAACACCTTCACAAGGAAGAACCGAAGCGCGCCGCTTTATTGCGGCTCTTGTCACGGTTCGAGCTAACTCGCGACCAGGCGGTGCGCTGGTTCGAGAAGAAAGATTTGACGGACGGGGTCATCGAGAACCCCTATCTACTATATGAGCGCGATCGACATGAATTTGATCCAATCGGGCTTTGGACGATTGATCGCGGTATCTCTCGGCGGATGACGTATTGAAGCGTCATCCGTTGCCGAAAGAGTGCGGGATTGACCCCGACGAACATGACGATCCGCGGCGCCTCCGGGCGGCCGGCATCCTGATTCTCGAAACAAGCGCTTCGACCGGGGGGCATACGCTTTTGGCGGCGAGTGATATGCACGCAATCGCGAAGGATTTGCCGGCAACGCGCCCAATCCCGCTTGATGGAACGGCTATCGAAATCTGTAAGGACGACTTCAGCGATGAAATTGTCGTCACGGAAATTCCCACTCTTGGCGGCTCGGCGGCCCAGTTAAAGCGATACGCGGATTATGGCACGGTTATTCGCCGGGCTGTTCAGGATCGGCTCGCGAACAAGACAACGACTAAAAATCGATTGGCGGGCCAAGCTCGATAAGTCCTTTGGACCGATCCCCAAGGATGACAAAGATGAGCGGAAAGCGCGCGAGGAGAAAGCGCTTGTGCTGGAGGTGATGGCAAATTGTCGCCTTGCCGTCCTGATCGGTGCGGCTGGGACTGGCAAAACGACGGTACTGCGTCACCTTCTTGAGGAACGGAGAATCGTCGGGTCAGGAGTTGCATTTCTCGCGCCAACCGGCAAGGCACGCGTGCGGCTTGGCCAACAAACTGGCCGCGCCGAGCAGACCAGAACGTTGGCTCAGTTTCTAAAGCAATATCAACGCTACGATGGAAATACTGGACGCTATTTCGCGCATCCTAAAGCGCCCCGGCTGACGGTGTGACGACGTGTATCGTCGATGAGACCTCGATGCTGACTGAAGACCAGCTCGCGGCTCTTGTCGATGCGCTTCCAGTCTCGGCGCGGCTAATATTCGTCGGTGATCCAAGGCAACTGCCACCGATCGGCGCCGGAAGGCCCTTCGTCGATCTGATAGCCTATTTGGAGAGAGAAGGTAGGGGCCGTGGCATCGCCGAGCTTACTGTGCGCCGGCGTCATGCTTCGGCAAAAGCTACAGCGAAGAGAAAGCGCGATCTTGCCTGTGCCGACGTTCAACTCGCGGACTTGTTCTCCGGCAGAGATCTTCCCCCTGGCGAGGACGAAATCCTGGAACGTGTTCTTGCCGGAAAACAGGACGATCGATTGCGGACGGTAGGGTGGAAATCACCTTCGGATTTGCGAGCAACGCTCGATCGCGTGATGATGGAAGAGCTGGCGCTTGCCAAGGACGAGACGGAGAAGGCGTTCAGCATTGCGTTGGGAGGAAAGGAACAGAACGGATTTGCGTATTTCAGTCCGGGCCCGCAGATTGCCAAGTGCGAAGAATGGCAGGTGTTGACGCCTCATCGCAATCAGTCAAGCGGGTCGCTCGACCTAAATCGGCATATCAAGTCGCGCTTTCGCAGCGGTATCTTGAAGTTCGCGCGGAGCTCAAATGAAGGGCCGCCCTACTATTTCAAGTTCCGGATGATTACCCCAAGAGGACCTGAGCAGATCACGTATGGCGATAAGGTGATCTGTATTCGAAATCACGACCATAGCAGCTACGAGTTTGCCACGAAGACGAAGGACAGAGGATACATCGCTAACGGCGAGATTGGAGTAGTCATCGGAGATGCGTTCAAGGGCAAGTCGCGGCCGGAATGGACAAATGTTCAGTTCGCTTCGCAGCCTGATCTCACTTACGGATTCAGCGGCGGATATTTCAGCGAGGAAGGTTCTCCTATTCTTGAACTTGCCTATGCGGTGACTGTGCACAAGGCGCAAGGTAGCGAATTTGGCAAGGTAATATTGGTATTGCCGGAGCGTAGCCGTCTCCTTTCGCGCGAGATGCTTTACACAGCTCTCACTCGGCAGATGGATCGGGTCGTGATCCTTCACCAGGCTGGACTTGAGCGTCTGCGCGCTTATCGATCACCATTCTTCTCTGAAGTCGCGCGGCGAGTCACCAATTTGTTCGCCGCCCCCCGGATGATCGAGGCAACGCCGCCGCCAGGGCTAATAACTGGGCCTGTTGGAAGGACGTTCCTCGAAGAAAATCTCATTCATCGAAGCGCACGAGGTGATCTCGTTAGCTCGAAATCCGAACTTGTAATTGCAGATATGTTGTTTGAGGCCGAAAAGAATTTCGCTATCAGATATTTTTTCGAGCGGGCGGTGATCGGCAATGATGGCGAAACCCGATGGCCAGATTTTTCCATCGAGGATCGGGATGGTCAAACATGGTACTGGGAGCATTGCGGCATGCTAGGCCAAGAGGAATACGAAGAGCGCTGGCAAAGAAAATTGGCGTTCTATGACAAAAACGGGGTCAAGCGATGGTCTCCCTCGGCACCTAACGGGCGGCTGATTGTGACTGAAGACGGTAAGGAGAAGGGATTGGACAGCCCGGCAATACGCGAGATGATCGCCAAACTTTGGGGAAAGTAGCGATCGCCCCGAGTTTTGTAGCCGTGGAATTTTCGGTGATGCTCTGGCATCAATGGCGGATAAGTCCGAACCAACCTCGAATTCAGTCACGCGCGAGATCATTCCCATGTCGCGTCCATGTTGCGCGGAGCCGCCGGCACAGTTTGGCGATCGTTGAAATTGCTTGGAAATTTTTTGCAACATGCCGCGACATGAAAACCGCTCTTGAGAACATCGCGGCGTGCTCTAAGTATCGAATATCCTGAGAAAAAACTTGGCTGGGGCGGGAGGATTCGAACCTCCGCATGGCGGAATCAAAACCTTCCATCTGCCGTATCGGGGCAGCCGCGCGACACCTCTGGTAAGATTGAATAAATCGGAGTCCCGATGCTAAGAACTAGCGACGTTATTATCGCGCAATACCCTGACGCAGGGCAACTGCTCTCTGCTCCAAGCCTTGAGGTGGAGCGCGTTCTTCTTGCGGCAAGTCGTGGAATATTGCTCGGACGGCCTGCATCCAATGGTGACGCGAGACAGCATCTCGATTGGGCTATTCGATGCGAACGGCTATCCGCACAGCGCCGAAGTGAGAGCAGACACGACCCGCGTTATTGGCCGCGCTTGGAAAGGGCTGGAGGACGCTGGCTTCATTGAAGAGCCGGATCCAGCCAATGGAAAAAACGGATACCGGGTGCCATCCGGAATGGGAAAGAGGGCGTACGCGGGAACAGACTACTCGGGTGTACGAATGCGATCGAAGTTCAGCCGCGACATGTTTCACCCGGCCTTACCGGATGCCGCGTGGAATGCGTTCGAGTCGGTGATTACGACACAGCCGTTTTCGAGGCGTTTAAATCGCTTGAAGTCGCTGTGCGAACGAAGGGCAGCTTCGCCAGTACAGATTTCGGTGCGGCGCTTATGAAAAAGGCTTTCGATCCCGATACCGGACCGCTGCGAGATAACGCTGCACCTCGGCCTCGGCGAGTGGCGCGATGCAGTTGTTCACGGGAGCATTCGGCGAGATACGGAATCCAAAAGGGCATAACGACCCTGCGATCACGGACACTTTGATCGCAGTCGAAGAATTGATGGCAGCCGGCGTCCTCCGGCGGATAGTCGACAATGCATGACCATGTCCGTTGCGCAGTTTCCGGAATCCGAGAGGCAATTTTTTGTGCCGTTTTGTGCCGGGGAATTTTCGTCAACGCGTTGTCACGGTCAGCGGAAAACGTCTAACCGCTTGGAAATCAATGCTTTCGTTTTGCACGGGTAGGGAAACGCTCGGAATGTATGGAAAAGGCCGCCGAAGCGGCCCATGTCACTGAATTCACTTCGAGAGATTGGTTGCGGGGGTAGGATTTGAACCTACGACCTTCAGGTTATGAGCCTGACGAGCTACCGGGCTGCTCCACCCCGCGCCAAACCGTTGAGTTTTATTCGCGAATTCATTTAGCAAGCGCTTCCCGTTAAGGGAAGATGCAGCGCGCCTAATTTTTCGCCATACTGTCACCCATAATCCATCGGAGTGTCATGCACGCCTTCCTAGAAGTCGATATGGGGGACAAACCGGCCTTGCGGCCAAAGGCGGCGATTGGACCGACCGTCCGCGCCGTCGCGGCCAATATCCTTACCGGCGCGCACGCGGTCATTTCCGATCCGGATCGCACCAGCCAGGACGCCGTGCACGACTTTCGCCGCGCCATGAAGCAATGGCGGGCACTGATGCGGCTATTGCAGCCATTCATCCCCGATGCGGTGCGATTGCGGCAGGAAGCGCGCGACCACGCGCGTTCACTGTCGCGGGCGCGCGACGGCCAGTCGGCGCTTAACGCTTTCAATGACCTCGCCAAGAAGGGTATGGCGCTGTCGGAGCGCTCGACCGAAACCATCCGCAGCCGGATCGAAGCCATCCGCGGCAGCGAAGAACAGACGGTGCTGACACCGGAATTGCGCGATACCATCGTCGCCTGGCTCGACACCACAGCGGCGGCGATCGAGCAGTGGCCGCTCGACCCGTTCGACTTCAGTTCGATCGCGGAGCAGCTGACGGAAGGCTACCGCGAAGCGCGGCGGCGCATTCCGGAAGACTGGTCGCAGGCCAGCGCAGAGGACCTGCACCAACTACGCCAGCGCGTGGTCGATCACCGCTACCAGATGGACCTGGTCGAGCCGTTGTGGCCACGGCACGGCCGGATGTGGACCGAGGAGGCCGAAAGGCTGCGCGACCGGCTCGGGCGCTGCCAGGACCTGGAGATCCTCAAGCGTCTCACCGAGCCGCATCAGCCCTTGGCGCATTGGCGCTCGCGGCTGACACCGGCATGCGCCGAACGCACCACCGAACTTGCGTACCGCGCCGCGCGGATCGCGCTCCGTTTGTTCGCCGAGAAGCCGAAGGCCTTCCGCCACCGGCTTGAAACGCTGTGGGAGCACGGGCGCTAGCCCTCTCGTCATTGCGAGAAGCGAAGCGACGAAGCAATCCAAATTCAACGCCTCGACCCTGGATTGCTTCGCTACGCTCGCAATGACAAAAGCTCACCGACGCAGCACCCCGAACGCATCGAAAGCTTCCGCCAAACGGCGCAGCACGAGTGCCGGATCGGTCGCGGTGAGCACGCTACCCCGATGCTCCTTAAGGAGGTGCGGCGGCGCGCCGGACGTGGCCGCGGCGGCATCGAGCGCCCAGCCGAGATGTTTTCGCGCGTGTCGCAGCCCGACATCCAAGCCGTAGTGCGCAAGGATTTCGCCGTAGAGCGCGCTCGCCAGAGCAAGCTGCTCGCCGAGCGCGGGAGCGGTCTCGCGTTCCCCGTTTGCGAGATAGCGCGCGAGCTGACCCGGAAACCACGGCCTGCCCTTGGGCGCCGCGTCCGACCATCACCGCGTCGGCGCCTGAGGCCGCAAGCGCCGCATCGGCATCATCGAAACTTTCAATATCGCCATTGACGACGACGGGGATCGAAACGCTTTGTTTGACGGCGCGCACCGCCGTCCAGTCGGCACGGCCTTTGTAGAACTGGCAGCGCGTGCGGCCATGCACGGTGATGAGCCGCACACCCGCTGCTTCCGCGCGCGTGGCAAGCTGCGGCGCGTTGCGCGAAGCATCATCCCAGCCAAGCCGCATTTTCAGCGTCACCGGCACACCGACGGCGCCGACAACCGCCTCGATCAGCGTCAGGGCGTGGTCAAGGTCGCGCATCAGCGCAGACCCCGCGGCGCCGTTGGTGACGTTCTTCGCCGGGCAACCCATGTTGATGTCGATGATGTCGGCGCCGCCGGCCGCGGCAATGCGCGCGCCTTCCGCCATCCAACGCGCTTCGCAACCGGCAAGCTGGACGACATGCGGCCCGGCGCCCTGCTTTTGCACGCGCCGCTCGGCGATGCGCTTGCCCGCAGCAAGCGCCGCGCACGCCGTCATTTCCGAGATCACGAGCCCGGCGCCCTGCCCCGCCACCATGCGCCGGAACGGCGCATCGGTAATGCCCGACATCGGCGCCAGCAGCACCGGATTGGGCAAGGTGACCGGGCCGATGGAGATGGTCTGCATGACGTGAAGCCGATAGCAGATTTTCAGATCGACGAACGACCGAAAAATCGATGCGCGAGCAGCTCTCGGGGGCTCTGCCCCAGTCATAGGGGCAACGAAGCTTTCGTCCCCCGCCGGCACCGTATCCAGCAATTCCGCGGCTGGTGAGCCCAGCGTGCCGGTCATTCCAGCGCAAATTACAATTCCCGCGCCGTTCGAACTTCCCGGCGGGATTCCTTTTCCGTCGGAAATCCTTCCTCCGCCGGCCATCCCGAATATCAATCCTCGGAGCGGCCTGAGAAATCCCTTTCCCGACCGGCCCGAATGCGAGGAGGAGTGGGCGCACGCACTCGAATATTGTCAGGGGCTGATAGAAAATAAGAGGATGGGGAAGGACGGCTACCGCGGGTTTGGGAGAGCATTTCAACAATGCGTCCTTGGCATGATTCGCGAGGATTGCGGCGGAAACCTCAAGAGCTGATGGTATGAGCGACAGATCAGAGTTGACTAAAGAACCCACCACGCCGGAAGAACTCCTGGCGACACACAAGATTCTTCGCTCGGATCCGCAACGCTACCTTCGCATTGTGAATGAATGGATTAAGGAGAATCCGGCCAACATACATGCCTATTTTGATCGCCATTCTGCCTGGATGCGCCTCGGCGAACCACGCCTCGCCCTAGAGGACCTCAACACAGTTATCGATTTGGCGCGTGAGCCCGACCCAATATCTTTTTTTTCACGTGGCTTAGTTTATCGGCATTTGGGTCAATACCAGAAGGCGCTCGAAGATTTCGATCGCGGTGAGGCAATCGAGCCGAAACGGTGGGAGGAAGATGTTGTGTTCGGTCTGCTCTATCAAGCAGACCTTCACGCGCGCCTCGGCGATGAGGCCAGCGCGTTAGCCTATTGCGCGCGTCTACCGGACGACTTTTGGACTCCGGGCATTTACGGCGCTCCTGGCGGCGGCAAAGCCGACATTGCCGACAAGCTGCGCCGCATTGCGGCGGACGGTCGAGCGGGGATAGCCACGCCAACCAGACCCGTAT
>CAVSFV010000013.1:80000-94810 GCA_963727325.1 uncultured Alphaproteobacteria bacterium
CTTGCGACCGAGTGCCCTGATGTTTCCAAGAGATCCGATAGAGACGCGTGAGGCGTCTCTGAAGGATCATCCTTAGAAAGGAGGTGATCCAGCCGCAGGTTCCCCTACGGCTACCTTGTTACGACTTCACCCCAGTCGCTGACCCTACCGTGGCCGGCTGCTCCCTTGCGGTTAGCGCACCGTCTTCAGGTAAAGCCAACTCCCATGGTGTGACGGGCGGTGTGTACAAGGCCCGGGAACGTATTCACCGCAGCGTGCTGATCTGCGATTACTAGCGATTCCAACTTCATGTGCTCGAGTTGCAGAGCACAATCCGAACTGAGACGGCTTTTTGAGATTTGCGCAGGGTTACCCCATTGCATCCCATTGTCACCGCCATTGTAGCACGTGTGTAGCCCAGCCCGTAAGGGCCATGAGGACTTGACGTCATCCCCACCTTCCTCGCGGCTTATCACCGGCAGTCCCCTTAGAGTGCCCAACTAAATGATGGCAACTAAGGGCGAGGGTTGCGCTCGTTGCGGGACTTAACCCAACATCTCACGACACGAGCTGACGACAGCCATGCAGCACCTGTGTTCCCGCCAGCCGAACTGAAGAGTTCCATCTCTGGTACTCATACGGGACATGTCAAGGGCTGGTAAGGTTCTGCGCGTTGCTTCGAATTGAACCACATGCTCCACCGCTTGTGCGGGCCCCCGTCAATTCCTTTGAGTTTTAATCTTGCGACCGTACTCCCCAGGCGGGATGCTTAATGCGTTAGCTGCGCCACTGACGAGTAAACCCGACAACGGCTAGCATCCATCGTTTACGGCGTGGACTACCAGGGTATCTAATCCTGTTTGCTCCCCACGCTTTCGCACCTCAGCGTCAGTACCGGGCCAGTGAGCCGCCTTCGCCACTGGTGTTCTTGCGAATATCTACGAATTTCACCTCTACACTCGCAGTTCCACTCACCTCTCCCGGACTCAAGCTCCTCAGTATCAAAGGCAGTTCTGGAGTTGAGCTCCAGGATTTCACCCCTGACTTAAAAAGCCGCCTACGTGCGCTTTACGCCCAGTGATTCCGAGCAACGCTAGCCCCCTTCGTATTACCGCGGCTGCTGGCACGAAGTTAGCCGGGGCTTCTTCTGCGGGTACCGTCATTATCTTCCCCGCCGAAAGGGCTTTACAACCCTAGGGCCTTCATCACCCACGCGGCATGGCTGGATCAGGCTTGCGCCCATTGTCCAATATTCCCCACTGCTGCCTCCCGTAGGAGTCTGGGCCGTGTCTCAGTCCCAGTGAGGCTGATCATCCTCTCAGACCAGCTACTGATCGTAGCCTTGGTGAGCCGTTACCTCACCAACAAGCTAATCAGACGCGGGCCGATCCTTCAGCGATAAATCTTTCTCCTTACGGACGTATCCGGTATTAGCCCAAGTTTCCCTGGGTTGTTCCGGACTGAAGGGTACGTTCCCACGTGTTACTCTCCCGTCTGCCGCTCCGTATTGCTACGGCGCTCGACTTGCATGTGTTAGGCCTGCCGCCAGCGTTCGCTCTGAGCCAGGATCAAACTCTCAAGTTGAAGAGATTTGATCTCGGCTGATCACAACGTTTGACGAGGTCCCTACACGTCTGACCGTTTGCACGGTCAACAGTGTAGAAAACCTTGAAACGTAAGACCGCCGAAGTCTCTTCGACCGCTCTCTTGCAGGGAAAGCCCAAGCCCTAAAGCTCAAACCTTCTCCGTTCGAGGAAGCGGCCCGCAAGGACTCCGCCGTCCACGTTTCTCTTTCTTCCGATTCACTTTTCAAACATCCCGGAACCTTGCGGCCCCGTCTCCCCCACCACATAACGTGGGGGAAAGCCGCCGAAACCCGTACATCCGACATGACCACAAAGCTCATGGCCGGATGATTCACCGTGTAAACAGTGAGGGGCTTCGCAGACGCGCCATCGCGCTAAGCGGCGGCGCGCCCAGAACGGTGTATATAGTCTTCGGCCTCGGGTGTTGTCAACGACTTCGGCGGCTAAATTCGATCCTGTGGATCGTCCACAAAGCAGCAACTTTTTGCCGGGTTATCCGCACCGGCAACTTCGTCTACCGGCACCATTTATCTGCGTTTTCTGTCTTCGCCGGCACAAGTTACGCCGTACTGCAGCCATATTCATCGGACGTTCATTGTACAATGCGTCGGGATACAGCAGTGCGGGGAACGCCAATCACATAATGCTTTGACCTTGCCGGTCCGGTCGGGTTGACTGGGTCAGTGGGGACACGGCGCCGCCGGGTTCGTTCGTCAATCTAGAATTCTCCGTTACTGGAAGTAGAGGACTTTTTACCGGACTTGTTTCCGACCTCGGCGTCGCACAACGCGGACGCCAGGTGGGATCGCAAGTGCAGGGGACGGTGGTTCTTGGACCAAGCTAGATTGCGCGGCGCCAACCGGAGGCTTGAGGCCGAGCTTGATCTCGGCAATGAGCCGCCGCTGTCGGCAGATGGGGGCACCGGCGGCCTTGTCGACCGACGTCGGCTGTCGTTGCAGTGGTTCAGTGGTGCCATCTTAACGGGGCTATGCGGCGCCGCACTCATGGGGGGCGCCGTTTTTGCTTCGCTCGGCGGCGAAACCAATTTCGCTTCAGCGCCAGAACGCGTCGAGACGGCGTTGCGCGGGGCATTCGCCGGTATCGGCAACCGGCTAGGAATTCACAAGACCGACCGGCTCGCCACCGTCACCGAACCGACTGTCGTGCGGCAGATGTTGCGGGTGCCGATCAGCACGCGGGTCCGCGATCGTGAACTCGTTCGCTCGCGCTCGTTTGTCCGCGTGTCAGGCAATCTTTCGCTGAGCGTGTCGGAGCTTTCCGCCAACATTCCACCGTTTAACCCACAGAAGCTGCTCGCTGACGGCGTGGCCAATGCCGACGACGCGCCGGCATCGGCGGCCGCAGAACCGGAGGCTGAGGTTTCCTTTGTCACCTGCGATCTCGTCTCAGCCGGCGCAAAAGGCAAGGTGACGCCGGGCGTCTGCGATCTCACCTCGCTGCTGCCGAAGGTGAAACCTTCGACGTTATTGTCACTCGATGAGATCCTCGCGCGCGTCCGGATCGCTGCAAACAAAGCTGCCAACTCTCCGGTGCTCGCGAATGCCGACCACAGCGCAATGGCCGGTCTCAAACTCAGTTACGCCGCCGAGGGCGACGTCGACCCCTATGTAGGCTTCGAGGCGCGCGTGGTGCCGGAGAACATCACGTTCCTCCCGAAAACGAATAGCGGAAGTGACTGGAGCGAACATAACGTCGTTGCGAAAAAAGGTGAGACGGTCGGCTCGATTTTGCGCGAGCTCGGCGCCTCGCCGGAAGAAATCAAAGGCGTCATCGCGGTGCTCGGGGCGCCCGCCCGCGAGGGTGGATTGAAAGAGGGCCAAAAGCTCCGCGTCCTGACCGCCCCGGTCGGCCTCGGTCACATGCAGCCGCTTCGCATCATCATTGCCGGCGACAACGCCATCGAGGCGGCCGTGGCTTTATCCGACCGCGGCACCTATGTCCCGGTCGACATCCGCAACATCAACGCCGACGTTGCCGAAACCAGCCAAGACGACAGCGGCGGCGACGACGAAAGCGGCGTGCGGCTTTATCAGAGCATTTACGAGACCGGGTTGCGCAACAACATGCCGCCGGCCGTGATCGAAGAACTGGTTCGCATCTATTCCTACGACGTCGATTTCCAACGCAAGGTGTTGCCGGGCGATTCGTTCGACGTCCTCTACTCCGATGACGAGGCCAACGATGGCCGGAATGAAGTTCGCTACGTGTCGCTGACGGTCGGCGGCGAGACCAAGAAATATTACCACTATCGAACCGCCGATGACGGCACTTACGACTATTATGACGAGACCGGGAAAAGCGCCAAAAAGTTTCTGGTCCGCAAGCCGGTTCCGACCGGCATCATGCGCTCAGGCTTCGGCGAACGTAATCATCCGCTGCTTCATTACCTGAAGACACATACCGGTGTGGACTGGGCTGCGCCGTTTGGCACGCCGATCTTCGCCGCCGGCAACGGCGAGATCGACGAAATTGGACTAAAGGGCGGCTACGGCAAGTATGTCCGCATTCGCCACGCCAATGGCTATCAGACCGCCTATGGCCACATGACCGCCTTCGCACGCGGCCTCGACGTCGGCACCCGTGTGCGTCAGGGCCAGATCATAGGCTTTGTCGGCTCGACCGGCCTCTCGACCGGCTCGCATGTGCATTTCGAAATCCTCATCAACGACCGCTTCGTCAACCCCATGACCGTCAAGTTGCCGCGCGGACGCGTGCTTGACGGGGTCGCGCTTAGCCTGTTCGAGAAAAATCGCGAACAACTTGATGCGTTGATGGCTCACGTACCCGGGCGTGTCGCGCAAGTGCGCTAGCGCGGGGAGAGTCTCGTGACGCGGCCCCCGACGACCGCATCGAGTCGAGCAAGTACGCGGGCGGATCAACCAGACCGTCGCCACGCCACCGCTGCAGCCTCCGCTGATCGCCACTGCCGGCGCAACGACAGTGGCAGCGATTACGCCGCCACCGCCGCCGCGACTTCACCGTTGAACTTAAGCCCCTGCTTGCCGGCTCCTACCACGACCTTTTCACCGTCCTTGATACGGCCGGACAGGATCATCTCCGCCAGCGGGTCCTGGACGAATTTCTGGATCACGCGCTTGAGCGGGCGCGCGCCATACGCGGGATCCCAGCCCTTGTCGGCGAGCCAATCGCGCGCCGCCGGTTCGAGCTTGATGGTGATCTTGCGATCTTCAAGCAGTTTAGACAGCCGCGTCATCTGGATGTCGACGATGCGCGACATCTCCGACTTCTGCAGCCGGTGGAACAGAATGATCTCGTCGATGCGATTGAGAAACTCGGGGCGGAAACTTGAACGCACGATCGCCATCACCTGATCGCGCACCACATCGGTGTCCTGTCCCTCGGGTTGATTGACCAGCAGTTCGGCGCCGATGTTCGACGTCATGACGATCAGCGTGTTGCGGAAGTCGACGGTGTGGCCCTGGCCGTCGGTCAGTCGGCCGTCGTCGAGCACCTGCAACAGCACATTGAACACGTCCGGATGCGCTTTTTCGATCTCGTCGAACAGAATCACCTGATAGGGCCGCCGCCGCACCGCCTCAGTCAGCGCGCCGCCTTCCTCGTATCCGACATAGCCGGGCGGTGCGCCGATCAGGCGTGCGACCGAATGCTTCTCCATGTACTCCGACATGTCGATGCGAAGCAGCGCAGTCTCGTCGTCGAACAGAAATGCGGCGAGCGCTTTGGTCAGCTCCGTCTTGCCGACGCCGGTCGGGCCCAGGAACATGAATGAGCCGATCGGCCGGTTCGGATCCTGCAAACCGGCGCGCGCGCGGCGCACCGCCGTGGACACCGCCTTGACCGCATCAGCCTGGCCGACCACGCGCTTGCCGATCTGCTCCTCCATCCGGAGAAGTTTCTCCTTCTCGCCTTCAAGCATGCGATCGACCGGGATGCCGGTCCAGCGCGAAACCACTTGCGCGATATGATTGGCGGTGACCGCCTCCTCGACCATCGCGCCACGGCCTTCGCCGGCCTCCATCGCCTTCAGCTTCTTCTCGATTTCGGGGATGCGGCCGTAGGAAATTTCGCCGGCGCGCTGATACTCGCCGCGCCGTTGCGCGTTGGCGAGTTCCACCCGCAACTGGTCGAGCTCGTTCTTGAGCTTCTGCGCGCCGGAGAGTTTTTCTTTCTCCGACTTCCAGCGCGCGGTGAGATCGGCAGATTTCTTTTCCAGCGCAGCAAGCTCGGTCTCGAGCCCGCCAAGGCGAGAGCGCGAACCGGGATCGTGCTCTTTCTTAAGCGCCTCCTGCTCGATCTTGAGCCGGATGATCTCGCGATCAATCGAGTCGAGTTCTTCCGGCTTGGAATCGACCTGCATCTTCAGGCGCGCCGCCGCCTCGTCGACGAGATCGATCGCCTTGTCGGGCAGAAAGCGGTTGGTGATATAGCGGTGCGACAGCGTTGCCGCAGCCACCAGCGCACCATCGGTGATGCGCACGCCGTGATGGGCTTCGTACTTGTCCTTCAAGCCGCGCAGAATCGAGATGGTATCCTCGACCGTCGGCTCGTCAACGTAGATCGACTGGAAGCGCCGGGCCAAGGCGGCGTCCTTCTCGACGTGTTTCTTGTACTCGTCGAGCGTGGTGGCGCCGATGCAGTGCAATTCGCCGCGCGCCAGCGCGGGCTTGAGCAGGTTCGAGGCATCCATGGCCCCGTCTGCCTTGCCGGCGCCGATCAAGGTGTGCATCTCGTCGATGAACAAAATGTAGGCTCCCGGCTGCGGACGTCACCTCCTGCAGCACGGCCTTGAGACGCTCCTCGAATTCGCCACGATATTTCGCGCCGGCAATCAGCGCACCAAGGTCGAGCGCGAGCAGTTTCTTGTCGTGAAGGCTCTCCGGGACGTCACCGTTGACGATCCGCAGCGCAAGACCCTCAACGATCGCCGTCTTGCCGACGCCCGGCTCGCCGATCAGCACCGGATTGTTCTTGGTCCGGCGCGACAGCACCTGAATGGTTCTGCGGATTTCCTCATCGCGCCCGATGACAGGATCGAGCTTGCCGTCGCGGGCGGCCTGAGTCAGATCGCGCGCATATTTCTTCAGCGCATCGTAGGCGTTTTCCGCCGATGCGGAGTTGGCGGTGCGACCCTTGCGCAGCGCTTCGATGGCGGCATTGAGGTTTTGCGGCGTGACCCCGGCGTTGGCGAGGATCTTGCCGGCCTCAGTGCCCTTCTCCAACGCGAGTGCGAGCAGGAGCCGCTCGACGGTAACAAAACTGTCGCCGGCCTTCTCGCCCGCTTTTTCGGCGGCCTCGAAGACCCGCGCTAAACCCGGGTCGAGATAAACCTGGCCAGCCCCGCCGCCGGAAACTTTGGGGCGCTTGGCAAGCGCGGCCTCGACGGCAGCCAGTGCTTGCCGGGAGTTGCCGCCAGAGCGATCTATGAGTCCCGCGGCGAGCCCTTCGGGGTCGTCGAGCAGGACCTTCAGCAGATGCTCGGGCGCGAATTGTTGATGTCCCTCGCGCTGCGCAAGAGACTGGGCAGATTGAACGAAGCCGCGACTGCGGTCGGTGTACTTATCGAAATTCATGATGCTGTTTCCCTCGGCCTATCCCGAAAGCCCTTGCGGCACGATCGGCACATCGTCATGGGGTGTATCAGTCGGGTTGGACGGTTTCCTGATGTAGATCAAAGCGATCTCCGTCAGGCTTGCCCGCCAGCGGACCCCTTGCGGCGATCCGCCGTCAAGAAATATGGGGGCCATCCCGGCCGAAAAAAGAGCCGGGACCAAGGCGGACGGCGGCAAATTTTGGCTTCGCGGCCGGTTGGCTGCCGGCGGCTCAAGCCGCCGGTTGCCCGAACAGCCGCTCGCCCTGCAGGTCAATCATCTGCCGCGCTTTGCCAACAGTGAAGGTCACCGCGTCGTCGTATGTGGCGAACGCGTCGGCGCGGACGAAACGGTGCTCCTGACGAACGCCGCCGAGGTCACGTTCGATCACGCCTGCGGTCTGGAATTGACCTTCGCTCTTGAACGGCGCTGCGCGGATGACGAAGCCTTTGTACTCGACCGGTTCTGAAGGCTTCTCGGCCTTGGTGGCGCCACGCCCACCGAACAACGCGCTGAGAAACGACATCGTCTGGCTCCGATGCATCCAAGAGATGCAGGGATTTTGCGCGACTGGCGATCCAGACGCAACATCAACCAAGCCACAGCGCGCCGCGTCAAAAATCAAAATCGAAAAACGACCCTGCGCGTGGGGACGACTTCCTCGTGTCCGAGTTACGGCCCCACGCACAAGCCAGGATGGCGCCAACAGGCGCAAGTATGCGGCCTAATTGCCGCGAGCGTAATAGCCGCGCGCATAAAGCGCGACCGCGAGCGTTTCGTTGCCGTGAGCCGCGCGATAGGCGCCGGCGAGATAGCGCACGGCGTACGTCATGTTGGTTTCGGCATCGAGCAGCCCCGTGGCCGAGCCGCTGTATCCCATGGCGCGCGCGGTGCCGAGGCGGATTTGCATCAGACCGTAATTGCCGGCGCTGATGGCATGCGGATTGTAGCGGCTCTCGCGCATGATGACGCGATGGACGAGCGAACTCGGCACGCCGTTGGCGCTGGCATGCTGTGCGACCATGCCCTCATAAGCCTCCGGCACGCGGCCGGTAGCTTGACGCGTGACCGGGACGGACACTCGCTCCGAGGCCTGATTGAAAACCAGACGCTCAGCATGATGCGGCGCCGAACGCGCCACGTGACCGGAGGATTGATTGACGCCATCGGCGAACAACCAGCTCGCCGAAGCCGGCTGCGCCAGCGCACCAAATACGAGTGCGGAAAATGCCACGGAATACGCTACCGGCTTAAACATCGTGTGCTCCAAGCTAATGATGATGGCCGGGTTGTCGGGACCGACTGAGGCAGCAAAGGGGACGATGCGAGGCGATGTCGTGGCGGCGGGAACAGATAGAGCCGTCAGTCTGGCATTAACTAATCGCCCCGCGCCGGCTATTGCCGATTGCAAAAACGACAAATCGCCTTTATATACGCGCCATTCGAGATTTAGCCTGCCTTGCCGTCTCGCCGATTTGAGTCATTAGCTCAATAAGGCCTTTCCCAAGACCACGCGAAATCCGGATTGGACCTTGCGAATTGTTCGCAAGGCCGCAAAACGCATTCGCGTTTTCAATGGAGGCCATTCATGGCAACAGGTACCGTCAAGTTCTTCAACGCCCAGAAGGGTTACGGCTTCATCGTCCAAGACGCCGGCGGCCCGGATGTGTTCGTTCACATCTCAGCAGTCGAGCGCGCAGGCATGCGCACCCTCAACGAAGGCCAGAAGCTGTCCTTCGACATCGAGGCCGACCGCCGCAGCGGCAAGTCGTCAGCTGCTAATCTGCAAGCGGCCTGAAGTCGTTACTATATAGAAAACGCCGGCGTCATATTGGCGCCGGCGTTTTCGCGTAAACCGGCGACACAACAACACGTGAGAAAAAAGCCATGCCGAGAAAGCCGGGACTCAACTCCGAATTCGTCATGTTCGATGTCGTCTACGAAGACGGCACCCAGCGCTCGAACCGCAAGGTGCCACGCGCACTGATCGGCGGCATCGACGGCGATAAGCCTGCGCACGGTTTCCTGATCGAGCAGGACCGTGAGATTGCCGAAAAATCCGGCCGTCCGCCGGCCAAGATCCAGACCATCACGCGCTCAGGCGCCAAAAAGAAGGATCGCGACTTCGCCGAGCGCCGCGCCGGTTAGCGATCGCTGCAAAGTTTAGCGCGGCGGGTGAGTAGCGGAGCCAGTGCTCCGCAATATCCTTTCCGGTACAGAACCAAATTCCGGCGCTCTAGCTTCTTGCGCTCCAGATTCCCGCGTTCAAGTTCCCGAGTTCCAAGTTCCAGGCCAACATTCCGGCGTTTTTTGCCAGCGGTTAACCCCTGCCTGCTAGGCCTTGCGTTCGGGGGCATGCGCGTGACGCGCGATGGCCGCCTGCTCCGGGGACTGTTGGCAATGTCCGACGCTGCGTCTGCCGCTCTGTTCCAGCTTTCGCCGACGACGGGCAACGCGCTGCTCATGGCGGCCGAGGCGATTGTGTATTTCGTCGTGCTGGCCGGCCTGTTCCGGGCGCGGCATCGGCTCGGCATCGGCGCCTTCTTCTGCGCGCTCGGCGTCATGCACTTTCTTGAGACCTATCTCGCGAGCGTGATGTATGTGCCGCTGCCGTTCGGCATCGTTGCTTCGCCCGGCTCGACGGTCCTGTTCAGCGGCAAGCTCATGCTGCTGCTTCTTGTCTATATCCGCGAGGATGCGGTGGTGGTGCGGCAGCCGATCTACGGGTTGCTCATTGGCAACATGCTCCTGCTCGCGCTGGCCGCGCTGATGCGGATCGACGGCGCCGGCGCATTCGCCGCCGGGCATCAATCCGATTTCGGCTTTCTCGACCAAATGGGCGCGCTGATGGTGTGGGGGACACTGATCCTCTTCGCCGACTGCATCATGATGATCCTGCTTTATGAGCGTCTGCGCGCGCTGCGCGGCCGATTTCTGTTTGTCCGCTTGGCGCTGACCGGTGCGCTGATCCTGAGCTTCGATCAGGCGGCATTCTTCGCCGGACTTCATTATCTGACCGGCGCGCCGCTTTCGGTGTTGTTCGGCGGCTGGGTTTCCAAGATGGCGGCGGTCGCCATCTATGCCGGCCTTGGCGCGGTCTACCTGCGCCGGCTCGAGCTTCCGCGCCGCCGCGACAACCGTGCGCGGCGCCTGACCGACGTATTCGACCTTCTCACCTACCGCGAACGCTACGAAGATCTGATGGCCCGCTCGGGCCGCGACGCGCTGACCGGCGCGCTCGACCGCGGCCGTCTCGAACATCTCGGCCGCAAATACATCGAGGAGGCGGCGCTGGCCGGACAGCCGGCGAGCCTGCTCATCGTCGATATCGATCACTTCAAAAGCTTCAACGACCGTTTCGGTCACGCCGCCGGCGATGTGGTGCTGCTGCGCATTGCGCGCATCGTGATGGCGACAGTCGGCGCCGCCGATACCGTGTTCCGGTATGGCGGCGAGGAATTTGTCGTGATCGCGCCCGGCCTGGCGCGGGCCGCGGCGCTCGCGCTCGGCGAGAGGATCCGCCGGGACGTTGCCAGCCATATGGAGGCCGAGGCCACCGCCCCGCTCGTGACCGTCAGCATCGGACTTGCCACCTGCGCCGACGATGCCTCCGATTACGACGGCTTGTTTGAATGCGCCGACCGGCGGCTCTATCTCGCCAAGTCGGCGGGGCGCAATTGCGTGGTCAGCGAAACCAAAGTCGACGCCGGCGCGCCGAAGCTCGCCTGGGCGGGGTGATCCCCCCTTCAATCTTCGTCTCCCGCCGTTCAGCGAACAAAGTTTGTCGGCGGATAGCCGCCACAAGCTCCATTCCGACAAAAGCAATCCAGAACAGCCCCGCCACTGGTTTGCTTCGCTCGCGCTCGCAATGACGACTCGGAAAAGCATTCCGCGCATCCGCCGTTTCTTCACGCGTCTCGCCATTTCTCCACGCGCTCCGCTCGCTGCTCGTTCTCCCCGCGTGCGGGGAGAAGGTTGGGATGAGGGGGCGAAGACGTGCGTTCAGATCTGCGGCGCTCAGAATCGCGGTGAGGCCCCCTCACCCTCGCTTTGCTCGACCTCTCCCCGCGCGCGGGGAGAGGTGAAAATGGAAATACGTCCCCGCGATGCATCCGCATCCGAGCTTTGCCCAAAACTGGAAAGACGAAGCGGCCTCTGCGAGGCCATTCGCCGAAGCCCATCTAAAAGGCGGGCTTCCGGCAACAAAAGAGGGACGCGGAGCGCCGGAAGGCGCACCAGCCATTCGCCGCACCGAACGATGCGCCCGCGAGCTCAGCGGAGCCCGCTCGCCTTTCGGCGCTCCACCGCGGCGCTTGCCGGAACGAGCGAACGCTCCAGCTCAGCCCAGGCCGCGCTTCACGCGAACCAGAGGACGCGGGCGTTATCCGCGCCGTCATTCGCGCTTAAGCAAGGCACCTTGCACGCCGGTCATAATGCCGGCGGCGGTAGTGTCTCGGTTTGAAATGTAGCGACTCCAGCCTGCTCGCGAGATGCCATCTGCAGCGCTATATTCGCCGGATGATCCTGGAGTCCACGCTGACCTGCCCCAAATGCGGGAATCAGTCCACCGAGACGATGCCTATCAATGCCTGCCGGTTCTTCTACGACTGCCGGGCATGTGGCCAACGGCTTAAGCCCTTGGAAGGCGATTGCTGCGTGTTCTGCTCGTACGGTACGGTTCCGTGCCCGCCCAAGCAGACCGGGATGATGTGTTCGTAGCAGAAACGGCCATGCGGTCGACTACAGCAAGCGGGTCAAGGCCGGCCGCCGAGTTGCTCGGCGAACAGCACCAGCGTTTTGCGATAGATCTCGGAATGATTCCATTCGCGCATCGCCTCGAAATTCGGAGTACCATCGCGATACGGTTGCCCCGGCTGCCAGCCATTGGTGTGCAGAAGGTTCGCCGTCGAGGCGAGCACGTCCGGCACCGAGTGGCGCAGATCGACGCGGCGGTCGCCGTCGTAGTCGACGCCATATTTGATGTAGGACGACGGCAGGAACTGGGTCTGGCCGATCTCGCCGGCATAGGCGCCCACCAGATCCCCTAACGGCAGATCGCCGCGCTGCACGATCTTGAGCGCCGCGATTAATTCGCTCTGGAACAGCTCGCTGCGCCGGCAATCCCAGGCCAGCGTCGAGAGCGTGCGGATCACCGGCAACTTGCCCATGTCACCGGTGCCGTTATCGGTTTCCATGGTCCAGATCGCCATGATCAGTTCGCGCGGCACGCCGAACTGGCGCTCGATGCGGGAGAGGAGGTCGGCGTACCGCACCATCAGCTTTTTCGCGCGGTTGATGCGCGCCGGCACGACGCGCGTGCGGGCATACTCCTCGAAGCTCTTGGAATGGAACATGCCGTGCTGGCGGCGGTCGAAGGCGAGCACGCTCTGGTCGGCCGAAAGGCCGGCGAACGCGGCGCCGATGGTCTGCTGGTTGACGCCCGCTGCCTGCGCATCGCGCTGCATCTGCGCGAGGAAGTTTTCGTAACTGCCGCCGCACTGAGCGGCGAATGCCGGAGCGGCGAACGCCGCAACCGCCAACGCAAACCCGGCAGCGATAAAGCGGGCCGTGATCAGACCGACGCGCATCCCCTTACCTCTTTGTCCCTGTGCACCGGCGCGCGTTTTACACGCCGGGAGCGGGCTTGTCGCGCGCCTTGAAGGATGAGCGGAGTGCGCTGCACGATTGAGATTGAGCTCCAAAAGCAAGTAGCCCGGATTGAGCGGCGGCGAAAGCCGGGAAACAGCTACGCGATCTCGCGGCTACACGCAGATTTTTGTCGGCGAGGAAGGCATGCAGTCGATCAAGGTCGGCGAGTGCCGCCCCTGAGACGATCAATTTCATAGCTTGCCGGGTGTAGGTCCCGGCAGCTCGTGCGGCGTGCCCCAGCTTTCAAGCCAGGCTTTGACCTCATCCCATTGCACCCCGACGCGCGTGCGCTCGAATTCCGCAAGGCGACGTTCGTCCTCCTGCAAAGATTCCTGCGACCAGGGCCCCTCGCCCTTGGCCCGCATCTGCGCCAAATCCGGCGGCAGGATGGGTTCGTTGCCGGCAAGCTCCGCAACAAGCGCCGGGACGCTAACACCTAGCGCCGCTGCCCGTGCTTCCAAAAGATCGGCGGTCTCCGCGTCCACTTCGATCTTGCGCACTTTCACGTTCATGCCGCGATACCTTGCCGACGGGGAGCTTAGCACGGGACGATCCGCAGCCAAAGACGTGGACGGCCGGAACAAGTCCGGCCACGACGCGGCCTATTCGGCTATCGACAAAGGAGATCGTCGCCGCCGCTGTGACGGCAGCGATTCAATCGGCGGGGTTCAACGTCGCAAGGCAAGCCATCGCGCTATTGCGGACGCTCAGTTGTCCAGGAAACTCCGCAGCTTCCGCGACCGTGACGGATGCTTGAGCTTCCGCAGCGCCTTGGCTTCGATTTGGCGGATGCGCTCGCGGGTGACCGAGAATTGCTGGCCGACTTCTTCCAGCGTGTGGTCGGTGTTCATGCCGATGCCGAAGCGCATGCGCAGCACGCGCTCTTCGCGCGGCGTCAGCGAGGCGAGCACCCGCGTCGTGGTCTCGCGCAGGTTCGACTGGATCGCGGCATCGATCGGCAAAATGGCGTTCTTGTCTTCGATGAAATCGCCGAGGTGCGAATCCTCTTCGTCGCCGATCGGAGTTTCCAGCGACAACGGTTCCTTGGCGATCTTGAGAACCTTGCGCACCTTCTCGAGCGGCATGCCGAGCTTTTCCGCCAGTTCTTCCGGCGTCGGCTCGCGGCCGATCTCATTGAGCATCTGGCGCGAGGTGCGCACGATCTTGTTGATGGTCTCGATCATGTGCACGGGGATGCGGATGGTGCGGGCCTGGTCCGCAATAGATCGCGTGATGGCCTGCCGAATCCACCAGGTCGCATAGGTCGAGAATTTGTAGCCGCGGCGGTATTCGAATTTATCGACCGCTTTCATCAGGCCGATATTGCCTTCCTGAATGAGGTCGAGGAATTGCAGTCCGCGATTGGTGTATTTCTTGGCGATCGAAATGACGAGGCGCAAATTGGCCTCGACCATTTCCTTCTTGGCCTGCCGCGCTTCGCGCTCGCCCTTCTGCACCATGTGCACGAGCTTGCGGAATTCCGGAATTTCGAGGCCGGTCTCGGTGGCGAGCGCATGGATATTGGTGCGCAGTTCCTTGATGCGATCCTTGTCGCGGGCGACAAAGTTCTTCCAGCCCTTCGCGGAGAGTTTCGAGACGCGGTTGAGCCAGCGCGGATCGAGCTCCGAGCCCTGGTAGTTTCGCAAAAAATCTTCGCGCACCACGCCGTGGCTTTCGGAGAGCCGCATCAGCCGGCCTTCGTGGCCGACCAGGCGCTTGTTGATGTCGTAAAGCTGCTCGACCAGCGCGTCGATGCGCGCCTGATTGAGCCGCAGCGACTTCACCTCCTGGATGATCTCTTCCTTGAGCTTTTTCGATTTGCGTTCCTGCGCCGGCGACAGCGTTTCATTCTTGAGCTTGTTCTGGATGTCGAGGTCCTGCAGGCGGCGCAGCCGCTTGAAGAAGTCGGCGATGTTGTCGAAGGTCTCCAGCACTTTCGGCTTGAGCTCGGCCTCGATGGCGGCGAGCGACATGGAATTTTCCAGATCGTCCTCGTCGAGGTCGG
>CAVSFV010000014.1:0-15265 GCA_963727325.1 uncultured Alphaproteobacteria bacterium
CGGCAGCCTCGATCTTCCGGGGTCTCGCCTCGTCATTGCGAGGAGCAGCGCGACGAAGCAATCCAGAACTGAGCCGCAGGACTGGATTGCTTCGCTGGCGCTCGCAATGACGAAAACGGCAAGTCGTCCTCACGCCTCACTGCCAACCTCGCTTAATTTCGCAGCACGAAATTCGTCGGCGGATAGCGCCGCAAGTCCTGCTCCAGACGCGTCGCCGGCGGCAGCCGCCGCGGGCCGCCGCGCGTCACCTCTTCGTACGCGCGCTCCTGCACGTCGGGCGGCATCAGCTTCCAGGCGCGCGGAACGCAGGCTGCGCCCTCGGCCGCGCATCGTTTGTGCCGCCGGCAGAAGCCGCGTTTGCATACCCGCCAGAGCGGCAGTGATTCCGCGTAAAGCCGCTTGATCGCCGCGAACGCGATTTCCCGCTCCGCGCGTTCCTCATCCGGTGTCCGTCGCTTCCAGAACAATCCGCGCCGGCTCGATTTTCCCTTCCGCCGTTTTTTCATGCGTCTCGCCATTTCTCCAATCGCGCCGCTCGCTGTTCCTTCTCCCCGCGTGCGGAGATCGTCCTCGCGACGCATTGCACTCCCTCGTCATTCCGGCCGAGCGCAGCGAGAGCCGGAATCCATAACCACAACAGTTGCAGCAAATCCCCAAACAAAAGCCGGCTGCACTGTGGCTATGGATCCCGGGTTCGCGCCCAATGGCGCGCCCCGGGATGACGACACGAACAAGCATTCCCACGGCGCCTCGCCATTTCTTCGCCCGCGCCGCTCGCTGCTCCTTCTCCCCGCGTGCGGGGAGAAGGTTGGGATGAGGGGGCGTTCCCGCTTGGCTCAGAATCGCGGTGAGGCCCCCTCACCCTCGCTTCGCATAGCCAATGCATAGCATCGGCGTCCTTACACTGAGGACGGCGTCCAACGACGCCTTATTGTTCTCCCCGCACGCGGGGAGAAGTAAAAACAAAAACCGCAGCGCGTTCTTCATCCCGCCCCGCGACAGCGGGGAGGGGGGACCATCCGCAGCTTGCGCAGCAAGCGAAGGATGGTGGGAGGGGCGCAGGCCGCGTCGCTAACTCAGGCGCCGCACGCCCCCTCCACCGCCCGGAGCTTGTCATCGGGCCGGCCACTTCGGGCCGGACCCGTTGGCGCGGTCCCCCTCCCCCGCTCCGTTTCACTGCGCGGGGGCGGACAAGCAAATGTGTTCCCGCGATGCATCCGCATCCGAGCTTTGCCAACCACCACGCCCAAGAAAAAGACGAACAACAAACGCATGATCCCGAAAAGTGGCGTCCGGTTTTCGGACCAAGATCATGCGCAAGAAAGAGGGAAGCGGAGCGCCGAGAGGCGCATCCAACCATGGCCGCCCCTTTTTCCTCTTGCCCGCCCCTTGTGGGGGACGGCTGGGAGGGGGTCGGCAGCGGGCTTGCGAAGCCCGCTCGCCTTTCGGCGCTCCACTGCGGCGCTTGCCGGAACGAGCGAACGCTCCAGCTCAGCCCAGGCCGCGCTTCACGCGAACAAGAGGATGCGGGCGTTACCCGCACCGTCATTCGCGCTTAAGCAAGGCACCTTGCACGCCGGTCGTAATGCCGGCGGGGCATAGCAGCGGTTATTTGCAGTTTGCATTTGCGCAAACTGCGTCCACTGCTTGTGATGCCCGGACCGCCCGGGAGCGAAGTTACGAGCTTCGCCCGCAGGAACCGCACCCGCTCCGCTTCAGGGATCGTCTCGAGAAGCGTCCCTCATGATTCGATGAGCGGGGTGGTCACCGCGTAGCAGAAATGAGGACGGATGTCAATGGAAATGCGATTATAGGAATATTGCCCTTTATTAAACTACACAATTATGGTACAAAGCATGAATTTATCAGCTTTTAGGTTTCACGATTGATTTTTTTGAAAAAGAAAGGCAACATGCCGTCCTCGGAGCCTCGCGACCCGTTAGGTGATCTTCACGCAAGCTCGAGCGCAGTGAGCAGATCATCGGCTCCAAAATTCCGCGGCAAAAATCAAAATAGCCAGAGTGCGGTGGGTTAGAATGGCAAGTGCGGTTTCCAAAATGATCGACGACCTCAGAAGTCGGGGCGGTCTAAAAGGAACGGACGTCGCGAACATAGCGGAGGTTTCACCGGCGACGGTATCTCGCTGGACCGCTGGAAAGGCATTGCCTCATCCAAAAACGCAACTCGTGATTTCTGATCTTCGATATGTCGTGGATAGGCTTTCCGAATTCTACACTCCCGAGGAGACGAGGCTTTGGCTTTATTCAAAGCACCGTCTTTTAGATGGCCGGCGCGCCATCGACCTGATTAACCAAGGTCAGGCGGATGAAGTCCTCTCGGTTATAGAAAGTCTGGATGAGGGAACCTTTACCTAAATGGTGGGCGGCGGTCGGGTACACGATCGAGCTATTCTTGACGCCTTAGAAAATATCGATCCTGAGGCCCTTGAGAGAACCGTCTGGCGCGTGACCCGCAGAGGCCGCGACCCCGTGCGCGGCGCGGTGGCAAATGGGCGCTGGAACGCAGTCGGAGAATTCGAAGTTCTCTACACAAGCGTTCAGCCCGATGGAGCACTGGCCGAGGTAGGATACAGACTATCGCTCGAGCCTGTGTGGCCGAGCAAGCTAGAGCATCAGTTGCACAGCCTACTGATCAGAGCTGAGCGCGCTCTGAGGTTGGATACCCTCGATCAGCTTCAAGCGCTCGGTGTCGACATTACAAGGTTCGAAAATTTTGAGTACGAGGCAACACAAGCTATCGCTGCGGCTGCCCATTTCTTGGAATTTGACGCTCTAATTGTACCAAGCGCAAGATTTCCTACTACCAATGCTGTGCTTTTTCCAGATCGAATTCGAACCCCACCTGAGGTCCTCACTACTGAAGACGTGGATTGGGCGACATGGCGCGCCAAAGCGCGTCGTTAAAGACTTAATTGCAGCGGATGGCCCGGTTGAGGGGAGCGAAATCCGGGAAAGCTGATGTCGTCCGATCGACCGATCCCGGATTTCACTTCGTTCAATCAGGGCTGCGATGCTGAAAACGTGAGGCCAAAGACGTGGATGGCCGGAACATTTGACGGAAAGACGGCGCTTGCCCGCCTTGTGCCGGCCATGACGGCTGCGATTACGGCCGCCGCTCCGCCAGCGTGCGCCGCACCGCGGCTTCGATCTTGGCGGCGTCCGGCGTGACGAATTTCTCCAGCGGCGGGCTGTAGGGCACCGGCGTGTCGGCGCGGGCGACGCGGGCGATCGGCGCCTTGAGCGACCAGAAGCCGCGCTCGGCGACCAGGCCGGCGATCGACGAGGCGAGCCCGCCGGTCAGCGGCGCTTCGTCGGCCACCACGAGCCGGCCGGTTTTGGCGACCGATTCCAGCAGCGTTGTCTCGTCGAACGGGGCGAGCGAGCGGGGATCGATGACTTCCACCTCGATGCCGTCGCCCGCGAGACGCTCCGCGGCGGCGAGCGCGTAGTGCACCATCAGCGACACGGCGAGAACAGTGACGTCGCGGCCACGCCGTTTGATGTCGGCTTTGCCGAGCGGCAGCGGCACGCGGTCATCGGGCAGCGGCCCCTCAATACCGAGCAGCCGCGCATGATTGACCACCAAAGTCGGGTTCGGGCTCGCCATCGCGGCGCGCACCAGGCCGTAGGCATCCGCCGGCATCGACGGCGCGACGATTTCAAGCCCCGGCACGTTGGTGAGCATGGCGTGCGGACTGTGACTGTGTTGCGCGGCGCCTGCGCCGCGAACGCCGTGCAGGAAGTGAAACGTCACCGGCACGTTGAGGCGGCCGCCGGTCATGTAGTGGGCCACCGCCGCTTCGTTGGCGAGCTGCGACCACGCCAGATAGGCAAAACTCCCGGTGCCGAGATCGACGAACGGATGCGCGCCGGCCATCGCCGCGCCGGCGCCGAGCGCGGCGACGGCAGCTTCCGAGGTCGGCGGATCGATCACGCGATCGGGGAAATCCTCGCGGATCCGGTCCATCATTTGCCGCTCGGGACCAAGACCGAGCACGTAGCCGCCGATGATGCTGGCGCGCGGATCGGCGCTCAATCCATCGTGCAGCGCTGCGACGAAGGCCGCCGCGAAGGTCGTCGTTTTGCTCATGATGCGTGCCCGGCGAACACGTTGGCCAGCGCCGCTTCGGGTTCGGGGTACGGACTCGCAAGGGCCTGCTGGATCGCGCGCTTTAAGTCCTCGCGAATTTCGGCATCGTAGAAATGGATGCGACCGACCGCATCGGTGCCTTGTGCCGCCAGCGTGCGGGCCAGCCGCAGCACGGGATCGTGATGGCGGTACCAATCGGCATGCTCGCCTTCGATCGCGACCTCGCCGGTCGCCATGCCGATATCGGTTTCACCCGTCGCCAACACCGGCCACAGCGGATTGCTGCCGGCCCATCTTCTGGTGACGCACTCGATAAAGACCGGGCCATGGCCGCTGCGACATTTCGCAATGGCCGCATTCGCCGCCGCCCCAATCTCGTCGGTGTCGGTGCCGTCGACGCGCAGCGCCTCAATGCCGAGCGATTTCGGCAGCTGCAGAAAGTCGGTGCCGGCATGAACCGACGTCGGATAACCGCCGCGCGTCACGCCCCACGCATCGCCGCTGTTGTTCTCACAGACGAACAGCACCGGCAGCCGGAACAACGACGCGATGTTCATCGCCTCGTAACTGACGCCTTCCTCGAGAGCGCCGTCGCCGAAGAACGCGGCCGCGATCGAACCATCGCCGTTCTGCTTGCAGGCATAGCCGGCGCCGACGGCGAGCGAAATGCAGCCGCCGACCACCGCGGAGGTGGAAATAAAGCCGAGCGAAGGATCGGACAGATGCAGCGTGCCGCTGCGTCCGCCATTGAGCCCGCCGGCCCGGCCCAAAATCTCGGCCAAGGCCGCGGCGGGATCGGCGCCGCGCGCAATCACGTGGCCGTGGTTGCGATGCGTCGTCGCCAGCCGATCGCGCGCGTCCAGCGCCGCGATGATGGCGGCGCCGGTCGCTTCCTGGCCGATATAGATATGGAAATGCCCGGCGAACGCCCGCTCGCTCGAGAGCCGGAACACCGCCTCCTCGAAACGGCGCATGCGCAGCATGGTGCGCAAGAGCGCCCAGCGGCGCGCGGCGGATGCGTCGTCCGGCATCGTGTCCTCCCGGATTATCCCGGTTTTCGCGAATGCGGCCGCTTTATTCGGCGGCTTTGTGCTGCGGCACGAGATCATCCTCGGAGCCGTCGAGCATCCGGTTTGGGCGGGTGAAAAAAGAAATGTGCAGCGAGCCACCGGGTGAGGTCGCCTGATGCACGCTGCCGGCCTGCCGCCAGGCGAAATTTCCGGCGGTCACGGCGCCGTCGTGATCGACGAGGCCGCCCTCGATGACGAAGGTCTGCTCCAAACCGGTGTGCTCATGCAGCGGCGTCCTGGCGCCCGGCTCGAACTTGAGCAGCAAGGTCTGCGCGCCCGAGACCTCGTCGCGGTAGAGGACCTTGAACTCGATGCCCGGCGTCTTCGCCTTCTGCCAGGGCATGTCGTTGGCGTTGACGATTTTGGTCTGGCCGTCGGTCGGCGCGGTACGTGCGCCGACGGGTTCAGGATTGCTCATGATCAACCTCCCCGTTGCTCGCGTTTTCTGTTGTCAGCTTGTCTATCGCGGCCGGACGGTCAGCGAAACTGAATTTCGCCGCATGCGCACCTGCCATGCGGCCGAACGTAACCGACGCTACACGTAGCGAAATTGCGGGATGCCCCCGACGGACACCAGACGGCCCACCGACGGCGCCGGGAAGTGTCCGGTCATCAACAGCATGTCGGCGTCGGTGCAGGTCTCGATGATGTGCCGGCGGGTTCGCTCCGCCACTTTCCGGTCGACGTCACCGGACGTGCTCCACTCCGGGTGCAGGAACTGGATCGGAGAATGGATGGCGTCGGCGGTCAACAGCGCGCGGTTGTTGCCGCTCTCGATCAAAAGCCCGGTGTGACCCGGCGTGTGTCCGGCGAGCGGATAAAACTGGAATTCGTCGCCGAGCAGCGCTGCCATTCCATCCTGGCCGTCGATCATGACGAATTGGCCGGCGGCAATCACGGGCGCCACGCTGTCTTCATAAGCCGCGATGCCAAGCGAGAGCTTCGTCTTGTTGTTGACCACCGCCTCCCAATAAGCGGCTTCGTCCCGGCTGACGAGGTATTTCGCCTTCGGGAAGGTTGGTATCCATTTGCCGTCCTGCAACCGCGTGTTCCAGCCGATATGATCGGCGTGCAGATGCGAGCACATGACGAAGTCAATATCCTCGGGCTTGCAGCCCATCGCCGCGAGATTGTCGAGATACGGGGTATCGACCATGTGAAACGGATAGACGCCGCCGCGCTCCTTGTGATTGCCGCAGCAGGTGTCGAACAGGATGGTGTGATGCCTGGTGCGGATCACGTAGGTGTGGATGCTCAAGAGCACCTTGCGTTGGTCCGGATCGAAAAAGCGCGGCACCATCCAGTCGCGCTGTTCCATGAATTGCTCAAACGTGTTTTTCGGAAACAGCCAGTCGAGATCAAATTCCGCCCGCGGCTGCTCGGCCAGGATTTCGATCGTCACGCCATTGAATGCATACGGAGCCATAGTCCCTCCCGAAGTCCCGTCCGCCCGTCTCCGCCCCATCAGCTCCCGGTCAACCCGCCAGCAAATGCGGCAGCCAAAGCGCAATAGCCGGGAACGCGACGAGTAAAATCATCAGCACAAAATCGGCAACCAGATAAGGAAATACGCCTTTGTATATTTCCTTCAGTGAAATCGATGGGGCCAGCCCGTGGATCAGAAACGCGATGATCCCGAACGGCGGATGGATCATGGCAAGCTCGATCTGTATCACCATGATCACGCCCCACCACAACGGATCGTATCCCAGCGCCGTCACCATCGGCAGCACGAACGGGAGCGTGATCAGCATCGCCGAGAGTTCGTCGAACACGGTGCCCAAAATCAGGTACGCGACGAGGATGGCGGCGATAATCACGAGCGGCGGCAGCGCCAGTCCGCCGACCGCCGCGATCAATGCATCTGGAACGCGGCCAAGCGTCATGAAATAAGTGAAGACCGCCGCGCCCATCAGGATGGTGTAGAGCATCGCGGTCACGCGCGCGGCTTCGCGCATGCCTTCGAAAATGTAGTTGAGATGCAAACGGCCGCGGAGCAGCGCGAAAACAAACGCGACGACGGCCGCGACCGAGGCGGCTTCGTTGACGGTGAAAATGCCGCTGTACAATCCGCCGAACACGGCGAGGATCAGGATAAAAGCCGGGATCGCCCGGCGCAGCGCCGCAACCCGCTCCGGCCAATTCATCCGCTGATCCACCGGCGCGGCCGCGGGATTAAGGCGGATGGCGATGCTGACGGTCATCAGGTTCAGAACAATCGTCAGCAGCGCCGGTATCACCGCCGCGGCGAACAGATCGTAGATGAAGGTCTTGGCGATGATGCAATAGAGAATCATCACCAAAGAAGGCGGTATCAGCGCTTTGAGCGTTCCGCCCGCAGCAACAGCGCCGGCGGAGAAACCTGGCGAATAGCGGCGGCGGATCATTTCCGGCAGGGCGATCTTGGCAAAGGTCGCGGCCGTCGCTGTGGAGGAGCCGCACACGGCCCCGAACGCGGCGCAGCCGCCGATGGTTGCGTAGGCCAGACCGCCGCGGCGGTGGCCGACGAAACTCGCCGCCGCCGCATAAATATCGGCCGAAAACCCCGCCGCATTGGCGAACGTGCCCATCAACAGAAACAGCGGGAGCGTGGCGAGGTCGACGCTCGACAGCAAATTCGACGGCTCGCTCGCCAGCAATATGCCGGCCGCGCTCAGTTTTGTTTGCAACGCGAAGCCGATCACCCCGACCGCCATCATGGCGTAGCCGATCGGAACTTTCAGCACGATCAGCGCGAACAGCGCGAGCATGCCGACCGCACCTATGGTCAGCGGATCCACGATGTCAGCTCGCTGTGATCCGCACGACCGCCCGACGCCTAACGCGCAATGACGGGGCGCTCGCGAACGTAGTGGCGCTCCATCTCTTGCCGGTACTTTTCCATTTCCGCGCGATTGAGTTCGACCGGCGGCCGCTGACTGTCGGGCAGCAGCGGCTTATAGACCACGTCGCCGATTTCGCGCTTGAAGCTTGCTTTGGTTTGCACCAGCAAATCGGGCTGCTGCAGATAATCGATCACCGAAGTTGCCAACGCTTTGACCCCGGCGACCGCGCCCTTGTGCGCGATCGAGGTGGCGAGCGCCGCGCCCGCGCTCCAATGGTGGAAAGCCAGGTTCGGCACGTTGCCGGGAAACCAGACCCGCGCCATCGGCACTTTCCAGGATACGTCGCCGCAATCGTTCGATGCAGGAATTTGCGGCGTCGGACCGTCAACCGGCGTCACGCGCGTGCGCAGTCCGCAGGCGATGACGCCGGCCTGCTTCTGCAGCGCCTTGGCGAAATTCTGTTCCGCGTCGGTCCAGACCGGCATCCCGATCGCCTCGACGTTCTTTTGAATGGTCTCGGCCATCGTTTGATTAAGCCGTACCGGCCAGACCGCCGATCGGACGTTCACGTCAAGCTCGCAATTGGTCATCAGCGCGGCGCCCTGTGCGATCTTCCTGCCCTGCTCGAACAGAACGCGCGCGCCTTCCGCGGTTGGATGACGGAAGTACCACCAGATCGAAGCGCGCGCCGGAATGACGTTCGGCTGCACGCCGCCGTCGGTGATCACGCGATGGGCGGTCATTCCGGCCTGCAGATGCTCGCGGTATTGCGCCATGCCGGAATCCATCAGGACAACAGCGTCGAGCGCGTCCCGCGCCTTAAACGGATACATCGCGGCGTGCGCGGCTTCGCCGCGGAACGTAAAGTCGGCCGAAACCGCCGCGCTCTGGATCAGGCCGTAATCGGCCTTGAACTCATCGAGAATGTGGTCGTGAAAAGCGATGTCGACATCGTCGAACAGACCGTCGCGGACAAAGAACGGGCGCGACAGCAGCTGCTCTTCGGCCGGCGCGCCGAAAATCTTGAGCGTGCCCGGCAGCCGGAATTGCTCCATGGCGTAGCGGAGCGCGATGGCCGCGACGACCATGACCGCGCCGTTGACGTTGTGGCCCTCGCAGTGTCCCGGCGCCCCCGGCACGATTTCGGCGCGCTCCGGCACGCCCGATTGCTGCGAGTTGGTCGGGTTCGCGTCGTACTCGGTATGAATGGCGACGACCGGCGAGCCCTGGCCGTAGGTTGCCAGAAAGGCCGTTGGGAAACCGGAAATGCCCCGCTCCAGTTTGAAACCGTGCTCGGAAAGCAGCGCGCCCATGAGCTCCGCGCTGCGATATTCCTGGAGACCAAGCTCCCCGAAATAAAACAGCGAGTCGCTCAAACCCGCGGTCGCCGCAGAATTTCGCTCGGCGAAATCGAGAGCGAATTTCTTTTCGCGGCTGTCGAGCCAATGGCTCATGGCAACTCCGATAATCGGCGCTCGCTCACTTGTTCTGCTCCCGATCGAGCGCCCAGCGCGCGATATCCTGCCGTCTCGCGAACCAGACGCCGTCGTGCTGTTTCGCGTAGGCCAGACATTTGCGGATCGTCGGGATCAGCGTCGGCCGCCCGGCCATGTGGGCGTGCAGCGTAATCTCGGTCCACTTCGGACAACCGCCCTCACCTTCCGCATAAAGTTCGTCGAAGGTGTCCTTGAAGCCGTCCCAGATGATGCCGGGGTGATTTTTGGCAGCGACCCACATGATCAGATCGTTGTGGGGAATATTGGTGCGCGGCAGCATGACGATCGGCCCTTTGCTGGTCGGCCGCAGAAACGGGATGTCGTCGCTGGCATCGTCGCCGTTCCACAGATAGCCCTCGTCGACCAGGATCTCGAAGGTGTTCTTTGATCCGGTGCTGCCGGGACTGGTCCACCCGACCGGCCGGACGCCCGAGGCTTCCGTGATCGCTTTGGTGCAGCGGCGAATCTCGTCACGCTCGGCTTGCGGATCGTCGTCCGCCGGGAGCACATCGTTGACCCAGCCGTGGCCGTTGAGTTCGTGACCGGCTTCAGCCACCGCGCGCATGACGTGGGGATGCCGCTCGGCGGCAAGCCCATTGGTCGACATGTTGGCGCGCGCGCCGGTTTCATCCAGCAGGTCCAATAGCCGCCAGATGCCGGCTTTCCAGCCATAGTCGCCGTACGACAATGAGAAGTGGTTGATTTTGCCGGGCGGGCCTTCCTGCCGGTATTGGCTCTGAAGATTGAACTCTTCGAGCGCGAGGCCGACCGAGATGGCGATCTTGGCGCCATTCGGCCAACTCCATTCCCGCGGATTTCTTCGCCTTGGCATTACTTACTCCAGTTGACGGTTCCGAAGCGGCCTAAGCCCCACGCATGGCTGCGAGCCTGATCCCGCTTTTTCAGGTGTGAAAATTATCGGAGGACGCTTGCATCTCGGCGAGGCTGCCCCCAGACATCGCATCAGATCGGCCGCGACGATCACAATCTGCACCAGTGCCGCCAGCCAAAGAATCGCATCCACCGCATACCAGAACGGCGCCTTCGGGATGCCGAGCATGAGCGTGGTCTCTCCGGACTTCGCGATATCGCGCGCGTACCAGTAAAACTCGAGCGCAATGAAAAAGATGATGACTTGCACGACGATGGCGGCAAGCGCATCGAGCACGCGCGAAGCGGCCGGCGGCAGCCACAGGTCGATGACTTTGATGCTGATATTGCTGCGCTCCACCAGCCCGAGCGGCAAACAGCAGGCGACCGCAATCGAGACCACCGAGCCGCCCAGGTCGCGGACGGATTCAATCGGGTGATTAAGAAGCCCGCGCAGCGCGCCGTCAAATAGCGTCGCCACCGCAAACAACAGCAACAGTCCCAACCCAAAGAGTGCCAGCATGCGCGCCGCAGCGGCAGCCAACCGCTCGACGGCGCCGAACGTCGGTCGCGACTCCGCCGTCATTTGTCGGCGCGGACCTTGGCGATTTCAGCCCTGACCGTCTGCAAGAGCTCACCGTTGCGCGGGTCCTTGGCGACCCAGGCGTCGATCACCCGCTGTACGGCGGCGTCCCATTTGCGCTGATCCTCCGCACTTGGTTCTACGACCGTGTGTTTCGGATCGCTCCTCAGCCGCCGCATGTATCCGTCCATGATCGGACCCATCACGGTCAGATATTTGTCCGCAAACCAGCCGCCGCTGTATTTGCGAATGGCGTCCTGCCCCTGCGGCGGCAGGCTCTCGAATACTTTGCGGTTCATCAATTCGGCGAGCGGCGACGGTCCGAGATGCGCCATGTAATGGAAGCTCGTGACCCGATCGATGCCGAAGTCGACAATGGTCTGCGGCTGCGCCGTGGTGCCGTCGATCGTGCCGCGCCCGACCGCTTCGGCAATCTCATTGACCGGTATCAGGATCGGAACCGCGCCCAACTCCTTGAGCATGTTGGCTTCGGTCGAATTGCCGGCGCGGATCTTGAGACCCTTGAGCTCGTCGATGTCCTTGATCGGCTTGCGCAGATTGATGCTAAACGGCGGCGTGGCGAATTCATCGATCACATAGAAGTCGTCGTAACCGCGCAGTTTGTGCGCGGCGGTGAGCGACGTGTAGACCAGCGTCGCTTCCTTCATATTGTCGAAGAGGCCGGGCAGTTCCAGCACAACGTTATCTGGAAATCGCCCGGGCGTGATCCCGGGCACGACGAAGCCGATGTCCTGCACGCCGCTGTCAATCAACTGCGCCTGTTGCGCCAGATTGCGGCCGAGTGCGCCATTGGGAAAGACTTCGACCTGAATTGTACCGTTGGCGGCGGCGTTCACCGCTTCAGCCCAAGCCTTGTAGACCATGACGGTGTTGTCATTGGCGAAATGTCCGAGCTTCAGCTTGACCGGATCGGCAAACACAACCGCAGGCAACAGCACGGCAAAACCGAACAAAGCAAACCGCAACGGCAGGCGCATCGAAGCCCTCCGAACACCATTAATCCCCAGAAGATGTCGCTCTCTAGGAGACCGCGCGACACCATACATGTCAAATTCTCAAGCTAAAAGTGGTGCACGTGAACGCGCCGAATATCCCGATCGTTATCCGGCGAGCCGCAGCGGTACCCGCGACGCCTCGTTGTTCAGATCGACCAATTGGCCGAGCAATTCCATCAGCGTGTTGCGGTCACTCACCCGCAGCGGCGCCAGGATTCGCTCTTGTGCGCGAACCACTGCGGCCTCCGCGCGCTTGACCAGTGCGCTGCCTGCGACGGAGACCTTCAATAGCTTGATCCGCTTGTCGTCCGGGGAGGAATAACGTTTCACCAGCCTGCGCACTTCCAGCCGCTCCAGGACAACGCCGAGCGTTGAGCGATCGAAAGCGATCAAGGCCGATAATCGCGTGGCATCGATGCCCGGATTCTCGCGGATCGCCACGAGTACGGCGTACTGCACCGGCGTGAGGTCGAAGCCCGCGCACTCCTCCATGAATATCGCTACGGCAATCTGTTGCGCGCGGCGTATGAGATGGCCGGGTTTAGAATGCAAATCCTTCAGCTGCATCGAAAAATTCACCCTCTGAAACAGTGTTAGCCTTGACCGATCTCTTCGCCTACGCGTTTTCAGTTGAATAGCTCGAAAAAGCCCAGCTTGCGCTGCATCGGAGCATCATCGACCTGGAAGATAAAGGCCGGTTTGCGCGCCGATTTGTTGGCGATCGTCACCTTGGCGTGGGTCGGCACCGCCACGGTGTCGTTGATATCCGCACCAAGCGTGACGCCGTCGATTTCCGCCTCGACCTCACCCTCGATCACATGCAGCACGGCCGAAGCAGAACGGCGCGGCGGCTTCGCACTCTCACCGGGTCGCAGCATCATCGACGAGAAGCCGAGCACCGGCAGGCATTCGAGGCCGGTTTCCGGATTTACATAAGCCAAATGCACCACTTCGCTGGCTCCGGTCACCGTCGCCAGCGACTGAAGTGCTTCACGGACCTCTTTCCAGGGATAACGCAGCAACGGATAAGCAGCGCGTGAGCTACCCAGAGCGTGGTACGGCAAGAGCCCCGCCCGCCGATAATGGGTCTGCGAGTGATCGGGCTCGTTGCGCACCGCTTGGGGCAGTCCTTCCAAGGCGTAGGAAGCCTCTTGAGCGTACACGGTCGGCAAATCGAGCGCATCGAGCCAGATCACCGGGCCGGAGCCCTCGTGGCGATGTTCGTGCCAAAGCAGGGCCGGCGTCAGGATCAGATCGCCTCGCTCCATCGGCAGCTTCTCGCCATCGACAATGGTAAAGCCACCCTCACCCTCGATCACGAACCGCACGGCGCTCGGTGTATGGCGATGATTGGGCGCCGTTTCTCCGGGCATGATCAATTGCAGACCTATATAGATCGAAGGCGTTGCCTGCATGTTTTCGAGCCCAAGGCCCGGATTGGCGAGAACCAGTACGCGACGCTCGGCCTTTTCGATCGGTGTCAGCGCACCAGCTTCCAGCAGTCGAGGACGCACGTCGGCATAGTGCCAAACCACGGGCTGCGTCCGCCGAAACGGAGCGCCATGCGGCAGCGCTTTGCGCAGGCTTGGCCACAGCGGCACGAGATTATGAGCGGTGAGTCCGTCGTATATAGTCAGTCGGCAATTCGCTCAACGTTCCAAGTGCGCTCATGTGCTTCCTTCCTCCATATGACGGCAGAGATGGCTGCGCGGCTCTGTCCAGCGGCCCCGCTGCGCGCGAGGATCAGGCGGCGGCGCGTTGCCGTCCGGCGCCGACGAGACCGTTGCCGCCGTACAGCCACTGCATACTGCCGTAGAACTGCTCCGGCGTTTTGCCCTTGAGCCAGGCATTGCGCACCAGGCGCTCAACGCCATCGGCGTGATAGACCCGCCCGAGCTCGCGCGATGACAGCACCACACGATATGCGCGCGGAATGCGTTCGTCCTGATAAGCCTGGAAAGCCGCGGCGAAGTCGCCGCGGCTCTTGGCAAATTTATCGGCGAGACAAACCGCATCCTCCATCGCCATGCAGGCGCCTTGAGCAAAATATTGGTAAGTCGGGTGTGCGGCATCTCCCAACAGCGTGACGCGACCGTCCGTCCAATTGCCGATCGGATCGCGGTCGGCGAGCACCCAACGCCGCCATTCGCTCGGAATCTCCAAAAGCTTGCGCGCTTTCGGCACGATATTCGCGAAGCGGCCAAGTACCTCTTCCCGGGTGCCCGGCTCGTTGCTGCCGACATGTTCGATGTCAGTGACGAAGGTGGCTACCAAATTGAAGGAGCGCCAACCCTGCAGCGGATAATGCACCATATGGCATTTCGGGCCGGCCCACAGTGCGGCCGCGTTCCAGCGCAAGTCCTCCGGCATTTGCTCGATCGGCAGTACCGCGCGATACGCCACGTGACCGGAAACGCGGAGTTGGTCGCCCCCGGTGAGCTGCTCGCGGATTTTGGAACGCACGCCATCGGCACCGATCACCGCATCGGCTTCATAGACGCGACCGGCCTCGGTTCGTAAGCGCGCACCGCCTGCTGTGTTCTCGTAAGCAACGACCCGTTCTCTGTTGAGCAGGGTGATTGCTTTATGCGCGCGGCAAGCGTCGAGCAGTGTCCCATGCAGGTCGGCGCGATGGATCACGGCATAAGGGTTGCCGAAATACTTACGGAACGGTTCGTCGAGAGGACCACGAAAAACCTGTTCTCCGGTCATGCCGTCCATCATGATCAGATCATCGATGTAGACCGCCTTGGCGCGGCCGGCATCGCCGACGCCCAGATAATCCATGGCGTGGAAGGCGTTCGGTCCGATCTGAATACCGGCGCCGATTTCGCCGAACTCCTCGGCCTGTTCGAGCACAGTAGCGCGGCAACCCTTATTGGCGAGACCCAAGGCGGCCGCCAAACCGCCAATTCCGCCTCCCGCGACGATCGCGGTCGGTCCGGCATTCGATGCAATCGGCATAAGCTTCCCTCCCCGGAGAATTGCGCAGCTTCCCCGTTTACGATTAAACAGCATACATTCTTTCAGTATACTGTCAATATGCTCTTCGTTTGATCGCCGTCGGTGATACGCGGCACAATTATTGTCGGCGAAGGCCGCCGATTGCTTAGCGCCGCTGCGGCAGGGCTCAATTCTCGGCTGGCAGGTTCCGTCTGGCTCAAAGCTGGGCACGACGGAACTTGAACTCATTTAAATTGATGGCGCTCCCTAGGGGAATCGAACCCCTGTTTCAGCCTTGAGAGGGCCGCGTCCTAGACCGCTAGACGAAGGGAGCCTGACTTTCGAATAAACC
>CAVSFV010000015.1:0-110277 GCA_963727325.1 uncultured Alphaproteobacteria bacterium
AATCCTCGTCAACTACGAGCACCACGCCGTCCACTCACCCTATCGGATGCGCTTTGCCGTCTACGTGCGCCAAGGCGAGGAAACATTCGACAAGGTAAACACGGTGCCGGAGCAATTGCGCAAGCGAACCCTCGCGGTCCGTTCCTTTGACGCTGATGCGATGATGGCCGGTTGGGAGCTCGTCGACGGCACTCAGCTGGAAGACACAATCACGCGCCTGTTCTCCGATCCGCGCGCCGCTTATCTGCACGTGCACTTCGCCGCCCCCGGCTGCTATGCAGCCCGGATCGAGCGGGCTTAGCCCGTCGTCCTCGGGTCATCCAGCCGTCGTGGGCTTTAACGATGACGCATTTCACGCCTTGTCATGGGTGGGCGCCGCGTTATGAGTACGCGCGCCTGCCGCCCATCCTGTGCGGCGGCATAATGCTGAGGAAACGACTCATGAAGCTTACGACTGCTTTGCTGATCGCCGCGGGTTGCGCAGGATCCGCGCTCACCTGGGGACAAGCTAAGGCGGCAACCGCCGATGATATCAAATGGATCAATCAGTGCCTGACAGACAACAAAGGCGACGCGGCCGACGATATCGTGCGCAAGTATTGCACTTGCATGAACAACAAGATGAGCGACAACGAAACCCAGTCGATCACCCAATGGGAAAAAACTTACGTCGCCGAACGCAAAGCTTGCGATAAAGAAGCTGGCTGGAAGTAGAAGCTTTCGCGCCAAGCCTCGTTTCTCCCCTTCCTCCGAGGAACGGGGGAAACGAGCGTGCTAATCGCTATTCAACATTTCCGGGGAGCATGACCGCGCCAGCGATCGAGACCGAGCGTGCAAACAAAAGCGAGCACGATCGCCGCGACGACGCTTGCGATGTTCTCGACCGAGCGCAGTAAAAACGCCGCTCCCAGCGCCCAAAGGGATTGCGGCTCCTGATCCCAGGACACCGGCATCACATCCCACAGAAAGATGCGGCGCAACGCAAAGGCCGCCGCAAAAACGACCAAGCTCAGGATAAAGAGTTTGCAGGCAGCACCAAACGACATCTCGATCTCCAAATCTATTGTCGCTCTCCCGGCATGGCGGCGCTTTGATGCGGATCAAAACCGATTGCGGGAAAGGACTCTGGGCGTTCGCCGGCTTTTGCGACAAATGCAGCATCATCGGTTGCAGCGTTATTAAGCCAATTCTGCCGCTTGCTGTTTTTGCCGATCCGCTTGCTTGCAAACTTGTCTGATCTGCTTGGTCATTCATTAACGCCTCGCCGCCAAGCTTAACGCGCGAGGGGCCATGCATCAGATCGTTTATATCAGCAGTGCCAGACAGGAATTTTCCACGTCTGACCTGAAAAAGCTGCTTGTCGGCGCGCGCATGCGCAACAACGCGGTCGGCGTCACCGGCATGCTGGTGTTCCACGACGGCACGTTCCTACAGGCGCTCGAAGGCGAAAACCGCGCCGTCAACGAAATCTTCGCCAGTATCCGGAACGATCCGCGGCACGGCGATTTCACCGTCCTGCATCGCGGAGCCGGACCGGAACAGCGCGTGTTCGGCGAATGGTCGATGGGCTTCGCTGATTTCAGCGGCGCCGCCGCCATCCTCAAGGGCTTCGTGCGCGTCAATGACAATCTGACTCTGAAGGATCTCGACAGGACCGGCGCGGTCGAATTGCTGACGGCATGTGAGGACGGCGACCTGCTCAAAAGCGCCTGAGGCGTCAGAAGCGCCCGCCGGCAGGTTCGCCGCACGACCTAATCTACCCGCCACCATTGGACCAAGCGCGTACCCCGGCGTGGCGGAACTTCACGCCGTCAATTTACTTTGCTATCACGGTAGCGCACGTCGCCACCGGCGACGAAGCGAAGAGCAAAGCCATGGTCCACGTCACTTACAAGGTCGTTCGCCACGAAGACGGCTGGGCCTATACCGCCAACGGCGTCTTCTCCGAGAGTTTTCCCACGCACGCCGAGGCGCTCGATGCGGCACGGCGCGCCGCCGCCGAGCAACGCACTCCCGGACGGACCGAGGCGATCGAATACGAAGACGAAAAAGGCGAGTGGCACTCTGAAACCGCCCGTGGCGACGATCGGCCCGAAACCGACGTCGAGGACAGCGCTTAGAGCGGCGAAAGTAAAACCGCTCCCAGTTTTACCAGACTTGCCGGTTCGGTCTCTCAGCTTCAGCTCTTCGGCGAAGCTTTTTAAGTCGTGCCCGTCCCGGATCACATCCGGGACAGGCTCGGCGAATGCACCTTGGCGGGTTTGCCCCGCCGACCTTAGAGAGGACCGGGATAGTAGTGGCAGCGATACGGGCCGATGACGAGAGTGCGATAGCACTTCACGATGCCATGACGGGTTTTGCGCTCAGCGTATTGCGCCTGCTGCAGGGGCGAGTTCGCGAGCGCGGCATCCTGTACCGCGGTTCCGCTGGCCGGCGCGGCGCCGGCGCTTTGGCAACAAACAAGCCCGATGCCGGCGGCAAAGGTCAAGGCAGCTAACGTCTTTCGCATGGATACCTCCTGGTTCCTCAAGCGGAACAACTAAGCTAATCCGGTCCGGTTCCACAAGTTCGCGCCGGAGTTGTCGACCGTTTCACTGCCTGGCGCCTTTTCGCAACACTTCGACGCGCAACGGCAACACCGCGCCGAACCAGCAGGCGTGCGCGGTGTGGTCGGCGTAATCGTCACCGGTCTCGGGATGAAGGAGCACCGTGAGCCCGTCACGGTTGAGCATCAGCCACGGCAGGAAGGAGCCGACAAGATTGGCCGGAAAGGCAATCTGATACATCGATTGGGTATGAGGCCCGACCAGTTCGTCATGCCAGCGGCCCAGCTTGGCGGCCGGAAAATCCTCGGCGATGCGGCGGCGCAGGTGCTCCGCCCGATCGCGCGTGTTCTTAGGGTCGTAATAGACATGGGCGTGATAAGAGGCGATCGAAGCTGGCGCCGTGGCGCGTTGCTCGGGCATCGGTGACGCGCCCCGTCAATACGAGTAATCGAGGATATCGCCGTCGCCGATCGTGAGATCGACGTCGGGCGCGATATCGATGGCCAGCGGGCCGGGCGACGGAACGCTCGTCGGACCGGAAGGCATCGGCGGTAACGGCGGGGGGTTCACCAGATCGCGATAGTTGCGCATCGCGCTGTCGCCGCCAAGAAAAACGCACTGGCAATAATCGGGATCGGCGTAGATGTAGTATCGCCTGCCGGCCTTGGTGCGCGCGACAAAGGTGCGCGGCGGCAACAATCGCAAGCGTTCCATTTGCTGAGGCGTGTTAGCGGGACGCATCACGAAGCCTACATCCTCGAGCTTCATGTCTCTGGCTTCCTGACCGGCGGCAGCGTCACCGACCATTCCGAACGCGAGAAAAGCCAGCATGCCTACGCCATGCGAATGCATGAAAATCCTCACGGATGCGGCGCGCTGTTGCGCACCTTGCCGAAATGATTGGCCAGAAACAATGCCATGAGCAGCACGCCAAGCGCAGTGGCTACAGCGAGGCCGAGCGGCCGCGGCAGCGCCGCAAAAAAGGTGCGCATCAACGCAGCAGCGATAAGGAAGTTGAAAAATCCCCAAACCACATTGACGATCGCCGAGGACTCGCCAACCCCCCGCGGAGAAGCAAACGGCGTCTGAAATTTGTTACCGCAAATGCCTTGCACGAAATGCGGTACGCCGTTGGCGAAGAACGCACCGGCAAAGAAATGCGCGAGATAGTAATACCAGGGCACGATTTACGCTCCTTTATTCGACGCCGCATTGGCGGCGCCACGCCGATCTTGCAAGTTCTTTGACGAGTCAGCAATCTCGGCTGCTGGTCGCCAATCGGAGGCCGTGATGTATCTCGTTACCGTTGTCCTGCTGCTGTTTGTTCTGCCGGCGGGATGCGTGATCGTCGAGGCGCTCCGGGTCGGCAGCGCCGACCTGCTGTTGTTGATCGGCAAGTGGTTCGTATTCTGGGCTGGCGGCGTCCGGCTTTTTATTGCCGGCCTTCGGCAAGTCGTACAGCCGCAATTCACGTCCGAGGGCATCTTTGAGATTAAAGATCGTGCAGCGTTCGCGATTGTCCGCGAGGTGGGCTTCGCCAATTTGTCGATTGGAACGCTGGGATTGGCAAGCCTGGCGAAATCGGAGTTTCTGGTGCCGGCGGCCGTTGTCGGCGGCCTCTACTATGGCCTCGCCGGAGCGGGCCATTTATGGCGCGGGGGCAGAAACTTTGACGGGCAGACGGCGATGATCTCCGATCTATTGATGTTCGTTGTGCTTGCCGCCTTCGTCGCGAGCCGCGTTTTCTGATTTCCGCCATACTGCACTGAGTTTGCGGTCAGGCGGCTGTGGCAGAACCCTTCAGCCTTGTCATCCCCGATGCCTATCCCCAAGGCCGCGGCACCGGCCGCGGGGACGGAAAAAGACTTGCCAGCAGCACGGCCAGAATGCCGGTGAGGAAAATGCCGTCGAAAGTCCCGGCACCGCCGATCGAGGCAACCGGAGCGCCCAGCCCGCGCACCTTGTCGAGATTGGTCAGGTCGGCGCCGATCAGCGTACCCAAACTGCCCGCGATGTAGGCCAGAGGCGCGGCGTTCTCACGCGACAGCAGCAGCGCAACAACCGCGGTAATCAACGCCGGCCAGAATACCGGCACCGCAATGCCGATCCCGGGGACCGGATCGGCAAGCCAGTGCATGGCGAGCGCGACGGCGGCGGTGGCGATGGCGCCGTTGATCCATAACCCGCGTACAAAGAGGAGATAGAGCGACATCAGCGTCGGAATAACGGCGCCGCCGACATTGACCGCGATCACCGTGCCCGCCCAGTCCTCGACCAACGGCACGTTGTATTGCATGCCGAAAAAATTGATGACCTGATCAGACATGACACTCTCGTGCGGCAGCGACGCGATCGGAATATTGAAATAGCTGCCGATCAGAGAGCCGAACAGCAGCAGCATGGCGGTTGACGAGCTGATCCCAAGGCTGAGATAGGCGTGACGCAGTGCGCGTAACACCAAAACAACAACCAACAGAATGACGAAAAGACCGACCAGGATGGAGAAAAAGCCGGGCGTGAGTGGCAGATAATGGTAGTGGCTGATTTGCACGGGTGCTGCTCCGAACTACAGTTAAGCACGAAATCCGGGGCAGCGAGATATGCGACCGCCGTACCGCGCATCGTCGATAAAGGCCCGGCCCGGCGGGCGGAGGCACTCATGACGGAAGCCGCATCGGCCGCCGAGATTCCGCTGCCGCGGCTGGTGCCGGCCCTGCTGAGCTTCGTGGCCGGCTATGTCGACATCTACACATTCCTTGCTTTGTTCGGGCTGTTCGTTGCCCAGGTGACGGGAAGCTTCGTGACCGCCGGCGCCGAGCTCGTCACCCACGACCTTGGCATCGCCGGCAAGGTACTCGCGATCGTTGCCTTTCTGTTTGCGGCGGCGTTGACGGCCGGGTTGATCGGCCTGGTTCGCGATCACGGCCGCGCTCCGTTGCCATGGATGCTCGCGTTCGAAACGGTGCTTCTGGCGGCATTCACGGTCTTGCTTTTGATCGGCCCTCCCATCAGCGGCGTGCAAGACTGGCGCGGTATCTTTGCAGGCCTGTTCGGCGCGATGGCGATGGGAACGCAGAGCGTGATCGTGCGGCTCCTGATGCGCGGCTTCCCGCAGACCAACGTGATGACCGGCAACATGACCCAACTCGGCGTCGAGACCACCGCGCTGCTACTGGCCTGGCGCCGGCGCGCGCGCGACCCGAACGATCGCGAGAATGAGCGGGAATTTGCGGCGGTACGCTCGCGGTTGCTCACTGTTCTGACTATTGCCATAGGTTTTGTGCTCGGGGCCGTTTTCGGCGCCATCAGCTATGCGAAGGCGGGACTGGCCGGCGCCCCGCTCGCTGTCGTAATTGTCGGCGCACTTACGCTCTGGGCTGTTCGGCGCGAGCGGCAGGTTTGAATCACTTAAGAAACGAAAGCGGAGCAGTTAATGTCGCAGCATCCCGAAGCGATTGTCGCGGGCAAAAAGCGCCCGTTTACCGGAGCTGAATTTCTGGAATCCCTGCGCGACGGACGCGAAGTCTACATTTACGGCGAGCGCGTCAAAGACATCACCACGCATCCGGGCTTCCGCAATTCGGCCGCTTCAATCGCCCTCCTCTACGACGCGTTGCACGACGAGAAGACCAAGGAGGTGCTGACGGCTCCGACCGATACCGGCTCGGGTGGCTTCACGCATAAGTTCTTCAAAGCAGCGCGCTCCCGCGAGGATGTGATCGCCCAGCGCGACGCCATCGCCGCATGGGCGCGGATCACCTACGGCTGGCTCGGGCGTAGCCCGGATTACAAAGCGGCGTTTATCAACACGCTCGGAGCCAACGCGGAATTCTATGGCAAATTCGCCGACAATGCTCGCGCCTGGTACAAGCGAGGCCAGGAGGCGGTGCTTTTTCTCAATCACGCGCTGGTCAATCCGCCGATCGACCGCAATAAGCCGATCGAAGAGGTCAAGGACGTCTACATCACCATCCAGAAAGAGACCGACGCCGGCATCTACGTCTCCGGCGCCAAGGTCGTGGCCACCAATTCGGCGCTGACCAACTACAATTTTCTCGGCCAAAACATGAGCGTGGAGATCACCGACCCGAGCATGGTGGTGATGTTCATCGCGCCGATGAACACGCCGGGCATCAAGCTGATTTGCCGGCCATCCTATGAAATGGCCGCGGCGGCCACCGGCTCGCCCTGGGATTATCCGCTGACGTCGCGGTTCGACGAGAACGATGCCATTTTCGTTTTCGACAACGCGTTCATCCCGTGGGAGAACGTGCTCATTCATCGCGACGTGCAGCGGCTGAAGGATTTCTACCCCAAGTCGGGCTTCTTCAACGGCTTCACCTTCCAGGGCTGCACCCGGCTCGCGGTGAAGCTCGATTTCATCGCCGGCCTCCTTTACAAAGCCGCGCGCACCACCGGCGTCGAGACGTTTCGCGGCGTGCAGGCGCAGATCGGCGAGGTGATCGGCTGGCGCAATCTGTTCTGGTCGCTCACCGACGCCATGGCCTGCAATCCCGACCCGTGGGTCGACGGCGCGGTGCTGCCGAACGTGCGCGCCGGCGCCACCTATCGGCTGTTCATGACCGAAGCCTATCCCGCGGTGCGCAACATCGTCGAAAAGGTCATCGCGTCGGGGCTGATCTATCTTCCCTCCCACGCCCGCGACTTCAAGAACCCGGACATCGACAAATATCTGGCGCGTTACGTGCGCGGCTCGAACGGCATCGACTACAAGGAGCGCATCAAGACGATGAAGCTTCTATGGGACGCCATCGGCACCGAATTCGGCGCCCGCCACGAGCTCTACGAGATGAACTATTCCGGCAGCCACGAGCTGATCCGCGTCTTTCAGCTGCAGCAGGCGCAAGGCAACGGCGCGCTCAAAGGGATGATCGGGCTCGCCGAGCAGTGCATGGCCGACTACGATGAGGACGGCTGGAAGCATCCGGCGTACCAGGACGGCGCGGATATTACGGTGCTGGGAAAAGGCTGAAGCGTTCGCAGTATTATAAGCCGGTAGCAAAACCGACGGTGATCTGGACTCGCAACGTGTCTTCGCCGCTTGCGATCGGCACCGGCGCCGCCATCACGCCCGCGGCTCGCAAAGTTTTCAGTCCGGCGAGTGGAGCGGAGCCTGGATCTTCGGTGATCCATGCAACACGTCCGAGCTCCAGACCCGCGGCGCGCGCATAGAGTTCCGCTTTGCGCCGCGCATCGGCGACCGCTGCCTCACGCGCCTGATCGAGCGCCTTTGACAGATCCGAATGCAGAAACTCGACGCCGCCAAGATCGGTCGCCCCGGCCGCAATAAGCCGATCGAGAATCGTGCCGACCATGGCGAATCTGGCGGATCGTCACATTGAGCTGGTTGGAGACGCTGAAGCCCGCAGAGTTTCGGTTCGGTATTCGGTTGCGCCGGTGCATAGACCGGCTGAACTGAGAAATGCGATGTCTGGATATCTTTTTGCTCAATCCCCGAATCGCGCAACGCCGCAGTAACGGCGCCCATCAGTTTGGTGTTGGCGTCGGTGGCCTCTTTGACGGTCCTGGCCTTGGTGGTCACGCCGGCGGTGATCCGCGCATAGTCGGGCTGCACCGTGACGCTACCCTCGCCGTTTACGATCACCCGCGCCTCCGGCCGCGATTGCGGCTGCTGCGCTTGCGCTTGCGGGCCTGCGACAAGAACAATCGCCGCAAGACTGGCTGCTGCAAGTTTCGCGGCGCGAGGACGAAGGCGCAGCGAACGAACCCGGCGGGCGAGCGATGTTGTACGGCGCGATGCGGCCATAACGGTCTCCGTTAACATGATGCAGGAAACAGTCGCTTCCAAATGAGGCGCATGTTTGTGGGCCGCTGACGCCCCTCGTTCAACCGCGGGCGAACCCATGCCTTACGCTACCATGTCGCTCGCGCCGAACGCACATGTTCGCAGGGAGCCCGGCAAACGCCGGGCAAGAATGTGAGATTTGCTCGATCAATTCGTTCGCGCGGATGAGGTGAACTGGCGGCGTTCAAACCCGAGCGCCTCGGCCGGCCATCGACCAAGGCTGTCACGTCCCGGGATTTCCGCCGCTCCACTTACCGCTTGGGGTACGCCGTGAAAGTGTAATCTTGTGCCGCCATCGGCGTTCGACACTTTCGCCAATATTTTAAATTTCCGAGATATTTCAATTTCCGGTCGCCAGCCATTTTTGCTCGCGGGCGTAAAACGCTTCCAGGAGATCGGGACGGTCGTCGCCGAGCAGTTCCGGGTTGACCTTGTAGCCGCGCTTGACCTGGGTGTAGCCGATAAACTTGTAGGATGGCCGCAGCGATTTGATGACGTCCCAGTCGACCGGCAGCTCGTCGCGCGGATCCACGGTCTGCATCTGATCGCGCTGATAGATGCCCTCGAACGAGCCGAGCTTCCAGCCGCCCGCAGTCTTGATGACGCGCGAGACGAAGCGGCAATACTGAAACGTATCGAACTCGATGCCGTCGAAAGTAAGCCGGTCGAAGATCAGCGCCGGGCTTTCCACCAACGCGCGGCCGTCGTTGATCTCGAGCCGCGCCGGCATGATCCAATGCTTGGCCTGGCTGCCCGACGTCATTTTCTTGCGCGACGCTTCGGCGAAGTCCTCGACAGTGCCGTCGAACCAGGTGGTGCGGACCGGGGCGTTCGGGACAAAGCAGCCGAGCATGCCGGGAAAGTCGCGCTGGTCGCGGCACAATCGCTCGAACCGCACCAGGTCGAAAATCTCGGTGCGGTCGAGCAGCCGCTCGACCCTCGCTTGAAATCCCTCGCCTGCCATGGCCGTTCCACTCCCTTATTATTTGAAGGGAGCGTATCCCGGATCGAGACGATGACGAAATGCTCTGAACAGTCGAGGCCGGAAACACTTGTGGGCCACAACATTTGCGGCCCAAAAACCTACGGCCGGACCTCATCGATCCGGCCGCACACCTTGAAAGCTCGCTGTCGCGTTTATGCGCGATCAGTTAGGCCAGCAGCGGCCGCCTTCCGGGCCCAAATGATAGCCGCGCGGGCACCAGCGGCCGCGCGCCATCGGATGGCAGCGTCCCTCGGGACCGCGCCACCATCCGTGGCCGCAGCCTTCCGCGACCTTGATGATCGCGCCGTCGGTGTTGCCGATCGGAGCAGGGGTGATGCCGGCGTTGGCGGCGGTCGCAAGACCAAATGCCAACGCACTGCTCAAAATAAGTGATCGAACCATCAGTTTCTCCTTTTTGTCGATGATGCTGCCCGTCGGACTCGCCGGGACAGATTCCTTCCCAGTAAATACTGCCGCTTACTGTGGGCGTGGAAGTAACGCGACAATAAAGCAGCCCATGCAATGAATGAAAGCTGAACGATGCGTGCAGACTGAAAGTCTCGGCATTAAAGATCGTACATTTGACAACGTACTATATTACCAAAGCGCGACTTATTACCAACGGCTGCCCGCGCGACCTGCCGCCGATTCATCTCCTACGAAAGGGCGACAGCAGCTCGAAGAACACGCCTCTGACAAGCGGTCGATCGCGTCGCGACAGCAACGTGGCGGCCCGCGGCAGACTGCCCGCCTTGACCCGGTATTCTATCCTCCTGCAAAGAAGAGAGCCGGACGCGGTTATTGCCGGTCCGCAAAAAGCGCTGCCAGGGAGGTTTTGGATGCCCGACGCCGTCATTGTGTCCACCGCGCGTACGCCAATCGGCAAAGCCTATCGCGGCGCTTTCAACATGACCCACGGCGCCGATCTGGGCGGCCATGTCGTGCGCCACGCGGTGGAGCGCGCAGGCGTTGAGCCCGGCGAGGTCGAGGACGTCATTCTCGGCTGTGCGCTGCCCGAGCGCGCCACCGGCGGCAACATCGCGCGCCAGGCGGCGATCCGTGCCGGTTTACCGGTCACCGTTTCAGGCATGACCGTAAACCGCTTCTGCAGTTCGGGCCTGCAAGCGATTGCGCTCGCCGCGCAGCGCGTTATCGCCGGCGAAGCTGCGGTCATCGCCGCCGGCGGTCTCGAAAGCATCAGTCTCGTGCAGGACGGCAAGAGCCTGCAGGCGCCGAGCGAGTGGATGCTGGAACACAAGCCCGAAATCTACATGCCGATGATCGATACCGCCGACAACGTGGCGGAGCGCTACAAGGTCAGCCGCGAAGCGCAAGACGCCTATTCATTGGAGAGCCAGCGCCGCACCGCCTCCGCGCAACAAGCCAGGCGTTTCGACGGCGAGATCGTGCCGTTGCCGACCACCAAAAAGATCGTCGACAAAAATACCAAAGCCGAAAGCTTCGAGCCGGTCACGCTCAAGAGCGACGAAGGCAATCGCCCCGACACCACGCTCGAAGGACTGGCCTCGCTCAAGCCGGTCCGCGACGGCAAATGGATCACCGCCGGCAATGCCAGCCAGCTCTCCGATGGCGCGTCGGCGTGCGTGGTGATGGACGCGAAGCTCGCCGAACGCCGCGGCCTGAAACCGCTCGGCACGTTCCGCGGCTTTGCTGTCGCCGGCTGCGAGCCTGACGAGATGGGGATCGGGCCGGTGTTTGCGGTACCGAAACTGCTCAATCGCCAGGGACTGAAAATCGCCGATATCGATCTTTGGGAGCTCAACGAAGCGTTTGCCAGCCAGGTGCTCTATTGCCGCGACCGTCTCGGCATTCCGCAGGAACGGTTGAATGTCGACGGCGGCGCGATCGCGATCGGCCATCCCTACGGCATGAGCGGCGCGCGCATGACCGGCCATGCTTTGATCGAAGGCAAGCGCCGCGGCGCCAAGCTCGCGATCATCACCATGTGCATCGGCGGCGGCATGGGCGCCGCCGGCTTGTTCGAGATAAACTAGGACACCGTGTTCCGTCAGGTCAGGAGATCGTCATGGACCTTCGCTTCACGCCGGAAGAGACCGCGTTCCGCGACGAGGTTCGCGCGTTCATGAAAGAAAAGCTGCCGGCTTCGATCCGCACCAAGCTGATCGAGGGACGGCGGCTCAATAAAGACGATCTCGTCAACTGGCAGCGCATCCTCAATGCCAAAGGCTGGGCGGTGCCGCATTGGCCGCAGGAGTGGGGCGGCACCGCCTGGAGCCCGGTCGAGATTTATCTGTTCCGCGACGAGATGCAGCAGGCCCCGGCGCCCGAGCCGCTGCCGTTCGGCGTCAACATGCTCGGCCCGGTGCTGGTTGCGTTCGGCAACGAGGCGCAGAAGAAGAAGTTTCTGCCGCGGATCGCCAACCTCGACGATTGGTGGTGCCAGGGCTTCTCCGAACCCGGCTCGGGCTCCGATCTCGCGTCGCTGAAGACTTCGGCAAAACTGGTCGACGGCCATTACGTCGTCAACGGACAGAAAACCTGGACCACGCTCGCGCAATATGCCGACTGGATCTTCTGCCTGGTGCGCACCGATCCCGCCGCCGCCAAGAAGCAGGAAGGCATTTCGTTCCTGATGATCGACATGAAGACGCCGGGCATCACCGTGCGCCCGATCCAGACCATCGACGGCGCCAGCGAGGTCAACGAAGTCTTCTTCGACGACGTGAAAGTGCCGGTGGAGAATCTGGTCGGCCAGGAAAACAAGGGCTGGGACTACGCAAAATTTCTGCTCGGCAACGAGCGCACCGGCATTGCGCGGATCGGCGCTTCCAAAGCGCGCATCCGCCGCCTGAAGGAGCTTGCCGCGCTCGAGCAGGCGGGCGGCAAGCCGCTCATGGCCGACGAGCGCTTTCGCGCCAAGATCACCGCGGTTGAAGTCGAGCTGAAGGCGCTGGAAATGACCGAGCTGCGCGTGGTCGCCGCGCGCACCAAGAGCAACAAGCCCGATCCGGCCTCGTCCATTCTCAAGATCAAGGGCTCGGAGATTCAGCAGACCATCACCGAGTTGCTGCTCGAAGTCGTCGGTCCCTACGCCCTGCCCGATCAGACCGCTCACGACGAGAGCGAGCGATGGAACGAGCCGCCGATCGGCCCCGACTGGGGCGGTCCGCTCGCCCCGCAATATTTCAACACCCGAAAGACGACGATCTACGGCGGCTCGAACGAAATTCAGAAGAACATCATCGCCAAGGCGATTTTGGGATTGTGACGACATCTTCGTCATTGCGAGCGGAGCGAAGCAATCCAGTCAGGCTCACCGTCTGGATTGCTTCGTCGCTACGCTCCTCGCAATGACGAGGTAAAGGATCAGGAACTCACAAATGGATTTCGCGCTGACCGAAGAGCAGCAGATATTGCGGCATAGCATCGAGCGCTTGTTCGCCGACCATTACGCGTTCGACGCACGCAAGCGCTACATGCAGGAGCCCGGCGGCTGGAGCCGAACGCTGTGGAAGCGTTACGCCGAGCTTGGGTTGCTTGGGCTTCCCTTCGACGAAGCGCACGGCGGCTCGGCCGGAGGGCCGGTCGAGACCATGATCGTGATGGAGCAGATCGGCCGCGCGCTGGCGCTTGAGCCTTATCTGGCGACCGTCGTGCTTGGCGGCGGTTTGCTCCGGCTTGGCGACAAGACGCTGGGCGCCGCACTCGTCCCGCAAATCGCCGCCGGCGACCTTCTGCTCGCCTTTGCTCATACCGAGCGGCAAGCGCGTTACGACCTCGCCGACATCGTGACAATTGCGCGCCGCGACGGTTCGGCCTACGCGCTCGACGGCGCCAAGACCTTGGTGCTGCATGGCGACGTCGCCGAAAAATTCATCGTCTCGGCACGGCTTTCGGGCGGCCAACGCGACCGCGAAGGGGTCGGGCTGTTCCTGGTCGACGCCAAGGCGAACGGCGTGGCGACGCGCGGCTACGGCACCGTCGATGGACTGCGCGCTGCCGAAGTGACGTTGAGCGGCGTGCGCGTCGACGCCAGTGCAGCGATTGGCGAGCCCGGCGCCGCCTTTCCGCTGATCGAGCGGATCGCCGACATGGCGATGGCCGCGCTGTGCGCCGAAGCGGTCGGCGCAATGGCGGCGATGCAGGAAACCACCGTCGACTATCTGAAGACGCGCAAGCAGTTCGGCGTCACCATCGGCAGCTTCCAGGCCTTGCAGCATCGCGCCGCGGAAATGGTGGTTGCGGTCGAGCAGGCGCGCAGCATGGCGATGCTGGCGACCATGATGGCGGAAGAAGCCGACGCTCGCGAACGGCGGGCGTCGATTTCAGCGGCCAAGGTGCAGATCGGGCGCTCCGGCCGCGCGGTCGGCCAGGCCGCGATCCAGCTGCACGGCGGCATCGGCATGACCATGGAGGCCAAGGTCGGCCATTACTTCAAGCGCGTCACCACCATCGACACAATGTTCGGCGACGCCGACTACCATCTCGGTCTGTTGGGCGCGTCAGGCGGCCTGATCGCGGCGTAAGTCGGCACGCGGCACCCTTTTGAGTGCCGCGCCGCCACGCTTCGCTCTCTATCAGGCGTGCTCCGGTTGTTTGGCCAGCACCGGATAGTCGGTGTAGCCCTTCGGCCCCGGCGTATAGAACGTGGTCGGGTCGGGCGGATTGAGTGGCGCGCCGGTCTTCCAACGCTCAACGAGATCCGGATTGGCCAGAAGCGGACGGCCTACCGTAATCAAGTCGGCCTTGCCGGCCTCAAGATCGCTCTCGGCGCGCGCGAGGTCATAGCCGCCCGAGAGAATAAGCACGCCTTTGAACTCCTTGCGGAACATATCCTTGATCGACTGCGGCACCACCGGTGCGCCCATCGAGGAGTGATCGACCAGATGGACGTAAAGCAACCCGGTCGCATTGAGCGCACGGGCCAGATAAGCGTAATCGGCTTCCATCTCCGGATAGGGCGGCATGTCATTGAACGCGCCAAACGGCGACAGGCGGATGCCGACTTTGTCCTTACCGATCGCCGCAGATCACCGCGTTGACGACCTCGATGACGAAGCGCGCGCGGTTCTCGATGGAGCCACCGTACGCGTCGGTACGCCGGTTCGAATTCGGGCGGATGAATTGTTCGAGCAGATAACCATTGGCGCCGTGCAATTCGACGCCGTCGAAGCCCGCGGCGATCGCATTCTTCGCCGCCTGCACATGCTCAGCCAGCGTGCTCTTGAGATCAGCGTCGGTCATGGCTTTGGGCGTCGCGTGCGGCTTCGGCCCTTCCGCGTCGGTATAGATTTCGCCCGCGGCCGCAATGGCCGACGGCCCGACGACCGTGGCGCCGGCGGGAAGATTGTTCGGATGTCCGATCCGCCCGGTGTGCATGAACTGCATGAAAATCTTGGTGCCGGCGGCATGAACCGCATCGGTCACTTTTTTCCACCCCGCGATCTGCGCGGCGGAAAAGATGCCGGGAATGCGCGGATAGCCGAGACCGTTCGGCGAGGGCGACGTCCCCTCTGTGATAATCAGCCCGGCGGACTGCGCACGCTGCCGATAATATTCCACCATCAGATCGTTCGGAACGTTGTCGGTGGCACGATTGCGGGTCAACGGCGACATGACCAAGCGGTTTTTCAGCTTAAGCGGACCCAACGTAGTTGGCGAAAACAAAAGCGACATCAATTCCCCTCCAGGGTTGAAGACCCGGCTTCCTAGCGACGCGTGTTTAGAACCACGTACATGGGAGGATGCCGTCGGGCACGCAAGCGCGGCGGTCAAATTACTTCGCCTCGGAAGCGCAGACCGTAAATTGAAGATGAGTACGCGGGAAAATTCTTCGCCACTGCGCGCTAAAACGCGAACCATTGTTCCATATTCTGCTGCGCTTATGCAGTTGCCATATCGCGCACCCGCCAAATGCGGTGCCGACAAACGATCGCGTGCATGGCTGGAATTCGCTTTTGTTGGTACCCTCGGTGTAACTGGAATTCTCTGTTAGTAACCTCGGTGTAACCGTAATTCGCACGCTTACGCGCCGCGCCGAAAGACCACGCTGAAATTATTGGCCGGCATCGGCACCGTTTCGGCCAGCGCAAAACCGTGACGCGCAGCGACAGCCGTCACGTCGCCAAGATCGCGAATGCCCCATTCAACGTTTCGCGCCCGCAGTGAGGCGTCAAAATTTTCGTTGCTCGGTGCGGTGTGGCGGCCGTCGATTTTGTAAGGGCCGTAAAGATAGAGAATGCCGCCGCTGCGTAAAATGCGGCCCGCACCGTGCATCAGGCCTTCGGTCACCGCCCACGGCGAAATATGAATCATGTTGTTGCACACCACGGCGTCGGCGTGTGCGATCGGCCATTCCTCCGCCGTGGTATCGAGACGCAGCGGCGGTAGCAGATTGGCTACACCGGCTGCTTCGCGGTGCGCAGCGATACTCGCAAGCGCGTTGGCATCGATATCCGTCGGCTGCCAAGAAATACCCGGCAGAGCCTTGGCGAAAAACGCCGCATGCTCGCCGCTGCCGCTCGCGATTTCAACCACCAGACCCGAGGACGGCAGCACGCGTTTGAGCACGTCGAGGATCGACGCGCGGTTGCGCGCGACATGGGCGTGGTAGAGCCGCGGATCGGGTGCTTCCGGCATCTTGTTTGTTTCCCCTAGTGACAAAGCGTGGCCCGCATTTTAATGCGCGAAAATACGAGCTACACATTGGTCACAGCGTCATTGTCCCTCATCCTGAGGTGGCCGCGAAGCGGCCCTCGAAGGATGCCGGCCGCAGCGCATCGGCCGTCGCCCTTCGAGGCTCGCTTCACTCGCACCTCAGGGTGACGGGAAACGGGAGGTTTGCGTGCACACAGCCATTACCGAAATGTTCGGCATCCGCCACCCCATCATCCAGGGCGGCATGCATTTTGTCGGCTTTGCCGAACTCGCGTCCGCGGTGTCGAACGCCGGCGGGCTCGGCATCATCACCGGCCTGACGCAGAAAACGCCGGAATTGCTGGCGCGCGAAATCGCCCGTTGCCGCGACATGACCGACAAGCCGTTCGGCGTGAACCTCACCTTCCTGCCGGCGCTCAAATCTCCGCCTTATCCGGAATACATCGCTGCGATCGTCGACGGCGGCGTCAAGATCGTCGAGACCGCGGGCCGAAGCCCCGAGCAATATCTGCCGCCGCTGAAAGCAGCCGGCATCAAGATCATCCACAAATGCACCTCGGTGCGGCATTCGCTAAAGGCCGAACGGATCGGCTGCGACGCCGTCAGCGTCGACGGCTTCGAGTGCGGCGGTCATCCCGGCGAGGACGACGTGCCGAATATGATTCTGCTGCCGCGCGCCGCCGACGAATTGAAGATACCGTTCGTCGCCTCAGGCGGCATGGCCGATGCGCGAAGCCTCGTCGCGGCGTTGGCGATGGGCGCTGCCGGCATGAACATGGGCACCCGCTTCATCGCCACCAAAGAAGCGCCGGTGCACGACCATGTCAAACAGGCGATCGTCGCCGCTTCCGAACTGGACACCCGGCTGATCATGCGCGCACTGCGCAACACCGAGCGCGTCCTCAACAACGCCGCGGTCGAGCGTTTGCTGGAAACCGAACGCGCCAAGGGCGCGGCGCTAACCTTCGCCGACATTCAGGAGCAGGTCGCCGGCGTCTATCCGCGCATCATGCTCGAAGGCGAGATGGAGATCGGCGCCTGGAGCTGCGGCATGGTCGCGGGCCTCATCCACGACATCCCGACCGTCGCCGAACTGATCGACCGCATCATGGCCGACGCGGAGCGGCTGATACGCGAGCGGCTTGTGGGCTTGCTCGGCGATGCAGCGATGCCGCCGGCGAAGGTCGCGTAAGAAGGTCGTGTAATCAGAGGGGGCCATTGCAGTTCGTCGTCGGGAAACATCGAATATCAGATAATACAACCGCTGTCCCTTTTTCATTGACATTCGTCTCTGTTTCGAGTACGAGGTAGAGAATCTCGCTCATCCGAGGGTCGCTTTCGCGAGGCAGACCTGGAAGCGGAGCGGGATGCGGTGCCCGCGTGCGGATTTGCACTCCGCTCCCGGGCGGCCCTGGACACCGTTGGTCCGGCAAAAAGACCGGTCTGCGCGGAGCGCGCTGGACTGGGACAGGCGAAGGCGGGTGACACCCGCCGGAGCCGGGTCCCAGGAAACACGGCCTGGGGCTGAGCCAATGCTGGTTGCGACTGGCGTGGCGAGTCCGCGGCGAAGCGCCGGAAGGCGAGCGCGCCCCGTTGGCGCGCGTCCGCGCAGCAGACGAGTGGCGCATACTGCGTACACTTGTTTGCGAAAGCGCGGACAATGGATGGCATGCGCCTTTCGGCGCTCCGCCTCCCTCGGTCTTTTTTCTTGCGCGTGGTGGTTGGCATGAACTCGGGCGCGAGGCGCGCCGCGAGAGTGCTGACGCTCATCCGCCCCCGCGCAGCGGGGGAGGGGGACCGCGCACTTGCGCGGTGGAGGGGGCGTGCAGCGATGAGGATTATCTGATGCAGTGCGAGTGGCACCGCCGAGGCCTCTTCCACCATGCTTCGCATGGTCCCCCTTCCCCGCTGCGCGGGGCAGGATGAGTAACGGAGAACACGATGACCAAAATCTATCTCGCCGGCCCGCTGTTCACGCTGGCGGAGCAGAGTTTCAACATTGAGCTCGCGCGGTTTCTCGAAGGCGAGGGCTTTGAGGTTTTCTTGCCGCAGGAGCATGAGCCGCGCAGCAAGACGGCGAAGTCGATCTTTGAGATGGACGTGGCCGCGCTCGATTGGGCCGATATGGTGGTCGCCTGCATGGACGGGCCTGATCCCGATAGCGGCACCGCGTGGGAGTGCGGCTACGCTTATGCCAAAGGCAAACCGATCGTCTGTTTCCGGACCGATTTCCGCATTTCCGGCGACACCAAGGGCGCGCCGTATAATCTCATGCTGACCGAAAGTGCCGCGGCGCGCCTTGAAGTGCCGTTCCGCACAAAAGCTTCGAAGTTCCACACGCTCCTGCTTGCGCAAATCCGGCGGGCCTTGCGGCCACATCGCAAAAAATCCGGGCGCAAAGCCGGATAGGCGGCCTTTGCTTTTCGCCGGGAACGTTTGCAAGTTCGTGTTGCCGGTTTCTTGCGGCTTGAAAACAGGTACTATCGGCGGGCAGTCGGCGAAAAAACGTTCGGCGAACTGCTCGAAAACAAAGTGAAATGGGAATCCGGGAGGAAGATATGAGACAACCTGCAAGACGCATTGCGTTTTCTTTTGCGATTGGAGCGGCCGCCCTCTGCGCTGTGGCGACAGCGACACGAGCGGAGGAAAAAGAAATCCATCGCGTCGTCACCTCACTCGATGCGAACAACAAATCGACCGCGTTGTACAACACCATGGTCCCACTCAAGATGGGCGGTGCGGGCGAAGGCGTTGCAACCGTCTGGGTAACGCAGAAGACGCCGGCGGACTTTTCATGGAATGCGGATCGTTCCGGAGAGCGAAAGGGCTTCACGCCGGCGAAGGACGGCAGCCAGTTTTTGATCGTCGATTTCCCGCCGGTCGGTCCGGAGGTTGACAAGCTTCCGATGGATACGATGATGAAAGCGGTGGGCGCCGACGTGCCCAAGCGCGGCGCGGCACCGACCAATCCGCTGATGCACCGCACGCGCACCGTGGACTACGCGATTATCCTGCAGGGTGAAGTCGACATGATGCTCGACACTGGGACGGTCCACCTCAAGGCCGGAGACGTTGTCGTGCAGCAGGCGACCAATCACGCCTGGCTCAACCACGGCAAGGAACCTTGCCGGATTGCTTTCGTCATGATGGATTCGCAGGAGCCATAGAGCGAACACCCGCCAAGATGCAGCCCGCGTCTTGCGGGCTGCATCTTGGTAGCCTCTAGTTCACTTTGACGGGGATGGCGCCCAGAAAGTCGCGCTTGCCGATCTCGACGCCGCAATGACGCAGGATCGCGTAGGCGGCGGTGAGATGAAAATAGAAGTTCGGCAGCACGAAATGGTTGAGGTAATCGCTGCCTTTCATGCGGCCAGTGACGCCGCCGCCGAGCGGAAACGCGATCTCGCGGTCCGCGGACGCGTCGATCTGCTTGCCGTCGAGCGTTTTCAGATAGGCGATGGTCTTCGCCAGCCGCGCCTTGAGCTGGTCGATTGTGGTCTCGGTATCTTCGTAACTTGGCGGTTCGACGCCGGCGAGGCGGGCACCGCCGCGCCGGGCTTGATCGGTGACGATCTGCACCTGGCGCGTGAAGTCAAACATATCCGGCGCGAGTTTGGTGTGAAGCAGAACACTCGGCTCAATCTTCTTGGCGGCCGCAAAGGCCGCCGCTTTGTCGAGCACTGCGGATAACGCGTTGAGGCCAATTTCAAAGACTGGAATGGAAGCCTGAGACAATGATGACGGCACGAAATCCTCCCTGGCTTGCTGCAGATTCGAGTTTACGAGCTCGGATTTTACGAGGTGGCGGGGCGAAGTGGTTTTATGAGTAACGCCGGCTGCCGGCCGGACTTTGCTGATAGCGCAGCCGGTAATCGTCGGCGTCGACGATGATCTTGCCGATCGGCCACAGCGCCAGTCCGGCGAGCTTCAGGTTCGCCCACGCGAACGGGATGCCGATAATGGTTACGGCGAAGAAAATCGCGAGGATCAGATGCCCCAGCGCCAGCCACCAGCCGGCGAGGACGAGCCAAACGATGTTGCCGAGAAAGCCGAGCGGCCCGGTGCCAATGTCGCCAGTGCCGAAATATTCGGCGCGCGAAACCGCCCGGCGGCCGAACGGCAGCAGCGTATAGGAGGCGATATTGTACGCAGCGCGGGCCCAGGGAATGCCGATGATGGAGATCACCATAATGACGGCAGCGATCAGCCAGCCGATTGCCATGAAGAGGCCGCCAAAGACGATCCACAGGACGTTCAGGAGGAGAGAGACGGGCGACATGACATTCTTCCGGTCGTTTCAGACCTATGCGGCGTCGCGCCGGAATCTTAGGTATCGGGCTTTTGCTTCGCCAGACCCAGGGGAACGAACGTTGGCCAAGCCCTTCGTCAGGTCGCTGATGGGGAGCAAAGCGAGCCGGGTCCGCTTACACAGTCACGCCGGTCAGATCGAACAGCTTTTCCGCCATCTCCGCAATCTCCGGATCGAGTTGGCGCGGTTTCAAGGCTATTCCCTTGCCGAACACCTCGATCATGATCGTGAACACGGCGAGGCGGCTGTACAGCTTGTCGTTACTCGGTATCAAATACCACGGCGCTTTTTTGAGCGACGTTTTCTCGATCATATCCTCCACCGCCACCTCATAGTCCGCCCAGCGCGACCGGTTGCGAAAGTCCTCATAGGACAATTTCCAGCGTTTCAGCGGGTTGGCGAGGCGATCCTTAAAGCGGCGGACTTGCTCGGCGGGCGTGATGTGGAGAAAGCATTTCACGACGCGAATGCCGTCGGCGACCATCATGTGTTCAAATTGATTGATCTCCTCGTAGCCGCGTCTCCACTCGCTCTTGCTGGCAAATTTTTCTACCCGCTCAACCAGGACACGCCCGTACCAGGAGCGATCGAACAATACGACCTGACCGGGTTCCGGGAGCTTTTCCCAGAAGCGCTGCAGGTAGTGCTTGCCCTGCTCATGCGATTTCGGCGCGGCAATCGGATAAACTTTGAAGCTCCGCGGATCCAAAGCCCAGCCGAGCCGGCGGACGATGCCGCCTTTGCCGGCGGTATCCCATCCTTCAAGGACGACCACCGCCCGTTCCCGCGTACCCAGATAGGCTTGCTGGATGGCTTGCATGGTGGACTGCATGGTCGCCAGCCGGCGCTCGTAATCGGCAAATCCGACTTTCGGATGTTTGCCGATAGCGGCCAGCGTCGGGCGACTGAGAGCGACAAAATTCTTGGCTTTCATGGCAGCCAAGAATGGCCAAGGTCATCGCCGCGCATTGATCAAGATCAAAGCGACTCACCGACGCTGTGGCGGCCTTTATCGCACCTGGAAAATGAGCTTACCGCGGAAATGGCGGCTTTCACTGAGCCGATGGGCTTCGATGGCTTGCGACAGGCGAAACAGCTTCACCTCGGGCGGACGCACGGCACCGGCCGCCACCAGTTGCGCGACCTGGTCCAGTGGTTCGCGGGCGCGGCTCACGTTTGGCCGCAGCGACGTCACATCGCTGCGTGCCGGCTGCGGCGCTTTCCAGCCGGAAGCAATGAAAGCGGCGCGGCCGCCCGGCTTAAGCACCTCGAACGATTTGATCGCCACATCGCCGCCGACCGTGTCGAATACGGCGTCACAATTGCTGACCACCCGCGTGAAGTCGGTCGCGTTGTAATCGATGACTTGGTCGGGGCCGAGGCCGCGCACATAGGCGAGGTTTGCCGCGCTCGTCGTCGTGATCACGCGAGCGCCGAGATGCTTGGCAAGCTGGATGGCAAAGCTCGCGACGCCGCCGGCGCCGCCTTGAATGAGGATGGTTTCGCCGCGCTGAAGCTTCAGCGTGTCTTCGATGCTCCTGATCGCAGTCAGACCGGCAAGCGCCAGCGCCGCGGCGTTGATATGCGAGAGCGTGTCGGGCTTTTTGGCGATAATGGCGGACTTGATCGCAACCTTTTCGGCATAGGCGCCCTCCTTGCCGACGTCGAAGACGCCAAACACCGCGTCGCCGATTTTCAGATCGGCGACACCCGCGCCGGTCGCAGCAACCGTACCGGAAAAATCGCGGCCGAGAATAAGCGGGAAAGTCGCTTGCGAATATTCGCCGGCCCGCACTTTCCAGTCGGCCGCGTTGACGCTCGCGGCGACAACGTCGACGACGACTTCGCCGGGTCCGGCAACCGGGTCCGGCATGTCGCCGTATTGCAGAACCTCGGGGCCGCCAAATTTCTCAATGTAAACTGCTTTCATGGATTTCACCTCGTAGCCGCACGATCCTATCGACTGGCGCTATTTCAGGCTACGATTTCCGACGGGAGGAATTGCCATGGCCCATGGGCTTTTTGTCGACGGTATCTGGCGCAATGAATGGTACGACACCGGGACGACCGGCGGACGCTTCGTACCGACCGAACCGGTGTTTCGCAATTGGGTGACGCCGGACGGCAGCGCCGGCCCTTCCGGGGAAGGCGGCTTCCCCGCGCAGCGCGGCCGCTACCATCTTTATGTCTCGCTCGCCTGCCCCTACGCCCACCGAACCGTGATCTTCCGCAAACTCAAGGAACTCGAGAGCGTGATCTCGATGTCGGTGCTCGATCCGGTCATGGGCGATCAGGGCTGGCAGTTCGGCGACGGGCCAGCTCGCCGATACCGTCAACGGCACACACCGCCTCGGCGAGATCTATCTGCTCGCCGATCCGCGTTATACCGGCCGCGTGTCGGTGCCGGTGCTATGGGACAAGGAACGCCACACCATCGTCAACAACGAATCGCCCGAGATCATCCGCATGCTCAATGCGGCATTCGCGGATCTGACCAACGACCGCGCCGACTATTACCCGCAGGACCTGCGCGCCGAGATCGACCGCATCAATGCGCGCGTCTACAGCGACGTGAATATCGGCGTCTATCGCGCCGGCTTCGCGACGACGCAGCCGGCGTATGAAGAAGGCTGCCGTGCGGTCTTCGCCGCGCTTGACTGGATCGAGGAGCTGCTTGTCGCGCCAGCGCTATCTGGTCGGCGCGCGGCTGACGGAAGCGGATTGGCGGTTGTTCACCACGCTGGTTCGTTTCGACGCGGTGTACTACAGCCACTTCAAATGCAATCTGCGCCGGATCGTCGACTATCCGAACTTGTCGAATTATCTGCGCGAGCTCTATCAGGTGCCCGGCATTGCCGACACGGTGAATTTGGATCACATCAAGCGGCACTATTACATGAGCATGACCGCAATCAATCCGACCCGCATCGTGCCGCTGGGGCCGCAGCTCGACTTTTCAGCGCCGCATGATCGCGGGAAATTTGAACGCCGAGCGTAAAGCTTCGGCGGAAGAGGTTCGTGTGACGGTTTTATGAAGGATCGTGACGAAAAAGTCGGCGCACCGCGCATGAGCACGCTTGACGGGCGACGAGAAATATTTCAGATATTTGCACAGGTGACGGGAGTCGGCGTCTAGAGTCATCCGGCATTCCTCAACAGCACGACAACGTCATTTTCTTCCAGAAAGAGCAAAGCGATATGTCTCCATTCGTCAATGCATTATCAGCGGGCGTTATCGCCGCAGCGCTTGTTGGCGGCGCCGTGTCCATGACGACACCCGCGACCGCGGCTCCGATGTCCGACGCCGACAAGGCCGCGATGAAAAAGGCCAACGACACCTGCAAAGCCCAGATCAAAGAGGAGGCGCGTTTCCACGAGATGTCGTGGTGGGCGAGACACAAGGCCGTCAAAAAATGCGTTGCCGACGCGCTCGCCGCACACTGAGCCACGGCCGCAACAGCGGTCGCGACACTCGATCGCTTCTGCGCCCCGATCAGATTCCGACGATGGCCTGTCCGCAATTGGGGCTGATGTTCTGACCGGTCACCGCGTCGGCCTCGCGGCTCGCGAGCCAGGCGACCGCGTAGGAAATTTCCTCCGGCAGCACCTGGCGTTTCAGCGCCATGCTCTCGACGATCTCCTTGAAGACTTCGGGCGGGGCGTCGTAACGCGTCATCGGCGTATCGGTAAAACCCGGCGAGACGGTGTTGACGGTGATCTTGTAGGGCGCAAACTCGCGCGCCCAGGCGCGCGCCAGCGCGGTGAGCGCACCCTTGGCGCCGGTGTAGTGACTCATCGCTGGCGAGCCGGTCATGGCGAATGTCGAGCCGGTATTGATGATGCGCCCGAACTGCCGTCGTTTCATTCCAGGCACCACCGCCTGAACGGCGAAGAACGCGCCTTTGACGTGGGTGTCGAACAGGCTGTCGAAAAACGTCTCATCGATCTGCTCGATGTGAGCCATCATGCCGGTGATGCCGGCGTTGTTGACGAGAACGTCGAGCTTTGCCGAACTCCGCCTCTGCGGCTGCGACCGCGGCTTTCACCTCGGCGACGACGCGGTTGTCGGCCTTGAGGCAAAGCGCGGCGATGCCGTCACGCTTCAAGTCGATCTTGGCTTGATCGAGATTGTCCTGATTAAAATCGGTAATGGCCACTTTGGCCCCGCGCGCGCCGAGCACCCGTGCGTGCGACAGCCCCAATCCCGTGGTGCCTCCGGTAATGAAAACGGCGTAGCCATCGAGGCTGTTGTTCGGCATGCGTCCCTCCCGCTTGAGCGTGTGTGGACGCAATGACTACCCATTCAACGCCCGGCCGCCAAGCGGCAGCGTGAGGGTCTGTCGATCGAAGAGGACGGTGAGTTTATTTCGGCAGAACTGCGGACAACCGGGAGAAGTCAACGACAATCGCGTCAGCCGGCGCTTTCACACAGCAGTAGCGCTGTCGTCAAAAGGATCGATGATGCCCAGTGAGCGCGGCCCCGCATTCGTCACACGCGAGGCGATAGCTTTCAAACCCGCACGCATCGATATCCGGCGCATCGCTGCGGCTAAACATGAAACGAGCATCGCATGTTGGACACGCGACAACTTGCACGCCAGATCGCGCGATTGCACCTTGCGGGCCAGACGGCGCGATCGTTTGTTCCAGAATCGTCACTGTGCGCAATGCCTGGTCGGATGAATCGCTATGGCCGACGTCGTCGCCCTGAGCGCACGCCGACGATGCAAACATATAACGGACGATTGAAATGGCAGGTGAAGTTGAAACTTCGGATTTGAGAGCGCACGTTTAGCTTTAAGCAACCGTCGCGCCCAGCAGCGGCGCGCCGTTGCAGCAGAAAGCGGCAGTTTGGCTCAAAGAGCCGAGGGGAAGATGGAGCCGGCGCGCGGCACCGGGCGTCATCCGGCAAAACAGACGTCACCCAATGGGGCGGCACGGAAGATCCGCTTCCGGCTGCGACAGTGATTCCTGGGTGTCTGGTGATTCGTCGTGCAAATGGAGCGCCGCGTGCTGCGGTCGTTCAAACAAAGCGCGCCGCTCGAGAGGTGTCGTTCGGTAGAACGGATAACGGCGGTACAATTCGGCGCCTTGAGTGGGGAAATATACGGTCGTTAGACAGATCGGCTTCAAAAGCGGGGGATACGGGCGCGATTGGCAAAGAACGCTGACTGCCGAACGAGCGGATGTAAAACGCCCGGTGCTCGTCCCGCACCGCCGCAAGCAGATGATGGCCGCCGAAATGCTCTCCCGCTGCCACGCAGAGGCGGATTGTTACCAGCGGCAGGCCGCGATAGAGCCGGGAAAGCCTTTCGTCTGCCACGAACCGCGTCGTATCGACGAGCACGTTGCCCTCATCGAGCAGCGGCTGCAGAATGTCGGAGAAGACGTGAAGTGAGGGGCAATCGGGAATTCCGCTGTTGGAAGCGATGTGCAGCCGCAGAGACGTCGCCAGCTCACCGTCGATGTACAGACCCATCAGGTAAGCGTTGCCGGCTTCGTCGTCGGCGTCGGCAAAGCGGCCGGAAGGGTCTGCGGCAATAGCGCCTTCGCGTCGATAGGCCTCGTAGCGAAGACGAAATATGGCTTCCCGTTCAGCGTCGGAGTCTGCGCGCCGGAACTCGATTTTGGCCGCCAGCTGCGCAAGACGGGCAGAGAAGCTGCCCTCCGGGCTTGCATCAGCAACCAATCGCGCTTTGCCGGAAGATTCTGCCACTGGAACCATGACAATCACGCCGCACCGTCGGCGCCAACGTCACGTAGATTAACACCTTTTTAACGCATCTACAATTCAAGCGGGCATTAGGGTTAATCACCCCTATGCTTTGGCTGCGGGACCGCTGCAACAAAGTCACCGAAAGAGCGGGAGACTTATGCCGCGTCGCTGCGGATTCCGGCGGGCCACGGCAGAGTTTGCGCGGGGGCGACGTAAAGGGCGTACAGCAACTTTCGCAGGTCGGCGGCAGGCATTGGGCGGCCGAGGAGATAGCCTTGCACCTCGTCGATGCTGTCTTCTGCGGCGAGCAGTTCGAGTTGTTCCTGCGTTTCCACGCCTTCGACGACGACGCGTAAACCCAATTGCGCGCTCAGGCGGGTCATGCCGCGCAGCAACGTCACTCTGCGCTCGTCGTCGCCGAGACCCTGCAGGAACGATTGGTCGATTTTCACTTTGTGGAACGGGAAGCTGTGCAGATAACTGAGGCTGGAATAAGCGGTCCCAAAATCATCCAAAGAGATCTTCACGCCTAACTCGGCAAGCTGATCCAGATCGGCGCGAGTCCTTTTCGTGTTCTGCAGCAAAGTTGATTCCGTGATCTCGACCTCGAGCCGGCAAGCCGGCAGATTGGTGGCGGCAAGCGTCTCGCGAACCAGCGCCGGAACATTGGAGCGATCGAATTGAATCGACGAAAGATTGACCGCCACGGCAATATCGCCCGGCCAGCGCCGACACTCCAAACAGGCATTGTACAAAACCTGATTGCCGATCTCGACAATCAGGCCCATCTCCTCGGCAACCGGAATGAACTCGGCCGGCGAAACCATTCCGCGCTCGCGGTGCGGCCACCGCAACAGCGCTTCGCAGCTCTCGATGCGCCTGGTTTTCAGGTTGAAGATCGGCTGATAGTAGAGTTCGAACGCCTCGCTCTCGGTCGCACTGCGCAAATCGAACTCCAGCGCTCTTCGCGCCTGCGCATTAGCTTCCATTTTGGCTTCGAACCAGCGCCAAGTGCCTCGGCCGTCTGCCTTCGCCTGATACAAGAGCGATGTCGGCATTACGCAGAAATTGATCCGGGTCGATCGGATTGTTAGCAAGCGCAATGCCGATGCTGGCGGTCACAACAACTTTGTGTCCGTCGAGATCGTAGGTACCCGCCTATGGCATCGAGAACGCGCGTCGCCAGAGCTTCACTTTGCTCAGAGCGATTTCACCGGCGCCTGGAAAATCACGAACTCGTCGCCGCCGAAGCGCGAGATGACATCGGCGTCGCTAACATGTTCGCGCAGGCGATGGGCGACTGCCTGCAGAAGCATATCGCCTCGGGTATGCCCCAACGTGTCGTTTACCTGCTTGAATTGATCGAGATCAATGAAGTGAATGGCGCACATGTTGTCCGGCCGCCATTCGGCAAGGGCCTGCTCCATGCGGTCGCGTAGAACATTGCGGTTGGGCAGACCGGTCAGGGCATCGAAGCGCGCCAGGTGGTTGATTTTGGCCTCGGCGATTTTTCGCTCGGTGACGTCCTCCACCAGGACAACCATGCCACCGTTTTCCATGGGCTGGAGCGCGAATTCGAGCGTTCGCCCATTCGTCAAATCCACGGCAAACGCGGCTTCGTCGCTTCCCAGAAAGTCGCGCAGTCAGGCGCTCGGTCAGGTTTTGTGCGTTGATCTTCGAAGCAGAGCCTGCATTCACAATGGTATCGACCAGTTCGCGTCCCCTTGAACCCTTCAGCTCAAAGTCCGGCGGCAATCCCAGTTGCAGCTTTGAGCTTCTGGTTTGCGACCACGATGCGGCGATTGGAATCGAACATGCACAGGCCGTGCGGCATATTGTTCAAGGCCGTATCGAACCGTTTCGCCAGCAACGACATGTCGTGCGTGGTGACCACTGCGTCGAGCAGCGTACGACGCAGTCTATCCGCTATCAGTTTTGTTCCGAGGAAAGTGGGAACCAGCAGGGCGGCGAAAATCCAATGAAATACATTTCCGTAAAGGATCAGCGCCACGCGTCATCGGCGCCCACGTGCATAGAATTTGAATCACCACAAACCGGGGATTCGCAAAGTTGCGGCCGAAAATTCCCGCCGCGTAAGTCAGCGTCATCGAGAAGCTGACCAAGTCGGCGAACGGATCGTTGGTGCGCGAGAAGGCGACAAAACACCAGATGCTGAGCAGCGCAAGGATCACTGCGGCCCCGACGCTGTAGCGGTATTCCCATCTTCTGGCGGCTTCGATGGTCGTGACAGTTGTACGAACGCGGGCGTACGCCTTCATCATGATCCCGCGCGCACAAGCAACAATCGCGATCGCCACCGCGCAAACCAGAATCAGAGGGTCGCCGGTCTTCCAATAGGTGCTAAGAACCGAGCCGACAACGAAGATCACGCCCATGAAAAGGGCCGTGCCTTCCTTGAAAAGCGAGTCGACCAGCGGAATATAGATTTCCGGCGGAAGCGCTTCGTGGGCCGATTGGCGAGGCCGAAGACTCGGAACTCATACTGATTTGTACCGCCGAGAATCGACACAACTTTAAATCGTACTAATAAGTATCGCTTAAAGGTATCTCCACCGGGTAAATGTGGACGATTATATTTGCGGCCGGGCGCAAATTTGACGAGGCTGTATTAAGTGATAGGCATTCGATGCCGTTAGGATGCGGTTATCCATGCGCGTGAAAATCACGTGAGGGAACTACCGAAATCCGCGTGAAACTGACCAAAAACCGTAGTTTTCACGCCGCACACTGAGCCATCTGAACGGCTTCAGCGAATTTTTTGGAAGTCACCGTGACGGCCAAGGCCATCTTTGAAGCGCGTGGCGCCCGCAACGCCATCGGCAATCAGCGCCTCGCGCCCGTTGTACCATTCTTGAATGAGTGCTTCACGCACGCCGAGCCCATGGCTTTTGATGGCGGAACGGCGATCCGCGCGCGCGCAGACTTGCGGGAACCGCGCGATGTCCTGAGCCAACTCCTCCGCCTTTTGCCGGGCGCCGCCCTTCGGCGTGACGTATTCGCACAGGCCAATATTGAGGCATTCCTCAGCCGGAACTTTGCGCCCGGTGAGAATAATCTCGAGCGCGCGTCCCTGGCCGACTATTCGCGGCAGCCGGACGGTACCACCATCGATCAGCGGCACACCCCAACGCCGACAATACACGCCGAAATAGGACTCCTGCGCCATCACCCGAAAATCGCACCACAGTCCGAGTTCCATGCCGCCCGCGACGGCGGGACCTTCGATGGCTGCAATGACCGGCTTGTCCAATTCAAGCCGCGAGGGGCCCAAGGGTCCGCGCGGAATTTCGCCGCCATTGCCGCGCGGTCCAGCTGGCGGGATATCGAGTTCGCCGAGCGGATACGCAGCATTTAGCGTGCTCGCGTATTTGAGATCCCAACCGGCGCAGAACGAACCGCCGGCTCCATAGAAGACCGCAACGGAAGCATTCTCGTCGGCGTCGAATTCCAGAAACGCTGCGGTCAAGGCGTCCGCGCTTGCCGGGATCCATCGCATTGCGGGCTTCGGGCCGGTCGTGAATGACGGTCCACACCGATCCGTTCTTTTCAACTCTGACTGCCATATTCGATATCCTCTCCCTGACGGGTCATCAGCATTACGGGCGCGGTTTCTGCCGGCTATCGGCTGCTGAAAATCGGCACCCGCCGTTCAGCCATCGCTTTCACGCCTTCCTTGAAATCATCGGTTTTACGCAGGCGCGTTTGTTCGGCGAGTTCATGTTCGGTTGCCGCGCGCACACGGTCAGCCAGATCGCCCCGCAAAGTCGCGCGCGTCGCGATCAGGCCCAGCGGCGAGTTCTCGGCAATCTCGGCGGCAAACGACAGCGCCGCGGTGCGGACCTGATCCTGCGGCACCAGGAGGTCAGCCAGTCCCATGGCGTGAGCCTCGTCGCCGGGAACGCGGCGACTGGTGTAGAACATCATCGCCGCTTTGGTTTGGCCGATGACCGCAGGCAGCGTGACGGTCAGCCCGAAGCCCGGGTGAAAGCCAAGCCGGGTGAAATTGGCGCAGAAGCGCGCTTCGGGACACGTCACACGAAAGTCGGCGACCATCGCCAGACCCAAACCGCCGCCGACGGCGGCGCCATGAACCGCGGCGACGATCGGCTTTTTGGTTCGGAAGAGACGGTTGCCCTCGATGTAAAGATGCGCGGCGCCGGGCCTCGGCCCGCTCAAGAGTTCGCCGCCATCGCTGTCGTCGCATCGCCGAAATTTGCTCCCGCGCAAAATGATTTTCCTTGCGCTGCCAGCACCAGCGCCCGGCAGTCGGGATCGGCGTCGAATTCCTCGAAGGCGGTAGCGATTTCCTTGATCAGCGCGACATCGAAATAAGTTATTTGGCGGCCGCCTGATCTCGACGAGCGCAACGTGGCCCGTTTTCTCTACGCCGATATCCTTGAAGGAACCCATTGCGCTTATTCCTTGCAAAATGTTACTCAGCCGCGCCGCGGCGTTCCGCCAATTGGGAACGGCGCGCTTGACGATGAGGGCGTCTACGACGGAAACGCCTTCGCCTTCTGCGTGGACGATGACCGGATTAAGATCGATTGAGTCAATCTCGTCGGCGTGATCGGCCGAAAACTTGTGACAGCTTCACCATCAGATCGGCGAGCGCGTCGGTGTCCGCGGGCGGCAGTCCGCGATAGCGTCCGAATACTGCAGCGGCCTTGAGCCGGCCGAGGAGCGCTCGCGCGCCGGCTTCGTCAAGCGGCACCGGCGCAAGCACGACATCGTCAAGCGCCTCGACCAAAACGCCGCCAAGGCCAACCATCAACAATAATCCCCAAGTCGGATCGCGATTGACACCGAGAATGACCTCGCGCCCGGGCGGCGCCATCGGTTGCACCAGAACGCCGTCGATCTTCGCAGCCGGCGCATACCGTTTCGCTGCAGCGAGCACGCGGTCGTAACCGCACGCACCTCGTCGGCACCAATAAGATTCAAAACGACAGCGCCGGCTTCGGTCTTGTGCGGGATATCGGCGGATTGAACCTTCAGAGCGACCGGCCGTCCCATCGCCTGCGCTTTGGCGGCCGCCTCGTCGCGCGAGTGCGCCAGCTCTCCGGCATTGTCGGCGCCGATCCCGTAGGCTGCGAGCAGAGCTCGCGCCCTATGCTCGCTCAGCACCGGAGGCGACGCGGCAAGTAGCGCGGCAACTTTTGTGCGGACGGAAGTTTCCGGCAGAGGCGATATTGCTGCGGCCGCAACCAGCGTTCGCGCAGCGCGCGGTAATCGGCCATTGCGCGCATGGTGCGGGCGCAACCGTGCGCACCGGTGAACAGTGGATTGCCGGCTTCATTGAGGATCTCGATCGTGCGTTCGGCCGGCAGCGTGTATGTCCACATGAAGACCGGCTTGTCGCATTCGCGCGCAAGGTCTTTGAGCTTCGGCAAATCGGCTTCGAGAAAGGCGGACCGGCGCGCGGTAATCACGACAATCACGCCGTCGACCGCCGGCGACTGAGCGACCAATCGCGCGAACTGCGCATAACCGAGCTTCTGCACGCCTTGAGCCGTCGAATCGACCGGGTTTTGTGTGGTCCCGTAGGAGGGCACGTAGGCATCAAGCGCAACACGGGTTGCATCATCGAGCACGGGTACCTCAAGTCCCGCGGCTGCACATGCATCGGCCATCCAAATGCCGGCACCGCCCGAAGCGGTGCAGATGCCGACGCGGCGTCCCGCCGGCAGGCGGTCGCCGCACGCCAGGAAGGCAACCGCCAAGTCCAGCATCTCGTCGAAATCGCGGCCTTCAATCAATCCATAGCGATCAAAAATGGCGCGGTAGGCCGCCTGGGAGCCGGCGAGCACGGCGGTGTGGGAAGCAGCAGCCCGACGGCCGGGGTCGGTCTGGCCGATCTTGCCGACGATCAGCGGCTTGCCGGCTTTGAGCGCCTTCTCCGCGACCCGCTTGAACTTTTCCGGCGTCCTTACCGCTTCGATCAGCAGCAAAAAAACGTCGGTGCCGCCTTCGTCGAGCATGTAGTCGACAAAGTCCGCGATTTCGAGCGCGGCTTCATTGCCGGTTGTGGCGATGAAGCGAAACTTGATATTGCGCGGGCGCGCCCGGTCGAGGAATGCAAAACCGAGGCCGCCACTTTGCGAGATCACCGACACCTGACCGCGACCGAGCGGCTTGGCAGGTGTGAGCGGTCCAGCGCTCTTGTCCGACGCAGGGCTGAAGTTTGCACACAAGGCCGCCGCGATGTTGGCGAAGCCCTCGGAGTTCGGCCCGCTCACTGCCATATCATAGCGTTGTGCGGTCGCCGCGATCTCGCGTTGCATGCGGGTGCCGGCCTCGCCTTCCTCGGCAAAGCCCGAACTGAGAATGGCCGCGGCTTTGATGCCGACGCGGCCGCAGCGCTCAAGTTCCGTCGGCACGTAAGCGGCAGGAACAATCAGGATCGCCAAATCGACCAGCTCGGGAAGCTCATCAACGGAAGGATAGGCTTTTACGCCCTGCACTTCCGCCGCGCTGCGGCTCACCGGATAGACGCGCCCGGCAAACGGATGGCTGCGAATGATCTCAAAAATCCGTCCGCGCAGACCATGCGTGTCGGACGATGCGCCGACGACCGCCACCGACTTGGGCCACAGCAATTTTCCGATGTCAGGCACCGCGCACAGCCTCTCAACGCAAACCAAGCCCGCGCGCGATGATGCCGCGCAGGATTTCCGTGGTGCCGCCCTGAATGGTGAGCTTCGGCGCAATCATCGTGGCGAAGGCAAGCTGATCTTCCAGCGTGGCGCGATTCAAAATTTCCGGTTCGAGGAATGCGGCCAGCTCGCGCACGCGGCCCGGCAATTTCTGTTCCCAGATCGTACCGAGGTCTTTCACGATCGAGCCCTCCACCACCGGCTCCTTGCCGGCCTGCAGCATGCCGGCAACCGAGACCGACATTCGCCGCAGCGTATGCAGTTGCGCCACCAGGCGGCCGAGCCCCTCGGCGCTGCGCAAATCCGGGCTCCGGCCCCAACACACGGATGAGCTCCAGCAAGACGTAGAAAGTTTCCAGAAAACGTTCCGGTCCACTGCGCTCGTAAGCGAGTTCGCTGGTCGCCTGCTTCCACGCCCCATCGATCTCGCCCATGACATGATCGTCGGGCACGAAGGCGTCCTCGAACACCACCTCATTGAAGCCAGGCTTCCCGGTCATCTGATTGATCGGGTTTACTGTGATGCCCGGCGTTTTCATGTCGACCAAAAACTGGGTCAGTCCATGGCGGCGATTTTCTTTGGTCGGCGGCGAGGTACGAAACAGCGCGAGCATGTAATCGGCAACCTGGGCGCTTGTCGTCCAGATCTTGCTGCCGTTGATGCGCCACCCGCCATCGGTTTTGGTCGCTTTGGTCTTGGCCGCGAACAGATCGGAGCCCGATCCTGGTTCGCTCATGCCGATCGAGAAGCAGACCTCGCCGCGGCAAATGCGGGGCAGCACATCGTTTTTGACGTGCTCGGGAGCGTATTTGAGCAGGATCGGGCCGCTCTGACGGTCGGCAACGAAGTGCAGATGCGATGGCGCATTGACCACGCGAAACTCTTCCGTGACAACGTAGCGCTCCAGTTGGGTGCGCTCGTGTCCGCCGTAACGCTTAGGCCAGGTCATGCCGATCCAGCCTCTGGCGCCGACGCGCCGGCTGAAGCCGCGGTTGTAGGAATCACCGTGAGCGGCCTGGTGCGGATCAAACGTGCCGGCGGCGATTTCTTCGGCAAGAAAGCTGCGCACCTCGGCGCGGAGTGCCTCGCATTCGTGCGGCAGGCGAATCGGATCGAACTGGAGATTGGCGGTCATCGCGAGGCAACCAAGGGCCAGAATTCGTCGACGCCGCCGCGGGCGACGCGTTTACCGAGCTCGGCCGCCCAGTAGCTTTCGTTGCCGAAGTCATCCCGCCAGGAAAGCATGCGAAGCGTAAAGCGGTGCAGAATGTGTTCCTGCGTGAAGCCGATTGCGCCCAAAACCTGATGCGCAATCGCCGCGCCTTCCGTGGCGGCTTCGGCAGTGCGAATCTTCGCAGACGCCGCCTCAAAAAACACAGCGTCGTCGAATGTTTCGGCTTGAGCGATGGTATCGGCCGCCGAACCCGAAACCGCGAGCGCAGCGGCGACTTCGCCGGCGAGCCGCGCGAGATTCTGCTGCACCGCCTGAAATTTGCCGATCGGCCGCTCGAAAGCCGTTCGCTCATTGGCATAGGCGACACTGAGCGACAAGATCGCTTCCAGCGCGCCCGCGGTCTCGACGCTTCGGATGGTCGAGCCCATCAGCATCAGGGATGATTGGTCAAAGCCGTTCGGCGCCGGAGCGCTGGCGAGCGGCTTGACGCGATCGAACGTGACGACATTGGTGGCGTCGCCGGCGAGATTGCGGCCCTCACTGACCCTGCAGTCTTTGGCGTCCACGAGCGCGACTACTTGCTGCCGCCCGCCATGAGCAAGCACCGCTATGTGAGGAACATCGCGCGCGAATGAAATGCCGGCCGCGCGGCCCGTCAGCTTGTTATCCGCATCGACCGTGATGCGGTCATGCGGACGCGCAGGAGCGAGCGTCATCGGCGTCGCCGGCGTTTCAATGCCGGCGCGCGCAAGGAGCCAGCCCGCGGCCAGCGTCTCCGCCAGCGGGACCGACAAAGCAAAGCGACCGGCGACGCCAAGAATAGCGAAGCCTTCGGCCAGACCGGCGCCGGAACCGCCTAATTCTTCAGGCACCCAGGCAAGCGGCAGCCCCGCGCCATTGAGTGCACGCCACAGCGGCTCCTTCCAGGCGCCGTCGGCGGCTTTGTTGATCGTTTGCGGATCAGCGAGATCGGCGAGAATTCGCGCAGCCGCATCGGCTACAATATGTTCCCTCTCCTCCGGCACAGCTTGCTGAACCCCGATGTTACGCCTGCGGCACCCGTGACGCGTAAGCCGCAAATGCCTTTTCACGCTATGGTGAGCGGAAGCGCAACACTTGGCAAGTTCGTTTGGCAAGTTGGTTCGTTTGCGCATCCGTTGTGCAAAACAGACGGGTGGCGCAAAATACAGGTCAGGCGCAGCCGCCCAAGTTGGAGAGCGCAATTGGCGAAGCGAAACGCGACTGTAGCCGTTGTCGGTGCGGGCGATTTTATCGGCGCGGCGATCGCCAAAAAGTTCGCAGCCGAAGGTTTCACTATCTTCGCGGGCCGCCGCAATGCAGACAAGCTTCAGCCGCTGGTCGCCGACGTCGAGGCTGCTGGCGGCGAAATCGTGGCTCGCAGCCTCGATGCCCGCAAGGAGGACGACGTCAGCCGCGTTCCTCCGTGCCGCGGATGCGCACGCTCCGCTCGAGGTCTGCGTCTTCAACATCGGCGCCAACGTCAACTTTCCGCTGCTGGAGACGACCGAGCGAGTCTTCCGCAAAGTCTGGGAGTTGGCCTGCTATGCCGGATTTCTGAGCGGCCGCGAAGCCGCGCGTCTGATGCTGCCGCATGGCAAAGGCTGCATCTTCTTCACTGGCGCTACTGCGAGCGTGCGTGGCGGCATCGGCTACGCAGCGTTTGCGAGCGCGAAATTCGGACTGCGCGCGGTCGCGCAAAGCATGGCGCGCGAGCTCGGTCCCAAAAATATCCACGTCGCGCATCTGATCATCGATGCCGGCGTCGATACCGCTTTCGTCCGCGACCGCATTAAACAGCGCGGCGGCGCTGAGGCACTGGAGAAGCTCGAGCCTGACCAGCTGATGAACCCGGCTTCGGTCGCGCAAGCCTATTGGCAACTTTACCTGCAGCCGCGCGACGCCTGGACCTTCGAGCTCGACGTCCGCCCTTACCGGGAGGTCTGGTGAGATGGTTGCCGGTGAGATGGCTAAAGTGGAATTTCATTTCGACTTCGGCAGCCCGAACGCCTATCTGGCGCATCAGGTCATTCCGCAGATCGAAGCCCGGACCGGCGCCAAATTCGAATACGTGCCGATTCTGCTTGGCGGTGTTTTCAAGCTGACCAACAATCGCTCACCAGCCGAGAAGATGGCGGGCATCAAGAACCGGCTCGAATACGAGCGATTGGAGTTGCAGCGTTTCGTTCAGCGAAACGGCGTGGCATTCAATTGGAATCCGTTCTTTCCCGTCAACACACTGTTGATCATGCGCGGTGCGGTCGCAACACAGCTCGACGGCGACATTCGAGCGCTATGTCAACGAAGTATTCCGCCATATGTGGGCCGAGCCGAAGGACATGGACGATCCCGCCGTAATCGGTGCGGCCCTCACGCAATCCGGTTTCGATGCCGCTTCGCTGCTCGCGCGCACTCAGGAAGCGGAAGTCAAGGAACGGCTTTTGAAGAATACCGAGAATTCCGTCGCGCGCGGCGCGTTCGGATCCCCGACATTTTTCGTCGGCGATCGAGATTTTTTTCGGCAAGGATCGGCTGCGCGACGTTGAAGAAGAAATTATGCGCACCAAATAGCAGGGACCCGCGTCGGCAGGCCGAACGGCGCGCCTGATATTCGCATGAACTGGAGCGGTTTTAAGTGGTAACTCCGGCGAGACCATCGATCATCGATACGCGACTTCGACCAGATGTTTCCGGTTCTGGAAGCCGTGGAGATCGAACGCGTCCGGCGCTTTGGCTCGGTGGGTTCCTTCGCCACCGGCGAGGCATTGGAGAAGGCCGGCACTATCGGCAAAGGGTTGAGCATCATCCTGGAAGGGCAGGTTGAAGCTTTCCAGGAAGACGCCGCGGGCGGCAAGACGCCCATCGTCACCCAAGGGCCCGGATCGTTCCTCGGCGAGCTGGCGCAACTGGCGGGCCGGCCGTGCGCTGGTAGATGCGTATGCCCGCGAACCGACCAGCGCTCTCGTTATCCCGCCGGATCGGCTGCGGGCTTTGTTGGTCGCCGAGGCGGAGCTTGGCGAACGGATCATGCGCGCCTTGATCCTCCGGCGGGTCGGCCTGCTTGAGACCGGCGTCGCCGGACCGGTGATCGTCGGCCGCGCCGACAACGGCGATGTGCTTCGGTTGGAAAACTTTCTGCGCCGCAACTCGCATCCGCATCAAACACTCGATCCTGAGACCGATGCGGCGGCGAAAGCGCTGATCGAGCGCTTTCATGTTGACCCCGGCCAGTTGCCGATTGTGTTGTGTCCGCAGGGACAATTGCTGCGCAATCCCAGCGAAGACGAACTTGCACGCTGCCTCGGTCTGGTCGGCCCGATCGATCCGGATCGCGATTTATGACGTTGCCATCGTCGGCGCGGGGCCGGCGGGGTTGGCCGCCTCGGTCTACGCCGCATCCGAGGGACTTTCGGTTTTGGTTCTGGATTGCCGCTCCAGAGGCGGCCAGGCCGGCGCTTCAGCGAGGATCGAGAATTATCTTGGATTTCCGACCGGCATCAGCGGCCATGCCTTGATGGCGCGCGCTTCCAACCAGGCGCAGAAGTTCGGGGTTGAAATGGCGATCCCCGACGAGGTGGCAAGCGTTCAGGCATCGGACGGTTCGTCGCCAGGACAATTCACTCTGAAATTATCCAACAATGAAATCGGCTCGCGCACGCGCCATCATCATCGCAAGCGGCGCGCGATATCGGCGAATTGCGCTGCCGAACCTGGACTCTTTCGAGAGTCATCGAGCGTGCATTATTGGGCATCTCCGCTGGAAGGAAAGCTTTGCGGCGGCCAGGAGGTGGCCTTGGTGGGCGCTGGCAATTCGGCGGGCCAGGCAACCGTCTATTTGGCCAGTCAAGCCGCCAAGGTCTGGCTCATCGTCCGCGGCGCGGATTTGACCGCAAGCATGTCCCGCTATCTGGTCGATCGCATCAGCGGGCTCGCCAACGTGGAAGTGCTGCTGCGTACCGAAGTCACCGGCCTCGAAGGTAGCGACGGCGTCATGCAGGCGATCCGCTGGCGACACGGACCTTCAGGCGAGGAAGTCCGCCGCGATATGCGCCACCTCTTCCTGTTCATCGGCGCTGAACCAAATACCGATTGGCTTGCCGGGGCCGACGTGGCGCTCGATCCTCGAGGGTTTGTGCTGACGGGCCCGGACGCCGGGCCGACCCATCGGCAGTTGGAAACGACCCGGCCGGGCATATTTGCGATTGGAGACGTTCGCTCCGGCTCGACCAAGCGGGTTGCTGCAGCGGTCGGCGAGGGCGCGCAGGTCGTGGCGGCTCTGCATCGTTATTTAGGCGGCACAGTGATCGCCGCAGCGCAACAGTTGCGGTCAAGCGCGTGGCGGCGGCACCATAAGAGATAATCTGCCGCAGCGATGGCGTGAAAAAACGTCCCGGTGACGCGGCCGCGGCGTCCGCCGGTTTTCTCCAGAGCACGCCCCTCGCCATCGGCAAGCTCGGCGAACGGCTCATCGTCTCCTGCACATGTGAGCGAGGCGTAATGAAATTCGTGGCCGCGAATGAGCGAGCCGCGAGAGGCCGAGCGGCTCATCGGCGAGCAGCCGCGCGGTGCGATAACCAAGGTGCAGCTTGCGCTTGGCAAAGCTGGTTGCATGACCGAGCAATCCGGTCATGGCAACGCGCCGCCCGGATGCATCCTCGAGGCTCTCTCCGAGCACCATGTAACCACCGCACTCGCCGTGCACGGGTCGCGTTTCGGCGAAGTGCCGGAGCCCGTTGCGAAAACGCGCTGCGTCGCTGAGCGCATCGGCATGGAGTTCCGGATAGCCGCCCGGCAGCCAGCAGCTATCGGCGCTGTCCGGCGGCGGCTTATCGGCAAGCGGGGAGAACGGCAGGATTTCAGCGCCGGCTTTCCGCCAGGCGTTGATTATGTGCGGATAGACGAACGTGAAGGCGCGATCGCTGGCAAGCGCAATACGCTGGCCCGGTGGAGGCAGCGCGCAAGCGTTGCGCGGAAATTCTGTAACTTTCAACGGTGCGGCACACGCCGCGATGGCATCCAGATCAAAATAGCGCTCTGCCATGTCGGCGAGACGATCGATCAGCGCCGCTAAATCGGGATGCTCGCCGGCAGCAACGAGGCCGAGATGCCGTTCCGGCAGCGCAAGTGTTGCTTCGCGCGGCAGCGCGCCGAGTATCGGAATATCGAGTGCGTCGATTGCGTCCGCGACCAGCGCGCGGTGCCGCTCGCTGCCGACGCGATTGAGGATGATTCCGGCGAGACGCACGGCGGGGTCGTGCATCGCAAAGCCGCGCACCAAAGCCGCCGCCGATTGCGCCTGCCGCGAAACGTCCACGACCAGCACGACCGGCAGATGGAAATGTGCGGCGAGATCAGCTGTTGCGCCGCGCCTGCCGGGTTTCCCGGCTCCATCGGCTGCACCATCGAACAGCCCCATGACGCCTTCGATGACGAGGATGTCCGCACCGTCGGCCGCTTGCGCGGCGAGCGCGTCGAGAAGTGTTTCCGGCATCGCCCAGGAATTGAGGTTAACGCTGGCGACACCGCTCACTGCCGCATGGAAAGCCGGGTCGATATAATCAGGCCCGGCTTTTGCTGCGCGCACCGCGATATTGCGGCGCTTGAGCGCGGCGATGAGCGCAAGGGTCACAGTAGTTTTGCCGGCGCCCGAATGAGGTGCCGCGATGATGAGCCCGCGCGCCGTCACTCGTGCTCCTCTCCATGTCCTCGGGCTGTCGCGACTTCGCCGAGCAGCGCGCCGCGCCAGTTTACGATTTCTCCGATGGCTACGATGGCCGGCGGTTCGAAATTTTGCTCATGCGCCTCGGAGGATAGCTTTTGTAGCGTCGAGACGAGGATGCGTTCTTTTGGCGTGGTTGCCGAGGCAATGATGGCGGCGGGCGTCCGGGCATCGAGTCCGGCTGCCAGCAAGGAAGCAGCAATCCGCTCCAGATTGTGCATCACCATGTAGAGCACGATCGGTTGTCCGGTGCGCGCGAGAGGGGCCCAGTCAAAATCTTCATCGGCGCCGTGACCGGCAGCAAAAATGATCGCCCGATTGACGCCTCGCAGCGTCGCCGGGATCGCCGCGGTCGCCAGCGCGGCGAGGCCTGCGGTGACGCCCGGGATAACACGGAAGGGAACGTTCGCCGACGCGAGAGCCATTGCCTCCTCACCGCCGCGACCGAACACGAATGGATCTCCACCTTTAAGCCGCAGCACACGATGTCCGGCGCGCGCAAGCACGACGAGACGCTGACTGATATCGGCTTGGGTTGCCGAGGGCTTGCCGCCACGTTTGCCGGCAAATTCCAGCCGCGCCTGCGGGCCAGCCAAGGCCAGCACGCGCTGATCGACCAGCGCATCGTGCACGATAACGTCGGCTTGCTGCAGACCGGCGAGTGCATCGAGAGTGAGGAGGCCCGGATCGCCCGGCCCAGCGCCAGCGAGCCAGACGTGTCCCGGCGTAAGCACCGGCATGCCGTCGCGCCGAACCGCCAGTGAGGCCCACACCGTCATGATGGCGCACTCGCGGGGTGACGGTTACCGGGCATGGGACTAAAGGAAGGAGCATGGAACGGCAGGAACGTCCGCTGCGCCGGGGCTGGACCACCGGCACTTGCGCCGCTGCGGCGGCGAAGGCCGCGTTCGCCGCGCTGATGACCGGCGAATTTCCCGATCCGGTCGAGGTGACGCTGCCGCGCGGCGAGCGTCCGAGCTTCGCATTGGCGTTGACGCGGAGGGATCAAGCAACAGCCAGTGCCGGAATCATCAAGGATGCCGGCGATGATCCGGACGTAACCCACGGCGCCCTGATCGTGGCGAATGTGCGGGTTGGTGCCGCGGGCGCTGGCGTGACATTTCGCGCCGGCGAAGGCGTCGGCACCATCACGCGGCCCGGGCTGCCGCTTCCGCCAGGCGAGCCAGCGATCAATCCGGTTCCACGTCAGATGATCCGTGACGCTATTGCCGAAGTCGCCGCTGCGGCCGGCCGTCCCGCAGATGCCGAGGTCGAGGTCGCGATCCCCGGCGGAGCGGAACTGGCGGCGAAGACGCTCAACGCCCGTCTTGGCATCGTCGGCGGCTTGTCGATTCTCGGCACCACGGGAATCGTCGTGCCGTATTCCTGTTCCGCATGGATCCACTCGATTCATCGCGGCATCGATGTCGCGCGCGCTGCGGGTCTTACTCATATCGTCGGCGCTACCGGCGCCAGCTCCGAGGCCGCCGCACAAAAGCTTTACGGCTTTCCCGACATTGCGCTGATCGACATGGGCGATTTCGTTGGCGGGATGCTCAAATATTTGCGCAGCCATCCGGTGCCGCGGCTCACTATCGCCGGCGGCGTCGGCAAAATGACCAAGCTTGCGCAGGGTCTCACCGATCTTCACTCCAAGCGCGGCGAAGTCGACCGCACGCGGCTGGCAAGTTTTGCCGAGGCCGCGGGCGGCTCCGCGCACCTTCGCGCGCGCATCATGGCGGCGAATAATGCCGCTGAAGCATTCATGCTCGCGCAATCCGAAGGTATCGCGCTCGGCGACGAGGTCGCGCGCGCGGCGCAAGTGACTGCGGAGCGGGTTGTCGACGGCCGCGATATCGCCATCGAGATCGTGTTGTTTGATCGCGACGGCGCGTTGGTCGGCCACGCGCCTTTCAAGAACATTGAGCAAGCCACTCACGCCGCGCCTCCGCGGAACCGCCGGCGATAATCGGGATCGTAGAGCGCGCTCTCGCGAAAATCGTTCGCTGCAATCGCGCGACCGACCAGAATGAGCGCAGTGCGCTCGATGTGCGCGGCGGCGACCTTCGCGGCGATGTCGGCAAGTGTACCGCGCACGATGCGCTCTGCCGGTGAGGTAACCTGGACGACGACAGCCGCCGGACAATCAGCACCGTAGAAAGGTGTCAACTGCTCGACGATCTGCTCAATCGCGTGGATCGCCAGGTGGATGACGAGGGTGGCCCCGCTTTCGGCGAATGTCGCAAGCTTTTCAGATTCAGGCATGCGCGAGGCACGGCCAGACATGCGGGTGAGCACCACGCTTTGCGCGATTTCCGGCACCGTCAGCTCGCACTCCAATGCCGCCGCGGCGGCGGCGAACGCCGGCACGCCGGGCGTGAGCGTATAGGGTATGCCTCGCCGGGCGAGGCGGCGCAGCTGCTCGGCGAGCGCCGAGTAGATCGAAAGATCGCCGGAATGCAGCCGGGCGACGTCGCGACCGGCGGCATGGGCCGCGGCGAACTCGGCCTCGATTTCGTCGAGCGACATTGGCGCGGTGTCGACGATGCGCGCGCCGGGCGGACAAAAGCCGAGCAACTCGCGCGGCACGATCGAGCCGGCATAAAGGCAGACCGGGCAGCGCGCGATCAGATCGCGGCCGCGCAGCGTAATGAGATCAGCCGCACCCGGCCCGGCACCGATGAAATGCACGGTCACGGCGCCGGCTCCGAGACCGCGAGCGCACAGGTCGCGGCGCCGATCACCAAACGGGGACTGATGAGGCGCGCCGACGGTCCCGCAGCGGCAAGCGCGGCGGCCTCGGCGACTGACGACACGCCGGTAATCTCGCGCACGCGCTCGGACCGCGTTTGGGTGCGAGGCTCCGCCGCCTGCAAGTCAGCATCAGAGACCAGAACAACAGGCACACCGAATTTTTTAGCCGCCGCTTGAATGCCGACCTCAGCGTTCTTCGCCGCGATGGTGGCAATGCTGTCGAGAGCGCGTCAGCGGCGATGTTTGCGCGCAACAGTGCCGCGCGGATCGCGGCTTCGATGTCAGAAGCGGGCGCACCCCGCCTGCACCCTACGCCGGCGACGATCATGGTTTGGTCCAAGCCCATTGTGTCACCGGCATTGCCGGTCGCCAGCCGGATTGTTCACCGACTGCGCCTGCTCGCGCGATGGCGACGCGAATGAGTTCGCCGCCAAGCGCGGTCTGCCGGTCGATGAGCAGCGCTTCAGTCGCAAGCGTCACCGCGTTAACCACGAGACGTCCGCCTGAACGAAGCGCAGCGATGGCAGTGTCGAGTACCCCGGGCTCGCTCGCGCCGCCACCGATGAAAATGGCGTCAGGCGGCGCGAGGCCAGCAAGCGCAGCCGGCGCGGCGCGCTTCCACGATCTCAAGTCCCGGCACGCCGAATGCTGCGGCGTTGCGGCGGATGCGCGCCGCGCGATCCGCGCGTTGCTCGATTGCGATCGCACGCATCGAAGGATCGGCGAGCATCCATTCGATGGCCACCGAGCCGGCGCCGGCGCCGATATCCCACAACAACTCGCCGCGGCGCGGCGCGAGTGACGACAGCGTGATCGCACGTACCTCGCGCTTGGTAATCTGACCGTCGTGCTCGAAAAGATCGTCGGCAAGGCCGGACGCGCGCGCAATTACGCGCGCGTTCGGCGCGGCCTCGACCTCGATTGCGATCGTGTTGAGTGAATCGATGGCGTCGAAGGTGTAGCCGGCCGCGGTCGTGGTGCGAACGCGTTCGCGCGGGCCGCCGAGCGCTTCGAGCACGGTCAGCCGCGACGCGCCGAAGCCTGTTTCCGCGAGCAGCCGCGCCAGAGCCGCCGGCCCATCGCCGTCTGAGGTCAACGCCAAAATGCGCGCGCCGGGTTGCAAATGCGGGCGCACGCAGATCGAGCGCGCGGCCGTGCACCGAGAGCAGCACCGTTTGCGGCAACGACCAGCCGAGCCGAGCCGCCGCCAGGCTGAACGCCGAGGGCGCCGGCACCACGATCATCTCGCGCGCGTCGATCGCTCGCGCCAGCACCGCGCCGACGCCATAGTGGAACGGGTCGCCCGACGCGAGCACGCAGATTTGCCGGCCGCGATGATGCAGCACCTCGTCGGCGGCGCCATCGAACGGAGTGGGCCATGGCCGCGCCGCGCCGCGAATAAGCGGTGCGGCGAGACTGAGATGACGCCGTCCGCCGAACACGATCTCGGCCGCGCCGATCAATCCGCGCGCCGCCGCGCTAAGACCATCGACACCGTCTTCGCCGATGCCGACGATGGACAGCCAGCGCGGCGATGCGGCAGTGTCGCGCGCGATCGCATCAGGAAGCGGCATGAAGCGCGTCCTTATTCTCGGCGGCACGACGGAAGCACGATTGCTGGCCGAGCGGCTCGCGGGCCGCGCGGACCTCAACGTGACGCTTTCGCTCGCCGGCCGCACTGCTGACCCCCGCGCGCCAGCCGGTGCCGGTTCGCAGCGGCGGCTTTGGCGGCGCTGCCGGGCTCGCTGGCCTATTTGGCGAGCGAGGGTATCGACGTGCTGATCGACGCCACGCATCCCTACGCCCGCGTCATTTCGGAAAATGCTGTCGCAGCCGCGCGGCAGAATGGCGTGCCGCTGCTGGCGCTGCGGCGTCCGCCATGGATCGCGACCGCCGGCGATCGGTGGACCGAAGTGGGCGACGTCCGTGAGGCAGTACGTGCGCTCGGAGAAACGCCGCGCCGCGTTTTTGTTGCGCTCGGCCGCAATGAGCTCGCACCATTCAACGAAGCCCCGCAGCACTTTTATCTCATTCGCAGCGTCGATCCGGTCGATCCGCCGCTGCCTTTGCCGCACGTCTCCTACGTCACCGGCCGCGGTCCATTCAGTGAGGCCAACGACCGTGACCCTCATGACCGAGCATCGCATCGAGATAGTTGTCGCCAAGAACAGCGGCGGCGAAGCCACTTACGGCAAGATCGCCGCAGCGCGCGCCTTGCACATCGGCGTGATCATGCTGCGCCGGCCGCCGGCGCCCGCAGCGCCTGCCGTCGAAACGGTAGAGGACGCGCTCGGCTGGCTCGATCATGCGCTCACCTTGGCGACCGCGCGCGGCGTATAGACCAGCGGCGAAAGTCCGGTGCGATGAACCACGCGCGTTTCGCGCGAGCCGACGATGATCAGTGTCGCCATGTCCGCTTCGGTCGTATCGGCGACAGCAAGCGTCGCGACGTCGACCCGTTCATCCGGCCGCCCGACGGCACGGCCAAACACGACCGGCGTTGTCGCCGGCAGATGCCGGCGCAGCCGCTCGATCGCGGCGCCAAATTGCCATGGGCGTGCGCGAGAGATCGGATTGTACAGCGCGATCACAAAACCGGCGCCCGCAGCCGCATCGAGCCGTTGCTCGACCAGTTCCCAGGGCTTGAGATTGTCGGAGAGCGAGAGCGCGCAAAAATCGTGGCCCAGGGGAGCGCCGATCCGTGCCGCGACCGCGAGCATCGCAGTAATCCCGGGCACGATCGATGACATCGAGCGTGCGCCATGCATCCGGCCCGGTTTCAATTTCTTCGCAAACCGCACTCGCCATCGCGAACACGCCCGGGTCGCCACCGGAGACGACGGCAACGCGCGTGCCTGAGGCAGCATCGCGGAGCGCGGCGAAAGCGCGTGCGCGTTCTTCGCGATTATCCGATGCATGCAGGGTTTGGCCGGGGCGCGCCGGCACACGGTCGAGATAAGGCCCGTAGCCATAGAGCGCTTGCGCCGACGCGAGTCGCAGCGTCGGCTTCCGGCGTGAGATACCGCGCGTCTCCCGGCCCCAAGCCGATGACGGCGAGGTGTCCGCTCACTGCCGCTCCTCCCAACCCGGCACCAGCACGACCGCAAAATAGGGCGCGTCGTCATCCAGCTTCGCGCTCAAGCGGGATCATTTTCGCGTCGACCATGGTGCCGCGCTCGACATAGAGGGCGCGCGGCAGGCGGCCGCTCGATGCCAGCGCACGGCGCAATTTCGGCAAATGGCGTCCGACCTTCATCACCACCGCCGCATTCGCATCGGCAAGCCGGCGCACCAATTCGTCCTCCGGCAAAGTCGCAGGAAGCACGGTGAAAACATCGTCGCCCTGCGCAATCGGCATTCCCGCCGCCGACCAGCATCCCGACATGCCGGTCACGCCGGCGATAATTTCGGCCGGGAAACGCAGCGCCAGCCGCGCATGCAAATGCATGTAGGAACCATAGAACATCGGGTCGCCTTCGCAGATCACGGCGACAGTGCATCCGGCTTCGAGATGGGCGGCAATCTTGGCGGCGGCTTCATCATAGAAATCGCCGATCGCATCGCGATAGCCGGTGCTGCATTTCGGCAGCTCGGTCGTGACCGGATAGAGCAGCGGCAATTCGATGACGCCGGCGCGCACATGCGCCGCGGCGATCGCGCGCGAGTGGCTTGCGTTTCCGGCCTTGGCGAAGTGCGCGACGACTTCGGCCTCAGCAAGTGCGCGCGCCGCCTTCAGCGTCATCAGCTCGGGATCGCCGGGTCCGACGCCGACGCCCAGCAAGCTTCCCGGTGCGCGTCGCCGCGCTCATATGCCCGGCCCTCGCCAACGCGTTGATCGCGGCGGCGGTCATGGCGCTGCCGCCCATGCGGCCGCGCACGGTGAGAAACGGCACGCCGCGCGGATCGGCGGCAAGCGCGTCCTTGGATTCGGCCGCGCCGACAAAGCCGACTGGGATGCCCACGATCGCCGCCGGTTTCGGCGCGCCTGCGTCAATCAGATCGAGCAGGCGGAACAACGCAGTCGGCGCATTGCCGATGGCGACGACGCGCACCCGCGATGCGCTCAGCCCACAAATCGAGCGCGGCCGCCGAACGCGTGGTTGCCAGTCTTTGCGCGAGGTCGACGACGCGCGGGTCATTGAGCGTGCAGATCACTTCGTTTCGCGCCGGCAGGCGCGCGCGGGTGATCCCGCGCCCGACCATTTCGGAGTCGCAGAGGATCGGCGCACCGCCCGCGAGCGCGCCGCGCGCGGCGGCGACAAGGCCGTTGCCGAACACGATGTTCTGCGCCGCTTCAACCACGCCGCAGGCATGGATCATGCGCACTGCGACCTCGGCTTCTTCCGGCGAAAAGCGCGACAGATCGGCCTCGGCGCGGATGATGGCGAACGAGCGCTCGTAGATCGCCGTCCCGTCACGCAAATATGCCGTGCGCTCAGACATGACCGTCCTCGCGCGCCGTCTCGTGAAAGTAGCTTCTCGATCGCGACCGGAAGTTCGTCGGTTGCAATCACGGCGAAGGGAGCATCGCGCGCACGAGCCGTTGGCGATCAGCGCGCACCCGTCGGGCGAGCCGACAATCGTGAGCGCTGCGATGCCGGCGTGCGCGCAACCCTTGGCGCAGCCGGAAATGTGCAATTTGGCGACGAGCCATCGAGGTGCGACGCCGCGATCCCGGCGATCCGCGGCGCCAGCGCACGCGCGGCAATGTGCGCCGACGAACAGATCGGCGCGCCGGCACAGGCGACGATACGCCGGCGCGGATCGTCGGCCGCGACAATGAAGCCGAGCGCTTCGGCAGCGTTGACGAAAGCGGACGCCGCAGCTTCCCTAAGACCGACAAACATCAGCACGCGGTCCGCGGCTGCACGTATGCCGATCGCGCCAGCCGCCCTCGCGGCTTCAATCAAGCGCTCGAGCGTCGTGGCATCGGCGTGGCCGAAGGCAAGACCGACGCCGCACGCGAGCGATCCATCGCGCAGCCGATGCGATTCGATCGGCTCACCGCCGTCAATGCATTTGCCGAGCGGCGTCACATCCTCGATCAGGAGATCGGCGAGCGCCGAGCGAAAGAGCGTGTCGCCTTCGGCCGCCAGAATATCGCGCGCACGCGCAGTAGGCCCGCGTCGCGCAATGACTTCAAGCAGCTTGATGACGTGCCTCGACTCCATCAGCAGGCGCGATCGCACCGACTTGCGCTGCGCTCGCTTCGTCGCCCGCGATACCGACGCGGAGCGTTGCGCCGCCGCCGGTCGCTTGGGCGCGCAGACGCACGTCGGCGGAAACATTGTCGAGGTTGAGCGCACCGCCACCATCGACGGCGACCGAAACTTTCGGGCGCCAGCCTTGCGGTCAGCGATGTTCGGCTCAGCGCACGCCGCAAATCTGCGGCAAGCGCATTCGCATCCAGAATTTCGTCCTCCGTCGAGCCCGGCCAAGCACGTTACTGAGAACGGGAACGCCGTCCTCTGCCGCGATATCGAGCGCCGCGATCGCATCAGCAAAGCGCGATGCCGAGCCGGCGTTCAGCCCGCGAACCTGGATGCTGCCGCGGCTGGTTACTTCAATGATGCCGTTGCCGTGCCGACGCGCGGCCGCGCACAATCGTGCGAATGCCGCAAGTGGGATCGTGCCAATCGGCAGGAGCCGGACGAGCAATCCATCGCCCGTTGGCATCGGCGCCGATAGTCCAGGACAGGCGCCCCGGCGCTGCAAATGATTGATAGCGAGCGCCGTCATGCCGCCGCCTCCGCGCGGAGCGCCGCAAGGCCCGCATCGACATCGTTGCGCCGTGGATGCCAAAGACCCTGCCGCCGTGCGGCGTCAAGCCGCTCCGCGATCGCGGCAGCGGCTTGCGGGTTTTCGCGCAGCAGAAAAGCCTGCACGTCCGGGTCAACGACATAGGCCGCGTGCAGGAGATCAAACAATTCGCTCGCGACCGCGTCGGTCGTTTCGGCAAAGGCAACCAGCCGGTCGACCGTTTCGGCAAGTTCAGCGGCGCCGCGCGGGCCGTGGCGCATTTGCCCAGCGATGAAGCGCGGGTTGATCGCGCGCGCGCGCACGATGCGGGCCAGCGCCGACCGAAAGTGTTCGCGCCCGCGGCCGCTGCGGATCGGTCACGTCGAGCATGACGAGATCGGCCGCACGGCCGAGCATCTTTGCCGCCGCGGCAAAGCCGCCGACAAAGGCGACATCCTCGGCGCCTTCGAGCAGATCGCGCGCCGGATCGTCGCTCGGATGGACCAGAAGGTCCGCGCCCGCGACGCGCTGCGTGAAAGCATCAGGCGCGGCGCTGCCGTCTCCTTCGGCGCCGCCATAACTGTGCGAAGCCGCCGGCAAGGTACGCCGCACCGATCGCCTCGGTGTCAATGTTGCGGCCGAGCAGGTCTTCGACGCCGGAGCCGTAAGTGCCGGGCGCGGTACCAAAGATGCGATGAAGACGAGCAGAGCCGGTCGCACGGCGCACAGCGGCGAGCGGGTTTTCGTCGTCGGCTTCGTCGCGCGCGGCGACGGCTTGCACGGCGGCATCGATGAGCGCGATTTGCGCGGGGAAGAGGTCGCGAAACAATCCCGAAATACGCCAGGTGACATCGACCCGCGCCCGTCCGATGGTCGCATTCGGCAGCACCTCGACGCCGGTGACCCGCCCGGTCGCATGGTCCCAGATCGGCCGGCAGCCGAGCAGCGCAAAGCCTTGCGCGATCTCTTCGCCGCCAGTGCGCAATGTGGCGCTGCCCCACAGATCGATCACGACGCTCCGCGGCGGCTCACCATGCGTTTGCAGATGCGCGCGCAGAATTTCGTCGGCGGCCAGTCGGCCGAGGTCCATCGCGGTCGGCGTCGGCAACGTGCGCGGATCGGCGGTGAAGAGATTGCGGCCGGTCGGCAGCACGTCGCGGCGGCCGCGTGTCGGCGATCCGGCCGGGCCGGGCGCAATCCGGCGTCCGTCGAGCGCGGCGAGTAACGCTTTACGTTCAGCCTCGGCGCTCGCCTGCCACAGCGGATCGTCGACACCGGCTGGCGCACGGGCATAGATGTGCAGCCGTCTTTGATGGCGAGGTCTTTCAGATCGCACAGCCAGGCATCAATGCGGCGGAGCGCGTCGTCGGGCGCCGACGCGCCGTCGACGCCAGCCTCACGCGCCAAGCCCGCTGCGTTGCGCCGTCTCGACGATCAGCTTCGCCAGACGTTCGCGCCGCCGCCGGTCGAGACCGTCGGCCTGCGCGTACTCATCGACCAATCGCTCAAGCTCGCGCGCGTCACCGGAAAGTCCGCCGGCGACGAGCGGTGGCGGCAGGTGGCCGATGGTTACGCCCGCGATCCGGCGTTTAGCCTGCGCCGCTTCGCCGGGATTGCTGACGATGAACGGATAGATCACCGGCAGCGCTCCGGTGACGATCTCCGGAAAACACTCCGCGGTGAGTGCGACCGCCTTGCCCGGCAGCCATTCCAGCGTGCCGTGCGCACCCATGTGGACAAGCGCGTCGGCTTTCCATCCATGCTGCAGCCACAGCCCAAAGGCGACGAGCGCGTGCCGCGGCGGCAAGACCGGGTCGTGATAATCGGCGCGGCGCTCGCTGGACCGGCCGCGGTCCGGCGGCAGCGCGACCAAAAGCTTGCCGAATTTTTGCGCGCGGAAGAAAAACGCCCCGTCGCGGAAATCAGGATCGGTGGCCGGTTCACCCCAAGCCTCCCGCAAGCGCGCGACTGCCGTTGGCGACAATTCCGCAAGCAGGCTCTCGTATTCCGCCAGCGGGAGCTTCGCGTCGGTCGCACCACCGGCAAGGACGTCCAGAAGCTCGCGCGGCGTTTTCGGCGCGCCGTCTACGCTGTATCCAGCGGCGGCGAGATCACGCAAAAGCGCAAGCACGCTCGCCGGCACGTCGAGACCAACCGCGTAGCCGGCGCGACCCGCGCGCACCGGGATAATCCGGCATCAGTACTGGCAATCCGACGCTCGCCGCGCGGCAGCGTGCGCAGACGGATAAGCGCAGCAATGCGGTCGGCGACCATCGCGATCCGGTCCGCTTCGGGTCGGCTTGCCAGCGCCGTGAAAGAAAGTCCGTCAAGCGGCGGCAGTTCGTCCTTGAATGCGACTGCGCCGGCAAGCACGCGGCCATCAAGCTCAGGGAAGGACGATGTGCATCGCGAGATCGGCGGCACCGAGGCCGCGTGCGCTCTCGCGCCACGCGGCGCGGCGCGTCGTCGCGCTGACGACTTGCAAGATCGGAACATCGACGCAGTCGAGCGCCGTCAACTCGCCGCTATTGCCAGCTGCCGCGAAGGCTGTCGTGGTGACGATGAGTGCGGGATCAAGCCGCGCGAACGCGTCTTGCAGGAACGCAGCGGCTTCGCGGTCCTTGAGGCTGGTGACGACAAGAGGAGCCGGCGCCAAGCCACGCTCGTCGAGCGCCGTGCACAGCGCGTCGATGGGGGCGGTATCGCTCGCCAGCAACAGCGCGCGATAGAAAATGATCGGGACCACCGGTCTGCCGGATTCCAGCGAAGCGCAAAGACGGTCGAGATCAACGGCGCCTTCGCCGGGCAAATAGCCCGCGAGCCGCGGCACGGGCTTAGGCTCACGCGCTTCGAGATCGGAACCGGCGTGGCGAGCAAGCCTGCGCAACAGCGCGCGCAGATTTTCGCGGCCGCCTTCGCGGAAAAACCGCAGCAGCACGTCCAAGTTCTTCCGGCGGTAGCGTCGAGGCCGTCGTAAGCCGCTCGTCGTTGCGGTCTTCACCCGGCAATACGGCGAGCGCGATGTTGCGTTCACGCGCCAGCGCCGACAACCGATCAATCCCGTACTTCCACCAATCGAGACCGCCGAGCAGACGCACCACGATCACCCTGGCGTGCGCGCCGACGCTGATCGATCCACAGATCGACCGACATCGGATGACGAAGATCACGCAAATGCGCGAGGCGGACGCTCGGCAGTGCGGCGCGCTCCGCTTCCCAGGCGGCGGCGAGGCCGGCGAGATCGCTGTCGGCAAAAGACAGCACGACAATGTCGCCCGGCGATTGGCCGAGATCGACGGCTTCGACAATCTCGTCGAGGTTGGTCGAAGTCGTCGTGAGCAGATGCATCGCTCAATCCACCCTTTAGCCGACCAACGCTTGCGTCACTGCCGCGCGATCAAGTCCTTTCAGTCCGATCACCACCAGCTGGCCCCGGCGCGACTCGGCAGCGGTCCACGGGCGGTCGTACTGGTGGGTTACGCGTGCACCTACCGCCTGAACCAGCAAACGCAACGGCTTTCCCGCCACCGCCGCAAAACCTTTTACGCGCAGCACATCGAAATTCTCGGCCAGCGCTGCAACGCGCGCCGTCAGCGCCGACGGATCGGCGATCTCGTCCATCGGCACGACGAACGAGTCGAAGTCGTCGTGATCGTGATCTTCCTCGGCATCGTGATGGGTGCGCCGGTTGGCGATGTCGTCCTCGGTGCCGACGCCGAGGCCAAGCAGCAGCGCGTGGTCGACCTTGCCGTCGGCGGCGGTGATCACCTTCACGCTGCGCGGCAGCACATCGGCGATCGCGGCGTGCGCCTTCTCGATACCGGCAGCATCGATCAGGTCGCGTTTGTTGAGGACGACAAGATCGGCGCAGGCGATCTGGTCCTCGAAGACTTCTTCGACGGGATCGTCGTGGGCCAGCGCCGAGTCGGCCGCGCGTTGCTGCGCGAGTGCGCTGAGATCGTTCGCCACGCGGCCCTCGGCGAGCGCCGCGCCGTCAACGACAACGACAACGCCGTCGACAGTGACGCGGCTCTTGATCGCCGGCCAATGGAACGCTTGCACCAGCGGCTTCGGCAGCGCGAGCCCCGACGTTTCGATGACGATGTGCTCGATGCCGTCGCGCGCGAGGATGGCGTCGAGCGCCGGAACAAATTCATCGGCGACCGTGCAGCAAAGGCAACCGTTCGCCAGTTCGACGATGTTTTCTTCAGGGCAAGCGGTATTGCCGCAGCCTTTGAGAATGTCGCCGTCGATGCCGACATCGCCGAACTCATTGACGATCACCGCGAGCCGGCGGCCCTGCGCGTTGGCGATCACGTGGCGAATGAGCGTGGTTTTGCCGGCGCCGAGAAAGCCGGTGACGATGGTGCAGGGAATGCGCGCGAGCGTGTTGTTCATAGATCGACCTCTTGAAAGTCCAGCGGGGGAACGCGCGCAATCAAACCGCGCTTGAGCGGCGCCGGCCGCCCTCGCCACGGCAGAATACCGTCGGCGGCATTGGCCAGAAGGCGCGCGCCTTCGATGAGAGCGCCGGCGCACGTCGCATCCAGTCCGCCGAATACGTAGGTCCACGAACCGTTGCAGCGGAGCGCGGCGCTCGGGCCGCGCGAGCAATTGGCGAGGCAGCGCATGGGGCGAACCTCGACTTCGGTGTCGGCGGCGGCCTCCGCAGTTGCAGCGGCGAGGATCGCACCGGGCCGCACCGGACTGTCGGGCTCGCCGACCGGCCGGCAAGTGACGCACACATACACGATAGGTGCGGCGGACTGCGCCGCCTTGGTCTTGAGCGTTTCGTCGGAGGAGATCGTCATCGGCTCCTCCTACGCCCGCTCGACCACGGGACGATCAAGGCCCTGCCAGCGATAGAGCAAATAAGACAGCGCCCAGCTTGCGAGGAAAACACCGACGACGAGATAACCAAAATTGGCGATGCCGCCGTTGAGATCGCCGATCATATTCCAGAAGGCGCCTTCGAGGCCCAGCTTGCCGGCAATAAGCCCCAGCGCCTCGATGCCGCCGATCAGCACCGCGACCACGACGGAAATGGCTGTGATGGTGAGATTGTACCAAATCTTGCGGAGTGGGTTGAGAAACGCCCAGCCATAGGCTCCGACCATCAGCACGCTGTCGGTGGTGTCGAGGAGCGTCATCCCGGCGGCAAACAATGCCGGAAAGATCATGACAGTGCCGAGGGTCAGACCGTCGGACGCCTGGCTGGCCGCGACGGTAAACAGGCTGATCTCGGTCGCGGTATCGAAGCCGAGGCCGAACAGAAACCCGATCGGAAACATTTGCCAGCTTCTCGACACCATGCGGAACAGCGGGCGGAAGATGCGGGCAAGAAAACCGCGGCCGGAGAGGAGAAGATCCAACTCATGTTCGGCGACCGGTTCGCCACGGCGGGCGCGCAGAAAGCTCCGCCAAACGCCGCGCAGAACGACGAGATTGATCGCAGCAATGGCGAGCAGAAAGAACGCAGAGGCTGCGGTGCCGATGATGCTGCCGATCAACTTGAATTCGTGGAAGTGCCGGCGCAGCGCAAACGCCGCGGTGGCAATTGCCGCGACGGCCAGCGCAACGACCAGCGAATGGCCAAGCGAGAAGAACAGCCCGACCGCGACCGGCCGCTTGCCCTCCTGCATCAATTTGCGCACGACATTGTCGATCGCGGCGATATGGTCCGCATCGACGGCGTGGCGCAGGCCGAGCACATAAGCGAGAACGGCGGTACCGAGAAGCGTCGGCCGCCCGGCGAGGCGCAATGACGGCCCAAGCCCAGACCAACGCGTTGCCCGCAATCAGAAGAGCATAGATCGCACCAATCTTGGTACGCTGATCCGGCGACGCGTCGTCGACCGCCGTTTTCAGGAAAGTGAGCACTGTTCAGTCCTCGCGTAACCAGACGCCGGCGCGAGCGAGGACCAAAAGACTTGCGTCTTCCAGATCATCCACCGATGCACCCCGAGCGGTGTTTGTCGCGTCGACTAGGCCCGACGGCAGGTCTCCTGGCTCGCGGATCGGCGCCTCGGCCTGCCTTCCCGGCGGCAAGAAGGCCGCCAGTGGCTTATTCGGACGAGACTACCCGCTTACAGTTGCGGGGGCAGCTGCGGATTAGGAACTCGCGTTCCGCACCACATTCCCTGTTCGCTCTCTCTCGAGAGACCGTCGAAGGTGGTAGTTAGCGGTCGACCCTGCGGCTTTGTCAATGGCGCCTGGTTCCGTCATGCTGATCTCGCTGCAAATCGGCCCTTGGAAGGGACAAACGACCACGTGAATATCATGTGGATTGCCCCGGATAGCCTTCAGTGAGCGTGCCGCTGACTTTCGTGCTCGGCGGCGCGCGCTCGGGCAAAAGCCGATACGCCGAGGGCGTGGTCGCCGCTTTGTCGCCGCCTTGGGCCTATGTGGCAACGGCGGAAGCGGGCGATGAAGAAATGTCGGCGCGCATCAAAGCTCACCGCGAGCGCCGCGGTGCAGACTGGCGAACTATCGAAGCGCCACGTGATCTTTCAGCCGCGCTGTCCGCATGCGGACAGATGCCGGTGCTGGTCGATTGCCTGACGCTGTGGCTCTCAAATCTCATGCTGGCGGACGCAGACATCGAACAGGAGATGCAGGCTCTGGAAACAACATTGGCGTCGAGGACGGCGCCGACCGTTCTGGTCGCGAACGAAGTGGGATCCGGGATCGTACCGGACTATCCGCTCGGCCGGCGGTTCCGCGACTTGCAGGGCATCCTCAACCAGCGCATCGCGGCGCGCGCGGATCGCGTTGTCCTCATGGTCGCGGGCTTGCCGCTCGCGGTGAAAGGGACTTTGGAAAGAGTATCATGACGCAAGCGATCGATAAGACCGAGGCCGAACGCCATCGCGCCAAGATGGCAAAGCGCAAAGCCGTGCAGGATGCCGAAGTCGCCGATAAGAAGATCGAGAAGGGTTTGCTGATCGTGCACACCGGCTCCGGCAAGGGAAAGTCCACGGCTGCGTTCGGGCTCGCGCTGCGCATGTTGGGGCGCGGGCAACGCGTCGGCGTGGTGCAGTTCATCAAGGGCGCCTGGCACACCGCCGAGCGCGACGCACTGGCGAGATTTGGCGATCAACTCGTTTGGCACACGATGGGCGAGGGTTTTACCTGGGAGACGCAGGATCGCGCACGCGACGTGGCTGCCGCCGAACGCGCATGGTCGAAGGCCCGCGAACTCATGGCCGATCCGAGCTTTGGACTTGTCATTCTCGACGAACTCAACATCGCGCTTCGTTACGACTATCTGAACCTTGCCGATGTCGTCGCCGTCTTGGCGGGTCGCCGCGCAGGTCTGCACGTGGTCGTGACCGGAAGGAATGCCAAGCCGGAACTCCTCGCCGCCGCCGACCTCGTCACCGAGATGACGCTGGTGAAGCACCATTTTGCTGCCGGCGTGAAGGCTCAGCCGGGCATCGAGTTCTGAAGCGCATGGCGGCGCGCGCGCTCATGTTCCAGGGCACCGGCTCGGACGTGGGCAAATCCTTGATTGTCGCCGGGCTGGCGCGCGCGTTCACGCTTCGCGGCCTGGCCGTGCGCCCGTTCAAGCCGCAGAACATGTCGAACAACGCCGCGGTAACGGCGGACGGCGGCGAGATCGGCCGCGCCCAGGCCTTGCAGGCCCGCGCCGCGCGCACACCGGCGAGCATTCAACATGAATCCGGTGCTGCTGAAACCGCAGAGCGAGATCGGCGCGCAGATCGTGGTGCAGGGCCGCGTTTACGGCAGCGCTAAAGCTGCCGCCTATCAGCACATGAAGCGCGATCTTTTGCCGTATGTGCTCGACAGCTTTGAAAAGCTGCGGCGCGAAGCCGACATCGTGCTCGTTGAAGGCGCCGGCAGCGCCGCCGAAGTGAACCTGCGCGCAAACGACATCGCCAATATGGGATTTGCCCGCGCCGCCGATGTGCCGGTGGTGCTGATCGGCGACATCGACCGTGGCGGCGTGATCGCGAGCCTCGTCGGCACCAAAGCAATTCTCGCGCCCGACGACGCGGCGCTGGTGCGCGGCTTTATCGTCAACAAATTTCGCGGCGACGCATCGCTGTTTGCTGCGGGAATGGAGCGCATCGCGCAGGCGACCGGATGGGAAGCTCTCGGCCTGGTGCCGTTCTTTGCCGCCGCTCGCTCGCTCCCGGCGGAAGATGCGCTCGCGCTTGAGCAGAGCCGGCCGCGCAAGCCGCAAGCCCGGGTCCGCATTGCAGTTCCGATCCTGCCGCACATCGCCAATTTCGACGATCTCGATCCGCTCGATGCCGAGCCAGACGTCGATCTCATGCGCGTACGTCCGGGCACGGCACTTCCCGGCGACGCCGATCTCATCGTGCTGCCCGGCTCAAAGGCGACCATCGCCGATCTTACGGCGCTGCGCGCCGCCGGCTTCGATATCGACATTGCCGCGCACCGGCGGCGGGGCGGAACGATCCTCGGCCTTTGCGGCGGCTATCAGATGCTCGGACGCATCATTGCCGATCCTGAAGGCATTGAGGGACCGCCGGCGAAGGTCGAAGGGCTTGGACTAGTCGACGTCGCAACGACGCTAGTCGGCTGAGAAGCGCCTTGAGCCCGTGCGGGGCGTATCGAATGATGGTGCTCCTTTCAGCGGCTACGAAATGCACATGGGCAAAACGGAGGGACCCGATTGTGCCCGGCCCTTTGCGCATCTCGCAGACGGATCGGCCGAAGGTGCGGTTTCGCCGGACGGTCGGGTCATCGGCACTTACGTCCACGGCTTGTTCGCCGATGACTGCCAACGTGCGGCGTGGCTCGCTCGTTTCGGGGGCACCGCGAACATCGACTATGACGCGTCGGTCGAGAATACGCTCGACGCGCTTGCCGCGCATCTCGCCAAGCATATTGCTCTCGATCGCTTGCTCAAATTGGCAAAATGAACAAAGCCGTTATCACGGCGAGAACCGCTATCAGGATGGCTATCCGCGCTATGAAACAGAGCGAGCGCGCGACGAATGTCGGCGGCATCGGCTTCACGGCGTCCATCCCCCATCAAGGCATCGTCGATGCTCACGCCGCCATAACTGCGCGGGCCCGCAAGAGAAAGGCCGAGCGCTCCCGCCATCGCCGCCTCCGGATAGCCGGCATTGGGTGAGCGGTGGCGCGCGGCATCACGGCGGACCGCGCGCCACGCGGCACTTGGGGCGGTATTCTTGGTCAACACCGCCGCCGCGACGAGAAGAAGCGCGGAGAGGCGCGATGCCGGCAGGTTGACGAGGTCGTCGAGCCGTGCCGCGGCCCAGCCGAAGGCCTCGTGACGCTGAGTACGGTGGCCGATCATACTGTCGGCCGTATTGATTGCCTTGTAGAGTGCAGCGCCAGGAAGTCCGCCTATGACCATCCAGATGACCGGCGCGACGACCGCGTCGGAAAAATTTTCAGCGAGGCTCTCGATGGCCGCACGCGCAACGCCGGCGGCGTCAAGTTCCGCCGTGTCGCGGCCGACGATCCGCGCCACGGCGACGCGGGCAGCCGCGATTCCATCTTTTTCCAGTGCGGCCGCGACATCCGCGACGTGCCGGCTGAGACTCCTTTGTGCGACAAGGGTACTGGCGAGGACGCCTGTAACAAGAATCCCAAGCGGCAGTCGCAGCAGCTCGTACTCGAGCACCAAAGCGACCCCGCCCACGACTGCGGCAACGATCAACACCGTAGCAACGCCGGCTGACCGGCGTTCACTGGGTGCTGCCGCGTCGCGATTGAGCCAATTGTCGAGCGCGTCGATCAGCCGCCCGATCCACGTTACCGGGTGGCCGATGATGTTCGATACCGCGTCCGGATAGCCGAAACACAGCTCGATCAGCATGGCGATGAGAGCTAGCGCGACAGACATGATCCTTCACGGCGGCGAGGACGAGCCGCTGCTGCACGGCGGCAACCTCGGCGCCGCCCGACGCCAGTTCCCGGGCGCACCGGAACCTTTCATCGACCTGTCGACCGGGATCAATCCCAAACCCTATCCGTTGCCGCGGTTTTCGGCTGAGCTGTTCGCCCGTTTACCGGATATTGCGGCCGCGGATGTGCTCGCGGAGACGGCCGCGCGCGCTTACGGCGCGGCGACAGCGGCGCATATCGTGTCCGCGCCAGGCACGCAGATTCTGCTGCCTCTGGTCGCCGGCCTGGCGCGACCTGGGCGCGCGGCCATCCTGACACCGACCTACCCCGAGCTCTCCCGCGCCGCGATACTGGCAGGCCACGCCGTCAAAACAGTGCGCCGCATCGAAGACTGCGGCGACGCCACGCTCGTTATTGTCGGCAACCCCAATAATCCCGACGGGCGGCTCATTCCAGCGCCCGACTTTGCTCACGCTTGCACAAGACCTGCGTCGCCGCGGCGGTGTGCTGGTGATCGACGAGGCCTTCATGGATGTCGAGCGGCCGGAGGCAAGTCTCGCCGCCGACGTGGCGGGCGGAAATGTCGTCGTGCTGCGCTCGTTCGGCAAATTTTTCGGTCTCGCTGGCGTCAGGCTCGGCTTCGCAATCGCGGCGCCGGCTCTTGCAGCGCGGCTCGGCGCCTTGCTCGGCCCCTGGGCAGTCTCGGGACCCGCGCTGGCTGTCGGTACAAAAGCCCTGGCAGACACAGACTGGATCGAGCGGACGCGTAAGCGTCTTGCGAAATCAAGCAAACAAACTCGACGCGATTCTGACCGCCTCAAGTCTCTCCATCATCGGCGGCACTAGCTTGTTCCGGCTCGTTCAAATTCCTTCCGCAAATTCCCTGTTCCGCCATCTCGGACACGCCGGAATTTTTGTGCGCGCCTTCCCGGACAATCCGACCTGGCTGCGCTTCGGTTTGCCCGGGAACGCGCGGGAGTGGCAGCGATTACAAGCCGCGATGGCTTCATTCCAGAACAATTCCCCACATGACACCTGAGACAGTCGCACCCGCAAGAACGGTCGATTTTGACGACGCCTTTCGCGTGCGTTTGCGCGATCTTCTGGTTTGGCGCCGCGATGTCCGGCGGTTCCGCCGCGACCCGTTGCCGAGCGGCACGCTGGAAGCTCTTATCGAGCTCGCGTGCCTCGCCCCGTCGGTGGGACTCAGTCAGCCGTGGCGTTTCGTCACCGTCGACAACGATGCTACCCGAACGGCGATCCGCGACAATTTCGCACGATGCAACACCGAGGCGCTCAACGCCCAAAACCGGGAACGCGCCGGGCACTATGCGCGGCTCAAGTTAGCCGGAATGGAGGAGGCGCCCTGCCACTTGGCGGTCTTCGCCGATCGCTCGACCGACCAGGGGCACGGCCTGGGCCGCCTCACGATGCCGGAAATGATCGAATACTCCGCGGTGACGGCGGTGCACACGATCTGGCTGGCAGCGCGCGCGCAAGGCATCGGCATGGGCTGGGTCTCGATCCTCGATCCGGCGACCGTAGCAAAGCTCCTCGGCGTTCGCGCCGAGTGGAAATTCATCGGCTATTTTTGCCTCGGCTACCCGGAGTGCGACGACACCGTGCCTGAACTGCAGCAAACAGGATGGGAGGAGCGCCGGCTCCCGGCATCCATGATCATCAAGCGTTAACGAGCGCGCGACGCCAGACTCGCCGCTACCGTAGCTGTGCCAAAACAGGGCAGAAGCTCTGGCACTTCGCTTGCTCCTTCCCGTCCGAGACTTTGGACATCAAGACTTGGCGCGCCAAGACTTGGCACGCATTACTTGGGACGCATTACTTGGGACGCATTTGGCCGTGGGTAATTCCGCCGCCGATGATCGAGGGAGCGAGAGCGGTGTTAACCAGTCGTCCTGCCGAGGCGAATTCGGCATTGTGGCGGGCCGCGCAAATCGGCACCGCAATGGTGCTCTCGGTCGTGACGTGGACATCTGCTGGTGCGGGCAACATCGCAGCCGAGAGCTGTGTTGGAACTGCGCGGAGCTTCAACTGCGTCGACAACTGGGGAACGTCAGGTGATCCCTTCGTCCGCGTGGTGCCGGAACCCTTAAGTGAGACGGAAAGGGCCCAAATGGCGGCACGCGATCACAGATGGCTCGCTCACTGCCGCCCAGTGGTCCAGCGCGACGATTATGGCGTCGCCCGTTATTACTATGCCGAACCCGGCTGTGAATTCGGCATCGGTTCGGATTGAGTAGCACAGTCTCAGCGAACTCAGCGAACCGTATCTGCGGACCTCGTGTTTCCCGGATGGGGCCGCGTAACAGTTTTTGGCTGTGGCGCCGGCAGATATCTGGCGACGATCGTAGGATCGAGTGCTTTTGCCGAAGCGTCCGGCAGACGCTGCCAAACCTCGTCACGCCCAAGCAACGGTATGACCAGATATCCGCGAACCGTCAGCGATTGACCGTCCGGGCTTAGCGTCATCATAGCGTGGTAAATATTGCCATCTCGCGGATCGAGGATATTCCCATTTTGATACTGAAAGCCGACCCGTTGCATGTCGCGGATGATTGGCAATCCAAGTAACGGCGCATTCTTGCGGTCGTCCTGACAACGGGTGCAGTTCGGCGGCGATGGGCCATCGGTCGGCAGCGGAAATAACTTCGCTGCGACGCCTTCATAGGTTCCGCCGTTTTCACGGAACAGGAACCAAATGACCGGCTTGCCGGTTTCAGCATCAGTCTTTTGCCACAGCCCAGCCACGGTCGGCTCGGCGGCAGTTGAGGGTTGGGTCGCCGCCACGAGCGCGACCAGGCCAGCTATCGCAACCCACGTTAATCGCACCGCCAATGCGTCCTCCATTCGTTGACCGGCCGAATCAAATTCATCGCCTTGTGGGCGCGAATCCATTGTTCGACAATGCGGTGATTTAACGACGTTACAACCGGGAACTTGAAATATGCCATCGCGGATTTGAACGAAAGCCGGGAGGCTTGCGCAAGCTTCGGGGTCAGGTGAAGTCAAGTTCCGCCAAAGTCCATGTATATTTTTTTGGTTTTCTTGCTCGCAACAGCGGCGTAGCATTTCAATAGTCGGGCGGGACGCTCTGGGATCAAATCGACTAACCGGGATTTAAACGTTTATGCCACGCGCCGTCACCATGTCGCGCTCGAGCTTGGCGCTCGACAATTTGCGCGCGGTCGTCATCCTCATCGTACTCGCGTTCCATTCGGTGCTGGCTTACGTCGAATGGATACCACAGAGAACAGCCGGTTTTAACGACCCGCCGTATCAATGGCGGTCGTTTCCTATTCTGGACAGCCACCGCTGGTTCGGCTTCGACCTATTCTGCGCCTGGCAGGACGTCTACCTGATGTCGCTGATGTTTCTGCTATCGGGCTTGTTCGTGTGGCCGAGCCTTGCGCGCAAGCGAAACTGGCGATTTGTGCGCGATCGCCTGCTCAGGCTGGGCGTTCCGTTTGTGTTTGGCATTATTGTTCTGGTCCCGGTGGCCATTTATCCAGTCTATCTCGTCTCAGCCAAAAATCCGAGCGTACCGGATTATATCGACCACTATTTGGCGCTGCCGTTTGTCCATAACGGCCAGCTTTGGTTCCTGTGGCAACTCCTCGCGTTGAATTTTGTAGCGGTCGGCATCAACTGGATCGCGCCGAATGCGTTGCCAGCCTTGGGCCGCTGGGCGGCCAGGGCCGGGAAGCACCCTGGCTATTTCTTTGCGGTCCTCGTCGCAGTCACCGCAGTTGCCTACGTCCCGCTCGCGCTCATTTTCACGCCTTGGGAGTGGACGGATACGGGTTTCCTCCCCCTGCAGCTGTCGCGACCATTGTTGTATGCCGTCTACTTCTTCACCGGACTGGGGATCGGAGTCGAAGGTATCGATTGCGGCCTCGTGGCAGCGGACGGCGCATTGCCTCGCCGCTGGGCATTGTGGCTGGTTGCGGCACTTGCTTCGCTAATCCTCTGGATGGCCGCGACATCCTTGACCCTCGATGGTCCGGCTCCCGTCGGCATTCGAATCGCCGCTGATCTGAGCTTTGTCTTGGCTTGCGCCTGCGGCTGCTTTTTCTTTCTTTCCGCAAGCTTGCGCTTCGGCACGCGACGCTCGCCCATGCTGAGGAGCCTGTCGGTGAACGCGTATAGCCTTTATCTTCTTCACTACGTCTTCGACGTCTGGCTGCAATACGCACTTCTGCCGTTCGCACTGTTCGCGGTGGTGAAGGGAGCGATTGTTTTCAGCGCCACGGTAGCGCTGAGCTGGATAACTACGCTCGTGGTTCAGCGCACAACAATCGGCGCACGTCTTATCGGCTCGGCGCCGCCAGCCATCGCTGCGTCGCCCCTGCCGTCCCCCGCCGGTCTTTACGCGCGGCTCCGGCAGTTCGTTTCACAATAGGATTCAGGAGAGCGCTCGAAGCGCCGCCTCGCGGATCAATGCCAAGCCTGCATCGACGTCGCCCGCGATGTGCGCGTTCAACACGCGACGGTCGCGCTCGGCGAGCACGCGCAAATCGCCGCGCGCCTGCGCCGATTCAATCACTCCGAAGCTTGCCTTGCGTCCCGGAATGTCGAGATCGGAGCTGGGCTCGGCCGTGATTTGGAGAAACACCCCGGAATTCGGCCCACCTTTATAGGCTTGTCCGGTCGAGTGCAGAAAACGCGGCCCAAATTGCAACGCGGTTGCGACCCGTTTGCGGTCGCGCACTGCAGTACGCAATCCTTGCAGAGCCTGTATCCGCGGCGCGGTGGCGTCGAGGTAAGCAAGGACCGCGAAATAGTCGCCGTCATCAAGCCGGTCAAAGTGCGCTTTGAACCAGCTTTCCAGTGTGCGGTGAGCCCCCCCTCCCCGCAGCGCCCGCGCATTGGCTTCGTCCGTGTACAGCGCGATGTCGTTCTCGATGCAAACGGGCGATACCGGCGGCAGCGACCCGGTCTTTTCGAACGTCTCGGTCATCGCACGCGCCGCGACCTTACTCGCCTCGACGTCAGGCTGATCGAACGGATTGATGCCGAGGACGGCGCCGGCGACAGCGGTCGCAATTTCAAAACGAAAGAATTCCTGCCCCAAACGCTTCGGTGAAGCTACCTGGATGCGCACGACGGGATGTCCAGCACGCTCGATGGCGTCGACGGCATGTTCCTGAGCCAGATCTGCGTTGCGCTGATCGCGGACAAACACAAACAGGCGGTGCAAGTCATAAACGGAAGCGTCGCCAAGCGGTTCGTTGGCGAAGGGAATAACGCCCTTGCCATTTTTGCCGGTCGACTCGGCGATCAATTGCTCAGCCCAGGCGCCGAACGATGCAATCGATGGCGAACATATCACCGTGAGCTTGTCACATCCGAGCCCAGCAAGAACGCCGATGGTCAGGCCAAGCTGAACCGCCGGATTTTGCGGCGGCGGCACATCGGGTCCGCAACCGCGCGCCATGACGAGCGCGTCATCGAGAAAAGCTTGCACATCGTGACCGCTCGCTGCCAGCGGCACCATGCCGAAATGCGAAAGAACCGAATAACGCCCGCCAATGCTCGGAACGCCCAGAAAGATTTCGCGGAAACCCCTCTCTTGGGCCGTTTTCTGCAGTCGGCTTCCGGGATCGGTAATGGCCACGAAGTGACGGCTCGCGGCGGCGCCGAGCGCATTCGATGTTTTGGCGAGAAAATAATCCATGAGGACGCTGGTCTCAAGCGTCGTGCCCGACTTGCTGGAAACGATGAACAGCGTCCGCGCGATATCAATGCCGCCCTCGAAACGTCGCACCTGCTGCGGATCGGTGGAGTCGAGGACATGCAGCCTTGGATAGTGCGGCGCCGATCCGAGGCTTTCCGCCAGCACCTCAGGCCCGAGACTTGATCCGCCCATGCCCAGCAACAGCGCCGCGGTGAAGTTTTCAGTACGCAGCCGCCGCGCGAATTCCCGGGTCGCATCGGTGTCGCAGGTTTTTTTCGCAGCGACGTCGAGCCAGCCGAGCCAATCGCTCTCATCCTGGCCCGTCCACAGCGCAGCGTCCCCGTTCCACAGACGGCGCGAATTGTTGCCCGCAAACCAAGCCTCTTGTGCCTTGGCGATCTCAGGCGTGAACTTTTGCGGCAGCACTATCGTCTGTTGGTTCAGCGTGTTGTCCAAATGCGCCTCGAGGGGGTGATGAAACTGACTTATGGCTGTCTTCGCCCCTTCATCGCAACCGATTTCAAATTCACGTGCTCGCCTGCAGTTCCGCCTTTGCAACCCTTATAACCGAATAAAATATGGCATCGCCCGCCTCGTGCGAGGCTATGGCGATGCCGTCAAGCGCTTGCACGTGTTGTTACGAGTTCGCCGGTGCTGGAGCGGCGTCAGTGAAACCGGTCACAGTTTTCATCCGACCGTCCGGCGCCAACGTGGCGAAATCGGTACCGCCCAGATAAAGCGGCGCGTCGTTTGTGCCGCCGGCTTTCCACGAAAAACGGACGAAATCGTTGTGCGCTTCGATTCCGCTGATCAAGTTGAGGCGATATCCTGGAAATTGCGCCTGTGCCGCAGCGAGCATGGCGTCGATTGCGCCGTGACCGGAACCGCGACGATGGGCGTCGATGTAGCTGCCGTCCTCAGCCCAGGTCCGGGCGATGAGATCGCGGCGACGTTTGGGGTCTCGCTCGTTCCATGCGGCAATGTAGCGGACGACGGTTTCGTTGACGTTGGTCATCTGACTTCTCCTTGCTTTCAAACACCGGCTTTCATGGCCGTGCACCCAATTTTGCTTTGGAGAAGCGGGAAAGCGATTACGCGACAGGTAAAGAAAAGCAGTCTAATTCGCGGGGCCCGCGCTCGCGGCAAAACGCTGCACCGTCGCCGCAGTCGCGTCATCGGCGGGAAAGAAAAGTTCGAGCGCCAACTCGGACAGCATCACATCGACCGGCGTGCCAAAGACCGTGGTCATGCTGAAAAAAGATAGGACATCGTCGGCGATTTTGATCTGAAACGGGATGGCGATTTCATTTCTTACCTGCACCGGCCGCGCGCCCCCCGCAGGATAGCTGCTCACTTCGCGGAGCAGCTCGATTAATGCGGCATCGGCGGTGATTTCGACCTGACGGCGCAACTGATCCAGAAGGTGGGCCCGCCATTCGGCCAGATTGACGATCCGCGGAGCAAGACCGTTCGGATGCAGGGAAAGGCGCATGGCATTAGCCGGCGGCTCCAGCAAATCGGAAGCAACGCCGTCGTACAATTGGGGCAGCGCTGCATTACTGGCGACGACCCGCCAGTATCGGTCGATAGCGAAGGCTGGATAGGGTTTCTGCCGCTCCAGCACGAGATCGACAGCGGCGCGGGCGGCGGCCAGTACCGGATCGGCAAGCGGCCGCTCGGGAAAGATCGGTGCGTACCCGGCCGCTACCAACAGCACATTGCGCTCGCGGACCGGCACCTCGAGCTGTTCGGAAAGGTGCAAGAGCATCTCGCGGCTCGGATGCGAGCGGCCGGTCTCCACGAAGCTCAAATGCCGTGTCGAAATTCCGGCGTCGCAGGCGAGCTCAAGCTGACTAAGGCGCCGGCGCTGCCGCCACTGGCGCAACAGTCCACCGACCGGCTGCGTGCGATTGAGCATGCCGCAAAAATACGCGGGACCAGGGCCGAGTTCAAATTACCTCGCAGGTAATGCGCGCAATAATGTTTGAATGACCCCGCGCGGGTGTTATGTGATCGCAACAAAGTCGCGGCCAAGGATGGGGATCTGAGCCGCGATTTTCATGACGATCGTGTGACAATATTCGAGTGAACCGGGCATCGCCACCATGCGACTGATCGTGCCTATTTCTGTTGGCGGGTGGCCTCGTATGTTCACCCGTTGGGACGTGATGGCCCTGCTTTTGATCCTCGGGCTGTTGGTGTTCTTCTCCGAGGCGAGCCGCCACCTGCTTCAGCCATTGGCGGAACTGCGATTGAAGCCGGTCTCGCTCGATCCCGCCAATCTGCCCGAATACGCCGCGCGCACGACGCTCCGCATGCTCATCGCCATGGCGTTGTCACTGCTTTTTACGTTCACCTACGCGACGCTCGCGGCCAAGAGCCGGACGGCGGAACGGCTACTTGTCCCGCTTCTCGATATTCTCCAATCGGTGCCGATCCTCGGCTTCATTTCGATCACTGTCGTGTTCTTCATGGCGCTCGCGCCGGGTCGCGTCCTCGGCGCCGAGTTCGCGGCCATCTTCGCGATTTTCACCAGCCAAGCCTGGAACATGGCATTTAGTTTCTACCAATCGCTGCGCACGGTGCCGACTGAATTGGTAGAGGCTTCGCACAACTTCCGGCTCAGTCCATGGATGAGGTTCTGGCGCGTCGATGTGCCGTTCGCGACGCCGCAGCTCATCTGGAACATGATGCTGTCGATGTCCGGAAGCTGGTTCTTTGTCGTCGCCTCTGAGGCGATCAGCGTCGGCAACACGACAATCACACTGCCGGGCGTCGGTTCCTATATTGCGCTCGCCATCGAGCACAAGGATCTCATCGCCGTCGGCTATGCCATCCTCACCATGCTTATCGTGATCCTGATCTACGATCAGGTCATATTCCGGCCGCTGGTGGCGTGGGCCGACCGCTTCCGGTTCGAGCAGGAACCGGGCGGGATACCACCGCAATCGTGGGTACTCACCGTCCTGCGCCGTTCGCGCCTGGTCGACCGCCTCACCGATCCGTTCGCCTCCATATGGCGGCGTTTATTGCTGGCGCGCTGGTCTAAACGTGCCGCTCCGGTAATGCGGGAGCCACAAAAGCAGCATGGCTGGGTCACGTTCCAATGGAGCATCATCGTTACGGCGCTGGGTGCCGTTGCGCTTTGGCAGGTCGGGCACTTTGTCATTGAAGACATCACGCCATCCGATATCGCCACCGCCTTGCTTCTCGGGCTCGCGACCTTGACCCGCATTGTGGTCCTCATCGCCATCGCCAGCGTCATTTGGGTGCCGATCGGCGTGTGGATCGGCACGCGACCCCACGTCGCCAATATCGTCCAGCCGGTGGCGCAGTTTCTCGCCGCATTTCCGGCGAATCTGTTGTTCCCCATTGCGGTGTCGTTGATCGTCACGTTCAGGCTCAATCCCGATATTTGGTTAAGCCCGCTGATGATCCTTGGCACGCAGTGGTACATCCTCTTCAACGTCGTGGCCGGAGCGATGGCAATCCCTGCGGAACTGCGCGCCGCCGGCGCCAACTTCCGCGTTCGCGGCTGGTTGTGGTGGCGGCGGATCGCAATTCCTGCCGTCCTTCCCTATTATTTGACCGGCGCGATCACCGCGTCCGGCGGATCGTGGAATGCGAGCATCGTTGCCGAAGTGGCGAGTTGGGGAAACGATCACCTCGTAGCACAGGGACTAGGCGCCTATATTGCGGAACAGACCGACGCCGGCGATTTCCATCGCATTGTGCTCGGCATCGCCGTCATGAGCTTGTTCGTCGTTCTGATCAATCGCACGTTCTGGCGTCCGCTCTATCTCTACGCGGAACGAAAGTTCCGGCTTGGTTGAGGCCCACATGGACACTGCACTCCTCGACATCCACGCACTGCGTCAAACCTTTCCGCGCGCCGACGGCGGCGAGCTTTTGGTTCTCGACGGCATCGATCTGCAGCTGACGCAGGGGCAGATCGTTGGGCTTCTCGGCCGCACCGGATCGGGAAAATCGACCTTGCTGCGTTCGATCGCCGGTCTGATGCCGCCATCGGGTGGAGCTATCACTTATCTCGGACAGCCGGTGGTCGCGCCCGCGCCCGGCATCGCCATGGTGTTCCAGTCCTTCGCGCTGTTTCCCTGGCTGACGGTGCTGGAAAACGTTCAGCTCGGCCTCGAAGCGCTCGGACTGCCTGAGGCGGAAATCAGGAAGCGCGCGCTCGCGGGTATCGATCTCATCGGGCTTGATGGCTATGAATCCGCTTATCCGCGCGAATTGTCCGGCGGCATGCGCCAGCGCGTCGGTTTTGCGCGCGCTCTCGTCGTACATCCAAATATTCTTTTGATGGATGAGCCGTTCTCGGCGCTCGACGTGCTGACGGCCGAAACCCTGCGCACCGATTTTCTCGAGCTTTGGGGCGACGGCAAGCTGCCGATCAAGGGCGTCATTCTCGTCACCCACAACATCGAGGAAGCGGTGCTGATGTGCGACCGCATTCTCTTGTTCGCCTCGAATCCCGGGCGGATCATTCGCGAGATCGCCGTCGACCTCAAGCAACCGCGCAATCGTCTGGATCCTCAATTCCGCGACCTGGTCGAGAAAATTTACGTCGCGATGACTTCGCGGACACCGACGCCGCCGCGGATCGGAACAACGCCGGGCACCGTTGCGACCAGCATCAGCACTATTCTTCCGCGCGTCTCGGCCAATCTCCTGTCCGGACTTTTGGAAGCGCTCGCCGCCGAACCTTTCAACGGCAAGGCCGATCTGCCGGTTCTCGCCGACGAATTGCACATGGAAGGCGACGATCTCTTTCCGGTTTCGGACGCGTTGCAGATGATGCATTTCGTCGAGGTCGAGGGCGGCGACATCAAGCTGACGGACGTCGGCAAGCAATTCGTGGAAGCGGACACCGACGAACGCAAAAGGATCTTCCAGCGCCAGCTTCTTTTGACGGTTCCGATTGGCCGCGCACATCCGCCGCGTGCTGCAGGAGCGTGCCCATCACGGAGCGCCGAAGAGCCGCTTCTTCGACGAACTGGAAGACCACATGAGCACTGAAGACGCAGAGGAGACATTGCGTTCAGTCACCGCCTGGGCCCGCTACGCCGAAGCGTTCGCCTATGACGACGATATGCAGACCTTCAGCCTGGAAAATCCGACTTAAGGCGACCAAAGCCGCTACGCCGCGGTGCGCCGCGCTTTCACCGCAATAGATAACAGCGCGCGCTCGGCAATGGTGTCGGCGAGGGCCGCGGTCTTTCGCGACGCCAAACGGCTGCGGCAAGTTCCGTCATGGCGTTGGCAAGCCGTGCTGCGCTCCACTGCTTCAGCGCCACTTCGACGAGGTTTTTGCGGGTGAAATGCACGGGCGGCTGCAGGCGTTCGAGCGAGAACGGCGCGCCTTCTTCGATCATCGTCCGCCAGCGGTGCAGTTGTGCGAGTTGGCGCTGGGCGGCGAAAAAGATCGAGCCGACGGGGGTGCCGGCGGTGCGGACCTTCGCCAGCTGTTTCTCCAAATCCGCCGGTCTGCCGGCAAACACCGCATCGACCAGATCGTCGAGCGCGAGCTCCGAGGCGTCGGAAACCACAGCGATGACGTCGTCCACGCCGACTTCAGCGCGGCCGCGGGCATACAGCGCAAGCTTACGGAGCTCGTTACGCGAGGCCACCCGGTCGCCGCCAAGGAGCGGCATGAGCATGGCGCGGGCGTCTGGTTTAAGCGTCAGATCAGCGGCGCGCATCTCGGCGTCGATGAGCTTTGCCAGCTCCTTCTCACCGTCGGTGTAACAGGGCAACGCCGCTGCGTTCTTGGCGCGCTCGACGAGCGCCCGCAATGGCGCGGTGCGGCGCAGGTCGCCGGCCTCGATCACCACGCGGCATTCGCTCGACGGCAAAGCAAGCAGCGCCTCGACGGCTGGCGCGATGTTGCGGCTCCCGGCCTTGACCCACACCGCCCGCCGCCCGCCGAACAGAGGTATTGTCTGTGCCTCTTCGACCAGGCGGCCCGGATTGGCGGTGATCTCCTCACCCTCCAGACGCACCAGCGAGAACGGATCGTTCGGGTCATCGACCGAAGCTTTGACGATAGCGTTGACCCGCTCGCTGATGAGGCCGGCGTCCGGGCCGAACACAAGTATCACCGGCCGCGCCGGATCGAGGCGGGCAATGAATGCATCAACCTCGGAATTTTTGACGGCAACCATGCGCCGCACTTAGTGCATGATCGGCAAAAGCGGAAGCCAGTCTTACGAAGAAATGATCACGCCGCGGTGATCAGGTCCCGGCGACGAAGTATGACGCCAGTCTGTTCCTGATAGCCTCAGCAGCAACGATGACCGCATGGTCTTCGGCGTCGCGCCGCGCGCGTTGACCGGCAAACCGCTGCTGTGGGCCTGGAATGTCGTAGTCGACGTGCGCGGTGGTGTTGCCATTGACCACGTCCTTGCCGGTTGCGATCTCGGTCAGTTCGAAGCTCGCGTTGACCACCTCGATTGACGCATCCGGCCGGCCGCTGGTGGGATCGATGACAGCGGTAAATTGCGAGCTGGTGACGTCGACCTTGAGCCGATAAAGCGGCGGCGCGCCATTGCCGCCGTTATGCAAATTGTACGTCAGCGCATTGTACATCGCGACGGCGATGCGCTCGGTCGGCGTGCCTTTAGGGGCAGTGATCGGCCGAATTTCGACTGCGGCAAACTTGTCTTGCACACCTTCGCCGCCGGCGGACGGGTGGCTCTTGTACAGCGGCTCGAAACAGCCGGCCGTGAGGCCTGCAGCGGCCAGCACCACGAGGAGCCGGGCGGACCGACGCCAGTTCAGCACAAAGCTCACGCCACCACATTGACGATCCGTTGCGGCACGACGATCACCTTTTTGGGCAACTTGCCGTCCAGCGCCTTTTGGACCGCCTCAAGCGCGAGAACCGCCGCCTCGATCTCGGCTGGCCGCCGCATCGCGCGCCACGGTCACATCGGCGCGCTTTTTGCCGTTGATCTGCACCGGCAACGTCAGCGTGTTCTCGATCAACAAGTCGCGCTCGACCTGCGGCCAGGCCGCCTCGGCGACCAGCGTATCATGGCCAAGTGCGGCCCAGCATTCCTCGGCAAGGTGCGGCATCATCGGGTGAAACAGTTGCACAAGAACGTTAACCGCTTCGCGCATGGCCCAGCGAAAGTCAGGTCCAAGGGCGGAAACGGCCCCCTCAGGCTCTTCGATTTCGCCAATGATCGTACTGATCCTGTTGGCGAATTCATAGATCTGCGCCACACAAACATTGAAGTGCAGCTTTTCGATGTCATCGGTCACGCGTGATAGCGCGGAGTGGGTCGCCTTGCGGAGCGCCGTCGCGGCCGGGCGTGAACTGGCCGGGCCGATCGGCCGGTGCGGATTGCGCGATTTCGGCCGCCTCCCCCACCAGGCGCCAGAGCCGCTGCATGAAACCGCCAGGCGCCTTGCACGCCGCGTTCCGTCCATTCCACATCGCGCTCGGGCGGCGAGTCCGACAGCATGAACCAGCGCGCGACGTCGGCGCCGTATTCTTTGATGATGTCGTCGGGATCGACAGTATTCTTTTTCGACTTCGACATTTTCTCGATCGGCCCGATCTCGATCGGTTCGCCGGTCGAGATCAGCGACGCGCGCCGCACGTCGCCCTGGGTTTCGATCTTGACGTCCGCCGGCGTCGCCCATTCGCCATCCAGCGGTGCGATAGGTTTCGTGCACGACCATGCCCTGGGTGAACAGGCCGGCGAACGGCTCGTCGAGCCCGATATGCCCGGTCTTCCTCATCGCCCGCGTGAAGAAGCGGCTGTAGAGCAGATGCAGGATCGCATGCTCGATACCGCCGATATATTGATCGACCGGCATCCAGGCGTCGGCCACCCTGTGATCGGTCGGCGCGCTTTTGATCCACGGATCGGTGAAGCGGATAAAATACCACGACGAATCCACGAACGTATCCATCGTGTCGGTTTCACGCGTCGCCGGCGCGCCGCATTGCGGGCACTTCACCTGCTTCCAGGTCGGATGCCAGTTCAGCGGATTGCCGGGCCGGTCGAATGTCACGTCCTCGGGCAGCGTGATCGGCAAATCCTTTTCCGCCGCCGGCACCACACCGCAGGATTCGCAGTAGATCACCGGGATCGGGCAGCCCCAATAGCGCTGGCGTGAAATGCCCCAGTCGCGCAGGCGGAAATTGATCTGACGCTGAGCGACCGGGCGATTGCCGGCGCTCTCTTTCTCGAGGCGCCGTGCAACTTCTTCTTTCGCTTCCGTGTCCATCATGCCGTCGAGAAAGCGCGAATTGATCATCCGGCCGTCGCCGTCATACGGCGTGTCGGTGATGACGAAAGTCTTCGGGTCCTGGCCGGGCGGGCAAACAACCGGCGTGTTGCCGAGGCCGTATTTGTTGGCGAATTCAAGGTCACGCTGATCGTGTGCCGGACAGCCGAAAATCGCGCCGGTGCCATAGTCCATCAAAATGAAGTTCGCGACATAGACCGGAATCTTCCACGACGGATCGAACGGGTGCACAGCCTTGATGCCGGTGTCGAAGCCCATCTTCTCGGCGGTATCGATGTCGGCTTGCGCGGTGCCGCGGTGCCGGCACTCTTCGATGAACGCTTTGAGCGCCAGATTATTCTTCGCCGCCGCTGCCGCCAGCGGATGATCCGGCGCCACCGCCATGAACTTCGCGCCAAACAAAGTGTCGGGCCGGGTGGTGAAGACTTCAAGTTCGCTTCTGCCGTCCGGCACGGTCGACGGATCGAGTGCGAAGCGGACCAGGAGCCCTTCCGAGCGGCCGATCCAGTTCTTCTGCATCAGCCGGACTTTTTCCGGCCAGCGATCGAGCTTATCGAGTGCGTCGAGCAGATCCTGCGAATAATCCGTGATCTTGAAGAACCATTGCGTCAGCTCGCGCTGCTCGACCACCGCGCCGGAGCGCCAGCCGCGACCGTCGATCACCTGCTCGTTCGCCAGCACGGTCTGATCGACCGGATCCCAGTTCACCTTCGACTTCCGCCGCTCGACCAGACCGGCGCGCATGAAGTCGAGAAACATTTTTTGTTGGTGCTTGTAGTAGGCCGGATCGCAGGTCGCGATTTCGCGGCTCCAGTCGAGCGACAGCCCCATCGATTTGAGCTGCGCTTTCATCGCCGCGATGTTGTCGTAGGTCCAGGCCCTCGGATGGACCTTGCGCTCGGCGGCGGCGTTCTCGGCCGGCAGCCCGAAAGCGTCCCAGCCCATCGGATGCAGCACCGCGAAACCCATCGCCCGCTTCACCCGCGCCACCACATCGCCCATCGTGTAGTTGCGCACGTGCCCCATGTGGATGCGTCCCGATGGATACGGGAACATCTCCAGCACGTAGTACTTCGGGCGGGCGTGGTCGTTCGACGTGGCGAAGATGCCGCGTTCGTCCCAAATTTTCTGCCAGCGGGCTTCGGCCTCGGCGGCGTTGTAGCGTTCAATTGCCATCAGGAATCGTACTCGTTTCCGCGGGTCTTGGCAGACATTTAGGCGGCGCGACGTGACACGAAAGCGCCCGGCTGGTCAACGGAATCCAGCTTTTCCCAATTTAGGAAGCGCGTAAGTAGGCCCAAATCCCAAGTCGCAATGATCCTTGCGTGCCGGCACGGCACCGATCATATCAGACCGGCCACTATTTCCCTCCGATCAAGCAAGGGCGAGCTGAGGCACGCTGACGGCATGGCGAGCGAAGACAACCGTACGGCGATCACGCTCCTTGACGATTCGACGCGCCCGAAGGCGCCCAAAATCGAGGGCGTAACGCCGTTGCAGCGCCGGATCGGCAAGCGGCTTGCGCAGATCCACGCTCATCATCTCGAGCAGATGAACCACGTGCGCTGGGTCATGGAGCAGGTTGAAGCCGGCGAACAGACCACTGCGAAGCTCCTGGATGCGATTTCTTCGATGCAGATGACCGCCAATTACCGGCTGTTCGGAAATCTGTGCGGCCGGGAATGCCAGATGCTGACGCTACATCACACCATTGAGGATCAGCACATGTTTCCGGCGCTGCGTCAGGCGAGCGGCCCGCTGAAGGACGTCATCGACCGGCTGAGCCGCGAACATTTGATCATCCATGAGCTTTTGGAAGCGCTGGAAGCTGCCGCCGTCAACGCAATCTCCAAGCCCCACAGCGAAACGTTTTCAGAGCTTAAGATGGCGTTCGTCGCGCTTGAGCAGTTCGTGCGCTCCCACTTTGGCTACGAACAGGAAGAGCTCGAGGAAGCGCTCGGCTACTACGACATCCCGCTTTAGACACACGCACGTCACTTCGCTCCCGGCTCCCGACGATGACATGAGACATCGTTGCCGCGACGTATCCGCGCCCCGAGTTATGCCTCGTCATTGCGAGGAGCAAGGCGACGAAGCAATCCAGCCAGTGCCGCAGAACGTATCGCAGATGTTGACGCTCGCTACGATGCCCGACTGGATTGCTTCGCTTCGCTCGCAATGACGACGCGGAAAAAGGAAGCGGAACGTCGGCAGACGTGAGGATCGAACCTCCGCGCTTTTTAGGACCCGGACGTCACGTCCCAAAATGAGAGCCTCAGGGGAAGTTCAACTTGGTTTGAATGAAGGAGCCTGCTGGCGGAAACGGCCGATTCTAGGCCCGACTATTATTCCTAGAGCCTTGCAGGCCACGCGTGTCTGCTTGAGTTATTGTAACGTCACAGCGGCAGCTTTGACACTTCCCCTGCTAAGACTGCCAAGAAACGCCTGAAACGTCGAATTTGTTCGCAGGCCGTCTTGCCCAGCGGCAATCAGCGTTTGCACATCCTCGCGCGACAGCCGAAACCGCGTCGGAATGGCCACCAGTGCCAAAGAGCGTGACGGACCAAGTTGTTCGAAATTAATGCGGCCCACAAAGAATTTGAGGTCGTGGCAATCCCACCTCGGCGCCATTCCGTAAGTTTGTCGCTCTGACGCTGACAGGCCGCAACGCCAGCGGACCAGCGACGTGCGCCATTCCGACATTGTTTGGTCGAACGCCGTAAAACTCGAACGCGCACTCGAATCGATTGCCGTGTCGGCCGCAGCCCTGACAATATCGGGAGCGGTTGGACCATCCGGACTTTGCGCCCAATCTCCCGAAGGGCCGCGCCCGGCATCGATCACAAGGAACAAGACGCGACGGACCTTCGTTGCCTGCTGCGCCGTCAACGGGCCGTAGGGCGTCTCTGCTGACAATCGCTCAATCGTAAATCCGGAAAGTCCGTAATTATCTACAAGCCCACCATCGAGCAGTTTGATGTATGGAACCGTACCGTCCCGATAGCGCGCGATTGCGCTGGCAACTTCCTTCAGTAGTGGCGGCGCCACCGAATTGTTTTGGGTAGCCGCGATCCAGTGCGGAACGTTGCCGCTGCAGCGGTTGGCGTAAGACGTGAGCACGATCGGCGCAAACACCACAGGCATGGCGGCTGATGCTGCAACCGCGCTGGAGATGGGATACGAACTCAAATCGCTGCAGATGGACTTGAAAATCGTTTCGTTAAATAGAAACGGCGTTCGATTGTAGACGTCGGAGGCATTGATCAAAACACGCGGTCGATGCGAAGAACCGAACTCCGCGAAGGTGGCGCCATGAAAAAGATTGTCATCGAGCCACTGCGGGAATTGCTGAGCATCGTTGACGCCACCTTCGTAGGCGCGCAGGGCGCTGACCGGCGTAAATGGCGTTCTCAAGGATTCTTCTGCGTCGCGCAATAGAAATCGCTCCCGGAAATCGGACAGCGCGGCGCGTCCCTTCAGCCCAAAATATGCAGCGGTAACTGCGCCGCCCGAGACGCCGGAAACGTAATCGATACGATCGAGCAATGAGCGGTTGCTTCCACCCGGCCCCGTTTCCAGACGATCGAATTCCGAAAGCACGCCATATGAAAAAGCCGCGGCCCGGCTGCCACCACCGGAAAATGCGAGACCGATCAGCAGATCGTCTCCATTCGTCGAAATACCGCGGCCATCTTCGCCTGACGCAAGAGCCCCCGTTGTTAGGGGAACGTTGATCGGCTCATTGCGGATCGTGGAGATTGTGGCGCAACTTGCCAGAAACGTCAGTCCCAGCCCCGCGCCGAACAAGCGCGCGATCAGCCATCTAAAACAAGTCAGCAAGGCCCCCGGCACGCACCTCATAAGTATTTAAATCATGATGGTATTGAGGCGAAGCGTTGCAAAACATGACGGGCTGCCTTGAAACGGGCGTTTGAAATGCTGAAACACACTTATCGATTTTTTGCTTGGATCGGATTGCGTACCACGCGATTTATGTCAGGCCACACCGTAGGCTTTGGACGGCTAATTCGGGCGCGTAAACACGCCGGCGATCCGCCCGCAGTCGCTTATATTGACATTGCCGGCACTTTCGCCGCCCGCCCGGTGATTGCTATCGTTGCCAGGGAGGGCTAACCGCGTGGACCCCGAATTTATTCGCGAACTTTTCTTGCCGTTCGGCCTGGTGACGGTGAAGCGCATGTTCGGCGGCGCCGGCATCTGGTCCGAAGGGTCGATGTTCGGGCTTGTCTTCGACAGCGCGATCTTTCTCAAAGTGGACGAAGCAAGCATTCCGGATTTCGAGCGGGAGGGAAGCAAGCCGTTCGTCTACACCCGCGCCAAAAGCAAAGGCCGCGTCGGCCGTGCTTCGCTGTCGTATTGGCGCCTGCCCGAGCGTCTCTACGACGATCCCGAAGAGCTTGCGGTGTGGGCCGGCCGCGCGCTCGCGATCGCACAACGCAAGAAATTCGCGCCGCGAACGCGTGTCAAACAAAAGCGGAAGTCCAAGCCGCGCGCGCGATGAGGTGAAATCAATGACCGGCGAAGTGACCGCGGACGAGATTCGCAACCGATGTCGAAATCGGCAACCTCGACGAGTTGGCCGGAAATATCCGGCCGTCGCCGCCGATTTGCGCGCGATCGCCGCATCGGTACGGCACGTCGCTCCTACCGGAGCCAATCCGGGCTGATGTGTCTGCGGCTGTTGCGGGCACGCCACGCGGCAAACGAAGGCGGCGAGCCAGCAGTGCGGGTGTTACATCCCCCGCTCGGGATGGAACCGGCGCACTGCCATGATGCCGAGCGCAACAAAGATCACCAACACGACGATTTGCGCGATCAGAGAATGGCGGCTCCGACTGGGTTGGCGCCAGCGTGTGCAGAAACGCCAGCTTGGAAAACGCCTGAATGACGGCGACGAATGCATCGAGATAAAACGCCGATCATCGCCGTGACGACATAAATCCAGCGCCAGGCGCCGTGCAGCCGAAATGCATAAATCGCGAGCACCGCGATCGCGAGCAAGACCAGCGAAACAATGCCGACCATGCGCGGCGGATCGAGGCCGAACGGCGGCAACGGAAAGCCGGTAACATTGGTCAAGGATCATCGCCGCCAGAAACAACGCCGTCCACGCGCCCAACACTTCCCCACTCAACAGCCCATAGAGAACGATCAAGCCGAACACCAGGCCGATCAGGCTCAGTGCAACATGGATATCGAGGAATATGTCGGTCGGAATTCCCCAAGTCATCGCAGCATCCTTCAATATGATTGCGTTACAATGTTCCGATTAGACAGGCGAAAGCGCCGGCACGGGCAGGACGGCTCTGCCCCGATCGGGGCAAGTATAGTCAGGTATTGATGAAAGCGAAATGGCCACTCCGGATGGCGCGGCGCGAGCGACGAGGACGATTGCAACGATGATTCAACGATATAGCGACCACGCCGCCAACGAGCGGACCTTTCTCGCCTGGGTGCGCACCGCGATCGCAATCATGGCCTTCGGCTTCTTGGTCGAGCGCTTCGATTTATTCTTGCAGATCGCGGGACAGACGCTGGCGCGCCGCGCGCTGTCGCCGACCGGGCAACTCATCGGCAATACCGCGGGTTTGATCCTGATCGGGCTCGGAGCCGGCTTGATGGTGTTGGCGATCGTCCGCTTCCGCAAGACAACAATCGAGATCGACAGCGAGGAGACGCTGCCCGGCCCAGGCGAGCGCGCCGACGTCATGCTCGCCGGCCTCCTTGCCGTGCTTGGCTGCGCCTTATTCGTTTACCTGGCATACACCGTGATCAGCAGACTCTGATTGTTTTGCGGCGCGCGCGCAGACGACCTCGACGAGCCGAGCGCAAAGCCGCTGTGAGGATTTGCTCGTATGCCGATTTTAAAATGCCGCTAACGATGACCCACCTAACAGGGCATCGTGGGCGCATGTTTGTGGAGTCTCGAAGCTTCCACCGTTAAGATTCATGTGAGCGCGTTTGAGGATCGACAGTGGAACAAAAAGCGCCCGCGCCGCGGACCGAGGTCAATTGCCCGGCCTGGATTGATTTCCGTGACGGCTCTCCGCTTTTGAAATGCACTGCGGTCAATTTGTCGAGAACCGGCGCAAAATTGGCCGTCAACGCGCGCACGAACCTGCCGGACGAATTCGTCCTGCGGTTCACGCCGAACGGCGACATCGCCATGGTTTGCAAAATCGTATGGTCGAGAGAAGGCGCCGTCGGCCTGCGCTTTATTGCGCGCGTCGGCAACGGCGCCGAACAGCAGGGCTAGTTGCAGTAGGCTATAAACCCGTAAGCGGCACTGCTGCTGCTTGACCTCGCAACAGCAAGCCGCCAACGAACTCCTGCTTCGGTCGGCGTTAGTCGATCTTGCCGCCAGCTTTTTTGCACGCCGATTTGAACTTCTTGCGCGCGGTCGCCGTGCAGTCCCTTGGCGTTGGCCTTGTCGATGCAGGTTTTGGAAATGGCTTTTTTGTCAGCGCTCATTTTGGACGACGCTGCCGGCTTATTCGCTGTGGCCGGCGGGGTGTCCTGCGCCAGTACGGCTCCGGTTCCGAATGCAAAAGACAAAAGAATCGCCGCAACAACAGTCGATTATCATGTCTGCTCCTCACTTTCAGAGTTTTGTTGGCTTCCCGCCCGTCGGGTTTAGCACTTCGCAAGTCTTAAGCACGCGCCCGCGAAAATGTCCAAGCATCAATCGGTCCAAACGACGACGCGCCGACCCTGTTTGTCCTTGAACGCCCCGACGATGATCATGATGAAGTCAATAAACGTCCAGATGCCCAACCCGCCGAGCGTGAAAATCTGGAGGATTGCGGTGCCGATCTTGCCGACGTAAAACCGGTGGGCGCCGAATATCCCCAAAAACCAACACAGCAGCAGCGCGGCGAGGCGGCTCTTGGGACTAGCGTCTGGCGGCGCCGCGCGCACGCCGGTCGGCGCGCCGCAGTGCGGACAGGTCGGCGCCAAGCTTGAAATGATCTGGCCGCAACTGCGGCAGAACTGCTGATTGGCGGCCAGCGGCGGCATCGCTTGAGACATCGTGCACCCCCAGAATCTGTGTCAGTCATCACATTCGCAGTGGCGAGCCATTCGCGTGTGCTAAAGCGGCGGGTCGGCCTCGCTTGCCCTCTTGAAGGCCAGACTTTCTTCCTCGAGATCGAGCTCCCGCTCGATGCGACGGCGTGCTTCGTCGGTAATGGTCCCGTTCTTCAGCAGGCCGTAGATATACTTGCGCTCCGCGGCGATCAGATCAGCCCGCAGCTCGGCTGCCGCCGCAACCGCCTCGCGCCCACCCGCCTCTCTCGCCACCTGTCCCGCCCGATGATCGTGGCGCGCCCGCAGAATCGCGAGCACGTCCGGGTCGGTGTCACCGTCGGCAGCCAGTCCGTCGAGCCGGCCTTGTGCCACCTTCAAAGCTTCGAGCCGTGCCGTAATCTCCGCATCCTGCTCGCGCCGGCGTTCGTCCTCCGCGTCATGCGGCAAAGCGAGCCAGCGCACCACCGTCGGCAGCATCAGGCCTTGTCCGATCAGCGTCACGATGATGACGCCGAATGTGACAAAGATAATGAGATCGCGGCCGGGAAACGGCGTGCCGGAAGCCGTGAAGAAAGGAATGGCAAGCGCGGCGGCCAACGAAACCACGCCGCGCACGCCGACAAAGGCGAGCAGGAAGCTCCATTGCCGGGGCGGCAGCGGATCGCGGCGCGCCAGCGCTGGGCTCAGCCATCGCGGCAGATAGACCGCCGGATAGTCCCAAATAAATCGCGCGACCACGATCACGGCGACGGTAAGCGGCACGGCCACCGCCAGGTCGCGCAGCAGGACCATATCGCCCGTTCGAGCAGCGGCCGCGTTTCCATGCCGGTCACCAGGAACAGGATGCCTTCGAGCAGATAGACCAGCAGGTCCCAAAAGAAGATGCCCTTGCAGGCGCGTCGCAGCCGGAATCAGCAACGGCCCGTTCCAGCTGACGAACAGGCCGGCGGCTACCGCCGCAAGAACGCCCGAGCCGCCCAGATGTTGCGGGACCAGAAATGCCGCATAAGGCGTCAAGAGCGAGAGCGTGATCTCGACCCGCGGATCATGCGCCCAGCGGCGCAGCCGGAGACTCGCCCAGCCGACGCCGATGCCATAGGCGATTTCGCCGACGACGATGAGAGCGAAGGTGCCCGCGGCCTCGCCAAGCGAGAACAGGCCGCTGCTCACGGCGGCAACAGCAAACCGATACAGGATCAAGGCGGTAGCGTCGTTGGCGAGCCCTTCGCCTTCGAGCACGACAATCAGCCGCCGCGGCAGCCCCAAATTGCGGACGATCGCCAGCGGGGCGACCGCATCGGTCGGCGCCACGATGGCGCCGAGCACGAAGCCAACCGCCCAAGGCATGCCGAGCACGAAGTGCACGGCTGCCGCCACCGCGCCGGTGGTGAAGATCACGCACCCGAAAGCCAGCAGCGTGATCGGCCGCAGGTTGAAACGAAATTCGCGCCAGCTCATGGCAACGCCCGCCGAATAGATCAGCGGCGGCAGGATCCCAAGCAGCACCAATTCCGGGGCAAGTGCGACGCGCGGCAGCCCGGGAATGAGCGCAAGCGCAATGCCGGCGACGACGAGCAGGATCGACGGCGCCGTATTCAGCCGCCGCGCGACGACGGCAACGACCACCAGCACCGCAAGCAACAGCAAAATGGTCTGGATGGTCGCGGTCATCGCTTACACGATGCCGGAAGTCTGGGGACGGTCAAGCCTTAAGCCGACAAAAGCGGCCCATCGGCGAAGAAGCGGTTTGTGTTTAGTGAGCCGTGCCGCTCTTGGGAGCGTGGTGAATGCGGCGCGGTTTCACAGCGCCGAGGTGACCCGCGTAGCTGGGACCGGTCGACGGTCCCGCCAGCCAGCGCATGACGCTGCCGCTGCGCAGCAGCGGCAGAATATCCTCGGCCGGCATGGGTGCGGCAAAGTAGAATCCCTGTGCCTGTCGGCAACCCCAGCCGTAGAGCAGACGCAGCTGATCTGCCGTTTCCACGCCTTCGGCGAGACTCCGATTCCCAGTTCGCGCGCCAGGCCGATTGCCGCCTTGACGATCGCCGTATCGTTGGGTTCGACGCCGATGTCCTTCACGAATTCCTGCGCGATCTTGATCCGGTCGACCGGAAAACGGCGCAGATAAAGGAGAGACGAATAGCCGGTGCCGAAATCGTCGATCGCGATACGGACACCGCGCTCGCGCAATCGGTCGACAACGTTGTCGTGCGCGCTCGACGTCCCCATCAGCGCGGTTTCTGTCATCTCGATTTCCAGCAATCCGGGCGCCAATCCGGTCTCCGCGAGTACCGTATCGATTTCCTTTTCCAGCTCGCGAGGCGCCTTGAACTGTAGCGCTGAAACATTGATCGCCACCGGCGGCAGCGCGATACCGGCCTCCAACCATTGCTGCGCCTGTCGGCAAGCCGAACGCAAAACCCAGTTGCCGAGCATAACGATGAGGCCACTACGCTCCGCCGCTGGCAGAAACTCGCCGGGCGAGAGCACACCCCGGATCGGATGATTCCAGCGGACCAACGCCTCCAGGCCCTACGAGGCGGCTGGTCTCCATGTCCACCTGAGGCTGGTAGACCAGGAACAACTGGCCCGCGGTAATTCCCGCATACAACTCCGATGTCAGAGTCACCCGTTGGCGCACCTCCGCATCCATCGCGCCGGTGAAAAACCGATACGTGTGCCGGCCTTCCGATTTTGCCCGATATAGCGCGACGTCGGCATGTGCGAGCAGGGATTCGGCATCCGCGTCCAGTTCATAGGTCGCAATGCCAATGCTGACACCGGCCTGGATTTGGTTGCCGGCAAGCAAAAAAGGCTCGGCCATGATTTGCAGGAGCTTGTCCGCCAGCACTCCGGCGTCGGTCGGATCGCCAATATTGGCCATCAGCAACGCGAATTCGTCGCCGCCAAAGCGCGCCAGGGTGTCGACCGCTCTCACGTTCGCTTGCAGTCGTTCGGCGACTGACTGAAGCAGCCGATCGCCGATGGGGTGTCCCAGCGTGTCGTTGACATCCTTAAAATGATCGAGATCGAGATAAAGCACCGCGAAACCGCGTTCGCCCCGGCGCGCTCGCTCGATGGCCCGCGCGACCTCGGCGACGAATACGCCGCGATTAGCCAATCCGGTGAGCAGGTCGAACTGCGCCATCCTTTTGAGCTGGCCCTCGGCCTCTTTACGCCGCGAGATTTCGCGCGCGGTCGACAGCAGCAAATCCCGCCCGCCGAACTTGGCGCGGCGAAGCGAGACTTCGACCCAGAGCAACTGGCCGTCCTTTGTCTTGACGCGCCAGTCGAACGTCTGCGGTGTGCCGGCTTCCGCCTTCCGCACCTCAGACAGAAAGTTCGAGCCGGTGTAAGGCAGCTCGTTTTCCGAGAGATCGCCAACTTTCAGATTAAGCATTTCCTCCCGCGTGTAGCCGAGAATCTCGCAAGCGCTGTGATTGACCTCAACGATAGCGCCGGTTTCGAAGTCGCGAACAAATATGAGGTCGCTGACCGAGTCAAAGATCGTACGAAAGCGCTCTTCGCTCTGCTGCAACGCCAATTGCGCGTTCTTGAGCGCGGTGATGTCCAGTACCACTCCGATCAGGCCAGTCACTTCCCCGGATTCCGACCGGAACGGGAAGAAATTCGCCAGCCAACAACGCGGGACACCTGGCGCTGCCGGCGTTGATCCATGAATCTCCGCATTCAGCACAGGCTCGCCGCGCTCGTAGACCGGACGGTGCAATTCCAAAACCTCGTCCGCGAGTCCGGGAATGATTTCGCGCAACGTGCGGCCGATATGGGCGCTGACCGGCAATCCATTGATCTCCGCCATATGCTCATTGATCCGCACGAACCGATGATCGCTATCCATGAAGCAAAGACCCACCGGCGAATATCGATAGATCTGCTCGATTTCGTTGAGTACCGCCTTGCTCTCGGCCACCGCGGTCTGCAGTTCCGTGTTCGCGGCGGTCTGGTCGAGCCTCAGTCGCACGGTCTCGACAATCCAGCGGTTGATGTAGCGGCCCATCAACGCGACAACCACGGCGTAGGCCGCGAGCATGAGGCCCATCGCGACCGAGGTGCGGTCACCTTTCGCCACATAACAAACGACCAGTGGAACGACGGCAGGTAGCGTGAAGGCGAGAAAGGACGGCAGATATGCCGATTGTTGGAAAACCGCGCCGACCGTCATCCCGCCAATTGCGAACGCGACGACGAGTTGAGCAACCGGATCGGACGATACGACAACGATCGATGCTGCGAAGCCCCAGAGGAAGCCGGTCGCGGCAGAACCAATGGTGAAACGCCTCGCCCAGGTAGTTGCGCGTTCGGGATCGTACGGTTGCCGCAAAAAGCGAGCCCGATCCAGGAAGCGCGCGCTCACCACGACGCAGAACAGTCCGACCCAAATCAGGAGAGGCCAGGCAGGAAAGGCTCGCCAGAGCGCGGCCGCGAGGAGCGCTGCGTTGATCGGATTGAACAGCATGATCGGAGGCGCGTGATAGAGCGCCTTGATCTGCTCGGCGCGGGCAGCCGTCTGCACCTTCGCCTGGCTCAGACGAGTCGGGACTGCCCTCCAAAACAGGATCGTTGCGCATACCGTCGACGGATGCCTGACTCGCGCCATGCAGCGTCGCCGTAAGCGGACCACGCAGGCGCAGCATCACTAGACCGGAGGGCAGTTAATTATCGCGAAAATACAAACCTAGGACTTGTACCTATGGGCCGGCTCAAAGTTTACAAAAGCTATCGTAGAAACGGCCCGCTCCGCGAATTATTTGCTTCAGGTCTTTCACGGCAATACCGAAAATTCGCATCCATGTGCATTTGAAGATGTGTTGATGAAACTGTGTCTTGTTGTTGCCGACATCAGACGCTCATCCGGGCAGGCAAAATCATGATAATGGTAATGAAACGAATCTTCCTGCGGCGATCGATCCGGCGCCTCGGGCTTTGCGCCGGTGTTGCATTGTTCGGCGCTATTCCGTTGTCGCGCAGCGGAATCGCAGCGCCGATGGCGCACGAGAACCTGCGCGCTTATTGTGCCCGTGTCGGGACCGACGACACGCTGCGGACTCCGCCGCCTTCTCTCGCGCCCGCTATCCAGCGCTTATTCAAAATCCGTCGCCTCAATGTGCCGAAGGGCGCCCACTATCGCTGTGCCGAGCGCGCCGTGAAAGTCTGCGTCGTCGGCGCCAACCTGCCTTGCGGCAAGGCCAACACCAGCAAAAATTTGCCGGCTGTAACACGCTGGTGCGAAACGCATCCGGATACGGAATCCATTCCGCTTTATGTCACCGGCCATGACTCGCTCTATTCCTGGCACTGCGTCGGCGCCAGGGCCGCAACGGGCGCGCCGGTCGGCGCGCTCGACGCCAGAGGATTTTTTGAAGAGTATTGGAAGATGGTGAAATAGCTGCGGTTCCAGGTCATAGTGATCAAATCCGAATGATCGGACATAGTCGGAAAACCTGAACGGGCGCAGCTCGCTCGCTACAAAAAACTCTGTGGATCGACGTCGATGTCGAGCTTGATCGAGCCTTTCGCCTTCGGCGCGGCGGCAAGCCAGTCGCGCAAATAGGCCGAGAGATCGAAAGCGCGCGGCGCCTTGACGAGCAGGCGCAAGCGATGGCGGCCGCGCACCAGAGAAAGCGGCGCGTCGGCGGGGCCGAGGATGCGCACGTCGTCAAGCGGCGGCGCTGCGCGCGCCAGCGCCCGCGCGTAAGATTGCGTCTCGTGCTTGTCGCCGCCGGAAACAACCAGACTCGCGAGCCGTCCGAATGGCGGATAGTGCGCGGCCTCGCGCATCGCGATCTCGGCGTCATAGAACGCCTCGCGGTCCTGCGCGATCAGCGCGCGCATCACCGGATGCTCGGGCTGGTGGGTCTGCAGGTAGCCGCGGCCGATGCCGGCATCGCGTCCGGCGCGGCCGACCACCTGATGCAGCAGCTGAAAGGTGCGCTCGGCCGCGCGCGGGTCGCCGTTGTTCAGTCCGAGGTCGGCATCGACGATGCCGACGAGGTTGAGCTTCGGGAAGTGATGGCCCTTGGCGACAAGCTGCGTCCCGATAACGATATCGAAGCGCCCTTGCGCGACGTCTTCGAGCTCTTGCCGCAACTGCTCGACCGTAGCGACGAGATCGCTGGAGAGCACCAGAAGCCGCGCCTGCGGAAACAGCACGCGCACTTCTTCTTCGAGGCGCTCGACGCCCGGACCGATGGCAGCGAACGAATTCGCCGCATGGCAATTCGGGCATTCGGCGGGCTGCGGCGTAGCGAAGCCGCAATGGTGGCAGACCAGCTGCCGGCGAAAGCGGTGGTCGACCAGCCAGGCGTCGCAGTTCGGGCAGGAGAAGCGAAAGCCGCAGGCGCGGCACAAGGTCAGCGGCGCATAGCCGCGGCGATTGAGGAAGAACAGCGCCTGTTCACCGCGCTCGATCGCGATTTGCACCTCGCCGGCCAGCGTCGGTGCAATGAAACGCCCGGGCGGCGGGCGCTCGCGACGCAAATCAATGGCTTCGACCGAAGGCATGCGCTGGCCGCCGAAACGCTCCGGCAGCGCGAGCCGCCGGTAGCGGCCGCGCCGGGCGTTAACTTCCGTTTCAAGCGAGGGCGTCGCCGACGACAGCACCACCGGGATGCGCGCAATGTGGCCGCGCACCACCGCCATATCGCGGGCGTGGTAGCGCACGCCGTCCTCCTGTTTGTAGGCGGCGTCATGCTCCTCATCGACGACAATGAGGCCGAGATCGGCGTAGGGCAGAAACAGCGCCGAGCGCGCGCCGACCACGACGGAAACTTCACCATCCGCAACCGCGCGCCAGGTCCGCGCCCGCCGGCGCGGCGACAGCTCCGAATGCCATTCCGCCGGGCGGACGCCAAAGCGGGCGGAAAATCGGTCAAGAAATTGCGCCGTCAGCGCAATTTCCGGCATCAGGATCAGCGTTTGCCGGCCGTGGCGGATCGTATCGGCAACCGCCTCGAAATAGACCTCGGTCTTGCCCGAGCCGGTGACGCCGTCGAGGAGCGTCACCGTGTAGCCGCCTTTGGCAATTGTGGCTCGCAATTCCGCCGCGGCGGCACTCTGGTCGTGGGTGAAATCGGGCTGCGCGAAATCCGGGTCGGGTTTTTCGGCGACCGGCTCCGGTGGCAGAACCAGAGTCTCCAGCGTACCCTCGTCGATCAGGCCGTCGATCACTCCAGTGCTGACGCCGGCCTCGCGGGCCGCTTCGCTTTTGCTGCGCAGCATTCCGTCTGTCAAGAAGCGACAGGACCCGCTGGCGCGCCGTGGTCATCCGCTGCGGGTGCGGACCGGAAAGGCGGACGCCAATGCGCTCGCGCTCGGCCCCGAGATGCTCGCCCATGCGCAGGCACATCCGCAGCACCATGCCGCGCGAGGCGATGGTGTAGTTCGCGACCCAATCGACGAAACCGCGCAATTCCGGGCGCAACGGCGGCAGTTCGAGCTTTTCCTCGACGTCCTTGAGCCGGTTGTCGAGCCGGGGATTGGGCTTCGGGTTTTCCGCCCAGACCACCGCGGTCGCCTCGCGGGCGCCGAGCGGCACGCTGACGATATCGCCCGGCGCGAGTTCAAGCGCTTCCGGCACCCGGTATGAGTAGGCCCGGTCGAGCGCGACCGGGACCAGGACATCGACGACGCGCCTGATCATGCCGCAGGTTGTGCCGATTCCGGGGGCTTTAGGAAGGGGAAAGGGTGCCGCTTCTATCCTGCCTCGCGAAACGGGGAAATGGGGCGGGAAAGGGCGATGCCAAAGACTGAACTCGACTTCATCGCGCCGAAAGTCGCTGCCGAAATCGAGGCCTGGCTACGGCACCTCGGCAACGAGCGCCATTATTCCCCGAAGACGCTGGAAGCTTATCGCCGCGACGTCCGGCAATTTCTGGCTTTTCTCGCCGAACATCTCGGTGGTCCGCCATCGCTGAAAGCGCTGGCCGAAATGACGACCGACCGATGTGCGCGCTTTCATGGCGGCGCGGCGGGCCGCAGACATCAGCAGCCGCTCGCTGATGCGGTCGCTCGCCGGCGTGCGCGGCTTTGCGCGCTATCTGGAACGCAACGGCAAGGGCAAGGTCGGCGCACTCGGTGCGGTACGGACGCCGAAAATCGGCAAGACCCTGCCGCGGCCGCTAGCCGCCAGCACCGCAAAACGCCTGGCTGATCCCGACCTTGCGGCCGGAGACGAGCGCGAGCCCTGGATTCATGCGCGCGATGCAGCGGTGCTGGCTTTGCTCTATGGCAGCGGTTTGCGGATTTCCGAGGCGCTCGGCCTAAAGCACGACGATTTTGGCGCCAGAGCGCCCGATGCCATCACCGTAACGGGTAAAGGCCGCAAGCAGCGCATGGTCCCGGTGTTGCCGCAGATCGCCAAACTGATCGCTGATTATCTCACCCTTTGTCCATACAACCTGCCGCAGAGGCCCGCTGTTTGTTGGCGCCAAGGGAGGGCCGCTGTCGGCGCGCGTTGTCCAACTGGCGATGGCGCGGCTGCGCGGCGCGCTTGGTCTGCCGGAGACGGCGACCCCGCACGCGCTTCGGCATTCCTTCGCCACCCACCTTCTCAGCCCGCGGCGCCGACTTGCGGGCGATCCAGGAGTTGCTCGGGCATGCCTCGCTGGGGACGACGCAGATTTACACCGAGGTCGACGCCGAGCGTCTGATCGAGGCCTATCGCAGCGCCCATCCGCGCGCTTGACGCGAATTCGTGTTACTGATCCGTCACAATCATTGACCTTGTCCCAAGGCGCCTTGAAGCCGTCCTGGGGATGCAGGGTAGCGCCGGGGGGCGAGTTGACATGCCTGAAGCACAAGAAACGATGGAACATGCGATCCATGCGGAGCATGCATCGCACTCTAATCGCAGGATCGGCCTCGTGATCGCGGTGTTGGCGCTGTTTCTTTCCCTCTCCGAGACGCTCGGCAAAAGCGCGCAGACGGAAGCGATCGGCGCCAACGTCGAGTCCTCAAACCTCTGGGCTTTCTTCCAGGCCAAGACGGTGCGCATGACGACGGTGCGCACCGCCGCCGAAGAGCTCAAGCTCACGGCGGAGAGCGCGACTGAGCCTGCGGTAAAAGCCGCGATGGAAAAACAGATCGAGGCCTGGCAAAAGAGTGCCGCACGCTACAATTCAGAGCCGGACACCGGCGAGGGTCGCAAGGAGCTGGCAGCGCGCGCCAAGGTGGCGGAAGAAAGCCGCGACCTCGCCATGGCGAAATATCACCATTACGAAGTGGCATCGGCGGCGTTTCAGATCGGCATCGTGCTCGCTTCGGCCGCCGTCATCACCGAAGTGATAGGACTCGCCTGGTTCGCCGGCCTACTGGGTCTTGCCGGCGTTGCCATCACGGCGCTCGGCCTGTTCGCACCGCACGCGGTTCACCATTTTCTCTAGGCAGGACTCTCTAACCAGGACTTCCTCTAGGCAGAATGCAGCGATGGTCGCGCGCGGCAAAGCTGAGCAACAGGCGGCCCGCAACGCGCGGCTCGCCATGGCGCTGCGCGAAAACCTCAAGCGCCGCAAAGCGCAGGCACGTGGCCGCAAGGAACCGGTCACGCCCGGGGAAGTTGCCCCGGTCGACGCGCCCGACCACGAAACACCCGCCACCGATTCCAAAGCTCCCGACTTTCGCCGCAATCGCAGCCGCGATTAGGCGAAAGCGCTTGGTAACCCTGATGGTTGTTGCGCTTTGCGGCCTGGCGGCGGGCGGTTCATAAGTCGCGATCGAGTTCGGTCCCGGGACGGGCCGCGGGGGACAGTATGGATCGTATTCGTATCGTCGGCGGCCAGCCTCTTAACGGCACGATCCCGATCTCGGGCGCCAAGAACGCCACGCTTCCCTTGATGATCGCGAGCCTCCTCACCGAGGACACGCTCATTCTCGACAACGTGCCGCGGCTCGCCGATGTCGGACTTCTGCAGCGGATTCTCGGCAATCACGGCGTCGACATCATGGTGAGCGGCAAGCGCCCCGGCGAGACCGCCGACAACGGCCAGACGCTGCACATTTCAGCCGCGCGCATTGTCGACACCACGGCGCCTTACGAGCTGGTGTCGAAGATGCGCGCGAGCTTCTGGGTGATCGCGCCGCTGGTTGCCCGCATGGGCCGAGCGCGAGTGTCGATGCCCGGCGGCTGCGCCATCGGCACGCGGCCGGTCGATCTTCTCATCATGGCGTTGGCGCAGCTCGGCGCCGACATCGAAGTCGACGGCGGTTATGTCGTCGCGCAGGCGCCGCACGGTCTCAGGGGCGGTGAGATCGTCTTCCCCAAGGTGACTGTCGGCGGTACGCATACGGCGCTTATGGCGGCCGCGCTCGCCAACGGCACGACCGTGATCGAGAACGCAGCACGCGAGCCGGAGATCGTCGACGTCGCCGATTGCCTCAACAAGATGGGCGCGCGCATTTCCGGCGCCGGCACGGCGCGCATCATCATCGAGGGTGTCACCAAACTGAACGGCGCGCGCCACGCCGTGCTGCCCGACCGCATCGAGACCGGCACCTATGCCATGGCGGTCGCGATGGCCGGCGGCGACGTCCTGTTGCAGAACGCGCGCCCGGAATTGTTGCAGGCCGCTCTCGACGTGCTGAAGCAAGCCGGCGCTACGATCACACCCAACAACCAAGGCATCCGCGTCGCGCGCAACGGCGCGGGCCTGCGGCCGGTCGATGTGACGACGGCGCCATTCCCGGCTTTCCCGACCGACTTGCAGGCCCAGCTGATGGCGCTGATGACCCGCGCGCGAGGCACCTCACACATTGTTGAGACGGTGTTCGAAAACCGTTTCATGCACGTGCAGGAGCTGGCGCGGCTGGGCGCGCGTATTCGGCTTGAGGGCGAGCGGGCTACCATCGAAGGTGTCGAACGCCTCAAAGGCGCGCAAGTCATGGCGACCGACCTGCGGGCTTCGGTTTCGCTCGTGATCGCGGCGCTTGCTGCGGAGGGTGAGACTTTCGTCAACCGCGTCTACCACCTCGACCGCGGCTTCGAACGGCTCGAAGAAAAACTCGGACGGTGCGGCGCCGCCATCGAACGGCTGTCGGGCTGACGTCCTTCCAGGCGCAATTATCGGAAAAGGAACGGCCCCGCCGACCTAGTAGGAGCACGGCCGCTGCACTTGGCGGAGCCGTTCTTGACAGTCCGATGTCCACGTTTGCGGGACGGACGTTAGGCCGCCAAATCTTGCCGAGACGCTAATCACGAACTAGGCGGAAATCGGTACGTAGAAATACGGCGCGGCATGGCTTATCTCTGCAGGTGAAACGCCAGACGAAGTGCCCAAGGTGAAGTGCCAAAGGCAATAAGAACGTGGGAGTCCTGTAATGGCCGATACCCCTATCTCGCTGATCGATCGTGCCGGGCTGGATCGGCCGCGCCTCGCCAAGATCATATCGGGCGGGCTTGAGGGCGCCGACGACGGCGAATTGTTCCTGGAGTATCGCCAGGCCGAGATGCTGGTGTTCGACAACGGTCGGCTGAAGCAGGCGACCTACGACACCTCCCAAGGGTTCGGTCTGCGGGCGGTCAAGGACGAAGCGGTCGGCTACGCACATGCCTCCGACGTCTCAGAGGCCGCGATCGCTCGTGCCGCCGACGCCGTGCGCGCGGTCAAAGGCGGCTATTCCGGCCGCTATTCCGGCCCGCCGCCGCGGACCAACGTGAAGCTTTACGGCGAGGATAGTCCGCTTGACAGCCCCAGCTTTGAAACCAAGGCGCGGTTGCTTGAAACCATTGACGCCTATGTGCGGGCCAAAGATCCGCGCGTACGTCAGGTCTCGGTCAGCCTCGGCGCCACCTGGCAGGCGGTGGAGATCGTCCGCACCGATGGCGAAACCTATCGCGACGTGCGTCCCCTCGTGCGCCTCAACGTCGCCGTCGTCGTCGGCGACGGCGACCGCCAGGAAACCGGCAGCTCCGGCTATGGCGGCCGCGAAGGCTATGAGCGTTTTATCGTCACCGACACTTGGCAGCACGCCGCGGACAATGCCGTCCGGCAGGCGTTGATCAATCTCGAAGCCGTGCCAGCGCCAGCCGGCGAAATGGACGTAGTGCTCGGCCCGGGTTGGCCGGGGGTCATGCTGCACGAAGCAGTGGGTCACGGGCTCGAAGGCGATTTCAACCGCAAGAAGACGTCGGCCTTCGCCGGCTTGATGGGACAGCGCGTCGCCGCGAAGGGCGTGACTGTCGTCGACGATGGGACCATGGCGCTCCGCCGCGGCTCGCTCTCGATCGACGATGAAGGCACGCCGACTAATCGCACCGTGCTGATCGAGGACGGCATTCTCGTTGGCTACATGCAGGACCGCCAGAACGCGCGGCTGATGGATATGAAGCCGACCGGCAATGGCCGGCGCGAGAGCTTTGCCCATGTGCCGATGCCGCGGATGACCAACACCTACATGCTGGCGGGCACGCGCGACCCGGAAGAAATCATCGCTTCGGTGAAGAACGGCATCTACGCCGTGCATTTCGGCGGCGGTCAGGTCGACATCACGTCGGGCAAATACGTGTTCGAGTGCACGGAGGCCTACCGCATCGAGGACGGCAAGCGCGGTGCGCCGATCAAGGGCGCGATGCTGATCGGCAACGGCCCGACTGATCTCAATCGCATATCGATGGTCGGCAATGATCTCGCGCTCGACGAAGGCGTCGGCACCTGCGGCAAGAACGGCCAGGGCGTCCCTGTCGGCGTCGGCCAGCCTACGCTGCGGATGGAGCGCATTACCGTCGGCGGCACGGGTTAGACTATCGCAACGAAACTTCTGGCGTGAGCACGCTTCCGTGCCGCACGCTCAACTGCGGAAGTGCTTCGACAGTTTGAGCCCTTGCGCCTGATAGTTTGAACCGATGCCGCTGCCGTAGAGCCGGTCGGGACGCGCCAGCATGTTCTCGTAGACCAGGCGGCCGACGATCTGGCCGTGTTCCAGAATGAACGGCACTTCGCGCGAACGCACTTCCAGCACGGCGCGCGCGCCGAGGCCGCCCGCTCCAGCGTAGCCAAAGCCCGGATCGAAGAAGCCCGCATAGTGCACGCGAAATTCGCCGACCAGCGGATCGAACGGCACCATTTCCGCGGCATAGTCCGGCGGAACCTGCACCGCTTCGGTCGACGCAAGGATGTAAAACTCATCGGGATCGAGGATCAGGCTTCGGTCCGCGCGCGCGGTGATCGGCTCCCAGAAATCGGCGACGTCGTAGGCGGCGCGGCGCTCGACCTCAATCACTGCGGTGTGGCGCTTGGCGCGGTAACCGACCACGCCCCCGCCGCCTGGCAATTCTCCGCCGGAAAGATCGACACTCACCGCAACGCCATCGCCCATCACCGCCTCGGCGCGGTCGACCAGCCGCTCGCGCGCATGCAATGCGCGCAAGTTCTCGGCATCGAGCACCGCATCGCCGTGGCGAAAACGAATTTGCGATAGCCGCGACCCTTCGCGCACCAGGACCGGAAAAGTCTTCGGGCTGATCTCGGCATAAAGCGGACCGTGATAAGCCGGGTTCGACGCGATCGAAGCCGCGCGTCTCGTCGGCGATCACCCGCGTGAACACATCGAGGCGTCCGGTGGAGCTTTTCGGATTTGTTGATGCAGCGATATCCGCTGGCAGCGCCAAACTTTCGATCAGCGGGACGATATAGACGCAGCCGGTTTCCAGCACGGCGCCATTGGCAAGCGCGAATTCGTGCAACTTGAGTTCAGCGATGCGCCGGGCGACCGCCGTGCCGGGGCCAGGCAAGAAACTTGCGCGCACGCGATAGGCCATGGCCCCAAGTCGAAGATCGAGACTGGCCGGCTGAATTTGATCGGCGGCAAACGGTCGCGATGGGCGAATCCCCCCGGCCTCAGCCAAAGCCGCAATCATGCGATCGGGCAGAATTCCCTTGTCGGCGGACGTAAAGGACAGCGGCACGCGATCACCACTTCGGCCATGCAGGCGGCAGCGAAAATATGCGGTCGCGATCTAAGCCGATGCCCGGCTTGACGGAAAGGCAGACGCAGCGTAAGAGGCCATTTATCCCGTGGTCATTTGAGCCGGCCGGCTTGCAGCCACGTAAAACAAATTGCTAAAAGGCCGGGGACGCGTGAGCCCGGCCCGAGGATCAATCCTCCCGGCCGGGTTTTTGTTTGGCCAATGAGGAGGGCCGCATGACCGCGTCTAAGCCTGATCGTTACCGCCCCGAGACCCGTCTGGTGCATGCCGGCACATTGCGCTCCCAATTCGGCGAGACCTCTGAGGCGCTGTTTCTCACCCAAGGCTACGTCTACGATAGCGCCGCCCAGGCCGAGCGCCGCTTCAAGAACGAAGAGCCGGGCTTCCAGTATTCGCGCTTTGCCAATCCGACGGTTGCGATGTTCGAAGAGCGCATGGCGGCGTTCGAAAACGCCGAGGCTGCACGCGCGACCGCGACCGGCATGGCGGCCGTGACGCTGGCGCTCGTCGGCCAGCTCAAGGCCGGCGACCACGTGGTGGCGTCGAAGGCGCTGTTCGGCTCGTGCCGCTACATCGTCGAGGATTATCTGCCGCGTTACGGCGTGGCCTCGACGCTGGTCGACGGCACCGACCTCGACCAGTGGCGTGACGCGGTGCGGCCGAATACCAAAACGTTTTTTCTGGAGACGCCGACCAATCCGACGCTCGAAGTGATCGACATTGCCGCGGTCGCGCAGATAGCGCACGAAGCCGATGCAACGCTCGTTGTCGACAATGTGTTCGCCACCCCGATCTATCAGAGCCCGCTCGCGCTCGGCGCCGACTGCGTGGTCTATTCGGCCACCAAGCACATCGACGGACAGGGCCGCTGCCTCGGCGGCATCATCCTGGCGTCACAAGATTTCATCCAGAAACACATTCACACGCTGCTGCGGCAGACCGGTCCGTCGCTGTCGCCGTTCAATGCCTGGGTGCTGCTCAAAGGCCTCGAGACCTTGCCGGTCAGGGTGCGGCGGCAGACCGATAGCGCTGCGAGCGCTCGCGGTCACGCTGGCCGAACACCCGAAGATCGCACGGCTGATCTATCCCGGCCGGCCCGATCATCCGCAAGCCAAGGTCGCGCAGAAGCAGATGCGCGGCGGCTCTACGCTCGTCGCCTTTGAAATCGACGGCGGCAAAAAGGCGGCGTTTCGTTTTCAGGACGCGCTCAAGCTCATTCGCATCAGCAACAATCTCGGCGACGCCAAAAGCCTCATTACCCACCCGGCAACGACGACCCACCAGCGTCTCACGCCGGCGCAGCGCGCCGAGCTTGGCATCAGCGACGGTTTCGTGCGTGTTTCCGTCGGTCTCGAACATCCCGACGACATCATCGAAGACGTACTCGCCGCATTGCTGGCGGTGTGAGACCTGTACCGTGTCGATGAAGCACCAGAGGCGGATGGATCAGTGCCCGGAATGCACCGCGGCCGATGCGGTCGGGCGAGTTGCCGCCTCGGTGATCGCGCTGGCGAGCAGCTTCGCCACGCAGGCGTAGCCCCAGTCGTTCATGTGCAGCTGATCCGGCGCGACGAAGGTCTCGAACGGAATGTGCTCGACCTCATGCCAGTTGCGCATGACCGCGAAGCGGTTGAACAGGTCGACATTCGCCTCCTTGGCGACGACCGCGATCTGATCTTCCATGCTTCGGGTCTCTGACTTCGCGATCACCCGCGGAGCAAACTGCATGTCGATCAGCACCACGTCCGCACCGGCCGCCTTGAGCTGGGCAATGCCTTCGTGCAGCAGGACCGAGTGCGGCTTAAGCGGATGGTCGCGCAGCACCGAATTGGTGCCCACCTGCCAGAGAACAAGATCGGGGTGCGCGGAAAGGACGCCGCTCTCAAACCGCGCCATCATCTGCCCGGTCTCTTCGCCGTTGACGCCGCGATTGAGCACGGTGATGTTGAGCGCCGGGAAATGTTGTTTCAGCTCGACCGCAAGGCGGCTCGGATAGCTCGCGCCGGGTGAACTCGCGCCGGCGCCGGCGGTCGAAGAAGATCCGACGGCGACAATGGTCAGCGGCTCGCCGCCGGCGATACGCCGGGCGGTGTGCCGAAGCGGGTTACCAAAACGCGCGAGTTCTGTCGACGTGGGGCAAGAGAATGTTGGCGCGGCAGACGCCGTGGCAGCCGGCGGCAGTGCTGCGGGCTTTGCCGCGTCGCCATTCGCAAGCGCCGCGGCGGCGGCAGGATGCGTACCGGGCATCTGCGCATGGGCGGGGGTGAGGAAAGCGAGCGCAGCGACCCAAGCTGCCGCACAAGTAACGCTGCCGAAGGCGATTTTATTGAGCGGCAACATCAGCGCGTAGTCTGCGTTTTATCGGCTTCCAGATGACCGGCATTGATAATCTGTGACGCCAATGCGCGTCCAATACACTCATGGACACGTCGGGCCATAGCATACCCGCTGGTTGGCGCATAGAGGTCGAAAATACCCTCATCGCTCCAATAACGCATGATGGCTAATCGATCAAACAACACAATTCCGCGTTGTTCGGCTACCCAGCGCATGACGTCAGCGTAGGTGGAAACATTCAACATGGTTTCGGTACGCGGGCTGTATTGCATATTCATCATGACCGCGTCCGCGTTGGCGGCCGTAATCGCGTCGATGCCCTGGTCGAGACTGTGTACGAAAATCCTCCGGCTCGACACCGCGTATCGCGTCGACGGTGCCGGCCTGCCAGACCACCAATGTCGGTTTGTCTTGCGACAAGATCGCCGGCAAGACTCCCGCCATCTCGGCGGTTGGCTGCCGCGACTGAATATGGACCATGACTTTGATTTCGTTGCCCGGCAGGCGCTGCTTGAGCGCCAGTTCCAGTTGCGCCGGATAGGCAAAGCGTTGTCCGTCGGGACCGGTAAGCACCGACGATGCCGAACCGACGACGCTGATGTCGAGCCGATGGTGTTCCTTAATTTCGTTCGCGGCGTGCGTAAGATCGCTCTCCGCAGGAATGAGCGATTCGGGCACGTCACAGTCTTCCGCCGCAGTCGCCGCAGCGGCGCCATGGATGAGCGCAATGGTGGTCAGAACGGCAACAACAAATGTCATGCCTCGCCCCCCGCGAGGTCGGCGTCAGGAGTTCTGACGCGGGCCTGGGGACTTCTCCCCTCAATGCCCTTGTACCACGATATCAGGTACGCCGTGGCGATCATGATGAAAATGCCTAATGCGCTGACCGCCGTCTGCAACAGTGGGCCGCCGGAGGATTCCGCGATGATGAATTGCCCGGCAAAGGCCAGGAAGACGCCGAGACAGAAGATTTCCAGAGAGTGCTGACCGCAGCGGATGGCGGGCTGCAAGAGCGGCGACTTCAGGCCCGACCAGGTGCGGGGAACAAAGCGCACCGTCACCGCCGCCAGCGCCAGAAAATGCGCGAAACGCAGCACGTCAAGATTGGTCTTATCGACCGGATACATCCACTCCTTCAGCAAGGTCGGCACAAACCGATCGAGCGATTCAAAATGCCACGTCAGCGTAATGCCGAACGCAAAAATCAGGTAGGCGATGGCGATCCCGAGCACCACGTTCGAGCGCAACACCACGCTCAGCCGCTGTGCCCCGCCGAGCGCACACCAGGCGCCAAACACGAACAGCAATTGCCAGGCAAACGGATTGAAAAACCAGACGCCGTTCGGATAGGCGGGCAGATTGAAATCAAGCTTCCAGGCCAGCGCATAGACCACCGCTGAGCCCGTCAGCGCCACGTTCGGCCGCCGCAGCAACAGATAAAGCATCGGAGGAAACAGCAACAGCAGCACGATGTAGAGCGGCAGCACGTCCATGTTGACGGGCTTGAACTTCAGCAACAACGCTTGAAAGATGGTGACATCCGGCTGCTTGAGAAAATCGAGGATTTTCATTTCCTCCGCGTAGAGCGGATTGTCGAAGGTCGCCGCAACGTAAGCGATTTCCGCCATGAAGATCGTGAACAAAAAAATGTGCGCAACATAGATTTGCCACGCCCGCCTCAGGATACGGGCGCTCGACAGCACAAACCCACGTTCGCGCATGGTACGGCCGTAGACGAAAGCTGCGGTATACCCGGAAATGAAAATGAAGATTTCGGTGGCGTCGCTGAAGCCGTAATTGCGGATGGTGAACCAGTTCAGGATATTTTCCGGAATATGGTCGAGGAAGATCAGCCATAGCGCGATCCCGCGGAACAGATCGAGCCGCAGGTCGCGTTCGCTAGTGATCGCTTGAGCGGGGGAAGCCGTCGTCATGAGGTCCGCTACTGTTGCCGGCGATCGCGGCCTGGGGCACGACGCGCGACCGGTTCCGCAAAGGCTCGCCTTCAGTTATGTCCCGATCCTGCGTTTCGCACCCAATTGTGGCACACTCTTTTGCGTGCGCCGAGTGTGCGGACGCGGCTGCCCTTCATCAAGCTGCGGCTTGAGAAAGCCCGTGCGCCCGTTTATTGCAACATTCGATACGGACGCTGCTTACCCGGCGTGGCTGAACCAGCAGCGACGACCGGATCGGGGGCTACAGGATCTAAGCCATGTATCGTGCCGTCACCCGCAATATTGAAGTCGTGGTGACCCCGCGCTTTGTCTCCGACCGCTCGTCTCCTGAGAACAACTATTTCTTCTGGGCCTATACGATCGCCATTACCAATCGCAGCGACGAGACGGTCCAGCTCAAGACCCGCCATTGGCGCATCACCGACGCGACCGGCCGCCGCCAGGAAGTGCGCGGCGCGGGCGTGGTCGGCGAGGAGCCGGTGCTTAAGGCCGGTGAATCGTTCGAATACACCAGCGGAGTACCCCTGCAGACGCCGTCGGGCTTTATGACCGGCACCTACGGCATGGTGGGCGCTGAGGGCGAGCATTTCGACATCGAGATACCGGCTTTTTCGCTCGATTCCGGCGATAGCAAGCGCACGCTCAACTGATGCGTGATACCCGAAAAGACCGATTTCTGAGACCAGCAATGAACCTTTCCCGGGCTTGCCGCGACTAATGGGTATCGAACCCCATCAGTTCGGAGACCCGCCATGTCAACCAAGCTCATTCTCGCACCCGAGAAAGCGGTTCGCGACCATATCGGTACGCTCTTGACCGAGCGCTTCCGCGAAGGAATTGCCCATGAACGAGCGGAGATCGCCAGCGAGAGTGGGCCACGCAAGCGGCTGCGGTGGCGGCGGCTTCTGAACGGATTGCGAACGCAGGCGAACAAGCGCAGCGCTTAGCCGAGCTGCATCGGATGGCAATCAGGCATCGGCTGGGACCGCCGCCACTTCCTGCGGCTGGAATACGTACTTGGAGCTGCAAAACTCGCACGTCACCGTGATCTTGCCGTCCTCGACCATGTCGTCGCGGTCTTCCTGAGGAAAACTGCGCAGCATGTTTTCGACGATTTGGCCGCGAACACGAGCATTGCGCCTCGACCGGCGCGGCCCGGAACACGCGCACCCCGCGCTCATGGAACAAGCGATAAGCGAGGCGTTCGCTCGACAGGTCCGGATCGATCAACTCGATATCGTCGACGGTGGCAACGATCGAACGGCCTTCCACCCAGGCGTCGTCCTCGGGTTGTAGATGCGGCTCGGAGCCGGGCGGCGCGTCGCCGGGATCGAGATCGGCCTGGCGGGCCCGCTCGACCGATTTGGGCAAAAACTGGAGCAAGATGCCGCCCGCGCGCCAGCGCCGTCGCGCACCGTTCTCACCGCCGCGAAATTCCTCGGCGACCGCAAGCCGCACGCGCGTGGGGATCTGTTCGGAGCGCAGAAAATATTCGTGCGCGGCATGCTCGAGGTCCTTGCCCTCGAGCGGAACGAGCCCCTGATAGCGGCTCATGTCAGGGCCCTGATCGATCGTCATGGCAAGGTGGCCGTTGCCGAGCAGCTGCGCCGGCTTGGCTTCGCCGGCGGAAATCGCGGCAGCGACGCGATCGGCGTCGAAGCTTGCACACGCGCGCACTTTGCTCGGCGAGGTGAAATCGACGACCAGCATGCGCACCGGCCCGTCGCTCTGGGTCTGCAGGATGAAACGGCCCTCAAACTTAAGCGCCGAGCCCAGCATGACGGTCAGCACGATGGCTTCGCCGAGCAGCTTGGCGACCGGGAGCGGATAATCGTGATTGCTCAGGATGGCATCGACCGCCGGCCCAAGCCGCACAATGCGGCCACGCAGATCCAATGCGCCCACTTCAAACGGCAGGATCGTGTCATCGAGGCCGGTTTTCGCCGGCGCTCGAACGGGGATGTCAACGTTGGGATGGTTCATGACCAACAAATATAGGCAACAGCGGCCGAATTGTGAGCCCTAACGAACGCCGCTCCGCTTACCTCGCATCCGCAAGGCACCACGTCAGGATGCCCTTTTGCGCATGCAGCCGGTTCTCGGCTTCGTCGAACACCACCGAATGCGGCCCGTCCATGACCTCGTCCGTCACTTCCTCGCCGCGGTGCGCAGGCAGGCAGTGCATGAAAATGGCATCGGGCTTGGCCCGCGCCATCAGCCGCGCGTTGACCTGATAGCGGCCGCAACAGATTGTGACGGCGCGCGCCATTACGGTCGCCCATGGAAATCCAGGTATCGGTAACGACGCAGTCGGCGCCCTTCACCGCCACCTCCGGGTCTGTTGTGATGGTGATCTCGGCACCGCAAGACTTGATCCAGTCGATCACCGGTTTCTTGGGTGCAAGTTCCGGCGGGGTCGCGACCCGCAAGCGGAACGCAAACCGCTCGGCGGCCTGCATCCACGACGTCAGAACGTTGTTGGCGTCGCCGGTCCAAGCCACGTTGCGGCCGCGGATCGGGCCACGATGCTCTTCAAACGTCATGACGTCGGCCAGCACCTGACACGGATGCGAGCGTCGCGTCAGGCCATTGATCACCGGCACCGTGGCGTAGCGCGCGAGTTCCTCCAGGTCACCGGGATCGAGCGTCCGGATCATGATGGCGTCAACGTAGCGCGACAGAACCCGCGCGGTATCGGCCGATGGTTTCGCCGCGGCCAAGCTGCATTTCCTCCGCTGTCAGCACGATGACGTCGCCGCCCAGTTGCCGCATGGCGACTTCGAACGACACGCGGGTGCGCGTCGAGGGCCGCTCGAAGATCATCGCCAAGGTCTTGCCGGCGAGCGGCCGATCGTTGCGCTGTCGTCTCGCCTTCATGGCTCGCGCCGCGTCGATCATCTTGCGCAGGTCCGCCGGCCGCAGATCGATCAGGTCGAGGAAATGGCGCACCGCGTTCATCGGGCCACTTCCTCTTTGACCGGCGCCTGATGGGCCTGCTTAAGCCGGGCGCAGGCGCGGTCGAGTCGGGCGATGCCTTCGGCGATTTCCTGCTCCGCGATAATGAGCGGAGGCAGCAGCCGCACGACATTGTCGCCGGCGGATACGGCGATCATTTTCTCGGCGCGCAGCGCATCGACCAACTCCGCGGCCGGGACGACGGCACGCAAGCCGATCAACAGCCCTTCGCCGCGCACTTCGGCGATGACGCCGGGATAGCGATCTTTGATTTCCGCGAGCCGCTGCTTGAGGAGCAGGGCTTTCTGGCGCACGTCGTCAAGGAAGCCCGGCGCGAGCATCACATCGAGCACCGCGTTGGCGGCACTCATCGCCAGCGGATTGCCGCCGAACGTCGAGCCGTGAGTGCCGGCGGTCATGCCCTTGGCCGCCTCGGCGGTCGCGAGACACGCGCCGACCGGGAACCCGCCGCCAAGCGCCTTGGCGAGCGCCATGATGTCGGGCGCGACGCCAACGCGCTGATGCGCGAACAATTCGCCGGTGCGGCCCATTCCGGTCTGGACCTCGTCGAACATCAGGAGCAGGCCGTTTTGATCGCAGAGTTCCCGCAACGCCCGCAGGAACGACGGCTCGACCACGCGCACGCCGCCTTCGCCCATGATCGGTTCGATCAGGATCGCGGCGGTCTCATCGGTGATCGCCCGCTTGGTCGCTTCGAGATCGCCAAACGGCACCTGATCGAAGCCTTCGACGACCGGACCAAAGCCTTCGAGATATTTTTTCTGTCCGCCGGCGGCGAGCGTCGCCAGCGTGCGGCCATGGAACGCGCCCTCGAAGGTGATGATCCGATAGCGCTCCGGCCGGCCGCTCGCCGACTGATATTTGCGCGCGGTCTTGATCGAGCATTCCATCGCCTCGGCGCCGGAATTGCAGAAAAACACCACGTCGGCAAAGCTCGCATCACACAGTCGCTCGGCAACCCGCTCGGCTTCCGGGATCTGATAAAGGTTGGAGACGTGCCAGACCTTCTGCGCCTGCTCGGTCAGCGCGGCGACGAGATGCGGGTGCGCGTGCCCGAGCGCGTTGACGGCAACGCCGGAGGTAAAATCGAGATAGCGATCGCCGTTGGTGGCGATCAGCCAAGCGCCCTCGCCTCGCTCGAAGGCAAGGTTGGCACGGGCATAAGTTGGCAACAGATGCGATGTCACGGCTGAGCCTGCGCACGCTGCGCAGCAGCAATCTCGGCGCTGCTGAAACGAAATGTGCCGCCTCTCCGGGCGGCACGATCTAAGTATTTTATTTGCGCGGAACCGCGCTGGTCAACAGTCCAAAATCGAACGTCGCAAACCGCTTGTCCCCAAATCGTCCACATCTGGGAGGGAACATGTGGACGCATGAAGGGTGACTCTTGCGCGCGACTCTCGCGATATTGTAGCTTGCTGCTTGTCAAGTACGACATCTCGTGCGGCGGACAATTATCTAAAGCGTTGGTCAAGCGTGCGTGTTGGGCGGCGAGCGCTGCCTGGCTCGATGGCGGATTCCGCCAAGGCCAAAAGCCCGCATTTTCTAAAGGAGGACTGGGCATGTCGTGGACTGACGAGCGGGTCGAGCTGTTGAAGAAGCTCTGGGCCGACGGTCTTTCGGCGAGTCAGATCGCGGCTGAACTCGGCGGCATCACGCGCAACGCCGTGATCGGCAAGGTGCACCGGCTGGGATTATCGGGGCGTGCCAAGAGCGCGTCGAGCGCCGCCCCGCGTCCGCGCAAGCCGCGTTCGGCCACGCACATGCTGCGCATCGGACGTGGAGCGATCCGCGGCAATACCGCACTCGCCCACGCCTACGAAATCGAAGCCGAGGCAACGCCGGAGCTGATCGAGAACATCATCCCGATCGGCCAGCGGCGGACTATCCTTGAGCTGACGGAGCAAACCTGCCGTTGGCCGATCGGCGACCCTGGCAGCAGCGAATTTTTCTTCTGCGGCGGCAATACCATCGCCGGCCTGCCGTATTGCGCCTATCACTCGCGGGTCGCGTATCAGCCGGCCAGCGATCGCCGCCGGGATCGAAGGCCGACGCGCTAAAGGTTCCGCCGCTTATTCCCGCGCAAGCGGGAATCAGACGCAAGCGCCATACTGCGAGGCGAAGTGCCGGGTCCCGCCTTCACGGGGACGAGCGGGTAAGGCTCAACTCGCTTTGCCGAACCGATCGTCGAGCGAATAGCCGGCGCCGCGCACCGTGCGGATCGGATCGGCGGTGCCGTGGCCGCGGTTGAGCGCCTTGCGCAGCCGGCCGACATGCACGTCGACGGTACGCTCGTCGATGTAGACGTCGCTGCCCCACACGCCGTCGAGCAATTGCTCACGGGAGAACACCCGGCCGGGGCGTTCCATCAGAAATTCGAGCAATCGGAATTCCGTCGGACCGAGATCGACCGGACGGCTCGAGCGCGACACCCGTTTTTTCTCGCGATCAAGCTCAAGATCGCCGATGGCCAGCACCGTCGCGACCCGTTCCGGGCTGGCGCGGCGCAACAGCGCGCGAATCCGCGCCAACAGCTCCGGCACCGAGAACGGCTTGACGATGTAATCGTCGGCGCCCGTCGCCAGACCCCGCACGCGTTCGCTTTCCTCGCCGCGCGCGGTCAGCATGATGATCGGCAATGATTGCGTCTGCGGCCGCGCCCGCAAGCGGCGGCACAATTCGATGCCGGAGAGGCCGGGCAGCATCCAGTCGAGCACGATCAGATCGGGCGCGGTTTCGCGCAGCCGCGTGTCGGCTTCGTCGCCGCGGGCCACAGCATCGACTTCGTAGCCTTCCGCTTCGAGGTTGTAGCGCAACAGCGTGGTCAGCGGTTCCTCGTCTTCCACAATCAGAATGTTGGCGCCCATTGCCGGCCTCCTGTCATTTCTGCAGCAGCGCTGCGCTAAAGTTTGTGGGGTCGCCTTTCGGACGCTGATCGGCGATCGCGCGGCCTTCGATGATGTAATAAACGGTCTCGGCGATGTTGGTGGCGTGATCGCCGATGCGCTCGATGTCCTTCGCACAAAACATAAGATGCATGCAGAACGTAATGTTACGCGGGTCTTCCATCATGTAGGTGAGCAACTCGCGGAACAGCGCGGTACAAAGCGCGTCGACTTCTTCGTCGCCATTCCAGACCGCAAGTGCGGTCGCCAGATCGCGGCTGGCGTAGGCATCAAGCACCTGCTTGAGCAACGACAACACCAGCGACGCCATGTGCTCCACGCCGCGGATCAGCCGTTGCGGATGAAGGTCCATATCGAGCGCGACGACCCGCTTGGCGACGTGCTTGGCGTGATCGCCGATCCGTTCGAGATCGTTGCAGACGCGCATGGCGCCGACGATCTCGCGCAAATCGACCGCCATCGGCTGCCGCCGCGCGATGGTGAGGACCGCCTTTTCCTCGACGTCATGCTGCATGGCGTCGATGGTGGGATCGGTGGCGATCACGCGTTCGGCGAGATCCATATCGCGATCGGTCAGGGCCTGGATAGCGTCCGCGATCTGCCGTTCCGCAAGCCCGCCCATCTCGGCGACTTTGCGCGTGATCTCCTGCAGGTCGGTGTCGAACGCCTTGGCGGTATGGTCTGCACGAGGGCTAATGTCGGTCATGGCGATTACCCGAAGCGGCCGGTGATGTAATCTTGGGTGCGCTGATCCTGCGGCGCCGTGAACATCTTGCTGGTCGAATCGAATTCGATCAGTTCTCCCAGATACATGAAGGCGGTGAATTCGGACACGCGCGCGGCCTGCTGCATGTTATGGGTGACGATGACGATGGTATAATCGTCGGTCAGTTCGTCGATCAGCTCCTCGATCTTTGCCGTGGAGATCGGATCGAGCGCCGAGCACGGCTCGTCGAACAGGATGACTTCGGGCCGCACGGCGACCGTGCGCGCGATGCACAGCCGTTGCTGCTGGCCGCCGGACAGGCTTTGGCCGTTGGCGCCGAGCTTGTCCTTGACTTCCTCCCACAGCGCCGCGCGCCGCAGCGATGTTTCCACCCGGCCGTCGAGCTCGGACTTCGGCAGACGCTCATACAGCCTGATGCCGAAGGCGATGTTCTCATAGATCGACATCGGAAACGGCGTCGGCTTCTGAAACACCATGCCGATGCGCGCGCGCAGCAGATTGAGATCCTGCTTCGGCGACAGAATATTCATGCCGTCGAACATGACGTCGCCGGTCGCGCGCTGGTTCGGATAGAGGTCGTACATCCGGTTGAGCACGCGCAACAATGTCGACTTGCCGCAGCCCGACGGGCCGATGAAGGCGGTGACCTTGTGCTCATAAAGCGGCAGACTGATCGCCTTCAGCGCCCTGCTTCGCCGTAGAAGAAATCGAGATTGCGGATCGTAACTTTCTCGGCGAGGCCCGACCGTTCGGTCGGCGCGGCAGTGACGGAGGGAACGGCGACTGAAGTACGCTCATGACTGCCTACCCGATGGGACAAGGGTGCGTGCGGTGATGCTCAGGGCCAGCACCGCCAGGGTGATGATGAGGGCGCCGGTCCAGGCCAGCGATTGCCAATCCTTGTAGGGACTGAGCGCGAACTGGAAGATGACCACCGGAAGGCTGGCGATCGGCGCGTTGAGGTTCGTGCTCCAGAACTGGTTGTTGAGCGCGGTGAACAAGAAGCGGCGCGGTCTCGCCGCTGATGCGGGCGACGGCCAGCAGCACGCCGGTCACCATGCCGGCGCGCGCGGCGCGGTAGCAGATCCGCATGATCGTCAGCGAGCGGGGCAGTCCGATCGAGGTGGCCGCCTCGCGCAGCGCGTTGGGAACGAGCGTCAGCATGTCCTCGGTCGTGCGCACGACCACCGGTATCACAATGACGGCGAGCGCGACGCCGCCGGCCCAGCCGGAGAAATGCCCCATCGGCGCGACCATCACCTCGTAGATGAACAAGCCGACGACGATCGACGGCGCGCTCAGCAGAATATCGTTGATGAAGCGCACCACGCTGGTCAGGCGGTCGTAGCGGCCATATTCGGCCATATAGGTGCCGGCGAGGATTCCGATCGGCGTGCCGACCGCAACCGCAAGGACCGTCAGCATCAGACTGCCGATGATCGGATTGAGCAGTCCGCCGCTCGCGCCGGGCGGCGGCGTCATCTCGGTGAACACCGCGAGTGACAACCCGCTGAAGCCATGCCAGAGCAGCGATCCCAGGACCAGGACCAGCCAGCCAAGCCAAACAGCGTGGCGCGCCAGCGCCAGCACCATGGCGACGGCATTGCGTGCGACGGCGGGCGGCGTAGCGAGCGGTCATGCTTGATCCGCCATGGCGTCACCCGATCCGGCGCTCGATGCGCATCAGCATGTAACGCGCTGCCGCGAGCACGATGAAAGTGATGACGAACAGGATCAATCCAAGCGCGATCAGCGCGGACGTGTAGAGATCGCCCACCGCTTCGGTGAATTCGTTGGCGATGCTGGCGGAGATGGTGGTGCCGGGCGCAAGCAACGAGGCCGACACCCGATGCGCGTTGCCGATGACGAAGGTCACCGCCATGGTCTCGCCCAGCGCCCGGCCGAGGCCGAGCATGACGCCGCCGATGACGCCGACCCTGGCATAGGGCAGCACGACGTAGCGCACCACCTCCCAGGTCGTGCAGCCGACGCCGTAGGCCGCCTCCTTCAGCACCGGCGGCACCGCCTCGAACACGTCGCGCGAGATCGAGGTCACGAACGGCAGCACCATGATGGCGAGGATCAGTCCCGCGGTCAGCATGCCGATGCCGTAGGGCGGCCCGGAAAAAAGCGGCGCAATCGACCGGCACATTGCCGAGCGTATTGATCAGGAACGGCTGCAGCGTTTCCTGCAGAAACGGGGCGAAGACGAAAAGTCCCCAAATGCCGTAGATGATGCTCGGGATACCTGCGAGCAGTTCGATGGCGATGCCGATCGGCCGCCGCAGCCATTGCGGGCACAGTTCGGTGAGAAAGAAGGCGATCATCAGGCCCACCGGGACCGCGATCAGCATGGCGATGAACGAAGTGACGAGCGTGCCGTAGATCGGCGCCAGCGCGCCGAAATTCTCCGTGACCGGATTCCAACGCTCGCTGGTCAGGAAGCCAAAGCCGAAAGCCCTGAAGCGCCGGCAGCGAGCCGTCGATCAGCGCGATGATCACGCCGCTCGAGGAGCAGCAGCACGCCGAAAGCCGCGGCGCGCGTCAGATGGCGGAAGGCGGCATCGCTAAGGCGCAGCCGATCGAGCGCCTTGGCGCGCGTGATCCCGGCGACGGACACGACCGCTCCTTCCTGCAGCGCTATGTCGACCACCGATTGCCTCCGGGCGGAATCCATAGAGGCACTCCTTCAACGACATCCGGGAGCGCCCCACTCAAACGATCAACCGGCTGCCGCACAAGAGCGTGCGGCAGACCGGCCAGTGGATAAAGGGCGAGGCGACCGAGTAAGTCTGCGCAGTGCCTTGCCGGTCTTCACCGAACCTAATGCGCCATCGCGCTCGTAGAGCGGCTTGCCGCTGGAGTCCTTGATTTCGCTCGGCCCAGACCTTCTCGATGTCGGCCGACGACCTTCTTGGGCATCGGCACGTAATCGAGCTCCTCGGCCATCTTGTCGCCGTTGGCATAGGCCCAGGCAAAGAACTTGAGCGCCTCGGCCGCGGCCACGGGGTCCTTCGGCTGTTTCGGGATAAGGATCAACGTCGCCGCCGTCATCGGCCACGACTCTGCGCCCGGCTGATTGGCAAGAATCACCCCAAAGCCCGGCACCGAATTCCAGTCCGCGTTGGCGGCGGCGGCCTGGAAAGCCGCTGGTGGGCGCGACGGTCTTGCCGTCCTTGTTCACCATCTTGGTGTAGATCAGCTTGTTCTGCAGCGCGTAGGCATACTCGACATAGCCGATCGAGCCTTTGGTCTGGCCACATTGTTGGAAACACCCTCGTTACCTTTGGCGCCGATGCCGACCGGCCACTCGACGGAGGTGTTGGAGCCGACCTGCGATTTCCAATCGGCGCTGACCTCCGCAAGATAGTAGGTGAAATTGAAGGTGGTGCCGGAGCCGTCGGAACGGTGGACGACGGCGATCGCCTGGCTGGGCAGCTTGGCATTCGGGTTAAGTTTCTTGATCGCCGGATCATCCCAGTTCTTCATTGTGCCAAGGAAGATCGCGGCAAGCGTCGGCCGTCGAGAACCAGCTCGCCTGGCTTCATCCCTTCGACGTTCACCACCGGCACGATGCCGCCCATCACCATCGGAAACTGCACCAGGCCGTTTTTATCGAGGTCTTCGCCCTTGAGCGGCGCGTCGGTTGCGCCGAAGGTGACGGTCCTCGCCTCGATTTGTTTGATTCCTCCGCCCGAACCGATCGACTGATAATTGAGCCCGACGCCGGTCTCTTTTTTGTACGCATCCGCCCACTTGGCATAGATCGGATACGGGAACGTCGCGCCGGCGCCGGAAATCTCGACGGCGGCTGCGGGTAGCACCGTCGCGGCCACGAAGCCGGCAACGGCAATGGCTGTCAGATGTTTCACTGAATTTCTCCTGTCAGCGGAATTTTGGGCGACGCAGGCCGTTGACCCACGCCGACTTTCGGTCCCGTTCGGGACCTTTCGCTTTGTTTGACGTCTTCGGCAACGCGCTGCGGCGAGGAAACATCGGGTCCCAACAGAACCGCAGCAGCGGATTGCTTACGCTGAGCACGTCAAGGTTCTATGAGGCCAACATGACAATTAGATGACAATAGAACCACTTGATTTATCAGGCGATTTGTTCGGCTGGCTGAGTGACGCTGGTGGGCAGCTGGACAGTGAAAGTAGCGCCCGCGCCGAGCTTGCTTTCAATCGATAATCGGCCGCGATGACGGTTGAGGATGTGTTTGACCAGCGCCAGACCAAGCCCGGTGCCGCCCTGGGCGCGGCTCTCGGTGACATCCACCCGGTAGAACCGCTCGGTCAATCGCGGCAAATGCTCCGGCGCGATACCCGGCCCGTAATCGCGGACGGCGACCTGCGCTTCGGGCTCGCCTTCGGCGGATTCGTGCGTGGGTGACGCGTAACGTCGACGCGCTTGCCGGGAGCGCCGTATTTGAGCGCGTTTTCCACCAGGTTCTCGAACACCCGGACCAGCTCGTCGCGGTCGCCGGGAACTGTCATCGCGCGCGCCGCCTCGATATGGACGGTAACCCCGCGGTCGCGCGCCAACGTTTCAAGACCGTCGACGACCTGACGGACGATCGGCACCAGATCGACTAATGCATCCGGCCGGCGATGGGCATTGAGCTCGATGCGCGACAACGACAACAGGTCGTCGATAAGCCGCGCCATGCGGCGCGCCTGCTCCTGCATGATGGCGAGAAAGCGCTCACGCGCCTTGGCGTCTTCGCGCGCCGAGCCCTGCAGGGTTTCGATGAAACCGGAAAGCGCCGCCAGCGGTGTGCGCAGTTCATGGCTGGCGTTGGCGACGAAATCGGCGCGCATCTCCTCGACGCGCCGCAGCGGCGTGAGGTCGTGAAAAGTCATCAGCACCAGATCGGGCCTGCCCGGATTCGACTGCCGCTTGACCGGCACCACGATGGTTTCGAACCAGCGATCAAGCGGAACGCGCTCGGAATATTCGACCCGCTGCTCTTCGCCCGTATCGTAGGCGCGGCCGATCGCCTCGATCAGCTCGGGCATCCGCAGACGCGAGCGAGACCGGCTCGCCTTGCCGGAGCGCCGGCGTCAGGGAACGTGCGTGCTCGTTGAGCGTGAGCACGCGGCCGTTCCGGTCGAGCGCGATCACCGGATCAGGCAAGCCGGCGACAACCGCCTGCAGCGAGTCGCCCGCGCCTCGGACACCGCGACCGGCCGCGCCAGCGGGCTCACTTCCTGACCGGCGCGCATGGCGAGGAAAGCAGCGGCGGCGACGATGATGAAGCCCGCGACCGCGTAGCCGACGGTCAGCGCGTCAAGGATCGTCAATCCCGCGAACACAACAGCCGCGGTCACGATCATCAGGCGCAGCCGACGCCATCCTCCGCTTGCAGCGCTACGCGATCGTCATTCAGGCTCATCGAAACCGCCCCGCGCAGCCGCCCGGTCGCGATCAAGTCACGTCCGATTTTTCCCGCACTAACCCGGCGACGGAGGGCATCGACGCTGTGACCGGCGGCGCGAGCCGGCGCACAGTACGACCGAGCAGGACTTCACGCCCTCCGAGGATCAAAAGTGAGAGCACGAACGGAATGATATAATAGAGCAGACGAAACAGCAGGAGACCCGCCAGCAAGTCTTCCTTGTCGAATTGCCACAGCGCTACCATCATGGTCGCGTCAAAAACGCCAAGACCGCCCGGGGCGTGGCTGGCAAAGCCGAGCAGCGTGGCGGCGACGAAAATCACGGCCACCTGAATGAAGCCGAGATGCGGCTCGTCGGGAACCAGCCAGTACATCGCCATCGCACAGCATCCGAGATCGAGAATGCCGATCACGATCTGAACCAGCGTCAGCGGTCCGCCGGGCAGCGCCACCTGCCAGCCGTCGCGGCCGATGATCCGCGGCTTGACCCAAACCCACGCCACATAGGCGGTGAGCAGAGCAAGAGCCGCGAGCGCCAGCGCGCGATTGAGCCAGATCGGCAGCTGGTCGATGTCGCTCGCCTGCTGCGGCGCGTGGAGAACGCCAAGGCCGAGCACCGTGGCGTTGCCGAGCCAGAAGGTCAGGCCGGCGACAAAACAGATCTTGGTAACCTCGATGACGCTCAGGCCCCAGGAGGAATAAATGCGGTAGCGCACCGCGCCGCCGGAGAACACGCTGGCGCCGACATTGTGCCCGACCGCATAGCTGGTGAAGCTCGCGAGCGCCGCGATGCGATAAGGGATATCGCGCCGGCCGATCGTTCGCAGCGCGAACAGATCGTAGAGTGTGAGACGTCAAATAGCCCGCGGCGACGAACAAACCGGCAATGCAGAGTGTTCGCCAATCGGTCGCCTCGAGCGCGTCGATGAGCTCTTCGGGATCGATATCGCGCAGGATGTGATAGAGCGACCACACGCGGCGACGACGACGATGATGAGGCTGAGTGCCACGCCTATTCGACTGAAGCCCACCTTTCCGTTGAAGAAGTGCGC
>CAVSFV010000016.1:0-24599 GCA_963727325.1 uncultured Alphaproteobacteria bacterium
AGGCGGGCGTGCATTGATGAATTGTTGCGCTCCGCCGGCGTTTTAGCGAGACAGCCCCGGACAGCCTGACACGTTGCGGATTGGCAGGCAGATTTTGGGTTCGTTCTGCCAAATCGTTTGTACGGAAAACTGCGATCGGGCAGGTACCTTGTCGTCTTTCGCGTAAATACGCGCGATTTACGCGAAACGATCACCCGGCCGACACTGGGCCTTCATGAGTTTGCTACCGAATCAATACTTGGTAATACTGTATAACAGCACAACGTATAAAATATTTCGAAATAACTATGTATTATATGATCACATCAATAAATATTTACCTTAATTGTTACTGTTATTACTGAGCCTGTTGACCTTGGAGGGCGGCGAGGAAAATGGCGCGCGTTATCGCTGATTCCGACTAGCGAATCAGCGATCTGACTGCCGCGTAAACTGGGCCGGGATAGGAGATATGCGATGCGTAAACCAAGCGTCGCCAGGGTTCATTTGGCGGCCTTGCGAGGCCGTCCATTCCTGCCCGGCAATCGCGGCCGCAAGCCCGGATCTAAAAATCGCACGACCGTCGTTGCCGCGGCCCTCCTCGACGGCGAGGCGGAAGGTTTGCTCCGCAAACCAGTGGAGCTCGCCAAGGATGGCGACGTTCCGATGCTGAAATTTTTTCTCGATCGTTTGTTGCCGCGAGATCGGCGCATCAAGTTCGACCTACCGCATATGCAATTTGCCGACGATGCGGTTGAGGCACACGGGCGCATTTTGCGCGCCCATGTCGAGGCGCAGATCAGCCCAATCGAAGCGGCGGCTCTGGCAACATTGGTGAGCTCCTACGCCAAAGCGATCGAGGGCGCCGATTTGATCAAGAGGCTGGACGCACTCGAGTTTGAAGTCGAACAGGCAAAGCTCCGACGATTAGTCCAGCCCCAATTTCGACAAGTCGCTCGTTTGGAACGCGAAATGCAGACTTATCGCCGGCAGAAGGATAAAAGCAGATTACATCTGTCAGAAATGATGCGCCGCCGACGCGCTTACATGCGTCGGAACTCTTTGCATGCTCGTGCTGCACGGAAATCCGAAAATTGATGAGCCACTACGCGCGGCTTGGCGACGGTGTTTTGAATCCGGGCCTATGAAACATGTCCCGCGAAAGCCATCCAGATTTTGGTGAATACAACACAGATACTGAAGGCGATCCGTGCCCGGGCCGTGGGTGCAAAGTGGATCGCGGACTACTTTGAAAAAATACTTTCTTTCCTGATCTTCCAGGAGCCGATCAAACGGAAAAACTCAATCGGGGTCCTTGGGGATTGCGCCGCCGTGGTTGCTGTGGTTCACATTCATGGACGCTCATGGCTCCAGGGTTGGGCTTAAAGTTCCTGACATTTCCAGCATGATGAGATTTGCAAGAGGGACCATGGCCATGGATCACCTACCCACAGGTCCTTTTGAACAACAAGCCATTGCCTCCTGGTACGCAGCGATTATTTCTCGACGAACCGAAACTGATCGTCCTGCCGAGCAACTTAACGACGCGCGAACGCGCGCGAGCGATCAGAATTTATGAAAAGCTAGGAAGGAGCGTGGCTAAGGAATAAACTTTTGTAGGTCGGCGTCGGCGCGATGTTTAACAAGTTGGAGCCGCAAGCAATTGCGAGCAGGTCCGAATAACTAGAAAATTCTTCATTTTTGAGATTTAACGAATAGAACAAAACATGCATTACCCTATTCACCACTAAGCAAACAAAAAGAACTACGAAGGCAGAGCGCGCGTTGAACAGATTTCCATTAGATCATTGCCTTGTCCCCTCTTTTTTGCTCAAGCCACCAACGAGCTGCCATATCGCTTTCGCGGTGCTCATGCCGTTCAGGCCGCTCCGTGGTCGATGATCGGCTCGATCTGGTCGAGCTTCTTTCCGATCTTACGTCTGGCGATTTCCACATCGTAGCGGTTACCCACGACCGGGATCATGGCGTCCGATGACCGATGAAACTTCAGATTTCAAGCTCGAAATGCTGAGGGAGCCGTCAGACTGGGTTGCAAACCACGGTCCAAAATCATCAGGCGCGGCAAGCACGGCGAGAGCAGAGTTGATCAGCTCAAAGTCATTATGAGCCCGGTCTTGGTGCGAGCCGCTTTGATCAATCCAGGATCAACGCGGGCGCTGAGACGCCTGGTGCGAGAGCCTGTTAGTTCGCCGCTCGCCGCCAATGTCGAGAGTGCGAATTCTACCCGCGCCGAAGTTATCGGATCCATCGATTTGGTCTGCGCAAGGGACGGCCTATGTCCTCGCGGTCGAGCTTTCTCTGCCCTTTTTGTGGATGCCATCACCTTGCCCGCAATGTCCAATCTCTGACGTTAATTTATATTATGGTGGGCAAGGGCGCACGTTAGAGATTTGAGGAAGCGTGGCGCCAGGAAGCAAAGTGAGGACATACTACTCGCGCCGAAGTCTGCGGCAGTGATTGCCCTCGCAAGCTCCGGAAACGCAGCGTGACGCGGGGCGGTTGCCTTGTCCCTTTCCCGCTCAAGCCGCCAATGAGCTGTCGATCGCTTTCCCGGTGCTCAAGCATTCAAGCCGCGGCGTGGTCGATGATCGGCTCGATCTTGTCGAGCTTCTTTCCGATCTCACGCTTGGCGATTTCCACATCGTAGCGGTTCTGTAAATTCATCCAGAGTTGCGCAGAGGTGTCGAGAGCCTTACCAAGACGCAGCGCTGTATCGGCGGTGATCCCGGTCGTCTCCGCCGCGATACGCTCAATGCGCGTACGGGGTAGGCCGCAGGCCTTGGCAAGCGCGCCAGCAGACAAATTGAGCGGGACAAGAAATTCTTCGCGCAGAACTTCGCCGGGATGCATAGGCGCAAGCTTTTTTGTCATTTTCGTTCATTCCTATTTGTGGTCATTCAAAGCTAGTGGTAGTCGGTGATCTCTACATCTTTCGGCCCTTCATTAGTCCAGATGAAGCACACCCGAAACTGATCGTTAACCCGGATAGAATGTTGCCCATCACGATCCCACTCAAAGCCTCAAGCCTGTTTCCTGGAGGCGAGCGCAAATCATTCAGGTCAACCGCGGCATCAAGATAACCAAGTTTCCGCCGGGCGGCTTTTACTAGATCCGCCGGAAAACCTTTAGGGCTTTCACCCTGATAGACTGCTTCCGTCACCCGACTCTTGAAATTCTTAATCACGGTTGATATGTATCATTTAATGATACATAAGGTCAAGGCACGTGTATCATTTATAGATACATTGAGGGCTTATTTATTTGGCCAACCGACTGGATGCGCGACGATCAGCGACCCAGCCCGAACTCCATGTGGGCGAAATGGGCGAAATTCTTCTCGGTGTTGACGGCACTGTGCATGGACATGAAGTGGATGTCGCGCCAGGCCCGTTGCAGCGGATGCGAGGTATTGAACGCCGCGGTGCCGCTCGATGGCGAGCAGCGAGTCGACGACGCCGACGGTCAGTTCAGAGATGCGGGCAAAGTCGCGCAACGAGCGCGTCAGATGCTTCGGCGAATAGTCTTGCGGCGCGTTGCGGGCGTTGACGGCGCGACGCAATAATGGGTCAGCGGCATCGATATCGGCGGCGACGGAGATCAGAAGGCGACATGATAGGATCACGCGCTGTTACGCGGCGTCCGGTTCGCTGAACCTTATTACCTCCGAAGAAGGAGATAAGGCTGCTTGGTCAAGCGAACGCCGCACTTCGATCATGTTAGGCGCGGCGGCAAGTCCTGACGGCAGCCGGAATGCAAAACTGTGCCAGCCAGAGCCGAGGCCCGCCTGCTTGAGGTCTTCGCGGTAGCGGTTGGCTAAGACCTGGCCGACGACTTTACCTCCCGCGAGAATGTCAAGACAGACCGGCATCCCTGGAAGATCGACGTTCTGCGCCCAGCCTTCGATTGAACGTGGGGTGATCCGATCGATAAACCCGCGGAGCGCCCCGGGAGTCGCTTCGTTCCCCGTTGCCAATCCGGCGCGCAACGCAATTCGCTGCCGGATGGTCGTGAAGCTCGTAGCCCTCATCAACCCGCGGCGCGAAGTAATGCGCGGGAGCAACGTGCTCCTCCGCATAAAGCCGGCGGTATTCATGAGCGTTGTGAAACATGCCGCGGCTGTCGTCGTCGATGAACGTCTCGGACAAGGCGCCCTCGGCGACGATGACGTCGTGCGTCTCAAGCTCGACGTGGAAATATTCCACGTGCTCGATGCTCTCGGCGCGCACAACCGAAACGCCATTGACGATGTCCTTGGCCTCGACCAGTACCCCGCCGTCCGCGGTGTCGAAGTACATGGCGTGATTGGGCGAAATCCAGAGATCGCGCGCCGGCACATTATCGTCGAGCGCGCCGGCCTTGATGCAGACCGGCAGAACGTCCTTGCGTCCGACGATGAAACGACCGGCATAGCCGCGTCGTCCGATCCATTTGATCGGGCGCAGCCGGCCGGAAGCCGTCATCACCTCGTCGCCGATCTGAAGCTCTTCGACACGCCGCTGCCCGGTCTTTGTTTGAATCAGCGTGCCGCGACAGTAGCACGGCTGCGTCGTTATGGTCGTGGTGTCGGCATTGGGATCGTCGACGATGCTAAACTGGGTGGTCGAGGTAAAGCCCGGCAAATCGAGGCTGACCGGACCGCCCGGACCATCGAGTACGAGGTGACCGCCTGAATAACTGTCGCCGGTCTCCTGGAAACCATCGATGACGATCTTGTCGCCCGCGCCGAAATCCTCGATCTGATTTGATGGCGCATCGGTGGGCGTAAATTCCAGGGTTGGATCGACCGTTGGTTGAGCCACGAAAGAAATCGGGCCTGAGCCGGCCGCGCCGGGCGCAGCCAAGTCGAGCGTGCCGGATTCAATGTCGATGCCGCCGGCGAATGTGTTTTGATGGCCGAGTTCTACAGTGCCGGTACCCGCGATGTTGAGGCCGGCAACGCTGGTGCCGCCGCCACCTTTCTGATCGGTGATCGGGTCATTCACCACCAGCGGATTGGCGCTGGTCGCGCTCAGTGTGATGTTGCCGCTTTGCAGGAAAATGCCGTCACCGATTGCAGCGCCCCCGATGGCACCGGTTCCGCCGTTGCTGTCGAGCGTCGAACCACCTGAGAGGAGACCGCCCTCGATGATCAGCGATCCGCCCGCCGCCACGAAGATGTCACCGCCAGCGCCGAGACCGCCGCCGCCGCCACCACCTTGCGAGCCTTTCGCGCCATCTCCTGCGCCGAAACCGCCGACATTGCCAATCCCGGGGCGCCATATTGCCCTGTCAAATAATCGTAACCGCCAGGTCCGCCGCCGCCGCCGCCACCACCGAAGCCGCCGGCACCGCCGCCGCCACCGGACACCGCTTCCTGCGCCGCTGCCACCGCGCCGCCGCCACCGCCGCCGCCGCCGCCGCCACGCCGCCGTTGCCGCCATTGCCACCGTCGCCGCCGTTAAGCCGCTATATAGCCGCCACAGGCTTGCGCCGGTCCGCCGCCGCCTGCACCGCCTCCTCCGCCATAGCCGCCCGTGCCGCCATTGCCGCCATCCCCACCGATCCCGCCGTCGCCGGGCGCTCCTTCATGTCCCGAAGGGTGCGCCCGCGCCGCCTTGCCCGCCGGTCCCTCTTTCGCCGCCTTCGCCGCCGTCGCCGCCGTCGCCACCTGCCGCGCCGGTTCCACCTCGGCCGCCATCGGCGCCATCGCCGCCGTCGCCGCCGTCGCCGCCGTCGCCGCCGTTACCGCCAGGGCCCGTGTAAGTGTAGAGGTCGGCAAAGGTGCCAATCTGGATAGTACCTTCCGGGCCATCCGCTCCTGCGCCGCCGCCGCCGCCGTGACCGCCGGCGCCGCCCGCGCCGCCCGCACCACCGTTGCCGCCGAAACCGCCCGCTCCGCCCATGCTTCCGGCCGCCCCGCTGCCACCAGTCACCGCCCGCAGCGCCTGCACCGTTAGCCCCTTTTTCTCCGTCCTCGCCGTCCTCGCCATCGGCGCCATCCTGGCCGGCTCCGCCGAGATTGGGCACGAGGATGCTTGCGTTACCGCCAGCGCCGCCGCCGCCGACGCCGGAGCCGCCGTTACCACCTTGCGCTTGATCGTTTTGGAAATTGACGTCGTCGAGGGTCACGCTGGCGCTCGAACCGACAAACAATCCGCCGCCAAGGCCTGCACCGCCGCCGCCCGAGCCTGTGCCGTCGCCGCCTTTGGCGTTGGTGTCTTCGATCGTCAGACTTTCAATCGTTACCTTGCCGGCAAGGACCGCCAGGCCAGTGTCGGTGCTGCCACCATCGGCTGCGGCGCGCTCCGGTGCCCTCCAGCGTAAAACCATTCCCGTTGATGGTGACGGTCGCGTTGCTATCGATGGCATAAAGGCCGTGCGGGTCGCTGTCCGGGGACACGCTGATGTCTCCGGTCAAATTGATGGCGAACATTGCCACCACCATCCTGATCGATGGTCTCGATCGCGCTGTTGAGCGCGGCCTGCGAGCCAACGTTGAACGTCTGAGTGGGTGCGACCATCGCCTTATTCCTTAACGAAATTGCCATCAAATATTAGCATGACGTGCGCGACGGCGATCGGTAATCAAACACCGCTTTCGTGATTTAGGCGAGGAACTCCTTACCTATTTGGGGTTGTCTCATCGGCCGTAATCAATCCGGCATCGACAAGCTCGGTAATCATCGGAGCCAATTGCGCCGCATAGCCTTTCCAGCGGCCGAGACCGCGCGCGTTGATCGGCCGCCGCACCTGATCGACGCTCGCCGTGCGCACGCGCCGTTTTTGTTCGTAGAAGCGCTCGCAAGCGGAAGCATAAGGAAGGCCAAGAAAGTCGAGCAGGCGTTGTAGCGTTCCAGAAAAGTCGTTCACCCAGTCGGCAAGCGCGACCTGAAAAATCGGCAATGGCAGGACACGGAGCCAGTGCTCCATCAACCGTTCATGCTCGCCGATATACCACCCTAGATCGCCAAGATCGTGCGCATAGGGATGATAGCCAAAAAAGCGAAACTGGAAAATTGACAAACCGATGTCGCGAGGATCGCGCCGGCAGTAGATGATGCGCGCTCCGGGCAACAGGGTCGCGATCGCACCGAGATGAAGCGCATTGCCTGGCATCTTGTCGACTACAAATCTTGCATCCGGTGCTAGAGCGCGCAGTTCCGACAGATAGGCATCGCCCGCGGCCGTGAGAGTTGTTTCATCCAGGGCGGTGAAGCGCCGTATCGTATCCGCTTGTTGCGACGGGCCAGCGAGGTTGACTACCGTGCGGTGCAACGCGGAACGTTCGCCGGCGCCGAAGACGGATGGGTGGGCCGCCAAAATTTGCTCAGTCAGCGTCGTGCCGGAACGCGGCAAACCAACGACAAAAATCGCGGCGTCACCTGACGACGCTGCGCGAGCACCCTCACGCAGGCGACCCGCATCAAAGCAACCAATGCTGGTGTCGACAAAATCCCGAAATTGTTCGCGGGAAAACGGTTGCATCCGCGCCAGCAATCGGTGTCCGGTTTGCCAATAATTGAAGGCTCGATCCTTCCTGCCTCTTTTCGCGTAGAAGAACGCGAGATCAAAGCAACTGATAATGCGATGCTCAATGAGGCCGCTACCTTCGTGCTCGACCAGCCCGGCGAGGCGCTCGGCCAGTGTGCTCGCCGTCTCAGCTTCACCGGAACGGTCTGCAAGTAGAAGCTGCCGCCAGATGATCGAAAGCTCGGCATCGCCATAGGGGCGCGGAATAGCTGCAAGCTCTGCGGCGGCTTCCGGCCGGCGGTTCAGTAGCAGCAGCGCCATGGAGCGGTGTGCACGCCAATGGGCCCCCTCACGTCCCGCCGGGACCTGTCCAGCAAGCACACCCAGTGCTTCCTTGGGTTCGCGGTCGAGCAGAAGTGCATTGGCAAGGTTGAGCCGCGCCGGCACACATGTCGGATCCCGCGCAAGTACGCTGCGCAAGCGTCGCAAGGCCTCTTCATGATCGCCTTGAAGCACAGTAAATGCAGCGAGGTTGGCTTCCGCCGCGCCGTAATCAGGTCTGGCGGCTAACGCTTGATGCGTCGCTTGCGTTGCGTCGCCAAGGCGCCCGAGCTGAAAGAGGGCAAGGCCGAGATTAAGCCACGCTTCAGCGAAAGTTGGCGCAAGCTTCACAGCGCGCGAAAACGCCAACTGGGCGCCGGAAAGATTTTGCGCGCGCCACTCGGCAAGCCCGAGTGTGTAATGCGCTTCCGCCGACTGCGGCGCAATGGCCAGCGCGCGACGTGCCGCCGCGCGCGCGGCCTGCGGATGGCCGAGCGCGAGAATAGTTGAGGAGAAGTTGATCCATGGCACCGGATCCTTCGGCAACATGCCGATGGCGCGACGAAACATGGCGGCGGCACGCGCCAGCTGCCAGCTTCGCGCAATCCAATGCCATAGTGGAGAAAGACCAACGGATCATTCGGTGCGAGCCGTCGCGCCCGGGCAAGCAGTGGCAAGGCTTGCGCGACCTCGCCACTACGCACCAGCGCAAGGCCTCGTAGCCGCAGTGCCACTGCATGATCTGGTGCACGGGCTAGTGCTGCTGCAAAATGTTCGGCAGCTTGTGAAAATTTGCCGCTGCTATAGAGCTTCAGCGCTTCGGCAACGATGTCGTCGATGTCTTCAGTCAACCTGACACCGAAGGAAATTTTCTCCAGTCGGTTCGGCGCGCCGTGGCTACCAAATGTCTGCGGCTATCGTGCCGCAGCCCTGTCGTGTGTCCCTTAGTACCGCTGATAAACATGCTCGCACAAATTCAATTCAAGAGGTCCCCGTTTCGGGAATGTACTACCGGTCCATCAACGTTCATCGCCAATTTTGGTCTTGGCGAGCGCTCCGCCAGGCAGGTCGGATCGATACGCGGATTGGAACAGTGTTTCCGCGGAAATCGCCTTCGGCAGCCCGTTTCCTGGATCTATTTGGTACCCGATCAGCATCCCGCCAGATTGCGATGGCGCGTAATACGAACCGTCAGGCGTCCATGCAACCCATTGCTGCAGATTTCCGCGCAAGAAGACGCTCAAGACAAGTTTTCCAGATTGCATATCCAGCCAACGTAGCGCGCCATCTCCGGATGCTATGATTACAAAGTTATTATCAGGCGTAACATTAACCGCCCACGTTTCACAGTTCGGATCAAACGCCCACAATTCCTTCCCGTTCACTCCGAACTTTCTCACCGCGAAGCGACTTGCAAGTACGACACTTTCCTCATTTGGGGCGATCGCCCATGCGGCTATCGTCTCCCACCGTGTGAGCTCGAGCGCATTGCCGTTTACTCGCATCTTGGTTTGATCATCAGCGTAAGTGACCGACATCTTGTTTGAAGAATGTAATGGTCTTTGAAGCTGCGATCGCTCGGCGCGTCCGCGGAATACTTTCTGGTTGTCTGCGTCGAAAACAAATCCCGCATCGTCATCATTAACAGCAAAAGCCACAACATGTCCGTTACTGGAAACCAACAAATCGTCGGACTTTCCAGCATCAAAATACATTTTGTTTGATGGAGTTCGCCAACGTCGCGCGCCGCTCGCGTCATACAGGTAAATATCGCCATTGCTCAGGCCGACGGCAAAGTCAGTTTCTGATCCCTGAGGCACAAGAAGCATATTGATGGCCGTACTTGCGGGCCGCTTCAGAAATCTGAAGGGCAGAACCGCGGCTGGAATTGCCACCGACGTTCTCGGATACGTCCCATTTCAGAATGTAATCCGTCGAGAAGTTCGCGGTTACTTTTGTGGAAGCGAGCGCGAATACGGTCCTCCCATCGGCAGCCCACGCGACTCTCGGTGTTTGAAGCACCTTTGACGCCAATGGAGGCCTTAGGGTCGCGAGGGCCGCAAGATTGTCGGCTGAAAACATTTCAATTCCGACCCCGTAGTTGAATCCAATCGCGATGCGACTGCCGTCGGGGGAGAAGGCGACCCCAACGATTTCTTTCGCAGTGGAAGTCTGCCCTCTTGCAATGGCCCGAAATTGATTGTCGTAAACACGCACCTCCCCGGCAAAAGAACCTGCAACCAGCCGTCCCGATTTATCGAAATCCAGACCCCATACAACGTCGCCGAACCTATCGGTAAAAACTGGCTCAAACTTGGGAAGCGCATAAACGGTTAGGTTATCCCATGCCGCCACAGCAACATAACGGTCATCTTTAGAAAACGCGATCGCCGATACTTGTCCACCGGATTGCAGCTTCTTGAGTCCAGTCCCGGTGGCCGCATCGTAGACGAAGATCCAATGCTCAGGTGAACCCTGCGCGCTTACTCCGAGTGCCAACAAATGGCCGCTCGGAGAGAGACCTGCCTTCTCGACGTAAGTCGGATTTTCTCCCAAAAGCGGAAGCATCACGGTGCGCATTAAAGTGCCATCATTCGTCGACCAAAAACGAACGGTACCGTCGGTCGACGTTGAAATGAGTTGGCCGGTTTGTTCATTGAAAAATAAGTTTTCGACACGTTGGAGATGGCTGCCGGTCTCGACACGAAGGAAAAAATGATCGAATAACCCAAGTTGGGTGGCCGCGTGAGCGACATCAGGATAGAGCTTTCGCGCAGCTACGATGTCCGCGTCACCGTCGGTCCGATTACCTCCCCTGCGTTTTGCCACGCCACGCACATATAGCGCCATGGCGGCTTTTGGATTGAGGCTTAGGGCTCTGTCGCAATCATTAATCGCCGCGTCGAAATGATCCTTTCTCAGTAGGGAATTGGCGCGATTGACTAACGCAACGGTCAAGTTGGGAGCCAACTCTATAGCGCGACTAAAATCCGATATGGCCTGATCGTGAGCGGCGCCAAGTTGGAAAGCGAAACCGCGGTTGTTGAAAGCTGAAGCAAAACCAGGGTCGATTTTGATTGCCTGGCTGAAATCCGCTATCGCCCGATCAAGATCACCTTTGCGCCGGTAGACGTTGCCGCGATTATTGAACGCATGAACGAAATTCGGATTAAGTCTGATCGCCTCGCTAAAGTCGGAAATCGAGCGGTCCAAATCTCCAATTTGTTGGTAGGTAATTCCCCTCTCGTTTAGCGTATTGACCAGCCGAGGGTCGAGGCGCAACGCCTCGGTAAAATCCGCCGTGGCGTGTTCGAAATCGTGTTTTGCTCTGTAAACGATAGCCCGATTGTGCCATCCGACTGCAAATCCCGGATTGACTTCTATTGCCTTGGTAAGGTCTTCGATCGCTCGATCAAATTCTCCCGCGGACTTGTACGCATTGCCGCGGTTGTTGAGCGCGATGACAAACTTAGGATTGAGCCGCAATGCCTCGTCCCAATCCGCAAAAGCGCGAGCAGTGTCTCCTTTTTGAAGATACGATTGCGCACGATTGTTAAGGGCCATAACAAGGTGAGGATCAAGCCGGATGGCTTCACTTGCGTCGGCAATTGCGCCGTCCAAATCGTGCTTCGATCCGCGAATGAACGAGCGGGTTTCAAAGGCTCGCGCGAAGCTGGGATCAAATTTAATCGCTTCATTTACATCCAGGAGCGCGCGCTCGAGATCGCCTTTTAGCGCGAAGGCCGCGCCCCGATTGGCGTAAGCCCATGCTACCGAGCGACCAATCCAACGGCCCGACTCAATCGCTTCAGTACAACCATTTACCTGTTGCTCGAGTGAAAATTTGTTATTCGCATTAACGCAGAAATCGGCCTGCTCCTGCGGCTCTGCGATCGCGGTTGGAGCTTCCACCAAAGTCGCCAGCACGGCAGCGAACACGGTTGCAAACGTTAGATTCACCGCTGCGGTCATGGTGCGTGTCCTTGCCACATCCTTGAACAAGCGGGACACTTTAGCTCAACAAACTACCTTGCGCAGCAGGTTTCCAATGTCCCCGCACGTCGCGTGACACTTCGGAAGTGGGTTGATCCAATGGCGCGAGAGCTTTCGTCTAAAGCTGCCACGAGAAATTTGCGACACGGTGACTGACGCTGGCTTTCAAGAAATCAGCGCCGCCGGAAACGATGACCGTGGACCGCACGCCCGTGAGTGGACCTTTTTATGCCCAGGCAGGCTGGAAGGGCAGACACAAGACGATCTCATGCGCCTCATTTTCCACAATCATAACCAGATCGTCGTTCGTAAGCTCCTTTCGCTGTTCGTTAATCACGCGCTCTGCGTAGAGGAGTGCCGCGGCGCTGTCCGGCAGCAACGCGCTCTTTGCGTCGAAAGGGATGCTCTGATCTGGCAGCCGGACATTAAAAAAATACTGAGGCATTTTGTTTGTCTCTGGCCGGCTCGGCTTGTTGCCACGCGTCGCCGATTGGACAAGCGTAATGTGCGATTTGAACACCCAGATGACGATTAGCTGAGGAGATTAGACTATATCAGAGCAGATTAGATCTCATCCGAATGGCTCCGTGTACGCCGACGTGAAACGGCGATTGCGAGCGCCGCTCATCAATTTTTCGATGTCCGTCTGAAGGTTTAGCGCGGTCGAATGGGAGGCAACGACTGGATGCGCGGCGATTGGGCCGGACGACCCAGCCCAAATTCCAACTCAGCGAAATGCGCGAAATTCTTCTCGGCGTTGACGGCACTGCGCATGGAAATGAAGTGGATATCGCGCCAGGGCAGTTGCAGCGGATGCGCGCTATTGAACGCTGCGGTGCCGCTCATGGCGAGCGGCGAGTCGACAATGCCGACGGTCAGTTCAGAGATCCGGGCAAAGTCGCGCAGGGAGCGCGTTAGATGCTTCGGCGTATAGTCTTGCGGCACATTGGGGACGCTGAGGGCGGCGTGATAATCGGTCGGCGGCGTTCCTGGCGCGAGCTGTTGCTCGATCTCAGGCATCGCGGTCTCCCGGTTGTTCCGGATTTCACCAGTGCCGGCACCGCGCTCGCCCCGGCTTATAGAAGGCGCTCGGCGAGGGTGTGGCTGACGGCGCGAGAGCTGCGTTGCTGGGTGCCATTTGCGGCGCACGTTAACTATTCGACCCCAATGAGCCGCTTGGCGTGGACCCGCTTGGTTAAGGTTGGGAGTACTCGGCTACCAGCCACTGTAACAGGCTTGACACATAAGGACATTTGAATTTGATTGCGATTGTACGGAGAGGGCGACTATGGGCAATAGGTTCATTTCTAGAGCGACTTTGGCCGCTGTATTTGTGGCAGTCGCAACATCAATATCGTTTGCACCGGCTGCTCATGCCATCACCTATTCGACCTCCGGCACGTCGGAGCTGTTTTCGCTCGGGGACCAAATGGGTACTTCGAGCGATTACGATCAGCTGGCCGTGATTGGGGTCTCCAACGCAACCCTTACAACCGGCACAATAACACTCAATACGTTGAGACTTTACCGCCGGTGTTAATGCGTATGTCCCGGCGACTTACACCTACTCGTTCAGATGAGACGATGACGGTAAGCAATGGCGGCGGCACGCAGACTCTAACCGTCCCGTTCAATATCAGCATTAACACTGCCGATACGATTTCGATTCTCGGGGGAAACAGCCTGGTGTTCGCGGTCGGCAATAGTGACTGGGATGTCACGGTGAATGCATTGACGATTGGACCTAATCCCGGGGGTACCATGGTCGCTAATTTGACAGCGACAGTGGTCGATCCTCCTGTCGTCACGCCGCTGCCTGGTACGCTGGTACTATTCGTGAGCGGCTTCGGCATAATTGGTTTGATCGGTTGGCGGAAGAGGCACAACCACGGTTCTGCGAACAAGTTCGCCTAATATTATCCCTAGTCGCGCCGAACTCTGCGGCAGCGATTGCCCTCTCGATATCCGGAGATAGAGCGGCGACGCTGGGCTGTTGCCTTGTCTATTCCCCGCTCAAGCCCACCAATGAGTTGCCAGTAGCTGGCCTAGTGCTCATGCCTTCAGGCCGTTGCGTGCCGCGCCGATGAGGTCGCTGCCGCGACGCGTCGCCCTCGTCGATGAACATTAAGCACGCGGCGAGCACCGCACTAGACCTCAGACGCGCAGCGATTGGACCGGGCGACCGAGCCCGAACTCCATGTGGGCAAAAGGGGCGAAATTCTTCTCGGCGTTGACGGCGCTGTGCATGGACATGAAGTGGATATCCCGCCAGGCCCGTTGCAGCGGGTGCGAGGTATTGAATGCCGCGGTGCCGCTGACGGCGAGCAGCGAGTCGACGACGCCGACAGTCAGCTCAGCGATGCGGGCAAAGTCGCGCAAGGAGCGGGTCAGGTGCTTCGGCGAATAGTCTTGCGGCGCGTTGGGGACGTTGACGGCACGGCGCAATAATAGGTCAGCGGCATCGAGATCGGCGGCGGCCCGTGCCATGCGTACCTGCACCGAAGTCTTGGCGGCGACTGATGAGCCGTCCTGGGCCTTACGCGTCTTGGTCCATGCGCGAAAATGTTCGTAGGCGCCCTGGGCTGTGCCCAGCATTGGCGTCGCAACCGCGATCGGCGCAAAATAGGAATACGGCGTGCGAAAAATTGCACCGCGATACATCGCGCCGCCGGGGGTCTTGCCATCACGCAGGTCGTTTAATTTCAGCACAAGGCCGCTCGGCACAAATGCGTTCTCGGTGACGATGGTCTTGCTGCCGGTGGCGCGCATGCCTGCGGTGAACCAAGTGTCGCGTATGGTGCAAACGCTGGACGGCACCAGGAAGAATTTCCATTCTGGCGCGGCGCCTGCGCGACCGTCATTGGCCACGCCGCTCAGCATCACCCAGGCGCAATGATCGACGCCGCTGACGAACGGCGAGCCCTTGCTCGAAATGCGATAGCCGCCATCGACCGCGACGGCCTGTACCACTGGCACAAGCGATACGGCGATTGGGACATCGGGACCGGCAGCCCAAACGGCTTTCTGGGCCGCTTCCGGGAACAGCGAGATGAGATGATTGTGGTGAATGATCAGGCTCGCGCACCAGCCGTGCGAGGCGTCGGCCTTGGACAATTCGCGGGTGACTTCGAACCAGGTGTCGAAGCCGAGCCCATAGCCGCCCGCTTCCTTCGGAATCAAAATGCGGGCGAGGCCGGCTTCGAGCATGTCGTTCACCGACTCTTGCGGTATGCGCCGAGCCTCTTCCGCAGCCGCGCTGCGCGCGGCAAAGCGCGACGCCATGGCGTGGACGCGATCCATGATCTCCTGTTTGGCCGCGTTTGGGGGTGGGGATGCCGGCATTTGCCCGCCAATCCTACTCCTCGATCCTTCGCTTAGTTAATTGCACGGTTCCGTCGGAACAAATCTTGGGGCTTTAGATTGTCTCTGCAGACGAGCCGACCCTGTCCCCCAACGCCCCCAAGCGGCTCGTTGAGCATCGGAGTAAGCCCCGGCCTCCCCTAGGTTGGGGCTTTTCCTTGCGTGAGGCTTTGCGCAGATCGTGAGAGCCAACGTGCTGAGAGCGCGACCGCGCCGTTCGCTACGTGGACAAAGTTTTTAATCTTCTGCCGGTCGCTACGAGTTGCATCTAACCTACCGACAATCCGAGTGTGCGTTGTTCCGCGCTAACCGAGCAGGTACGCGATGCTGCAAAAGTCACGACGGCATGCAGTGGATGTCCATGTTGGTAATCGGGTGCGCATTCGGCGCATGAAGTTGGGGCTTTCACAAGCCACACTTGCAAAGGCGCTCGGTATGACATTCCAGCAGGTTCAGAAATATGAAAAAGGTGCCAACCGCATATCAGCATCGGTATTGTACTCGATCAGCGGGGCGCTTGATGTTGAGCCGGCATTTTTCTTCGAGGGCCTCCCGTCGCCGAGGAAGGCTCTGCTCGGATAAGCTCCGCGGCGCAGGCGCTTTACTTCTAGCTTGTGAATTTGCTGTAGAAAATCGGCCTTCGGGACGATGGTCGCTCAGCAGAGGCTCATTTTTTCGGCGGCTCGGCTAGTGCTTTCGCCGATACCCTAAGCATGTCGTTCTTGCACGCTATCCTCGCCACTGTCCCGCGTTGTAGCTTCGCACTCTCGCATCCACGGCGGCGGCGGCAGCTTCACATTCAGCGGCTTTCGTAACCGGACACCAGGCCGCTGTTTATTCCGAAAACACGCGCCTAGACCTTCGCCGTTCCACGTCGGCGGTCACCCGGCTGATGCCCGGCCGGACACTCCCGTGGCGGCTGAGATTCTTAGCCGCGTGTTGGTTCCTACGCTTTTGAACGCTTCGCTTTTTTAGCAACCTTGGATTTTCCCTCCGCGATTACTCGGACCTCAGCCGGTCCGACGAGCCGGACGCCAGGTTTATCGCCGTTGGTGAACTCGACGCCCGCCTGCTCTAGTGCCCGGCGGATCGCGAGTTCATTGGCGGCCGTCAAGTGAAGTTCGCTTCTTCGGCGACCTCGGCTCGAACCTGATCGTGTATCACTCCCAGTGACGCATGGCAATGCAGTCAAGCGCCTCCATCGCCTAAGCGCCAGCGCTGCGCGAGCCATTCTGAGCACTGAAAGGCGCCAGAATCATATCAATGTTCCGATTTCAGTTGCCCATATGCGATTGCCATATGGCACCGTTACAGATAGCTGCTTTCGTAACGATCGAGCGAATTTGGCCATGAGATCCGAAGGAGTGTGCGATGGACGTACACGACACGAAGGTAGCCAATTTACCGAACAGACGCAGCTTCATCGGCGGCTCGGACGCCCGGATCATCATGGGCGATGATGAAGCCGCTCTGCTCCGTCTTTGGCAGGAAAAGCGGGGCGAGGTCGAGCCGGAGGATTTATCCGGCAATCTGCCTGTGCAGCTGGGCTTGGTGACTGAGAAGCTTAATCGCCGCTGGTACTACGCTCGTACAGGGCGGGTCATCACAGATGTCCAAATGTGGCGCCGGCATCCAACCCTTCAGTGGATGGCGGCAACCCTCGACGGCCGTGTCGAAGGCGGCGATGTGTTCGAGGCCAAGTTCATGCTGCCGTGGCAATTCTCGGAGGAGGCCGCTGCGGCGAAGCACGCTCCACAGCTGCAACATAACATGTGGGTCGTGGCGGCCCGGGGTGCAGTACTTTCGGTGATCACAGGCGGCGGCAAATGGGTCGAAATCAAAACGCACGCCGATCCGCTTTACCAACACCTCATCGTCACTGCCGAGCGCAAATTCTGGCGCTGCGTTGAGACCGGTGAGCCCCCCGTTTTGTTCGGCGCGGAACCACCGAAGCCGCGCATAGAGGCAGTACGCATCGTCGACATGACTTCATCGAACGCATGGGCGGAGTTTGCGGCGATCTTCTCGCGGACCCGGTCGGCCCATCTCGAACACGAACAGGCCAGGACGGATCTCAAGAGCCTGGTTCCCGAAGACGCGCAACAGGCGATCGGCCATGGGGTGCGAGCAAAACGCTCTAAATCAGGCGCCATCAGTTTCGACCTCTTAGGCGTGGAAGACGGCCATGCAGCGGTGCAGTAGTTCGATCGGCACTTTGGCGGCCGCGCTCGCCAAGGCACAGGGCGAACTCGTCAATCCAGAAAAGTCGTTAGTTGCGACCATCCGCGCGGATGCGCGAGGCGGAGCCGAGCGGACATTTCGCTATGCGCCGCTATCGAGTGGACTCGACATCGTGCGCAAAATCCTCGGCCGGCATGAGATTGCAACGGTGCAAACGACTTCCATCGATCCGGCCGCCGGCATGATCAATCTTACCACGGTACTGGCGCACGCATCGGGCGAATGGATCGCCTCGGACTGGCCGGTTTGCGCCACTGGCGATGCCGCGACCCCGCACCGCATGGGAGCGGCGCTGACCTATGCCCGGCGTTATGCGCTTTTCGCTCTCGTTGGTATTGCTGGCGAAGACGACCTCGATGCACCCGACCTCGTGACACCCACGAATCCCACGTCGCAGCCCGAGAAACCGCAGCCGAGTGGAAAGGGTCACCTTAACGGCAGTCGTCCCAGACCCGCTCAACGACCAACAGTTGCCGGCAACGCAACAACGCCGTCGCAAATCTCTAAACCGATCCTGGAAGCCGGACTATCGGCGGGATTGCGCGATCGCCTTATCGCTGAACTGCCGGATCTTGGTTCCAGCGATGAAGCGGCGATGTGGGCGCTCCGCTGCCTCGGCGAAAAAAACACGCTGACAGCCGCCGATGCCAAGAAAGTCGAGGATGCCTTCCAGGCAAAGGTGGCGACCTTGGCTGGCCGTGACGCGGATGCCGGTCCATCAGCGCTAGCAGACTCTAAGCGGCCGGAGGCATTCGCTGCCACCAGCCCTGGAGATACGGACAATCGCCCGCGGTCCAAGACCGTCAACAAGAGCGTGCTGACTCTCCCGGAGCCTCGCCGGATTCGCGACCGCGATCACGTCAAATTTGTCGCAGGAAATGCTTGTCTCATTTGCGGTCGACAGCCTGCCGACGCCCACCACCTCCGATTCGCGCAAAGCCGCGCACTTGGGCGCAAGGTCAGCGATGAGTTCACCGTGCCTCTGTGCCGAGGTCATCATCGCGAGGTCCACCGCTCCGGTAATGAAGTCACGTGGTGGAGCAAGGTTGGAATCGATCCGAGCGTTACGGCTCGGGCGCTTTGGCTGGAGACACATCCGCTGGCGGCAGGTCGGCTTGGGAACGAGTTGGTAGGGCCGGACCGTTAGCTGACCGTCCTCGGTAGTCCGCGTCTATTCGCCGGAAGCGTTTGGGCGACGAGAATCAGATCAAATGCACAAGGCTGTGCAGATGAGCCTGCAGCGTGTTCGCGCTCACGCCCGGCAACGTTATGCTGTCGTGATGGCCAAGCTCGATCACTGCATCGCCCTGGGCGTTGCTGGCGATCAGTGATGTCAATTGCCGGTCCGATCCGATATTGGCGAAATGCTCGAGGTCGATTGTGTCCGTCTTCGCGCGTGAAATTGCTGGCGATGTCGGCACCCATGCCGGGATGGAAGATAAACGTGTCGCCGTTAGCCGAAACGGAAGTGCCGGGGGACTTCACCGGCGGATCGAGGATGTCTGTGCCGCTCGGCGGATCGTAGACCAGCGTTCCGCTGCCTTGTGATGCGAAAACGAAGGTGTCGCCGCTTCCGACACCGCCTGCAACGTCGATCGTTACTGTTCCGGCGGACGTTCCGTTGCTAACGGTTATGACGCCAGTGTTCGCGTTGTAGCAGTCCGCCGCCGCGTCGAAGCTGATATTCGGCAAGTAGATTTCGTCGCCGGCCGGCAGCAGGGCGCCTCCTCCGAAAATGGAATAGTGGCACGATGTACCGGAACTATCGATTTGCAGAGTACCGGTGCTGCCCTCAAAGGTTACCAAGTTGGTGGCGGTGCCCCCGAGCTCAACCGTGGCACCGTTGCCGATCTCGATATTCCCGGTACCCTTGACGTTGTCGATTACATCCAATGTGCCGCCACCGGTTGCCTGCAACAGCCCGGCATTGACGATCGTATGGCCGGTGTCGAGCGTCAGCGTGCCGCCGGAAGCCGCGATGGTGCCGCTCACATCGTTAACCAGCGCCAATTCACCGTTGCCTGCATCTCCAATCGTTCCGGCGCCTGTGATGGTGTTGTCGACATTCTCCAGCGTGTCGGGAGCGCCGGGGCTGCCGTTGCCGAAAATCGCCCCGCCGCTCGCCAGAGTCACCGTGCCATCGCCGACAAGCTTGAGCGTCGCGGTGTCGACCAGCAACTCCGAGCCGGCGCCGGTCACCACGATGCCATCGAGACCGGTACCGGTATTGTTGATCTGGCAATCTTGAATATCGAGTTCTCCGCCTTGGAGCGCTGTTAGCACTCCAGCATTGTTGATCACGTTGCCGGTGGCGAAGGTGAGAACCCCATAGGCTGCGATCGTACCATTGACGTCGTTGATCAGCGCTAGCTCTCCATTGCCAGCGTCGCCGATCGTTCCCGCGCCGAGAATGGTGTTATCAACGTTCTCTAGCGTGTCGGGCGTACCTGGGCCGCCATTGCCGACGATGGCACCTCCGCTCGCCAGCGTTACCGTGCCTTCACCGACAAGCTTGAGGGTCGTGGTATCGACCAGCAGCTCCGAGCCGGTTTCGGCAACCAAGATGCCGAGGGTGGTGCTGGTGTTGTCAATACGGCTGTCTTGAACGTCGAGTTCGCCCCCCCCGAGCGCGAGCAGTAGCCCCGCGTTGTCGATGGTGTGACCGGTGTCGAAGATGAGAATGCCTTCGGTTAGGATGGTGCCTTCGACGCCGTTCACTAATGCCAGCTCGCCGTTGCCGGCGTCGCCGATCGTTCCGCCGCCGACGATCGTGTTGTCGACATTCACTAGCGTGTCTGGAGTGTCAGGCGCGCCGTTACCCACGATGGCGCCGCCCCCCGTCAGTTTCACAGTGCCATAGCCAACGAGCATGACCGTTGCGGAGTCGACCACCAGCTCCGAGCCGGTTTGCGTCACAACGATACCGTTGAGGCCGGCGCCGGTATTGTTGATCTGGCTACCTTGAACGTCGAGTTCGCCGCCCCCGTACACTGACAGCAGCCCGGCATTGTCGATGGTGCCGCCGGCGGCCAAGGTGAGAATACCGGTGGCGACGATTGCAGCGTCAGGTTCGATTGTCATCGAACCTTGCAGTGTCAGCGTCTCTCCGTATGGAACCGTCAGCGTGCCGTCTTGAAGCGTGGCGCCTTCGATATTGCTGTTGGCGCCCAACGTCGATGTGGCGCGGTCGAAGTCGATGGTGCCGCCTGACAAAGTAACGTCGTCGAGGGTCACACTATCAAGCGTCAGCGTCTGATCCGACGCTACTGCCAATGTGCCGTTTTGGAGGGTGGCATACTCGATAGTAACATCTGAGCTCACCAGCGAGGTGGCGCAGTCAAAGTCGACTGTGCCGTCGAACAAGACAAGTTTGTCAAGCGTAACACCATCAACGGTCAGCGTCTGCCCAGACGCCACCAACAGCGTGCCGTCCTGAAGCGTGGCGTTCTCGATCGTGCTGTCGCCGTTCACCTGCGTGGTGATACCGTCGAGATCGACGGTGCCGCCCGACAAGGTGACGAAGTCTAGCGTCACGCTTTCAAGGGTTAGCGTTTGATCGGACGCCACTGTCAATGTGCCATTTTGGAGTGTGGCATACTCGATGGTTACGTCTGAGCTCACCAGCGACGTGGCATAGTCAAGGTCGACGGTGCCCCCGAACAGGACCAGGTTGTCTAGCGTCACACCATCAAGCGTCAGCGTCTGCCCAGACGCCACCACGAGCGTGCCGTCCTGAAGCGTCGCGTCCTGTATCGTGCTATCGGCGCCAACCAGCGAGGAGGAGGCGGACGCGTGGGAGTTGCGGTCCAGGTCGTCAACGCCACCCGACAGGGTGACGTGATCCAACGTCACGCCACGCAGCGTCAGGGTCTGCTCGAACGCTACCGTTAACTTGCCATTCTTGAGCGTGGCACTCTCAATCTCGCTGTCGGTATTCACTGCCGAGAAGGCGCCGTGGAGGTCATCGGTGCCGCCCGACAGGGTGACATTGCTGAGCGTCACGCCATCCAGCGTCAGCGTCTGCCCTGACGCGACCGCCAGCGTGCCATCCTGAAGCGTGGCATACTTGATAGCGCTGTCGGTGTTCACCTGCGAGAAGGCGCTTGCGAGGTCGTCGGTGCCGCCCGACAGCGTGACGTTGTCCAACACCAAGCCATCCAAGGTCAGCGTCTGCCCCGACGTCACGGTAAGTGCGCCGTTCTGCAGCGTGGCTAACTGAATGGTGCTGTCGGCGCTGACCGTCGAAGTGGCGCAGTCGAGGTCATCGGTACCGCCTGTGAGTGTGGCGCCGTTGAGCGTCACGAAGTGTTCGACGCTTAGGGCCGTCCCAATATTGATGAAGCTGCCCGTCATCGTGACGTCGGCGAACGTCACCGTGTCGAACGTCAGCGTTTGACCGTTGTCGACGATCACTTGCCCGCCGCCCGAAATGGTGGCGTCGCTTATTTCACTCGAAGTGACAATCTCGAGCTCGCCACCGGCGCCGATCGATAGCGTGCCACCGTCGATCTGAGCTTGCGAGAGTTGGACCGAAGCGCCCGCATCGGCAGCTGAGATTGTGCCGCCGTTGTTGTTGAGGGTCGTATCGACGAACTCGATGACGCCATCGCTCGTGGCCTCGATCCTACCTGCATTTGCGGCTAGGCTAAGATCTTGAAACAGCACCTGCCCGTGATCGGCAGCCGTGATGGTGCCGTCGTTGATCACGACCGTGCCGTCGGTGAAATCGACCTGAGAGAGAGCCCCACCGGCCGCGACGTTGGCCCCAGTCCAATTGACGAAGTCGCCGGCGACGATAAAGCTGCCCCCGGAAAGTACCTCTATGAGGCCATGATTGCCGCCTTGCTGGGTGGCATTGGTATTGGCGACGTTGAGGTCGATCGTGCCATGATCGATGGCATCAATCGTACCGTAATTGGCGTCACCCAGATTGCCGTTGAGGACGATTGTCGCGTCAATGGCCTCGATGAGACCGCCGACCTCATTGATCGAAGTGCCCTCGTGATTGAGGGTCAAGGTTGAGTGGTCAATGGCTTCGTAGATGCCGAAATTGGTGCTGCCGGTATCAGTGACGGTGAAATTGCTAACGTCGGCAGCGAGGATCTTTCCACCGCTGTCATTGGTGAGCGAATCGGCATCGAGCGTGAAGACGCTGCCGCCGGTCGACGTCAGCGTCCCGGTGTTGGTCAGGGTCGTCACGCCGACCGTGAACGTTCCGGCAGTCGAACTCGATCGTACCCGCGTTGTCGATCGTCGCGTCGACGATGGCGCTGGTGCCCGCAGAGTCGAGCACGCCGGCGATGTTCACGGCGCCATCGATGATGGTGGCGTTTTCGAGAAGGATTTGCGAGCCAATCGCCGCTTCGATCAGGCCGGTGTCGTGCGCTGCATCGGTCGCATCGACGATCGTGGTGTTCTCGATGGTCAATCCACCCGCGCCCGTCGCTTCGATCGCTCCGGTGTTGATGATGGCATTACTTGGCTGCGTGCTGCCGCCGTAAGGGCTGTCGTTATCAATAATGAGAGCCCGCTGCCCGCTGGCGTCGATCGTGCCTGATCGCTCATTGACCAGCACGAAATGTTGGTCCCCACCACCGATATTTCCAGCGCCGCTGATGGTGCCATCATTGTCCAGTTCGACCGGCCTATGCGGTTTGGCTGTGATTGGTATGTGCGCCCTCAAGCTTGAAGGTGCCTGCGCCTTCAAGCGTAACCGTCCCATCGAGCGAGGTCGTCCCTTTGAGGCGCAAAACCGTGTCGGCGCCAGCATCTACGAAGCTTCCGCCGGCGATGGTGACATTCGAAAAGCTGCTTGTCCCCGCGAGGGTCTCAATGACGCCGCCGGTATCCGTCTCAAGTGTGCCGCCGGAAATGTGCGCTGCTTCGAGGTCGACGATCGCGTCGGACCCGCTGGCGCCGATCGTGCCCGAGTTAGCGATGAAATCGGCGAGCAAGATCGTGCCGCCTGCCGATGCTTGGATGAGACCGAAGTTGGTGACGTTGTCAGCGACCTGTAGCGTCCCGCCGGCGGCCGCCGTCATCAGGCCGGAATTGCTGACGCGATGTCCGGTATCGATGACAAGAAGTCCTAAATCCGTGGCGCCGAGCGGTTTCGCCTCGATAGTTCCGTTCTTCCATTGATCAAAGTCAGCGCGCCGTCGCCCTGCCCGATCGTGCCGCTGCCGATAATGGTGTTGTTGACGTTGACCAGCGTCGCGTCGGTTCCGGCTACGCCGATAATCAGGTTCTGGTCGGTCGGGCCCACCAGCGCGAGCTTGCCGCCGTTGAGCAGATAGACCGTGCCGTTGATCGCCAGCGTAGGATCGGAGCCCGACGAATTAATCTGCAATGTCCCGAAGTCGGCGATCCCTTGCGACACTTCCAGCGTGGCACCGGACGCGATGTTGAGGATCGCGCCGGACGCGATTCGAAGACCGTAAGCGCTCTCGGTCCCTTCGACCGTTACTTTGACCGGCTCGTTGATGTTGACGTATTCGGGTGCCGAAGGCGGGATAGAGTCGTTCCAGTTAGTTCCGGTCTCCCAAGTTCCGCTGACCGGCGAAGTCCAGATGACTGTCGATGTGGCGGACGTGCCCGGCGTGCCGGGCGTGATGACGAATGTAGCCGAAAGTGCACTCTGGCCATTCGAACCGCCCAGCTGAACATTGACCGTCTGCTGCGGAGAACCGTTCTGCTGAAAGTTTTGCTGAAAGTTGATCAGCTCGAAAAGCGGCGGCGTCGAACTGCCAGGATTGTTGGGGCCCGATTGGGGATTAGGGTTTAGATTATTGATATTGTTGAGTATCTGAACCAGCGCCGGGACCAGTGCTTGCTCGATCGCGAAGTTTGCCGCGGTCATCGGCTGTGTAGTCACGGTCGGGGACAGGTTCGGACCCTGAAACTGCACGTTGGTCCAAATACCCGCCCGCCCAACTTGGGCGACGACGTTGCCGAACTGGTCGATGAGATCGTACTGGCCGACGCGGTCGCTACCGGGGTCCGCGACCACCGCGAACGACATGGTGACATTGCCTGCGTTCGCGTTGATGGCGGCGACCTGCTCGAGCGCGTATCCGGTGGTGCCGCGGATGCCCATGGTCGCGACCGGCGTTCCGATCTTCATGTCGCCGGTATGGGCGACCTTACCGGCGACGAAGGCGAAGCCGCCCTGAACCAGGTTGAATAGCGCGTCGTTCGAGGTGCCGTTCGGATCGTAGACGTAATCGTTCAGCGCC
>CAVSFV010000017.1:0-7135 GCA_963727325.1 uncultured Alphaproteobacteria bacterium
GCGTTTTCGGATTTTCCGGATCGCCGAAGGAGAGCGCGTTGAGACAGGCAATCGGCCGCGCGCCCATGGTGAACACGTCGCGCAAGATGCCGCCGACACCGGTCGCCGCGCCTTGATAGGGCTCGATGTAGCTCGGGTGGTTGTGGCTTTCCATCTTGAACACGACCGCGAGCCCATCGCCGATATCGATGACGCCGGCGTTCTCGCCTGGCCCCTGGATCACCCACGGCGCCTTGGTCGGCAGCGTGCGCAGGTGCAGCCGCGATGATTTGTACGAGCAGTGCTCATTCCACATCGCCGAAAAAATGCCGAGCTCGGTGAAACTCGGCGTGCGGCCGATCAGCTTCAGAATGCGCTCGTACTCGTCCGGCTTCAGCCCGTGCTGAGCAATGAGTTCGGGGGTAATGGCAGGTTCGTTGGAAGTCACGCGGCCACTTTGAAATGATCCACCAGTCCGGCGAACAGGCCGCGCCCATCGGTCCGGCCCATCGACGCTTCGACGTGGTTTTCCGGATGCGGCATCATTCCAAGCACGTTGCCGTGCTCGTTGATGATTCCGGCGATCGCGTTCATGGCGCCGTTGTGGTTCCAGTCCGGGTCGACCATGCCGTCGGGTGAGGCGTAGCGGAACAGCACCCTGCCCTCGCCTTCGAGCCGCGCAATGGTTTCGCCGTCGGCGATATAATTGCCTTCGCCATGCGCTACCGGCACGCGGATGACCTGGCCGGCATTGTAGCCGCGCGTGAACGGCGTATCGGAGCGCTCGACCCGCAGATAGACGTCACGGCAGATGAAGCGGAGCTGCGCATTGCGCATCAGCACGCCCGGAAGAAGCCCGGCCTCGCAGGCGATCTGAAAGCCGTTGCACACCGCGAGCACCAGGCCGCCTTTTTGTGCGAAGGCGCGCACCGCCGTCATGATCGGCGCGCGGGCGGCGATCGCACCGCAGCGCAGATAATCGCCATAGGAAAAACCGCCGGGAATGACGACCAGATCGGTGCCCGGCGGCAGCGCCGTTTCGGCATGCCAGACCATCGCCGGTTCCCGTCCCGAGATCAGCCGCAGCGCCCGCGCCATGTCGCGCTCGCGGTTAATGCCGGGAAAAACGAGTATCGCCGATTTCATCGCGATTCCGGTCAGCCCGTGTCATCCCGTCACTTCGACCCGATAATTCTCGATCACGGTGTTGGCGAGCAATTTCTCCGCCGCGGTTTTCAGCGCAGCTTCCGCGCCGGCGCGGTCGCCGCCCTCGATCTCGATGTCGAACACCTTGCCCTGGCGGACACTGGCAACCCCGCCAACACCGAGGGACCGCAATGCGCCCTCGATAGCCTTGCCCTGCGGGTCGAGGATGCCGGATTTCAGCGTAACAGTGACGCGGGCTTTCATAGCAGCGACTCCGGCCTCGCTCTTTCAATATGCATCAGAGGCGGCGGCTGCAACCGCCGCAATACGGACAGTCGGCGACTATTCCAAGTTCGTGTCGCGGTAAATTTCCGCTAGCGGCAGCGAAATGCCGAGCCTCGGCAATTCGAGCGACTGGTTGAGCGATCGCAGGTGCCGCTCCACAAATCCCGCTTCGCGCGCGAAAACGACGATATCGACCGCGTCCTGCGCGATCACGACGTAATGCGAGAGTGACGGAAGGCTCGTATAGGCCGTGCGTTTCCAGCGGAGGTCACGCTCCGCGGTCGAGGGCGACAGAATCTCGAATACGACGAGCGCCTCTCGGGTTTCTCGGCTATAGGGATCACGTCTGATCGTGCCTGCGGGCAGAATGAAAACATCCGGCTCGGGCAGGCTCGTGTCGGATATCCTAAGCCCGATGCCCGGAATAGCCTCCCACGGCTGCGGTTGTCTCCGTTCGATCGCTCCCAGAGCTATGTTGAGGTTCCAGAGAATCTTCTGGTGGAAACCGCTCGGCGACGCATTCAAGATCGGCTCCCCGTCGATCAGCTCCCATTTCTCATTGTCGGGCCGCGTGTCAGTGAAGGCAAAATACTCCTCCACCGTCATCGGGCCAGTCTTGATCGTTGGGACGCCCACGACGCGAGCTCAGCGCTCAGCTTTTGACCAGGACCGGGCCGGCGCCTTGCGGCCGCTCGCCCTCGCTCATGATGCCGAGCCGTTTGGCGACTTCGGTATAGGCCTCAACCAGGCCGCCGAGGTCGCGCCGGAAGCGATCCTTGTCGAGCTTCTCGTTCGACTTGATGTCCCACAACCGGCAGGAATCCGGAGAAATCTCGTCGGCGACCACGATCCGCATCAGATCGTTCTCCCACAGCCGGCCGGTCTCCATCTTGAAATCGACCAGACGGATGCCAACGCCGAGGAATAGCCCGGACAGGAAGTCGTTGACGCGGATCGCAAGCGACATGATGTCGTCGATCTCCTGCGGCGTCGCCCAGCCAAACGCGGTGATATGCTCTTCCGACACCATCGGGTCGTTGAGCTGATCGTTCTTGTAGTAGAACTCGATGATCGAGCGCGGCAGTTGCGTGCCTTCCTCGATGCCGAGCCGCTGCGACAGCGAACCTGCAGCGACATTGCGCACCACGACTTCGAGCGGAATGATCTCGACTTCGCGAATAAGCTGCTCGCGCATGTTGAGCCGGCGAATGAAGTGCGTCGGCACCCCGATGTCGTTGAGGTGCTGAAAGACGTATTCGGAGATCCGGTTGTTGAGGACCCCTTTGCCCTCGATCACGTCGTGCTTCTTGGCGTTGAAGGCGGTCGCGTCGTCCTTGAAGTGCTGGATCAGAGTTCCCGGCTCCGGGCCTTCATAAAGGACCTTAGCCTTGCCTTCATAGATGCGGCGACGGCGGCTCATCGGAGTATACCGTGGCTTGGTGAAATCCATCGAATGCCGTGGCTCCAGTTTTCGTATCGAGGTCCGCGGCGGCGGCAGAGGGCGTGCAACTCAAAACACTGCCCCTCCGCGACCGAAAAGCTAGCTGAACGCGACGCGGAGTACAATCGACATAGACCCGCGCTGGTCGATCCGCAACGCCGATGTTTCAGGTGTCGCCCGGTTGCCTTGACGGACCACCCTCGATATGCAAGGCGCAACGCTTCTGCCAGTTCCATGTAGCATCAGGACGCAACGGTATGACCACGTTCGACAAGCGCGAAGAAGGCTTCGAGCAGCAATTCGCGCACGATGAAGAGCTTCGCTTCAAGGCGACCGCGCGCCGCAACAAGCTACTCGGCCTCTGGGCCGCGGAAAAGCTCGGGTTCAGCGGCGCCGAAGCGGATAACTATGCCAAGTCCCTGGTGATGAGCGACGTCGAAGCCGGCGTGCATGACGTACTGGGCAAAATCCACAAGGATTTCGCCGCGAAGGGCGTCGTGCAATCCGATCACCAGATCGGCCACATCATGAGCGAGTTGATGGAAAAGGCGATCGCCGACATCAAGGCCGGCAGATAGCCCCGCGGCGGCGAGCCGCCATTTTCAGCGACCGTTGCCCGGCGAACATCGCAGCTAGCACATCACGGCAGGCACCATGGCCATACCCGCTTTCACCCTTGCCCGCCGGCTGCGCGCCGGAGAAACGGTCTTCAGCGGCTGGTGCAGCCTGCCCTACCCGCTGGTTGCTGAAACGCTCGGCCGCGAAGGCTTTGCGGCGGTAACGATCGAAGGTCAGCACGGCTTGTGGGACGTCGCGTCGATGCTCACCGGCATCGCCGCCGTGCGGCAAGGTGGAGCGGCGCCGGTGGTCCGTGTGCCGGTCGGCGATTTTGCGCTCGCTTCCCGGGTGCTCGATTTCGGCGCCGAAGGCCTTATCGCCCCGATGATCAATACCGCCGCCGATGCGCGCGCGTTCGCAGCGTCGGCCAAGTACCCGCCGGTCGGCGAGCGAAGCTGGGGCCCGCATCGCGCAACGGCGCTCGCCGGGCTTGCCGATCAGTCGGTCTATCTGCGCGAAGCCAACGATCACGTGATCACGCTCGCCATGATCGAAACGCGCATGGCGCTCGAAAATCTCGAGGCGATTGTCGAGACGCCGGGCATCGATGGACTGTTTCTCGGCCCGTCCGATCTTTCCATCGCGCTATCGGACGGTAAAAGCCTTGATCCGACTTCAAAGGAGGTCGACCGCGAAATCGACCGCATGGTCGGCGCCGCAGTGAAGGCCGGCAAAATCGCCGGCGTGTTTTGCCATACGGCCGAACGCGCTGCCGCGCTCGCCCAGCGCGGCGTGCGCTTCCTCGCGGTGACGAGTGATATCGCGATGCTCCGCGCTGGGATCGCCGCGGCCCTGAAAGCGCTGAAGAACTAGAGCGGCCATTCGGTTCTGACGGAAATCCCGTCAACCGATGGCGTCGGCGATGAGCTGCAGTGAACCAGCCATATCGGATTTTATCCGTTCAGCCGGCAACACGATGATGGTGTAGCCGCGGGCCTGAGCCAATCCTGTTTTGCGCGGGCCCGGCGTCAGCGATACGCTGCAGTGAACCTGCCATATCGGATTCAACCTGTTCAGTTGACAGCGCGATGATCGTGTAGCCCCGGACCTGAGCCACTCCGTTTTGCGGCACGCGCTTTGGCGGCGGCTGCGGTTTCATCGGCCGATACAATATCCAGCACCAGCTTGAGAGGGAATGAAACGAAGTCGCAGATGTGCGGACCGATCGGCGTCTGCCGTTTGAAGCCGCGCCCGGCGAAGCGGCGGTCGTTGACCAGCGTTTGCCACAGCGCGCGTTCGGCCTCGGTGGGATTACGCCGCAGCAGCCGCGACAGCCCGCGCACCGGGCCGCGCTCGTTCGGCACCCGGCCGCCGCCGTGCTCGGCAAGTAGCGCCCGCAACAATTCGGCTTCCTCGCCATCGAGCACGCCGCCACGCGCCGGTCCCTTGCGGCCTTCCGCAATCGCCATGATGACACCGTGCAGCGTCTGGATATCCTGCTGGGTCGGCTGCATGCGGGTAAAAATGTTGCGCAGGTTGATCTGCATGGTTTCGCGCTTGTCGGGCGGCCGGAAGAACTCGACCGTCTCCAGCTCGCGTTCGAGCGAAGCGAAGAAGGCGAGCAGCTGCTCCTTCGCCGCCGGCGCAGATTTTTGCGGCATGGCGAAGGGGAGCTTGCCGCCCGTCGCAAGCTTGAACCATTCATAGCCAACAACGACGACCGCCTGCGCCAGATTGAGCGAGGCAAAGGCCGGGTTGACCGGCAAGGTGAGAATGCGATCGGCGAGCGCGACTTCATCGTTCTCAAGCCCGTTGCGCTCGCGGCCGAACACAATGGCCACGGTTTCGCCGGCCGCAACATGATCCGCCATTTCGGCCGCGGCTTCGGCCGCTCCGACCACCGGTTTGGCCTGGTCATGGGCGCGTGCGGTCGCCGCCAAGACGAAGGCGCAGTCGGCGATCGCTGCTTCAAGGCTGTCGTAGATGACCGTGCCGTCGAGAATACGGTCAGCACCGGCCGCCATCATCACCGCTTTGTCGTTCGGCCAGCGCTGCCGCGGCTTGACCAAACGCAGCCGTTCCAGACCGAAATTCGCCATGGCGCGCGCGGCCGCGCCGATATTTTCGCCAAGCTGCGGTTCGACCAGCACGACGATCGGCGCCGGCCCGGCGCGCCATTTCTTGGTCTTGTCGGTGCCGGCGCCCGGCATGCGCGCTCCTCGGCGGGCAAGTGACCCGAAGACGCAGCCCCTGCCCAAGCCGGCCGCTGGCGTCAAGCGGCGGCATTTATCCAGCCGAAAAACCCGCCGGCTCGCGCCGGAATTCGCTTCGGCGCAGAGGGCTTTTACCAGCGGAATGCGGGTGCTATAGGGCGCGCGCTGAACTCCCGTCAGTCGAATTCCCGGTTGGCGATGTCCGCGCCGCGAACAACTCATTTGAGGGCCGGCGGGAGAAACCATTTCAGCGCGCCCGGCAACGTTCAGTTTCCGGTCGGCCCAAACAGGCACGGCGACCAGAGGTGCAAGCATGGCAGATCTCGAAATCATGTGGACAAAGGTCGACGAAGCCCCGGCGCTCGCGACCTATTCCCTGCTGCCGATCGTCGAAGCCTTCGTGGGCGCGGCGGGCGTATCCGTCGAGCTCAAAGACATCTCGCTGGCCGGTCGCATCCTCGCCAATTTCCCCGACAAGCTCACCCCCGCGCAACGGATCAACGACGAACTCACCGAACTCGGCGAACTCGCGATGCGGCCCGAAGCCAACATTATCAAGCTGCCGAACATCTCCGCCTCGATCCCGCAGCTCAAGACCGCGATCAAGGAACTGCAAGGCAAGGGCTACGCCGTTCCGGACTATCCGGACAACCCGGCGACGGAAGCCGAAAAGGACATCAAGTCGCGCTACGCCAGGGTGTTCGGCAGCGTCGTCAACCCGGTATTGCGCGAAGGCAATTCCGACCGCCGCGCGGCTGGCGCCGTCAAGCAATATGCCCGCAACCATCCGCACAAGATGGGCGCCTGGAGCTCCGTTTCCAAATCGCACGTCGCGTCCATGTCGGGCGGTGATTTCTACGGTTCGGAAGTCTCGACCACCGTCCCGTCGGCGACCAACGCCCGCATCGAGTTGGTCGGCGCCAACGGCGCCGTCACGGTGCTCAAAGCCAAGACGCCGCTTGCGGCCGGCGAGATCATCGACGCAGCGGTGATGAGCCGCAAAGCGCTGCGCGCCTTTTTTGCGGAGCAGATCGAAGCCGCCAAAAAGGAAGGCGTGCTGTTTTCACTGCACGTCAAGGCGACCATGATGAAGATCTCCGATCCCATCGTGTTCGGTCATGCCGTTTCCACGTTCTTCGCCGATGTGATCGAGAAGCACGCCGCAACGCTCAACCGTCTCCGGGTCAATCTCAACAACGGCTTCGGCGATCTGCTCGCGAAGATCGAGACGCTGCCGGCGGCCGAAAAGGAAGCGATCAAAGCCGACATCGCCGCCGAATACGCGAAACGGCCGGGCCTCGCGATGGTCAACTCCGATAAGGGGATCACCAACCTCAACGTGCCCAGCGACGTGATCGTTGACGCTTCGATGCCGGCGATGATCCGCGAATCCGGCCGCATGTGGGGCGCCGATGGCAAGCTGCACGACGTCCTCGCCGCGATCCCCGATCGCAGCTATGCGACGATGTATCAGGCGGTCATCGAGGACTGTAAGGCCCACGGCGCGTTCGAC
>CAVSFV010000018.1:0-19219 GCA_963727325.1 uncultured Alphaproteobacteria bacterium
CCGTCACCTTGAGGTCGGGAATTCTATACGACGAACATCGATCCACTGGAAGGCAACGCATTTTCCACCCTGCCCCGCTACCGCGGGGCGGAAGAAATTAGAATCCCGGCAAGACCAAGATCTTAGGGCTCGCCGGCAGCGTCGTCTTCGACACCACGACCGACGGCACCTCTGCTCTTTCGACCGGCCATTGCTCCTTCGCCCGCTCAAGAAACCGGTCGAGCGTATACCAGCCGAAAAAATGCATCGGGATGATGAGCTGCGGCTTAAGCGCCGTCAGCACCTCCATCATGCCGTCGAGGTCGAGCGTGTAATTGCCGTCGACCGGCGCCATCACCACGTCGATGCGGCCGATTTCGTTGAGCTGTTGCTGGGTCAGCGTGTGATGCAGATGCCCGAGATGCGCGATGCAAAGATTTGCGATCTCGAAAATGAAGATCGAATTGCCATAACGCTCGGTGCCGCCGTTCCAGTCGCGGATATTGGTCGGCACGTTGCGCACCCGGACGTCGCGATATTTCAAATCCCAGATCGCCGGCTGTTCGGGGCTCGGCCCCCAGCCGCGCAGCACGTGTTTGATCGCGGGATCGGGATGGTCGGTGTAGTGCGTGTCATGCGCGTGATTCATGGTCGCGATGTCGGGCAGAATCGGTGGGTGCACATAGTCGTTGTAGTCGGTCACGATCCGCACCAGTTCCGGACTCTCGATCAAGAACGTAGCGTGGCCGATAAACGTGATCCGCACCTGATCCGCGTTCAGTGCTGCAAGCCGCAACGCCGCCGGGATCAACGGTGGCCGATTTCCCGCGACGAGACCGGGGCAATTCGCCTGCATTTCCGGCTGAGGTTGCTGGGCGAGCGGAGACGGCGGCCCCTCGGGTGAATGCGCCAGCCGTGATGCCGGCAAACGCGGCACAACCGAAAACCGCTATGGCAAGCCGGGTAACGGCAGCGAAAACGCCGATGCGCGAGAGGCTCAACTGGCCAACTCCCCTATCCACGCCCCGGCGTGCCTATGGGAGCCGACAAATTGGCACGGAATGAGGCGACGGACTACGGGCCGGCGCTCATAACCGAGTGCAAGCCCGACATGCAGGGGGGAAAGACTTCGGCAGCGCGAAACGCCGCTAGCGTTCCGAGGTGATCAGACCGCGCCCGGTGACGACGATCCACCGGCCGTCTTCGCGTTTGATCGTCTCAACGCGGCCGAGGCCGGGAAGAAACCCGCCCGCCGCGACAGCGAACATACCGCCGTAACGGCTGGCGACCAGCGCGCGATTGCCGCGGACGTCCTGAACCACCCAGTCCTGCAGCACGCGCTCGGGCGCCTTGGTTTCACTGGACGCCGGCGCCACGGGTGCGACCGGCGCGCTCGATGCAATCGAGCCTGTCGTCTCCGGTGCAGCAGAAGCCGCTGCGCTGCGCTTCTCCATCCGGTCGACCGCGTCGGCGATGTGCGAAATCTTGGTCGCCGGCTCGGCTTCCGCGCGCTCGACGTGATCGAGCCGGTCGGCAAGCTTGGCGAACTGGCCGTTTGTGCTCTTGGTTGCGTTATCCAAGCTCGCTTTTAGCGACGAAAGCTCGGCGAGCTCTGCCTTGATCGCCTGCACGGCTTGCAGCGTCTTGGCGTCCGACACGTAAACTTTTGCGGGGCTGCTGGACATGAAATAGGCAAAACCGGAAGCCGACAGCGATCCGAACAGCGCGCCGACGGCGGCCGCAATGGCGACCGAAGCCGCCAGCAGCATGAAGCGCGATGGCTGCGGCGAGGACGAAGGCGCACCAGACCCCGCGGCTGAATCTGCCGCTGCGGCCTTCGTCGTCTCGTCTGCGGATGACGACGCAGCCCTTGCGGCACCCGACCCGGAAAGCTCTTCCGCCCCACCCTCACCGGCATCAAGCTTTGGCGACCAAACGACCGGCAATTGGCTACCGGCAGGCGTTTCGCCGGTGGGCTTGCCGTTGGCGGGCTCGTTCATCTTCGGATCTCCGGGATGGCGGATGATCCGTCGGTAGACCCGTTCTGGTTAGCAATCCGTTAGCGAAGCCGCCCAAACGCGATCAAGACTCAGTCGATCAGGCCGTTCTCGAAAGCAAGGTTGCGCAGCGACGCTTCCGGCCTCGCACCGAGGTGCTGGATTACCTCGGCCGCGGCGAGCGCCCCCAGCCGGCCGCAGGTTCGATCGTCCGCGCCGCGCGCCAGCCCGGAGAGAAAGCCGGCGGCAAACAAATCGCCGGCGCCAGTCGTATCAACAACCTTGTCGACCGGAAACGCAGACACGGCCTCGGTCCCGCCCGGACTGATAATCACGCAGCCCTTTTCGCTGCGCGTCACCACGGCGGTCGCAACGTCGCGGCGCAAAGCAGCCACCGCCGTATCGAAATCCGATGTTTGATAGAGGCTGTGCACTTCCGCCTCATTGGCGAAAATCAGATCGACCGTGCGCGAGCGCATCAGATGCAAAAACTCATCGCGCCAGCGATCGACACAGAACGCGTCCGATAAGGTGAGCGCCACCGTGCGCTCGGCCTGATGCGCAATCTCGGCTGCCTTGACGAATGCGTCTTTGGCGTTCTTCGGATCCCACAAATAGCCTTCCAGATAGATGATCGAGCTGGCGCCGATCATCTCGGGATCGATGTCGGCCGGGTGCAGATTCTGCGCCGCGCCGAGAAACGTGTTCATGGTGCGCTCGCCGTCCGGCGTCACCAGGATGTAGCAGCGCGCGGTCGGCGCGCCGTCGGCGGCAGGCGGCGTTGTGAAGGCCACACCGGCGGCGCGGATATCGTGGGCAAAAGCGCGGCCGAGACCGTCGTCTTTGACCTTGCCGATAAAGGCTGCGCGCGAACCAAAACCGGCAACGCCAACGATGGTATTGGCCGCGGAACCGCCGGACGATTCGATGGCCGGCCCCATGGCGTCATAGATCGCCTCGGCGCGCGGCGCATCGATCAGCGCCATGGCGCCTTTATTCATGCCCTGCTTGAGCAGGAAATCTTCTTCGGTGCGGGCGATGACGTCGACGATCGCATTGCCGATGCCAAGAACGTCGTAACGTGCGGATGCCATACCAAGACTCTTTTTGAAAAAAAACCGATGCGCGGGAGGCGCACTATAGCGGCCAGCCCTTGCAGGGCAAGGCAGCGACATGGCAATGGGACGCCCCGAGCGGCGTCATGGCCTGTGGCGTTGGCGTTCGTTTTTTAGGTGGGAGATCGCCCATGATGTCTCAACAAACGGCGTTTCAGGAGCGGGTTTTTTCCGGCGTACAGCCGACCGGCAACCTGCATCTCGGCAATTATCTCGGCGCCATCAAGCGTTTCGTCGAATTGCAGGACCGTTACGACTGCATCTATTGCGTTGTCGATTTGCACGCGATTACGGTGTGGCAGGACCCGGCCGAATTGCCCCGGACTATTCGCGAGGTCACCGCGGCTTTCATCGCCTGCGGCATCGATCCGGCAAAACACATCATCTTCAATCAGAGCCAGGTGGCGGAGCATGCCGAGCTTGCCTGGGTGTTCAATTGCGTGGCCCGCCTCGGCTGGCTCAACCGCATGACGCAGTTCAAGGAGAAGGCGGGCAAGGACCGCGAGAATGCCTCGGTCGGTCTCTACGCCTATCCGGCGCTGATGGCGGCCGACATCCTGATCTACCGCGCCACCCATGTGCCGGTCGGCGAGGACCAGAAGCAGCATCTCGAACTGTCGCGCGACATCGCGCAAAAGTTCAACAACGATTTCCGCCAATCGATCAACAATCACGGCTACGGCGACACGTTCTTCCCGTTGCCGGAGCCATTGATCACCGGCGAGGCGACGCGCGTCATGTCGCTGCGCGATGGCGCAAAGAAAATGTCCAAGTCGGATCCGTCCGACTATTCGCGCATTAATCTCACCGACGACGCCGACGCCATCGCGCAGAAAATCCGCAAGGCCAAAACCGATCCGGAACCGTTGCCGAGCGAGGAGGCCGGCCTTAAATCGCGGCCCGAGGCCGACAATCTGGTCGGCATCTATGCCGCGCTCGACGGCACCTCGCGCGCCAACGTGCTGGCGCAGTTCGGCAACGCGCAATTCTCCGCGTTCAAGTCGGCGCTGGTCGATCTTTCGGTCGCCAAACTCGGCCCGATCGGCGCCGAGATGAAACGGTTGTTGCGCGACCCGGTCTCCATCGATGCCATCCTTGCCGAGGGGTCTGCGCGCGCCAAAAAAATCGCCGGCGAGACCATGAAGGCGGTGAAAGACATCGTCGGCCTGGTGCGATCGTAATCCACTGCTTCCTTTCAAGCGGCTTGTCGGACCGTGCGTTGCCGTGGCAGCATTTCGCCCGCCGGAAAAATTTAGATGCCACGCAGGCGCCGCAGCTACGAAGTCGGTCACAAGCCGAAGCTTCTCGTCGTGGTCGATGACACCGAGGAGTGCGACCGCGCCATTTATTTCGCCGCGCGGCGAGCGGCACGCATTGGCGGCAACGTCGTCATGTTGCGGGTTCTGGAAAACCACGATCAGAGTCAGCAATGGCTCGGCGTCGCCGATATCATGCGCGCCGAGGCGCAGGGTGAAGCCGACGCGGAGCTTGGCAAATACGCCGCCAGGGCCAAGGCCATCGCCGGCATCACCCCAGAACCCGTGATCCGCGAAGGCGACAAGGCCGAGGAGGTTCTCAAACTCATCGACGAGGACGAGGATATTTTCATTCTGGTGCTCGCGGCGGGCGTAGGGTCGGAAGGGCCAGGTCCGCTGGTTGCGACGATTGGCCGAACCGCGGGCGATTTTCCCATCCCGGTGGCGATTGTGCCGGGCCATCTCACGGACGAAGAGATCGACGCCCTCAGCGGTTAAATCGAATGGCTGTCCCGATGCTGAGGGCGCGGGCGCGCCGCGCCAGCCCTGTCGCCACTTGAACTTCCAATGGAATTCGCCACGTATTACACTGAATTAGAGAATCACGGACGCCCGGAATTGACCCGGCGCGATGTGACGGAGGACGCCATGTTCATCCAGACCGAAGCGACGCCAAACCCGGCCACCCTGAAATTCCTGCCTGGCCGGGCAGTGCTGGAAGTCGGAACACTCGATTTGCGCGATCGGGACGAGGCGGCCAAATCGCCGCTGGCCGAGCGTTTGTTCGACATTGGCGGCGTCAGTGGGGTGTTCTACGGCTCCGACTTTATTGCCGTGACCAAGGATACCGGCGAATGGCAGCAGCTTAAGCCGATGATCCTGGGCGCGATCATGGAGCACTTTATGTCGGGCGTGCCGTTACTCGCCGAGGGCAATGCCGAAGGGAGCGACGCGGATGAGTTCTTCGACGCGGCCGATACCGAGACCGTCGCGACCATCAAAGAACTTATTGAGACGCGGGTGCGGCCGGCCGTGGCCAATGACGGCGGCGACATCACTTTCCGCGGCTTCAAGGACGGCGTCGTCTACCTCAACATGAAGGGCGCTTGCGCGGGTTGCCCGTCATCGACCGCGACGTTGCGGCACGGCATTCAGAATTTGTTGCGTCATTTCATACCCGACGTGACCGAAGTCCGGCCGATGTAATCGGCCAATTGTGACTTGGCCAATTGTGACTCGACAACGCCGCGGCGCATCGGTGGCATAGCTATTCATGCGCGTTCTTGCCATTGATACGGCGCTGGCAGCTTGTTCGGCAGCCGTGTTCGACACCGAGCGTGGCGGCATCGTCGCAAGCGAGAGCCTGCCGATGATTCGCGGTCACGCCGAGGCCCTGATGCCGCTGATCAAGCGGGTGATGGAGCAGGCGGGCTTGGGGTTTAGCGCCATCGATCGCGTCGCCGTGACCACCGGACCTGGCAGCTTCACCGGCTTGCGGGTCGGACTCGCTGCGGCGCGCGGCATTGCTTTGGCGGCCGGCAAGCCTGCGGTGGGCCTGTCGACGCTCTCGGTGCTTGCCGCTCCCCACATGGCGACTGACGACAGCTACCCGGTCGTTGCCGCCATCGACGCCCGGCACTCCCATGTCTACCTGCAGGTCTTTGGCGCCGGCGGCCGCGCGTTCAGCACACCGCGGCTGGCAAGCTTGCGCGACGCAGCGGCAGCAGCGGGCGAGGCGCCCGCCTGCATCGTCGGCTCGGCGGCGCAAGCGGTGGCCGATGCTTTGACCGGCGGCGACGCTCGACCTGTTGCCGTCGAGGTGCGCGCCGCCCCCGATATCGCCTGGGTGGCGCAGATGGGCGCTGTGGTACCGGAAGCACAATCCCCGCCGACGCCGCAATATCTGCGCGCCGCGGACGCGCAACCGCAATATGCGGCGCAATTGCCGCGCCGATGATGAACTTTGTTGCCCGCCTGTTTACGCGCACCGAGCCGACAATCCTGGAGGCGCGCAAGGACGACGCCGCTGCCCTTGCCGCGGTGCATGCGGCGTCGTTCCGGCGCGGCTGGAGCGAGGATGAGTTTCGCGGCATGCTCGCCGACCGGAACATCGTCGCCCATCGCAGCATCCTTGGCCGGACGGTGATCGGCTTCATCCTGTCCCGCCTGATTGGCGATGAAGCGGAAATCCTGTCGGTCGCCATCGGGAAGGCATGGCGGGGGCGCGGTTTCTCCCGGCCGCTGCTGGATCTGCATCTGCGCCGGCTCGCCGGCCTCGGCGCCCGCACCGTATTTCTCGAGGTGGATAAACAGAATGCTCCGGCGACACGACTCTATCGGCAAGCCGGATTTTACGAGGTCGGGCAGCGCCAAGGCTATTATGACAGCGGGGCGGCGGCCCTGGTGCTGCGCCGCGACCTTGGCTGACGGGCCGCGACAAACAAGCTATGATCTAACCGAAGCAGAAAGGCTTCGAAAACGAGCGGAATGAAAGGTACTCGCAAGCTCTTCGTCAAATCCTTCGGCTGCCAGATGAACGTCTACGACTCGCAACGTATGACGGACACCCTGGCGCCGGAAGGCTATGTCGAGACCGCGGCGCCGGAAGACGCCGATCTCATCATTCTCAACACCTGCCACATCCGCGAAAAGGCGGCTGAGAAGGTCTATTCCGAACTCGGCCGCATGCGCCGGCTGAAAGAGGATGCGGCCGCCAACGATCGGCGGGTCCTGATCGCCGTTGCGGGTTGCGTCGCGCAGGCTGAAGGCCAAGAAATCATCCGCCGGGCGCCCGCGGTCGACTTGGTGGTCGGGTCGCAGAACTACCATCACCTGCCTGAGCTGATTGGACGCGCCAAGCGCGACGGCCACGCGGTCGATACCGAATTTCCCCTCGACGACAAGTTCGATCATCTCGCCGCGCCGAGCCGCACCGCCATGCGCGCGCGCGGCGTCACCGCTTTTGTCACGGTACAGGAAGGCTGTGACAAGTTCTGCACGTTCTGCGTCGTGCCGTTTACGCGTGGCGCCGAAACCTCGCGGCCCGTGGACAAAATCGTGGCGGAGGTTGAACGGCTCGCGGACGCAGGTGTGCGCGAAGTCACGCTGATCGGACAGAACGTCAACGCCTATCATGGCGCAGGACCCGACGGCGGACCTCGGTCACTGGCCCAGTTGCTCGAACGTCTCGCCGGGATCCGCGGTATTCATCGCCTGCGCTACACGACCAGTCACCCCCTCGATATGGGTGATGACCTGATAACCGCTCACCGCGATTTGCCGGCGCTGATGCCGCAATTGCATTTGCCGGTGCAATCGGGCTCCGACCGTATTCTTGCGGCGATGAACCGCCGTCACACGCGTGCCGACTACCTCGCGGTAATATCGCGGCTTCTTAAAGTGCGGCCCGACATGGCGCTGACTTCTGATTTTATCGTGGGCTTTCCAGGCGAGACGGAAGCTGATTTCGCCGCGACCCTCCGCCTGGTCGAAGAGATCGGCTATTCCGGTGCATTTTCTTTCAAATACTCGCCGCGGCCCGGCACCCGCGGCGCTGAAATGACCGATCAGCTGGACGAGGACCTGAAATCGGATCGGCTGCACCGGCTGCAACATGCGATCGATCGGCAACAGGCCGCGTTCAATCGCCGCTGCGTCGGCCGCACCTTCAGCGTGCTGTTCGAACGCCTCGGCCGCCATCCCGGGCAGATTGTCGGCCGTTCGCCCTATCTCCAGCCGGTCCAAGTCGAAGCCTCGCCTTCGCTGATCGGCGAGATCGCGTCCGTCACCATCACCGAAGTCGCCAGCAACAGTTTGTTTGGCGCGTTGGCGCAAGAGCCGGCACTCGCCGCTGCAGGAGCCTGAATGCGAACCAAGACCGATGAAACGCTCATCGTCGCACCGGACAACACGGCACAAGTCGCACTCACTTTCGATGACAATCGCCTCGCCTCGTCGCTGTTTGGACAATACGGACAAAACCTCGCGCTGATCGAGCGCCGGCTTGGTGTCGCTGCGACCTCCCGCGGCAATCAGGTCACGCTGGAAGGCCCGCGCGAAGCCTGCGAGCAGGCGCGACGCGTGCTTGAAACTCTTTACGACCGCCTCGCACGCGGCGACGAGGTGGCGCAGGGTGACGTCGATGGCGCGGTTCGCCTCGCGCTTTCTCAAGGCTCCCTGTTCGATTTCGATCCCGCCGCGGCCCGGGAAAATTTCGAAGAGATCAACTTGCGAAAGCGCCGCGTGCGCGCCCGCACCCCGGCGCAAGACGCCTATGTGCGCGCCCTCAAGCGCCATTCGCTGGTCTTCTCCACCGGCCCGGCCGGAACCGGCAAGACCTGGCTCGCGGTGGCCCATGCCGTGCAATTGTTCGAGCGCAAGGAAGTTGATCGCATTGTTCTTTCCCGCCCGGCGGTCGAGGCCGGCGAACGGCTCGGCTTTTTGCCCGGCGACATGCGCGAGAAAGTCGATCCCTATCTGCGGCCGATCTACGACGCGCTCTACGACCTGATGGACGCCCGCATCGTCGAGCGGGCGATGCAGAGCACCGAAATAGAAATCGCGCCGCTCGCCTTCATGCGCGGCCGCACCTTGTCCAACGCGGCGATCATTCTCGACGAGGCGCAGAACACCACGGCCATGCAGATGAAAATGCTGCTGACCAGATTGGGCGAAAACAGCCGCATGGTAGTGACCGGCGATCCAAGCCAGGTCGATCTGCCGCCCGGACAGACCTCCGGCCTCGCCGAAGCGGTGCGGCTTCTCGACGGCGTAGAGGGGATCGCGCACGTCACCTTCTCGGCGGCCGATGTCATCCGCCACGAACTCGTCGCGCGGATTGTCGAAGCTTACGACAACGCCGCGGCGTTAAAACGCGAACGGTCATAAATGGCGCAAACCGCGCGGAAGGCGCGAGCGGCTCCCAAGATCGATGTGCTCGTAGAATCCGATCTCTGGAAAGGCAGCGATGACGCCGAACCCGCCGTCCGGCGGGCGATCGCGAAAGCCGCCGCCACCCTGTCAACACCGGAGGCGGAGCTTGCTATTGTGCTGACCGATGATTCGGCGATCCGCCTGCTCAACCGCACCTGGCGCGGCGTGGACAAGGCCACGAATGTGTTGTCGTTCCCGACCGGCAACACCGGCGGCGATCCCCCGCTTATCGGTGACGTGGTCCTGGCCTACCAGACCATTGCGGCTGAAGCCCGTGCGGAAGGCAAACCGTTCGCCCATCATGTCGCCCATCTTGCCGTGCACGGTTTCCTGCATTTGTTGGGCTATGACCACGAACGGAAAAAGGACGCCGAGTCCATGGAACGCATCGAGTGCGACATTTTGCGGCGGCTTGGGATTCCCGACCCGTACCGGCTTGCCGCCAAGCCCCGAAGCAAGGACTGAGATCTGACGTCCGGTCCGACGTCCGACACTGTAATACACCAATCATGAGCCAGTCCCCGACCCGCAGCGAATCCAACGAAACCGAGCATCGCGGTCTGCCCATGGTCGTCCCCGAGCACGGCGAGGGGCACGAAGGATGGCTCACGCGGGTGATGCGCATTCTGTTCGGCTGGAAGGCGGCCGCAACCCGCGCCGACCTTGAACTCGTTCTGACCGCCGAGCAGCCGGAATCGGGATTCTCCCCTGCCGAAGCCACGATGCTCAAGAATATTCTTGGTCTGCGCGAATGCCGGATCGAGGGCATCATGGTTCCGCGCGCCGACATCGTTGCGGTACAGCGGGACATCACGATTGGAGAGCTGGTCATGGTATTCGCCGGCGCCGGCCACTCGCGGCTCGTGGTCTACAATGACACGCTCGATGATCCGACCGGCATGGTCCACATCCGCGATTTGCTTGCTTTCATGTCGGCACGGGCGGTGATTGATCCTGTCGCCGCCAGTGCAGCAGAAAAGCCGCCGGCGGCCGATCTCGATCTCGCGAAAATCGATCTTTCGATGCCGCTGGCCGCAACCAAGATCGTCCGCGAAATGCTCTACGCCCCGCCCTCGATGCCGGCGCTTGATCTGCTCGCCAAAATGCAGGCGACGCGGATTCACCTGGCGCTGATCATCGACGAATACGGCGGCAGCGACGGATTGGTCTCGATCGAGGACTTGGTCGAGCTGATCGTCGGTGACATCGCCGACGAGCATGACGAAGCGGAATTGCCGGCGGTGACACGTCAAAACGACGGCTCGTTCCTCGCCATCGGCCGCGCCAGCCTGGATGATGTGCGCGCCGTCGTCGGCGACGAGTTCGACGTCGGCGAGGCGGCGCAAGACGTCGATACGCTCGGCGGATATCTGGTGATGAGAGCGGGCCATGTCCCGGTCCGCGGCGAGCTGGTGCCCGGACCGGATTCTTTCGAAGCGGAAGTGCTCGATGCCGACCCGCGCCGGGTCAAACGCGTGAAAATTTATCGCAGCAAAGACCGGCGCCCAACCACCGCGCCGACGTTGGTGAAGCCGGCAATTGCAAAGCCAGCGGCCTCACGTGATGAGGTGACGCGGCAAAATCCGACTTCGTCGCCCGCCTCGTGAAACCGGAGCGTGCGATCCACGCCATCGTACTGTCCTGGGGATGGCGGCGCTGGCTGATCGCGTTCGCCGCCGGCGCGCTGTCCGGGCTCGCGATGGCGCCCGTCAATTTTTGGCCGATCCTGTTCCTCACGTTCCCGACCTTGGTCTGGTTGATCGACGGCACCGGAACCGGCTACGGGCGCGGAATACGGAATGCGGCGGCGATCGGCTGGTGGTTCGGCTTCGGCTATTTTCTCGCGGGGTTGTATTGGATCGGCCATGCCTTCCTGGTCGATGCGCCAACCTTTGGCTGGTTACTGCCAATCGCGGTGCTCGGCCTTCCTGCAGGACTCGCGGTTTTCACTGCCCTGGGCACTGCGTTGGCGCGCCTCCTATGGACTCGCGGCGCGATGCGTCTGCTGGCCCTGGGCGTCGCGCTGACCGCGGTCGAATGGCTGCGCGGGCATTTGCTGACCGGCTTTCCGTGGAATGCCTTCGGTTACGCACTCACGACGCCGCTCGTGCTGGCGCAAGGCGCGGCGCTCATTGGCATCTGGGGCCTCACCTTCATCGCCGTTGTGGTCTGCGCGACCCCCGCCACACTCGTTGACGATCGCGCCGAAACCCGCTGGCCGTGGTTGCCGGTGGCACTCGGTATCGCGGTCCTTGTTGGAATGGGTGTTTTCGGTGCGGTACGGCTTGGGCGCGCGCCGACGCGGTTTGTTGACGGCGTGGAGCTGCGCATCATGCAGCCGAATCTCCAGCAGGACGTAAAGTTCAACTACGCCGCCAAACAAAAAGTGCTGGATCGTTACATCGCTCTGTCTGGACGCTCATCCAGCCCACAACAAAACAATACCAGCGATGCAATAATCCTGATCTGGCCGGAATCGGCGTTTCCGTTTTTTCTCACGCGCGAACCCGACGCACTTTCCCAGATTACCCAGCTCTTAGGTGAGCACACCGTTCTGATGACCGGTGCCGTAAGGCTTGGGGAGCCGGTCAATCTCGCCCATCCGACAGTTTACAATTCGATCTACGTTATCGATCACGACGGCTCGATTGTTTCGATCTACGACAAAGTTCATCTGGTCCCGTTCGGCGAATATCTGCCGTTCCAACGGATACTGGAAGCGTTCGGCCTTCAGCAGCTCACCAAGCTGCCCGGGGGATTCTCCGCGGGAGACCGCCGCCGGCTCATTTCGGTGCCCGGCGCTCCGCAGGCGCTCCCCTTGATCTGCTACGAGGTTATTTTTCCGGGCGAATTGATGCCTAAAGGCCGGCGGCCTGGCTGGATCGTCAACGTCACAAATGACGGTTGGTTTGGTATTTCGAGCGGACCTTTTCAGCACTTGCAGCAAGCACGTGTTCGCGCGATCGAGGAAGGTCTGCCGCTGGTTCGTGCCGCGAATACCGGAATCTCGGCGGTCATCGACCCGTTCGGCAGAATCGTTGACTCGTTACCTCTCGGCAGCGACGGTCTGCTCGCTTCAAGATTACCGCGCTCGATCCGACCTCCGGCCTACTCCCGCGTCGGCGACATACCCGCGGTCATCATCGTGGCGGTCGCATTTTTGCTGGTTATTTGGCGGCGGTTGCAGCCGAATACCTCCAGATCCAAGAATTCCACCGGATAAAGCGCAAAAAATATTGCGATCTATAGTTACGTGTGGAGACGGACGTGCCATTTCGCCTATGGGGCACATAATATTTTAAGATGACGCGCCCCGTTGCGATGCGGCTACAATATTCTGAACGCAACTAGACCGGGCAGATATCGCTGTTATACTCGCATAACTACGGTTAATTCTATTTCCAGCTGTGCGACAGGGCCGCGATCGTTCGCATGGCTAGTATTCGTCCGCGCGATATTTGATATCCGCAACTATTACGGTAAAGAGGGCCCACATAGGAGAACCAGTAGAAATGATGATGGCCAAAAAGGCACCAAATCCCATTGACAAGCATGTTGGCAGCCGCGTGCGAATGCGCCGCATGATGCTGGGGATGAGCCAGGAAAAACTCGGCAACGCGCTTGGGCTCACTTTTCAGCAAGTGCAAAAATACGAAAAAGGTACAAATCGCATCGGCGCGAGCCGCCTCCAACAAATTGCGCATATCGTGCAGGTGCCGGTGTCGTTCTTTTTCGAAGGCGCGCCTGCCGTCCCCAATGCGGGGCGTCACGACGGAATGAGCGAGGCGCCGTCGCCGGCTTATGTTTCCGATTTTCTCGCTACTTCGGACGGCCTCGCGCTTACGAAGGCGTTTACGCGCATCAGCGATTCCAAACTGCGACGCCGCATCGTCGATCTTGTTGAACAGATCGTGGCCAGCGAAAAGCGCTGAGCAAGATCGGCAGCACCGTCGGCAAGCTCCCCCACTTCGCCCACGTTTAGCCCACATCTTGACCGCGCGGAGCCACGCTGCAACAACCGTGCTATCAATCAGCGCTGGCTCTTTCAGCGCTCGTTCCAAACAAGCTCCGACGCAATCGGGCGCGGCTTGACGAGGGGAGTGTTCTCGCAGTGCAACGTACAAATTATCTGTTCACCAGCGAATCCGTTTCGGAAGGGCATCCGGACAAGGTTTGCGACCAAATTTCCGACGCCATTCTCGATGCCTTCCTGGAAAACGACATCAAGCTCGGAATTGCCGACGAGAGTAAAGTCAACACCCGGCTCGGCTGCGAGACGCTCTGTACGACCAACAAAATTGTCATCGCCGGCGAGGGTCGCGGTCAGTCGCCGCTGTTCCACAAGCACGGCGATAAGGCGGTCGTTAATCGCGAACTGATCGCGGAGACCGCGCGGCAGGTGGTCAAGGATATCGGCTACGACCAGGACGGTTTTTCCTACTATGGCGCCGACGTCGAAGTGCTGTTGCACGGCCAGTCGCCGGACATCGCCATGGGCGTTGATGCCAAAATAAAAAAGGGCGGCGACGAAGAAGGTGCCGGCGATCAGGGCATGATGTTCGGCTACGCCTGCACCGAGAGCGAAGTCTATGAAAAGGGCTCGTTCATGCCGGCGCCGATCTATTTTGCGCACAAGATTCTCAAAGTGCTTTCGGAAAAGCGCCGCTCCGGCGCGCTGTTTGATCTTCAGCCCGATGCCAAGAGCCAGGTGACCGTGCGGTACGTCGACGGACAACCGGTCGGCTGCACCAAGGTCGTGGTTTCGACCCAGCACAACGCGCAGACTCGCAACGGCAAAAAATATACGCCGGGCATGGTCAAGGACATGATCGCGGACTCCGTTGAATTGGCGCTGCCGGAAGGCTGGATGCCGAAGAAACCAAGCGATTTCCTGGTCAACCCGACCGGTAATTTCGTCGTCGGTGGTCCGGACGGCGACTGCGGCCTCACCGGCCGCAAGATCATCGTCGATACCTACGGCGGCTACGCGCCGCACGGCGGCGGCGCTTTCTCCGGCAAGGATCCGACCAAGGTGGATCGTTCGGCAGCCTATGCGGCGCGATATCTGGCCAAGAACGTGGTCGCCGCCGGCTTGGCCGATAGCTGTACCATCCAGATCGCTTATGCGATCGGCGTTGCCGATCCGATGTCGGTCTATGTAGACACCCACGGCACCGGCAAGGTTGACGAGGCAAAGCTGCAGAAAATTCTGCCCGAGCTGTTCCCGCTCCGCCCGACCAACATTCGCCGCGCGCTGAAGCTCAATCGGCCGATCTACCGCCGCACCTCCGCATACGGTCATTTCGGCCGTGCGCCGGAAAAGGACGGCGGCTTCTCCTGGGAGCGGACCGACCTCGCTGACGCGCTCAAGCGCAGCTTGCGCTGAGCTAATCGCCACCACAGATTTTGGCTGCCCTGATCCCCCGGCCGAGCGCCGGGGGATTATCTGTTGGCGCGGAACGAAACCCGCTGATGCGGATTGGCAGACCAATCGACGGAGATTGCTTGCGATGAAATCGATTCTTGCATGCCTGGCGGTGGCGTTGGCGATTGCAGGCATGCCGGTCGCCGCCAATGCCAAAGGCTGCATCAAAGGCGCGATCATTGGCGGCATTGCCGGGCATTACGCCGGGCACCATGCCCTGGTGGGCGCGGCGGCAGGATGCGTGATCGGCCACCATGCCGCCAAGAATCACGCGAAGGAGACGCAAAATCCTCCGCCAGACGCCTCGCATTAGATCGAGACTGGACTAATCTGAACTTATCTGACTGCCGGACAACAGCGACGGCGATGGGTCCTGCGCAAGATAGCGCGCGCGCTTTTTTTGGACGCCGCAAGGGGCACAGGTTGCGCCAACGACAGGCGCAGCTGTTCGACACCCTATTGCCGCAGCTCGCCATCGATCTTTCCCACCCTGCCCCGGCCGGACTACCGACAATTTTTCCAGTGCCGGTGAGCGAGGTTCAGCTCGAAATCGGCTTCGGCGGCGGCGAGAACATGCTGGCGCAGGCGAAAGCCCGGCCGCGGACCGGATTTATCGGGGTCGAGCCGTTCGTCAATGGCATGGCCAAGGCACTGGCCGCGATCCAGGAAGCCGGGCTTCGCAACATCCGCCTGCATTTCGACGACGCCACAAGCCTGCTCGCGTGGCTTCCGGATGCGTCGTTAGCGCGGATCGAATTGATCCACCCCGATCCTTGGCCCAAGCGGCGTCACTGGAAGCGCCGCTTTGTTCAGGATACGACGATCAAGGAATTTGCCCGCGTTTTGCGGCGCGATGGCGATTTTTGTTTTGTCACGGACATCAGCGACTACGCCTCATGGACGCTGCAGCGCTTCCTGCGGTCGCCGGATTTCGAATGGACCGCGCAATGCGCCGACGATTGGCGAAAGGCCTGGCCGGATTTCATTGGCACCCGCTACCACGCCAAGGCGGCGCGCGAGGAGCGCGCACCGTGCTTCCTGGTGTTCCGGCGCCGCTAAATCCGGGCCGATGGCATGATCTGGAAAACTGGAAGCCGGGTTTCCTAAATGATCATGCTCCACGAAAATCATCGCGCGTGCTTATTCGCCCTGCCGCACCTGCCAAAAGCGGACGACACGATGCGCCGTTGAGGCCGAAAGCTGCCCGTAGTTTGCAAAGGCCGCATCCAGCCCCTGCGAGGACGTGCCGCCGGTGTCGGGACGCAGCAGAATGATCGCCTTCACCGTCGCCCATTTCAAGTTGGCGGCTTTGCACAGGATCAGAACCGGATCGGGCCGATCGCCGCTCATCAGCCGGTCAACAATTTTGATCGGCACTTTGGCGAGAGCGGCGAGTTCAGCGACTGTCTCTTCGTATTTGTTCTGGGCGCAGAATGCCGCGAGCGCTGGCTCGTCCAGTCGCTTGGCCCGGTCGAGACTTAATATTGTGCGCTGCGCCGCGCGATAATCCCGCGGACCGACACGGGCCCCGACTTCGGTCGAGACCTTCACCAAAATGTCGCAGATCGCCGCTCTCAGTTCGGGCGTCGCCGCAGCGATCAGCCGCTTGTGCACGACCGCAGTCGCTTTGCTCAGCAAATTGCGGAACATCGGCGCGGGAATATCAGGTCGTAGTCCCACCTTCTCGGCCAAGATGCCGTCTTCTTCGGCCCGCTCAACGAGGCGGTGAAAGCCTTGTTGAGAAATACGAGCGCCGCGATTGTCGGCGACCCGGCGCGCGACGTCGCGATCACCGCGGCGCACCAGAACGTCGGTCACCGCCTCGCCCAACGCACGGCGTCCCGAGATCGCTTGCAGGTGCGCCTGACTTTTGGTTTCGGCGACATCGATCAGATCGGATTCGGCAAGGCGCGGCGCGAGCTTCAGCACCGGCCCGGCGACGGCGATATCGTCGTCTTTGGCCAGGCGCCGCAATACTTTGACCGGTGCATTGCTGACCGGAGCGAGACGGCGCGCGAGCTCGGCGCGCGCCTTGGTCTCAATTTCCTCGATCAGCAACCCAAACACTTCGTCAAAAATATCGACGTGCTCATTTCTGTAGCTGCTGGCGCGGTCAACAAAGAGAGCCGCTATGCGTTGCAGGGCCTCGGTCCGCTTTTCAGGGGAGCCGTGTTGAACCACCTCTTCGAGTTCGGGAATGAGCGAAAGAGCTGCGTCCATTTACGCATCAGTCTTCAGAAATTGATAATAATCAGTTTTATTACGTATTGGATTACTGAACACTGATTACCGATCCCTGAAGGGGCACTTGCAAGAACAGCGCAAAACGCTATATTTGCCGCATCCGTCATGGATACCTCATAGCGGTCGGTTGATCCGAGCGGTTTTGAGAGTGGGCCCCGCCCGGGACCCGCTCTTTTTTATTACCCGAAGCTGACGGGCGTAGACGGTTCATCTGACGGGCGTAGATGCAGGAATAGCGGTCACAGGCGATATGGAAGACAGGCCGACAGCTTTTGCCAAAGAGCCGCGGCTCATCATCGAGCCGGGGCGCGCCGCGCGCGTCGCCGCAATCGCCGAGCCGGTGCTGGCGGAGCTTGGCTATCGGCTGGTGCGTGTGCGCATTTCCGGATTTGCGGGTTGCACGGTTCAGATCATGGCCGAGCGGCCGGACGGTTCGATGGCGATCGAGGACTGCGAGGCTGCATCCCGCGCACTCTCACCGGTGTTTGACGCCGCCGATCCGGTTGAAGGACCTTATCGCCTGGAGCTCTCGTCGCCAGGCATCGACCGGCCGCTGGTGCGGCGTTCGGATTTCGACCGGTATGCCGGTCACATTGCACAGGTCGAAATGAACGTCGCCGTCGACGGTCGAAAGCGATTCCGCGGCGAACTTCTCGGCGGCGAGGGCGAATGTGTCCATCTTCGCTGCGACGGCCCCGGCGATGTGCTGCTGCCAATAGACGACATCATGGAAGCAAGGCTTGTTCTTACCGATGCCCTCATTTCCGAAGCGCTGCGGCGGCAAAAGCACGGCAGCAAGGAAACAGCGGAAACACCCAACACCCGATCAAGGTCGGGGCGTAACCCAACGCAAGGGAGATTGAACAATGGCGACGATCAGCGCCAATAAACTCGAACTGCTACAGATCGCAGACGCGGTCGCGCGGGAAAAGGCGATCGATCGCAAGATCGTGCTCGGCGCCATGGAAGAGGCGATCGCCAAAGCCGCCCGCTCGCGGTACGGCAGCGAGACCGAAGTTCGCGCGGAGATCGATCCAAAAAGCGGTGAACTTCATCTGTCGCGCCATATGCTGGTCGTCGATGCCGTCGAAAATCCGGCGTTCCAGATCACGATCGAGGAAGCCCGTCGGCATCATCCGGCCGCGCAGGTTGGCGATACTATCGCCGACAAGCTGCCGCCGCTCGAATATGGACGCATCGCCGCACAATCGGCCAAGCAGGTGATCGTGCAAAAGGTGCGCGAAGCCGAGCGCGACCGTCAGTACGACGAATACAAGGATCGGATCGGCGACATCGTCAACGGCATCGTCAAGCGCGTCGAATACGGCAACGTGGTGGTCGATCTTGGCCGCGGCGAAGCGATTGTCCGGCGCGATGAAATGCTGCCGCGCGAGGTGTTCCGTAATGGCGATCGCATCCGCGCTTATATCTACGATGTACGCCGCGAGCAGCGCGGGCCGCAAATCTTCCTGTCGCGCACCCACCCGCAATTCATGTCGAAGCTGTTCGCGCAAGAAGTGCCGGAGATCTACGACGGCATCGTCGAAGTGAAGGCGGTGGCGCGCGATCCGGGTTCGCGCGCCAAGATCGCGGTGGTGTCGCGGGATTCATCGGTTGATCCGGTCGGCGCTTGCGTCGGCATGCGCGGCTCACGGGTGCAGGCGGTCGTCAACGAGCTTCAGGGCGAGAAGATCGACATCATTCCGTGGTCGCAGGATATCGCCACGTTTGTCGTCAACGCGCTCGCTCCTGCCGAAGTCGCCAAGGTCGTACTTGACGAAGAGCGCGAGCGTATCGAGGTCGTCGTCCCCGATCAGCAGCTTTCGCTGGCCATCGGCCGGCGCGGCCAGAACGTGCGGCTCGCTTCGCAGCTCACCGGCTGGGACATCGACATCCTCACCGAGCAGGAAGAATCGGAGCGCCGGCAGGCCGAGTTCGAGAACCGTACGCGGATGTTCATCGACTCGCTCAATGTTGACGAGGTGATCGGACAATTGCTGGCCTCGGAAGGCTTCGGCTCGGTCGAGGAACTGGCGATGGTGGACGCCAAAGAAGTCGCCGGCATCGAGGGCTTTGACGACGACACGGCAAACGAATTGCAAACCCGCGCGCGCGATTACCTGGCCAAGATCGAAGGCGAGCTCGACGCCAGGCGCATAGAGCTTGGCGTCGAAGACGCTGTGAAAGAGGTGCCGGGCGTCACGACTGCCATGCTGGTCCGCTTCGGCGAGAACGGCATCAAGACGATCGAGGACCTTGCCGGCTGCGCAA
>CAVSFV010000019.1:0-30797 GCA_963727325.1 uncultured Alphaproteobacteria bacterium
TGAAAATCGTTCCGGCGGCGGACGCGGGGGCCGACCTTTCCGGGCGACTGCAGGGCAGCGTGCAAAAAGCGATTGGTGTGACACCGGTGGTGGAGCGCGTTGCCGCGGATGACCCGCTCATCGCGGCGCGCGGCTGGAAAGCCAAGCCTATTGTCGATCTCAGGACGTAGCATCGGCGCGTGTGCCGCCTTCAGCGCGCCGGCCCATATACAGGCTGCCGACGCGGGCATCGTCGATCAGCGCCGCCGCCCGATCGGAGATCTGCACGCGGCCCAATTCCAGAACATAGCCGCGGTCGGAAGCCTGCAGCGCCTTTTTCACGTTCTGCTCGACCATCAGCACCGCGGCGCCGCGTTCCGCCAACTTGCGCGCGGTGGCAAAAACCAGATCGACCATGCGCGGCGCGAGCCCAATCGACGGCTCGTCGAGCATGACCAGCTTCGGCTCCATGATCAGGGTGCGGGCGATTTCGAGCAGACGTTGTTCGCCGCCGGAGAGGCTCGCCGCATAATCGCGCCGGCGTTCGCCGAGAATGGGAAACAGTGTTTGCAGTTCGTCGAAGCGGCGTTCGAGCAGGCGGCGATCGCGCAGCAAAAATCCGCCGAGACGCAGATTCTCGGCGACTGTCAACTTGGGGAACAGACTGCGATTTTGCGGCACGTAAGCGAGACCGGAAAGGATGAGCTTCGGCGCCGGCAACGCGAAGACCGACGCGCCGTCAAGCAGAACTTCGCCGCGGCGGACCGGCGCGATATTGAAAATTCCCTTGAGCAGCGTCGATTTCCCGGCGCCGTTCTGGCCGATAATGACGACCATCTCGCCGGCATCGACGTGAAGATCGACGCCGTTGACGATGCGGCGGCCGGCGCTGTAACCGACTTCCAGACCGCGCAATTCGAGCATCGTTTTCAACCGAGATAAGCCTCGATCACGCGTTGACTGGCCTGAATGGCGGCCGGCGGCCCCTCTTCCAGAAGCCGGCCCTGATGCATGACCAGAACATGCGAGGCGAGAGACATGATGAATTCCATATTGTGTTCCACGATCAGAACCGTGAGTTGCCGTTCGGCAAAGATGCGCAGGAGAAAGTCATGCAGCGTGTTCAGCAGCGTCGGATTGATGCCCGAGGCGGGCTCGTCGAGCAGAAGCAGGCGCGGCTGCGTGATGATGCTTGAGACAATCTCAAGCAGACGCCGCTGCCCGTACGACAGATTTCCGGCGGGCTCGGCGGCAAAGCGCTGCAGGTTGACGAGATCGAGGAGGCGGCGGGCTTCGTCGGCAACCGATTGGCGCGCGCCGGCGCTCCGGCTCATGGCTTGCGTCATCTCGCTGCCGAGGTGCTTGTCCTGCGCCGCGAACAGCACGTTGTCGAGGCAAGTTTCGGCTTCGAGCACGCGGCATTCCTGGAACGTCCGCGCCAGACCAAGTCGCGCCCGCCGATGCACCCGCAAATGGTCGATGCGCTCCCCGGCAAGGCGGACCTTGCCGGTGTCGGCGAACTGCCGCCCGCAAATGACGTCGAATAATGTGGTCTTTCCCGCACCGTTTGGACCGATGAGCCCATAAATGCCCGGCGATGCGAGGCGAAAGTTCGCGCCGTCGACGGCGCGAACGCCGCCGAATGATTTGGTGACGTTGTCGACTTCAAGGATGGCTGGCATGGGTCAGCGCCGTGTCGTGGCCGCGGAGCTTGCGAAATGCGGAAACGGCCAATCCCCACAGGCCGCGCGGCGCGAACAACGCCAGCGCCAGCAGAGCCGCGCCGAACAAGATCATTCTGTACGTATCGGCGACACGCAGCACTTCGGGCAGAGCGATGAACAACAGAGCCCCGAGCGTTGGTCCGAACAACGATCCGGCGCCGCCGACGATGACGATCAGCACGAGATTGACGTTTTCCAGAAATCCGTAGGATTGCGGCGCCGCAGCGCGCAGGAACTCGACCTGCAAGCCGCCGCCAAGACCCGCGATCGCCGCCGAAAGCGCGAAGATCGTCAGCTTGTGGGCGAACACGTCGACGCCGCGGCTTGCCGCCAGCGTCTCGTCCTGACGAATGGCCGCGAGCGAGCGCCCGAAATCGGAATAGACGAGGGCGTATTGGACAATGAAAACCAGAAGAAAAATCGTCACGGCGAGAAAGTAGAAACCGGCCGGCCGGCGTGGATCGACGATCGCAAAGCCGAGATTTATCGGGCCCGGACGCGGCACTCCCGGAAGACCCGCAGCGCCGCCCGTAAGCCAGTCCAGATTATTGAACAGCAGGTACAGCATCAGGCCGACGGCAAGCGTGACGATGATAAAGAAGTGGCTGCGGAGGCGAAGGCAGGGGACGCCGATCACGGCGCCGACAAGCCCGGCAGCGATGGTGCCGGCTACGATTGCGGGCGCGAACGGCGCGATGCCGTTCTTCATCAGAACGGCCGTGACATAAGCGCCGATGCCGGCGAAACCCATATGGCCCAGCGACACCAGCCCAGTGTAGCCAAGCAGCAGATTAAGCGCCATTGCCGGAATGGCATAGCAGAGCGTCAAGGTCAGGGCGAACAGCACATAGGGAGAAGCGGCCAACGCCAGCGGCAGCAGGTAGAGAATGACGGCAAACACAACGCCGATTGCCAGCCGCGTGACGCCGGCGCGAACCCGCATCAAACGTCTCCGCGAACGCGTACGCCGAACAGGCCCCAGGGCCGCATCAGCAAAATCGCGATCAATATCGCGAACACCACCATGTCGCGGTAGTCGGTGGGGATGAACAAAGTCGAAACCGCTTCGATGATGCCGATGGCGAAGCCGCCGATGATCGCTCCCGGTATGCTGCCCATGCCGCCCAGGACGATCGCCGTCAGCCCTTTGAGCAAGGGCAGATCGCCCATTTGCGGAAAAATGAGGAATAGCGGACCGATGAGCGCGCCGGCAAGTGCGGCAAGCGCACAACCCGTTGCGAAAGTGATCTGATAGATCCGGTCGGCGTCTATGCCGATGACGCGAGCGGCTTCGGCGTTCTGGCTCGTGGCGCGTAGCGCCGTTCCAAGCCGCGTGTATTGCAGGAAGATTTGCAACGCCACGATCGCGACCAAGCAAACGGCAATGACGACGAAGTGTTGCAGCGTGAAACTCAACTCGCCAACGCGCACCAGACTGCGGACCGAAGGCACGGTCAATTGCAGCGCGCTTGGTCCGAAGATAAGCACGGCGGCATTCTCCGCCATAAGGATCAATCCCAGCGATGCCACGATCTGCATGGGCAGGTTCACGCGCAGGCGACGGAAGACGGCGCGTTCCAGTGCTACGCCGACAATGGCGAGCGTGAGCATCGTGAGGACGACGGCAAGCGGATAGCTGCCGATCACGCGCTCAAAAAATACGTAGCAGACATAGCCGCCGGCGGTGAAGATGACACCGTGGGCGAAGTTCAGCACTTCCATGACGCCAAAGATCAGCACGAGGCCGAGTGCGACCAGAACGTAGATCGCGCCCATCATCGTTCCGTTGGCGACCTGCTCGACAAAAGCCGTAAGCGTCGTAAGCGTGACGTCCATGCGCAGGCTAACCAGCGCCGCAGCCCGACTTCAAGTCTGCGGGGAAGTCGATCTTGCGGGTGCCGTCTTTGCACCATTGCGTGATGTAGACCGGCGGATGGGCCTGATTTTCGTTGTCGAATTGGATGTGGCCGATGACGCCGTCGTAGGAAATCCCCGACAGCGCCTTTTGAATTGCTGCCCCGTCGGTGGCGGTGCCGGCTGCCTGCATGGCTTTTATCGCAAGCAACAACCCGTCATAGGATTGCGCCGCGAAGCCGTGCAATTCTTCATTAAAATGCGCGCGATAGGCTTTGCCAAATTCTTGAATTCGCGGCGCCGGCGCGCCCGGCGGGAAAGCGCTGTACTGCACCATCCCGTTGAGATATTTCGCGTCGAGCCGCTTGAGAAAACGGTCCGAGCCCATGGCGAGCGTTCCGACGAACTGGGTATCAAGGCCGGCGTCGCGGATTTGGCGGATCGCAAGCGAGCCCGGCTCTTCATCCATGAACAACATCACTGCTCGTGCGCCTGACTTGCGAATGTTGGTCGCGTCGCTGGAAAAGTCGACGGCGCCGACATCGAAATAGCCGACATAGCCGATCGCGACGTCCTTCGGCAGCAACGTCTTCATGCCATTGACGCCACTGCGGCCGGCGTCGTTATTCCAAGCGATGAACGAAAGCGGCGACCAATGATTCTGCCCGACATAGACGGCCAGCGCTTTGTTGAGTTGATCGGTATCGCTGTTCACCCGGAACAGAAATGAATTGCCCTGCTTGGTCAAATCGGGCGCCGTCGGCACGGTGAGGATCAGCGGTATCGAATAGTCAGAAGCTACCGGCGCTTCCGCAGCGGCGGCGGGACTGCAGACTTCTCCGAGCACCACAGGCACGCGGTCCACGTTCGCCAGCCGCTGCATGGCAGACGCGCCCTCGGCGGCATTACAGTGCGTGTCGTAAACCTTGAGCGCCAGTTGATACGTTTCGTCGCCGATCTTGACCCCGCCCGCCTTGTTCAGCTCGTCGACGGCAAGTTGGAATCCGTTGAGCTGAAACTTTCCGGGAGCCGCGAGCGGGCCGGTGCGCGCCGTGACGATCCCGATGTCGAGTGATTTCTCGGCGGCGAGAGCAGCGCCGCTAAGGCAAATTCCAGCGAAGGCGGCAATGAGAGCACCAATGACGGTGTCTTGGTAACGCATGGCTTAGTCTTTCGCTTTTTCTGAAACAGCGGATGAGAGACCGTAAACCCGTACGGCGTTGTCGCGCAGAAACGCGCTTTCGACCTCCGGACCGAGATCAAGATCATCGATCTCCCGCATGGTCCGTTCGAACGCGAGCACCGGATAGTCCGTCCCGAACATCACCTTCCGCCGGCCGTAGGTCTTCAAGTAATGCAAGAAACTTGCCGGCCAATATTTTGGGCTGTGCGCGTCAGAGCCAATGAAAATGTTTTCGTGCTTCCAGGCCATGGCAATCATTTCATCGTGCCACGGGATGCCGACGTGAATGCCGACGATCTTCAACTCGGGAAAGTCGCAGGCGATGTCATCGAGATAGATCGGCCGCCCGACGCTGCGTAGCGGGCGGGCCTTATAGTAGACCAGAGACTGTCCGACCTGCATCTGGATCGGCACGCCGAGCTCGCAGCACTTGGTGTAAAATGGATAATATTTGCGGTCGTTGGGAGGCAGCTCGAACCAGTGCGGATAGGTGTGGGCGCCGACAAAGCCGAGCTTCGTTATGGCGTGCTCGAGCCGGCGTACGCCTTCCATCCCCTGCGTCGGATCAACCCCGGCGAGTCCGGAAAAGCGGTCCGGATAGGCGGCGACCGCCTCGGCGACCCATTCATCCGGAAGGTGCCACGAACCCGGGAGTCCGAGTTGCCCCACCTTGGCCGCAATCAAAAAGGCGCGCTCAATTCCCGCGGCATCCATTTGCGCCAGCATCTTTTCCAGCGTGACGGCTTCAACGTCGGCCGGAGCGCGCCCGATTTTTTCTGTGAAAAAGCCCTTCGACCAGTCGGCCCGCGCCGCAAGGATACGCGGCGTCAGCGGATTGACGACAATATCGATAGCACCTGATCGCGCCACGCTTACTCCTTCTTTAGCCAACGGCGGAAATCGCCCCGGAGGCCCCGGTGAACTTCGCGATCAGATCGTCGGAGCGGCGGACATCGCCGAAACCCGTCAAGAAAGACCCCAAAGCCGACAAATGCTCTGCATCCGTCCGTGCCGCGTTGCAATCGGAAATCATGATCGTTCGAAAGTCGGTCATGATGGCGTCGCGCGCCGATGAATCGCAGCACATATTGGTCATGCAGCCGGCGATGAGGATGGTGTCGACGCCGCGGCCGCGAAGTACCGCCGGCAGTGTGCTCGCACCGGGCAGAAAGGCGGAAAAGCGGTATTTCGGTACAACGATGTCGTCAGGTGCGATCACGAGTTCCGGCCACAGCGCATGGTCCGGCGAATTTGATCGCAGCGCTGCAAGGATTCGCGCCGCCAGCTCTGGTCGCACCATGTGATCGAAGAACAGCGGCCAACCTTCGCGTTCGAACGTCGCCTGCACCCAGGCGACAGTTCCGCCGCTCTTGCGCAATTTTTCCGCCAGACGGTTCACGGCGGGAACAATGGTACGCGCGTTCGGCACCTCCGATGGTGCGCCCGGGCGCATGAAAGCATTCTGCAAATCGATCACAACGAGCGCCGTGCGCGCTGGTACAATTTCTTCGTAGACGTGCAGCCTTCCACGCCGGGCGGCCGCCGCCTGCAGAATCGCGGGATCGACATCCGGGTGAGCCATGAAGGTTATTCCACGTCGAGGGGCTCGGTGCCGGTCGGGTTTCCGGCGGCATCGAGGGTAATCTTCTGCACGCGCGCTTCGGCTTGCCGCAACAGATCTTCACAGCGGCGCTTGAGCGCTTCGCCGCGTTCGTAGATGGTCACGGACTCTTCGAGAGGCACGCGGCCGTCTTCGAGACGCTTCACTATCGAATTCGAGCTCCTCGATGGCGCGCTCGAAAGAGAGTTGCCCGACATCGCCGTTGCTTTGATCGGCCGGGTTGGTCTGGTTATTTGGCGGCGCCATTGCCGGCTCCTGGAAAATGATCTTCCTGTATGATCGGGTTGTTTATCCGTGCATCAAGGCGGTGACGTGCGCGGCGGATGAGCTGGCCAGCGCTTCCAGATCATAGCCGCCTTCCAGCACGGAAACGACGCGGCCGTCCGCGTATTGATCGGCGACCTCCATCAGCTTTTGCGTCGCCCAGGCAAAATCGTCTTCGACCAGATTAAGGTTGGCGAGTGGATCACGCATGTGAGCGTCAAAGCCGGCCGAGATGATAATCAGCTCCGGCTGGAATTCGCGCAACCGTGGCAGGATCCGGTCCTCGAATGCGGCGCGAAATGCCTCGCCGCCGTCGCCGGGTCTGAGCGGCGCGTTGACGACCGTATTGTATTCGCCGGATTCGATAATTGCGCCCGTGCCCGGATAGAGCGGCATCTGATGGGTCGAGCAATACATGACCGTCTTGTCCGCCCAGAAGATGTCCTGCGAGCCGTTGCCATGATGGACGTCGAAATCGACGATGGCGGCTCGGGCGATACCGTGATGGCGCTGTGCATAGCGCGCGGCAATGGCTGCGTTGTCGAAGAGACAAAAACCCATCGGTCGCGCCTTTTCGGCATGGTGGCCCGGCGGCCGTATGGCGACGAAGGCGTTGGCGGCCTTTTTGGTCAAAACCTCGTCGACCGCATGGATAGCACCGCCCACCGCGCGCAAAGCCGCCTCAAAGGTGCCGGGAGACATCGAGGTGTCAGCATCAATACGCACCAGGCCGTGCTCGGGAGTGGCGTCGCGGATTTGCGTCACGTAGTCCATGGGGTGACATAGCGCGATGACTTCGAGTGTCGCCCGCGGCGCTTCGACGCGCGCCAGGGCCTGAAACTTCTCAGCCTCAAGCGCGCGTTCGATCGCGCGCAACCGGTCTGGTCGCTCGGGATGGCCATGCGGAGTGAGGTGATCGAGGCAGGCCGGATGGGTGATTAAGAGCGTGGACATCGATCTTATATCTACTCTGCCAATCCTATTGGGCCAAAACCGCATCGGCGCCGATGACCGCTGCGCCGCCTTCGATCACGGTACGTTCGAGGGCTCCAGCTTGCACAGCAAAGTTTTCGGCAAAGAAGCGCGCAAGGGCAATTCGCGGGCCGGCGTCGGTGTTGAGCCGCAGCGCGGCAAGCGCCTGTTGCGCCAACAGGCAGCCGCCGGTGGCAACGCCGAACAGCCGGAGATACGGAGTTGCACCGGCCAGCGCTTCGTCAGTGTCTTTAGCGAGCTTGGCCAGCAGCCATTGTGTCGCGCGCGACAGACTTTCAACGGCTTCTTCGAGACGCACGCCGCTCCAGCCAAGTGCCGGATCGTTGGTTGCGTTAACCGCCTCGACGATGCGGCGCAATTCGCCGAGAAAAGATTCGATGACCGCGCCGCCATCGAGCGGCAGTTTGCGGGTGACGAGATCGATCGCCTGAATGCCGTTGGTGCCTTCGTAAATTGGTGCGATCCGGGAGTCGCGGAAAAGCTGTGCCGCTCCGGTCTCCTCAATAAAACCCATCCCGCCGTGGACCTGGACGCCGAGCGAAGCGACCTCCACGCCGATATCGGTCGAGTAAGCCTTGGCCACGGGTGTGAGCAGCGAGGCGCGCGCATGCGCCACCCGCCGCGCGGCTTGGTCCCTCCCGCGCTCGGCGCGATCGAGCGCCATGGCGGTCGCGTAACAGATCGTGCGCGCGGCTTGCGTCAGCGCACGCATAGTCATGAGCATACGCTTGACGTCGGGATGGGCGATGATCGGCGCCATTGATGTCGCCGGCATGCCCGCGATGCGGCCTTGCCGGCGTTCACGCGCGTAGGCGACCGCCATCTGAGTCGCGCGCTCGGCGATGCCGACGCCCTGGAGACCGACCGCCAGCCGCGCGCGGTTCATCATGGTAAACATGGCGGCCATGCCGGCATTCTCTTCGCCGACAATGAAGCCGAGCGCGCCGCCTTGATCGCCGAAGATCATTGTGCAAGTCGGCGATCCGTGGATGCCGAGTTTGTGCTCGACAGAATGGGCGCGCACGTCATTGCGCGCGCCAAGCGTGCCATCGGGATTGAGCAAAAACTTCGGCACGAGGAACAAAGAAATGCCGCGCGTGCCGGGCGGTGCGTCGGGTAGTCGCGCGAGGACGAAGTGGATGATGTTCGCCGTCAGGTCATGCTCGCCGTAGGTGATGAAGATCTTCTGGCCCTTGATCCGATAGGTGCCGTCGCCGCTGCGCTCGGCGCGGGTGCGCAATGCGCCGACATCGGAGCCGGCTTGCGGCTCGGTGAGCTGCATCGTTCCGGTCCATTCGCCGGTAACGAGTTTTTCGAGATAGGCACGCTTGAGCTCGTCGCTGCCATGGGCGTTGAGTGCGTCGATCGCCCCCATGGTCAACAACGGACCGAGGCCGAACGCCATCGCAGCGGCGTTCCACATCTCCGTGCACGCCGCGTTGACGACTTGCGGCAGCCCTTGGCCACCCCATTCGGTCGGTGAAGCAAGACCGTTCCACCCGGCTTTGCACCACGCATGATAGGCCTCTTTCCAGCCGGGTGCGGTGGTGACGACGCCGTCCTTGAAAGCGGTGCCTGATTGGTCGCCGACGCGGTTGAGCGGCGCGATGACTTCGCCGGCCATGCGGCCGGCCTCGCTAAGCACCGCCTCGACATCGTCCATGGTGAGATCGCCGAAGAAACCCTCCTCGAGTGCCGGCAGCAGCGCGGCTCCATATTTGAGCGCAAAGCCCATATCGGCGAGGGGGGCTTGGTAGGTCATGGACGTCTCCCGCGGCGAAGCGGCTTTGGCCCGTCGGCCGGGCTCTCAGCCATCTTCGTACTCATTATATAGTGCCGGCCGCTCTGACCATGCCAAAGCGGTGATTGGGGGTAGGGCGATTGTCAGGCCGCCAAATGCGCCTTCTCCTGCCTGACGCCTTCGCCAAACGACGCCACGATATGATGAAAGGCGGCCGCCTGCTCGCGAAACGGCAAGCTGCCGGCGCGGTTGATAACGTGCATCTGCGCCGCTTTCTGCTTGGCGGAAATCACATCGAACAACACAAAGCCCGCCTCGCGTGACGTCGCGGGGTCGTGGCTCGCCCAGACAATCTGCGTCGGCACCGGTAGGCCGGCGTTGCGGCAGATTTCCCAAAGCTGCCCCTTGGTGCGATTGACGCTGGGCGCGAACGCCTTGCCGAAATTGATTTTCATGGATTCGACGGCTTGCCGATGCGCCTCACCCTCGCTCGCGGCGACGCATGCATCAAGCAGGCGGTCATCAATGTGAGCGTGACCATAGGATAAGCGCTCCAGCGCCCACGCCTGCGACTCGCGGCTCCACAACGGTCGGGGCGGTGTCGCGAACAGAATATCGTCAAGAGAGTCGCCGGTCGGCGCGCTCATCGGGCTCGCGACGATCGAAAGCGACCTCACCCGCGCCGGATGATTCAAAGCGAGCCATATGCCGAGGAGCCCGCCGAGATCGTGGCCGATTACATCGGCGGTTTCGACTGAAGCCGCGGTCAGCAGAGCGACGATGTGACGCCCGATTGCGTCAATCGTCAGCGGCTCCGTTCCCGCAACCGTGCCGCCGCTGCCCGGCAAATCGGGCGCGATAACGTCAAGATTGTTCGCGAAAGAAGCAAGCACGTCGCCCCAGATGTGCGCGCCGCTGCAATATGGCGTCACGCCGGGAACGCCGCCGTGGAGAAAAAGCGCAGCCGGTGCACTCGATTTGCCGCCACGAAGAATCCGCGCCCTTTGTCCGCCGACCGCGATTGTTTGCTCTCGCAATGCGCTCATCGCATTCACCACCGGTCCACGAGGTCGACGAAATCGCCAAGCAACGCATTGAAGCGCTCGGGGTGTTCCCGATAGCTGAAATGTCCAGCTTGATTGAAGATGTGGAGTTCAGTCTTGCGCTGATGCGCCGCGATAGCATCGAACAGGTCGAACGCTCCCTCGATGGCGACGGTCGGATCATTGCGCCCGAATATGATCTGCGTCGGCCGCTGCAGGCGGCCCTCGCCGAGCCATTGCAGGGTCTCGCGCTTCTGCTTGGCGAGTTCGGGAAGGAAAACCCGCGCGCCGAGTTGTTCGTCGACGATCTTTTTGACGCTCTCGCGGTACTTCGGCAGTTGCAGCACCTCGTAGACCTTGTCGATCCAATCCTCGGTGACGGTCGAGGGACTGAAGCAATAGCCCTCATAGATCCAACGCGCGCTTTCGCGGGTGAATGGCGGATGCGGACATTTGGAAAGTGCGACTTCGTTGGTGCTGACGCGCGGCGACAACGTGCCGCTTGAAACAATCGTCAACGCCCGCACCAGATGCGGATATTCGAGCGCAAGTCGCGTAGCGGCAAAGCCGCCGCGCGAATGTCCGACGATATGCGCCGGCGGAAGCTTCAGCGCAGTCATAAAGGCTGCTGCATGGTGAACCACCGCCGCCATGCTGTAGTCCTCATCGCGCAAGGGGTTGCCGGTAAATCCCTGGCCGATCTTGTCGAACGCGATAACCTGAAACCGGTCGGCCAAGGGCACGAAGTTGAGGTTCCAGGCGTGGGCGCTAGGGGCGGAATTGGCGCTGCCAAAATTGCCGCCGTAGATGAATACGATCGGCTGGCCGCTTCCGGCAATATGATAAGACGTTTGGACGCCGTCGATGTCGATGGTTTTCGCCGGCGGCAAGACCACGCCGGTGGTTGCGACGGTATGGTAGTTCATGTTCGCACACTCGCTCTGCGACGGATTTCGAGATTGCGGGTTATCAGCTCCAAACCGGCTTCGGATAGACTGGCGGTGCTTTTGCAAATTCGGTCGGCCATACCGGGACGAAGTTGCCGCCCTGGATTTGCGTGATGATGCTGACCGCCCTCTCGTTGTCGCCCTTGTCGTTGAACTTGGCGCCGCGCAAGAGAAAGAAGTTGCGGTCGCCGGGCTTCAAATCGGTTGCCGCGATGGCGTCGCGTAAATCTTTGCCCTTTGCGCTTTTGCTTCGTTCGAGCGCGTCCCAAATCACGGCGATGTCGGCCATCACCGCAGCGACGCCGACGTCCATGACTCGATTAAGTTTCTCATGAACACGTTGGACGATCGGCGGCAGGCCGGGAATATTCAACAAGCTGGAGAAACTGTCGGTGCCAAATATGTTGTCGGCATCCTTGCCCAGCGTCTCAATGTAGTCGCGCGTGTTGGCCGCTCCCAGCACGCCACCCATGAACGATGGGTTGAAGCCGAGCTCCTTTGCGGTGCGGTTGATCTGAATTCCGTCGCTGACGCGATTGTGCCCGACCAGAATATCCACGTGATCCGATTTCATTTTGGTGATGAACGGCGCGAAGTTCTGCGTCGAGCCGACGTCGTAGGTTTCGGTGTGGATAATTTCGAGACCGAGCTTCTGCGCCGCCGCCGTCAGGGCTTTGTTCACCCCTTGGCCCGTTACCGAATTTTCGCTGAGTATTCCGAGACGTTTGGCGGTGCCGCCGTGTTTGTCGAGGAGATCTTTGGCCGTCGTCAGAAGATCGGTGGAATAGTTTCCGGTGAGGGGTGTGATGCGGAAAACATATTTGAAGCCGCGCGCCGTAATGGTCGGGTCGATGTCGTAGGCGGTCAGAAACGGCACCTCGTTGCGCTCCGCCACCTGGCTCGCCACGATCGTTGCTGCGCTTTGATTGCAGCCGATGATCGCCGCCGCGCCGCGCTGGATCGCCGCTTCGACCTGCGTCACTGCGATTTCCGGCTTGGTTTCGGTATCGAGCACCGCAACCGTGATTTTCGCTCCGCCCATCGATTTGACACCGCCGGCCGCGTTCATCAGTTCAGCCGCAAGTTGCGCCGAGTTCCACGACATTTGTCCGAATTGCGCGCTGGGGCCGGTCAGCGGGATGACGCATGCGACCAGAATTTCGTCTGCTGCGGCGCGGACGATGCTCGGCATTCCAAGGCTCACTGCGGCCGCGGCGCCGCCAAGCAGCACCTCACGCCTTCGGATCGGCTTGGCTTTCGATAAATTTACCTTCGACATCATGCTCTCCTCATCGGTGCGCAACCCCGCCTTGCGCTAAAGCGCCGCCAAGGAAGGCGGTGCGTAATCGGCTGTCTTCTAATAGCGCCGCAGCTTTGCCCTCCGCAACCATGGAGCCCGTTTCCAGAACATAGCCGCGGTGCGACCGCCGCAATGATTTAACGACATTCTGTTCCACGATCAAAATCGCCATCCCGCCCAAATTTGCCGAGGTGATTGCATCAAAAATATTGGCAACCATCGCGGGCGACAGGCCGAGCGAAGGTTCGTCTAGCATCAGCAACTTTGGACTGAGCATCAGTGCGCGGCCGATAGCGGCCATCTGCTGCTCGCCGCCGGAAAGCGTTCCGGCATATTGGCTCTGTCGCGCTGCCAAGCGGGGAAACATGGCCCAGACCTTCTCTAATCGCCGTGACACTTCAGCGGCCGGCAGCCGGCGGGGCGCGCCGATCGTCAGGTTTTCCAGGACCGTCAAGTCCGCGAACAATTGTCGGCCCTCCGGCACATGGGCGATCCCCTGGGCGACAATCTCGTGCGATGGCAGGCCAATGAGTGTCTTGCCAGCAAAGGTAATGCGGCCGCGGGCGCGCACGACGCCGGAAATTGCGCGCAACAGCGTCGTCTTGCCGGCACCGTTAGCGCCGACCAGCGAGACGATTTCGTTGTCGGCAATGGCGAGCGACACGTCGTGAACGACATCTACATCACCGTAGCCGGCGGTGAGATTCTTGATCTCAAGCAGCGGCATAGCCGGCCCCCAAATAGGCCTCGATGACCTTGGCATCTTTGGCCACATCTTGCGGTTGCCCTTCGGCGATGACGCGTCCCTGATCGAGGACGACGACACGCCGGGCGAGCGCAAACACTGCAGCCAGAACGTGCTCGATCATCAGGACGGTGATGTTTTCGCCAGCGAAGCCGCGAATGATTTCGACGAAATCGTCAACCTCGCCGGGACGCAAGCCTGCGGCGACTTCGTCCAGCAGGAGCAACCGCGGTCCGGTCGCATAGGCCCGCGCCAATTCGAGCCGCTTTCTTTCCAATACGCTCAAGTGGCGGCCGGGGCGATTGAGCTTCTGCGCAAGGCCAAAGCGGTCGGCGATGTCGGCGGCGCGCGAGGTCGCCGCGCGCATGCTGCGCACGCGGCCAAGTACGGCGACACGGACAGTCTCGAGGACGGTCAAGTCAGGGAAGGGGCGGGCGATCTGAAAGGTGCGGCCGATGCCGGCGGCGCAAAGGCTCGATGGCGTTTGGCCGGTGACGAACTGGCCGGCGAAACGAACCGTGCCGCCGTCCGGCTTCATCGTACCGGAGATAATATTGAACAGCGTCGTCTTGCCGGCGCCGTTGGCGCCAATGACGCCAAAAACACCGCCTTCGTCGACGGCGAACGATACATTATCGAGTGCCTGCAGACCGCGAAAGCGTTTGCTGATCGCCTCGATCTCAAGAAGCCCCGCCATCAAGACCTCCAGCGCCATAAGCCGACGATGCCGCGCGGCAGGCGCAAAACGAGGACGATCAGAACGAGCCCATAGCCGATCCGCACCAGGCTTGCGGCCTCGCGCGAACCAACAAAAGGTAACGTGCGCAATACGTCGCCAAACAGGCCGAATAGAACCGAGCCGACAATTGGGCCGATGACCGTACCGCTGCCGCCAACAATGGTGCCCAGCATCATGTTCAGCAGATGATCGAACGTGAACAGAGTCTCCGGCACGATGAACAGAAGGAACTGAGCATAGAACGTGCCGGCCAGCGCGGTTGCAGCGGCGCTGATCGCAATGATCATGACTTTGCAGCGGAACGTCGGTACGCCGCTCGCCTCGGCGGCATCTTCGTCCTCGCGCAGCGCCATCAGATATTGGCCGAACCGCGAGCTTTGCAGCCAAAGCGTGCCAAATCCGGCGAGGATTACCATGCCCAAAATGATCTCGTAATAGGGAATGCGCGACAGAAAGTTCATGTCGGCCGGATCGTTCGCCGAGATAAGAAAAATTCCGCTGGTGCCGCCGAGAAACTCCCAGCCGGAAAACAGCCCGCGGAAGACTTCGACAGCGCTCAAGGTGATCACGGCAAAGAAGACGCCGCGCACGCGGTACCAAAACGCTACCGCCGACAGGACGGCGCCAAGCACGGCGGCAATCAACGCGCCGGCCCACATGCCGATCCAGGGCGAAATTTCGTAGTCGCGAAACAGTACGGTCGACGCGTAGGCGCCGGTCGCGAGGAAAATCGTATGTCCAAGCGAAAACTGCCCCGCATAGCCGGCGGCCAAATTCCAGCATTGCGCCAGATAGCAATTGAACAGGATCAAAATGCCGGCGACGACCAGTTGCTGGCGCGCAAACAGCGGAAATAAGGCTGCGCCAGCGATAACGGCGGCGACCAAAGCAACTTTTAGAAGCGGCGCAGTCCGATATTCGGCTGCTGGCGCTTTCATGAGCGAAGCGACCCCATGAGGCCCGAAGGGCGCAGCAGCAGCATCAGTATCAAGAGGGCGAACACCATGGCGGTGGCGTACGAGGCTGTCAGATAGAAGCCGCCAAGCGCTTCGACCACGCCGATCATCAATCCCGCGAGCACTGCGCCCGGCAGACTGCCGAGGCCGCCGATAATGGAGATGACGAACGCCTTCAGCATGAAGTCGTAGCCGACGAATGGACTGATAAGATAGAAGGGCACCAGCATCGCGCCCGCAAACGCGGCCATCGCGGTGGCGAGCGCAAAGGCCTGGATGAAGACCCGCTGAATCGGAATGCCGACGAGCCGGGCGCCGAGTTCATTGCTCGCGGCGGCGCGGATTTCCGTGCCGAACCGCGTAAACTTCAGAAACGCCCAAAGCCCGAGGATCGCCAGCAAGCTGCCGGCTGCGGTGATTAAGCGAGACCACGGCAGCACCAGCGACCCGAGATGTACTGAGCCTTCGCCCAGAGATGAGCGGACGGAGCGCAGATCGCCGCCGAAAATAAGGTTGGCGGTGTTCTCGATGACGATCAGCAAGCCAAGCGTCACCAGCATTTGTGTGGCGTGGCTCGCTGTAACGGCGGGGGCGATCACCACGCGATAAAGCACACCACCGACAATGAGGAAGGCCGGAAACAGGCAGAGCGCCGCAAAGTAGGGATCGAGTCCCAAATAACGGTTGAGCGCAAAGCTTGCAAACATTGCCGCCATGGCGATGTGCCCATGGGCGAAGTTGATGATGTTCATCACGCCGAACACCACCGTAAAACCGACCGCGACCAGAGCATAAGCGCAGCCCATCAGCAGCCCGCTCGCGGCCACCTGTATTATGGTCTGAACTTGATCCACAGCGCCCCACCAAGCCCCAGCCAACCCGACCGGCTCACTATAGAATGGGCGTGCGCCGCAACGTACGCGGCTCGTTGGAATCGAACGGCAGTCGCGCGTGCTGCAGCATCAAATTGTCCCAAATCAAAAGATCGCCCGGCGCCCAGTCGTGCCGGTAAGTGCAATCGGCGTCATTCTCGCCGGCGAACGTCCAAATTTCCTCAATGAGACGCCTGCCGTCTTCCTCCGAAACGCCTTCGAAAGCGACGGTGGAAATCGGGATGGCCCAAAGCGCTTTCTCGCCGCTCTTCGGGTTCTGCCAAATCAGCGGCTGCCACGCCCGCGGCGAATCGGGAGGCGCCTTGCTGGGATCCTGCCATTTGGTGAAGTCGCCCTGGTAATTGTAGAGATGCAGGCATTTTACGCCTTCCGCGCGCGCCCGCATTTCCGCCGGAAGCTTCGCCAAGATCGCGCCTGATTTGCGAAATTTTGTCGCGCTGCCCGACCACGGCACCTCGACCCCATAAAGCATGATTGCTGACAGCGGCTGCTCGTAGAACGTATGGTCCTGATGAAAGTGTATCTCGCCGTCGCCCAGAATGCCGTCCTGGCGCGAATTGGAAACGTATTGGGTCTTTTTGGCTTCGTTCATATTTGCATAGCGGTGACGTATTTTGATTTCACCGAAAATTTCTCCGAAGCGGCTTTGTTCGTCCTCGCTCACGTCGGGATCGCGAATGAGCAGCAGATGATATTTCGTAAACGCGTCACGCAATTCCGCGGCGGCCGCTTCTGAAATGGGGCCATGCAGATCAAGGCCGGTTATTTCGGCGCCGACATGTTTCGAGAGTGGTTTGATCGCAAAAGGCATGGACGTCTCCCATTCACTGAACGTGCGACTCACCCGCCGCCGTCGACGCAAAGTATTTGCCCGGCGACATAGGTGTTTCCGGGCGAAACCAGAAAACATACGGCGTAGGCCATTTCATCGCCGGTTCCCGGGCGGCCCATTGGGATGCCGGCAACCAGCGGGCGCTGCTGCTCCGGCGACAGCGCGCGAAATTTCTTCGTAATTCGCGCGCTCTCGTCCGGCAAGGTAAAGCCGGGAGCGATCGCGTTCACGGCAATTCCGAATGGGGCCAGATCCTTGGCGAGCTGTTTGGTCAATCCGACAATCGCGCTTTTCGCCGTAACATAAGGAAGGCGTGCGCCGACGGTGCCGGGCGATCCAAACATGCCATTCATCAGAGTGGAAGACACGTTGACGATCTTGCCGTAGTGCCTGGTCTTCATCGCCGGCACCAATTCCCGGCAAAACCGCAAAATGCTGCCGACGTTGAGCGACAGGATGTGGTCCCACATCTCATCGGTGGTGTCCTCAACGTTAGCCGCGTTGTACGGTCCACTGCCGCCGACATTGTTGATCAGGATTGTCGGATCGCCGAGTTCGCGTTGCACGGCGCGGCAGACGTTGGAAACGTCCGCGGACTTGGTCGCGTCGCACTGCCATGCCTTGATGCGCTGGGCGGAGGAGGCGGTGAGAGCCGCAAGTCTGTCGTTCGAAACTTTGGCGACATCTACAATTGCCAAATGTGCACCTTCGGCTGCAAGCCGGCCTGCGATTGCCGCGCCGATGCCCGACGCTCCGCCTGTCACCAACGCCACCTGGTCGGTTAAATTCATTGACGCTTGCCCAGCCGCGGAACCGCCTTACGCCGCCGCAGTTTTTTCTCTTTTGAGCGTCCATTCCGCGATGTCGCGGTTCCGCGGATAGTACACCCCGTCATGCTTTTTGACGTAGTCGAGGCAGCGGCGGATCGTCGGCGCCATGGTCGGGCGTCCCGCCATGTGTGCATGCAAAGTCATACTGAGCCATTTAGGCCCGCCTTCTTTGCCCTCGCGATAGAGTTGGTCGAATGTCTCGGTGAAATTTTCGTGCAATACGCTAGGCGGGTTGGCGGGGAAAACCCACGCGGAAATATCGTTGGTTGAGATGTTGGTTCTGGGCAAAATCACAAACGGTCCGCTCTTTGTTTGCTGCACGAACGGCAGATCGTCGCTGGCATCGTCTCCGACCCAGATATAGCCCTGCTCGGCGAGCAGCTCGATCGTCGAGTCCGATCCGCTCGATCCCGGACTGGTCCAGCCAACCGGTTTCACGCCGCCGGTCGCTTCTGTCAGCATCTTGGTGCAGCGAACGATTTCCGCGCGCTCCTGTTCGGGTGTGGCGTCTTTCGCATAGACGTCGTTCGCCCAACCGTGACCGTTCACCTCATGGCCGTCCTGCGCCAGCATTCGGATGATCTCCGGGTGTCGCTCTGCGGCAAGCCCGTTGGTGGAAACTGAAGCCTTCAGCTCATATTCGTCGAGCAAGTTGAGCAGACGCCAAATCCCGGCCTTCCAGCCATAGTCCCCATAGGACAGCGAGAACCTGTCCAGCGCTCCCTTGCTGGCGACGTAATTGACCTGGCTCTGCTTTTCGAACGCTTCAAAAGGAATGCCGACGCTGAAGGCAATTTTTGCGTTGCCGGGCCAACTCCACTCGCGCGGGAAACGCGCACGCTTGCTCATGATGCAGCTCTTCTTGGTGAGGTGCCGCGACCTTACCTGACGTGGCCCATGGGTCAATGCGCGACCGAAGAAGCGACGCTCAGCATCGACCTCACACGTCGGCGCCGGCGCCCTGCATTCGGAGAGACTTCTGCAAACATTAATCAGGAGGCAGACGCGGCGCCCTCGGTGCGATGGCTTACCATCATCTTCAACGCATTGATCGTGAGATCGCCGAAAAAACTTTTTCTCAAGCATGCGGACTGCAGCGCCATTGAACGCGAAGCTCGTGCTGGCGGAACGCTTCACGCTTGTGGGATCTGAGGCGGATCCTGGTCTACCCGTTGGGGGGGCCGCGGAGGTTCACTGAAAATCAAAAGTTGAAAACAACCCCATGCAAAGTAGCGGCCCCGCGCAAAAAGACACCTTTTTGTGACTTTTCGCAACTCCCGATGGGGAACAAAAAGCGTACATTACGGGGACAGTACAAGTACGGCATGGGAGTGCGCGTTATGGCCGAGAAGTACCGTGACGACGAGAAGCCGGACGTCATCGCGACAGATGAACACTCGCGCATTGAGCCTCCGCCGCAGGACCAGGAAAGTCCGAACGATGATTCGCGCAAGAGACATTTCGATGTTGACCGGATCATCGAAAGGACATCGCAAGTACAAGCGCATCTCAAAAGAAGCATCGAATTTGGGCGTCTCAGTGAAGCGCTGGGCACATGCGACACGGATTTTGTTTGGGGATTAACACAGCAAATTATGGAGGCTGTTAACGATCACCAAAGCGGGGATGCAATTGGCTTCGTGCTGTCGGTGATTAGGGATGACCGGCCCCGAGATCACTCCGAGCGTATGCTCGCGGCACAGAAGGCCGTGGCGCATCTTAAGTTCATGCGCGTCGCCGATGGACTAACACCGACAATCATGTTGTCCGATCCAGAGAAGGCGGGTTTTCTGCTGAATGCCATGACAAAATTTGGTCGGCTCTTCGCCGCTGAAATGATGACGCTGAAACAATACCGCAGCGGCGGCGAACAGCGCGTTACCGTGCGACACGTCTCGGTGTCGGATAACGGGCAAGCGATTGTTGGCAACGTCAGCAATCAGCGTGTGATTGAGGATCCGCAGAATGCTTCGCCGAAGCTGACGGATGCGCGACAGGAGGCGATGGAGCCTATACCGCAGCAAGATCCGATACCGGTTCGTGCGAAACGTTCGAATGAGTAGTAATCACGCGCGCAACACTGTTGCCATGCTTTCTAGCCCGCGTTGCGGGGCGAAAACGCGTTCGGGGACCCCATGCAAGTCTCCAGCTGTAAGAGACAAAAAACGCTGTCGAATGCACGGTGGTGCTTTTGGCTCGGGCGCTCCGCGCGGCAATCAAAATGCGCTGACGCATGGGGGCTTCACCCGAGAGTCCCGCGAAGAGCGTCGACGCGCCCACGCATTGATCAGAACGCTGCGCGAATCGATTAATTCGGTCATCAAGCGAAAGGGCTAAAAGGCGCTGTTACTTTCGCTCGGCCATGTTTGGACCCTCGCGCTGCGCAACCGAGGAGAGGAAGTGCTTACTTAATCCACTATCGCCGTTTTCTTCGAAGAACGTCCCTTTTTCAATCTTTCTTCTTCTGTCGTTTTCGCAACCGGACGCCTCGTCCGCCGCCGTTCTCGTCGATAAAGGTGATTCCCGCTGCTTCTATGGCTGTTTGTATCTTATCGGCGGTTTCTTCGCGACCTCCTAGCTTGCCTTCCGCTGATTCGAGTCTAGCAATCGTGGGCTCTGAGACGCCCGAGTGCTTCGCCAAATCGGCTTGGGACCACCCAAGCAATGCACGAGCCGCCTTTATCTGCCGGATGCTGATCACAGCCCACCTCAAAACTTGTGATAGAAAATCTATTGACGTCTCGCCGCAACAGCGTTAATAGAAAATCTATCATTATGGTCCTCGCCCTCTGGTGAAAAACGAACTCGGAGGCGAGTTCGACGAAGCATCGAAACGGAGAAGTAGCGTGGTTGCAAGTTCTTCTAACTCACAAGACCGCCGCTACTTCATTGGCGGTTCGGACGCCCGGATCATCATGGGCGGTGATGAGGGGGCGCTGGTCCGGCTCTGGAAGGAAAAGCGGGGCGAGGTCGGGCCGGAGGACCTATCCCGTAACTTGATCGTCCAACTCGGATCCGTCACTGAGGACCTGAACCGACACTGGTATCAAGCCAATACCGGCCAGGTCATCACCGATATTCAGAAGCATGTTCGGCACCCGGGTCTCCGCTGGATGGCGGCAACCCTCGACGGCCGGGTGGAATCGAGCGGCGCGGTTTTCGAGGCCAAGTTTATGTTGCCCTGGTACTTCTCGGAAGAAGTAGCACTCGAGAAATACGCTCCCCAGTTGCAGCACAATATGTGGGTCGTCGCGGCAAGAGATGCCGTACTCTCGGTGATCACCGGGGGTGGCAAATGGGTGCAGATCACGACCCGTGCCGATCCGCTCTATCAGCATCTGATCATTACCGCTGAACGCAAATTCTGGCGCTGCGTCGAGAGCGGCGAGACTCCGGCCCTGTTTGGGATCGAGCCGCCAAAGCCGCGCATCGAAGCGGTGCGTATTGTCGATATGAGCGCCTCGAATGCCTGGGGAGAATTCGCCGCGATCTTCTCGCGAACGAGGTCGGCGCATCTCGAACACGAACAATCCAAGGCGGAACTTAAGAGCTTGATGCCGGAGGACGCCCAACAAGCTTTCGGCCGCGGCGTTCGGGCCAACCGCTCCAAATCAGGAGCAGTCAGCTTCGACCTCCTCAAAGTAGAAGATGGACATGCAGCGATCTAGCGAGTTCGATCGGCAGCCTAGCGGCCGCTCTGGCCAAAGCCCAAGGCGAACTGACCAATCCGGAGAAGTCGTTGGTCGCGACCATTCCCGCGAGCGGCAACGGTGGTGCTGAAAAGACCTTTCGCTATGCCTCATTGTCGAGCGGGCTCGACATCGTGCGCAAAGTCCTAGGTCAGCAAGAGATCGCCACCATACAGACGACTTCGGTCGATCAGGCCGCCGGTATCGTCAGTCTCACGACCCTACTGGCTCATGCGTCAGGTGAGTGGATTGCTTCTGACTGGCCGGTTTGTTCATTGAGTGAGACTGCTACTCCGCATCGGATGGGGGCGGCGCTGACCTATGCGCGCCGCTATGCGCTCTTTACGCTCGTCGGCATTGCCGGCGAAGATGATCTCGACGCACCGGACGTTATGGCACCGACCGCCTCTTCAACCGGTGCGGACCCATCGACGACCAACGGCAATGGATACGCCAGCAATGGCGGCTCGTCGCGACACCTGTCGAAGAAGGGCAAGAGTGCCCTGGAGAAGAATAGACGGATAGAACCGCCCCTGACCGCGGAAGCCTCCGCCGCGTTACGCGACCGCCTTATATCCGAACTTAACGGACTAGGCAGCGGAGAGGATGCCGCGTTGTGGGCAAAACGCATCATACCAGAACGGGACAAGTTGATGGTGGCGGATGCGGAACGGCTCGATGAAGCCTTTCATGTGCGGTTACGCAGTCTCCCCATGGACCCACACACGCCGCATCTGGCCGCCGACGGACCGGTCATTACGGCGTTCAAGCAGAGCCAACCCAAACTGGGACTCGCCCTCTCCTCGATCGACAAGAGTAGTCTGATCTGGCCGGAGCCGCGTCGATTGCGCGATCGCGAGCACGTCAAGTTCGTTGCGCAACATCCATGTTTGCTGTGCGGTCGCCAGCCGGCCGATGCGCACCATTTGCGTTTTGCACAAAGCCGTGCGCTCGGCCGCAAAGTCAGCGATGAGTATACGGTCCCGCTCTGTCGCGGGCACCATCGCGAAGTTCATCGTTGTGGCGCTGAGAAGGTTTGGTGGAGAAAAACCGGACTAGATCCTTTTGTCGCGGCGCGCGAGCTATGGCTAAAGACGCATCCGCTGAGAGATGTTGCGAAGAATACCGAGGGCGGAGATCTTGACGGCACGCCCTAGCACATTGATCGATCACGGGGACGCGGCTATGTTGCACCCGCTGATGGCTCGCAGCCAGCGGCAATCCTCGGTGCGTTGGGGCGTAGCCAAGCGGTAAGGCAGCGGATTTTGATTCCGCCATTCGGAGGTTCGATCCCTCCCGCCCCAGCCAAATTTCTAAGGTGTTAATCGGCGTGGGGTCCCGACGCCGATCAGCGCGCTAAGCCGTTGATCCACCTTGTGGTAGCGGGGTCACTCTTGGGCGCTTATTCACACCGTGGCAATATCGATCTGCTTCAGGCCAGACTGATCGGCGCCGAATGACCCAGCCTGCACCAAAATTGCGTCAGAGCCCAATAGGGACCCCCGAACAGAGGGGCTCAGCTCAAAGTCGACGTGCTTGTCGGCGTGAACCTTCCCAAGTACCGCGCCAAGATCAGCGATGTGCGGGGCCAATAAGGTGCTCGCTCGCGTAGGGCCATTTAGGGCCGCGGCGCGTGCACGGCCGAGATGGTGGCGGATATGCCGCTCCATAAGTTCAACAAGGTCGCGCATTTCGGTGCCGCGTTCGTCTTTCGGAAGCGCAACGGCGAGGGTAGCCGCAGGAGCACGACCGGACCATCCCATTATCGGAAGTCGCGGTATTGCGTCGGCCTTATGGTCTCGCCACTGATCAGCTCACTTTCCGCACTGCTGGAATTTTCCATGATCCGTCTATGATCGAAGGGTTCTTTTGCTTCGGCCAATACATGCGCAGCATCAGAATGAACTTACCAGAGGGGGCAGGAAGCCAGTTGGACTCCTTATCGGCCCCCGGCGACTGATTTTGAATGTAAAGATCTGTTGATCCATCCGCGTTGGTCTGCAAGTTCTGGCGCCGACTGATCGAATAACGATTGATCGAATTGGCGATGAAAAAGTAGTTGGAGTCATACATCGTCAACGACCAGAACCCATCGACGGGCGGTAACTGGCCTTTCGGAAAGTGCATGACGTATTTGTTAGCCCCGTTGTATGCTTGGCCATCGGCATCCTTTAGCGACGTTGGATAGATGGCGTCTTGCGGGCGGTTTGCACCAAGACCGATGGCGGTCACGAGCGCCCGCATGAAATAGTCTGTTCCATAAAGTCCTGTCTTGGTCGTGTAGCCCCAACCGTTGATGTCCTTGACTTCTTTGTTGACCTTGAATTGGAGCATGATCCGGTCGAAGGCGATTTCCGGGATGCGCTTGACAAAATCTGCATTGAGCTTGGTCGCATCGAAATCCTGACCGGCCACCAGTCCAATCTTGGCAAATTTTGCAAGCGCGGGCGCGTCCGCCGCCGCCGGAGGGTTCGCCTTCATCAATTGCGCCAGAAGCGTGAAATAGGCTATCGCGTCCATCGCGTTCACTTGGTCGCGCACAGGTGTTTTCATGTCGAGAGAAGGGTCGACCGTACCGGCGGACGGCGTATAGGCCTTCCCGTAAGCGCTCAGTGGCACCAGCGCGCACTGATCCTGAAGCGCATGAACGGCGGCATAGTCCTCCGGTGTGCCGTTGCAATAGATGCGACCAAGTAACCAAACGATGCTGGTCGGCGACTTGCATTCCTTGACGCCGGCCGGCAGCGTTCCCCGCCATCCTGGACCGGTGATGGCATACGTCTGTGCGCCCGTACCGGTGGTGCGCTTGCCGGGGACTTGGAACACATCGGTCCAGCCGTCCAACATTGGGAAAAGGTAATAGCGATCCTTCATGTCGGGGATGCTCAACACCCATGGCTCTTTGCCGACATCAATAAACGCCGTCGTGTAAAGGGTATCGGCGTTTGGGGCGGTCACGTCCCGGAACGAAGCATCCGGATATTGGCGGAGCTTGATGAACTGTCCCATCGGCCCGCGCGTGCCTTGAACGTCGGCAACGTTGGTCACTACCCTGCGAGTTATCTCCATTGTGACCAGCGGATACCCGTAAATGTAAGCATCTTGTGCCACGGCGAAGTCGTCGAGACCTTCGGCGACGTCTCGCAGACCCTCGCCGAATTCGGCGTGGACCATTGTGTTCGAAGAAGTGCCAGCGAGGAGGCTCAGACTGCCGATTGTCGCAGTGCGGCGTGTGATACTCATATCGAAACTCCACTTATGTCGGAGGTTGAAACTCCCGACTGTCATGCCGAGAGATAGGGGCGTTTTGTGGCGCGCCGGCTTAGGCCATCCACGCAATTTCATAGCGAGTTCTTTGACGTAGCTTTAGCGGCACGCTGTAAGTATGGCAGGGACTTCCGCTCGTGGCGCCTTTTGATGTTCGTGACGGTGCGACGTCATGTCTCCCGGAGCTGTGGAAGCCAAGAGCGTTCATTGGAGCCGCATTACCGACACACGGTCTGGAGCTGTCCGTAGACGTTCACGACCTGTGCGCACACTGGTGCAGCAATGACCGGCGCCGCCACTATCGCACCATAAGGAGGATAGACGCCGTAAGCACCGTACGCCCCATAGGCTCTGCGTGTCGTACGCCTTGCAACGCCAGCGTAGCTCATCGGTGTGAGGGGTCGCCCGATGACCGCGTTCGCCTCGTTAATGAAAAACCCCGATTTGGTCTGGTAGACATGGTCACTTACGAACAGAGACCCAACCCCGACGGTTGTCGCTAAAGCGAGAGGGAAAAATCCTATTTTCATACAACTCATTTCTTCTCTCCCTGCACGACGCCTTGCGGAATTTCGTCGAGGTTTGCTAAAGCCGAAACCTCGACTTTTTGCGAACCGGCCGGCGGCGTGAACGAAAATGCATCTGCGGCGACCGAAACATCGGTTTTCCAATCTTTGATGCGAAGCGTGTACTGCGGTGCGCCGGTCACCTCCTTGCTGGTGATAACGTATTTGCGCGGGATCGGCCGGCTACCGAGTTCGACCCAGAGCTGCCAATCGACGTCGTGGTTGCGAAATGCAAGGTGATCGCATTCGACACCATCGATGACGCCGCGACCGATGTGGGCTGCATTGATCACATCGGTAGTTAACTCATCATAGGAGCGCGACAGCATGATATCAGCGCCCGGGATCGCCATCCCCAATTGGTCACGCAGCCTCGCGACAAGCTCATCGACCGAACCCGCGGCATCCACCTGCACGAACTTATTGAGGTTCTTGCCAAGCACGGTGAGAGTTTTGCCGTCGAAAACCATCTCGACGTCGGCATATCCGCCGACCCGGCTGGCACGCACCTTATCCGGTCGGTTCAGCAACATTTGACCGGAACTTGCGAACTGAATCTTTTGAAGATAGTCCGTGACCACCTCGATGTCGGTGTCGTACGTTGCCAAAATGATTTTTTGGCTCGACACATAGTTCGTCATCGCTTTTAGGATTTGCACGGCATCATCGCCCTGTTGTGCGTGGGCGCTTGGTGAGACCGCTGTGGTGATTGTGACGAGCACGCCGACCGCGGCAGCAAGCCAACCGTAAGTTCGGTAGCCCGATTTCGACGCGAAATCTCTTCTTGTCATATATCCCTTTCCAAGCTGTTTGTGCGAGGGAGATTTATCGGACAGGTTAACCCGCATGGGAAAGTTTTGATATGCAAAAACGGACGGAACGCGAAGTGCGAAACAACGCCGGCAAATGCACCCTTTTGTTAAAATGCTATGCCGGTCTCCACCCGCATTGGCGTCGCTAACTTTAGCGATCGCTTTGAATTGCGCGCGCCCGTCGGGCTGTATCAGACGGGCGCTCACCAAATAACGCCCTATACGCACCGGCAAAGCGACCGAATTCGCCGATACCGTGTGCGCTCATGATGGCAGTGATGTTTTGCTGAGGCCCTGACATGCTGCGCAACGCCCTACGGACGATATTAAGTAGGCGAAGCCTCAGATATTTAGCCGGTCCCATCTCGAATTGATGATTGAATGTCCTGCGTAATGTGCGTTCTGTAACCTCGGCCGCGCGTGCAAGTTCGTCCACGCGGAGTGCCTCCCATTCTAAATGACGAGCATGTTCCAATGCCTTGCTCACGATTTTAATCGACGAATGTCCATTATTTTCTGAGAGGCTCGTGACTTTAACGGCGCCAATAATTGCTGAAACAAGAAAATCCAATAAATCATCCGGGCTTCCGCTGTTTCGATTGGGATTTGCCATTAGTTTCAACGCCTCACGAATTATGATCCTCGCTGACTTTGGCGGGGTAGAGACAATGCACTTTCGCTTTTGAATTCCCTCAAGATCGGGTCTTCCGGCTTGCGCGACAAGCTTGGCGAACATTCCTAGCGGCAATGTTATGGAGAGCCAGCGGCTAGGCCCAACCGTTGAAACCAAAAAGTGAGTTGAAGGCGGTACCACTGCGAAGTCGTAGGACCGGGCCACGTGACCGTCAAAAATAGTGCGTTCCGCCAAAAAGCCGGGGTGTTGAAAAAGAAACAGTAACGCGTCTGAGCGAGAAATGCCGTGCGCGATCTTCGATCCACCTTCCACGCCTTCTTGTAAGACCACCGGATTTATCGGGCAATGGCGGACTTTCCAAGAGCCTAGATTTGGGCCAGCAAGAATAAAGCTGACCTCCGCCTCGCGCACATTGTCTGAATATTCATCGAAACTGAGGATGTAGCTAGACGAGCCACCGGCGCCATCAGGCAAAATGGAAATCCTTCCAAATTAGCGAGCAACGGTAAAAAGCATACGCCTTTGCTGCTCCGTCGCTCCTTCGATACCCGCTACATCGAGAAGTCTATGCCTCGCAACGAAACGGTTTCAATCACTAACACAAACTCAATTGGCGCGACCAAAGCGAAAGTCCGTTTCTGCATAGTTTCGCGAATTATTGCATGGCAACATGCGCGCCGACTGAGGGGGCACTTATGAAGACATTAACGACGATACTAGCCGCACTCGCGGCGGTTGGCGCCGCCTACGGGCCAGTGCGTGCAGCCGACCTTCCGCTTGAACCGCCCGCGGCTTACTACAAGGCGCCAGTGGCAGGGGTCTACAATTGGACCGGAATCTACATCGGTGTTAATGGCGGTTACGGATTCGGCCAGCAAACTCCCGGCAGCCTTTACGGCGATAGCTTTTCAGCCTTTGATTACAATGGCAATGGGTGGTTGGGCGGTGTGACGGCGGGAGCTCAGATTCAAAATGGTCGTACTTTGCTTGGCCTAGAAGCCGACATTGACTGGGCGCACATCAACGGCTCGTCGTCCGGCACGGTATCGTTTAATGGGGCCCCGATAGGGACTGCAACGCTCTCTTCAACGCTGTCATCGGTCAGCACAGCAAGAGCACGTGTTGGATATGCAATAGATAATTGGCTTTTATTTATAACTGGCGGTTTAGCTGTCACCAACGAAACGTCGACCTTATCAGGTCCAGTCGGATTTGCCTGTGGCACGGGTGCCTTTAACAGCCCGCCATGTGGCTCGCCAGCAGACCTTCATCTCGGACTAGCCGCTGGCGCCGGTCTAGAATATGGAATCATGCCTGGCCTGAGCGCGAAGGGCGAGTGGATTTGGGTCGGTGCCGGTGCCGGGAACACACTTAAGGAAAACATGTTACGCGTTGGCTTGAATTGGCGCTTCGGCATGTAAGCCATCCAAATTTTTAACAAGCGGTATTGTGTTTGCGGAGGCGGCCTATCATGCGCGCAGTTCTTGCTGTTGTTGCCACTTTTCTGATGATGGGAATAACTGGAAGTCGAGCCCAGGTGCCGCTTAGCGCCTATGTGGATGCGAACGGATATATCAATGTCCAAAAACTCACCTGCGCGCAGCTTGCCGACACCTATCAGCAGGACGCCGACACACTCACCGCGTGGTACAGCGGCTGGTACAACGGGTTGGCACACAAACATTTCCTAGATTATCGAAAAGGCAAAATCGCCGAGCACGAGGTCATCGTTTACTGCAAAGAGCATCCCGATCGACGCATCATCGACGCGATCGCGGTCGTTTTTAGGGACGAGCGGGTGGCTGCTGGAGCCGAGATGCGCCCGGTACCGCCAGAGCGGCTGGCCGCGGCGCCTCAGGCGGTACTGCAAAACTGTGCTATTCGAGTCAGTGTCTTTTCAGCCGGAACTCATTGTGGGCGCCGGTGGTGGAGAAGGCGTTCTGAACTGCGGCGGCCAAGTATATCCGATCGGTGTTGGCGGCATTGGCGTCGGCATGGTCGGGTTTGGTGGCGGGCAGATGGAGGGCGTGGCCTACAATGTGCGAAGCCCGGCCGACGTCGCCGGTACCTACGGCGCGGCAGGCGCTGGGTTCACATTTGTTGGCGGCGCAAAGGTGGCCCAGCTCCAAAACGAGAACGGCGTCATCATTCAAATTCACGGCGTGCAGATCGGTCTCGAAGTGAACCTCAATCTGGCAGGGATGACTATCGCTCTGAAATAGGGTTGAGTGCCATTGTCCTGCGCTGAAAATTGGTGACAGTCTTGTGGAAACGGGAGAACTTTAGGATGCAGCGTCTAACAAAACAAATTTTGATTGTCGGGGTATTTGCCCTTGCAGTTGAAAGTGAGGCGCTCGCCGCCGATCTTCCGATGGCGCCGCCACCGCCGCCGCCACGGGCGCCGGCGGCTTACGTGCCGGCTCCGATACCTTACTACAATTGGAGCGGGTTTTACATCGGAGGCAATCTCGGCTGGGGTTTCAGTAGTCCCAGTGCCAGTGACTCCCTGGGCAGCAGCATTGCCAGCACGACCAGCCAATCGTTTCTCGGCGGCGGCCAGATTGGTGCTAACTGGGAGTTCGGACCCGGAATAGTGATAGGCGCGGAGGCTGACTTCGATTGGCTTCCCAATACCTCAAACGCCATTACAGTAACGGCACCCGGTGGCGCCCCTGTCGCGACCGCAACGATCAACAACCGATGGCTGACGCTGGTGGATGCGCGCCTTGGCTATGCTTGGGACCGTCTCCTGGTCTACGGCAAAGGCGGTTGGGCGTTCGGCGGGGTGAGCAACTCGAATCTTAATGTTGGCGGCACGCCGCTTCTTGCTTCCGCCTCTAGTAGCAATAACGGTTGGACAGCTGGTGCTGGCCTTGAGTACGCGTTCTGGGGCACTTGGTCGGCACGCGTTGAATACGATTTCGTGCGACTGAACAACGCAACTTACACCGTGTCGGGGGCAGCGTCTAACGGCGTATTTGCCAACGATGTGATCACGTCCAATAACCGGCAAATAAACCTGATCACGGTGGGGCTGAATTACAAATTCGGTCCGTGGTGATCGGCAACGCCTAACGTTCTGGGGGCGTGCTCGCTTTAGGGCTTTAAGCAAGTTCGGACGCAGGGCATCTTTGGCGCGGCGGAGCTTTCCAAGATGAAACCAGCATGCTTGTGGCGGCGGGATTGCTCGCTCTTAGTTGCCTCATGGTGTGGGCTCAGCAGGTCACTGGTGTTCCGGGTTCGCCCGACGCGACCACAACGAGCGATGGTCGTTACCCACTGCCGCCACCCCAACCGTTTTCTCAAGGCGAAATCAATCTTAGCGCCGCTCAGTCGAAGCCAGCGTGGCCAGCACGCGTCGTCCCATCCAAGGGCGCGCCGAATATTCTGCTGATTATGACCGACGACCTGGGCTTCGCCGCAACCGTCGACCATCGGCGGCGTCATTTCAGGTATTTGATCCGCGGTTCGTGTTTGCGGACCGGATGAATCTCTCTAATGACGTTCTGTGATCTAACAGAAAGAGAAAACGCCGCGATGCTAGAAAAACGATCTCGAATTAGAAATTTTTGCTGGTGTCTCGTGGTAGGCGGGTTGTTGCTTCCGTCGATCGGTCAGGCACAAGTAATGGTCCAAATGCCGCTGGTGACTTGTGCGCAATATCTCGCCATGCCGCCGGAGCAGTCGTCCGTCTTTGCCGCTTGGATGAGCGGTTGGTACAATCAAAAACTGGGCTACACCTACATCAATCTGCAAGCCTATGCGAGAAACGTCGCAAATGTGCAGGCATGGTGCGCCTCCAATCCGGGAGAGCTGGTCATGACCGGTCTGCAACGTGCAACAGCCCCCAAATAAGTGAGTGTCATGACAACAGCGACGAGAGCATTACGATATACATTGGTTGCGGCCGCCCTTTTGACCGCGAGTTCCTACAGCTCTGTAAAGGCGCAGGTCATATTGGAAATGTCTGCGCTGACCTGCAGAAACTATCTGGAGGCGCTGCCCGAGCGGCAGGAATTGATCGCCGCGTGGATGAGCGGGTATTTCAATGCCGCCCGCAACATGCCGACGGTGGACTTCGGTAGATTTGCGACGAACAAAGCGCTTGTTACCAAATATTGCCGGGCACACCGCAACGCCAACCTGATGCGCGCAATCCGAACAGCAGCGTTTTAATGTCCGACG
>CAVSFV010000020.1:0-69201 GCA_963727325.1 uncultured Alphaproteobacteria bacterium
GTTCACTCCGCTGCGCGAGAGGACGCGACGGGCAGTGACAGCCCGGCGGCTACAGCATCCTCGCGGAACGCCTTGACCGCATCCAGAGAAAGTTCCCCTGCCGTCTTTGTTCCAAGCGCCGGGATCTTCTTCAGCACAGCCGCCGGTGCCGTAATGATGTGGCATTTGATTTCGTCGGCCTCGATGACGTTGAAGACTTCCCGTGTCGAGGCCCAGATGATCTCGACGTTCGGAGTCTGGCGCGCCCGCGCGACCGCATCTTTCATGATCGGCCGATAATCGATGCCGGCATCGGCAAGCCGGCCGGCAAACACCGACACGCAGGCGGCCGCGCCGCCCGACAGCGCTGCGACGCCGCTTGCTGCCTGCTCTGCGGTGAACACCGCCGTCAGATTGACCTTGATGCCGTCTTGCGAGAGGGCGCGAACCGCGCTGAACAGCGGCTCGCCCTGCGTCGTCGTCACCGGCAGCTTGACGTAGACGTTCGGCCCCCAAGTCGCGATCTGGCGTGCCTGCGCGACCATTTCCGGAATGTCGTCGGAAAATACCTCGAAGGAGATGTGACGGTCGGGAACTGCGGCAACAAGCTCGCGCGCGTACGACGCATAGTCGGAGACCTGCGCTGCTTTGAGCAGCGACGGATTGGTAGTAAAGCCCCGGATCCAGGCTTGCGTTGCCATGTCCTGGATTTGGGCCTTGTCGGCGCCGTCCGTGAACAGCTTGACCTTAAGCTCTTTGAGCGTGGCTGCCATGCCATCGTCTTGCCCGGCGGCAAAAGCGATGTCAAACGGCGCCAATTCGATGCTGGCAACGTGGGAGCGTCAAACGTCCGCTTGGGCGGGAACGTTCTGTTCGTAATCACAGCAGCTATCGGCGGACCGCCGGAACGTGTTGTGGATTTGGCAAAGTCCGGTATCGGCACGCGCCGCCGAATAGGCCGACGACATCGCCGTAAGCCCGGGAAAGCAGCGCTCCAATGCCGCCGCGTCCGTCAGGAAATGGCGGCAAGCCGCGCAAACGAAATCAGAGCTTTGCCCAGTAGCCATAAAACACTTGCGCGGAAAGGAGGTATCCGGCGATCACGTTGACGACGGCGCCCAAGCCAAACGCCAGCGCAGCGCGCCAGTTGACCGATTCGAGTTCCGAAAATCGCGTGGTCAAGCCGATGGCAAGGAAGCAGAGAGTAAAGACGGTGCCCCGCAAGCTGCCGATGGGCTTTAGGAAGTCGGCGGTTTGTTGCGGCGTGATGGTCTCGCCGAAATAGATCGAGACAATCGCTGCGGCGATGAAAAAGCCGATGACAAATTTTGGAAAGCGCCGCCAGATTTCGCCCGGATCGATCCGGCTGACCTTTCCGCGTCCTTCCCAGTAGCGCAGCGCGACGAAAGCCCAGAACAACGACCAGACGCCGATCCAGATGTCGCGGCCGATCACTTTGTTCATCGTGAAAGCGCGCAGCGAGCCGGCTTCGTTGCCGCTTAAACTTCCGAATACGCTTGCCGCGGCGTAGCCGGCCGCATCGGCAAATTCGGACGAACCGATCCAGGCGCCGCCGACGCCCGCCGGCAGAGCGAGCCAGTGACTGGCGTAGGGAAGAAAGAAAACCATGACGATTGCGGCAATCACCACCAGCGTCACTGCTGCCGCAATTTCGTCTTTGCGGGCGCCCACCGAGGCCGCGACAGCGAGTGAAGCCGATACCCCGCAAACCGAGCCTGCGGTGCCGAGCACCGCAGCAAAGCGGCGATCGAGACCGAAGACCCGCGTCGCCACAAAAAAGATGATTGCGGCGGTGAGGATCGAGATGATCGCCGATTGCGTCAGCGCGATACCACCCGCCGACACGATCAACGAAATCGGAAAGGTCGCCCCAAGCAGTACAATGCCGGTTTTGACGTAAAACTCTACCCGCAATGCCGCTTTCAAGCGCTCCGGAACCCTGACGAGATTGGCGAGCGCGAGACCGCCGATCAGCGCAAGAAGCGCGGCCTCGAGATTGTAATAGTTTGCATCCTTCCAGCCCGCCAATGTCGAGACGAACAACAGGCCAATATAAATCAGGGCAAAGCTCGACAGAAATTCGCCGAACGGCCGCCCCATCAGGCGGAGCGAGCCGCCAAATACAATTGTCAACACAATGAACTGGGCGAGGTAGTTAGGCCACAGCTTGGCGAAATGGGCCGCGATATCGCCGCCGGTCGCCCACTTCATTCCGGCGGGAGAGACTCCGAGGAATTTGATAACGCCGGTGCCAAGTGCGTAATCAATCAAGCCGAATATGACGATGGCGAGGCCGACCACGACGGCCCACCAGTCTTCGTTGCCGATTGTGCCGAGCCGCCGCTCCGTTACCGGACTGGCCGCAACGGCCGCCGCTGTATTCATTCCAGATACTCCGCCGCACCTTATGGATCGTCACCGTCAAGAACGGCGCCGATCACAAAACGATTGTGAAAGGCATTCCAGCAAAAATACAAATCTCGGCAACCAAACGAAACCGCATTTGTGCCGAAAGCAATCACCAATTCAGGATATGATTTCAAAGTCGGGACACAGCGGAGAAAAACCTTGCGTGCGAAGGTGCCGCATTCAACCAGCACCATCTAATGAGACGAGGATGACGAAGGAGAGGAAGGGGACGACGAGGAGGATGAGTCATCCTGTTGACCAATTGGCGGCGTCGCACGCCTTGGCGCCGACGATTGCGATGCTGCTGCGGGTGGCGGCGGCATGACCGTTGAGATCGATGGCAGGGACACCCCGCTGATGCAATTATTGGAGCACACGCTCAGTTTGGCGCCGCAGTTCTGCATGCACTGGTTCCAATATTGGGTTTGATTGGTAACGTTGTAATGTTGGTAACAATCGCTCTGGCACGATGCGCTGTTGGTTTGGCAGGTGTTTTGACACGATAAGAAGCCGCCCGCGCTATTGGTTTTTGACGCGTTGATTGTGTTGGCTGGAGCAGTCGAACCAGCCGCGCCGCCAGAACCTGGTGAGTTTGTCGCTGCGCCGGGCACTGAGCCCGATGCGGCACCTCCAGCGGAGGCGTTGGCGGAATTTGCCGCCGCGCCTTTGTGAGGTGGAGGGACGGGCGCGAAGACGTCCGCGAACGCCAGCCAAAAGCAGGCAACGCTGACGCCGACCAAGAATAACATAATTAAGATGCGCTTCACGCCATGTATCCGAGTCTAGCGCAAGTCAGGGGGCTAATCTTGCGATAAGTACATTTGGCATCAGGTCTCCTCCGCCATCAAACGCGCAGCCGCCAGGTTGGCCGAATCGAGCAATAAATCGAAACTGCCGACTACGATTCGTTCGTTTCGCCTTGCGTGGTATTGACCGGAGCGGGCGTGGCAGGTCCGAGCACGCGAAGCATTGCAGCGTCAAGCGTCTCGTTCGAGAAAGCAGCGGCTACATACTCAAGCCCTGCTTGCCCGCAAGCTCGATTGGCCTCCTCCTCCTCGTGAAGCTTGCAAATCAATGCGGCCAAACCTTCCGCGTTTTCAGCAACGCAAGACTGCAATGCTTCGGGAAAATCGAAGCCTTCCGCCGCTACCGGCGTGCAGACACACGGCAATCCTGCACCAAGGCTTTCAACCACCTTGCCCTTAATGCCGGCCCCGTACGTCAAAGGCGCCACGGTCAGTCTGACCTTGTCAAAGATTTCCGCCAGTTCGTTAACGTGTCCAACGGCGACAATGCCGTCCTTGCAAAGGCGCCGGAGGTTTTCCGGCATGTCGCTGCCAACTAAAAAGCATTCGACGCGCGGGTTACGTTCCCGAACCAATGGCATAATTTCACCGATCAACCAGCGCGCTGCGTCCAAATTTGGCATGTGACCGTAGCCGCCGATAAACGCCACTCCGGACTTCTGCGCGAACGGAACTTGAGACGGACGCGGTTTAATTGACCACGGCACGGTGTGGATCTTGGAGCTGGGAATGTGCTTTGCCAGTGCTTCAGCTTCGAGTGCCGAGTGCGTGATGACGGCATCGGCCAAAACTGCCGCTACATACTCGACGAAACGCGTCCGCTGACTGAGCGCCATCAGTTCAGGCCGGCCTTCGGCGCTCGCCTGTCGTGCGTAGCGGAGGTGATGGAGATCGGCGACACTAAAGATCTGCCTGGCTCTGGGGTTGTGCTGGCGGATCAGCTCGCCGTACTTCGCGGCGTTGGCGACGCGATGCAGATAGGCAACGTCGAACTCGCCGGCTTGCCGGCGTAAAACTTCTTCGATCGAGCCGTAGTACGGCGCGCGGTAAACGCTTACGCCGATCGCATCAAGTGTCGTGGTGTCCTGATCGGCCGCGGCAAACTCAGCTGAGGGCGTAAATACCACTTCATAACCAAATCGCTGCAGCGACTGGATGTGACTGAGAATGGCTATTGAACCCGCATCGCGATCGGACCGGGGAAGCCGATCATCAATTACCAGAGCCCGCCGAGGCGCGCGGGGAACCGCCGCGGATGCGCCCTCGGACGCCGGCGTTCGCCGCCAGCGTTGCAGAAGCTGCTTATAATTATTGCGTTCGAAGCGCTTACTGTCGTGCTCGGCCAACTGGTGCAGCAGCGTTTCGATGTGGTTGGCAAGAAAGTCGATTTTCGCCGTGATGTCCTGATTTGATCCAGAGCGCCGAATGATATCAGCGAGCGCCTCCTGCGTCGCGATATCGAACGCTTGTCTTGGCTCGAGAGTAACGGGCGACTGGGCGAGGTCGACACCGTCGGATTCGCGGAACACCCTAAGGACGTGTTTGTTGAACGGCGCCAGGCTTTTCGGAAATTGGAATTCGAAGCTGTGCCGGCCGCTGCCGATCCCCGCCTGTTCGAGGTCGGCACGATAGCGATTGGCGAGGATTCGTCCGATCAGCTGGTCATTGTCGGTCAGCAATAGACTGACCGGCAGGTCCGGCTGCGCATCATCCTGCGCCCATCCGCCGATCTGCCGCAGATCAACCACATCGAGGTTACCCTTCAGCATGAAGGATCGTCTCAGCGCTGTACGATGTCCCGATACTGCCATCGGCGAAAGTATCGACGGTGGCGTGGGCATCCGTATAGCCGCAGTCGGGCAGCTTGAAAACAGCAACACGCCCGCATGAACCGTCGCGGGCGTGTTAACGTTTCCGCTCGCCCGACTATCGGCTATGCGCTGCGCCGGGGGTATCCGCGACTGTTTTACGCGGCGCGCTGCTGATCAGACGCACCGAGCCCACCATCCAGCAGCATGCGCCGTGCACCGTGGGTCAGTTCCAGAGCCACGCCGTCGAGCGAGCGCCGCACCTCTAGTTCTTCGAAAGCATATGTCGGCGCCTGCGGCAACGTAAACGCAAAGCTATGGCGTCCGCTGCCTATCCCGGTCTGCACAAGGTCTTCGCGATAGCAGTTGGCCAGAACCTGACCGATCAATTGGCCACCGGCACAGATGTCCAGACAGACCGGCACCTCGGGATGATCGAGGTTCTGCGCCCAGCCGGCGACGCACTGGGTGGTGATGCGATCGACATAACCGCGCACCTTAGCGACCGCCGTCGCTTTGCCCCTCGATGCAAGACCGGCCCGCAACGTAATGCGCTGTCGCAGCGCTTCGAGCTCGTAGCCGTCCTGCAAGCGCGGCGCACAATATTGCGCAAACATGGGCGCAGCCGCGGGATACAACGCACGGAATTCATACGCGTTGTGAAACAGGCCGCGGTTGTCGTCGTCGATGAAGCTTTCCGCCAGCGCACCCTCGGCGATGATCACGTCGTGGTTGTCGAGCTCGACATGGATGTATTCCACCATCTCGACACTGTCCGCCTGCACGATCGAGGTGCCGTTGACCAAGTCCCTGGCTTCGATCAGCACTCCATCGAGATGCTGGTCCTTGAAGTACATAGCGTGGTTGGGCGAGATCCAAAGGTCGCGTTTCGGCACGTTGTCGGCAAGCGCCCCGGCCTTGATGCAGACCGGGAGAATGTCCTTGCGGCCGAGTGCAAAGCGGCCGCCATAGCTCCTTCGTCCGATCCACTTGATTGCACGCGCCTCGCCCAATTTCGTCATCACCCTGTCGCCGATCGCCAAAGTCTCGACTGGCACTTCGCCCCCGGATGTCAGGATCAGGGTCCCGGGGCAGTAACAGGGCGCCGCGCTTTCAGTCGGCGCGAAGGCAATGCCGCGGATATTCTCGCCCGGTGAGGCAGTCAGAACGGTGGTGAAGGTTTCGCCAACGCCCGACGTGGCACCGAGCGCGTCCGTGATTTCGACAACCGCTGTGTTACCCAGATCGTTAAGCGGCTCGGTGGTCGCGAAAAGTTCGACCGAATTACCAACAACCTCGCCCGTCAGACCGATCAGGCCGGTATCTCCGGAAGACGCGGAACCCGCCGTATTCGGGATGAGATTTAGCCCCGCCGAAAGTGTGTAATCGAGCGTCCAGGTTCCGTTGACGAGGCTCCATTTCTGAAGCCCGCCGTCGCCCAGTCCACCGTTTTTCGGGGCGCCGCCGTCAGCGATGTAGAGCGTGGTGGAATTGGCAAAGAAAAAATTCTCGGGGCTCAGGAAGACACTCGTGCCGGCGCCAGAACCATTGGCATCGTTGACTGTATTACCGTTGGTCGCCGTCAAAGTTACGGAAAGGTCGATGCCCGGCAGAACGGTCGGGGTTACCTGACCGCTCGGCGGAGAGACGCTCGACACCGGACCGTAGTCGAAAATACCGGTCGCGCCCTGCGTGCTGTCGGCGGACACGTAAAGATTACCGTTGTAAATTTCGGCCGTGCGGGTGTCGGTCGCGTCATTGATGCTTGTTGCAGATGAGGCGCCATCCTGTGCGTAAAATACCCCCTGCGTCGTGTCGCCTTTAACGCCTTGGCCGGAGATATAGAACGACGAGCCGTCAACGGTAGCGACGCTGCGCGGATTGTTGTTGTTGAAGATATCGTAGAGCGCCGTGGAGGTGTCGACGACGCCGTCGGTGTTGATGTCGGCGATCACGCGCGGCACAGCGGTATATTGGCCGCCCAGGATGCTCGTCGACTGCGCCTCCGCGGCGGTGCCGTAAACGGCAGCGCCACCTTCGTTAAATGTCTCCGGATTAACGCCATAACCAGCGATGACGAGCGATTTGCCATCGGCCGACAGTTCGAGCGTACCTTCCGACGAAGAGCCGTACTCGCTGGAGATCGCATATTCGGTCACGCCATTGACCACTGCCGTGGTCTCCGGCATCACGATCTGGCTGACGATCGTGCCGGTCGTCGTGATCTGCTCGAGCGTCATCGGGCTCGCCTGATTGTCGCCGTAGACTCCGCTGCCGTCACCGTCTCCGGAAATGCTGATGACGAGATTGCCCGCCGTGAACGCCGGTGCGCTGGTGTCGACGTTGTAAGTCAGCGACTGAGTGGTTGAGCCGGTGTTGTCTGCGCCGTCTGTGTCGCTGGCCGTCAGAACGTTAGTACCGTCGTCATTGGCGAACGTGACGTTCGCGCTCCAATAGCCATTGGCGCCTACGGTGCCAGCGCCAACGAGAGAGTTGCCTTCCATCACTGAAACAGTCGTTCCGATAGCCTCCGGATCCACGGTCGTATTGACTGTGCCATTGACGATGTCGGTCGGTTGATTGGTCTGAAGGCCGTTGAGGCTCGTGAAGGTCACTGCCGGAGTCGTGTCGACGACCAGGTCGACACCGTTAGCGCCGTCCTTCATCAGCGTCATCGTACCGCCGTCGGCGATGGTTCCGCTGGTGAAAGAAGGAACCGTCCCACCAGCGAAAATGAAGGATTTACTGCCGCCTGTCCCGCTGATCGTCGCGGTTTCGGTTCCATTGCTATTCGACGTAAATGTCAGGCTGGCGCCGGTCGCACTGATGCCGGTCACGTCGATCTTGTCGGAGGTCGAAAAGCCGGATATCACCGCCTGATCACCGGCTCCATTGTCGGCGATCGCGCTGGCTTCGAGCGTATTGTCGCCGCCGGCGAATGTGAGCGTGCCGGAGATGGTCGCTGTCGGCGTGGCGAGATCAAGCAAGCCTCCCCCACCGAGCACGATGTTGCTCACCGAACCGCCGTCAACGGTTAACTGGCCACCGCCGAACACGGTCTCACTGGAGACAGTTCCGCCGCTGACGATCGCCGAACCATAGATCTGGTCGCCAGAGGCGCTTCCCGCCGAAATCGTTTCGACGCCACCTGCCTGGATGGTCGCCGCTGTATCGGTGCCGCCGTTGACGGTGAGAAAGCCGCCATCGTCGATGGTCGCGGCGGAGACGCTGCCGCCATTCAAGACGAGCAGCGTATCGGTGGGCAATTCCGTGTAAGCGCCTGGCGCCGTCGAGGTCGTCACCGACGTCGTAACGTCGACCGGAACGATCTCAAGATCAACACCGCCATTCCCGTCCGGCAATAGCGCCAAGTCGCCAGCCAGCGCCGGGTTTGAAAAGGTGAAGGTCTCAACCGTCGTACCGGCGCTAATGACCTGCGCGACCGCGTCGCCGCCCGACACCGTCTGGGAGAGCGTCAACGCCGAGCCGGGGTAAGCCGCCGAGGTGATGTTGATCTTATCGGACGACGAGAAGCCGGAAATCGTGGCGAGCGTGCCGTCGCCAGCGTCGGTCGTGTCTGCAATCTCGAGCGTGTTGCCGCCGTTCTCGAAAGTCAGCGAACCGGAGATCGTCGCTTTGGGTGAGTCCAATTCAACGGTGCCGCCGCCGTTTAGCACGGTGCCCGTCACTGGCCCATTGGCGCCGCTGATGAAGAACAGGCCGCCACCTAGCACCGTAGTGCCGGCGGCGGAATTGCCGTTTAACAGGTCAAAAGTTCCGCCGTTTTCAACGGTCTCGCTAGTGAAAACACCGGTGCCTTTGCTGATGGTCGACACCGTGCCGTAAATCATGTCGCCGGTAGCCGAACCGGCGGTCACTGTCTCCGTCCCGCCCGCCAAAACGGACGTCGCGGAATCAACGCCGCCGACGATGGTGAGCCTGCCGCCATTCTCAACGGTTTCGTTGGTAACAGTCCCGCCGCTATCGACGGTCGCCCCGCCGTATATGGCGTCGCCAGTCGCTAAACCTGTCGAAACCGTCTCCGCGCCGCCGCTGGAAATCGTCGCCGACGTGTCGGCACCACCATTGACAGTGAGAAAGGCGCCATCGTCGATGGTTGCCGCGGAAACGCTGCCGCCGCTTAACACCAACAGCGTGTTGCCGGCCGTTTCGGTGTAAGCGCCCGACGCAGTGGACGTCGTCACCGACGTCGTGGCGCCACCCGACGAAGACGAGCCGCCTGAGCTATATTCGATATATTCGTGACCGCCGCCCGACACGACCGACAACGTAGCGCCAGTATAGGTCGATGTGCCGGCAAAGATGAACGTTTCGGAGCCGCCCGTTCCGCTCACCGTCACGTCTTCGTTGCCGCCGCTGGCCCCAAATGAGAGCGCCGCTGATCCGGTTGCCGCGCCGAGCGCCGTCACGTCGATCTTGTCGGTGGATGAAAATCCGGAAATCACCGCGAGGTCGCCGGACCCGGTGCTGGCGACCACGGCAACGTCAAGCGTGTTGCCGCCGCCAGAGAAAGTCAGCGAACCGGAAATATTCGCTTTTGGCGAGTCCAGCTCGAGCGTGCCGCCGCCGCTCAGTACCGTACTCGTTACCGCGCCGTTGTTGCCGCTGAGCAAGAACAAACCGCCACTTAGCACCGTCGTGCCGGCTGCCGAATTGCCATTTAGCAGATTGAAAGTTCCGCCGTTCTCGACAGTCTCGTTGGCGAAAACTCCGCTGCCGCCGCTGATGGTCGAGACCGTGCCGAAAATCAGATCCCCGCTCGCCGAACCTTTTGAAACCGTCTCCGTGCCACCAGATGAAATGGTCGCGCTGGTCTCGACCCCGCCGCTGACGACCAGAGAACCGCCGGTCAGCACCGTCGTCGAGGTGACGTTGCCCCCGCTTTCAACGAGAAGTTCATTGCCAGCCGATACGGTGTAGTTGCTCGTCGTGCTGGTGGTTACTGATGTCGTTGTCATGGACGCCTACCTTTTTGAACGAAAGCACACATTTGTTCGCTGGATCTTCGTTACGTCGCACACCGGTCGCTGCACGTCGCGCCTTCGCGCATGGCGCCGCTCTTTAGATCCTCAATGAAGTCAAATAGCTTGGAGCGCGCTAGCGGCTTACTTCCGCCGCGCGCGCATTGCTTGGGTTGTGCGTTTGAAATTCAACAGCGGCTAATTGGCCACCCATCCCCTCACTCCACCACGTCGTCGTCCCGTCGAAAGGAGAGTAGGTCGTCATCGCTGACAATCATGTGACAGCCACACGACACATGCCTTGCTGGAAACCTACAAACCTCCGACAAGTTGCGGCTAGGAATGAATTAGAAAGGACCATCGCGGAGCGTAGCCGCAACGTGCTCGCCGATAAGTTGCCGTGGAGAACCTACCGAGTTCAGCGGCGAGTGCTCGCAATTTGCCGGCACTTGCGCCGAACAAAGACGGACTCCATACATTTGCTCTAGGCTCGTATGCCCCGCTCTCAGAGTAGTGTTTCCAGCCACAATGTAGTTCCTGATGCCACAAGAAATCGAACACAAATATCTTGTGCGGATCGATGTTTGGAAGCCGCCAGAATCCGGGGTGCTGTATCGGCAGGGCTATCTCTCAAGCGCCAAAGAACGGGTGGTCCGCGTCCGGATCGCCGGGGAGCAGGCCTTTTTGACCATCAAAGGGCAAGCCCATGGCATCACGCGGTTGGAATTCGAATACGCCATTCCGAAGGTTGATGCCGCTACGATGCTCGATCTTCTGTGCGAACGCCCGCTGATCGAGAAAACCCGGTATCGCCAGCCGTTTGCCGCAAGAACGTGGGAGATCGACGTGTTTCACGGCGACAATGCCGGTCTGGTCGTCGCCGAGCTCGAAGTCGCTGATGAATCCGATCAATTCGAACTGCCGCCCTGGCTTGGACGTGAAGTCTCCGGCGACGCGCGCTACTTTAATTCCAACCTCGTGACCAACCCGTTCAAGAATTGGCGCACGCAACGCGATTGAATCGCGTTTTGGAAGCAGCGCTGCTCCTACCGACGTCCTATCGCTTGGGGTAGAGCATATCCCTGATGTAGCGCGTCGTGGGCGTAAGCCGGACACCCCGAGGCTTTCGCCAGGCCGCCTTATCGATCTCGTGTTTGTCGCCTATCGTCAGGTCGCCGGATATTTTGCTTGCGACAAAGATGGCGTCACTCATTTTTCTGCCGGAGTGACGGTTCTTGGCTTTGACCTCTTTCCAAAGCTTGAGCCGTCCGAGCTTCAGGTTCGGAAGCTCCTCTTTGATTTCCCTCCGCAAACAGTCTTTTTCGCTCTCTTGCCCGCGCTTTTGGCCACCGGGGAACATCCACAATTGATCGCGCCTTCGCCTTACCAGCAGGATCCGGCCGCGCTTCGATGCTACAAGCTTTGAGGATTTCGCCATCTTCTGATCGGTTTCAATCCCAACTGCTTTGGTAAGTTCGGGACAGCCCCGATGTAAACCGATTGCTTTGCAATCTCCCCGATATTTTTGCATCGCGATTGCGTTTCCGTAACAAAGCAAGCCCGACGCCAATTCAGCCTACCACTCGCGGTTCCTCTCATGCACCGTTCCTCTCATGCGCCGCGGCCTTGGGCATGTCCAAGAGGGCCAAACGAAACACGCAGATAAGAGAAACTTTAGCCCTCGAACGCCCTCCCAAGGGCACGAGGGGCATGTTGCGCGCGCGCGGTCAGTACAAGGGCCAGCAAAGTCATCGCGTAAGGAAGGGAGCTGTAGAGTTCCACTGGGATGCCGGCAGACTGACTCTGGGCAAGAAGCGCCAGACTATCGAACAGTGCGAACAAGAGCGCACCAAACATCGCGCCAACAGGCGACCAACGGCCGATAATGACGACCGCGATCGCAATGTATCCGCGTCCACTGGTTACATCGTCAGTAAAAGAACCCAGATAGCCGACGGTCATGGTTGCCCCACCAAAACCCGCCAGCGCGCCCCCCAGCACCAGTGCTGCGATCCGTACCGAAACCACATCGATACCACGCAAGTGTGCAGCTTCCGGATCGTCTCCGACGGCTCGCAAGCGCAGTCCCGGTGTCGTTCGTTTCAAGGCCCAGGTCGTAACTATGACTGCGGCGATGGCGAGATAGGTGAGCGGGCTCTGTACGAATAACGCCTCGCCGACCAGCGGAAGGCGATCGAGAAGCGGGAGACGCAGAGTGGGTACCAGAGGCACGACCACGGCCGATCTGCCGGACGGCTGCCATATCTGATAGAAATAGTCCGCCAGGCCAACTCCCAACAACGCGACCGCAATCCCGGCGACGATCTGATTCACGCCGCCTTTCAGAACCGCCAAACCCATGACGAGGCCGAGTAACCCACCAGCCGCGGCGCCAAACGCCAAGCCTGCCGCCCAGCCGGCTTCGCTCGCGCCCAGAACGCCGGTGAATGCGCCGAGCGCCATCATTCCTTCGACGCCAAGATTGACGATGCCGCTGCGTTCGACCAGCGTTTCACCAAGCGCCGCGAGAACAATCGGCGTAGCCAACCGCACCGCACCGGCGAGCAGGATCGTCCAAAAGCCCAGTTCGGCTGCGTTCATCGTGCGTCCGCGACCGCTTCGATGTGATGCGCAATCGGCTGCTGCGCTCTCCGCTGACGGGCGGCAAACACCAAAGCAGCTCCGAGCAAGAGGAGAGCCTGCGCCACGACAGCGATAGACGCCGGCACACCGGTGTCGGTCTGCAGACCGTCGCTACCGGTGACAAGCATGGCCATGACCAAAGACGCAGCCAGTATCCCGAGTGGGCGAAGACCACCCAACAGAGCAACAAGCACTCCGGTAAATCCCAAGCCTCCGGCGACGCTTGGATAGAGCGTGCCCTGTAGTCCCGCGACCTGAAGCCATCCGGCCAAACCCGCCGCCGCCCCGCTTATCAGCATCGTATTCATGACGGCACTGCCCTCGCGGACGCCCATCCGCGCCGCCAGGTCACGGTGAGTCGCGAAGATATCGTATGCGAGCCCGCGCACCGACCGGGTCCAATAAGCAAGCGCACCCGCGGCCAGAATGACCGTGAGTGCTCCCCAGTGCAGGCGCGTTCCCTCGATCAGCTTCGGAATGAGCGCGTCAAACGGTAGCCGGTCGCTGCGCGGCGTCGCCACCTGCTCGACAGTCCCGAGCACAGTGCGCAACAACCAAAGCACCAGATTTGCTGCCAGATAATTCATCAATAATGTGGAGAGGATTTCATTGACGTGCAGCCGGGCACGCAGCAGCGCCGGCAGGAACGCCCAGGCGACGCCGCCGAGGATGCCGGCAATGCAGCCCATCGGCAGTGCGATACTCGGGGATGCTGCTGGCATCGCGAGGACCGTTGCCGTCGCGGTGACGGCGCCAATGGCGAGTTGGCCCTCCGAGCCGACAGGAAAAATTCCAGCGCGCAGCGCCGGAGCCACGCCGAGTGCGACGATCGCGATTGGTACTGCCTGGACCAGTGTTTCGGCAACGGCATAGCGATCGCCAAACGCGCCCGCAAACAAACCTTCTATAGCTCGCAACGGACTGGCGCCGGCAATCACGATCAACAGCGCGACCGATACCGCTAGAAAAAGCAGGACCAACGCCAGCCGGGTGTTCTGTCCCTTAAACCAGGCAAAACCTATCCATAGATTTTGCGTCACTGATAGATGCCCGGCGGCGGATCCCATCCGGTCAGAACGTGTTGGCCTAGTTCGGAGTGCTTCCAGTCGACCGGATCGTGGAGCGATATGGTGCGAGCGTTGCGCCAGAATCGATCGAGCCCGGCACTGCGTACGACCGATCGCGTGCCCATCAACGCGAATATCTCCGATGTCGCGCGAAGACCAGCGCGCGATGCCGCAGCCTTCGCGGCATAAATCGGAGCGGCAAGCGCCGTCCGATCGATTTCGCCGCGTTCGTGGGCATCCAACAAATCACCCGTGGCAAGCGTGAGCGCGTACGCCGCAGCGAGGTCGGCTGTCAGCTCACCGGTAAGCCGTCGCACGAACGGATCGTCTGCCGCGTTGTCCACTTCGGCCGATGGCCAGGGACGGCTCTTGGTGGTGACGAATGGGATGGCCGCGCGCAGCGCACCGACACCCAACCCGACCAACACCGCGGCGAAACCGGCCTGATAACGCAATGAGGCGTGGGGGAGAGGCGCCTCGCCGGCAACACTGATGTTCCAGTCCGGTTCGGTCTTGAGTGCCTTGAAGGTGATCGTGCCTGAATCTGTCGCGCGCTGCCCAAACGTATTCCAGTCCCGATGGATCGTTATGCCCGATGTGTTCGCTGGGACGAGATTGGCCTGAACGCCGAGCAACGGATTCGTTGCTACACCCTCAGCCTGAGGATTAAAGGCCCACAGCACGATGTAATCGGCCTCGGCGCCGCCGGTAGTGTAAATCTTTTGTCCATCGATCAAGAATCCGCCGTCGGCTTGCGGCATGGCTACCGTCGTCCATGGGTCGTCGACCTTGCGGCCTGCTTCGGCGACAGCAAGACCAAAGATCGCGTCCTCTTCGAGCACCTTCTTCGCCAAAGCGGGCCGTACCTGTGGCGGCGAATAGACGAAGATTTCCCTCGTCAATTCATCATGGATCTTGAAAATCTGCGCGACTGCGGAATCGGCGATGCCGAGGCGGACTTGAGCCTCCAGCGAAAATCGCGAGGAAAAACCTGGCCCGCCATATGCAGCCGGAACAGAAGTCTTCAGCACGCCGGAGCGCTTGAGCGCGGCGACCGAACTCGTCGGATAGCGCCCCTTCTCGTCGTGCGCGGCGGCGGTCGGTGCAACATCGGAATCGATAAGCCGATCGAGCACGATCAACGTTTCGTTCTCGCGCGCCGGCAATCCATTCGGTGGAAAGGCCTTGCGTAGCAATGGTTGTGGCGTCGCGTCAGCAGGCTTTGTCATCCGAGAGCTCAATTCTCGACCGGGACCGCACGAAACGTATTGGGATCCATCAGGCGATGCACGTCGTGCATGTGCTCGGGGCAGCGACAGCAAACCATGCCTGCGCGCATCCCAAGGACGACCGGCGTGAACGATTGGGAGGCTGTTTCAATCAATCCCTTCTCGGTCAAACCCAAATCCGGAATGCCGGCCAGTCCGATAAAAGCCATGATCATGAACGGAGAATGGATCGTACAGCCAAGTCCAGCTGCTGCTTTGTTGGCCGCGATCGATTGCTCGCGCACTTTTTCCCAAGGCTGGTCGCTCATGATACCAGCGATGGGAAGCGGTACGGCGGCGAGCACTTTGCCGTCGGCGACAGCGACATAGCCGCCCCCGATCTCCTTAATGGCGCGCGCTGCATCCGCGAGGTCCTGATCGCTCACGCCGACCATGACCAGATTCTGATTTTCACAATTGGTGGTGGCGGCAAGCGCGCCCTTTTTCAGATTAAAGCCGCGCACGAATCCGATGCCGATGGTCTCGGTCGCGTGATGCCGATCGACAATCGCGACTTTCAAAACATCGCGTTCCGTATCGGTCTGAACCGTGCCGCCGGTCACTTTCAGCTCGGCGTGAAACGCTCGCTTGAAGTAACCGTCATACATTTCCATGGCCTGGACCCAGGCCGTCGCGCCCGGCGCCCTGACGACAAAAGATTGCGCTGACAGACCAGGATGAAGATGGATGGTGTCGCGCGTCACCGGCGGCATCTGATCGGTATTGGCAAACAGCGGCTTGCCGTTCTCGGCGACCATCGCGCCATTTACCAGCACCGCGCTCGGGCGTACTTCGGCAAGATCGGGAACCAACTGGAGATCGGCGAGGCGACTGGGCGTGATCGAGCCGATCAGATGATCGAGCCGATAATAAAGGGCCGCCGTCAACGTCGCCATGCGCCAGGCCAGCACCGGATCGACACCAGCCCGGATGGCTTCGCGCACATGATGATCGATGTGACCCTGATCGTGCAGGTCTTCAACGTGCTTGTCATCGGCGCAGAAGCAAATGTGATACACCCCTGCACCGAGGGCCGGCACGTCGGCAAACACCGAAGCCGTGTTATCATTCATACTGCCGGCCATGACGGTGATCGCCGCGCCGAGGCGCACCCGCTCCAGCACTTCTTCAGTTGTGGTGGCGTTGTGGTCGTCGCTGACACCGCCCGCAAGATAGCTCCAGAGCGGTTCGTCGCGCAGACGCGCCGTGTGGCCGGTGATGCGTTTGCCAGACCGGATTGCCGCGACTTGCTTGCGGGCAGACCACTCGTCGAGGTCGAAAGGGTTGGATTCGCCGAGCGTCGCTGCATTTGACCACTGCACGCGCGCTTCGATCTCTGCGTCCGCAACTTGGGCTCCACCCATTTCGAGCGCCGGCGTTCGGGGTACGCGGTGTGACACCTGTCTGAAGATGCGCAGCGGCGTATCGGTGCGCCCGACGATGTCGAGGCCCTCGGCGCCGAGCACGTTGGCAATGCAATTCGCGTCGGCTAGCAACGCCGTGGTGCCGCGGGGCACGGTAAGACGCGCCAGCTCCCCCGGCGTCAGCATGGTGTATTCGACGTGGATGTGAACATCGATGAAGTTTGGCGCGACGTACTGACCATTCGCATTAATTGTTTTCTTGGCGTCAAACCGGCCCGGTGGCGTCACCGCTGCGATATGCCGTCCGGCTATGACAACATCGCGCTCGAGGATTTCACCGGTGTGCAGAGCCAGCACCTTACCGCCCCGGATAATCAGATCCGGCTCGGCGCGCCCGGCGGCGACCTCGCGCAAATTCATCAACTCGATGACACTTGGCGCCAGTTCAGCGCCAATGTATCCGGCAGAATCGGATGGTGCTTGCGGCATAAGCGGTTTCACGCAGCGTAGTCCGTCTGTTGCCCGACCGCCATGGCCTTGCCAATCCGTGCGGCGTCGAGTGCCTCGCGGCGCAGGTCAAACTCATCGACGATCTTTCCGGCGCTGAGCACAACCATGCGATCGGCGATCGCAATCAATTCATCCAAATCGGCTGAGATCACGACGATCGCCGCACCGCGGCCCGCGGCTTCGATCAAGGTATTGTGGACCGCCGCGGTCGCTGCCAGATCGAGCCCCTGGGTCGGACTGTGTGCGACGATCACAATCGGATCTCGATCAAGCTCGCGTCCAAGCAGAAGCTTTTGCTGATTGCCTCCCGACAAACTGCTCGCGCGGAGACCCGGTGCAGGCGGTCGAACCGAAAAGCGGCGGCAGACCTCACCTCCATAGCATATTTCCTGACGCAAAAGCCGGAGCCCGGCGCGGCGAAAAGCGTGCTCTGAGAGCCGCAGCAAACTCGCGTTGGTGGCTACGCTCAACGCCGGCACCAAGCCGGCGGCACGTTCGTCCGGAATGTGGGCAAGCTTCAATCGCGCGGCCGTTCGTGCATCGCCGGTGATGTCGGTGCCATCCAACAAAATGCGCCCGCGCGTTGGACGGAGCGTTCCGGCCAGGACTGACGCGAGGACCGGTTGCGCTGCACCGGCGACACCGGCAACACCCAAGATCTCCCCGCTGCCGACCTCGAAGCTGACGTCATCGAGGATGTCCGCCTCATCGCCGGCGAACGAAATTCCCTTTGCGGCAAGGCGCGCAGCTTCACTGGCTCGCCGTCGAGACCGACGCACCGTCAGGGAACGCTCCCCGATCATCAAATGTGCAAGCGACTGTGCGTTAAGCTCCGGCGCGGGTCCGTGATGCACCACGTGACCGCCACGCAGGACAGTGACCAGGTCCGCGCTGCCAAGCACCTCACTGATCCGATGCGTCACCAGGCCTACGCCAACGCCACCGGCCGCCAGGTCACGCAGACAACGCACCAGAGTTTCCACCTCACGCGGCCCAAGGAGCGAGGTCGGTTCGTCCAACAAAAGGAACCGGGCATCCTGCGCGAGCGCAATCAGCAACTCACCCATCTGCCGCTCGACGATACTCAGCCGCCCGGTGGGAATATCGAGGGGGACACCGATCCCCGTGCGCTTCGCCGCAGCCTTGAGCTTTGAGCGCGCGCCTCGCACATCGGCGCCGAAGGTCCTCTCGCCAAGCAGATCATTTTCAACCAGACTAAGTGCCCCGACCAACGACAAATTCTGCGGCAGGAAACCGATCCCGGCGGCGATAGCATCCTGGCGGCGCCGAAACACAACCGGCCGATCGTTGATCCGGATTTCCCCCGCGTCTGCTGCCTGCACCCCGGCCAGAATTTTGGCCAGCGTCGATTTGCCCGCGCCGTTCTCGCCGACGATGGCATGGACTTCTCCTGGACGCAGGTTGAAGTCAGCGTCGGCAAGCGCCCTCCCCGTCTGAAAAGACTTCGTAAGGCCGCTTGCCGAAAGGCCCGCCATACGCGTGATCCGCAGCTATTTTGCCGGGCCGTAAAAATCGGGCAGCGTCTTGGCGCCGCTGGCAAGCTGCCCGACCAGCGCATCGACCTGCTTTTGCAGATCCGCCGGCACGCGTTTATCGACGTGATTGACCGGCGTCAGAATGAGCCCGTGATTGGCCAAACCCGAGACAAAGAACTTCTTGCCGAAGCTGCCATCCTTGACCGCGTCTACGTATGCTTTGAATGTCGGGTACATGTCGAGTTCGACGCTGACGATATTCACCTTCTTCGCCAGCCCTCCGGCGCTGCCGGTAACGCCGAGCGTGTGGATCTTGGCCTGCTCGGCCGCGGCCGCAACGCCGTTCCCGATGCCATCGCCGGATGTCCACACCAATTGAGCGCCCTGGCCGATCAGATCCTTGGTCGCTTCGGCAGCCTTCTGCACATCATCGAAGGATCCGGTGAAGACTTCGATCACGGTCGCGGACGGATCGGTCTCGGCAAGACCGGCCTTAAAGCCTTTATGAGAAGCCAGAATAAAGGGAAGCTGCGGGCCGCCGACGGCACCCACTTTGGCCGCGCCGGTTTTTCCAGCGACCCAACCGGAGAGATAGCCTTGTTGAGCGAAGTCATAAGTCCAGCCATCAGTGTTGGCGGTGAGTTTGCCGGCAAGATCAGGACCGCCCGAGGCAGCGAAGTGGACCTTCGGGAAATCCTTGGCCACCGTGAGTATTGGCTCTGAAAGCTCAATGCCGTGACCGATGATGAGGTCATAGCCGCGCTGGGCATATTGACGGATCACTGGTTCGGAACTGGCCGGATCCTTCTGCTTTTCACGGATTTCGAACGTGATCAGTCCCTCACTGGCAAGTTTCTTCACGCCTTCAAGAGCGACTTGGTTGAATGAGCCGTCATTCGCCAAGCCCGGCACGAGAATAGCGACTTTGAGTTTCTCAGCCGCCACAGCGCTGCCACCGGATATGCCGAGCGCAACCGCGAGAGCGAGACCAGAGAGCAAATGCTTACGCGAGATGGTGGACATTGCGACGCCTTTCTATTGGTTAGCGGAGAATTCAGAAACAGATTTTCCAGTCGATATGCTGATCGACCATGGATCGAGGCTTGGTCCGTCGAATTGCCCGGACATCCGATGGCGCAGCGCCATCACGGCACCGCTCCGAATTTCGACGCACGGATCGAGTATCGCCTCGCGCACACCCAACCTTTCGGCAGGGATGCAGACGACACGGAAGGATCCATATGGGAAGCCTTGAAAAAATCCGGAGAGCCGCCCACCGCCGATCGCGGCGACGATTGCGGCCGAGGCGAGAAAGCCGCTCGGCGGCACGTCATCGTCGCAGCGCATGGCGGCCGGACATTCGATATGTCGCAGCGAGCCGTCCGCGTCGATCATCACGCTTTCGCGGCTCGATGGCATCCCGGCCGGCGCACCTCCTTGAAGCACGAAGAAAGCGCCGTCGCGTTCGAGCCTGATGTGCTCGATGTAGGTCGGCTCGGTTTTGGTACCGGTCAAAACGAAGTGTCGCGCCCAGGATTTGGCCGCCGCACCCACATCGACCGATGAGGCCGCCTCAACAACGGTTGCAGAGGCAAAGCCGAAAATGCAAATCGCGACGATCCACCACTTCACCACGCAGCCAGCTCCGCAAGCAGATTATCCTTGATGGCAGCAGAAGCAAAGCTTGCCTCGATCGAGGTGCGGGCGATCCCTCGGACATCCTCGTCAGACCAATCAAAAGCAGCAGCACAGGCCGCATACTCGTCCTCAAGGGCAACCTCCAGAAGCGCCGGATCGTCAGTATTGATTGAGACCGCAACGCCAGCGCGCCGCAATCGATCGATCGGATGCTCCGCGAGCGACCGATAGAGACCGAGCGTGAGATTGGAGCTCGGGCAAATACCGAGCGGTATGCGGCGCTCGGCAAGAAGCGCGACGACGCTTGCGTCTTCGATGGCCCGCACGCCGTGGTCGATGCGGTCGGCGCCTAGAAGCTCGACGGCATCACGCACGCCTTCGGGGCCGCTCGATTCGCCGGCGTGGACCGTGCGCTTCAAACCTGTCGCGCCGGCGCGACGAAACGCATCCGCAAAGCGAGGTCCAGTGCGTCCGGCCGCTGCTTCGTTGCCGTCGATCGACAGAGCGACAACTCTGGGATGGTGAAGGGCGGCCAGCAAATCCACCAGTTCCATTGCTTCGTCGGCTGTCTGTGTTCGAAGCAGGCTGATGCACAGCCCGACCGGGGGCAGGCCAGCCTGCTCGGCTTCTGTAAAGCCCGCGTCAAGCGAGTCGATCAGCTGTGGAATTCGCTTCGACCAGCCAGGCCAATGAGTGGGATTGATGATGGCGTCAGCGTAGCGCGTCCCGCTTGCCGCCAGACGATGAGCAAAACGGCGTGCGAGATCGGCCAGCTGCTCGCGCGTCCGCACCAATCCGCAAACCCAATCCAGGAACTGCAAAAACTCTCCCAACCCGCCGTCGAAGCGCAGCAACTGATCACGCGATTTGGGGAGGGGACTGCCGGCCTCGGACGCGAGGCGAACTATGTCGTCAACTTCAAAGGTCCCCTCAAGGTGAACGTGAATCTCCGCCTTTGGCAGGGCGATGATCCCCCCAGGCACATAGCCTCCTCTCACCCGACATAGCGAACAAGCGAAACAATATCTGCCCGCGCTGCCGCAGAGTGGCAGCACGCAAGGCCTACGTCAATTGAAGTCGCCTCGATATTGAACATACATCGCGGCGATGAACATGCGCGAGTGTTATTTGTTATGCAATCAACGATAATACTTCTCTGCTCGCCATCAGCGGTGATCGATAAGCACGATGCGCCGATCGGCGACCTCGTCGGCCTCAACCATCCGTTGCCGCTTCGCGCCTCGTTCGTTCGAAGTGCACTGATCTGCGCCGCGGGACCCCTTAGAAAACAATCCTCCATAGTTGCAGAACTTTTGCGAGCCGCGCGAACGCGTGGGGGGCGCCCAGCGGTTTTGGGCGCAAGCGTTAGCCGATTGCGGCGCAATAAAAGGCACCCGCCTGGCACGTTCAGGCGCGCTTGGCTCAAGACACGCGACCGCGGGGTGGGCTTCCGGAGGTTAACGCTAACAGACGGCAACCCAGGTTTCAGAGGTCGTGAAGCAGGAGTGGCCTCTTTCTTGCGTTGATTGGTGCGCACCGCCAACTGTTTCAAATTCGAACGCGTTCGCAAATCAACAGGCCAAAGCCATGAGCTTCAAAGGTCTTGAGGACGTAACTTCAATCCTGCCGACAAATTCTGTCGCGATTTCCTTCTTTCATCGCGTTTGGCCTCCTGCTGCCATCGTCGTCGGGTTGATTCATCACCGTGATCTGGATCGGCACTCTTGGGTACGGGCTTTTTAAGCTGGCATTCTAGCGCGAGAAGTACACCTTTTAGGTGCTTTCGCGATCAACCGACTGCGAGCCTGGTTGAGCTGAGATTTGCCGCTTAGGCGGCGCCCGCGGCAGCCGGATTGACGTAAAGGGGCGCAGATCTATGGCGCGGCCCTCGCTTTTATAAAAGCGAAAAGAGAAACCAGACCGTCGAGCACTGCGCTCGCAGCGCGGCTGATCACTTCAATTGCGTCGATACCGACGAAAACGTGGTGGTTAGGTTCGTCCCGATGCCCGCGACCACTGCGACGATCCCGATGGAAATGCCGGCGGCTATGAGGGCGTACTCGATTGCCGTCGCCGCCGCTTCATCTTTCAGGAAGGTGCGCAAGTTCACCATCATCCCCCCGGAAATACCCATCAACAATGAAGTATTGGTAAAAACTCAAACGGAAAGTTTTGGTCACTAAACCTACACTAGCGCAACGGGACACGATCGAAAGGAGTGCAAGCTCGCCGCTGGCACCGCCTTCAAAATTTGGGCAATGTTGCAGCAAGATCGGACAAACAGCGCCCTGCGCTGTCCCGCTGCGAAACTTCGGGTGACGTGATACCCCAATCGATGCCGAGTGCCGGATCGTCCCATTTGAGCACCAGTTCGTCCGCGGGGCTGTAAATGTCATCGCATTTGTAGAAAAAATCCGCAGTGTCGGAAAGCACACGGAAGCCATGGGCGAAGCCACGTGGCACCCAGAATTGCCGCCGGTTGTCTTCATTGAGCTCGACCTTGACGTGCCGGCCGAAAGTGGGGCTGCCGACGCGCACATCAACCGCGACATCGACCACGGCGCCTTTGAGCACGGTTACAAGCTTGCCTTGCGGCTTCGGATTTTGAATATGGAGGCCGCGTAAGACATTGCGGGCCGATCGCGAAAGGTTGTCCTGCACGAACGTCGTTGGGATTCCGCTCCGGGCGTAACGCTCAGCCTGATAGATTTCGGTGAAAAATCCCCGATTATCGCCGAACACCTTCGGCTCGACGATGAGAACGCCGGGGATCGCAGTTTCGACCACTTTCATATTTTTCCCTTGAGGCCCGGCATCCCGGCAACTGCGGCACATCCTGTTTACCCTGCATTGCAAATATATTAAACACGGGCGCGGTTCCGCCTAAGATTACGTGCCGCGTGAAGCGACGCCTGCCGGACGTTTGGACCTCCTATTGCAGGGCCGTTGCAGTGGGAGCGGGGGTTATTTGTAGATGAAAGGAATCATTCTGGCGGGTGGCTCGGGTACCCGCCTGTATCCGGTCACATCGGTTGTCTCCAAACAATTGTTGCCGGTGTTTGACAAGCCGATGATCTATTACCCGTTGGCGACGCTGATGTTCGCGGGCATCCGGGAGATCCTCATCATCAGCACCCCTCAGGACCTGCCGCTGTTTAAGCGGCTCCTTGGTGATGGCGCCGATTTCGGCTTGCGCTTCTCGTACCTTCATCAGGATCAACCGCGCGGTCTGGCCGACGCGTTCATCATCGGCGCCGACTTCGTCGGCACCGATCGGGTGGCGCTGGTTCTGGGCGACAACATCTTTTATGGCCATGGCCTTCAAGACTTGCTGGCGCGCGCCTACGCGCGCGACTCGGGCGCTACGGTGTTCGGCTACATTGTGAACTCGCCCGAGCAGTATGGCGTGGTCGAATTGGACGATGCCGGGCGCGCCGTATCGATCGAGGAAAAGCCGCTGCGGCCGAAATCGGATATCGCCGTGACCGGACTTTATTTTTACGACAATGATGCCGTGCGCATCGCCGCGCAACTAAAACCATCGCCGCGCGGCGAATTGGAAATTACCGACCTCAACCGCGCCTACATGGACCGCGGGGACCTTTTCGTCGAGGTGCTGGGCCGCGGCTTTGCGTGGCTCGACACCGGCACCCACGCTTCGCTGGTGGAAGCCAGCCACTTTGTTCAAATCCTCGAGCAACGGCAAGGGTTGCGTGTCGCTTGTCCCGAGGAGATCGCGCTTCGGCTTGGCTACATTACGCTCGATCACTTCGAGAAGCTTGCTGCGCGGTGTGCAAAGAGCAGTTATGGCCAGTATCTGTTGGCCATCCACCGCTCCTTTGTCAAATCGCACAACGGAGCCGTGACCCATGAGATTTAAAAATGCGGTCATCTTCGTCACTGGCGGTGCCGGCTTCATCGGTTCGGCGGTCATCCGTCATCTGCTCGACGACACTGAAGCTTTTGTTGTCAATATCGACAAGCTCACCTATGCGGCCTGCTTGGATTCGATCCCGCAGGCTGTGGACAACCGCAACTATCGCTTCGCGCAAGTCGACATCTGCAACGGGCCGGCGCTGCGGCAACTATTCGATCAGTACCAGCCGCACTATGTGATGAATCTTGCGGCCGAGAGTCACGTCGACCGTTCGATCGATGGGCCCTCTGAATTTATCCAGACCAATGTCGTCGGCACCTTCACGTTGCTGCAGGAGGCATTGCGGCATTGGCGCGGGCTTGATCGTGTTGCGCAGACGAACTTCCGTTTTCATCATATATCGACCGACGAGGTATACGGCACGCTTGGACCGGAAGGCCTGTTCAGCGAGTCCACCGCCTACGCCCCCAACTCGCCGTACTCCGCCTCCAAGGCCTCATCGGACCATTTGGTGCGCGCCTGGCGCGAAACCTATGGGTTGCCGACCATCGTTACCAATTGCTCGAACAATTATGGTCCCTATCATTTCCCCGAGAAGCTCATCCCGCACATGATCATCAAAGGCCTGGCCCATGAGCCACTGCCGGTTTACGGCGACGGACAGAACGTGCGTGACTGGCTGTATGTTGACGATCACGCCAAGGCGCTGACCACAGTGATTGAGCGCGGACGGATCGGCGAAACCTACAACGTTGGCGGCCGCAACGAGCGCGCCAATTTGGCAGTCGTTCAATCAATCTGCGATTTGCTCGATGAACTGGAACCTTCGACGTCTGGTTCGCGGCATCGGCTGATCTCGTTTGTTACCGACCGGCCGGGCCATGACCGACGCTACGGAATTGATGCGTCAAAGCTCGAAGGCGAGCTCGGTTGGCGAGCGGCGGAGACCTTCGAAACCGGACTTGCCAAGACCGTCCGATGGTATCTGGAAAACAGATCCTGGTGGCAGGCCATCCTTGATCGGGGCTATAAAGCCCAACGCATCGGGCTTTCCGAACTGCAAGTTTAAGATCTTGCGGACTATCGCAGCCCGGTGCTCCATGGACCGGCTGCCGAGCGTTCATTTTGGAGACCTACCTTACGCTGCGTTTCTCACCAGGGAAGTTCACATCGTTATTATGGGGTGATGTCAGCACTGTTTCAGTAGAAAGAGTGGCGGTCACTTCGGTAGAAAGGGTGGCGGTCACTTCGGTTAGACCGTAGTGCACGCGTTCCTTCGCATTTTCCGCAATTCGAGCCGCACAAAATGTCATTTGCTCGGTAGCGTTTTTCTCCAGTTCGTCCCATATCGGATCGAATTTGTGTGCGATGTAGAGATCGAAGGGCTCCTTCATCCCTGCTTGCACCAGGGCGTGTTTCCATTTGTCCAAGCCGTGCCAAACCCCGCTTAATGCGTGCCGTTTCAATTCCTGCAGTCGGGCTGAATGTTCTATCCGAAGCGCCATGGCGTCGTCCGTATTTCTGTCGCGAAAGTGACGTTCCATTTGCTGTTCGAAAGCGGATTTTATCTTGCCTGCGACCGGCACAACTTTTTCTTCGAAAAAGTCGTCGACCAACTTCGTCGCCGTGTCACTAGCCAGCCGTCCCAAGTCATTGGCGCGAGCAAGCTCCAGCGCGCGGTCCCGATCTCCTTGCCGGGCCTTTGACCTAAACAAAATCGCCATGCCACCCTTCAGTTTTAGGGGAAGCCCCAATCCTGCCTATTTCCGACGCAATCGGCAATGGGTGTAAAAACTTTGCCGCTTGGTTCCGCGCCACAAACAGGCTCGCCGCCCGCCAACGTTTTTCTAAAGCAACCGGTCGCTGGGATCATGCCGTCGTTGCCATTCTTGCAACGCAGCCGACGGGCCGCGACGTTTCAATTGTATACGCGCACGAAACCGCTCTCTGCCCGGCCCATCTCTCGGATAACGAACATTCCAGCAATTTCCCGTGTGATCCAGACAGCGCCGCGATCGCTTGCACTTTTTGTTCCGGCAGGTGCTCCAAAGTCGGAGGATGTCACCGTAGCAGCGTGCCAATGTGGCCCAATTTCGCAGCATCGGTTCCTGCCTTTCGTCGCAGCGCGCGCAGTCGCGTTCTCGCAGCGCTTCTGCGCGCGCCCCGAGTCTCAGGAGAACCACGCCAAGATGTTGCCCCCTGAAAAAGAGGGAGGCGAAGCGCCGAAAGGCGCATGCCAACCACGATGCGCGCATCCTTTGCGGGATGCGCTCGCCTTCCGGCGCCTCGCCGCGGCTTTGCCGTTTAGCGGGATTGCCGCCAACCAGCTTCAACTCCGGGCCGCGCTTCCTGGGACGGCGACCTGACGCGGAGCGATCCGCGTTCCCCATCCTCCAGTGCAGCGAGCTCCTCGCAGACCGGTCTTTATGCCGGCCGGGCGGTGTCCGGGTTGCCCGAGAGCGGACTGCAAATCCGCGCGCAGGAACCGCACTCGCTCCGCTTTCAGGAGTGCCCTCGCGAAGGCGTCCCTCAATGAGCGAGATTCATTTTGAACGTAACCTATTTGAGGACGCAACAACAGAGATTTGGCGGGATATAGGCCCGCCAGCGTCGAGACGCTTCATGTCGGCGCGTCCGGCCTCCCAGCGAATGGTCCTTTGGATCGTAACTTATTGATGCGCGACGATAATCTAACTTTCAAATTGCAAAAAACACAACTTTTAAGATTGTTTTTTTATTACGCAACCCATCAAGATGTCAGGCTGCTGCCGTCTGAAGGATTTGGAGACGCCGGAGGGATCGGGGGTGCAGTGATGGATCTAAGGCCCTTGAGCAGCAGCAGGCGTTTGACGCATCGGTCCATCATTGCGTCCAGTCGTTCGTAGAGTTCAAGGTCTTTCGACAGCCCTTCAAGGGTCGCTTCGTCCGCCATTTCTGCGAGTTGGTAAAAATCTCCAAGCTCATGACGAGCCTTGGCTTCTGCAGCTTGTAACCTTTCGCTCAGTTGCTTTTTGAAATCGTCGGCTTGTGAGGATTCCTCCTCGGTGAGGTCCAACCCGAGGGTGGCTTCATCTCGGATCTGACTAGCCCGCTGCCGCGCTAGTCCCGCAAGTCGAATGGTTGAAAGGTGCTTTTTGCGCCAGAGCAGATGCGAAAGCGTAGCAACTACATCATCCTGGAGAGGGTCATCGGGAGCATACAGGGAGATCAACTCCCGATGCAATTTGTTGAATTCGACCCGGTTTTCGCCCGGCAGAAGGCCGATTGCACAGAAGCCGCCGTGTTTGAGGCCAGGATAGCCTTTTTGGAGCGAAACAGGCATCTAATCCACCAATTGACGACGAGTCGGCAGCTTTACATATCGTCTTTACAGTGATATTCTTTAGAATATGATCATAGCTGCCTTGCGGTCGTCAACTGAAAATATTAAACGAATGAGTCACGATGATGCGCTTCTTCGTTACCGCAGCGGTGAATTTACTGATGCCGACATCACCCGGTGCACCGGCTTGTCGGTGCGGGCTTGGCGGGAGCTGATAAGGATCAAGGCCGTGCAGACGGTTACGGAGCGCAGGGGCCGCGGCCGTGTTCGGCGGTGTGACGCAACTGTATTCAAACGGTCGGCGGCAATTGCCGCGCTCAATGGCGCGGGGCTGAGCTTACCCCTCGCGGGCCGGATCGCCTATTTCTGGCCGCTGCATTCTTTACTCTATGCCGTTTGTGACCCGTGCACGATCCTGTTTGAACTCGGAAGCGCCGCCGACCCAACGACCGGCCTCCCGCCCATGGCTCAACAGCCAAAAGTCGATTGGTTCGATCCGGATAAGCCCGCCAAGGCCGAACCGGAGACGGACTGGACGATCGAAATCTATGACGGGCGTTTTGTGGGTGCGAGGTACAACCTCGAAGCACCACCGGCCATATTCGGGGACATCCGATCAAACGGGGAATTCGTCGCTTGGCTACCGTTCGATCGACGTGCGGAGTTAGCCCGCACGGCGATCGCAACATTGGCACAACAAATAATTGCGCCTCACTTCGTCGACTTCATTGCTCAGTGGTCGGACCCGACTAAGGCGTCCAAAGAACTGAAAGTCCTCGATTACAGAACTGAAACTCATCACGCCGACGATGATCCGCTTTACTTGCGCGCTGAGGCTGCCGTTCGCGCGCCGCTAGTTAAAACCAGTGTCAACGTCACCCTCGCCATCCGGAAGGCTCTTCGCCGATACCTCGGCATCGAACCGCCCGATGCCAGCGTTTTGTTGTGAGATTCGAGGTGAAGCGCCCCATAGTTGGAGGGAATTCGCCCGTAGCCCGCGATCGTGACAATACAGTCGGGCAAAAGTCCGAACATGTACGTACTCCACTGCGACGGCTGCTCGACAACGAAACATCGGTCAATGGCGGCAACACGCTGATTGGTGCCGATTTCGCAGCAATTGCCAGCTATCGCCGAATTGTCAGTGCGATCGTCAACGACCAGCGCGGAGTAAATGGCCTTTCTGAGGTGCGCCGCCACCTCATTTACCGATTCGCCGCCGCGACCGTCATGGCGGAGAAAATCGAGGCACGGCTGGCACGCGGTGAAAAGATCGACGGCGCTGCGTACGCCTCGATTTCAAATACTATGACGAGGATCGGCCAAATAATCGGGCTCGATCGTCAAACGCATACCCACAAGCCGAGATTAGCCGACCTTTTGGGATTAAAGGAGAGCCGAGGTAACCAATGATCACGCCGTGGCGCGCCGACCCAATTTCCTTTATCGAAAGGATCATAATTGATCCCGAAACCGGAAAACCCTTCATTCTGTTGGACGCTGAACGACGGTTTTTGGAGCACGCGTTCTCTACCGACTCCGCCGGCCGTCTGCTTTATCCAGAGCAGATTTATTCGTGTCCAAAGAAATCAGGCAAAACCACATTCGCCGCCATCTATGTTCTGACTATGGTACTGCTATGTGATGGTGCTTATCCGGAAGCGATCTGTGCGGCTAACGACCACGACCAATCAATCGCGCGCGTTTTTGCGGCAATCAAGCGCATCATAGAATGCTCGCCGCTGCTGCGCGCCGAAGCCAGAATAACCGCCAACAAGATCACCATCGATGGCGCAGTTATCATTGCGATTCCGAACAACTACGCCAGCGCCGCCGGCAGCAATCAAGTGATCGCGGTTTTTGACGAGTTGTGGGCCTACACAAGCGAGCGCTCGCGTCGGCTGTTCGACGAATTGGTGCCGCCACCGACGCGTCGGATCGCTTGTCGCTTCACGGTCACTTACGCCGGATTCACCGGCGAGAGCGTGCTTCTCGAGGAATTGTACAAACGGGGCCTGCAGCAAGCACAAGTAGGACCCAGCCTTTATGCCGGGGACGGTATCCTGATGTTTTGGAGTCACGACCCCGTGGCTCCGTGGCAAGATGAAGCCTGGATCGCCGAGAGCCGTCGGAACCTACGCCCCAAACAATACGAGCGCATGATCGAGAACCGGTTTGTCAATGACGAATCGAGTTTCATCGACATTTCGTCCTTTGACGAATGCGTCGATGCCCGCATCGGTCACCTGGTCGCCGATCGCACGGTTCATGTGTGGGCCGCAGTAGATGCTTCGGTCAAACATGATTCGACCGCGCTCGCGGCGGTCACTTGGTCGCAGCCGGACCAGAAAGTGCGGCTCGTTGATCACCGCATCTTTAAACCGACCGCGGATAGGCCGATCGATTTTGCCGTTGACGTTGAGCAGACGTTGCGCCAGTGGGGTCAACGCTTTCATGTCAGGACCGTATGGTACGATCCCTATCAGATGGCAGCGTCGAGCCAACGGCTCCTGCGTGAGGGCGTGCCGATGCAGGAATATCCGCAGACGCTTAACAACCTGACGGCCGTCGGTGAAAATCTGTTCGAGCTGCTGAAGGGCCGCAACCTGCTGAGCTATCCAGACGACGAAATCCGCACCGCGATTTCACATGCAGTCGCCATCGAGGGTGCACGCGGCTGGAAGATAGCCAAAGACAAGCAATCGCATCGCATCGACATTGTAATCGCGCTCGGCATGGCGGCGCTCGCCTGCGTCAGAGATCAGAGTAAGCCTGCGTATGATACTACATATGCAGGTTTTAATTCTGATTGGCAGGGACTGCGTGCTAATTTGTACATGCAATCTGGTGGGACCTTTCGGCTCTGGTAATGCCAGCGCCACTCGGCCGTATGGGATCGAGTCATATGACTGTCGATCCGACGTCGCGCATTTGATCGCTGACCACTGCGCATCGCGCCTTGGGTTATCTTTATATCACATCTGCCGATCCAGCGGCCGAAAATCCGTGCTGATAATCGGTACTATAATCCAAGATATGCCTTCCGTACGCGGTCATCATCCGCGACGTCAGCAGCCGCGCCCGATAAAGCGATTTCTCCGTTCTCCAGCACCGTTGCGAACTCCGCGACCTCAAGGGATTCCGCAACGTTCTGCTCAATGAGCATAACTGTTACTCCCGAGTTTTTGAGTTCAAGAATTGCTGCGAAGATGGCGTCGACCATAAGCGGCGCCAATCCAAGCGAGGGCTCATCGAACATTATCAATCTCGGATTGCTCATGAGGCAGCGGCCGATTGCCAGCATCTGCTGCTCGCCGCCCGACAGAGTTCCTGCCTTCTGCTTGCGGCGCTCGGCCAACCGCGGAAACATATCAAAGACACGGCGTTGGTTGACCCCAAAGGAATTGGCGGATCGCCGCAGCGTACCGCCGAGCTGCAAGTTTTCATCTACTGTCAGATTGGGAAAAATCTGCCTTCCTTCGGCGACTTGGCCAATGCCCAGTTCGCAGGTTTCGCTAGATTCCATGCGGGTGATGTCAGCTCCGTCGAATACGATCCGCCCGCGTTTGGACCGAATCATGCCAGCAACCGCTCGGACCAACGTTGTCTTCCCGGCACCGTTAGCACCGACGATTGCAGTGAGACTGTTGGCCGGCACGTTGAAGCTGATGCCATTCAACGCGCGAGCCTCGCCATAGCGGACCTCGAGGTCGCGGACATCCAACAGTATATCGGTCATGAGAGTCTTGCTCTTTTTCCCAGATAACTCTCGATCACCTTCGGATCGGCGGCAATCTCTGAGGGCTTCCCTTCCGCGAGCTTCTCGCCATGATGCAGAACGATTATCCGATCGGCCAAAGCCATGACCACTCGCATGATGTGCTCGATCAGGAGAACGGTCATGCCGTCTGCTTTCAACACCCGAATGATTTCGACAATCCGGTCGCTCTCCGCTGCACGCAGACCGGCCATGACCTCATCCAACAGCAAAAGCCGAGGCTGCGCCGCGATCGCTCGCGCAAGTTCGAGCATTTTGCGGTCTGGTAGCGTGAGGCTGCTGGCTAGAGCGTATGCCTTGTTCTGCAGGCCTACGCGAGTAAGAGAGCTAGACGCTATCTCTAAAGCTTGGTCGACCGCGGCTGTCCGAGCAAATGCGCCTATCATGGCGTTTTCGAGCACCGTCATCGTGCGCATCGGCCGCACGATTTGGAACGTCCGCACCAGGCCTTTCATCGCAATTTGCTCCGGCCGCAGCCCGGTGATGACTTCACCATCAAGCAGCACCGAACCTGCTGTTGGTTTCAGCGCGCCGGCGATCATGTTGAAACAGGTGGTCTTGCCTGCACCGTTGGGGCCGATCAGAGCGACGATTTCGTTATTTTCTACGTCGAACGAAACGTCCTTGACAGCGACGAGGCCGCGGAACGCTCTGGTCAACGTACGAACCTGAAGCATCAGGCGGGACGCGCGGATCTAACGAGCTGTACGACACGCGGCCAAATACCCCCCGGCAGAAAGGCGATCACGGCGAGAATGACGATCCCGTAAACCAGTGTGTTGACGCCGTAATATCCAGTGCGCTGACCGAGCACGTTGGAGAATTCCATCAACGGTACGACAAAAATCGCCCCGACGATGGAGCCGAATGGCGAACCGAGGCCGCCAACGATTGGCGCGATCAAGACTTCAATGGACAATTGGAGCCGCATGGTGGAATCCGGAAACAGGCTGCCCTGCATCAAGCCGAAAAGACCACCTCCGAGGCCGGCGAGGCCGGCGCTGATCGTTACCACCAGCACCTTGCTGCGTAGCGCTGGAACGCCGAGAGCGCGCACGGCGTCTTCGTCCTCGCTGAGCCCGCGCCAGCGAAAGCCCCACCTGGAGACCATCAATTTCTGAATCAGAAAATAAGCCGCCGCGGTGATTACAAGAAACGCAAAATAGGAGAATAGAGCGCCACCGCGGAGTGTCAGCAGCGGCCGGTTGGTATCCGGATTGATTGCTCGTAGAAAAAGGCCGCCGGTGCCGCCGACGAAATCCCAATTGTCGAACAGAACTCGTACGAGTTCTGCAAAAGCGATTGTCAACACCGCAAACTGGACACCCCGCACCGAAAATCGGCTACCGACCCAGGCGATCATGCTGCCGGCGAGTGCTGAAATGATCATGCCTGCCGGGATTGCAAGCCACGGATTAACGCTGCCCGACGCCGTCAGGACCGCTGTTGTATAGGCACCGAGCCCGAGGAAAAGGGCGTGACCGAGCGACAAAAGGCCAGCACTCATCATCAGGTTCCAGCTCAACCCCATGAAGGCGTAAAAAAACACCAGCGTTAGGAGACTGAGCCAGAATGAGTCCAACAATGGTCCGACCGCCGCAGCGACAACAAAAAAAATGACTGCGGGCCAGGGCGCCGGTGATAGCGTTTGCCTCATCGGCTCTGCTCTCCGAACAAGCCGTTCGGCCGCCAGATCAGCACGACGACGAGAAGCGCATAGGAGAAGACGGTTTTAAGGGCGGGAGAAAAAACCAGCGCAGCGAGCGCCTCCGACAGTCCGATCAGAACCCCGCCGAGCAGGGCGCCGGTCAGGCTGCCCAAACCTCCAACGATCACAATGATGAACGCGATGAGCGTAAAATCGGTCGCCAGAAATGGCTGCGTGTCGAAGATTGGCGCAACCAGGGCCCCCGCCGCACCGGCGCAGGCCATGCCGATACCGGCAGTCACTGCATAAACGGTGCGGATACGGATGCCGATAACCTGTGCCCCGATCAGGTTATCCGCCGCAGCGCGAATCGAGCGGCCAAATGGTGATTGCTGCATAAAGAGGATCAAGCTCGCAATCAAAGCCAGCGCCGTCAGGGCCGCCTGCGAACGCACGACATCGAGACGCAACGGTCCGACCGAATAGGACTGCATGCTTTCAATCATTTCGATCGGCCGCGAATCCGGACCAAACAACACTAAATGCAGTCCGGTGATGATCAGCGCGAACGAAATGAAAAGGATGAACTGCGCATGCTGCGGCCGCTCGATAAAGGCATTCACGATGCAGCGCTGTAACACGTAGCCCAAAACGAATAATACCAGCGCAGCTGCCGGCGCGATCATCCAAGGCGGAATTTTGGTCAGCGACCAAATCCAGTATCCGACATACATACCGATCACCACCATCTCGCCGTGCGCGAAATTCACGAGCCGCATAACGCCGAAAATGATGGTGAGTCCCAGCGCAATCAAAGCATAGACTATGCCGATCAATATTCCGCCGGCGATGACATTCAGATAGAGCGTTGTCACGGCAACCTATTCTCGCCGGATGCCGGCCCGAGATCGCCGATCACCGCTTGTCGAACGGAGCGAGTGGAAAAACCGGCTTGGCTTCGCTCGCATCAGCCGGACTTACGACGACCGGCCTGCCGTTTTGATTTTGCAGCATAACGACGCCGATATTGGGGTTCTGACCCTTTTCGTCGAAACGGATGGGGCCGCCGTAGATGATGTGATCCTTGATATCGGTGGTTTTCAGTGCGGCGTGAATCGCCGCCGGTTCATTTGAGTTCGCGCGCCTGATGGCATCGGCAGCAATCTGGACGGCCTCAAAAGCGAATGCTGCATTGAGGTCGAACCGGGCATCCATTTCCTTTTCAAACCGCGCGGCAATTTCGCGTGCGCCGGGCTTTGTAGGATTGTACCAGGGAACGCACGACATGTAGCCGTCGGCATATTTCCCGAGCGCGTCGGTGAACGCCTTCTCGTAGGGCCCTGGACTACCGGGACTGATGATCCCCATCGGCGACCAGTTCTGCTTCACCATTTCACGAATGATCAGGATCGCGTCGCTAACGCGTGTGATCGGCATCAGTAAATCGGCCCCGGTCGCTTTGGCTTTGGCAACTTCAACCGAGAGATCGCGAGCGCGAACATCGTAGGAAATACGGTCAACAATCTTGATCGGGACTTGAACTTTTTCCCAAACGATATCAACACCTTTCATGATTCCCTGACCGAACGTATCGTTGACATGAAGAATGACGGCGGTCTTCGGCTCAACGCCTGTCGTCGTTCCCAGTTCTTTGATGCGTACGACCGCATTGCCGACGAGCGTTGTCGCTGGAGGAAAGTTGCGGAAAATCTGGGTGAAGCCCTGCTCGGTGATCTGCGGCGCGGAGGCAATATTAATCAGAAACGGTATTTTCGCCGCTTCCGCCGCCTGCGCGACGGAAATTGTGCTTCCGGAATCGTTAGTGCCAATTAAGAGCGTGCAACCGTCCCGCATCAGGCGCTCAGCGACGACTCGGCCATTTTCCGGTTTGGATTCTGCGTCTCCGTAGATGAATTCCATCGGGGGCCCCCCGTTTTCCTTAGCGTAGGTCCCGCCGAATTCGTTGCCCTTGCGCGTCTGCTGGCCCATGAAGGCCTGAACGCCGCTCAAGTAGAGGATAACGCCGATTTTGACGGGAGCGCCTTGCGCGAAGACGCCGCGCGGAAAAACGCCGGTGCTGAGCACGCTGGCCCCGGCGGCGAGGACTTGCCTTCGATTGACCGCAATGCGTTTGCTCATGCTAACCCCTCTTTCTGAATACCCGGCTTTCATTCGGCAGCTTGGATGACCGGCTTCGACACACCCGATTGCACACGCTGCGCGTACACGTCTTCGATCGCCTGGATGATCGGGAGATAGCCCGTGCACCGACAGAAGTTGCCACCCAATTCGGCACGAATCCGGTCGCGGTCGAGTTCGGCAATCCGCGACAGAATATCGTAAGCCGTCGCCAGCATGCCGGGGGTGCAGAAGCCGCATTGCAGCGCGTGACGGCGATTGAACGCCGTGCGAACGGCCCGCATCAGCGGATCGTCGTCGTAGCCCTCGACGGTCCGCACCTCGGCACCATCGGCGGCGACCGCAAGCGTGATGCAGGAACGAGCCGGCTTGCTGTCGAGCATCAAAGTGCACGCGCCGCATACCCCCTGCTCGCAACCGACATGCGTCCCGGTAAGTAGACAGTGATCGCGAATAAAATCCGCAAGCGACAAGCGGTCATCAACAGGACGCGACATCGCCTCCCCGTTGACGCGGATGTTGATCGTCCTCATGCGATCAGATCCTGGATAGCGCGTTCGAGGATCGCACGGTGCATGGTCCAGTCGCCGGCATCGACCCGCGCCTCGCTCAGGTCTGCCTCGATCGCCGCACGTCGAGCCTCCGTAGGCGGCTCGCATCCGCACGCGGCGAGCAACTCGCAAACCTTGCGCATCAATCTCGGACACTCGGCGCGTTGCCCCAGCACCACGCGGGCGCCGACGCCGTCTGGATCGACCACGGCCACCGCCATCGACTGCGCAAAATCGCCGAGTTTTTTGGCGTATTTCGCGTGGCCCCAGCGTGCACCGGCCGAAAGCCGCGGAATCAATACGTGGGTAATGATTTCGCCCTCATCGATCACGGTATCCAAAGGACCTCTGACGAAGTCCGAAACTTTGATCTCGCGGCGCCCAGCCTGACCAGACAACCGCAGAGACGCGTCGAGCGCAATCGTCGTCGTGAGCCAGTCTGCGGCCGGATCGGCGTGCGCAAGGCTGCCGCCAATGGTACCGCGATTGCGTACCGCCCGGTAGGCGATGCCGCGCGCGATAAACGGCATCAGTCCCAGCGTCACGTCGGCGATTTCGCCATCCTCGATTTGTGCGTGCGTTATACACGCACCGATCACCAGAAAGTCGCCTTCAATCCCGGCTTGGCGCAATTCGGCAAGCCGCGAGACGTCGATCAACCGTTTCGGCTCCGCCAACCTCAAATTGAGCATCGGCCCCAGCGATTGTCCGCCGGCGATGACGCGCCCCGCCGCGGCAGCGGCAAAGCCGTCGAGTGCATCGTCGAGCGTCGCAGCGCGAGTATAGGAAAATTCCGCGGGCTTCATGACGGTCCGGCCGAACGAGCGCGCGAAATGGCTTCACGAACGCGCCGCGCGGTTACCGGCGTCTCGGATACCGAGGCGCCGAGCGGCCGCAACGCGTCATTTATCGCATTGACGATGGAGGCCGGCGGACCGATCGCGCCGTTTTCACCGATGCCCTTGATGCCAAACAGGGCAAACGGCGATGGCGTTTCGAGGAATTCAAGTTTGACATCGGGCATGGAGGGAGCGGTGGGCGCGATATAATCGGCGAGCGTCGTCGCCGTCGGCTGACCCATGTCGTCGTACGTGCTTTCCTCATACAGCGCGTTGCCAAGCCCATTGGAGAAGCCACCGATGATCTGGCCCTCGACCAGCAACGGATTTACCTGGATACCGCAGTCGGCGACAATTGCATAATCGAACACTTCAACGCTGCCGATTTCCGGATCGATCGCGACGACGGCCGCATGTGCCGAATATGCGAATACTCCCGGATCATGCGGTTTGTGGCCGGCTGTAACACTCAATCCACCCGGATCCATGTCGGCGGGCAGATCTTCCGGATGGTGATACCAGGCCCGGCCGATTTCACTGAACGCGACGCTGCCTTGCGGACCGCAGACCAAACCGTCCCTGATTTCAACATCGCTGGCTTTGCATTGCAGCAAGTGGGCGCCGATCTTGATGATCGGCACTTTTAGAAGTTCGCACGCTTCGGCGACGGCTCCGCCAGTCGTTACCATCGAGCGCGAGGTGTAAGTGCCAGTTCCGACCGGAGACGTTGAGGTATCGCCGAACCTGATCGAAACCTTGCGCGGATCGATGCCAAGTACCTGGTTCGCCACTTGGGCAAAAACCGTCTCGTGGCCCTGGCCGTGCGAATGCGAGCCCACTTCCACGATCAATTCGCCATCGCCGGAAAGCCGCGCGACAGCCGGCTCCATGCCGGGCACAAGTTCGATGCCCCACGCGGAATAACCGAACGGCCCAGTGCCGTAAGCCGTCTGCTCGTAGAACGATGCAAATCCCACGCCGATCAATCTGCCGTCCGGCTCGCCCTTTTTCTGGCGGGCGCGAACCGCCGGCAGATCGATCAGCTCGGCGGCGCGCTTGAGCGCGGCCGCATAATCGCCGCTGTCGAGCGTCTTCTTCGTAATCGATACATAGGGCATTTGCTCCGGTTTCACGAAATTGCGCAGCCGCACCTCGACCGGATCGATGCCGACGGCTTCCGCGACGCCGTCCATCAGAAGCTCGTGGCCGATGCACGATAAGGGGCGTGCTACGCCGCGAAACGGCTGGCCAGCGGGCTTGTTGCTCACGACGTTGATTGCCCGGCCTCGGAACGCCCGGATGTCGTAGCAGCCCTGCATGTTGCCGATCGCCAGACCACCTTCGATCCCGGCCGGCCACGGCCACGGCGAGTATGCGCCGGAGTCTACTGTCACATCGCATTCAAGAGCCAGGACGCGACCCGTCGCATCCGCGTGCGCGATAGCCTTGCAATGGTAATCGCGACAATTCGCATCGCAGACGAGTAACTCATAACGATCCTGAATCCACCGCACCGGACGGCGCAGCCGCATTGCAGCCCAAGCGACGCAAACCGTTTCGCTTTCCAGATAAGTTTTCAGCCCAAAGGACGCGCCAATATCCGGAGCAACGACACGCAATCGCCGTTGGCTGATGCCCAATATTTGCGACAAGCCGATCTGCAAGGGAACCGGCAGCTGATTGGCGACATAAACGACAAGTTCGTCGAGCCTGGAATCATAATTTGCAATGCAGGCGCGACCTTCCAACGGCAATGGATGCATTCGGTTCATGCGGAAGCTGCGCTCGACGACGTGAACGGCAGCGGCCTTTGCCGCAGCGAGATCGCCGGCCTCAAGCTTGATGTCGACCAGGACGTTGTCGCCCCATTCCTCGTGAACATACGGCTGCCCTTTTTGCAGGGCGTCCGTCATCGAAACGATCGGAGGCAACGGCTCGAATTCCATCTCGACGAGCGCCGCGATGTCTTCTGCCTCGGCCGGCGTCGTGGCGATCACCAAGGCGACTGGCTCGCCGACGTGCCTGACCTTCGCCTTGGCTAAGATCGGCCAGTCGGACGGCTTGAAGCCGGGCATTTTTGCAGTTGAACGCAGCCGTCCGATCCCTACGAGATCATCAGCGAAATAGACCGATTTCTCGAAACCGGCCGGCTTCCGGCCCGAGATCACGCGAGCGTGGGCATGCGGACTTCGTACAAAGGCCGCGTGCAGCGTTCCGGGCAAGGCAATATCGGCGCAAAACTGAGCGCGGCCTTCCAGAAACCGGCCATCCTCAAGGCGTGGGAGTCGGGCGCCAATTCCGAACTCGCTCACGGCAAACTCCTGGCCATCAAACGCTCGCGATCAGGCCGACGCGCGCCAGGTGGCGAGGATTTCCAAAACCAATCTGGATTTTGTATCCAATGTGCGATAGCACTGTCAATCGCTTGAGCCAGGTTCGGCGCGATGGACCTTCACACACGAGCGCCGTCTGCATAACCGGAGAATTCCATGGCCCGCCTGCGTCACTTTGCTGTTTGCGTAAACGACCTCGACAAGGCGGCGGCGTTCTATCAAGAGGTGTTTGACCTCAAGCGCATCGCACGCGAAGACCTAGAGATCGGCTCCGCGATCTACATGAGCGATGGCGTCATCAACCTCGCATTGCTAAATTTCAAGGGCAGCCGAGGCAGCCAGGCTTCCGACCTCAAGAATCCCGGCGGTTTCGTCGGCGCCCATCATTTCGGCTTTCAGGTCGACGATCTGGCCGAAGCCCAAAAACGCATCGAAGCTCACGGTGGACGCTTTTTCTTTGATCTTGGCAACGAGCGTGAGGGTAATTTCGAGCGCAAGTTCAAAGACCCCGACGGCGTGATCTTCGACATTTCCAAGCACGGCTGGCAGGGAACGGACAGCTACAGCAAGGAACAAGAGATTGATGAGCCCACATCGGCGTAGCGCTTTCGTCGGTATATTATGACGGCAATTCTCGGCGATCTTTTGGTGAGCGCGCAGGACGCGGCGCACGCGAGGCTGCGCGAAATGATTTTCTCCGGCGCATTGCAGGCCGGACAGGCTTTGCGCCAGGAGGAAATCGCCCGACAGTTGGGTCTAAGCAGACTTCCAGTGCGTGAGGCCCTCAATCGTTTGGCGACCGAGGGTCTCGTTGAGCTCAAACCGCGGCGCGGCTTTTATGTCGTATCTTTGAAACCGGATGAAATCGAAGATATTTTTGAAATGCGCGCCATGCTCGAGGCGCGTGCCGGACAGTTGGCAACAGAACAAATGACGACGCTAGACGCCGATGCCCTGGATCGCCTCGTCGAATCGCTCGACGCCGCCGTAAGCGGTAGCGAAGGGTTTGACAATTACGCCCGATTAAACGAGCAATTTCATGAACGGCTTTATCAAAGTTGCAATCGCAAATATTTGCGTCGCCAGATCAGAATGCTGCGCGACGCGGTTGCGCCCTTAATCAGATTACTGGCCTTAGAAACTGGGGAATTGCGACGTGCACAGCAAGAGCACCGCCAGATGACACGCTCTTTCAGAAAAAGAGATGCGCCTGCGGTCGCCGAGCTCTGCCGCAAGCATTGCGCTTATACGGGAACCGCGCTGATTGAAAAATTTTTGAAAAGCGGGGCGCCGGCGTCTGATCGGATAAACTCATCGAAAGGACGAGGCTCGGAGCGCGGCACGCTGGAAATCCGGAATCAGAACTCCAGTCGCCAGCAGCAGTTGAACATCCCCTGCGAAAATCCAGAATATTCCGCGCGTTAGCCATGCGCTTGTGGGCGACATTCGCTCCATAACCGGTCTACCTAGGCGGGCGATGCATTGCGATTCGGGATTCGCGATCGATTTACGAAAGTTTCCTGACGGCTTATTACTAAGGATGCTTTTCAGTTTTTGACGCACGGTCGCCTTGGGCTATCGCCTCTCTTTCGCAAGAGTACGCACCTTCTTTGGTCGTTCCGTAGTTTTTCGTGCCGGCGAAATGGTAGATTCTTGATTTCAGATTCACCCAAACGACGGTGTCTGCGGGACAATGTCCTCTCGCCTCACCCTCTGTGCGGAATTGGCCTGCTCCAGTCGGCGCTATAGGTGCAGGGCGCGGGGGTGCGCTGGTGGTCGTTATCTTCGGCTTCGGGGCGGGAGCAGAAGGCGCGAGCGGGGCTTGGGCTGGCGTCGGTTCTGCCGCGACTGCGCCAGTACGACATTGCGCGACATATTGCTTCCTGGTTAGGCCTTTCACCTCATTTTCGGCCTTGTTCGCAGTCCATTCGGCGCCGCACTCCTTCGCAGTCTTTCCAGTCTTAGGGCCGGCGGGGGGAAGTACGGCTGGCGCCGCTTCGGGCGCAGCAACAGGCGTGGGCGCTCCGCGGCACTGAGTGACGTAATCCTTTTCTTTGATTCCCTTAGCTACGTTGTTCGCTTTGTTTGCACGCCATTCATCTTGGCATTGCTTGACGGTTTTCGTCTGCGCCGAAGACGGCGACGGAAACAATATGACAGCGGTTAAAGCCGCGCACGCCGCCGCTAAAAAGAAACTTCTCATTGCAATACTCCTCACAGGATGTCAGCGCCCAAAGCGCAAGCACTGTATCCCGCACGACACCGCGGCGAAAGAGACTTCGTATCCAAGGAAAATCTGCTGCAGATGTCGTTTAAACTGAGCCAAGCGTCAGCGGAAGTTGGCGACAGTTTTCCCGCCCGTGCAATTGTTCTCACGAGCTTCTCTACCCAACAAGAAGATAGAGGGCTCACCGCGCCCGCAGCCTCCGGCTCAGAGTTCAAGTGCCTCACCGACGAGCGAACGACGCAGCTGGCTCAGAACGCCTGCGCGCAGCGCGATGCGCCGTCGCGCTGCCTCGACTTCAAATCCGTCCTCCAGACGCAGCGCGCAATATTGCGCCGGTGCCGCCACGTCGGGATAGAGCGCGCGATATTCCTGTGCATTGTGGAACATGAACCGGCTGTCGTCATCGATAAAGGTTTCCGACAAGGCACCCTCGGCGAGGATCACATCATGTGTGTCCAGCTCGACATGGAAATACTCGACGTCTTCGACGCGCTCGGCTTGTACGATGGAGACGCCGTTAACGAGGTCCTTGGCCTCGATCAGCACGCCCTCGAGATGCTCGTCTTTGAAATACATAGCATGCTGCGGCGAGATCCAGAGATCGCGCTGCGGCACGTTCTCATCAAGCGCGCCGGCATTGATGCGGACCGGCAGGATGTGTTTCTGACCCATGGCGAAGCGTCCCGTATAGGATCGCCGGCCAATCCATTTGATTGGTCGGGCCTGGCCGGATTTGGTCATCACCCGGTCGCCGATGGCGAGGTTCTCCACCGCTACCGCGCCATGATCGGTCAGAATTCGGGTCCCACGGCAGTAGCAGGCGACATAAACGCCGTCGGGGTCGATGACATTCACGTCAGCGGTGTTGATGGCGCCGAATTGTGCCTCGGTAAGGTAAAGCGGCGCATCGGTGGCCTCGATTGTTCCAACAAACACCAGCGGCAGGTGATCAATCTCGCCTACCGACAGCCCAGGAACACCGTCGGTCTCGCCGATATTGGCGGCTAGATCGAACAAGATCGCGTCGCTACCGCCGGGGCCCGACGCGGTACCGGTATTGCCGCCCTCCTCCAGCGCCGCCACCTGCGCCACGCTGAGCTGCAGAGCAACATCGGTCGAGGCCAACGTCGCCCCATAGGTCGAAGCAAGCGTGCCGATGTCGGAGGGCGAAAGAGCTTCGATATCCGCCGCCTTATCGAGCACGATGAGCGAAGTGGAGATCGGGGTTAGACTTGTCGCCTCGGCGAGCGCCTTCGCCTGTAGGGCATTGAATGTGACCGGATTGTTATCGGTTACATCGATCGCAGTCACACCGAGACCGGGGAGATCGCTGATGTTTTGCGCCGAAAGAGTGTCGATGTCGGCGGCCTTGTCGGAGATGGAGACGCCGTAAGGCGCGATGAGCGTTATATTGTTATCGTCGATTGCTTGGATTTGTCCGGCGGTCAGCTGCAGCGGCGCGTCATAAGCATCGATCGTGTCGAAACCGAGCGATGGCAACAAGGCTATTTGGCCCGCCTGGAGGCCTACGATGTTGTCTGCAGTATCGTAGACTACTGCCGTGGTACCGGGCAAATTCGCCACATAGATGAGGTTCGTGTTCTCTATGGCCTGCACCTGCGCGACGTTCATTTGAAGAGGCACGTCGTCTGCCGCCAGCTCGTTGACATCGAAGCCCGCCAAAGCCGTGATTTGGTTCGGCGTCAGCGCTTCGATGTTGCCGGCGTTGTCATAAATCCATGAATCGTTTCCGTTGAAGGTTTGCGCCGGAACCGTCAAGGCTAACGCCTGCTGTACGGTGAGTTGGATCGGGTAATCCGACGAACTCGATAAAGGTGACGCCGGCCGTTTCGAACTGGCTGATCTGCGTGCTCGACAGATTCTGGATATTCTGTTCGTTGTCGTAGAGCGTAATTCCCGCAGAATCGGCGACGGTTATGTTATCGGCTAAAAATTCCGTTAGCTGAGCGATGTCGACCGGCAGCACACCGCCGGTCGCAACCACGCTCGTCACGCCGGCCTGCGCGAGTTGGTCGATCTGCGTCGGCGACAAAGCTTCGTTGCCGCTGTCGTCGACGCCGATATCGGCCGGCGTATCCACCACGGTGATCGTATGCGGGCTGGAAACTTTGGCGAGCGCGCTTGTGTCGTTGAAGACTTGTTGAACCGACAGGGTGAGAGCCGGCGTGCCGGTATCGGTCAGTTCGATGACGTTAATATGCGTGTCGGCGTTCAGTGCATCGAAGGCTCCCGATACATTTGCCGCCGTATCGGCAATGGTGAACCCGTCGGGAAGTTGGTCGAGCGTGGCCTGGTTCGCCTCAAAATAAGCGATCGACACGACGGGGCCAGCGATTGTGATGCTGGTGCCGGTCGTGCCGAATGGGCTAAAGCTGAATAGGGTCTGGGCGTTGAGCCCGCTGAGCACCAGGCTCGCCGTCTCTCCACCGGCGAAACTTACCGTCAGGGTCGTGCCGTCGAAACTGTAGTTGGTCTCATCGGCAAGATTGGTGAGATTGATGACATCGCCGAGCTGCAGGCCGGCGATGCTGCTGGCGAAATCACCGCTTGCGCTAATGCTGGTCGCGTCGATTTGGAGGGTCTCGCCGGTCGATGTGGGACCATTTTCGAAGGTGATCGCCTGATCAATCCCGGAAGACCCTGTTATTTCCAGCGTCGAGGAATCTTCTATGTCGACCGCGCCGGTCCCGGACAAGTTGCCGATCACGACATCCGGCTGCGGCGGATTGGCGTCATCGCCGTCGTCAATGATCGTGCCGTCGTTGATAAACGACCCGAGGATTGAGAGCGTGGAACCCGATTCGTCCTCGAGTTCGGACTCTTGCGTCAGGGTCGCAGGCGAGGTCGTCCCATCGATCGTATTGGGTCCGTCGCCGCCGAACACCCGGATGATGCCGCCGTCGGAGGTGGTCAACGTACCGCCGATGATATCGGCGTTGTAGAGATCGATATGGGTCCCGACCCCGTTAGCGCTGATTTGTCCGCCCTGATTGTCGACAGTCGCACCGTAGAACAGGAGTCCGCCGGTTCCGTCGGTTGACTCGATGAAGTCCCGCATTGGTGACAGACGGCCCCGATAGCCACAGGCCATTCGAGCCCGTCGCATCGATCGTGCCGCTCTGTTCATTGATCAGCGAATCGACATCGATCGTGCCGGCACCGACAATCGTATTGTCGACATTGTCGAGCGTCAGCGACGTTCCCGACGAAGTGTCGTTGTCTTGTATGTAGCCAAATGGGAAGTCGCTGCCGCTGAGTACGACCGTGCCGCCGCCGGTTAGTGTGACGGTCGCATTCGCATCACTCCCATTGCTGCCGATGAATAGCGACTGCCCGTCGAGTGTGATCGTCCCCTCATTGACGATCGAGCCGTCGAGCGCCAAAGAGCCGCCGGAGACGACTTCCAGATTGCTGTCCGTCGAGATCGTAACAGGCGCGCCGGTACCGTCGAGAATGGTGTTGCCGTTAATCTCTATGAGGTCACTGGACGCATAAGTCGTCAGTGTGCCGCCTTCGATGTCGACATCTCCCAACACGACCTGCGGGTCGCTTTGCCCTCCGGGGCTGCCGGCTATGATTTGGCCAACATTGCCGTCTTGCGTGTTGTCGACAATGATGTGGTTCAGGTCGAGACTACCGGTGCCCGTCGACTCGAGGATGCCGAGATTGACTACCGTGCTGCTGACGGTCTCGAGCTGGTAGGGGTAGTCTCCCTCGATGCTCAGCGCATAGGCGTCCGACGCGTCGATGGTGCTGTCGTTCGTTAGCGCCTGCGTGCCTATGACGAAAATTTGGCCGGAGCCTTGTAGCTCCTGGTCAAGGTCGAGACCCGAGCCTTCGAGTGTCGGCATGCCGATCGAAACCGAGCCGTTCGGATTACTGAACGCGACATCCGCGAGTACGACATTGCCTGAGCCTTGCAACGTCGCGGAGCCGTCGACACTAAGCGTCGATGCCTCGTTCGTACTGAGGTCCTCCACTTGAATCGTACCTGCATTGTCGATCGTACCTTCGAGCGTCAGATATTCGGTTTGAAGTGTGACGCCCTCCGCGACATTCACCGGGTCGCCGGTTTGCGCCCCGTCGAGCACACCGTCGGTCACCAGAATCGCACCGCCGTTCTCTGTCGAAAGCGTCCCGCCGATGATCGTCGCATAACCGGCAATATTGACTTCGGCGCTGGCGCCGTTCGCGAGGATCTGACCGCTATCGTCCGCGCCGCCATCCGTATTGTCGAAGGTTCCCCCGCTCAGCACGAGCTGGCCGGTGCCAGTTGCCTCCAACAAGCCGCTATTGGTGAAGGCGAGGGTGTTGCCCGAGCCGCCAATCGTCAGTGCAGTCGAACCGAAGTACGACGTCGAACCATCGGCGTCGAAGACGCCGGCAGCTTCGTTGGTGATGACGAGCGATGTGACATTACCTGAGCCGGAAATGGTGTTGTCAATATTGTCCAGTGAAGTGCCGCTGGCGTCGGCGCCGCCGCCGTAGAGCCCGCCGTTGAGCACGATCGTGCCGCCGCCGCTCAGAGCGACGGTGCCGCCAAGGTCGCCGCTATAACCGTCGTAAACCACGACGGCGGTGTTGTATGCTTCCTCAATCGTGCCCTGATTGATGATCGAGTTGCTCGCCAGAGTGCTGGCGGCAAAATACAAGCCGTTGGTGACATCGATCGTCGTGCCCTGAGCGATCGTGACCGCGCCCTCGCCGGTCAGGTTAGTGCCGTCGAGAATGGCATTCTGGATCGCGTTGATCACACCGCCGTTTAGGGTCTCCAGCTCACCGCCGTAAACATAGGCGTAAAGGTCCACATGTGTGCCGGCGCCATTTGCGAGAATCAAACCGCCGGCATTATCGACCAGGCCGTCGATAGCCAGACCACCGGCTCCAGCCGTCGATTCGAGCGTGCCTTGGTTGACGATGTAACCGAAGGTGTTATCCGGACCGTAGCCGTAAGTGGCGAGGCCGAGCGCATAACCTCCAGTCGCATCGACGACGCCACCAGCTTCATTAAATAAGTCTAGGGCCGATCCGTTATTTAACCCAATCCAGATCGTTCCGCCACCATCGATCGTACCGTAGTTATAAAGTGTCGATGCCGTACCGGTGTTGTAATCTCCAACGCCGGTGATGGTCTCGTAATCGGCAGCATAAACGGAATAATAATCCTCCAGCGTGATCGTATCGCCGGCGTCCAACGTCAAACTGGAGATTCCGCCGGTGCCCCCTCCTTCCGCATTCGTTGTTTGGACAGAGATTGAGCCGATCACCCAGCCGTCGACGTTGTTGTATGCTTCTTCGAGAACGACGTTTTCGTCGAGCGTGCCGTTGGCCGCCAAACTTTGATCAATGTAAACGGTAGTCATCAGACGTCCCCAAACGTGCTCTAACGTGAGAAGCAGCCGCCGCGTCAATCGGCGATGGGCTCCAGCGCCACATCACAGCCGCCCAATTTGGACGGGTCTCCGCTGCACCAGAACATGGCGTCTCCGAGCCGGCTTGAAAAAGACGTGAAAAAGATTTGAAAAAGTGCTGAAATCCGTTCGACGAAGGCTACTAATTCGAAACCGGGGCGATGTCAGGCAGTCACGACGGGATATTTCGTTTCCAAGGCTACACGCTCGACCTTCGCCGCGGCTGTCTGTCCCGCGCCGACCAGCAAATCGAGCTGCGGCCGAAGAGCTTCGCGCTGTTAAGCTATCTTGTTAAGAATTCGGGCCGGCTTGTTCCAAAAGACGAGCTCATCGCGGCCGTTTGGGGCGATGTCGCCGTGACAGACGTCTCGCTGGCCCGCTGCGTGAGCGACGTGCGGCTTGCCCTGCAGGATCGAGCTCAGGAAATCATCAAGACAGTGCCGCGGCGTGGATATCTTTTCGCCGCGCCGATCTCGGAAACTCCCGACGAGGATGTGGTGGGGCAGCGTCTAGCGCAACTCGCGGGGGACCCGTACGAAACGCGGCAACTGACCATTATGTCTTGTGAGCTGGTGGGTCTGATGGCTGCCCGGCATCATCTGGAAGATTTGCGCGAAGCGATGGCGTGGTGCCGGCGGCGCTGCTCCCAGGTTATTGAGGTGCACCACGGCTACGTGGCCCGCAATTCGGGCGGCACCATATTGGGCTTTTTTGGCTATCCGCAAGCGCGCGAGCAAGATTCCGAGAACGCCGTGCGCGCCGCCCTTGCCCTTGCGGAACTGACAAAGGAGCTCAGCGCAAAGTTTGAAACGGAGCTGCGGCTCTGTATTGGGATCGCCACCGGCATCGTCACGATCGGGACCGAACTTGGGCCTGGTAAAGCGGCAGAGCGAACTGCTGTAGGTGAGCCTCTGATCCTTGCGGAGCGTTTGCAAGCTCTGGCAGAGCCCGGCCAGATCGTGATCGCTCCATCCACGCGGCAGCATGTCGGCGGCCTGTTCGTATATCGCGACCTCGGTCGCCTCGCGCTCAAGGGACTGACAGCCCCCGTTGACGTCTCGCAGGTGCTTGATGAGAGCAGCGTCGAAAGCCGCTTCGAGGCACAGCATTCCGGTCGCCTCACTCCTTTAGTAGGCCGTGAGGAGGAGATCGCACTGTTGCTTCGGCGCTGGCGGCAAGCAACACGTGGTGAGGGCTCAATCGCTCTACTTGCCGGCGAACCCGGCATCGGCAAGTCGCGTGTCACGCAAGTGATCGTGGACTCCTTGCGCGACCGACCGCACACGCAGCTTCGTCTCTCTTGCTCGCCACACCGCCAGGACAGCGCACTGTTCCCTATCATCAGTTACATCGAGCGCACTGCCGACTTTCAGCGTGGCGACAACGACGAGCAACGATTGATCAAGCTCGAGAGGGTCCTTTCGTGCGCGAGCAAAGTCTGCAGCGATGCGGTGCCGTTGGTAGCTGACCTTCTATCAGTTCCGATCATCAATCGGTATCCGCCGCCGCCGGCACTCACGCCACAGCAGCGCAAAGATAAGACCCTAGTGGCGGTGCTGGCGTATATCGAGGGGCTCGCTGCGTCGCGGCCTCTGCTGCTGGTTATCGAGGACGTGCATTGGTCCGACCCAACCACGCTTGAGCTGATTGATCTGATCGTCGAAAGGGCTCCGCAGCTGCGGCTTCTCGGCATCGTTACCTTTCGGCAGGAATTCGCCTCACCATGGACGGGACGCGTCCAAACGAGCACGATGACATTAGGTCGACTAACGGCACGGCACAGCGCGGAAATCGTCGCTAAGATTGCCCGCCACAATCATTTGCCAAAATCTACCATCGACGAGATTCTCGACCGAACTGACGGCATACCGTTGTTTATCGAGGAGTTGACGAAAGCCGTACTCGAAGGGGGCTTTGCGGAAGGCGGCGACCATTTTGCCAACACCGGGCTGAGTTCAACACTTGAGATCCCGACGACGCTGCACGCCTCGCTCTTGGCACGGCTTGATCGGCTCGGATCAGCGCGCGAAGTGGCACAAATCGGCGCAGCGCTCGGCCGGCGTTTCTCTCATCAGCTCATTGTCGCAGCAGCGACAATACCGCAACAAAAAGTGGAAGAAGCGTTATTCCGTCTCGTGGATGCCGAACTAATACGGCGGCGCGGTAGCCCGCCCGACGCGGAATACGCGTTCAAACATGCCCTGGTGCAGGACGCGGCTTATGCCACGCTGCTGCCGACATCGCGCCGCACTCTCCACGCTCGCATTGCCGGAGCGTTTGAAAGCAAGTTTTCCGATATCAGCGAACGTCAACCGGAATTGTTGGCGCATCACTACACCGAGGGCGGCCTGATCGAGAAGGCTGCGTCGCTCTGGGGCAAAGCCGGTCAGATGTCGTTGGCGCGCTCGGCGCTCAAGGAAGCCGAAGTCCAACTGACACGAGCGTTGGGCCAAATCGAGACTTTGCCAAGGACGCCGGCGCTTCGCCGCGAGCGGATCAAGCTCCAGATCGCGCTTGCAACCGCTCTTATGCACACCAAAGGTTATGCGGCGCCCGAAACCAGGGTGGCGCTGGACCAAGCTCGCCTGTTCGCGGAGCAAACCGAGGCACTTGGAGAGCAGCCCGAAGACCCGCTGCAGCTGTTTGCGGTGCTCCACGGTTTCTGGGTCGCCAATCACGTCGCTTTTGACGGCGGCGCGGTTCGGGAGCTAGCTGCCCAGCTTATGGCGCTCGCGAAAAAAGCGGGAACGGCGTTCCCGCTCGTGCTCGGCCATCGTGTCATGGGCACGTCATTATTGTTTCTGGGAGACATTGCAGAAGGCCGCGCGCATCTTGATCGCGCGATGTCGCTTTATGACCCGACCGAGCATCGTCTGCTCGGAACGCGCTTTGGCCAAGAGGTTGGCGTAGCTATTCTGTCAAACCGACCTCTGGCTTTATGGCTGCTGGGATATCCCAAAGCTGCACTTGAAGAAGCCGATCAGGCTCTAAACTACGCCCAAGATCTCGGTCAAACCGCGAGTTTTCTATACGCAGCGACCCGCATCGCGTGGTTCCATCTTGTTGTCGGCAATTATAGGCCGGCAGCCGACCAAATACGGACGCTCGTTAAAAGGGCCGAAGAAATGGACGGCTCGTATTGGACGGCAGCCGCCATGATGCTTCAAGGTTGTCTATTTGCGCTGACTGGAGAAGCGTCTGCCGCCATACATCTGATCACGTCCGGCATATCAGCCTCACGGCTGCCGGGAGCAAACTTGCTGCGAATGCCGTGGTATCTTTCGTGCCTGGCAAGAGCCCACATGAAACTCGGTCAAATAGAAGAGGCCCAGCGCTGCATGGACGATGCGATGATGGCGATGAAAACTACCAAAGAGACTTGGCAGGAATTGGAGCTTCACTGCATCATTGGCGACCTCGCTCTGATTTCGTCAAATCAGGACGTATCGAAGGCGCAATCGCATTTCGATCAGGCTCTGACGGTTGCGCGCCGGCAGAAAGCTAAATCCTGGGAGTTACGATCAGCAATGCGGTTGGCGCGCCTGTTACGCGATCGAGGCAAGCCCCAGGGCGCCCATCGCCTTCTCGGCCCAATTTATAATTGGTTCACCGAGGGTTTTGATACGCCGGACTTGCAAGAAGCCAAAACGCTGCTGCTCGAACTGACGGCGTGACCGTCGCTTAAGCGAATCCGTACGTCAAGCGGTGTCAAGTGGTCAACAATGGCAGCGTCACGAGGACGCAAGCATCTCCTTGTTCCGCTCGACGATCGGCTCCATTAAAACGAGTGGTCGCTGCGGTCTGACCTGCAACGATTCGAGCCATTCATTCTCTGACGGATCAAAAACGCGATTTTGTGAGATGTCTGCGTCACTTTCGCTGTGACCTCAACTTCGGACATTCGTCGTCCCGCACCGGCGGTTTGGTCGGATCGCGCGCGACGCGCCGCACGAAACCGCCTGCCGGGACCGGCACGGTCGCCTCCCGCTCGCGTTTATGCAATTTCAGCAACCAAACGGAATTACGACAGTGCACTCAGCAAATTAGGACAAAAGGCTGGGAATTAGGACGGGACCCAACAGAGACGACCTACAAATCCTTAGCAGCCTTGGTCGTCACCTCAAGACATTGCCAGCATTCAAAGCTTGGCACGTAGGGATACCCGTCCACCTTTACCCGACCGGGCTCCATTGGATTTTTGCATTTCGGGCAGATTGGTGTTTCCGTCGGCGCGTTTTCCACGTGGCTCCCTCGCGCAGATATTGTCTTGTAGACGATTTGAGGGGCTAGGTACAGTGGTTAGGTTTTCCTCCGCGCGGCGCGCCGGGCGAAGCCGCCCTCAAATTCAAGGCGTCAACTCGAGTGGCATTTGCGTTTGGACGGTCGGTTTTCCACACCCTATGCACGGGCGCGAGGCGTTTTAATGCATTCATTAGATTTGTGAATTGGAATTTTTGTCCACGCGCGCCGAGCTTGATGATCTCACTAAAGCAACGTCTCACGTCGATGAAGCGCGACGGATCGTATTGCGGCAGAAGGGTCGAATTATACGTCTAAGATCGGCGGGCGTTGACACGCTGGACGCAGAGACAGCTCTTCGGCTTCTGGAATCCAATTTGCAGACCTTCGACGAGCATAGACGCGCGCTGAAGTCTGAACAGCAGGAGCTTCATTCGGAAAACCGTGTCCGCGGTTGGCCTACACCTCGGCCGCGCCTGATCGCGGCTGAGTAGAGATAACCGGAACCGAAATAAAGTCGCCGCGTTTTGCGAGCGTGTTGGACATGCGCGGCGTTATGAGCCTCCGGCATTGCTGGCGTGGTGCTCGGGGCCCATTGTGTTGCTGGCGGGCGCAAAAACCGGCTTCCGTATCGCGCACCTTCGGGAACGCCGGCTGACTGCTCCTCGAACAAGACGCGTTCGAAGGCACTATCAAGGACTTCGGCGTATCGGACGAATTGGATCTGGCCAAATCAGGTTCATCGGCCAGAAGCCCGACGCCACGACTGCGACCTTTACGCAAACCAGCGGGGCCGGCGGCCTCCTTCAGGTCGCATCCGGAAGCCACGTCGTCGACCTTCACCTGACAGCTACTTACACGACCGCAAACTTCGCGCTCGCGAGCGATAGTGCGCACGGCACGCTGGTTACTTTCGTGCCCGATGCCTCGCTGGCGGGGCCCGGATCGGCTAATCAAGATTGACACATTTTCCGCACCATCCGAGCAGAACCTCAACGATGCAATTTTACGATAGTCGCGCCCTCATAAGATACATTACATATTTTTTATTTTCATTTTACAGTTTGGTAATTGGAAAGTCTGAATGTCAAAACTTGCTGGGAATAGATCTGGTTATGGGCGCCGCTTTGGGCAGGCCCTACGACATAGTTGGGGCTTTGCTGGGGTTTTTTGCCATGTCGGAAAGACGAAACACTTCGCGACGCCGCGTCCTGAAAGTAGGAATGATCGCATTCAGAAACGGCGGTGGACTCAGCTGCATGGTCCGCAACATTTCAGCAACCGGAGCATGTCTTGAAGTTGCAAGTCCTTTCGGAATTCCAGATGATTTCAATCTGGTGATCGAAAGCGATCGCTTTCAGCAGCCGTGTCACGTTGTTTGGAGAAGAGATAATCGGGTTGGGGTCGCGTTCGATCCGGTCGTACCCTTCAACGGCCAAGAGGAACCGGTCGAAGCAGCGCATAGCCATGCGCCGCCTTCAATACTCAATGACCGCTTGGACACCGCCGCCAGCGGGGCGTGAGCGTATCGTTACGTCGAGAGGCGGGCTCCATCCGCAACAACCTTTGACGAATTCGCGAAGTTCGCTGATGGCAGCTTTTCAAGCGTCGTAGCGATCTGTTCGCGAATCCACGAAAGGATTTCTCCGATCGTCCGGTTATACGGCCACTACATTTAGTGCTGTCGAAACGTATTTACGGGCCGATTGTGTTGAGCAGACGGCATGCGTGGTTACGGGCGAAGTTGGAAGTACTTGACTGACCCATCTCGGAAGAATTCACGCTCCACCTTACTCGAAGGGAAGACGCCAAGGTGCGCTGCCGAGTAACTGCGGTGACCCGTTCCAAATGCCACGTGGAATTCGTGGCGTCTTGGGCGATCCTACGCGACCCGCACAGCACCTGCTGCGCACCCGTAAGTGCACGAAAGAACGCGTCAGCCGGAGGGGCCGCCGGCCAAGGCACGCGGATCTGGCGCCGGAGTCGCTGTAATAGGCTCTTGCACTGGGTTCGATGCGCGTGCCGCGGCACCGAGCGCACGGCTAACGTTTCCGGAGACGCCGGCCGCAATCTTGTTCTGATCTGAAACCATATCGAGGACGGCGGTGGAAAGATTTGCCGCCTCGCCGATTGTCTCAATCAGCGCTTCGGCGCAGTCGACGATCTCGCTTGTCTGCTGCCGCACTTCATAGATACGCGAGGCAATTTCGTGGGTTGCTTTCGCGGTCTGGCTAGCGAGCAGCTTTACTTCTTTGGCGATGACGGCGAACCCCAACCCGGCGTCTCCGCTCCGCGCGGCTTCGATGGCGGCGTTTAGAGCAAGCAGGTGGGTCTTGCGCGCGATCACCTCAATCGCCGACGCAATATCAGCGATCGTCTCAGCAATGGGGGCAAAGCTATTGGTGGTCGTAGCAGTTGTTCTTGCCCAGGTCACAGCCTCGTCGATCGCACTTTTTGTTTGCCGGACGGCAATCACCAAGGCGTCGGTCGACCCTTCCAATGTCCGCGCGGTCGTCTCGACTAGAGCCGATTCGGATTTAATTTGCTCCAATCTGTCGGTCACTGTTCCTGCTTCGCGTGTAAATCGGCTTTGTGCGCCATTTGAATTGGATTAGTTTTGCGAGTGTTTACGGGTTTGGCAATCGAGGCGGCACCCTTGGCGTGTCCTACGCCAATCCGTTGTTGTCTCGAGCTGGGACTTCGCGCTCATTCCGCGACATCAAGTGGGATCGCGGCATCGAGCGTATTTGTCATTACACCTCGGAGGTGAACCAATACTTGTAGATCATAAAATCTATAAAGAAGTGAATTCATTTTTAAATTAAAAAATCGTTTCCTGTTGCCTGCGAGCAGGCAGGACGGATCAAAGGGGTACTGGCTTTGTAAAATTGAGTCATGATCCAGGCGTAAGACTTTCGGCAACTACAATCGCGAGCTTCAGCTAACACGAATCGGGCAACGCTATTTTCATCATATACTTTAGCTTGGCCTTAGATAGGGCAAGGTAGTTTTCCCCAAAGCACCCGGCTTGGGGGATATCGATGAGTGCCACTGCGACTGCTGCCGCGCCTCGACGAGCAACAAAAGTGTTGCTTGTCGAAGACAGCCTGCCGAATCGCGACATGCTAACCCGCCGACTCGAACGTCGAGGCTTCGCGGTGTGCAGCGCCGTTGATGGTCCGAGCGGCGTTGCCATGTCGGTTTCGGAAGTGCCGGACGTCATTCTCATGGACGTCGCGCTTGGCGCCATGGACGGCTGGGAAGCGACGCGACTTATCAAGGCCAACCCGGAAACAATGAATATCCCGATCATTGCGCTGACTGCTCACGCTCTGGCGACCGATCGCGATAAAAGCATCGAAGTGGGCTGCACAGACTTCGACACCAAGCCCGTCGATCTCGCGCGCTTGCTCGGGAAGATAGACGCATGCCTTTCGGGGAAGAGTCCCGCGACTGCCGCGGGCCGTCCGGTGTAACGCGAAACGGAAATCGGCGGAAAAACCTAAAGGGGTTTGAGTTATGTCAGGTCAGTGTGGTGTTGACCCCGTTGAGGCTCTTACTGGGAGCATGCGGGATTTTCGCGAATTGCTGGGAAAAGATCTGCTGGGCCGCGTCGGCAGCTTTTATGAATGGCAACAACTTCGCCGGTCGCACGGTTTGTGGCCTTATTCGAAAGCGACCGAGCGGGCGCCGCTCGCGGTCTGCTCGGCAAGGGACGACAGCGGATTGAGAATTTCCGGGTTAAATTTCGCTACCCAGGATTATCTCGGTCTGTCGTCCGATCCTGAAATCAAGGAAACCGCGAAATCGGTCATTGACGAATACGGCGTGCACAGCGCCGGTTCATCCGCGCTGGCGGGAAACACTAAGTACTCGCTGCGGCTAGAGCAGACCATCTCCGAATTCCTCGACCTCGATCACACAGTGCTTTATCCAACAGGGTGGGCCGCCGGTTACGGCGCCATCAAGGGACTGGTGCGGCCGAGCGATCACGTGGTCATGGACGGCCTTGCGCATGCATGCCTCCAGGAGGGCGCGAATTCGGCGACCACCAACGTTCACCTGCACGGTCATCTCAATCTGGATTCGGCACGCCGGCAGTTGAAGCGTATCCGCGCCAAAGACACGGAAAACGCCATCCTGGTGGTCACGGAAAGCCTGTTTTCGATGGATTCCGACACGCCGAATCTGCGCGCCCTTCAAGAGCTCTGTCGCGAGTACGAGGCCACCCTGCTGGTCGATGTTGCGCATGATCTCGGTGCAATGGGCGACGGTGGACGTGGCTTCATCGGCATGCAAGGCATGGCTGGCCAAATCGATGTGGTGATGGGAAGCTTCTCGAAAACGTTTGGCTCTAATGGCGGTTTCGTGGCCTGCAACTCGCCCGCGGTCAAACAGTACCTGAAATTCTATGGCTGCTCGGCGACATTTTCGAATGCGCTCTCGCCTGTACAGTCGGCGACGGTGACCAAGGCGTTCGAGATTGTCCGCTCCGACCGGGGACGCGAGCTTCGTCGAATGCTCCTCAAGCGGGTCGGCCAAATGCGCGACGCGCTCGCCGCCGTCGAGCTGACCGCGATCGGCGATCCTTCGGCAATCGTGCCGGTTCTCGTCGGCGACGAGGCGTTGGCCCGCATGGCTAGTCGGCGACTGCCCGAACTGGAGGTGATCGCCAATCTGGTCGAGTACCCGGCCGTCGCCAAAGGCAACGCCCGCTTCCGGCTCCAGATGATGCCGAGCCACAGCGCTGAAAACGTCGCCGAACTGGCGGCGAGGCTGCGCACCGCGGTCGATCTCGCCCAGGACGAGTATGACCGCTACCGATCCGCGACTGTTCGAGACGATCCCGCGGTTATTCGCGCCGCCGTCGCTTAAGGCCGTGGCGCCGGGTCTTTTGGGGACGAGCAATGTCTAACGACTTTAGCGATCGCCTGTTAGGAATCATTGACTGGTTCATTCCGGTGGAGCTTCGCTCCAACACCGCCAATCTTTGGCGGGCGCAAATCTTCACGATCAGCCATCTGCTTGGCCCATGCAGCGCGATCGCGATCCTGGGCTTTCTGTATTACGCCTTACCCGAGCATGATTGGGTGTTTTGGACGATTTGTGTCTTGTGCGGCGCGTTTTGGCTGTTGCCGTTTGCGCTCAGATTTAGTCGCACTCTCGCATGGCTTGCGCTGTTCTCATTTTGCGATCTCACCTTCGTCAGCGTGTTCGGCTCCTACTTCTACGGTGGCGTGAGCTCTCCGTTCCTGCCTTGGTGCCTGGCCGCACTGCTGATCGGCTTCTTTTACATAGGCGATCGGCCGCTCCTCGTGCTCGGCATCTTTACCGGCCAACTTGCCGGCTTCTGTACCGCTTATCTGCTTAACGGATTTCCCGAGCGCTTGCCGCTGAGCGCACTCTCCACGGTGGGAATGATCTCGGTCTTGTGCGCCACGCTCTACACCTCGATGATGGCGATCTATTACGCCTATGTCATGACCGCTCAGTCCGCGCTGCGCCAGGAGATCGAGAAACGTCTTCTGACCGCGGCAAAGCTAAAGCAGGCCAAAGATGAGGCGGAACGCGCCAATGAGGCCAAGGCCGTCTTCCTCGCCAAAATGAACCATCAGCTACGTACGCCGTTAAACGCCATTATCGGCTACAGCGAGATCCTGCTGGAGGATATTGAGTCTGATGGGGATACGGCGGATGAAGCCGATCTAAAAACCATCAATAACGCCGGTCGCCATCTGTTATCGCTGGTCTCGGACGTCCTATACATGCCCAAGATCGACTCCGACAATATTGAGATATCTTTGGCTCCGGTTGATCTAGAGACCTGCATTGAGGAGGTCGCTTCGACTTGCCGGAACCTGGTTTCACAAAACGGCAACGAGTTCATTTTCGAAAAATCGCCCGACCTGGGCATCATGGATACCGATCAAACACGGTTGCGGCAGATCCTGATCAACCTGCTCGGCAACGCAGGCAAATTCACCAAGAACGGCAAGGTCTCGTTGCTTGCGAACCGCGTCGCAACGCCCGCGGGCGATCAGATCGTGATCGCGGTTGCTGATACGGGAATAGGCATTCCCCAAGAGGCCATCGCCCGCCTGTTCACTGATTTCAATCAGGTTAGCAGCGAAACATCGGTATTGTACGGGGGAACCGGCCTCGGTCTCGCCGTCAGCCGCCGGTTGGCCCAGTTACTCAATGGCGATATCGACGTGGAAAGCGAGCCTGGCCGTGGATCGGTTTTTACGGTTCGACTTCCGGTCGCGCCGGCGATCGCGGCAGCGGCGTGAACTTGACAACCAAAATGGCTTTGCAGGGGTGAACCACCGTGAGCAATTTTCTTAAAAACCTCGGCACGCGGGTCAATTCGTCCGTTGATTGGTTCATTCCCACGAAACTGAGATCATCAGACTACCTCGTCAACATACGGATGTTTCTCTTCAGCCATCTGTTCGGCCCGTTTCTGGGCCATACGATCTCGTTGTCGATGCTGTACATCGACGGTGGAGCGGACACCTCCTGGTGGATATTCTTCTTCGCGGTAACCGCCTTTTGGCCATTTCCGCTGCTCCTTCGTCTCACTGGCTGGTACGTGCCGCTGTCGCTTCTCTCCATCGAGAACTTGATGTTCTGCGTTTTTTGGGGCTGTTATCAGTATGGCGGCGTCAGCTCACCGATTTTGCCGTGGCTAGTCACGGTCCCGTTGCTTGCCTTCTTTTATTTGCCGGCGCGGTCGACACGCATCATCGTGGGCGTGCAGATCGTTGCCAACCTGGCGGCGTTCTACGGCATCTATTGCGTATTTGGATTCCCCGAAAAAGTCGCGCTAAACCTGCTCGTCGCACTTGGCCTGATATCGACGTTTTGCGCCAGTATATATGTTTCGATGATGGCGCTTTATTACGCCAATGTCGTTTCTTCGCAGGCCGAGCTTGAGCAGGAAGTCCAGTTACGCCGGGCAACGGAACAAAAGCTTCGCGAGGCCACCGAGCAGATTGAGCGCGCTATGCTGGCGAAATCCGAGTTCCTCGCGAAGATGAGTCATGAACTGAAAAATCCGCTCAATTCGATCATCGGATACAGCGAGATTCTCATCGAAAACCTGGGGGCGAGGGAAGACCAGAAGTACAAGGACCTGCAAACCATCCGGGGCGCGGGTCATAGGCTTCTGGAACTCATCGACGACCTTCTGAACCTTTCCAGACTCGAAGCCGGCAAGATGACGCTGCACCCGGACCGCATCGAGCTTCGCGACCTGTTCGAAGGCATGGCGGCAAAATGGCGCTCAACGATTGTCGAAAGCGGCAACGAATTTCGCGTTGAGCTGCCCGCCGCCGATGAGATCCTTTGTGATGCGTCGAAGTTGCGGCGCGTTGTGGAGAATCTGTTGAGCAACGCCGCGAAATTCACCGAGAACGGCAGTATTACTTTTTCGGCTTCGATGCGTGGCAACGTATTGCATATCTCGGTCGAGGATACCGGGATAGGCATTTCTGAGGAGCAGATCAGTAGATTGTTTGAGACTTTCGGCCGCTCCGAAAACGAGACGGCAAGCAACTATGGCGATGACGTCAGGCTCGGACTGCCGCTTGCGCAGCGATACTGCCGCCTAATGGGCGGAGAGCTGACGGTCCAAAGCAAACCGGGCGCTGGCTCGCGCTTCGCCGTTCGACTTCCGATCCGACCAATCGACGAGAAGAAGCAATCTTTGCCGCGACTGGAGCTATTGACCGAGGCTGCTTGATGCAGATCCGGCGAGCTACCGCGGATCGATGGAAAGCGAGTTGAGTACGATGACCGCCGAACTCTCCTTTATAAAGGAAATTGAATACGCCATCGCTGGTGCGTCAACCGACCGGCGGCGTGAAATGGCGGGCAAGGTCACCGATCTGTTTGTCGGGAGGTCGGATGAGTTTTCCGCCGAAGACCTCGAAGTATTCGATGATGTCATCGTCCGGCTCGCTGCCGAGATCGAGGAACAGGCGCGGGCTCTGCTTAGCCGACGCTTGGCGCCGATACGAAACGCGCCGCCACGCATCGTTCGGTTGCTGGCGCGCGATGACGACATCGATGTGGCCGGACCGGTCCTCGCGCAATCCGCGCAGCTCAGCGATGAGGCCCTTGTCGAAATTGCGAGGACAAAGGGGCAAGCCCACATGCTGGCGATTGCGCAACGGGGGTCGCTCAGCGAAGTGGTCACTGATGTGCTGGTTGAACTCGGAGATCGCGAGGTCGTTCTGAACGCCGTCGACAATTACGGCGCGAACTTCTCCGACCACGGATTTACAGTGCTCGTTCACCGTTCGGAAGGCGATGACAGACTGGCCGAATTTGTCGGTGCGCGACCTGAGATTCCAACGCCATTGCTAACGGCCCTTGTGGCCAAGGCCTCGGCGGCCGTTCGCGCGAAATTGGAAGCGTCACATCCGCGCGCAAAAGCGGCGGTTCATCGGGCCGTCGCGGAGGCTGCGGGCCGAGTGGAAGCGCAATTGGCGTCGACGGCGCTCGACTACGCTGCCGCTCTGGAGGCGGTCGATAGCTTGCAACGGTCTGGGCAGCTGAACGAGAGCGCGCTAGCCTCGTTTGCCAAGACAGGCGCTTATCCGGAAACCATCGCGACGTTGGCTGCGATGTGCGATCTGCCTCTTCAATTCGTCGAGCAGGCCATGGGGCGGGACCGCTCGGAAGCACTCATGGTCATCGCCAAGGCCGTCAACTTGTCATGGGCTACCGCGCAGGAAATTTTGATGCTGCGCGCCGAAAGGGGGGTAATTTCGCGAAGCGAAATTGTTCAGCGTCTGGCGCGGTTTGAACGGCTGCAATCGGCGACGGCACAGGAGATCGTACGGGTTCTGCGCAGTCGTTCACAGCCAAAGGCCGTTTCGGCTGGATGATCGCACGCGAACGAAAGGGCTTAGCAGCTGGCCCTCCCGGGTCATAATCCGGAATTAACTCGCTAGCTTTATGGTGGATCGGTTCGGGACGGTCGGCCTTTTGTCCATCGCCCGGCGATTAGCCTCGTTTGGGCGTCTATCAACCGGAGCTATGGCGAATGTTTGGGAACTCTGAGCCTGCGCTGTTAATCGTTGATGACGTGCCGGAAAACCGGGCCCTGCTCTCGCGACGCTTTGGACGACACGGCTTCCGAACCATCGAAGCTGCATCCGGCGTCCAAGCGCTGAACATGCTTAATGAAATACCCTTCGCGCTCGTGCTGCTCGATATGATGATGCCAGAAATGAGTGGGTTTGAGGTGTTGAAGAAGATACGTCAACAGTCTGATCCAATGCAGCTACCGGTCATCATGGTGACTGCCAAGGCGGATGGCTCAGATGTCGCAGAAGCACTCGAGGCTGGCGCCAACGACTACATAACAAAGCCTGTCGATTTCGCCGCGGCGCTCGCCAGAGTAAGGGCCCAGTTGGAGCGCAAAAAGGCGAACGACACATTGCGAGAATTCAACGAGGTACTCGAGCAACGCATCAATGAGCGAACAGCTGACCTGGTTCACGCCAACGAGCAATTGAAACAGGAAATAGCCGAGCGGGTTCGCTCGCAAGCAGAGATCCACTATCTCGCTCACCACGATAGTCTGACGGGTATCGCAAACCGTACCTTACTGCGCCAACAGCTGCAGGAAGCGCTGGCGCGACCTTCAGGGGAAGGAAAGGCAGTAGCCGTTCTGTTCATCGATCTGGACGGTTTCAAGGGCATCAACGATTCGCTTGGACATTCGATCGGCGACGGACTGCTGCAAAGCGTGGCTCTGCGTTTGGCAGATAATATTCGGGATGAGGACCGGGTGGCTCGCCTCGGCGGCGACGAATTCGCTATTATCCAGATGGTGTCCGAACAGCCTAAGGCTGCCACGATACTTGCAGAGCGGCTGATCGAACTGATGGGGCAACCTTATTTCGTCGATGGCCATGAGCTCAGCATTGGAGCCAGCATTGGAATTGCGATGGCTTCAGAATGCAACGGCAACGCGGACGAGATGCTCAAGAGCGCCGATCTCGCAATGTATCGGGCCAAAGCAGACGGGCGCGGTACTTACCGCTTCTTTGAGGCGGAAATGAACGATCGCGCTCAAGCGCGACGCACAATGGAAAGTGCGTTACGAACGGCGAGCCTCGAGAACACGTTTGAAATCTACTACCAGCCGCTTTTCGATTTGGCAAAGAACCGTGTGACCTGCCTTGAGGCTTTGCTGCGTTGGCATCATCCGGACAAAGGATGCATTTCGCCGTCAGATTTTATCCCGTTGGCTGAGGAAATAAAGCTGATCGTCAACCTTGGCGAATGGGTGCTTCGCCGGGCCTGTATGGACGCCGTGAACTGGCCAGAGGACGTAAGCGTAGCCATTAATCTCTCACCAGTGCAGTTCAAATACTCCGGACTGCCGAAAGCGGTGCGAAATGCGCTTGCTACGTCCGGACTACCGGCCCGCCGCCTCGAGCTCGAGATTACAGAATCCGTATTGCTGGAGAGAACAGACACTAGCCTCGCAATACTCAACGAGTTGCGTGATCTTGGCGTGGCCATTTCGATGGACGATTTCGGTACCGGCTATTCCAGCCTGAGCTATTTGCGCAGCTTTCGGTTCGACAAAGTGAAGATTGACAAATCGTTTGTTGCCGATCTGCCGACCGGAGGTAATAGTTTATCGATCGTTCGCGCTATCGCCGATTTAGGGCGAAGTTTCGACATGACGGTCGTTGCGGAAGGGGTCGAGACGCTGGAGCAGCTGCAATGTCTCGAAAACGAGGGCTGCAGTCAGGTGCAGGGATTTCTCCTCAGTGCAGCGCTACCGGCCAGCGAAATCCCGGGAATCATTCGAACGCTGGCCGATACCTCCAACCCGGCGATCAGCTTGCTTCCGGCCCGTCGGCGAACCAAACCCATGCGCGCCCTAGGCGCTTAAGGCCGCGCAAAACCGGTCCAAGATCCCTCGCCTACCGTCGAGCCAGCATGAGGGTGATCTATTGCCTCCGAAGCGCGGGAACATGGCGAAAGACGACCGCTTTGACCTTCGTTGTGCGTTTTCCCGCGCGCGAGGCGGATCCGAGCGCGACGGCGGCGGATCATGCCCGAGCTAGTGGCTCCGGCGCCGGCCGAATTCCTATTTGGGAAATTCCTTTTTGGGTGATCGAGGGCGGCCGCGGGCGATGTCACGCAGTCGTTAGAGCGGGGGTGGCGTCAGCCGCGGCGTCATCTAAATCACAGACGTGGAGGTTTCTGACCATCTCGCGCCTTCGAGAGCATTGATCTTAATGATCTCATGACCGGCCCAGCAGACCAAGCACCAACCTTAAGGCGCTTATTTGCCCGAAGCTCCCCCTCAAGAATCGCCACGCACCCTAACCCTTTTTCGGTTGCCGCTTTCCTAATCGGACACCGGGACCGCTCCCATTTTCGTCGATGAACTCGACGCCGGCTGCCTCGAGCGCCGTACGTATCTTGTCTCCGGTTTCGCTGCGGCCGCCCAACGGCCCGTCCTGGGCTTCTAGGCGTTTGATCGTTGGGATCGAGACGTCTGCTTCAGTCGCTAACTGCTCCTGCGACCAGGCCAATAACGCACGGGCTGCTTTTACTTGGCGTATTGATACTTTTAGTATTGACTTCGACACCGCGATATCCAATACTTTTAGTATCGAAATGAAAACCCATTGCGGTACTTACTGGAGAATCACCAATGTCTCAAGAATCCCCAAGCTCAGGCATTCGCGGTCGGCGCTACTTTATCGGCGGCTCGGACGCCCGGATTATCATGGGGAACGACGAAGCCGCCCTGATCCGCCTGTGGAAGGAAAAGCGCGGTGAGATCGAGCCGGAGGACCTATCCGGCAACCTCATCGTCCAGCTTGGCTCGGTCACCGAAGACCTCAATCGGCGTTGGTACGAGGTCAACACCGGCCAGGTCGTCGCCGACTTGCAAAAACACGTCCGACACCCGGGACTGCCGTGGATGGCAGCGACCCTCGATGGGCGAGTTGAGTCGAGTGGGGCAGTGTTCGAAGCCAAATTCATGTTGCCCTGGTACTTCTCGGAAGAAGCCGCCCTCGAGAAGTATGCGCCGCAACTGCAGCACAATATGTGGGTCGTGGCGGCCCGTAGAGCCGTGCTTTCGGTGATCACTGGGGGAGGCAAATGGGTCGAGATTTCGACCCACGCCGATCCGCTTTACCAGCACCTGATTATCACCGCCGAGCGAAGATTTTGGCGCTGTGTCGAGAACGGCGAGACCCCTACCCTCTTCGGCATCGAGCCGCCGAAGCCGCGGATTGAGGCAGTTCGTATTGTCGATATGAGCTCTTCGAATGCCTGGGCAGAATTCGCCGCGGTCTTCTCGCAGACGCGGTCGGCACATCTGGAGCATGAGCAGGCCAAGTCTGAACTCAAGGGCCTCGTACCCGCGGACGCCCAACAGGCCATCGGCCATGGTGTGCGCGCAAAGCGCTCAAAGTCGGGCTCCATCAGCGTCGATCTCCTCATAGCGGACGATAGCCATGCTGCAACGGTCTAGCGAGACGATCGGCAATTTGGCGGCAGCGCTCGCCAAGGCCCAAGGTGAATTGACCAATCCAGAGAAGTCACTGGTTGGAACCCTTCCCGCCAGCGGTCGAGGCGAAACTGGAAAGACGTTCCGCTATGCCTCGCTGTCGAGTGGCCTCGACATCGTGCGGCGAGTTTTGGGTCAGCACGAGATTGCCACCATGCAGACGACCGCCACCGATCGGGCCGCAGGCATCGTCAATCTTACTACGGTGCTGGCGCATGCTTCAGGAGAATGGATCGCGTCGGACTGGCCGGTGTGTGCCGTCGCGGAAACTGCGACGCCGCACCGGATGGGAATGGCGCTGACCTATGCCCGGCGCTATTCGCTCTTTGCCCTTGTCGGCATTGCCGGTGAGGACGACCTTGATGCACCGGACCTGATAGCTCCAGTCAACCCAGCACCTAGCGAGGACGCTCCTGACGACAAGGCTTCCAGTAACGGTCGGCTGAATGGTTGCCAACGCGGTGGCGTTCCCAGCGTGTCGCCCCGTCGTGATGCCAAGATGCAATCACCCAAGCAAAGCCTCGGAGTTGAAGCCTCGGCTGAATTGCGTGATCGACTTATCGCCGAGCTTAGTCGGATCACTTCGAGCGATGATGCCGGCCTTTGGGCGCACCGCTCTCTTGGCGAGAAGAACAAGCTGACCACCGCTGATGCTCATCAGGTGGAACAAGCGTTTACGGCACGAATAACCGACCTGGCGATTGCTGAAGTATCCCCGAAGCCGGAAGTACAGCCTACTCATTCGCAAACCACGCGTCCAAACAAGCCGAAGAACCACAATCGGACAGCAGGGATTGACAAGAGTGCCCTGCCGCTGCCCGAGCCGCGGCGGCTTCGTGATCGCGATCATGTCAAATTCGTCGCCACGCACGCTTGCCTGATCTGCGGGCGGCAGCCGGCCGACGCTCACCACCTTCGCTTCATGCAGAGCCGCGCGCTCGGTCGCAAGGTCAGCGATGAGTTCACCGTTCCTCTATGCCGGGGTCACCATCGCGAGGTACACCGCAGCGGTGACGAGGCTACCTGGTGGAAAAAAATCGGCGTCGATCCAACGACCACGGCACGAACCTTATGGCTGCGCACCCACCCCTTGCCCGCGCAACCCAAGACCAGCCGAGCGAATTACGAAACGGAGCCAACAGAGCGCCCGGTATGACAACCTTCCGGCAGATCGAAGCAAATCGACGCAATGCGCTGAAGAGCACTAATTTAGGTCCGAAGACGGAATCCGGAAAACGGCGCTGCCGTCGCAACGCCTCTCGCTGTGGGTTGACCGTCTTGACCACACCGCAATCGCCGGACCTTTTGTTCGCTTCTTAAAACGAGTTAATCATTCTGTCGTTCAGCGACGCCTAGCCGATTGGGACGAGCGTCGAACGTCATATGCAACGACGGAGTACCAAGCCCAACTTTCTCACCGCTGTCCAACCAATGCTTCTTGAAATGCGCGCTCGCCACCTGAATGCCGTCGATGCCTGTGCTGGCAATGGTGGCGACGACTTTTCCGTTAAGCAGCACCTCGACAATGTTCCTGCCGGCGATCGCCCGGTGCGGCGCGATCCTGAAATCGATCATCGTCGCAGATTGCCTCCTGCTCAAAACTAATCACATTTTTACCAACAAGCATTAAGAAATGCAGAAGCAATTGTGCCAGTCGAGTTCGTCGCCGCCTACGGCGCGCGTTCGGCGAGCCATTCACACCATTTTCCGTCGATTGGGAACTGGCGGAAGGGGTGACCATTGATACGGGACATCATCGATTGCCTGTGCTTCACACGCCAGGGCATTCTTCGGGGAGTATCAGTCTTACCGATCAAAAAAAGCGGGATGCTTATATCCGGCGACACTGTCCTTAAGGGCGGTGCGATCTGTGGGATTTTCGGCTCGGATAATATTAGCGATATGATTTATTCGCTGAATATACTCAAGTGTCAGATTCCGAAATTGCTGATGCTCGGCCATGGGCCATTATCGTCGCAGACAAACGATGATATAAATCTTACTCAGGACCGACGTCATTCGCTTCCCAACAACAACAAAGTGCTATTCGATGCTTTGGAGGCGAACGACAGCATCAATCTAATTATCAATTCATACAGAGACCTCAATGTCTCTTCAACAACCCGCGCCTTGAAGTCCGCGGCGAACTTGCGTCGCCGTCCAGTCCCCGTAATCACTTCCAGCCGGCGAACTTCCGTCGCCTCCGGCTCAAGCTTATGTCAAGCATAGACACAAGCCGATCTCCGATTCAGAGATTAGCACAGTCGCCCATCATACGGCGTTAAAAAAGGTGGGATCAAAACAGCGCTTACGCTAGGTCGACCAAGTCTTGCTCACGGTCGATTTCTTGCGCACGGTCGACTTCTTGCGACGCACCCAGCGACTAAGTCCTCAACACGCGCGCTGAGCGATCGCTCGATCGTTTATGCCCGCATGGCCGGCGGACGTCGTTTCGCACGGATCTATTGTTGCTTCGAGCGCGACACCGTCCAGCGAACGTCGCACGTGAACAGCGTCAAAAGTCAGTCCATCCGGCGGACTGAAGTCGAAGCCATGACAACCGCTGCCGACGCCAGCGCGCGCAAGGTCTTCGCGGTACCCATTGGCCAGAACCTGGCCGATTAGCTGGCCACCGGCATAAACGTCGAGACAGACCGGCGCTTCGGGATGGTCGGCGTTCTGCGCCCAACCGGCAATGCGATTGTTGCTGACGCGGTTGACGTGGCCGCGCAACTGCCCGACTCGTTTGTCGACCGGGACCAGACCGGCGCGCAACGCGATCCGTTGCCGAATCGCTTCCACCTCGTAGCCGTCTTCCAGACGCGGGGCGCAGTATTGCGCGATGCCGGTTACCGCCTCGGGATAAAGCGCAGAATATTCGTGAGCATTGTGGAATATGTCGCGGCTACCGTCATCAATAAAACTCTCCGACAATGCCCCCTCGGCGATGATCACATCGTGGGTGTCGAGCTCGATGTGGAAATAGTCCACCTTGTCCACCTGCTCGGCCTGTACGATCGAGGCGCCGTTGACGAGAGCCTTGGCCTCGATCAGCACCCCTTCGATGTACATGGCGTGGTGCGGCGAAATCCAGAGGTCACGTCGCGGCACATTGTCTTCCAATGCACCAGCCTTGACGCAGACTGGCAGGATATGTTTCTGCCCTGTGCCGAAGCGCCCGCTATAGCTCCTTCGCCCGATCCATTTGATCGGCCGCAAGGCGCCAGCCATGGTCATCACCTCGTCACCGATTTTCAGATCCTCCACGCGTTTTTGCCCGCACGCTGTCTCGATCAGCGTGCCGGGGCAATAACAGGCCAAGCCGACATCGTCGAAGCCCGAAGCCTGCGACACCGTGAAGGTGCGGCCGGCATAGTCACCCTCGAGGGTGAGAGTGGCGACGAGACTACCGCCGTCGTTGAGGTCAACCGTCGTCGTACCGGTCGAGATGTCATAAGTTTCGGGCGCGGCGCCAGTAATAGCGCTGAAAGTGCCTAATCCGGCGGTCGCGAGATCGATGCTGTCGGCCGTCACAAAGTCCGAAATCGGCGCATTGAATTGCTGATGATCCGAGCCGTTGAGCAGATCGCCGATCTGCGCCACCCCGGTATCCGCGGCGAATTGCAGGGTGTTGCCGCTGTCGACCCTGCCGTCGAGTTCAAGCGTCGCGTCCGATCCGACCACGAGGGTGCCGCTGCCGGTCACGTTGCCTTGGATATCTAACGTGCCGCCCGACGCCGTCACCTCGCCATTATTGACGACGTTGCCGATCAGCGTTCCAGAACCGGAAATGGTACCGTCCTGGATTTTGATGCCGGAAGGATCGATGGTGCCGCCGTTGAGGACGACTATGCCGCCTTTGTCAACGAAATTTCCGGCGTTGAGCGTCGCGCCGGAATCGATTGTGAGATTTCCGGAGGTGGAGAAAGTGCCGTCGACCGTGAGCGTGTTGTTCGCGGTGATGGTGATGCTACCTGCGTCGGACGCGTCACCCGTGATCGTCGTCGGCCCATTAACGGTGAAGGTGCCGCCTTCGACATTCAGGGTGCCCTGCGTGAAGCTGCCGTCGATCTCGGTCACGCCTCCGGCGGTCTGGACGAAGCTTCCGGTCCCGAGTACCGTTCCGGTCGCAGTATCTTCGAAGTTGGCGCTGTTATTGATTGTGCCGTCGTTGACCACGGTCGCGCTGTTCATCAGCGTCGCGCTATCCTGATTGTTGATCGTTGCGCCATTGACCAAGGTGGAGCTATTTTCGTTGGTCAGCAGTGTGCCCGCGTCAGTATTGATCAGCGTCGCGTGGCGGATGTTGAAGAGAGTGGCGTCGGTATTCGTCAGCGTCGACGCATTCTCATTGGTGAGCGTCGTACCTTTGCCGACATTGATCAGGTCCGCGCCGTCTTCATTGACGAGCGCGGCGCCATTGGTCAGTTGCCCGTCACCCTTGTTGGTAAGCGACGTACCAAGGCCGGTGTTGTCCAGCGTCGCGCCGTCCAGGTTGATTGCTGTCATTGGCCAACTCCTCTCAACGCCTACAGAGCCTAACTCAACTAGCCGTGTTGCTACCTGCTCTGGCGACTACAGATGGATATGGACTCCATCGGAGAACGTCAGTGTCTGAACGCCAATGATGGTGAAGTTCTGGCCAGTGGCAGCGAAGCTGACAGTGGTAACCCCACTACTCTCGGTCGTAATCGTGATGCCAGCGCCACCATGATAGGCTTGGTTATCGAAGACCACTGCGTCGCCGGCACCCGCGCCAATAATCGTATCGTTACCATGGGCGCCGATGTGAAATGTGTCACTATTGCCGCCACCAAGCAGTGTGCCGCCGCCATCTCCAGAACCGCCGGCGCCTCCCGCATATACCGAGTCGTGGTTACCTCCGGCGTATACATCTTCGCTCGGACTGCTACCGGTGCGAAACACATCATTGTTGCCGGTTCCAGTGAGGTACTCGCCGGCTCCGGAACCACCCTGAAGCGTCACGGCGTCGAAGGAGCCACCATCCAGCGTAGCGCCAGCGCCGTTCCCGGCACCATGGCCACCTCGATCAAGGTGTTGCTATGGCCCGCGACCAGAGAGTTATCTGCGCCGCCGTCGATGAGGATATCGTCGGTACCGGTGCCGCCAACGAGCGTCGAATGGCTGCCGCCTTCATAGAGCATCGAGAAGTTTCCAGAACCGGCCGTCAGAGAAGTCGTGGGTGCCGTCGCCGAAGATGCTGTCGGTTCCAGAACCGCCGGTGACAGTGTTGCTCCCCGTACCGAGATTGACGACATCGTTGCCGTTGTCCGCCAATTTGATGACGTTGTTACCGTCGCCGGTTGCGATCAGAACGTTGGAGCTGCCGGTCACCGTAAGATGCTGCTTGCCGCCGGTATCATCAAGGATAATGGCCTGAAGCGCCGGATACTGATCGGTATCGATATTATAGGTACCGGAGGACGTAATATTATCGACTTCTGCGGGCTGTGAGGTCGGGAACGGCGGCGTTCCGCTCATAACAGATATAAGATCTTTTATGTCTGTTACGCCCTTCGTGTCGCCTTGTGCGATCAGATAGTTGTTCACACCGGTGGCAAATGGATCAACGCCCTCGCTCTGCAGCAACGTATCGAGTGTAGCGAGGTTGATTTGGTTCAGCGTATAGCTCACGTCATCTCTCCCTCTACCGCATTGCACGCTAGTACGTGGTTCTACTAATCAGCACCCCGAGGTGTGAACAGGTGCTTCACTGTGCGCAAAGGATTTAGATAAAATCCCGCCGTTCCTTTTGGTTAGACAAAATCGTTCGCTGGCTCTGCGGGCGCCCGCCGAGCGGGCTAGATCTTTTTCTGTTGCTGTTTCCATAATTCGGACTTATTTCGATAATCGAGACTCTCGGTTCGGCGCCTGCGGCGACAATTGCGATCCTGAAGAGCGTCATCCCCACCTACTGCACACAGTATCTTCGCGCGACCCACTGCACAGCATCACCAACGCTGTGGTGCGTTGCAACGGATCCTAACGACAATAGCGTCGCGATTTGGCGGATCGCATGCCGAAATTGTGGCTATCCACAGACAGTGCACATCGGGTGGTGCCGACGTTTCGTGTTGAGGAAACAAAAGAAAACTGCGGCTGGAAAGCAATTTTACATTCCATCTCGCTCTTGATTTACTGACCGGCCCTTTCGTGCCGAACCACGACGTACTTGCATCGTCCGCCTTCCGCCGGTCTCCCGGCGCACCCGTTCACCGATAAATCATATTCGCCATCGATCGAGC